>JAXMGN010000002.1:0-767474 GCA_046347205.1 Pseudomonadales bacterium
CGGAGATGGGCGATCTGTTTTTGTGGGAGTGGATTTTCGGATGTAACGCGATGTTTAAAAAAATATATGCTTATGGGGTTTTGTTTTTTGCAGTCGTGATGTCTGCACCTGTGCAGGCTGAAGCCGGTCATGGTGGGCATGACATGAGCAAAATGTGGGCAGACATGCGTTCCAAGCCCGTGGGTATGGCCGTGAGTGTGGCGGCCGATGAAAGCGGTGTGCTATGGCTCGCACAAATGAAAGATGGGCGCATTTGGGTGAGTCATTCAGAGGATGATGGGAAACGGTTTTCGGATGCTGTCGCTGTCAACGCCGTGCCGGAATCCATTTTGGCAGAAGGACAAAATAGGCCGCAGATTGCGGTGAGAAAAGGTGTTGTGGTTGTAGCTTGGTCTCAGGCATTGGAGAAAACCTTTGCTGGCAATATTCGGTTTTCGCGTTCAATAAATAGCGGAAAAACATTTTCTACACCTGTCACTATCAATGATGTAAATGATGAAGTAGGGCATAGCTTTGCCGCGCTCACGATGGGCGGAGGTGGGGATATTGTTTTGGCGTGGCTGGACGGTCGCAGTAAAGCGGAGGCAAAAAAGTCTGGCAAAGAATACATAGGGAGCTCGATTTACTATGTGATTTCTCAAGATGGTGGTGCGAGCTTCTCGGAGAATAAAAAACTGACAGACCACAGCTGTGAGTGTTGTCGCATTGCAATCACAACAAACCACAATGGAGTACCGATTGTTTTTTGGCGGCAGCTTTTTGATGGCGGAGTGCGCGATTTTGCTTTTGCAACGATTAGTGCTTATCCATCAGTAGTGCGGGCGAGTGAAGATAACTGGCAGATCAATGCTTGCCCACATCACGGTGGTGATATTGCCACCGACGAAAAAGGCAGTTTGCATTTGGTGTGGTTTACAGGCAGCCCTAAAAATCCTGGATTGTTTTATCGCCGCATAGACGATGAGCACAGAACATTGGTGCATCCTTTTGGCAATACAGATGCGCAAGCGAGTTATCCAACGGTGTTGGTATCAAATAAAACGGTATTTATTGCTTGGCGCGAGTTTGATGGCAATCAATATAAGTTAATGACTATGCAATCGGATGATCCACGCGCCGAGCGTTGGTCATCGCCGCGTGCGCTGGCATCGGCGAGTGGAAAAACAGATATTCCGATGTTTGTGGTAAACACACAAAAGCCTTTACTGGTTTGGAATAGTCAAGAAAGTGGCTTGCGTGTTTTTAATCTCGACAGTGCCGAGCGAAAACCATAATGCGTTATTTTCTGGCATTGGCATTACTGTTGTGTGGCGCTGCGATGGCCGATGTGCGACCTTTTGTTGTGGGTAGTATGGCGCAAATAGAAAAACAACATAAGGAGCGGCCGTTTATTTTGTTGTTTTGGTCGCTGACTTGCGCGTATTGCCCAAAAGAGCTGCAAATGTTGGGTGAAATCCAGAATAAAAATCCTGCTTTAGCGTTGGTTGTGGTGGCTGCGGATACGCCAGAAGAGGCGCCAGAAATTGCCAAGCGACTTGCTGGGTATGGTTTGAGCAATGCTGAGCAGTGGGTGTTTGCCGATGCTATGCCAGAGCGTTTGCGCTTTGAAATAGATCGGCGTTGGTACGGCGAAGTACCGCGTACCTATTTTTATAATCGCGCGCATCAGCGTGAGGTAAAAATGGGGCTGGTGCAACGGGCCTTTGTTGAAGACTGGGTGCGGCAGGTAGCGACTCCGTAATCGTAAACTGGTCTTGCTCTCAACGCCCATCTTCTCTACAGTCTTGCGACTTTCTATCGCGCAAGGCTGCTTTCTATGACAACGCTTTCTGGTGCAGAAAAAACTACTGCTGATGTGATTGCGGGTATTGACCTGTGTGGAAAAACCGCTTTGGTGACCGGTGCCAGCAGCGGTTTGGGGCTGGAAACGGTGCGCACGCTGCTGGGTGCTGGCGCATGCGTGATTATGGCTGCTCGCCCTGGACAAAAATTGGATGATGCATTTACTGCGGTACACGCCGATTTCCCGCAAGCCGCGCTGCATGCAGTGCCCCTAGAGCTGACAGATTTCGATAGCATTCGCGCTTGTGCTGAACGTGTGGTGCAGTTGACGCAAAAATTGGATTTGTTAATCAATAATGCCGGCATCATGGCTGTGCCATTTGCGCGCACCGCTGCCGGCTGTGAATCACAATTTGGCACCAATCATATCGGCCATTTTTTATTAACGAATTTATTGTTGCCGTTGTTGTTGAAAGCAGAAAAAGCGCGTGTGGTGAATTTAAGTTCAGGCGGACACAAACACAGTGCAATCAATTTTGATGATATTCACTGGCAGTCACGTGAATACAACAAATGGGGTGCTTACGGTCAAGCTAAAACAGCCAATGCATTATTTACCGTGGCATTGCAAAAGCGTTTGGGCGATAAAGGTGTGAGTGTTTTTGCTGTGCATCCCGGTGTAATTGCTACCGATTTGGGGCGTCATTTAACGATGGATGACATCAAAGCACTTATGAACAGCGAATCTCTAGGTGGTGAGAAAAAAGAATCCGGCGGTACCAGTCGCGGTAAGTTGACTCTAAAAACCATTCCGCAGGGCGCAGCCACTTCTGTATGGGCAGCAGTGTCTCCTGAATTGGAAGGTAAAGGCGGTTTGTACTTGGAAGATTGCGCTATCGCTGAAGAAGTGCCTGTGGGCGTGGCCGAGCATGGCTATTATGCGTGGGCAGTTGATCCTGCTGCAGCGGAAACACTGTGGCAAGTATCAGAAAAAATTGTTGGACAAACTTTTAATTGGTAATCCATTTTTATGAAAACGGTTTTAACAGGCATCACGACTACCGGCACACCGCACTTAGGCAATTATGTGGGGGCTATTCGTCCCGCTATTCGCGCCAGTCAGCAATCTGGCAATCGTGCGTTTTATTTTTTAGCAGATTACCACGCGTTTATTAAGTGCCACGAGCCTGAGCATGTGCATCGTTCCACGCTGGAAATTGCTGCCACTTGGTTGGCCTTGGGTCTGAATACCGACAACGTGGTTTTTTATCGCCAATCGGATGTGCCAGAAATTACAGAACTGGCGTGGTTGCTGTCGTGCATGACGGCGAAAGGTTTGATGAATCGCGCTCATGCTTATAAAGCGGCGGTGCAGGCAAATGAGGACGCAGGGGATCTTGACCCTGACAAAGGCGTCACCATGGGGCTGTTCAGTTATCCTGTGCTGATGGCGGCAGATATTTTGATGTTCGGTGCCACCCATGTGCCGGTGGGAAAAGATCAAATTCAGCACGTGGAAATGGCACGCGATATTGCCCAGCGTTTCAATCACCATTTTGGCGAACTGTTTGTGCTGCCAGAAGCCGTGGTGGAAGAGCATGTGGCAGTATTGCAGGGCTTGGATGGTCGCAAAATGAGCAAGAGTTATGGCAACACCATTCCTCTGTTTTTACCGCCCAAACAACTGCAAAAAAGTATCAATAAAATCATTACCAATTTGCTGGAGCCGGGGCAGCCGAAAGACCCTGATACTTCAACGGTGTTTCAAGTGTGGCGCGCCTTTGCTACGCCAGCGCAAACAGCTGAGATGCGCCGTGAGTTTGAGGCAGGCATCGCTTGGGGCGAAGCCAAAAAACGTCTGTGCATGTTGATCGACAGTGAGCTTTCTGAGGCGCGCGAGCACTACGAGCAACTTTTGGCGAACCCCGCGCAGATTGAAGCGGAGCTGCAGAAAGGTGCCGCAAAAGCACGCACTATCGCACAGCCCTTTATGCAGCGCGTGCGGGCGGCGGTAGGCATTCGCCCATTGGCTTGAGCTTGTGCTAGGCTGGAGTCGAGCCTTTCGGTACCTTGGCAATGAAAATCAAACGACTAGCACTGGATGTGGAGCTGACCAATCGCTGCAATGCGCTGTGTCACTTTTGTCCGCGCGATAAAACGCCAGAGCAGGGTTTTATGAGCGATGTGGTTTTTCAGCAAGCGGTGGTGCGTGCGCAAGAAGAAGGGCTGACGGTGATGTTGACCGGTCAAGGCGAATCACTGATTCATCCACGTTTTGATCAGTGCATTCGTTATTTGGCAGAACAAAAAGTGCCGTTTGCGATGACGACCAACGCCGCATTGCTCACACCTGAAAAATCGCAACTATTGCTGGATGCGGGCATTTCGCGCATCACGTTTAGCATTAGCGATCTCGACGAAGATTACGAAGAAGTCTACAACTTGGATTACGCCACCATGCGCGAGCATGTGGCTGCGTTTATGGCGCTCAATGCCGAGCGCGCGCCAGCGCAGCGCAGCGAGGTGTGGATCAGCATGGTGGAGCACGACATCAATCGCGAAAAAATTCCTGCCATGCGCGCGCACTGGGAGTCGTTGGGCGTGACGGGGGTTTACGCATTCCGTCAAATCACCCGCGGCGGCGCCTGTGAAACGGGCCACTATTTTTTACGCAGCGAGAAATACCGCGCTGAAGCAGAAGCCTTGATGGCGGCTAAAGGTGTATCAACATTGTGTAGCCTGGCGTTTATTTTTCCATTTATCGGCTGGAGCGGGCAGTATTACATTTGTTGCAGTGATTACGAGAAAATAACGCCACTTGGATCCGTGTTTGATTTTAGTGTTGCTGAAATGGATGCAATAAAAATGCAGAGCATCATTGATGGAAACTCTGCTTGTCTGAAATGTAATTATGATCCGGTTAATGTTATTCGCGAGGCTATGTTTGAGGTTGAACATGGCGAGGCAAAACAGTCGCGTATTGCCAATAGGATTGCTATTATGAAAAAAGATCAAAAACAATACCCTGATCTGTACGAAGACATTGATTGGAAGAGTTTTGGTGCTGAAAGGCCAATACAGACATCCTCATTAATTGTTGTACAAAGGTAAAAAGGTTATTTCCATGTTTCATCTAAGTGAAGCACAAAAAAAATTTTTTGACACGTTTGGGTATCTGGTTTTTAAGGGATTATTTTCCAAAGAAATTGGAGAAATATCGTCTGCGTTTGACAGGACGATTCTTAAATATTCTTCCGACTTGGTTGATTGGAATCATCGTGCGCATGGGAATGAATATCGATCGTTTATGGCACAGTTTATCGATCGAGATGAATATCTTAGCTCGCTGTTGGATGACGAAAGGATTTTGGCTATTTATAAAGGGTTGCTTGGAGAGGATTTTATTTACCGTGGCAGTGATGCCAATATTTTTGAGTGTAGCACCTGCTGGCATTCGGATACTTATGGGGCCTTGCTGAAATATCGCAATGTTAAGCTGGCGTTTTACCTAGAGTCGCTATCTGCGGATAGTGGGTGCTTTCGTGTTTTGCCAGGCAGTCAGCATTTTGGGGATAGGTTTTCTAATAAATTGCAGTCATTTCTGAAAAATGGCGATAGCCTAGTTGATGACCTTGGTCTGCAGGATCATGAGGTTCCGGCTCAGGTAATTTCAACCGAGCCTGGCGATGTCTTGGCGTTTGATTTTAGAGTGAAGCACGCTACATGCTTTGGCAGTGATAGGAGGCGCAGAATGTTTACTGTTTGCGCTGCGGAAAAAATCAAAGAAGAAGACATTCCGCTTTTTCGTCAGAAAATTTCGGAAGCGAGCAAGCTGGGAATCAAGTCTTGCTACGGGGAAGAGATGGTCCGCTCGGCTGGTCCAGAAAGAATGGTGCATTTACAGCAGTGCTTGGAAAATGAAGATGCACTATGGTTAAGCTGATATAGTGCGGTGTGATTTTTTTGATATTGACGAAGGAGAATGCAGTGGAAAAGCAGTCAGATAGCTTGGAGTCGCAAAACAAAGCACATAGTCGTCCAGTTTTTGTCTTGACAAGGTTTGAGCCTGTCAATACTCACTTTGAGTCGGCAAAAAAATTGCTGGCCGATTGGAAGGAAGAGCTAAAACAAGTTGCTTCCTGTATTGATGTGGATGTTATTTGTTGTGTTCCTGAGCAGATAGCCTGGATTGAGCATTGGGATAGTAAGGCTGGTCTTGATCTCTTTAATAAAGAACAACTTCCATTTTCTCCGTTTACAGCAGCATTTTTTGAGCATTCCAGAGCGGTGCCAATGCGACATGTATATAGGAAGTTGCAGTAAATTTGGCGAACCTGGCGATGTCTGGTGTTAATGGGTTTCTTTCTTTTGCAGGAAAATTAGCGGAACAGAAACTGCCGCCGGTTCAGTCGTGGCATCCGGCTTTTTGTGGAGATATTGATATTCGCATTGCGCGCAATGGCAGTTGGTACCACGAAGGACGTATTTTTCGTCGTGATGCGTTGGTAAAACTATTGTCGTCAATTTTGCGTAAAGAAGGCGATGAATATTTCTTGGTGTCGCCGGTAGAGAAAATGCGCATTCAAGTGGAGGATGTGCCTTTTATCGTCGTAGAAATGCAGCGTGATTGTGTTGCTGGTGGGGCGAGTGCCTTATTGTTTCGAACGCTGACAGATGATTGGATTCGCTTGGATGCTGAACATCCTTTGCGAGTGCAAACTGACGCAGTTACCAATGAGCCGCGTCCCTATATCCATGTGCGGCATGGTATGGAGGCGCGCATTCATCGCCCTGTGTTTTATGAAATGGTTGAATTGGCGCGCGAAGTGTTACGCGATGGGCAGTTGTATTTGGTGATTGACAGCGCAGGCGAGACCTTTGATCTCGGTGCGCTGTAATCCAATTGCTGTTTTATTTCGACAACATATCCAAATATTTTTCTGCATCCAGCGCGGCCATACAGCCAGAGCCGGCGGAGGTGATGGCTTGGCGGTAGACGTGATCGGCCACATCACCTGCGGCAAAAACACCTTCAATGCTGGTTTGTGTGGCATTGCCATTGGCGCCACCGTGAATTTTTAAATAGCCGTCGTGCATGGCGAGTTGGTCGACAAAAATATCGGTGTTGGGTTTGTGCCCGATAGCGATAAACACGCCGCTGAGGTTCAACTGTTGTGTGCTGCCATCTTGTGTGTTTTTGACGCGCACGCCGTTCACGCCGCTTTTGTCACCCAGCACTTCATCCAATGTGTGATTCCACAGCACGGTAATGTTGCCGTTGGCGGCTTTATCTAACAAATGCTGTTGCAGGATTTTTTCTGCTTTTAGTGAATCGCGGCGGTGAATGAGTGTGACGTGACTAGCGATATTCGAGAGGTACAGTGCCTCTTCCACGGCGGTGTTGCCGCCGCCGATCACGGCAACTTTTTGGTCACGATAAAAAAATCCGTCACAAGTGGCGCAGGCAGAAACGCCTTGCCCCATGAAAGCCTGCTCCGAAGGCAGTCCCAAATACTGTGCCGATGCGCCGGTGGCAATAATCAGCGCATCGCAGGTGTAAGTGTTGTTGCCGATGAGCGTGAAGGGGCGCTGCTGCAAATTGCACTGGTGGATGTGGTCAAAAACGATTTCAGTGGCAAAGCGTTCGGCGTGTTGCTGCATGCGCACCATCAAGTCTGGACCTTGCAGGCCGTGAACATCGCCGGGCCAGTTGTCCACTTCGGTGGTGGTGGTGAGCTGCCCGCCTTGTTGCATGCCGGTAATCAGTACCGGTTTCAAATTGGCGCGGGCGGCGTAAATGGCGGCGGTGTAGCCGGCAGGACCTGAACCGAGGATGATCAGACGATGGTGTTGTGGCGTGCTCATGGACGCAAAATCTCCATTGAAAATGCGCAAGAAAAGGCGGGAATCGCAAGGGCGGTCATGATAGGTGACCGGCTAGGGGGAGGCAATGCGCCTGCGCTTTAGTGTGTGGTGTTGTAATCCTGTAAATCGCTGGCGGCACAAGTTTGCGAGGAGGAAAACGTGTCACGACTTTTGTTGCGATACATGGCGAGATCGGCGTTGTGCATCAGTGTTTCGGTGGTGGTGCCGTTATCAGGGTAGATGGCTACACCGATGCTGGCCGTCACCATCACATTGCCATTGCCTGTTTGTACGGGTTCGCGTAGCGATTCCGCAAGGCGTTCGGCTAAAACAGCAGGCTGTCGCGGCGTGATAATTTCGGGTAACAGAATGGCAAATTCATCGCCGCCAATACGGCAGGCGGTATCGCTGTCGCGAATGAGATTGCACAACCTGCCTGCCACTTGCTGCAACAGGGCATCCCCCGCACAGTGCCCCAGTGTGTCGTTGACTTGTTTGAACTGATCCAAATCGAGCATGAGCAGAGCAAACTGGCGACGATAGCGACAGGCCTGTGCCAAACAGGTGTTAAGTGTTTGATCAAAAACGCGGCGATTGTAGAGGCCGGTGAGCGCATCGTGTTCGGCCTGTGAGCGCAGCAGAGCCGCTTCTTGTCGCAGCGCTTCCAGTTGACGCGCATGCTGACGGGCTTGCGCGATAGTGCTGAACAGCGAACAAGGATGGATTTCTTCGTGCAACAAATACGCTTGAGCGCCAGATTCGATGTAGTGTTCGGCCAGCGTGTCGTCGTTTTCATGACCGATGACAATTGCGGCAGGTTTATCCTGCGTGATGGTATTGATTTGTAAAAGAAGATGCCCTGCGTCGCCATCGTGCCATTGGTGTCCGATCAGAACGACATCAAAGCAGTGTGTGCTGAGCGCGGCGTAAGCAGCCATTAAACTTGTAGCTTCAGTGATATAGGTGCTGTGGTTTTGTTGGCGCAGTGCGCGCGCCAAAATGGCACGGTCGAGGGCATTGCTCTCGGCTAGTAAAACCCTCAGAGGATGGCTGGCATCTGAGGTCATGTAACAGACTCATCGAGTGTAGGCACGGGATGCACTTCCTTGAGATATCACGCCAGTTCAGCCTACGCTTGAAGAAAAAATGTGGCAATAATAGACAAGCCTTTTTACTGATTGTTGTGTGCATTTATCGCGGGCATCATGTAATTACATACAGTGAAAACCGGAGAGAAAGCATGGCCAATACCCCGTTAGAGCAACTGCCCATTTTGTTGGATCGTCAACGTCGCGCTTTCGAGCGCGAGGCCGTGGTGTCGCTGGAAAGTCGCGTGAGTCGTATTGATCGTGTGATTGCTTTGTTGGTAGAAAATCAACAGACATTGTGCGAAGCCACTTCGGCAGACTTTGGTCAGCGTTCATTGCATCAAGCGCGCATGGCCGATATTTTTGGTGCGCTGAATTCACTCAAGTACGCGAAAAAAAATGTGAAGCGTTGGATGAAACCAGAAAAGCGCCGCGTCGATCCGCCATTAAATTTGCTCGGTGCGAAAGCGGCGATTCACTATCAACCCAAAGGTGTGGTGGGTGCGATTGCCACATGGAATTTTCCGGTGTGGGTGCCGATGAGTCCGCTGGGTGCTATTTTTGCAGCAGGCAATCGCTGTATGTTGAAAATGTCAGAGTTTACACCGCACACCTCAGCACTTTTGCAAGAATTGATTGCACAGTATTTTGATCCAGAAGAATTGGTGGCAGTAACGGGTGAGCAAGATGTCGGCGCTGCTTTTTCTGCGCTGCCTTTCGATCATCTGCTGTTTACTGGGGCTTCGAGTGTCGGTAAACATATTTTGCATGCAGCGGCAGATAATTTGGTGCCGGTGACCTTGGAGTTGGGCGGTAAATCGCCTGTGGTGGTAGGGCGCGATGCCGATTTGAAAAAAGCCGCGAAAGCCATTGCAATTGGCAAGGCGCTGAACATGGGTCAAGTGTGTCTCTCACCGGATTATATTTTGGTGCATCACTTAGCTATGAACGAGCTGATTGCGGAATTGGAAAAAGCATTCGCCGAATTATTTCCTACGATACGCGACAACGCTGATTACACCTCGGTTATCAACGCGCGCCACTACGCGAGATTGCAAAGTTATATTGACGATGCCAAAGCGCAGGAAGGCGAGGTGCGCGTGGTCAATCCCGCAAATGAAAGTTTTGCCATGCAGAAAGATGGCGTACATAAAATTCCTCCAACGCTTATTGTCGAGCCGAAAGAATCGATGAAAGTCATGCAGGAGGAGATTTTTGGGCCTCTGTTGCCGATGCGAAGCTATCAGCATATTGATGATGCGATTGAGTACATCAACGCACATCCAAGGCCGTTGGCGCTATATTTGTTTTCCGATGACGCACGAGAAAAAGAGCGCGTGTTGTCGCGCACGATTTCTGGCGGTGTGACAGTAAACGATGTTATCCAGCACGTCAGTTGCGAAGACATGCCATTTGGTGGCATCGGCGCCAGTGGCATGGGTAACTATCACGCTATTGAAGGCTTCAAAACCTTTAGCCATGCGCGCTCTGTGTACACGCAGTCTAAAATCAATATGATGCAATTGATGGGTATGAAGCCACCTTACGGTGACAAAGTGAATAAAATTTTGGATGCAATGATCAAAAAATAGCACTGGGTGAGTGGTGTAGCTGCAGCTACACCACGCCTTGCGCGATCATGGCGTCAGCTACTTTTACAAAGCCAGCGATGTTCGCGCCTTTCACATAATTGATGTGTCCATCACTTTCTTCGCCAAAGCGTACGCAGGACGCGTGAATACTCTGCATAATTTGATGCAATTTTTCATCCACTTCTGCAGCTGTCCAGTGCAAGCGCATCGCATTTTGAGACATCTCCAAACCAGAAACAGCAACGCCACCAGCGTTGGCGGCTTTACCGGGTGCGTAGAGTATGCCTGCACGCAAAAAGACTTCAATCGCATCTAAATTTGAGGGCATATTGGCGCCTTCTGCAACACAGATACAGCCATTTTTGATGAGCGTGCGCGCATCTTCGACGTTCAATTCATTTTGTGTGGCGCAGGGCAGGGCTATATCGCAGGGAATGCTCCAAGGGCGTTGGTTGTCGAGATAGGGCAAACCAAATTGCGCGGCAATTTCGCTGATGCGCCCGCGCTGAATTTCTTTCACTTGCCGTACGGTTTGATGTTGTTCTGTGGTGAGTCCGTTGGGGAAATACACTGTGCCGTTAGAGTCGGAGAGCGAGACAACTACGCCATCCAGTTCCATCACTTTTTCAGCAGCAAATTGCGCCACATTGCCTGAGCCGGAAATAGCTACACGCTTGCCGCGAAAACTGTCATGGTGGCGTTTGAGCATTTCTTGTGCGAAATACACCGCGCCATAACCCGTGGCTTCTGGACGCATCATCGAGCCGCCGTAGCTTTCGCCTTTGCCGGTGAAAACAGCGCTGAACTCATTGGCTAAACGTTTGTATTGACCGAACAGATAACCCACTTCGCGCGCGCCGACACCCAAATCACCCGCAGGCACATCGAGATTGCTGCCGATGTGTCGATACAATTCCGTCATAAAACTTTGACAAAAACGCATCACTTCCTGAGCTGAACGACCTTTGGGATCAAAGTCAGAGCCTCCTTTGCCGCCGCCCATCGGCAGTGTTGTCAGGGAGTTTTTTAACACTTGTTCAAAAGCTAAAAATTTCAGCACACTTAAATTAACAGACGGATGAAAACGCAGCCCGCCTTTGTAAGGACCAATCGCTGAATTCATTTGCACGCGATAGCCGCGATTGACGTGCAGTTTTCCGTGATCGTCCATCCACGGCACGCGAAACATAATCACGCGCTCCGGCTCCACCATGCGCTCTAAAACACCAGCGGCGAGGTAGTGCGGATTTTGCGCAAGAAAAGGCCACAGCGTGCGCACCACTTCTTCTACCGCTTGATGAAACTCCGGCTGATGTGGGTCGCGTTGATGAACGTACGCTAAAAAAGTTTCAATATTTTGGTGAGTATTCAAGACAGTTCTCTGAATCGTTGCGGCAAAGGGTATGAGGTGATTCTAGGCAGTCTGCGCAAAAGATACAAAGTGTATATTTCTTATAGCAAACTCAGCGCCACCGCTTCGGCAATGCGTATGCCGTCCACGCCGGCGGAGAGTATGCCGCCCGCGTAGCCTGCGCCTTCGCCCGCAGGAAATAGACCTTTGGCATTCAGACTCTGCAAACTTGTAGGGTCGCGTGTGATGCGCACGGGCGAGGAAGTGCGCGTTTCCACGCCGGTGAGCACGGCATCGGCCAAGGCAAAGCCTTTGATGTTTTTGTCGAAGGCGGGCAGCGCTTCGCGAATGGCGCTGATGGCGTAATCGGGCAGTGCGCTGGATAAATCTGTCCATTGCACGCTGGGGCGATATGAAGGAATGACGCTGCCTGCGCCTGCAGAGGCTTTGCCTGCCAGAAAGTCACCCACGCGCTGTGCGGGTGCGGAATAATTTTTGCCGCCCAATTCATAAGCGCGCGATTCCCACCGCCGCTGAAAAGCAATGCCCGCTAGCGGGTGCGTATCAGGAAAATCCGCAGGTGTGACATCCACCACAATGCCCGCATTGGCGTTGCGTTCATTGCGCGAATATTGGCTCATGCCATTGGTCACCACACGCTCCGGTTCCGAAGCCGCCGCGACAACTGTGCCGCCTGGACACATGCAAAAACTGTAAACACTGCGACCATTGCTGGCGTGATGCACCAGTTTGTAATCGGCGGCGCCCAGCAGCGGGTGATTGGCAAAATCGCCAAAGCGACAGCTGTCAATTAACGATTGTGGATGTTCAATACGAAAGCCGATGGAAAACGGTTTGGCTTCAATATGCACACCGCGTTGATGCAGCATTTCGAAGGTGTCGCGCGCGCTGTGGCCGATAGCGAGCACGACGCGATCGGTTTCAATGGTTTCACCACTGGCGAGTTGCACGCCGCAAACAGCGCCATCAACAATGTTTATATCGGTCACGCGCTGCGAAAAACGAATTTCGCCGCCGAGTGCTGCAATGGTGGCGCGCATGTTTTCCACCATGCTTACCAATTTGAAGGTGCCGATGTGCGGTTTGTTGATGAATAAAATTTCTTCCGGTGCGCCCGCTTTCACAAATTCTTCCAAGACTTTTCTGCCGTGAAAGTGCGGGTCTTTGATTTGGCTGTACAGCTTGCCGTCAGAAAATGTGCCGGCGCCGCCTTCGCCAAATTGCACATTGGATTCCGGGTTTAATTCGTGTTGTCGCCACAGCTTCCAAGTGTCTTGCGTGCGTTCGCGCACGGCTTTGCCGCGTTCTAAAATAATCGGGCGAAAGCCCATTTGTGCCAATAGCAAGCCCGCAAAAATGCCGCAAGGTCCCATGCCGATGACTACAGGGCGATGTTTTAGTGTAGACGGTGCTTGTGCAACCGAGCGATAAGCCATGTCGGGCGCGGCTTTGATATGTGGATGATTTCGGTGTTGTTGCAGTAATGCATTACTGTTTTTGACTTGTGCATCGACAATATAAATCAGTTGGATGTTGCGTTTGCTGCGCGCATCGTAGCTGCGTTTGAAAATAGAAAAATCGAGTAGGTTGGCATCCGCAATACCAAGTTTTTCCACGATGGCTGCGCGCAGTGCTTCCGGTGTGTGATCTAAAGGCAAGCGAATTTCTGTGAGGCGTAGCATAAAAATCCTGTGGCAAGTGTTTATCTTGCAGAAGAATTATTGATGGTTTCATCAAACTGGCGCAGTGCATTGATTACGGCAAGGGCGCGTGTCTCATCTGCCCACACCACTTCCGCCATCGCAGTGATGTTGCACTGCTCAGGTAACATTTGGCGCGCGTTTATCAATTCGCGCATGCGCGGCAAAAAAACAAATTGCAGCCATTGGTGAAAGTCGAGTGTGTCTACTGCAAACGGCTCGGTGCTGGCCAATGCGCTAGCGGGTGGTGTTTCCGTTTGCCAAAAATCACCGCGTCGCAATGCGCATTCAATGTCAATCAGCAGTGAACCGAGAGGGGTGTAACGGGTGTCGGTCATCGGAGTTTTCTCCTGTGCCGCGTAGCATATCTTGACGCAGCATTTCTTCTTCCACGCCAATATTTTTAATTACGGTGTTGATAAACAAACCGCTGGCTTCGGTGACGATTTCGTTATTGGCGTAACACGCGCCTTTGATAAAAATTTTCTTGCCTTCAACTTTGTCTATCCACGCTTCAAAACGCAGTGGTGCGTACAGTGGTGTGGGTTTTTTGTAATCGACGTGCAGCCAAGCGGTGGGGCCGCGTGCGTTGATGAGCATATTCGCTAATGCCATGACGTGATCCCACGTCAGCGCCACCATGCCGCCGTGTACGCAATTCGGCGGGCCTTCGTAGGCATCACCAAAGGTTACGGTGCCGATGGCTTTTTCTTCGCGCAGCACCATCTGGATGGGCGGTGACAGCGGGTTGCAGCGCCCAGCGACGGGGCTGTAAGGGCCGGACCAATTCACATCGTCGGGGCGAAAATGTTTGTTGTGCGCAGCAATGGGGCGCACACCGCTGTAGGGTTGCATGGTCGCCGCCATGGATTCTGCGGTATCCGCCAGTTGTGAAAGCGTTTCCAGCGGTGCGTTGAGCTTCACGGTGTGATCGATGAGTTGGCGCAGCGCCTTGGTTAAGCGCACCAATTCCGTTTCTTGTACGGCGGTGAAGTTAGGGTCGCTATCGAAATAATTGGCTATGCCCATGATGAATACTTCCGAGGTGCCTGAGTTTTTGCAGTGTAGTGCGACTAAAGCGCAGGATGATACTGGGAAATATACGGCTAAGCGAAGCGACGATTGCCGAGCTGAGTGCGCTGCGGTTAAATCGCAGCACTTTGTTGTCACCCCAGAGAATTGCCATGCTCGATAACCAGTTTGATTACATCATCGTCGGTGCCGGTTCAGCCGGTTGTGTGCTTGCCAATCGCCTGTCACGCAATAGCAATATCCGCGTGTTATTGCTGGAAGCGGGCGGCAAAGACAGCAACCCGTTGATCCACATGCCGATTGGTTTTATCAAACTGATTCACGATCCGAAAGACACCAATATTTACTACTCCGAGCCAGAGCCAGGTTGTAACAATCGCCCAATTCATTCACCACGCGGTCGTGTTTTAGGCGGATGCAGTTCTATCAACGGCATGGTGTATGTGCGCGGTCAGCGTGAAGATTACGACGAATGGGCAAAGCAGCCGGGTTGTGCGGGTTGGGATTACGAAACACTGTTACCGTATTGGCGGCGCGGTGAGAATTATGAATTGGGCGAAGCGAATCGCTACCACGGCAAAGGCGGTGAGTTGAATGTCACCGGTTGTCGCACAGAATATCCGCAAACAGAAAATTATTTGCGTGCCGTACAAACGCTGGGTATTCCTTTTAACAAAGATTACAACGGTGAAATGCAAGAAGGCGTGGGCTATTTTCAATTGAATCAAAAAAATGGCAAACGCTGGAGTACAGCGGCAGCTTTTTTAAGTAAAGAAGTGCGCGCACGTAAAAACTTGGTGATCGCCACGCAAGCGGTTGCTGCTAAAGTGTTGTTTCACAAAACACGCGCTATTGGTGTGCACTATTTGGATAAAAACGGTCAGTTGCAAGAAGCAGCGGCGATGCAGGAAGTGATACTCGCAGCGGGCGCACTCAATTCGCCGGCGCTGTTGGAAATGTCCGGCGTTGGACAAAAAGAAGTGTTGCAAGCGCAGGGTATCGAATTGAAACACGAACTGCGCGGCGTGGGTGAAAACTTGCAAGATCACTACCATGTGCAAGTGCAACACGGTGTGAAAAATCCACCGACCATCAGTGAAGACGGTAAGTTTCCGCGCATCATCTTGAGTTTGTTCCGCTACATTTTTTCCAAGCGCGGTGTGCTGGCATTTCCTGCGGCCAATGTGGTGGCATTTTTTCGCGGTGAGCGCGATGCGCGACCCAATTTTCAAATTCACTTCACGCCAGGCGCGGGCGGTATGGATGACGCGGGCAATATGGTGCCTTCTGATATCCCTGGCGTGAACTCCACGGTATGTGTGCTGCGCCCGAAATCGCGCGGCCATGTGCATATTCGCAGCATTGATCCAAAAGCCGCACCCAAAATTCTGTATAACTATTTGACGGATGAGGATGACTGCAAACGCATAGTCGAAGGCATTAAATGGCAGCGCAAGTTTTATGCCGCTGCGCCGTTTGCCGAAATTGCCACGCAGGAAATCATTCCAGGTGCGCAGGTGCAAACCGACGAACAAATTTTGCAGTACGCGCGCGAGAAAGGCGGCAGTGTGTATCACCCCGTAGGCACTTGCAAAATGGGTGCAGCAGATGATGCACTGGCGGTGGTAGACAACGAACTAAAAGTGCACGGCTTGCACGCGCTGCGTGTGGTGGATGCGTCGATTTTCCCTAATTTAACTTCCGGCAATACCCACGCGCCGGTGGTGGTAGTGGCAGAAAGAGCAGCCGATTTAATTTTGGCTGACCGCGAACAAAACCGCGCCGACGCCTTTGCCGGTTTGCCACCGAAAGGCATTGATAATGCGTCTGGCGCTGGTAAATGCCCGTTTGGGCATGGTTGAGTTTTTTCTCTCTTTGGTGCGCGCCGCTATTGATTTGGCCAGAAGCCTAAAAGATCAAAAGAAAGTTGTTTGTGATGCTTGATCGACAACAGATAAATCACATCTTCGTGAATGGAATACAGCAGCAGGTAATTGCCGCTAATGTATTCACGCACCTCCAAGTCACTGTGCTGCGTGGCGAGTAGCTTTTGTTTATGCTGCACTTCAACGGAGTGCGCAGTGCGCTGTAACAAGAGTTTGCCTAGCCGTGGATGGTTTTCCAAATTAGGAACAATAGCCTGTTGGAGGTGGTTGAGCAGTGTGTCGTAAGCTGCGCCAGCATCCGCCGTCTCTAAAAAAATTTCAATTTCACGCAGATTGGCAGTGAAATTATCGGTAATCCTTACCTGCATGTGTGTTCCCTGCTTTTCGTTTTCGAGCGTTACAGCGTGCGTTGGCCGCGTTGTTTTATCGCGGTATCCAGTGCTTGTCGTGCATCTGTGGTGCGGTTGGCTGATACATCTGCCAAACCACGGGTGGCTTCTTCCAGTAGCAGCAGGTGGATGTGCTCGCGTTCCAGCCGGTGGTAGTAGTCCAGTCTGTGCGTATTGATGAGCGCAGCGCAGCCTTCACCATTTCGAGTGATGATTTTTTCCGAGCCGTTTTGAATTTCGGCAATCAGATCGGATAGGCGCGTCCTGGCTTGGGAAAACGGAACAATATCGTTGGTAGAGGAAAACATAGCAAAATTCCGTACAGTATTTTGTGCAGTATGAAAGGATAGGGAGTATTACGCAATCGCTTTGCAAGAGCTATTAACACCCTTCGCCAAAAATAGTGGCCACAGATTGTTTACTGCGTTGCCCAGCTTCCAACTGCTGGAAGCCAGCAGCCACCTCTCGCTTCAAGATCGCTCGTTGTGACTCACGCAGCGCAGTTCATCGCGAATCACCTCGTCGGCGGAGGAATGCAGCCCCGTGTTCAGTTTTTCGGCGATGCGGCAAAAGATTATTTCGGTGCATCCGTGAACGGCAAAATCAAACTACAAAAAGATACGGGCAAAGTGACCGTAGTAAACGGCGCGGAGTTTTAATCGCAGGGGCGCGATGATTCATTCGTCGCGCCAAGGTGGCGCTCCTACGGTGTTGTGCATTGATCTGTAGGAGCGGCACTTTGCCGCGATAAACAGAAGTCTCGGCGCTGTTTGATCAGGAGAGGGCAGGTACAATGCGCGACCATGCTTCCCCGTGTAATTCATTACCCACCTGAGCTCCCTGTTGTTGCGCGCCGTGAGGAAATCGCGGCGCTGATTGCTGCGCATCAAGTGGTGATTGTTGCCGGCGAAACCGGCTCCGGCAAAACCACGCAACTGCCAAAAATTTGTTTGGAATTGTTGTTGCACAAACAAATGGGTCGCAGTGAGAGTGGTTTGATTGGTCACACACAGCCGCGTCGTTTGGCGGCGCGCACAGTGGCGACTCGCATTGCGCAAGAACTGAACGAACCACTGGGACAGACCGTGGGCTGCCAAGTGCGTTTTCACGAAGATAGCAGTGATAGCACGCGTATCAAATTAATGACTGACGGTATTTTGTTGGCGGAAATTCAGCGCGATCGCCTGCTAAAAAAATACGATGTATTGATTATTGATGAGGCGCACGAGCGTTCGCTGAACATTGATTTTTTACTCGGCTATCTCAAACGCATACTGCCGCAGCGTCCTGACCTGAAAATTATTATTACTTCGGCAACGATTGATGTGCAGCGTTTTTCACAGCATTTCAACAACGCGCCGACAATTACGGTGGAAGGTCGCACCTTTCCAGTTGAGATTGCCTACTTGCCGCCAGATGAAATGTTGGGCAAGCCGGAAGATACCGGCGAAGTGTTGGAGCAGGCGCTGGAGTATTTGTTCGAGCAAGAAAAACAGCGCACGGTGCGCGGCGGTGATGTGTTGGTTTTTCTCAGTGGTGAGCGCGATATTCTGGAAGCTGCGCAATATTTGCGCAAACAAAAAACATACAACAAGCATTTGTTGCACTGCGATATTGTTCCGTTGTATGCGCGTCTTACATTAAAAGAGCAGCAAAAAATCTTTGCGCCTCACACGGGGCGGCGCATTGTGCTGTCCACCAATGTGGCGGAAACCTCGCTCACGGTACCTGGCATTCGCTATGTGGTGGACTTTGGTAAAGCGCGTGTGAGCCGCTACAGCCACCGCACGCGGGTGCAGCGTTTGCCGATAGAAAATATCGCGCAGGCCAGCGCCAATCAGCGTGCTGGACGCTGCGGGCGTTTGGAGGCCGGTATCTGTGTGCGTTTGTACAGCGAGCAGGATTTTCAAGCGCGCCCTGCATTTACTGATCCAGAAATTCGGCGCACCAATTTGGCGTCCGTGATTTTGCAAATGCTGTTGTTGCGTTTGGGGCAGGTGGTGGATTTTCCGTTTCTGGAACCACCAGAGCTGCGCCATATCAATGAAGGCTATAACTTGCTGGCAGAGTTGCAGGCGGTAGATGAACAGCGGCGCATTACTGCGCGTGGGCGGCAAATGGCCGCACTGCCGTTGGATCCGCGTTTGGCCGCCATCTTGCTGGCAGCGCGTGAGAAACACTGTTTGCACGAGGCTTTGGTGATTGTCAGCGCTCTGAGTGTGCAAGATCCGCGCGAGCGTCCGGCAGAGAAAAAACAGCAGTCGGATGAAAAGCATAAACAGTGGGCGGATGAGCGCTCCGACTTTGTCAGCTTTGTCAATTTGTGGAATGCGTTTGAAGTGCAGCGACAGGCGCTCACGAAAAATGCGCTGCGCAAATTTTGTGAAACGAATTTTTTGTCGTGGCAGCGCATGCGCGAGTGGCGCGATATTCATCATCAATTACACATCGCCTGTCAGCAGTTGGGTTGGAAAATCCATAGTGATATAGAAAACGCAACAACACTAAAGCCTGCTCTGTACGCCAGTTTGCATCAGGCATTGTTAGTGGGCTTGTTGTCCAATATCGCGCAGCGGCAAGAAGAAAAAGAATACTTGGGTTGTCGCCAACGCAAGCTGCGAATTTTTCCAGGCTCCGCGCAAGCCAAGAAAGCGCCGCGCTGGCTGCTGGCGGCGAATTTGATGGAAACCTCTCAGTTATTTGCGCACTGCGTAGCCATGATAGAGCCGCAGTGGGTGGTGCCAGCGGCGCGGCATTTAATCCAACGCGATTATTTTGAACCGTTTTGGGATGTGCAGCGCGGCATGCCAATGATCCACCTGCGCAGCAGTCTGTATGGCTTGGTGTTGGTAGAAAAGCAGAAAGTTTTTTACGGTGATATTGATGCCGCTGCTGCGCGAGAGTTGCTGATTCGTGAAGCACTGGTGGCAGGGCATTATCGCGGCCGCCATCGTTTTATCGAAAAAAATCAGCACTTGATTGCCAATGTAGAAGCGATGGAGGCAAAAATTCGCCGCCGTGATTTATTGGTGGATGACAATGCCTTGTTCGCCTTTTATGTGGCCAAAATCCCTGCGGATATTGTTACCACGCGGCAACTGGATGATTGGTATAAAATAGAAAGCCAGAAAAATACTGCACTATTGCTGCTAAAAGAAGTGGATGTCTTGCTGAAAGATGTCGGTGAGGAAACCGTGCAGCAGTTTCCAGACCATCTGGACTGCAACGGCAATGCTCTGAAGTTGGTATACAGTTTTGATCCTGGGCATGAACAAGACGGCGTATCGCTGCAAGTGCCTTTGGCGCTGTTGAATCAAATAACAGCAGCGCGTTTAACTTGGCTGGTGCCAGGGTTGTTGGCGGATAAAGTGCAGGCCTTGTTGCGCGCACTGCCAAAAATGTTGCGCAAGACCTTGGTGCCGCTACCGAATACCGCAGAGCGTTTGGTGGCTTTGTTGTCGCAAACAGCGCCAGCGCCGGAAGAGACTTTGGCGCAGGCATTGGCAAAATTATTGCTGCGTTTTTATTCTTTGAAAGTAGGTGAGGCAGAGCTGGATGAAATAGCTTTGGAGTCGTTTTATCGCATGAATGTGCAAGTGTTGGGCGAAGGCAATGCTGTGTTGGCGCAGGGTAGAAATTTGGCGATGCTGCAAGCACAGTTTTCGGAGCAAGCGCGTGAAATTGTGCAAGCCGTCGTGCAGCAAGCGGGCAGTGCAACTTTTCTACAGCGCGGGCTGCGCGGTTGGACATTTCCTGAACTGCCTGCGGTATTGCCGCAACAGCGCGGCGCAATACAGGTGATGGCGTACCCTGCGTTGCAGGATGATGGCGACAGTGTGTCTATTACTTTGTACGACACGCCAGAACAAGCCGAGCGTGAATACCGTCGCGGTTTGGTGCGGCTGGCCAGTTTTGCATTGCCACAGCAAGTGAAGTATTTGCAGAAAGAACTGTTGCGTGACAATCGCGTGCGTTTGGCGTTGGCTGCATTGGGAGTAGGCGAACACGCTGTGCGGGATTTGATTGATGTCAGCATAGCAAGTGCTTTCTTTCCAGAGGGTGATTTGCCACGCAGCAAAGCCAATTTTGAAGCGGTGTTGACTGCACGAAAAGCCGATTGGGTGGTGTTGGCGCAGCAACTGGGGGAAATTGTCGAACAAGCGGCTTTGTTAGCGCAGCAAATACAAAAGCAGGTGGAAGTTTTGAAAGCCGCTGACGCCAAAATCACGGTGCAGGATATTCGCTCACAGATGGTGATGCTGTGGTATCCATCCGTTTTTGTAGAAACTTCGGCTAGTCAGTTGTTGCAATACGCGCGTTATATGGATGCGCTGCAAAAAAGGTTGGAGCGTTTGCGCGGCGGTGTGCCGCGCGATCGGCAATCAGTTGCGCAGTTGCAGAAATATTGGCAAGCCGTGTGTGAATGGAAACAGAAAAAATCCTTAGCGGAATGGTCAGAGGCGCAACAGGAGTTGCGTTGGTTATTGGAGGAATGGCGTATCGCATTGTTCGCGCAGCCGATGAAAACACTGTTGTCTGTGTCTGAGAAAAAAGTGGCGGAGTGTTTTTTGCGCGCTCAATCTAGCAAGTGATTTTCTTGAATCAATTGGTATAGGCTTTCTGCAACAGCAGTGCCGCCTGCGGGCTGCCAGTGTATGCCATCGCCTTTCATGTATTTATCACGCAGCGCAGTGTAAGGGATGGCGTCCATTTGTTTTTGTAAATCCAGCAGTAATACGCCGTCTTGTTTTGCAACATCGCGCACGATATCGGTGTACTGGTTATGCAGCGGAATGAGTTGTTGTATATTATTAAGAAAGCGACCTTGCAAATAAGCTGGTTCATGTCCTATGCGGTGTGTGCTTGGTGCGGTGATTAAAATGGGTGTAATACTATTTTCGCGAGCAATTTTTATCATGGCGCGCAGGTTGTTGCGATAGTCCTCAGGTGAAACGCGCAGTGGTCTCTCGGTAGACGATTCCTGTTGCAGAAAGCGGTTGTAGAAAAACGAAAAAAATTGGAAAACCCGTAGATGTTGTAAGGAACGGTATAGAGTAAAGCGCGAGGCACTGAAATTCATATTTTTGTCTTCGATACCGTACGACAACCAGTGATCATTCCAACCAAAATAAATCGTAATGTAGCGCGGCTTGAGAGGAATAATATCGCGTTGCAATTGCTGTAAGCCTTGCCAGCTAGACCAGCCAGCAACGCCTAGCTTTAAATTTGCAAACGGTTTTTGCGGTTGGCGTTCGTGCATTAAACGCAGAAGTTCGCCGCGATAATTGCTGAGCTGTGTGCAGGAATCGCCGAGATGGATGATGTCGATGTGTTTGTTTTGCCACTCATGCAGCGTTTGATCGTATTCTTTGGGCTTCCATTGAATAACAGGGTCGAGTACAAAATCGGTATCGAGTGTTTTGCTGTCGGGCCAACCAAATTGAAAGCGCGTTGGGTAAACCGTGTAAGAGATATCAGCAGCGCGTAAGCCGATTTCAGCGATGGTGAGCGCGAGTAAAAATCCTACCAAGACAGCCACAAGAGGAAAAAACTTTTTGCGGGCGGCGCTGCGCATTAGACAAGCAGTCGCTGCAAAATATTTTCATAGATTAGCGACAGCTGATCCAACTCGCCGATGTGCGTGTTCTCATCAATTTTATGGATGGTAGCATTGACGGGGCCCAGCTCAATCACTTGTGCCCCAGTGGGCGCAATAAAACGCCCGTCTGATGTGCCGCCTGCGGTAGAGAGTTCTGTGGCTATGCCTGTTACTGCATGTATAGCGGCAACGGTGGCATCAACCAGTGCGCCGCGTGAAGTGAGAAAAGGTTGGCCACTTAAACTCCAATCTAAACTGTATTGCAGATTGTGTTTTTGCAGGATTTTTTCGGTGCGTTCACGCAATTGTTGTTCAGTCACTTCGGTTGAAAAACGAAAGTTAAATAGAACTTCGAGATTGCCAGGGATGACATTCGTTGCGCCAGTGCCGGCATTGATGTTGGAAATTTGAAAACTGGTGGCGGGGAAAAACGCATTGCCCTTATCCCACTCTTCGGCGCAAAGCTCGGTTAATGCAGGCGCGGCTGCGTGAATAGGGTTGTTGGCGAGATGGGGATAAGCGACATGCCCTTGCACACCGTGTACCACTAATTTCGCGCCTAAGGATCCGCGCCGTCCGTTTTTAATCACATCGCCGGTTTTGTTTGTGCTTGAGGGCTCACCCACCAAACACCAAGCAATGGTTGTATTTTCTTGTTGCAGTTGTTCAACGACTTTGACGGTGCCGTCAATCGCAATGCCTTCTTCGTCACTGGTGATAAGAAACGCAATGCGGTTTTTGTGATGGGGGTGTTCGGCAACAAAACGCTCGCAGGCCGTAATCATCGCCGCCAAACTGCCTTTCATATCAGCGGCGCCGCGACCGTATAAATAATCGTCTTTGATGGTCGCTTTGAACGGTGCGCTGTGCCAGTGAGTTTCATCGCCACTCGGCACAACATCGGTGTGTCCAGCAAAACAAAAAATATCGCCACTCTCGCCGTGTATCGCCCAGAAATTTTTCACATCACCAAATGGCATTTCTCGACAAGTAAAACCGATAGCCGTCAAGCGTTGCATCATGATCTGTTGGCAATCGGCATCGTGCGGTGTGACAGATGGCTGTTCGATTAATTGACAGGTAAGTGCAAGTGTGGGCGTCATGGCGGTCATGTGTCGTTTCTTTTATTTTATTTAGTTGTGTTTGTGCAGTGCTTCGTTTAATTCAATCGCGCTTTTATTGGTCAAACATTCCAGCGCGCCGTTTTTAGAATTGCGGCGAAATAATAAATCAGATTTTCCTGCCAGCTCGCGCGCTTTGCAGGTGCCAGCATGATTACCGGCGTTATCAATCAAGGTGATGACAGAGCCGGCAGTGAGATACAAACCGGCTTCCACCGTGCAGCGATCGCCGAGAGGAATGCCTACGCCGGCATTTGCACCGAGCAAGCAGCCTTCGCCGAGAGAAATCACCACATTGTTACCGCCGGATAATGTGCCCATGGTGGATGCGCCGCCGCCAATATCCGAGCCTTTACCGACAAAAACACCGGCAGAAATGCGACCTTCCACCATGCCTGGCCCTTCCGTGCCGGCATTAAAGTTCACAAAACCTTCGTGCATGATGGTGGTGCCTTCGCCCAAATACGCGCCGAGTCGCACGCGCGCGGTGTGAGCCACACGCACGCCAGACGGCACAACGTAGTTGGTCATTTTGGGGAATTTATCCACGGAAGCAACTTCCAATACGCGACCGGCAATGCGCGCGGCGAGCTGTCTGTCGGCCAATTCGCGCACATCAATTGCGCCTTCATTCGTCCATGCCACATTGGGTAATAAACCAAAAATGCCTGCAAGGTTGATGCTGTGCGGTTTTACCAAACGGTGCGAAAGTAAATGCAGTTTTAAATACACTTCTGGTACGGAAGTGGATTGCGCATCGGTTTCTAACAGTGTGACAACCAAGGGCTGCCGACTGCTGCTCAGCGTGGCGAGCCAAGGCAGGGTGTGACCGTTTTTTTGCAGAGCGACATCCAGCTGCCACATCTGTTCGGTGCTGACTTCAATCGCCGCATTGCCGCCGGTGTGATGCAGTGTTGTCGCTACGGTGCGCGCTAAATCCTCCACAGGGTGTAAGAGGGGGGCAGGATAAAAAACTTCTAACCACTCGCCGTGAATATTGCGCGTGCCGACACCGATACCGATTGCAAAAGTCATTTATTAAATCCTCTAAAAACAGCCGGTTAGCATAGCATTTTCAGCTGGTTGACGCAGGGCATGCAAGTGGCGGTAGAGCAGTGGTAAAGTGTGGTCAGTAGAAAAACAAGGAGAAACTTATGTATCAACGTATTTTAGTGGCTGTTGATTTGAGTGATGAAGCGCACTTGGTCTTGGATAAAGCGGCAACGCTGGCCAAGCAGTACGGTGCCTGTTTGGATGTGGTGCATGTGTTGGATTGGCCGCTGACGGGCTTTGATCCTGTGGTGGGTTTTTCTGCGGTGAGCGATGATTCGATGCTGCAAGAAATGGCCAACTCCGTGCAAAAACTGGTAGCAAAATACAGTATTGATGCTGCACATGTTCACACTTTGTTAGGACAGCCTTCTGGCATGGTGGCGCAGTTGGCTGAACAGTTGGGCACAGATTTATTGGTGGTGGGTTCGCACGGTCGTCGCGGTTGGCGCTTGCTGTTGGGTTCTACAGCTAATGCTATCGTGCATGTGATTCAGTGCGATTGCTTAGTGGTGCGTATCAAATCTTGATAGGGTACCTCAGTTAATTTGTGACACAACACGGAGGTTGTTTCTGTACAGGGTCGTGCGGCATCCAATGGTTTGCCGCCAGTGTTGAACCACCACTGCAATACTTCACGGCGATATTGTTGGATGCGTGCACGGTTGTTTGCCATGACAGCCAAATTGTTTCTTTCATACGGATCGTTTGGCAAATAAAACAACTCTTCATCGCCTGCTTTGCGTTCAGGAAAAGGCATCACGCCTTTTTGAATAGTGAGATCTAAATTGTCTTGTTCGCGCACATCGCGCAGAAAGAATATGTATTTCCAGTCGCCATCGCGCACATGCAGAGCAAAAATATCGCGCTCAGGGCGAGGCAGTGGATCTGTTTTTAGTGTGAAGGCGGGATAGTCCGCGCCGAATAGTTTTTCAGCAACGGGCGTTCTTTTTTGTTCAATCACTGGCAGTAAGCTATGGCCTGGTAGATCGGCATTGGATGGCTGCTCTATCTTCGCTATATCTAATACAGTGCGAAATAAATTAATGGTATCGACGCCAGCATCAATGCGTTGTGCGGGAAAGTGATTAGGCCAATAAAAAATCAATGGCGTGCGCAACCCCAATTCATACGGTGAGCTCTTTGAGGCGCCGCGATTGCTGAAGCCGTTGTCTGCAAGGAAAATGAACAGTGTATTGTCCAATTGTTTTTTGTCTTGCAGGGATTGATAGAGTTTTTTAAATTCCGCATCAAACCATCCCATGGTGCCCAGTAGACGCTGTTCTTGCTCAAGAAATACAGATTGCTTGTCTTGGGGGACATCGCGAAGATTAATAGCGTGTGTATCA
The DNA here is from genome assembly GCA_046347205.1 of Pseudomonadales bacterium. Classification (GTDB taxonomy): domain Bacteria; phylum Pseudomonadota; class Gammaproteobacteria; order Pseudomonadales; family UBA7239; genus UBA7239. Next base: position 25,826 of record JAXMGN010000002.1, read on the forward strand.
ACCGCCTGCAAATACTGTAATGGCGGGTTGTGTGGTCGATGAGGAATCATTGGAGCCCACCAAATAAACATGGGCTGTTTCCCTGCGTGTGTATCAAGAAATTTCCACAGCTTATCTTGATCTTTTCTAACAAAATCTTCTTTTCGATTGTCGAATTCATCAAACCCTCTTAGATCGGGTTCGTCTTCCCAGAACTTGCCGCCGGCAAAAGTGATATATCCGTTTTGTTGCAGCCGGGTAGCCAAGGTGGTTGAACCTTGCGGTAATACAGGAATTCCGTTGTTGGCATGCAGGCGTGTTTGATGTGGCCACTGCCCTGTGAGTAATGTGGCGAGCGAAGGGCGGCAAAATGCTGTTGGCACATAAGCGGTTGTAAATACGGTGCCTTGCTGTGCGAGTTGGTCGAGAGTGGGAGTCTTAACTGCGGCATTGCCCATGAAGCCAAAATTGTCGTAGCTCACGTCATCAGCGATCACAAAAACAATATTGGGTCGTTGGATAGTGACAGGCGGTGTGGCAGTAGGAGTGTGACCATATATATCTGAAATATGATATTGCGCAGCTAAATCCTTGCGTATAGCAACAAATAATTCTGATCCAATTGTGCGTGTTGAAAAATGCCCACGAATAGCGCGCTGTTCCAAGTAGGTAACAATGTAACCGTTATCTTCCAAAGCCTGTTTGCGCATGTTGTAGCCTAGATCGTACAGAATATCTGGCTTTTGCACATTGCATTGACGATTTAATACAGGAAGCAGCGCAAAAAATTGCTCATAGCTGATGATGAGTCCATTGCTAGTGTGTGGTAGCGGTTTTAATGCGGGGCAGTCCGTCAGCTCGCGCGTGCTGAGTGCGCGTAAATCTAAAAAATGTAGTCTGTTGGGAAAGTTACTGGCGAGGTGATAGGGAATAAATCCCATTTGAATAGAGGCAATATTGATTTTTTGCGGATAGTTTTTCAGTTGGCTGATAAGTGTATTAAGTTGTTCCAGCTGCGGAATATCACGCAGTGCATCTTTGCTCTGCCATTCAGCTTCGCTGTATGGCTTTGCGGCAAGCAGGTATTTTGGAATGTATTGTTGCAGAGCAGCTTGACGTTCATGGATGGCAAAACCGGTGGATTTTTGTTGAGCAAACTGCCAGCTGTCATACAGGAAAAAAAGAATTGCTGGCAGCGTGAGTGACAATAGAATGCGTGGCCATGGCGCGAAAAATAAAACGGCGCTCAGTAGTAATGCAGGCAATACAGGAAGCAGAAAACGTGCGGCATCCATCCAGTCTCCGCCAGTTGCCAAGATAAATGCCATTTGTGTGATAGCTAACACGCAGCCACTAATAATTTGTGTGCGATGCCGGTGCTTCCAGAGTAAAACTGCCAACATGCCGCAGCTTAGGCCAGTAAGCATAATGATTAGTGCTATGACAGAGTTGCCGCCATGAGTGAGGTAGTTGATGCCATTCAAAATATTACTTACTAAATTGCCGTTGTATTTTGCAGTGACAGGCTGTGGTAGCCACGCTTGAAAATTGCTATATCGCCAAGCGCTGACTAAAGCAGCAGAGGATACGGTGGAGAGTAGGGCGGTGAACCAAGCGCGATGATGGACAGTTCTAAAAGACCAGCGCAGCAAGCATTGCAATGGCCACATGGCAACAACAAAACATATCAGCACGATAAACGCTTCGGGTCTGTTTAAGACCGCGGCTGTGCAACACAGTGCAAGCAGCGTGTAGTGTTTTTTTATAGGTTTTTCGGCTGTGCAAAGAAAAAGAATGGCTGTAAATAAAAAGGCCGCGCTGAGTGTTTCCATGCCGCTGCTAGACCAAAAAATCACCGGGCTGGCAGATGCCAATAGCACAGTGGTTGCGGCGTGTGCATTTCTATCTTTGAGCGTTGCAGCAAATATCCACAGTGTTAATACACCCGATAGCAGTGACAGCACCCAAGACAGAGTAGGCAGAGCGAAAAATGGCAGCAGTGTTTTTGCAGCAGCCAACAAGACGGTGTAGAGCAGCGTGGATGATTGTTCAACGTGCTCGCCGTTGTAATTGAGAATGCTGCCGTGCTCGGTGAGGGAGTAAGCGGGCCAGTAAGTAAAAAAAGCGTCGTCGCGCGCCGTGTTGCCGTACAGAAATAAGCACTGTGCCAACAGCAAAATGATAGCGAAAGCCAAAAAAAACTTTTGATGTGTTTGCCATGTGCTAGATAAGTGCTTCATGGTGCTGCTTATGCTTTCAAAGTGGTAACCGGCGTTTTTCGCTCTGGGAAGCAGTGCCGGCAGATTGGGCAGCGTGTGCCATCGCAGCCACGAGCGGAGCAGTGTTCGCGACCATAGTAGATGATTTGTAAGTGCAGTGCGTTCCACTTGTCACGTGGAAAAAGTTTTTTGAGGTCGCTCTCGGTTTGTGCCACGCTGCGACCATTGCTGAGTTTCCAGCGTTGTGCAAGGCGGTGGATGTGTGTGTCTACCGGGAAGGCCGGCACGCCAAACGCTTGCGCCATGACTACGCTGGCGGTTTTGTGCCCCACGCCCGGCAGTTTTTCTAAATCAGCGAAATTATCTGGCACGTTTCCGTTGTGCTCGTTAATGAGTATTTCAGACAAGCCGCGTATGGCTTTGGCTTTTTGTGGTGACAGGCCGCAGGGCTTAATGATTTTTTCAATGTCAGCGACAGATTGCTGTGCCATATCGCGCGGGTTATCAGCCAGCTGCCACAGCGCAGGAGTGACTTTGTTGACACGTTCATCTGTGCATTGCGCCGATAGTAAAACAGCTACCAGTAAGGTGTAAGCATCTTTGTGTGCGAGTGGAATAGGCGGATTGGGATACAGCTCAGCTAATTTGTCGGCAATCCACGCGGCGCGTTCTTTTTTTAGCATGATTTACCGCTCAGCCAAGAAGTCGCGAATGCGTTGCGCAGCTTCTACGCATTCTGCCAAGGTTGCCACCAGTGCCATGCGCACAAAGCCTGCACCTGGGTTATGTCCATTGATCTCACGCGACAAATAACTGCCTGGCAGTACGGTGATGTTTTTCTCGGCAAATAATTGCTGTGCAAATTGAGTGTCGCTGCCTTTGATATCAGCCCAGAGATAAAATCCGGCATCCGGTTTTTCTACGGCGATTTTTTTTGCGGTGATTGCTGGTGTAAGAATATCCAATACAGCAGAAAATTTTTCTGCATATATGCGGCGATTTTCAATAACGTGTGCTTCATCTTGCCATGCGGCAATGCTAGCGTGCTGATGTTGCAATGGCATGGCGCAGCCGTGATAAGTGCGATACAGCAGAAACTTCTCAAGAATGTTTGCATCGCCTGCCACAAAGCCAGAGCGCAAGCCAGGGAGGTTGGAGCGTTTTGATAGCGAATGAAATACAACGCAGCGATTGTAATCGTGCAAGCCCATTGCGCTGGCAGCTTGTAGTAATCCTGATGGTGGTGCTTGTTCATCAAAATACAATTCGGAGTAACATTCATCGCTGGCAATGATGAAGTTGTGCGCATTGGCGAGTCGAATGAGTTTTTGCAGTTGCGCAATACTCATTACACTGCCCGTAGGGTTTCCAGGGGAGCAGACGAATAATAGTTGGCAGCGCTGCCACACGCTGTCAGGCACGCTGGCAAAATCAGGTATGAAATGATTTTCTGCGGTGCAAGGCAAAAAATACGGCTCTGCTCCCGCAAGTAGAGTCGCACCTTCATAAATTTGATAAAACGGATTAGGTGAAATGACTAGCGGCTTATTTTGGCTATCAACAACCGCTTGCGCAAAAGAAAACAGTGCTTCGCGCGTGCCATTGACGGGCAATACTTGTGTTTCTGCATCGAGCGGCGTATTGAGTAAAAAACGCTGATTGCACCATTGTGCAATTGTTTCGCGCAGTGCGGGAATGCCTTTGGTGGTGGGGTAGTTGCTGAGGCCGTGCATGTGCGCCAGCAGTGTTTGCACAACGTGTGCAGGCGCAGGGTGCTGTGGCTCACCAATGGATAACGCAATGTGCGGCAGTTTAGCGGGCGGTGTGATGCCAGCCTTTAATTGCGCCAATTTTTCAAACGGGTAGGGCTGTAAAGTATTAAGCAGTGAGTTCATGGTGAGTGTTGTACTTACATGGCTGGTGCGGACGTTTTGGCAACTTGTTGGTCAAGCTGTTCACATAAAGTGGATTGCAAGGTTGTACAGAAATCAGGATCAGATAGTGCGTTGCCTTCTTGATCGGTAATAAAAAATATATCTTCCACGCGCTCGCCCAATGTGGCAATTCTTGCGTTGTTTAATCGAATGCCAAACTCTACAAACACGCGCGCGATGCGCGCTAGCAGCCCTGGTCTGTCGGGTGAAATCACTTCCAACATAGTCGTGCCGCTGCGAATGTCATTAGCCATGCTGGTGCGCGTGGGCATGGTGAAATGTTTTAGCTCGCGCGCGGTGCGGCGTTGGGCAATTGACGGAAAGTTATCGATATTGTGTGCCAATTCATCGTGCAGAGTTTGCCAAATTTGTGTGCGACGTTCGTTATCGTTCCCTATTGGCTCTAGGTTTTCATTCAACACAAAGTAAGTGTCATTGGTGAAGCCGCCGCTAGAGCTGTAGAGGCGTGCGTCTTGAATGTTGAGATTGAGCTGATCGAGCAGTGTGACCACAGCGGCAAAAGCGTGGTTGTGCGCGCGCATACGCACAAAAATCTGTGTGGCGCCTTCGAAGGCACTATGTTGTGGGTCACGAATCAAAATTAGAGGTTCGTCTGGGTTGGCATGATGTGCAATAGCTTCTGTATGCCATTCAATATCCGTTACACTCTCGCGTAAAAAATAATCTTCACTACGTCCAGCCCATAGCCTTCTTACTTCCTTTTCAGAAAAGCCTTTTTGTGCAAGATGTTGTAAAGCTTGTTGTTGGGCGTCATCAATCCATTCATTTTTATCAACGGGATTTTCTAATCCGCGTCGTAGCATGCGCTTAGTTTCTGTGTAAAGTTGCCGCATCAGCTGGGCTTTCCAGCTTGTCCATAGTGTGGGATTGGTGGCGTTAACGTCTGCAACAGTGAGCATCAGCAGGTAATCGAGATGCACTTGATCGCCAACTTTTAGCGCAAACTCACGAATGATGTCGGGATCTGAAATGTCTTGCCGTTGAATTGTGCTGCTTATTGCCAAATGATTTTCAACTAGCCACGCAACGAGGTTGGTGTCGCGTTTGCTGAGGTGGTGACGCTCACAGAATGCTCTGGCATCAACAGCGCCCAGTTGCGAGTGATCGCCGCCGCGTCCTTTGCCAATGTCGTGATAAAGGCCGGCAATGTAGAGCAATTCAATTTTCGGTAGCTTGCGAATTAACTGCGCAATGAGGGGGAATTTTTCTTCGGAATCGGCATACCAGAATCGTCGCATGTTTTTAACGCAGGCGAGGGTGTGTGCATCCACGGTGTAAATATGGAAGAGGTCATACTGCATTTGACCGACGATTTCACCAAACTCCGGCAAATAGCGGCCGAGTATGCCGTAGCGTTTCATGCGCAGTAGTTGTGTCACCAAGTTACTTGAGGTGCGCATCAACTCCATAAAAAGCGAGGTGTTGCGGATATCTGTGCGAAAGTTTTCGTCGATGAGATGGCGGTTTTCGCGAATCATGCGGATGGTGGAGGCGCGCACACCTTTGATGTGCGGATGTTGTCCCATCAATACAAAGATTTCCAACAGCGCGGATGGCGATTGTTGGAAAACGGTGTCTGACTTTACTTCGATGTAGTCGTTATAGGTTCTAAAGCGACGGTTGATTTCAACAATGTCGGCAATGTTGTCATCGTCGGAGAGTGATTCATCAAGAAAGTTGAGCAGTACATCGTTCAGCTCGCGCAGCGCGGTGGCGGCGCGGTAGTACTGCTTCATAAACTGTTCAACGGCCAAACTTTTTTCACTGTCGCGGTAGCCAAAGCTGCTGGCTAGCGCGCGTTGATAATCAAAAGATAGGCGTTCTTCAGGGCGGCCGGCCAGCAAGTGTAAGCCATAGCGAATACGCCACAGCGTATCCTCTCCTTTGCGCAAAATGTTGAATTCGTTTTCTGTTAAAAATCCAACTTTTACCAAGTCGATAACTTTTTCTACAGCAAAGTGGCGCTTGGCAACCCAAAGGATAGTTTGGATGTCTCGCAAACCGCCGGGTGCATTTTTGATGTTGGGTTCTAAGTTGTATTCGGTGTTGTTATGTTTTTCGTGGCGCTCACGCTGCTCTTGCCATTTGGCGTAGAAAAATTCGCGGCTGGGCCAGATATTGTTGGTGTCTAGCGTTTGGCGCAGGGTTTTGCGCTGATCTGGATTGCCGGCAAGCGTGCGCGATTCCAGCAAATTGGTGGCGACAGTAATGTCGTCGATAGCGGATTGTACGCATTCATCAAAGGTGCGCACGCTGTGGCCGACGTGGAGGTTAATGTCCCACAAAAAGGTAATAAAGTTCTCTATGCGGCTGCGTGTTTCTTCATCCGGTTCGGCCGGCAGGAGAATCAGTACATCAATGTCGGAGTAGGGGTGCAGTTCCATGCGGCCGTAGCCGCCGACTGCAATCAGTGATCCGACATCACCAACCGCAAAATATTGCCAAGCGAAATACAGCAGGCGATCAATAAAGCGTGCGCGTTCGTTGATAAGTGCGCGGACTTCTTCGCCCTCGTGAAATCGATTGCCGAAGTGTGTGTTCGCTGCTTGAATTGCATCGCGAAAAATGGTGATGGGTTTTTCGTTGGGTGATTTTTTTGGCGATAACTTGTCGTCAATCAACGCTTTCTCAAAGCGCTGTTCGTCAAAAAAAATCAGTGCACTCATCAAAATAGCCCTGCGGGGCTAGCCGTTAAAATTTCTACGCCGTTAGTAGTCACGGCCATGGTGTGTTCCCACTGTGCAGACAAGCGCCCATCTTTGGTTTCCACGGTCCAGCCGTCTGACTTTAATTTGGAGTGTGACTTGCCCGCATTTATCATCGGTTCAATGGTAAACACCATGCCTTCTTTTAATTCCAAGCCGGTATGGGGTCTGCCGTAGTGCAAAATTTGTGGCTCTTCATGAAACACTTTGCCGATACCATGACCACAGTATTCGCGCACTACGCTGTAGTGGTTTTTTTCTGCCAGTGTTTGAATGACATGACCAATATCACCCAACTTACAACCGGGTTTAACCAAGGCAATCGCCGCCTCTAAACACTGTCGCGTCACTTCCACTAAGCGTTTGGCGTGTGGCGCAGGCGTGCCGACAAAAAACATGCGGCTGGTGTCGCCGTGCCAACCGTTTTTAATCACGGTGACATCAATATTGATGATGTCGCCGTCTTTGAGAATTTTTTTCTCCGAGGGAATGCCGTGGCAGATCACCTGATTAACCGATGTGCACACCGATTTGGGAAAACCGCGATAGCCGAGGCAAGCGGGAATGGCTTTTTGCACGTTGACAATATGTTCGTGGCACAGGCGATCAATTTCCGCTGTGCTGATGCCGGGTTTGACGTGTTGGCCAATCATGTCCAGCACTTCAGCGGCGAGGCGACCCGCTTCGCGCATCTCGGCAATTTGCTCCGGCGTTTTGTAAGTAATCGACATGCTGTATTGTTCCGCGAGGGCTATTCTTTGGGCGTGTATTCTACCGTATGCCTTGTGCAGTGGCTTTCTTTCGGTTTGCGCGACTGGCGTGTGTGTATGGCTTACGGCATGCTGCCCCAACTTTTTGCTAGGTGCGATATATGACAACCACTCCCACTTTCGCCGATGTAATTAAAAACCGTTATTCCGTGCGGGCTTTTCGCCCAGACCCCGTGCCGCAGGCGGTATTGAATGAAGTGTTTGCACTGGCCAATTGCACGCCGTCTAACTGCAATACGCAGCCTTGGTCCGTGCATGTAGCCAGCGGTGCATCCTTGGAAGCCTTGCGCAAAACAATTCCGCCATTGATGCAGCAAGTCATCACCTCGATGGATTTCCCTTACGACGGTCAATACCACGGCGTTTACAAAGAACGCCAGAAAGAAGCGGCACGCACCTTGTTTGAGGCGATGGAGATTGCACGCGAGGATAAAACGCGCCGCAATGAGGCCTTTATGCGCAATTTTATTTTCTTTGATGCACCGCATGTGGCGTTTTTGTTTATGCCGCAGGAGCACGGTTTGCGCGAAGCGATGGATGTGGGGATGTATGCACAATCGTTGATGTTGTCACTCACTGCATTGGGTATTGGCAGTTGTCCGCAAACCTCGTTAGGTTTTCATGCGGATACCGTGCGTGAAGTCTTGGGTGTTGATGCCAGTTACAAATTACTGTTTGGCATTTCGTTTGGCTATATCGACGAGACAGCAGCGGCTAATCGCTGTCGCACACCGCGCGCGACGGTATTAGACAATACACACTTCCACGGTTGATGTTTATCCGGCGAAATTGCGCCACTGGTTGACGATTTCGCAAAACAAATCCGCAGTTTTTTCTGCATCGTAATCAGCGTGGTGCGCTGCTTTGTTGTCAAAAGAAATATTGGCGGCTTGGCAGGCGCGGGCTAACACAGTCTGACCGTAGGCTAGACCGGCGAGCGATACCGTATCCAAACACGAAAACTGGTGAAACGGATTTTTTTTAATCAATTCACAGCGTAGTGTGGCGGCATTCACGAAACCTAAATCAAAATGCGCATTGTGTGCCACCATGATGGCGCGCGTGCAGTCGTGCTGTTTCACTGCCTTTTTGATGTGCGAAAAAATATCGCTTAGCGCTTCTGCTTCGCTGATGGCATTGCGGTTTGGGTCGTCGGGGTTGATGCCTGTAAAGTCGATGGCGGATTGCTCGATATTGGCGCCAGGAAAAGGTTTTACTGCGTGAAAAATCGTGCGCTCGCGCTGTAGTTTGCCGTTGTCGTCGTAGGCGAGAAACACGGCGGCAATTTCTACAATGCCATCGGTGTTGTTGTTAAAGCCTGTGGTTTCTACATCAATCACCACCGGCAAAAAGCCGCGAAAACGCGTGCCGAGTGTCGGCAGCGGCGCGACATTGGCAAAAGCCTCGGCAAACGAGGAAAAATCTTTTTGATTATTGCTCATGATTATGTGCTGCTATGTAGTGACCAGCGCAGTGTATTGCCAGCCAGCAAAGGAATAAGAGTTTCATCGCCAAAAGCGAGTGTGTCGGGAACGGTTTGCGGTTTTTCAATAAGGGTGACTTTTTTTGTGTTGTGCGGCAAACCGTAAAAATCAGCACCGTAAAAACTGGCAAAGCCTTCCAGTTTGTCGAGTGCGCCTGCTTGATCAAATGCTTCGGCGTATAGCTCCAGTGCATGCAGCGCTGTGTAACAACCGGCACAACCACAAGCCGTTTCTTTCTTGTGTTGCGCGTGCGGTGCGGAATCGGTGCCGAGAAAAAACTTGCTGCTGCCGCTGGTGGCTGCGCGTATCAATGCCGCTTGATGTGTGTTGCGTTTCAGAATAGGTAAGCAATAAAAATGTGGACGTATACCGCCAGCTAACATGTCATTGCGATTGAGTAATAAATGATGCGCGGTAATGGTAGCGGCAACATTGTTTGATGCACTGCGCACAAAATCGACGGCATCGGCCGTGGTAATGTGTTCCAGCACAATTTTTAAGGCGGGAAAATCGCGCACGAGTGGCTGCAAGGTGCGCTCAATAAAAATCGCTTCGCGATCAAAAATATCAATATGGTTATCGGTGACTTCGCCGTGCAAGAGCAGTGGCAAGCCTGCTTTTTCCATGGCGGCAATCACGCGATAAATTTTTTGAATATCGGTCACGCCGGAGTGTGAGTTGGTGGTCGCACCCGCAGGGTACAGCTTGCAGGCGTGCACAAAGCCGCTGGCTTTTGCCACCGCCATTTCGGCGGGGTCAGTGGTGTCGGTGAGGTACAACACCATCAGCGGATCAAAATCAGAAGCAGCGGGACGTGCGGCGAGTATACGTTCGCGGTAGCTGTGCGCCTCGTGGGTGTTGGTGACGGGTGGCACGAGGTTGGGCATCACAATGGCGCGGTGAAACTGCTGCGCCGCATCGCTCACGGTGCGCGGCAGGTAGCTGCCGTCACGCAGGTGAATATGCCAATCGTCGGGGCGGGTGAGGGTCAGCGTGCGCATAATCAGTGGAGCTGTGGAGGTGGCGGCATGCTAGCCGAAACCGGCGGGAGGGTGTAGCTGTACTGGATATTGACGGTCTGCACCTTGCCTGCGCTGTCGGGAATATTGGAAGGGCCTTGGTACACCTGTAGCAGTTGGCTGTCGCGGTCGTAGGCGAGGTGTAAGGTGGGAATTACCCAGCGAATCAACGGGTTACTGCTGTTCACCAGAAAATAACGGTAGTGTTCGCTGTGCTGAGGGATAGCCGTCTGTGCGGTGCTGACCTCGGCGACTTGCATGTGCAATTCGGTGAGCGGATCCGCCACAATCAGGGTAAACGGCAGGGTTTTGCCGTCGATCAAGGCATCCCAATGACGGCGGATAAAATAGTCAAAACCGGCATCAATCACGGTATTGCTGCTTGGCTGCACCACTTTTTCAGACTGCCTTTGTTCGCCTTCCTGCCGATAAACCACGAAGTGTCCGTCTTGCCACGCGCTGCCGCTGTTGCGGTGATGAATGATGTCTTGCAGTTGATACTCCGGCGTGGTGTAGCCGTGCTGATAGTGGATCTGTTTGCGCGCAAGGGTGTGACCTTGTGCATCGGTGTACACCACGGTGTGTTGTTGTGGGCTGATGGTGTGCTGCTCGCGGTAGGCAACACGGTGGCTGAAGCTGTTATTGCTGGTCACCGGCGCGGCAATACCGGTGACAGACAGCAGCTTGGGCTGTGCAATAACAGGTGCAGAGCCACTCAACCAGAGAGCTGCAAGAAAAAACACAGTGAAGCATCGAGGCATAGTGAGCAGTTGTACTGGGTCGCGGTGGGGGAGAGTTTATGGCATTGTTTGCGCCCCGGTCAGTCTAGGTATGGAGATGTATTGATGAAACCCCAAGATTCCAATTGGCATTCCGACATTGAACAAACGGTCGTGATTGCTTCTGCCGATGCCATTCAGTGGGATGTTGAAACCGATGTATTGGTAGTGGGCGCAGGCTGCGCGGGCGCGAGTGCTGCCTTGGAAGCCAAGGCTCAGGGCGCAAAAGTGTTGTTGGTGGATCGTTTTGTCGGTGGCGGCGCTTCCGGTTTGAGCGGCGGCATCATGTATTACGGCGGCGGCACAAAATACCAGCAGCAAGCCGGTTACAAAGACACACCGGAAAATATGTACAACTATTTGAAGTTGGAAACTTGCGGCATTGTTGCTGATAGCACCTTAAAAAAGTTTTGCGATGAAAGTGTGCAGAATTTGGATTGGCTGGAGCAGCACGGCGTGCGCTTTGAAGCCAGCATGAGTCCTGTAAAAACGTTTTACCCTACCAATAAATATTTTCTGTACTACTCCGGCAATGAATTGGTCAAAGAATACAAAGACGCGGCTGAATCTGCGCCGCGCGGCCACCGCGTGAAATGGAACGGATTTTCCGGTGCCGGTTTGATGAAAGCGCTGCTGCACAGTTGCGATAACAGCGGCATAGAAACCATGATGGAAAGCCGCGTTACACAACTGATACAAGACGGCGAGGGTCGCATTCTCGGTGCAAAAATTTTGCGCATTGCACCGGAATCTTCTGAGAGAAAACGCTTTGCGCTGTACTATCAACTGTTCACAAAAATTCGCATGTATGTGCCGCCGCTTGCCAACTGGCTGCGCAAGCAAATGAACTTGATCGAGCAAGAGCATACGGTCACGCGTTTGGTGCGCGCTAAAAAAGGCGTGGTGCTATCCGCCGGTGGTTTTGTGTTTAATCGCCCGATGGTGAAACATCACGCGCCGAAATACGCGCCGGGTGCGCCGCTGGGTTCTCCAGGCTGCAATGGCAACGGCATCCGTTTAGGTGAAAGTGTGGGTGCTGCCACGGGCAATATGGAACGCGGTTCCAGTTGGCGTTTTATCAATCCACCGAAGTCGTGGGTGGAGGGCATTATTGTCAATCGTGCCGCTGAGCGTATCGTGAATGAAGGCAGTTACGGCGCGCGCATCGGTGAAGCGATGGCAGAGAGACACGACGGCAAAGCCATGCTGATTTTTACGCAAGCGATGTTGAAAGATGTGCTCACGCAACTGATGCCAGGGAAAGTGTGGTTGATGTTGCAAACCGCGCCTGCTTTATTGAGTTTGTTGCTCAACACCAAACGCGCACAAACCTTGGAAGCCTTGGCGAGCAAAACAGGGCTGCCTGCTGCGGCTTTGTGTGCGACTGTCGAGCGTTATAACGGTTTTGTGAGCAATCAAGCAGACGAAGATTTTTATAAATCTACCGATTATTTGCGCCCGCTGGATCAAGGCCCTTTTTACGCGATGGATGTCTCGGTCGGCAATAAAATTTTTGTCTGCCCAACGATCACGCTTGGTGGTTTGTTGGTGGATGAAAGCACAGGGCAAGTGAAGCGCGAAGACGGCAGTGTGGTGCCTAATTTATACGCTGCAGGCAGAACGGCTGTGGGCGTGGCTTCGCACTCTTATGTCAGCGGCTTGTCGCTGGCGGATTGCGTGTTTTCCGGTAGACGCGCCGGTGCGCACATCGCGCAGTAATCATCACTTTAATGGTTAATTATTTTCTGAGGAGTAAAACATGGTCGAACAAAAAGCTACCAATGTGCATTGGCATCACGGTGAGGTCACACGCGAAGACCGCCATCAATTGTTAGGTCACAAAGGTGCGACCTTGTGGTTCACGGGTTTGTCGGGTAGCGGCAAAAGCACCGTGGCCGTGGCTTTAGAACAGGCGTTAACTGCGCGCGGCAAGCTGTGCTATCGCTTGGATGGCGACAATGTGCGTCTAGGCATCAACAAAAATCTGGGTTTTTCTGCCGAAGATCGCAAAGAAAATATTCGCCGTATTGGTGAAGTGGCAAAATTGTTTGTCGATACCGGCGTGATCGTGCTGTCCAGTTTTATCAGCCCTTACCGTGAAGACCGTGACACTGTGCGTGCGCTGCATGAATCGGCTGGTATGAATTTTGTAGAAGTGTTTGTCGATTGCGCACTGAGCGAAGCGGAAAAACGTGACCCGAAAGGTTTGTACAAAAAAGCGCGCGCCGGTGAAATCAAAGGCTTTACCGGTATTGATGATCCGTATGAAGCGCCGAGCAAACCTGAAGTGCATTTGCATTCCGACAAAATGTGTTTGGAAGACGAAGTGAATACGCTGCTTGCTGAATTAGAAAAGCTCGGCATTTTGAACGTGGCGAAATAAGGGAGTTTTTGTATGTTGATGCAGGGCAAGGTCGTTATTATTTCCGGTATCGGCCCCGGCTTGGGTATTGAGTTGGCGTTGTTGGCAGCGCGTGAAGGCGCGCAAGCGGTGGTGTTGGCGGCACGCACGGCATCTAAGCTTAGTGATGCGGCGCAACAAATTGCTGCGCTCAAGCTCGGCACGCAAACGCTGGAAGTGGTGACCGATATTTCTAAAGCGGAAGATTGCAAAAACTTGATTGAAAAAACGGTGGTGGCATTTGGTCGCGTCGATGCCTTAATCAACAGCGCTTACATTCCAGGAAAATTTGGCACTTGGGAGCGTTGGGATTTTGATGATTGGCGCAAAGCCATGGATGTAAATTTATACGGCTCGCTGATGTTGTCGCGCGAAGCAGCCAAGGTGATGAAAAACCAAGCCGAGCGCGGCGCCATTGTGATGGTGAACTCCATGTCCACCAAAAAAATTGTCGGCGCACAGGCCGGTTACGCCACCTCTAAAGCAGCGTTGGCAACGGCGACTAAAGCGCTGGCGATGGAATTGGCGCCGCTCGGCATCCGCGTCAACAGTTGCTTTATGGGTTGGATGTGGGGCGCGAGCGTGAAGGGTTATGTCGATGGCATGGCAGCGCAAACGGGCGCGGATCCTGCAGCGGTGAAAAAAGGCATCGAAAAAGATATTCCGTTGGGTGTCATGCCTACGGATGCGGAATGCGCCAAAGCCTGTTTATTTCTCGTATCGGATTACGCCAAAGTGATCGTCGGCGCGGCACTGGATGTGAACGGCGGCGAATACATGTCGATGGGTTAATATCTCGAAAATATAAAAGGAAAAGTTATGCGCTACACGATGGATATGGTGCTTGATCGTTTAGAAATCGAAGATTTAATCACCGATTACGCCGCCGCTGTTGACAGCGGTGACATTGATAAACTCGACGCTATTTTTACGCCAGATGCTTTGATTGATTACTCCGCCGTGGGCGGTGCCAAAGGCAGCTACCCAGAAGTCAAAGTCTTTCTCGCAAAATCACTGAAAAGTTTTCGCAACACGCAGCATCTCATCAGCAATTTTGAAATTCGCCTTAATGGCGACAAAGCCACAGGCAAAATCATGGGCTTCAACCCCATGGAATTAGAAACAGGCGACAAGCCAGCCATCCCCACCTTTTTTCTCGGTCTGTGGTATCACGACGAATACATCAAAACCCCAGACGGTTGGCGCATTGCCAAGCGCACCGAACAGAAATCTTGGACGCACAACGTGCCGGGGTTTATGAAGTTGTAGTAGAGCAATTGTCGCAATATTGTAATTGCGACATTATTATGCTCTTATCTGTCGTAATTAGATAATTGCGACAGAATAAGGCTGTATGGCACGGCAGGTAGACCCCAAAATCATCGAGCAACTGCTGGTCTTGATAAGCCAGCAGCAGAACGGCTTGTCTGTGAAGCAGCTACAAGATCGGCTGGAGGGGGAAGTAGCCTCCCGCAACCTGCAACGCTGGCTGGCTGGCTTGGCGCAGACCGGCAAGCTGGAAAAAGTTGGCAGGCGTGGGCAGGGCGTGTTTTACCGGCTGCCATCCTCTCAACGGATCACTGACGTTATTGAAGACACTGCGCGCATAAGTGACACGGTGTGTGAATGGGTTTTAAGCCCTTTGGCGCAGCAAGCGCTGGAGCGGGTGTCGCGTCCACTGGGTAGACGCGAACCTGTGGGGTATCGACGCGAGTTTCTTGGCAGCTATCAGCCGAACCACACTTGGTATTTGCCAGAAAGTGTAAGAGTGCACTTGCAGCAACAAGGGCGCTTGCCACAGGTGGGGCAACCCGCCGGCACTTATGCGCGCCATATCTTGCAGCGTTTGTTAATAGATTTATCTTGGAATTCTTCGCGACTGGAAGGCAACACTTATTCGTTGTTAGAAACCGAGCAGTTAATTTTGCAAAACGAAGCCGTTGCAGGGAAAAATGCAATGGAGACGCAGATGATTCTAAACCATAAAGATGCTATCGAGTTTCTGGTGAATGCTGCTGGTGAAATTGGGTTTAACGTTTATACCATTCGCAATCTGCATGCTTTGTTATCCAATAATTTGTTGGGGAATCCTGAAGCCTGTGGTCGTATTCGTCAGATGCCTGTGACGATAGGTGGCTCAAGTTACACGCCTACGGCAGTTCCCGCTCTGATTCAGGAAATGTTTGCTGCGGTGTTAGAAAAAGCTGAATCTATTTCTGATCCGTTTGAACAATCCTTCTTTTCTATGGTGCATTTGTCGTATTTGCAGGCATTTGACGACGTAAATAAACGCGTGTCTCGGTTGGCAGCCAACATTCCTTTTATTCGCCATAACCTTTGCCCGCTGTCATTTGTTGATATGCCACAGGACCTTTATGTAAAAGGGTTACTGGCTGTCTACGAAATGAATAGTGTTGATTTGTTGCGAGATGTTTTCGTGCATGCATACGAGCATTCGGTGAGAAAATATTCGGTGATTAAAGAATCTTTGGGTGAGCCGGATATGTTTCGCCTGCAATATCGCAATGAAATCGCGGCCTTGGTAAATGAAATTGTGATTGGTGTTTTGCAGAAGGCGGTATCACTGCAAGTCATAAAGAAACAGGCGAAAAACTTGCCGCAACAGCAGCAGGCGCGATTCATTGAAGTGGTAGAAACCGAGTTACAGGGGTTACACGAAGGCAATATCGCGCGTTATCGCATCACACCTTCGCAGTATCGTGCTTGGCGTGAGCGGTGGTGAGCCATGATGGAATCGTGCATTTCTATCGTGGAAGCGGTCAGTATTGTTTGAGCATTGCTAAATCTACAGAGCAAATTTGTGTGTAACCTGCTGGGTTGGCATGAGACTGTAGAGATCAGTTTCGCGGTTCAAGCAGATTGAGTCTGAGTTAGCAAAAATGGCTGCGTCATAATCTAATTGCGGGGATCTTTTAAAAAATGTGCTGTGAGGATTCTCAGCTTTTGAGGAGGGTGGTTGTTTCGAGAAGGCTACCCAATCACCTCCGCCTCGCCCTTCACCACGGTTTCGCCGTGTTGGTTTTTACCTTCGCATTCAATCGTCAATAATTTCACGCGATCTTTTTTGTCGATGACGGTGAGTGTGATGGTGATGGTGTCGCCGAGTTTGACGGGTTTGGAAAATTTCAGCGTTTGACTGCGATACACCGCACCAGGGCCGGGCAGGGTGGTGGCGATAGCGGCAGAAATTAATGCGCCGCTCCACATGCCGTGTGCGATGCGTTCGCCAAACGCGGTAGTGGCGGCGTAGCTGGCATCCATGTGTACAGGGTTGTAATCGCCAGAGGTTTCAGCAAACAGTTGTATGTCGCGCTCGGTGAGGGTTTTGCTGTATTGGCGCTGCATACCAATAGTGATGTCGGCGTAGGGAATATTTTGCAGAGTGCTCATGCGGCTGTGTTCCTGTGGAGTATTTGTGCGTTGGGAATTTGTTGGTGCGTTAATTTGATAAACGTCATCACGATAAAAATAGGCACCCATAGGCGAATTTCCCACGGGTAGGCCACGCAAAACATAGCGAACCAATAGGGCAGGGCAGCCCAGAGAAAAACTTTTAGATAAGGTTTGCCACTGCTGTCAGTAAAAAATAACGCGAGCACGGCGGGGAAAAACAGTGCGCCGATAATAGGTAGCGGGTCATTGCTGAAATTGCGCAGCAGGCGAAAACTGCGGTGCGTGGCATTTTCCATGCCCAGTTGCCAGCGCAGCAGCCAGTAAGTGAGCAAAAACAGCAGTGTTAAACACAGTAAGCGGATGGCTTCTGGTGTAATTTCTTTAGAGAAAATGCGCTTGCGGTGCAGAGTGAAATAAAAGGCGAGTGTTAAGGCAGCAGTTTCCCGCGTGAGGGTCGCCAGTATGAGTGTTGCGCCGAGCAACAAATCATCGCGCCAAGTAGGTACTGCTTTCATGCAGGGTAAAAAAGACAGTGCCAGAAAAAAATAAGAGAGGGTGTCGTAGGGGGTGATAACAAACTGCGCGAAACTCATCATCAGTGCTAGAAATAGCACGGGCAAATCAATATGCAGAAAATCTTTTTTATCCGCGTAGCGTAGTAGTGCAACAAGCAGTGTGCTGCAAGTGGCCATTAAAAAAGCCGTGTTGACGAGAAAATAGGCGTAATAGAAATTGGCGTCACCGTTTTTGTCGACAGCTTTCAAGCCGTAAGGCGCGTAATCACTCAATGGCCACGTTTTAATGTATTCATATACCCACAGCAATAGATGGCTGCCGAGTATGCGAAAACGGTAGATGCTGCTGTGCAAATACTGCTGTTCAAACCCTGCTTGTGAAAATACGGCTGTGGTGTAATTGGTAAAAAAGCCGACATAGGTGAAGATGCCCAACAGAGCAGGGATGAGTATGCCCAATAAGAGTAGACGCCGTATAAAAGCATCGTTGTTAGTATTGTGGTGAGCCAGCACGCGCGCAGCCTTGGTTTGTGGGCGAAGCCGTCACTATAATCAGCTCATCAGGGAACGCCAAGCGCAGGTGATATATGTCAAACACTGAAATGAATCTCACACAAGATATGGCTTCTTGCATACGCGCGGCACAGTTGGCCTTGGGCTATCCGCCAGAATTGGATCCACAAGCAGATACTTTGCAAACGCTGCCCGATATTCTTGCGCAAGCCGTGAAAAAATATCCCGCAAGACCGGCCTACAGTTGCATGGGAAAAACTCTGCGCTACGCCGACGTGGATGCCTTGTCGCAACAATTTGCATCGTATTTGCAAAATCACACGAGTTTGAAAGCGGGCGATCGCGTGGCGATACAGTTACCCAATGTGTTGCAGTATCCCGTTGCGGTGTTTGGTGCGTTGCGCGCGGGTATGGTGGTGGTGAACGTCAACCCGCTGTATACGCCGGATGAAATGCAGCATCAGCTGTCGGATTCTGGCGCAGTGGCGATTGTGATTCTGGCTAATATGGCGAGCAAATTGCAGGACATATTGTCAGTCACTGCATTGCGCCATGTGATCGTTACTGAATTGGCAGATTTGCATCCACTACCGCAGCGCCTTGTTATCAATAGTGTGGTGCGTTATGTAAAAAAAATGGTGCCACCTTACCATTTATCGAATGCGATTTCTTGGCGCGCTGCTTTGGCATTGGGGCGTGAAAAATCGTATCAGCCTGCGGCATTGCAAACAGATGCTGTTGCGGCGCTGCAATACACAGGCGGTACTACCGGTGTGGCGAAAGGTGTGATGCTCACGCACGGCAATTTGTTGGCAAATATGCGCCAGTGTCGTATTTTTATGGAAAAGGCTGGTGTGAAAAATGGTGGTGAGGTGGCGTTGGCACCGCTGCCGCTGTATCACATTTATGCCTTTATGTTGCACATGGTTTTGTTGGTGGAATCGGGCAGCCATTCGGTGTTGATTCCCAATCCGCGCGATCTCGATACCGTGATTGCCGCGTGGCAGAAATTTCCTTGTTCATTTTTTGTGGGTATCAACACGCTGTTTGTGGCTTTGGCGAATCACGCGGCGTTTCAAAAACTGGATTTTTCTGCGCTGAAACTTACGTTTTCCGGCGGCATGGCTTTAACAGAAACAGCAGCAACGCGCTGGCAGGCTGTAACAGGCTGTGCGGTGTTGGAGGGCTACGGGCTGACGGAATCATCGCCAGTGCTGACGATCAATCCCAGTGGTCATGCACGCTTGGGAACAATTGGTATTCCCGTGGCGGATACGAAAATTAAAATTGTGGATGACAGTGATGTGTTGCAGCCTATTGGCTCGGCGGGTGAATTGTGCGCGCAGGGACCGCAAGTGATGAAAGGCTATTGGCAGCGCGACGACGAAACGCAAAAAACCATTATCAATGGCTGGTTGCACACAGGTGATATTGCGATTGTGGATGCGGATGGCTATATCCGTATTGTCGATCGCAAAAAGGACATGATTATTGTGTCTGGGTTTAATGTGTACCCCAATGAAATCGAAAATGTGATGAGCGCACATCCTGATGTGGTGGAGTGCGCGGTAGTGGGTGTGCCTTCCGAAAAAACAGGCGAGGCAGTGAAGTTGTTTGTGGTGTCGCGTAACCCTGCATTAACTAAAGAAAATTTACAAGCATTTGCACGCGAACATTTAACGGGTTACAAAACGCCAGACATTGTGGAGTTTCGCAGCAGCTTGCCGAAATCCAATGTCGGGAAAATTCTGCGGCGCGAACTGCGCGATGGCAAAGCGTAAAAAATTAACTGTTTTCTTTGTCGAGTAATTGGCGGTTTTTTTGCACGATATGTTGTGTGCCGGTGAGGATGCCGTGCAGGATGCTCAACTCCATTTGATCGGGGCGGATGCGCGAAAATAAGCGGCGCAAACGCGGCATGGTTTGGCGCGGGTTATCGCGTTTGTGAAAGCCAATATCCACCAGCGTTTGTTCTAAATGTTCGATGTAGTAATCCAATTCTTTCGCAGTAGCGGGCGCAATATCCCAATCGGCCCAGCCTGGCATTTCCGGCACTTCCGCTTGCGCGTGCGCTGCCATGCGTATCTCGTAGCACACCACCTGCACGGCAGCGGCGATATTTAGCGCGCTGTACACGGGATTGGTGGGGATATGCAGGTGCGCGGTGCAGCGCTGCAATTCTTCATTGGTGAGGCCGCGATCTTCGCGCCCAAACAAAATCGCCACCGGATGTTTTGTCGCCTCTTGCACGGCGTTGGTGCTGGCTTCGCGCACGGTGTGCAGCATCCACGGAATACTGCGTTCGCGCGCACTGGTGCCCAACACCAAACCGCAGTCGGCAATGGCTTCGTCCAGCGTGTTGACCACGATGGCCTGCTCCAAAATATCGGTGGCATTGCCGGAGCGCCAGATGGCTTTGTCGGCGGGGTAGTCCTGCGGGTCCACCAAATACAGTTGCGACAGCCCCATGTTTTTCATCGCGCGCGCCGCCGCACCGATATTGCCCGGATGCTGGGTGTTAATCAGTACGATACGGATATTGCTGAGTTGCGGCGCCAGCGGGTCGGTGATCGCGCATTTGGACATGGAGAGAGCCGTGGATTTGCAAAGGGCGCACAGTCTAGCAGAAGCACTTTCTTCGCTCTTTTTGCGCCGGTTTCAGATTGACGCTCACGAGGGCTGTCAGTAGAATGCCGCCCCTCAGCGAGGCGCTCAGTCGCGCTGAAACCATCATCGGGGTATAGCGCAGTCTGGTAGCGCGCCTGCTTTGGGAGCAGGATGTCGGGAGTTCGAATCTCTCTACCCCGACCAACTTCCCGCCGCCTTTCCTCTGTTTCTGCGCCCGTAGCTCAGTCGGATAGAGCATCCGCCTTCTAAGCGGATGGTCGGGGGTTCGAATCCCTCCGGGCGCGCCATTTCAAGTTGTCGAAGGCTTCGCTGTTCAGTGCTGCTCTCCTGTGTAAAATGGCACCGATTTTGATAGGGATAGGACTCTGCTGGCATGCCTGAATCGCTGATCGCTCTAGGAATTCTTGTCGTTGCGGCAATATTGCTGGACGGTGTGCGGCGCGCGCGCAATGCGCGACGCGATTCGTTGCACATGATGGACAAAATGCATCAGGGAATGGATCGCGATAGCTTGGATGAATTGGGCAATGAATTCCCCAACGGCGCTGCGCGTGTCGTGACGCAACGCAACACGGAAGACGACGAGCTTGCGACTACTGAAACGGCACACAAAAAAGCAGATTTTGCGCAAGTCGCGCCCATTTTATTGGATGTGAAAGATGAACGTCCCGTGCGCATTGAGCCAGAATTAGGTCTGGATGATCTTGACGAGAATTTTTGCGACGGCAGTGACATTGATGAAGAAAAAATAGCGGAAGCGTCGCAAGCAGAAGAAATAGCCGTGCCAATGGCGCGCGGTGTGCGCAATGCTTCTCCCGTTTTCGATACAGCCACTCAACCTTTGGGGTTAGGTGAATCAGAAATTGTGAGTGAACCGCGCATTTATGAAAGACCAGCGGATAAACCGGCTCCGCGTCGTGAGCCAACCGTACAAAAACCCAGCAAATCTGTCTTGGAGGCGCGCGAGGAACGCGAGCGCGCACAACAGGCGGCGTCAGAGCCAAAAAATCAACAATTGCCTTTGGATGATTTAGTTATCGTTGGTGTCATGGCGCGTGATCGCAGCGGTTTCAGTGGCGCTGCTTTGTTAGAACTTTTTTTAGAACGCGGTTTGCGTTTTGGACACTACGGGTTATTTCATTACTACACGGGCGAGCAAACAGAAAAAGAGTCGCTATTCAGTGTGGCTAATATTCTCAATCCTGGGTCGTTTGACTATAACCAAATGGATAACTTTCAAACACCGGGTATCACCATGTTTTTGTCGATGGGATCGCTGCACGGCAATACGATGGAAGTGTTCGATTTGATGCTGGAAACAGCGCGTGCCATTGCCAGCAGACTCAACGGTGAATTGCGCGACGATCAGCGCAGTGTGTTGACCAATCAAACCATTGAGCACAACCGTCAGCGTATACGCCAATTTGAGATGCAAAGCCGCATGCGCGCACGTTGATGCGCTAGGAAGTTGTGCATGTTGCCCGCTGAACTTTATCAACAATACAGCGCACTGAAAGATCAGCTTCATCATCATAATTATTGCTATTACGTTCTGGATGCGCCGGAAATTCCCGATGCAGAGTACGACCGTTTACTGCAACAATTACTGCATCTAGAAGCAAAATATCCTGCTTGGATTTTGCCGGATTCACCTAGCCAACGCGTCGGTGCAGCGCCTTTATCACAATTTTCCAGCGTACAGCACGAAGTGCCTATGCTGTCATTGGACAATGCTTTTTCTGATGAAGATGTGGCGGCATTTGATCGCCGTATTCACGAGCGCCTGAAAACAACAGACGCGATTGAATATTGCTGTGAGCCGAAGTTAGACGGCTTGGCCGTTTCGCTGTTGTATCGTGATGGGGTGTTTGTGCGTGGCGCCACGCGCGGTGATGGCAGCAATGGTGAAGATATCACTGCCAATTTGCGCACCATCGGCGCTATTCCTTTGCGTTTGCAAGGGGAAAATATTCCTGCGGTATTAGAAGCGCGTGGCGAAGTGTTTATGCCGCTAAACGGTTTTGAAAAAATGAATGCAGCGGCGGTGGCGGCGGGCGAAAAAACTTTTGTGAATCCGCGTAATGCGGCGGCAGGCAGTTTGCGTCAATTAGATTCGCGTATTACTGCGCAGCGTCCGTTAAGTTTTTATGTCTATGGCGTGGGAGCCGTAGAAAGTGACTCTTTGCCCAACAAACATGCAGACATTTTATTGCAGTTAGGTCGATGGGGCTTTCCGGTAAACCCAGAATTGAGCGTTGTTGTGGGTGTAGACGAGTGCATTGATTACTACCAGCAGCTGTCACAAAAGCGTGCCAATTTGAATTACGACATCGACGGTATTGTTTACAAAGTCAATGATATTGCGCTACAGAAAACCTTGGGTTTTGTGGCGCGCGCACCGCGTTGGGCAACGGCGAGAAAATTTCCGGCGCAAGAAGAAATGACGCGTGTGTTGAGTGTGGATTTTCAAGTGGGACGCACAGGGGCGATTACGCCGGTAGCGCGTTTGGAGCCAGTGTTTGTCGGCGGCGTGACGGTGAGCAATGCCACTTTGCACAATATGGATGAAGTGGCGCGCTTGGATTTGTGTGTGGGCGATACCGTGGTGGTGCGTCGCGCCGGTGATGTGATTCCGCAAATTGTGCAAGTGTTGCATCAACGGCGGCCGCAGAATGCACAAGCAATCTACTTGCCGACGTTTTGCCCTGTGTGTGCATCGCCCGTGGAAAAATCAGAGAGCGAAGCGGTGGCGCGTTGCAGTGGCGGCTTAATTTGCGCCGCGCAGCGCAAAGAAGCGATCAAACATTTTGCACAGCGTCGAGCGATGGACATTGATGGTTTGGGCGACAAACTGGTCGAACAGTTGGTGGACACCAACTTGGTGCATTCGCCAGCGGATATTTACACCTTAACCGTGTCGGCGCTTGCTGATCTTGAACGCATGGGTGAAAAATCTGCCATCAATTTATGTGAAGCAATTGCGACTTCAAAAACTACAACGCTGCCACGATTTTTGTATGCCTTGGGGATACGCGAAGTGGGCGAAGCCACGGCGCAAACCTTGGCGCGCTACTTCGGCACTTTGGAGGCCTTGGCGGCGGCTGATCTCGCGCAGTTGCAGCAGGTGCCGGATGTGGGTCCTGTGGTGGCGCATTACATCGCTGAATTTTTTGCCGATGCGCGCAATACCGCCGTGGTGGATGCGCTGCGCAATGCCGGTGTGCATTGGTCAGATATACCCGTTAGCACAGCGGTGACCGCACCCTTGGCAGGTAAGACATTTGTGTTGACGGGTACGCTGTCCAGTTTGGATCGCAATACCGCCAAAGACCGTTTGCAGGCGCTGGGAGCAAAGGTGGCGGGATCTGTGTCGGCTAAAACCGATGCGGTGATCGCTGGCGTAGAAGCGGGCTCTAAGCTTGCCAAGGCAGAGCAACTCGGTGTGCCGGTGTGGGATGAGGCGCAATTGTTGGCGCTGTTAGCGGAGCATGCTGCGCCGTAGAGCGTCACGGGTTAGCGGCTTTTTTGCTATGCTGGCTACCGTTTTCCTGTTGACCTTTTCTCACTCCACTGGCGGATATCGCGTTGCTCTCTAAAATTTTTGCAAAACTTCCCTTTCGTTCATCGGCTCCCGTTGCTGCACAAAAACAGACAACAAATGCGAACGGTGAAACATCCAACGCCAAACACGCAACACAAAAACGCAGAAATCGCGGCGGGCGCAATCACAACAAACAACAGCATGAAAAAAACACTGTGCCAGCAGCATCGTGGCGTGTGGAAGAGTTTGTTGTAGAGGCAGTGGAAGGCAAGACACGCTTTCATGATTTTGATTTGCCCGATGCCTTGATGCATGCCATTGCCGATCAAGGGTTTAGTTACTGCTCGCCCATTCAGGCGCAATCGCTGCCGTACACGTTGCGTGGTGGTGATGTGGTGGGCAAAGCGCAAACCGGCACAGGAAAAACAGCTGCCTTTTTAATTTCTGTTATTAACGATTTATTGAAAAATACGTTGGATCACGAGCGTTATGCGGGTGAAGCGCGTGCGATTATTTTGGCACCGACGCGGGAGCTAGCGATACAAATTGGCAAAGACGCTGATGCATTGTGTAAGTATTGCGATTTGTCGGTGCAGGTGTTGGTGGGCGGTATGGACTACCAAAAACAAAAAAATCACCTGCATGCAGAATTGGTGGATATTTTGGTTGCCACGCCTGGTCGCCTAATTGATTTTATGGAAAGTCGCGATGTGCATCTCGACGAAGTGGAATGTTTGGTGATTGATGAAGCCGATCGCATGTTGGATATGGGCTTTATCCCGCAAGTGAAACGCATTGTGCGCGCCACGCCACCCAAGGAAAATCGCCAAACTTTATTGTTCAGCGCCACCTTTAACCAAGATGTGCTGAATTTGGCGAAGCAGTGGACATGTGATCCAGTTCATATTGAAATTCAACCTGAGCGTGCAGCGACCGACAATGTAGAGCAGCGCGTATACATGATGAGCAGCGATGAAAAGTTTACCGTGCTGATGAATTTGTTGCAGGGCGATGACGTGCAGAGCTTGATCGTATTTGCTAACCGGCGCGATATTTGTCGTGACTTATTTGAAAAACTGCGCGCTTGCGATGTGTCTTGCGGTATTTTGAGTGGCGAGGTGGATCAAGATAAACGGATACGCACACTGGAACGTTTTCGCAGCGGGCAGACGCAAGTGTTGGTAGCCACCGACGTGGCAGGCCGAGGGATACATGTGGATGGCATCAGCCACGTCATCAATTTCACTTTGCCAGAAGTAGCCGATGATTATGTGCACCGTATTGGGCGCACAGGTCGCGCTGGTGCTAAAGGTATTTCGATCAGTTTTGCCAGTGAAGACGATAGCTTTTTATTGCCGGCGATTGAGCAGTTGTTGGGGCAGAAGTTGTTATGTGAAATGGCGCCAGTTGCGTTGATGAAAAAACTGCCGGAAGACATGATGCAGCGTGCGGAAAAAGCAGAGCGGGAAAGTCGCCGTGAGCGCCGTGCGGCTTCTGGTCATAAAAGTGGCGGTGCGCGCTCCTCATCACACAGACCTCGCCGTTAATTATTGCAAAAAATATTTTTTACCCGTGCGTAGTAAGGGGGTTTCAATATAGCGATAGCACAAGATACCCGCTGCAAGTGCTATCAAAAATAAGCTCGGCCAGAACAGTAAGTGATTGACGAGAGCGTCTTCCATGCCTTGCAGCTTCCACCATTTTCTACCGATGGATAGAAAAATAATGTGGGTGAGGTAGAGCGAATACGAAGCGTTGCCGATCGTTTGCAGCAGGGGGTGTAATATTTTTCCTTGATACTCCATGGACACGAACCCAGCCAATAGCAGCGCGCAGGGCAATAAAAAATACAGTACGCGATCATCGGCGATGGGAAATTCGTAGCCATGGCCTGCAATCCATATAAGCCAGAAGAGTGTAAACAGCGCGCAGCCCAGCAGTAAAAAAATGTGCGGGTTGGTCAGTGTGCGTTGCGGCGTTAAGAGCATGGCCAGCAGACAGCCGGTGGTGAACTCCAGCGTTAGCGGGTTGCACAACAAATAACGGATGGGTTGGTATTGCGTGGGTTGGAGAATGCACCAAAAAATCAGCGTCACGGCAGACCACAGCAACAACAGCCAGCTGTGCGTGCGTTGCGGCAGCAGCAAGAGCAAAGTGAACACACAGTAAAAATACACTTCGTGAATTAATGTCCAACTGATAGTTAGCGGAGGCAAATTGACTTGCGGAAACAGCAGCGCGGATTTTAGTAAATAGATAGAGAGATCAGGGATGTAGCGCACGGCATCGGGATTCAATCGCAGATTGGTGAGCAAATCGCGGCTGCTGAAAAATAACAGATAAGTAATGGGTAAGCTGACAACCCAATACATAGGATAAATACGCAGCAAGCGGCGTTTCAGAAATTGCTGTGCAGCGGTGAGGCCTGTCGGTGCGCTGCGCGTGATCGCCATCATCAAAAAACCGCTGATGAGAAAGAAAATATCCACACCCACCGCACCAAATTGCAAAACTTTTGGTAAGGAAAATGCTGCGCTGGATTGAACTTGCACGCCAGTGAGGTGATAAAAAATGACTAATAACACTGCGATACCGCGCAGCGCCTGAATGTTGCTGTAATGACGGTTCATTATTTTGGCAGAGTGGTAAACAGTTGGCTCAAATCATTAATGGTGACGGGTTTGTGCAGCACATGAATATTGGGTGGTAAACCCAGCTCATTGGTACTGGCGCGGTCGTGTGCAGTCATGATAACGATAGGAATAGGCGGCAGTTGCATCTTTTTTTCGTGATCGCGTATTAATAAGGTTGCGGCACTCGCATTGCAGATGGGCATATTCCAGTCCAACAGAATGGCGGCGATATTGTCATGGTTCTTGATGTAGTCCTCAACAAGTGGTTTGCCATTGGGGTATATGCGAAAGGTTTTTTCTAATTGTTCAAGTTGCGATGCGACCACCAGCTGCAGTGTTTCATCATCCTCGGCCACCAAAATGCAGCGTTGCATCATCTGGGAGTTTACTTGAGGGGCGGCAGTTGTTGATGCTTTGCTTATGGTGGCTGTGCTGCTAATTAGAGCGGTACTGCTGTCTGTTAGAAGGCGGCAGGGGATATGAGCCCAGAACGCGGTGCCGTGTAGAGGGTTTGATTGAAAGCCTATATCGCCACCCAATAGGCGGGACAGTTTTTTTCCCAGCGAGAGGCTGATCCCCATGCCGCGTTGCGCGCGTGTTGTGGATCGATCTGATTGCTCAAAAATTTCAAAAATCTCCGCTTTGCGCTCTTCGGAAACACCGTCACCGGTGTCGATGACATCGAATCTCATGGTGTAGAGTCCGTTGTATTGCTCTGGTTCCAGCTTCAATAGAATATGTCCTTGGCTCATATTGTTGATGGAGTATTCAAGCATGCACTCAACAATTTTCTGTGTGATATTTTTTTCACCTTCTATTAAAAGAGGGGTGTTATTCCCTATTTGACAGTTAATAGAGATGTTCTTCTTTGCTAGCTGTCTGTTGAAATGTTTAACAATATCTTCGGTAAGCAAATGAACATTAAAAACAGAGTTGTTTGTCTTCCATTTTCCAGAATCAACGCGTGCATGATCCAGCAGTGTATTGATAGATGAGAGCAGAGTCTCGGCAGAATCATGTATGCCTTCAATCAGTGCTTTATTGTCAGTGTAAGCGGGGTTGCTCTTGGCAATCTCAGTTAACCCAATAATTCCAGCTAACGGGGTTCTTAATTCGTGAGAAACATGGGTAAGGAAATTTTTCTTTGCTTCAGATTCTACTTTTGCTTGCAGTGCCGCATCCATAGATGTGTTTTTTTGAATTTTTAGCCATTCGATTTTTTTGCCAATGGCGTAGCCAAAAAGTAGTAATTGTATTGCTGTTCCTAAAAGTGGTAGCACGCGAGTGATTTGCGATGAGGGTAGTACACCAGAGTACATAAGAAAAATAATCATACCGGCTGCAAAAGGTGCGCATAGTGCTATTAGGTAGATTTTTGCTGGCGTAAATCCTTGGCGAATCCTTGTTATGCTAACGATAAATAGCGTGGGTAAGGTAAGTACTAAAGTAGGCATTGCGTAAAGAGAAAAATAGATTGCATCACTTTGAGAAAAGGGTATTGGTAATGCAATAATGGTCGTATACCAAAAAATAATACGCAGCCATAAGTCTGTTTTTGGCATGCTTTCTTGGGTTTGTAAGTAATAACGCGCTAGACCAATACCAAAAATGGTACTACTAATAGCGAATACTCCGGAGCTGATATTGTTCCAGTATAGAGAATTAGGCCAAACCAAATACAGCATGCCCATGTCATTGAGCTGTAGCAACATTACCATACAGGTTGAACCAAATAGAAAAAAGTAAGTTTTTTCTTTGGTGGCAAAGCCTATAAATAGTGAGTACAGCACTAATGAAAAAACAAAGCCAGCTAGCACGCCAGTGAGTGACTGTTGCAGGATAATGACATTAAAAATATTGCTGCTATCTTGAATTAAAACAATGCTGTTGTATGCGAAAGTGGATCCTGCATTGATATTGAATGTCTGGCTGGTATTTGCAGGGATATCTAGGTCAAAGAGAATATCTGATCCAATTTTTTCCCAATTTTCTAGGGGGTACTGCATGCCGCTGACACCAATCAATGTGTGCTTTTCATGGCTGATATTGATGAGTTCAACATGCCTTACGCGAGGGTTTTCTAGGTAAAGGCTAATTTTCTTTGGGGTATTTGTTCGGTTTACTATGTTGATGCAGGCTCTACCTTGTTGTGTATAGGCGATATCTGATGCTTCCAATAATGAATCGATAAAAGATGTATTTGTTTTTAATTCAGTGGTGGTATTGGTGTTCTTTGAAAGATAAATGGTTTTGCAGTTATTTGTGTCGGCAGCACATTGCAGGGCTGTGCTGATTAGCAATAAAAAGAAGAGTGGAATCCATCGTTTTAGGAGGGAGGGAGGGTGATTTTTCATGCCAAGCTCCTCCTGTGATTTTCTATTTGTTGTATCAATATTTCTGCGCTAACAGGTTTGGTTAGATACATGTCCATCCCTGATTGTTTGCTGCGTAAGCGGTACTCTGGCTCAATGTGTGCGGAAAGTGCAATGATGAAAGCAGGGGTTAGTTGGTGTTCTTTTTCATAGTGACGAATTTTCTGCGTGGCTTCAAAGCCATCCATAACAGGCATCTCGCAGTCCATGATAATAATATTGAACGGAGAGGACGCTTGATGGTGCTGGATGAAAGTTTCTACGGCTTGCTTTCCGTTGCAGCCAGTTACCGGCGATAGTCCTATGGATTTGATGATTTCCTCAATGATTAGCTGGTTGGTTGGGATGTCTTCCGCGATTAACACCGCTGTGTGGTTGTTTGTTTGATCGGTGTATCTGTGAATAATATTGTCTTTTCTGATAATTGCCTCGGCAATGTTGAGAGAAAAGGTTTCTACGGAAGGTTTTCTTGTGATAATTTCATAACCATTTTTGTGTTCAATTTTTTTAATTTGACTGGTAATTTCGTCGTAATCTTCATAAACCAATAAAGGAATATTGGCTGTAAGTATGGCGTGGATGATGCTGTCGCTGGCTAATGTGTTGTGAATCAGCGCTATGTCTATTGGCGTTTCTCCCGTGTATTTGGGGTTGTCATTGGTTTCTATAACGGCGCTGATAATTTGTGATTCTGTGTTGGCGGTGATCAGTGTTTCTATTGCGTCTGAAATTTTTCCATAAATACTGTCTATTAAGTCGCTACTTTCGTCGGCAAGAAGAATATTTAACCCCTGAAATGCGCCGTGAGTTTTTCTTAGGGTGCTATGGTGTGCAATGACTTTAATGCTGAACCAAAAAGTGCTGCCGGCATTATTGTTCTTTTTGTATCCGCAACTGCCGCCCATAAGTTGACTGAGATCACGCACAATGCTTAGACCAACGCCGGTTCCTTTGGGGTTGCTTTCAGTGTGCCCTGTCTCAAAAATTTCAAATAATTTTTTCTCAGCAGGGGCATCAATGCCTTGGCCATTGTCGATAACTTCAAATAAATACAGGTGTTCACCGTCAGTGGTTGTTGGTTCTTGGCTGACATGTAAGCCGACCACGCCGTGACTGGTAAATTTGCAGGCGTTGCCTAGCAAATTAATCAAAATTTGCCGAAGTCGGTTGGTGTCTGCAGTTATATCGCTGGTAACGTTATTGTCTATTTGAAAATACAGGCGAATTTTTTTGTCGTGTGCTGTCAATAGAAAAATATCCATGCATTCTTGTAGCAGGTTGTGTAAATCAAACCGTACATACTGCAAAGATTTTTTATTTTTGGTAATGGATTTTATGTTTACCATGTCTTCAATTAGATGTTTTAAGGGTAGTGCTGTGTGGTAAATCATGCTGAATACGCGGCGATCTTTGGGAAGATGCGACTTGTGCATCAGGATCTCTGCCGCACCTAGAATGCCATTTAGTGGCGTTCTTAGCTCGTGATTGAGGTGCGAGAGCAGGTGGCTATGTGCGTTGCTGGTGATATCCGCTTGAGTGGCTAGACGTGAGTGCTCTTCGGTTTCTTTTTGTAGTTGTCTGATGCTGAACAGAATAGCAATGGCAAACAAAGTGGTAGATGCTGCCTCAACACTCTGCACTGTCATTAAGCAGTTTTCAGGGCTGTTAATGATGCCAATGGATGCAAGTGCTATGTAGATGAAATTGAAGAAAGGTAAGGTAATGCCTATGCCTAATAAAATAATGCCTAGGCGATGTTGTTTTTTGACAGTAAAACACAAATAGAAAAAATAGGACAGAATAATAAGGGTTGTTGCGCTATAAATAGGTAGAAGAAAAACTGTGGGGATATTGAGGAGAAGCCCTGCGCTGATGGCAATTGTTGCCAATGTATATAGTTTTAATGCAGTCAGTGGCTTTTTCTCAATGTTGTCGGCATAGATGTAGTAGGCGATAAAAAAGGCTAGGCTTACTCCCTCAATGAGTGGGGTAATAATTGATAGATTGGTGAGTGATGTGTTGGTGAGTGCGCCGAAGAAGGCATAGAAAAATTCTTGATGGATAAAAAAAGTAGCTGACAATAGTGTGCCAAAAACATAGTAAGCAAAGTAAGCTTTTTGCTTGGTGTGGATAGCAATCAACAGAGAGTACAAGGCAAGGCCGCACAATAAACCATCCAATAAACCAAAATAAATTCTATTTTTATATTGTTGTGTGGTGAAAGCGTATGGTGTCTGTAGTGATAATGAGAAAAATAGAGAGTGGAAGCCGGACGATTCAATAATAAGGGTGGCAGACTGGTTCGACTCTAAATAAATTTCTTGGAGATTTTTATTGTAAGGATTGCTGATATTTCTTTTGCAAGAGTATGCGTCGTCTGGCTGTAGGCACAGGTAGCTAGCCATGGTGTCGGTGATCGGGCTGCTGTCACGCAATAGTAAAGTTTGCGCTTCGTTGTTGTCATTTTTAATGGCAATGCGATACCAGATGGTATGTCTTGGATGCAAAACCATTGAGGGTGTTTTTTGACTCAACGGGCGCCACTGCGTGTCGGGTATTTGCATGACATCCCTCAATTGAGGGTTTTGCACGCCAGGGTCAAAAAAAGTGGTGAAAGGCGCTAGTAAAAATTGACCGTCTGTGTTGTGACTTAACGGCAATGTGTTGTCTGCTAATGCGGTTTGGTGTGTAGTAAAGCTCAATAGCGTGATGACGGTGAGCAGCAGCCAGCGACGCAGCTCTGTGTGCGTTGTGCACAAAGTTTGTAAAAAAGCATTAAGACTTAGGCGTGTTGCGTTGGATGTAATCATCAATAGCCGCCGACAGATATTTGCGCACGGTTTGGTATGACGCTTTGTCGACGCTGTTGTGCCATTCATGAGGGTCCAGTTCATGGTCGTAGAGTTCTTCGGTTCCGTCTGCGTAGCGTATCAGGCGATAGCGTTCATCGACTACCGCCACATGATCTTTGTTGTGCATTTGCCACACGGTAAATGCAAGGTGTGACCACGGTGCGTTGGCATCGCGCAGCAGTGGGCTGAGGCTGTTGCCGTCAACTGCATAGGGCAGCGTTTGGTGTGTGAGGTCTGCCAGTGTGGGGTAAATATCCAGCAGGCTGACGGGGGCGTGGCAGCGTTTGCCGGCGGCAATGCCTGGGCCGCTAAAAATCAGCGGAATATGTGTGGCTTCTTGCCACAGCGTGAGTTTGCGCCACTGCATTTTTTCACCGAGGTGCCAGCCGTGATCGGACCACAACACAATGAGTGTGTTGTCCGCCAGCGGTGAAGCGCGCAGTGCTTGCAGCACGCGCCCGAGTTGCTCATCGGCGTAAGTAATGGAAGCAAGATAGGCCTGCACAGCATTTTTCCATAGACCATCGCGCACCATATCGTTTTGCAAATAGGAATTAATCAATTCACGACCGGCGAGTGGCACATCGTCCAAATCATTTTGTAGTACTGCGGGTAGTTGCACTGTCTCTAAAGGGTAGCGGTCAAAATAGGGTTTGGGTAAGTACCACGGCAGATGTGGTTTACCGATGCCGCAACCAATAAACAAAGGCTGCTTACTGTTTTGTGTTTGAATTTGTTGAATTAGCCAGTTGCTGATTTCGCGATCTGGCGTTTTTTCTACCGGCGTATCGACTACGCCCCAATCAAATTGCAAATCGGTTTTGTAGGAATAGGGTGCACCTTTGCGCGGGTGGTCGTAGTTTGGCTGAACGGGATCTTCCGGTTCGCCGTGTATGTTGTTGGGCCAAAAATTGTCCCAAGATTGCGGGTCATGAAAATGAAAAACTTTGCCGGAGCCAATAGCACGATAACCGTGGTTGCGAAAAAATTGCGGAATAGGTATGGCGTTTTTGGTAGTGGCTAATTCTCGCCATTGCGTGTTGTTGTAAAACGCACCGGTGCGCAGCGGTGATAAACCGGTGAGCGTGCTGGTGCGTGAAGCATTGCACAGCGGCACGGCGCAATGCGCGTTGGTAAATAGCGTGCCGCTGGCGGCGAGTGCGTCGATATTGGGTGTGTACACTTTGCCTGGATAGCCACCCAAACATCCCACCCAGTCATTCAAATCATCAAACACCACAAACAAAATATTGGGAGGTTTGGTGGAGGTGCTGCTAATGCCTTTTATAGAAAGGCCAGCAGCCATCGTTGCCAGTGAGGCTTGCAAAAATTGACGGCGCGACAAAGGTTTCATGGTGCTGTTGCTCCATCACCAAATCCAAAAATATGATCGCGCTGAATGGCGGCAAACAAACTCTGGGCAAACATCGCATGCGCTGTGGTATTGGGGTGGCTGTCGAGCAAATAAATACTGTAGTCGTCGATATTGGTGCCGTGAAAAGGCTGTGTGGTGTCAACAAATTGTATGCCGTATTTTTGGGCGATATGGCTGAGGTGACTGATGTCGCTTGCGGCATGTTCTCGGTTGTCGAGATACGCCAACAAGATAGGCATGTCGGGTTTGATTTGATTGGCGAGGCGGCGCATTTCAGCGAGCTGTGCGTCAATAAACTCAAGATCTTTGGGGCGCAAAGTGGTAGTGGCGCGAATTTGAAATGCTTTTTTAGCAGCGCTTTGCAGTTGGTAGTATTCGTAAACGTAAGAAGTCAAAAAGCCGTTGACGATATACGGATTAAACGGCGGTACTTTTCCGGTTTTAGGTGGCAGGGCTACCTGATCATTAAAGGCGCAAAAGCCGAGCAAAATAGCATCTGGCTGCCACACGGGTACCAAGTGCGCGAGTGTGGCGTTGTAGCGTTCCAAACCGAAACCGCCTACTGCAAAATTGATAAGTTCGTAGGGGTGAGTGCTGTGGGCATTCATTTCATTTTCCAGCACGGCGTGAAAACTTTTGTCGGTGTCTATACCAGAGGCCATGCTGTAAGAATCGCCCAATACGGCAATGCGATAGCTGTTGGTGGGTTTGGCTAACGGATATTCTTTGTCGGCCAAACCGTAGCTGTTGGTGGTGAGGTGAGCGAGTTTGAATGAGGTATCGAGATTGGGTTTCAGCGCCCAGTAAATATCATCAAAGGGTGATTGCTGCATGAAATCGGTGTTGTTGATAGGAGCGTTGTTTTTCATGGCGCTGTAATCAAACGCCTTCCAGCCAAACAGCCAGCAGCGAAACCCTTGTTCAAGTATTACTAGTGAAAGCACTGAGAATAAAATCAGCAATAGCATATTAGTGAAAATATTTTTTATACGTGGCTTCATGATGTGCTGCTATGCCTTGTGCAAGAAAATGCGATCATCGTCAAAAATATCGAGATCAGGTGATAGCAGGCGGATGTAGCGGTCGAAATACAAAAATTGTTTGAGCAGTAAGGTGAACTCTCTGGGGAAACGGATGCCGTACTTACGGCCGATATTGGAAATTTGTAGCGTGATGGTGTTCAGAAAATCATTGTTACCGTTGTCGCTGTCAAACTGTAAGTACAATTGCTCCAGGTCTTTGGCGAGTGCAGGAATATTCACCACACGGTTGGTCGCACCCATGCCAGCCATCGCGGTAGCAATGGCACTGAAATCTTTGGCGGGAACGGAGGCAATCAAAGCAAGTAGTGATTGCCATGTGTCGGCAGAAATACGTCCCACAATGCCGAAATCAATAAAGCCGATGCGCCCGTCATTCAACATCATCACATTGCCGGCATGTAAGTCGGCGTGATAAATCTGGCACTGCGTCAAACTCAAAAACCAAGTATTCAACGCGTCAATTAATGCTTGCTCTGGATTGGCTGATAATTGATGCACCGCATCGGTGTTGGATAAAGCCGTGCCATAAAACCGCTGCATGCTCAACACGCGTTGGCTGGAAGCGTTGTGATAAACCGTTGGCACGGTGACTTGAGTGATGTGGTTGTTGTTAAGAAAACGGCGGTACAGTGCGATATTTTCAGCTTCGCGTTTGAAATCGCATTCCTCCAACATGCCGTTGCGAATTTCATCCACCATGTCGGTGATGGAAGATTCAGGAATGTGTTTGCTGATTTTTTCTAGCAGTGCCGCCGACAGATGCATGAATTGAAAATCGGTAGCGAGAATGTTTTCTACGCCCGGTTTTTGTACTTTGATGACGATATCTTCTCCGCTGGCCAAACGCGCAGCATGCACTTGTGCGATGGAAGCCGAGGCCAGCGGTGTTGGGTCTATGTCGCGGAAGTGACGAGAAGTGCGTGCGCCCAATTCTTGCTTGATCACTTTTTCAATCACAGAAAATGGCAGCGGACTGGTTTGATCCAAACAACTTTGAAATGCGGTGACGTAATCGTGCGGAAACAGCGAAGGCGAGCTGGCAATCAACTGGCCGAGTTTGATATAAGTCGAGCCGAGTGCTTCGGCGGTGTCGCGCGCTAATTCAGGCAGCGGCGTGTCGCGGTGACGCAACCAGCGCCAGCCACTTTTTTGCAACGCGAAACTGGTTTGTCCGATGCGGCGGGCGGCGTGGTATCCGGTGCGAATTCTGTCGAGCACGGCGCTTGTCTCTCAAGGGGCATCTGTCCATTATGCACGGCGATGGCAGAGGGGCAACCACCGGTGTGACATTAGAAAAAATATCCTTTTTTACGGAGGCCTTGTGCGAGGCGCGCCAAAAACGACACCGCGTATTGCTGGTGTTATCGGGCTCGCATACTTGGTGCAAAGACGTGGCGAGTGCGTGGTACGCCCGTGCGCCTGCGCGTGTGTGGATAGGCGACACGACACATGCAGCAGACAGTATTTCTGCGACAAAAGCGAAACAGGTTTTGGGCAGTGAATACACGTGTGCGGTGCTGGATGCGCATGTGGGTTTGTCGCCTGATTGCATCGCAGCGGTGAGTGGTGCCGTGGTAGCAGGTGGCGTGCTGCTGTTGTTGACACCGACGTGGGAACAGTGGGGCACACGGCCTGATGCCGATTACGCACGCTTGGCGAGTTATCCGCATGATTGGCGCGATTTATCTTCACATTTTTTATTACACCTTCGTAAAGCATTACAGAAATTTTCTGAGCGCAGCACCGTGTGTTTTCACTGGCAAGAAAGTACAGCTGACACCGCCTTGCTATTTGATGTTCTGCCGCAATTACACGCCACTGCACTCGACAAAACATGCAGTGCTGTTGAGCCAACACGAGAGCAGCAAGTTTGTCTGGCGGCTTTGCAGGCGCACGACGATATTTCAGTGCTGTTGGCAGATCGCGGTTGCGGAAAATCAGCTACTTTGGGTTTTGCCGCACGCGATTGCTTGCAAAAAAAACAATCGGTATTGTTGGTGGCGCCATCACGCGCTGCTGCGCGCAGCGTGTTTCGTTATGCGGGCCGTGATTTACCGTTTTGTGCACCCGATTCTCTATTGGCAGACGCAATCATCACTGCCGATATATTGTTGGTTGATGAGGCAGCGGCGATTCCTCTGCCGATACTATTTGCTTTGTTAGCGCGCTTCCCACATGCAGTATTGGCAACAACGACAGGCGGTTACGAAGGCACAGGACAGGGTTTTGTGCTGCGTTTTTTGCGGATGCTCGACGTGCAATTTCCTGCGTGGCAGCGTTTGTCTTTGGCAGCGCCGATACGTTGGGCAGCGGATGATCCGCTGTCATATTGGTTGTACAAGACATTGCTGCTGGATGCGCAAGAGCCTGCATTGGCAAAAAAGAATGAAACATCTGTGGTATCTGAAGCACCTGTTGTATTTGAAAAGATAGACCAGCAACAACTGGCGGAGGATGAAACACTGCTCGGCGATATTTACGGTTTGCTGCGTTCAGCGCACTACCGCACAACGCCGGATGATTTGCGTTTTTTGCTGGATGCGCCGTGTTTATCGCTGTATCGACTGGCGCTGGATGGCTGCACGCTGGCGGTGGCGATGCTGGTAGAGGAGGGCGGTATGGATGCGGAGATGGCAGAAGAAATAGCAGCAGGTTGTCGTCGTCCACGCGGGCATTTATTGGTGCAAAGCTTGGCGGTGCATTTGCTGCAGCCACAATTTTTATCACAGCGTGTGAGCCGTGTGGTGCGCATTGCCGTGCATACGCAGTGCCAGTCACAAGGTTTGGGTTCGCAGTTGTTGCAAGCGGTGTTGCAGGAGCAGAAAAAGCGAGGTGTTTGTGCGGTGGGCAGCAGCTTTAGTGCCGCGCCAGATGTGCTGCGCTTTTGGCAAAAAAATGGTTTTGAGTTATTGCGCGTGGGGCATCGCCGTCAGGCAGCCAGTGCCGAGCCGTCGGCACTGGTGCTGAAGGTGTTTTGAGAATTAACGCTTGTTAACAGGAACAAAATCACGCTGTGGGCTGCCGGTGTACAACTGGCGCGGACGTCCAATTTTGTACGGCGAAGACAGCATTTCATTCCAATGTGAGATCCAACCCACAGTGCGCGCCAGTGCAAAAATCACCGTGAACATGCTGGTGGGAATGCCGATGGCTTTCAGGATGATGCCTGAGTAGAAATCGACATTCGGATACAGTTTTTTCTCAATGAAATAGCTATCGGAGCGGGCGATTTCTTCTAGTTTCATCGCCAGTTCCAACTGCGGATCATTGATGCCCAGAGCGGCTAACACTTCATCGCAGGTTTTCTTCATCACTTTGGCGCGCGGATCAAAGTTTTTGTACACGCGGTGGCCAAAACCCATCAACTTGAAGTTGTCGTTTTTGTCTTTGGCTTTGGCAATGTATTTATCTACATTTTTAACCGAGCCAATTTCGCCCAACATTTGTAGCACAGCTTCGTTCGCACCACCGTGTGCGGGTCCCCACAGCGCTGCAATGCCGGAAGCGATGCAGGCGTAAGGGTTAGCGCCGGTAGAACCTGCCAAGCGCACGGTAGAGGTTGATGCGTTTTGTTCGTGATCGGCGTGCAGAATAAAAATGCGATCCATGGCTTTGGCGAGAATAGGATCAACCTGATAGTCACCTGCGGGCACAGCAAACATCATGTTGAGAAAGTTGGTGGCGTAATCCATGTTGTTTTGCGGATAGATAAACGGTTGCCCTACGTTGTACTTGTAGCACATGGCGGCAATCGTTGGCATTTTGGCGATCAAGCGAATTGCCACCGACTCGCGGTGTGTGGCATCCGAAACATCCAGTGAGTCGTGGTAGAAAGCAGAGAGTGCGCCAACTACGCCGCACATCACGGCCATAGGGTGAGCATCGCGGCGGAAGCCTTCAAAGAATTTGTGAATCTGATCGTGCACCATGGTGTGCTGCGTGACGCGTGCATCGAACTCTTTTTTCTGTTGCGCGCTGGGCAATTCACCTTTCAACAACAGATAGCAAGTTTCGAGGTAATCAGAATCTTCTGCTAATTGCTCAATGGGATAACCGCGGTGCAGCAGAATGCCTTTATCGCCATCAATAAAAGTAATTTTGGATTCACAGGCTGCGGTAGCCATAAAGCCTGGGTCGTAAGTGAAATGACCGCCTTGCGCAAGAATACCCTGCACGTCGATAACATCGGGGCCCACGGTGCCAGAGTGAATGGGCAGGGTGATGGGGTCGCGACCGTCGATGGTGAGCGTGGCTTTCTTGTCAGTCATGGGAGGCTCCTATACAGGAATAACAACAGTGCAGAAATAAAGGAGCAGGTGCGATAAAAAATCTAAATACCTGCAAAAAATGCATGCGGGAGGTGCGTGCAGAGCCCCGTAACTATAGGGCGATTCCGTTTTTTGTCAATAAACTACAACAAGCGCAGCGCTGTTTCTGTGGGTTTCCGCAGCGCAGAGGCAGATTTTTTGTCGCAGCACATTTTTAATTATTTTGAAATACAGCGCGCAGCAAAGGGGAAGCGGCTGGCGGGTTTGTCATGTAAAAGCCGTAGTCCTATAATGCGCGCCGTACTGCGGTACACCCCTCCTTTAGATCCTGAATTTGAGGTCTCCCTGTGATAGACAAGCGTCCCGTGAACCTTGATATAGGCACGATTAGGTTGCCGATTTCTGCTCTGGTTTCCATTTTGCACCGCGTTTCTGGTGTGGCTCTGATTGGCGCTATCGCCATTTTGTTGGGGCTGCTGGATTACTCCCTGCGCTCGGCGGACAGTTTTGCTGCCGTTATCTCGCTCTTAGCCTCTGTGCCGATGAAGCTGCTGATGTTGGCGGTGCTGGCGGCTTTTATTTACCACTTGGTCGCGGGCATTCGACACTTGGTGATGGAGTTTGGTATCGGTGAATCACTGGAAGGCGGCAGAAAAGGCGCTGTACTGGTGATTGCGTTCACAGCGATTGGTGTTGTGCTGGCGGGAGTATGGTTATGGTAAGGGCGGTAACGAGTTTTGGGCGCAGCGGTCTGTCTGATTTTCTGCTGCAACGCGTATCCGGCGTAGTGATTGCCGTTTACTTCTTCTTTGTCGTGGGTTGGTTGCTGACGCACCGTGGTGTGGATTACAGCACTTGGTTGAGCCTGCATCAGCTCACCAGCATGCGCATTTTTAACACAGCGGCACTGTTGTCCGTGGTTGCGCATGCGTGGATCGGCATTTGGGTAGTTTTGACAGATTATGTGACCGTGCGTTTGTTGGGCGCTAAAGCCACGGCTTTGCGTCTGAGCTTAGAGATCATCGCCATCGGTGTTTTGATTGCCTATACCCTCTGGGGTCTTGCTATTGTTTGGAGGGTGTAAGAAATGGCTGCGGCTACACACATCAGTAATATTCGCACACTGACTTTTGACGCCATTGTTGTTGGCGGTGGCGGTTCTGGTATGCGCGCTTCGCTGCAACTGGCGCAAGCCGGTTTGAAAGTGGCGGTGCTGACCAAAGTATTCCCTACGCGTTCGCACACGGTTGCCGCACAGGGCGGTATCGGCGCTTCATTGGGCAACATGAGTGAAGACAACTGGCACTACCATTTTTACGACACCGTGAAAGGTTCGGATTGGTTGGGCGATCAAGACGCGATTGAATATATGTGCCGCGAAGCACCCAAAGTGGTGTACGAGCTGGAACACATGGGCATGCCGTTTGACCGCAACCCTGACGGCACGATTTATCAGCGTCCGTTTGGTGGCCATACCTCGAACTACGGTGAAAAGCCGGTGCAGCGCGCTTGCGCCGCCGCCGACCGTACCGGTCACGCTTTGTTGCACACGTTGTATCAAAAAAATCTCGAAGCCAACACGCAATTTTTTGTGGAATGGATTGCGCTGGATTTGGTGCGCGATGCCGACGGCGATGTGTTGGGTGTTGTCGCGATGGAATTGGAAACGGGTGAGATTTCCGTTTTCCACGCGAAATGCACATTGTTTGCCACGGGTGGCGCTGGTCGTATTTACGCGGCATCAACAAATGCTTACATCAATACCGGCGATGGTTTAGGCATTGCAGCGCGTGCGGGTATTCCGCTGCAAGACATGGAGTTTTGGCAATTTCACCCCACGGGTGTTGCCGGTGCAGGCGTGTTGTTGACCGAAGGTTGCCGTGGTGAAGGTGCTATTTTGCGCAACGCAGCGGGCGAGCGTTTTATGGAACGCTACGCGCCCAACTTGAAAGATTTGGCGCCGCGTGATTTCGTGTCGCGCTCCATGGACCAAGAAATTAAAGAAGGTCGCGGTTGCGGTCCGAACAAAGATTACGTCGTGTTGGATCTCACCCACCTGGGTGTAGACACCATCATGAAGCGTCTGCCTTCTGTGCATGAAATTGGTCTCAACTTTGCCAATGTCGATGTCACCAAAGAGCCTATTCCAGTGGTGCCGACTATCCATTATCAAATGGGCGGCATTCCTACCAATATGCATGGCCAAGTGGTTGTGCCAAAAGATGGCGATGATCGCAGTGTAGTGAACGGTTTTTACGCGATTGGCGAGTGCGCCTGTGTGTCGGTACACGGCGCTAACCGTTTGGGCACCAACTCGCTGTTGGATTTGATTGTGTTCGGCAAATCTGCCGGTAACCACATCATTGAAACAGTGCGCAATTCACCAGCAGCCCACAAGCCGCTGCCGACCAATGTGTTGGATGCGACGCTGGCGCGCATTGATCGTCTGAATAATTCAAAATCAGGCGAATACGCACAAGATATTGCCAACGATTTGCGCCGCGACATGCAGGCGCACGCCGGTGTATTCCGCACACAGGCTTTGTTGGAAGAAGGCGTGAAGAAAGTGCTAGAGATCGAAAAGCGCATTCCCAATATCCACCTCAATGACAAATCGCAAGTGTTTAACACTGCGCGCATTGAAGCTCTGGAATTGGAAAACCTGATCGAAGTGGCCAAAGCGACCATTATTTCCGCTGCGGCGCGCAGAGAGTCTCGCGGTGCGCATGCACACAATGACTATCCAGAGCGCGACGATCAGAATTGGATGAAACATACCTTGTGGTACAAGGAAGACAATCGCTTGGCGTACAAACCGGTGCAGCTGAAACCGCTGTCTGTGGATTCAGTGCCGCCAGTGGCGCGTACGTTCTAACAAAGTGTCTATCCGTTTCTGATTGCGAGAGAGAATTGAGATGAGCAGCAAGAGAATTTTTGAAGTTTATCGTTACGATCCAGACAAAGATAAAGAGCCGTACATGCAGCGTTACGAATTGGAGCTGGATGGCTCTGAGCGCATGTTGCTCGATGCGTTGATTAAACTGAAAAAGTTGGATGAATCTTTGAGTTTTCGACGCTCGTGCCGTGAAGGCATCTGCGGTTCTGACGGCATGAACATCAATGGCAAAAACGGTCTGGCCTGTTTGGTGGGTTTGAACAAATTGCCAGAAAAAATTGTGATTCGTCCGCTGCCAGGTTTGCCGGTTATTCGTGACTTGGTGGTAGACATGAGTATGTTCTACCGCCAGTACGAAAAAGTGCAGCCTTACTTGATTAACAACACGCCAGCGCCTGCCAAAGAGCGCAAGCAATCGCCAGAAGACCGTGAAAAAATTGACGGTCTCTACGAGTGCATTATGTGCGCGTGCTGTTCAACAGCTTGCCCGTCTTTCTGGTGGAATCCCGACAAGTTCATTGGTCCTTCCGGTTTGCTGCAGGCGTACCGCTTTTTGGTGGATAGCCGCGACACGGCGCGCGAAGAACGTTTGTCGAAATTGGATGATCCGTTCAGTGTGTTTCGCTGCCACGGCATTCAAAACTGTGTGGATGTTTGCCCGAAAGGTTTGAATCCAACGCGCGCCATTGGCCATATTCGCAACATGCTGCTGTCCAGCGGTGTGTAACGAGTGAAGATAAACGCCGACACAGTTCGGCGTTTTTTTTGAATCATCACGGATAAGAGGAAATCATTATGAGCATTGCAGTCGGTCAGAAAATCCCTTCAGTGAAATTGAAATATGCTTCTGAAAAAGGCCCAGCGGATATCACTACCGATGAAATTTTTGCGGGTAAAAAAGTCGTGCTGTTTGCCGTGCCTGGCGCATTTACTCCTACTTGTTCCAATGCGCATTTGCCCGGCTTCGTGGTTAATGTGGATGCGATTAAAGCGAAAGGTGTGGACACTGTGGTGTGTATGTCGGTCAACGATGCCTTTGTGATGGGCGCGTGGGGCAACAGCCAAAATGCAGAGCATTTGTTGATGTTGGCCGATGGCAACGCGGATTTGACCCGTGCGCTCGGGCTGGAATTGGATGCTGCAGGTTTTGGTATGGGTACGCGCAGCAAGCGTTTTGCCATGATTGTTAATAATGGCGTTGTGGAGCTGCTGAACGTAGATGGCGTCGCCTTGGAAAAATCCAGCGCTGAAGCCATTCTTGCTGCGTTGTGAGGTTTGACTGCCTCGGTAGAGGCAGCTAGTCTGAACTCGTAATAACGAACTGACGGAAGAGGTGGTATATGCCGGGTGAAAGAATGGGTGGCGGCGGTATCCTGTCGCCTGTAATGAAAGACAAAGCAGTGCTCTACTCTTCATACATGCCTTTTCTGCAGGGTGGCGGCTTATTTATTCCGTCCACAAAATCCTACAAGCTAGGCGACGATGTTTTTATGCTGCTTACGCTGATGGATGAGCCAGAAAAAATGCCTGTGGCTGGTAAGGTGGTGTGGATTACGCCCAAAGGTGCCCAAGGTAACCGAGCGGCCGGTATCGGTGTGCAATTCAGTGACCCAGATAATACGGTGCAGCGCAAAATTGAAACCTACTTGGCCGGTTCTTTAGAGTCGGATCGCATCACCTACACCATGTAGGTCTGCTTGTTTCTCGATTCCCATTGCCACCTTGATAAACTCAAGCTCGACGGCCCAGCTGACGGGCTGGCTTCGGCTATTGCTGCGGCACGTCAGCGCGAGGTGCAACGGTTTTTATGCATTGGCATTGGTTTGGGTAATCTGGATCAGGTGGTTGCTATCGCAGAGGCGTTTCCTGATGTCTACGCCGCTGTAGGAATTCACCCCAGCGAGTTTGTAGCGTCGAAATACCGCAGTTCCGACCCTGCATTATTGGCAGATACGCCGAGCGTTATGGCGCGTCTGCAAGCACTGGCTCGTCACCCTAAAGTGGTTGCCATTGGAGAAACGGGGCTAGATTTTTATCACGATGGTCACGAAGAGCCGGTTGCGCAGCGCGCGCAGTTACAGAGCTTTGAGGCGCATTTGGCACTGGCAAAGACCCTGCACTTGCCGGTGGTGGTGCACACGCGCAATGCCAAACAGATGACATTAGATGCCATCAACGCAGCAGATTCTCCAGCAGCAGGTGTGTTGCACTGCTTTACCGAAGATTGGGAGATGGCCAGTGCCGCCATGGACATGGGCTATTACGTTTCTATCTCCGGCATTGTGACCTTCAAAAATGCAGAGAACGTGCGCGAAGTGGCGACACGCTTGCCTTTGGATCGTTTGCTGGTAGAGACGGATTCTCCTTGGCTGGCACCCGTGCCACACCGCGGCAAGCCCAATGAGCCGCAATTTGTGGTGGATGTATACCACTATCTGGCCGAGTTGCGACGGGAGCCGGTTGAGCGGCTGGCAGGCGCTGTGTGGCAAAATTTCCAGCAGTTATTTGCTGTTTAGCTTCCCGTGAAGCACTGTCTGTCCCCTTGTTTTTGTTCATAATTTCAAAGGCTTGAATGAACTTTTTTATGTTGTTGTGGTCGCATGCTCACTGAGTGTGAGTGCGTTGTTGTAAGAAAGATGCCATTTTTTTGCGGTGGGTTTTGTACTTTGGTGAGTATTGCTTGTGTTTAGCGTGCCTTCGGCTGTGAGTGTGCCGTCTCTACCGCCTCGGGTTGTCTTGGCCGCTGCGGTGGTGATTATTGCGGCTGCGTGGGTTTGGCAGGGTGTTGGTTTGGTGTCTGTTTGGCGCGGCACAGAGCTGGATGGCACGCGTTTGGCTATTCGGGCGGCAGGTAGTACTGGCAGCGGCATGGGTTTGGAGCAGGTGGCCAAACTTCACCTGTTTGGTGAAAAAGCCAATGAGCCGGTTGTGACTGCGCCACTGCAAACAGAAATACCCAAAACGGATTTGAAATTTATTTTAGTGGGTGCGATGACAAACAGCGATGCCAGCAAAGCCAGCGCGTTAATTGCAACGGATAAACAAACCAGTCGTTTTTTTGTAGGCGATACTGTTGCAGCGGGCGTGGTCTTGAAAGAGGTGCGAGCCGATGCGGTTGTGTTGCAGCGCAATGGAAAATTGGAAACCTTGTCGTTTCCACGTGCGAATGAATCGGCGATGGGAGTAGCATCCGGTCGAGCAACAGGATTGAACCGCGGTGTAGGTTCTTTTGCGCAACCAGTTGGAGTGACACCTGAACGTCCACTGAAGATGCCGAATTTACATGGCGAGCCGCGTATCAACGCCGGGGCAGTTGGAAGACTACCTACGCATTCTCGTAATCAATAAAGAAATGAATAAATAAACTGGCAGGGTTTTCTAGTGAAAAAACATCATCAAAAAATAGCAGTGATTCGTGCTTTGAGTTTAGCTGCTGCATTATCAGCAATGGTTTTTCCTATGCAGGGGTATTCTCAGAGTGTGACACCTGCACAACCTGTTGTTGCTGGACAAGAGCAAAAAATAACGGTCGCTTTTGATAATGCAGATGTTAAAGACGTGATTCGTTGGGCATCGGATCTCACTACAAAAAACATTATTGTTCACCCGAGTGTTGTGGGTAAGAAA
Organism: Pseudomonadales bacterium; assembly: GCA_046347205.1. Taxonomy (GTDB): domain Bacteria; phylum Pseudomonadota; class Gammaproteobacteria; order Pseudomonadales; family UBA7239; genus UBA7239. Next base: position 70,814 of record JAXMGN010000002.1, read on the forward strand.
ATCACTATAGTGGCCGGTGAACCCATGACGCGCGAAGAGGCGTGGCAGGTTTTCTTGTCTGCGCTGCAAGTGAATGGTTTGGCCGTCGTGGAGAATGGTGACACGGTAAAAGTGTTGCCTGAGCCAGAAGCAAAAACAGAAAAGGTTCCTGTTGTAGATGGTGAGAAAAAAGTTGGTAAAGAAGATGTTGTTGTCCGTATTGTTAAAATAAAAAATCTTGCTGCGCAACAGCTTATCTCGTTGCTGAAACCACTGACGCCCAATAGCGCACTTTTGTCTGCTTACCCAGAGAATAATACGCTGGTGATTGCAGATCGCGCAGGAAATATTGATCAAATTGTTGACATTATTAATCGCATTGATCAAGCGGGAACGGTGGATATAGAAATTATTAAGTTGGATTTTGCAAGCGCAAAAGACGTGGCAAAAACAGTCACGGAGTTAATGCAGAAAAATGGTGCAGCAAAAGGTGGTGCGGCAGCGCCTGGGCGTGAATTGAATGTGACAGCTGATGAGCGATCCAACAGTATTTTGATGACGGGCGACCCTGTGATGCGTTCGCAAACACGCAAGTTGATACAGCGTTTGGATTTGCCACTCTCCGGTGAAGGCAATACGCAAGTGGTGTACCTCAACTACATTACAGCCAAAGATATGTTGCCAATTCTGGAAGGTGTGGGCAGCAACGCAAAAAGTGGTCCAGACGGCAAAGCTGCCAGTGGTGGCGCACAAGATGTCGCGGTAAATGTGCAGGCTTTAGAGCAAACCAATGCAGTTGTTATCACTGCGCCGCCTTCCATGATGAATACCATGAAAGGCGTGATTGCCAAACTGGACGTTCGCCGTCAGCAAGTATTGGTGGAGGCCTTGATTGTTGAGGTGAGTGACGATATTGGTCGTGACCTTGGTGTGTTTTGGGAAGGCAAAGGCAATAGCAGTAAAGCAGTTGGATTGTTTGGTACACAAGGCGCGCCTATTCAATCTACCGATGTGGCAGGAAAAGGCAATTTAACGCTGGGCGGCTTAAGCCTAGGTTTTTATTCTGGTGGCGATATGGTGAGCTTGATTCGTGCGCTAGAAAAAAATACGAATGCCAACGTGTTATCAACCCCAACGGTGATTGCGTTGGATAACGAAGAAGCCAGTATTTTAGTGGGTGAAAGTGTCCCGTTTAAAACAGGCTCAGAACGTATTAATAATACACCCGTTGTTGGGAATGGCAGCACCAATAACAACAATTCAATTTACAACAACGACTATGTTCAAATCGAAAGAAAAGACATTGGTGTGGAGTTAAAGGTTACGCCGCGTATTAATCAAGAAGGCGTATTGACATTGGAAGTGGAGCAGAAAGTAGAGAGTATCAATGAATCTGCCAATGTTGGAGGAACATCTGGTGCGGCGGACATCATTACCAACAAACGTGAAATTAAAACCAAGGCGTTGGTGAAAGATAACAGTGTTTTGGTTTTGGGCGGTTTGATTCGTGATGAAATCGAGGCAACGGATAGTGGCGTTCCTTATCTCAGCAAAATCCCATTTCTGGGTCGCCTATTTAAGGGTACTTCTAAGCATGTAGTGAAAAAGAATTTGATGGTTTTTATTCACCCTCGTATTTTGCACGACGATGCAGATGTTGCTGACGACACTAGCTATTACTACAACAATTTGAGAAACGCACAAAGACGCTTTAATAAGCAGGAGTTGAATGACACTTTGCATATTGATCGTTCATCGCCTGAATTGTCGCCGTGGCAGCCGCCACGCACTGGTACAGCTGGTGAGCAAAAAACAGCGCCATTGATACAGTCGCAGGAGCGATAATTCCGTATGCAAGATGTTGTGGATCCTCAAAAGCCATATGACGACGAATCTGCGGTGGAGTTGAGTGCAGATTCTGTTGTGCGTCGTTTGCCTTTTGGGTTTTCTAAGCGTTTTGGCGTGTTGGTAGTGCCGGGGACATTTAATCCCGTTGAATTGTTGTATCGCGAAGATGCCAGTATGCAGTCGCTCTTGGAGGCGCGTCGAGTTGTCGCGCAGTCTGTGGTATTCAAAAAGACAGACGCGGAGAGTTTTAATGCGCAATTGGCGCGTGCACACGAAAACAATAGCGGCGAAGCCATGCAAATGGTGGAAGATTTGGGTGAGGAGTTGGATCTCACCAGTCTTGCTGATTCTGTGCCAGATACCGGTGATTTATTAGAGCAGGAAGATGATGCACCGATTATTCGTTTGATTAACGCACTGCTGACAGAAGCGGTTAAACAAAATGCTTCCGATATTCACATTGAAACTTTTGAAAAGCGTTTGATTGTACGCTTGCGCACGGATGGTATTTTGCGTGAGGTAGTACAACCTAAACGCGCGCTCGCACCCTTGCTTGTGTCGCGTATCAAAGTTATGGCGAAGCTGGATATTGCTGAAAAACGTGTGCCACAAGACGGGCGAATTTCTTTGCGCGTGGCGGGGCGCGAGGTGGATATTCGAGTGTCTACCATGCCATCCAGTAACGGCGAGCGCGTGGTATTGCGTTTGTTGGATAAACGCGCGGGGCGTTTGGATCTCAATGTGTTGGGTATGCAGTCGCGCGATCTTGCTTTGTTTTCGGAGTTATTGAGAAAGCCACACGGCATTATTTTGGTAACAGGACCAACCGGTTCCGGAAAAACTACATCGCTGTATGCAGGATTGAGTAGCATCAACGATGCAACCAAAAATATTCTGACGGTAGAAGATCCTATCGAATACAACTTAGAAGGCATTGGTCAAACACAAGTTAACACCAAAGCCGATATGACTTTTGCGCGCGGTTTACGCGCCATGTTGCGTCAGGATCCAGACGTAGTGATGGTCGGTGAAATTCGTGATTTAGAAACAGCGGAAATTGCTGTGCAAGCAAGTTTGACGGGGCATTTAGTGTTATCTACGTTGCACACCAATACCGCTATTGGTGCGGTTACGCGCTTGGTGGATATGGGTGTCGAACCATTTTTGTTGTCATCCAGTTTGGTCGGTTTGTTGGCGCAGCGTTTGGTGCGCGTGCTGTGTCCGCACTGTAAAGATGCGTACCAACCGGATGCGGCTGAGTGTGATTTATTGCAAGTGGATAAAAAAAATCCGCCAGTTATTTTTCGCGCAACAGGTTGCGCGCACTGCAAGCAATTGGGCTACTTAGGGCGCACCGGAGTGTATGAGTTGGTGGCTGTTGATGACAAGCTGAGAGAATTGATTCACAGTCGTGCTTCAGAGGCGGAATTGACTGCGTATGCTCGGACAAAAGGACCTAGCATTCGCGATGATGGCCGTATGCGTATTCTTGCTGGCGAAACTACGGTAGAAGAAGTATTGCGTGTGACGCAGGAAGAGTGACGCATGGCTGCTTTTAATTATGTTGCTTTGGATGGCGGTGGCAGACAAACCAAGGGAGTTTTAGAAGGCGATAGCCAGAGGCAAGTGCGACAGTATTTGCGCGACAAAGGTTTGGTGCCCTTATCTGTTGATGCTGCAACCAAAGCATCCAATATTAAAAATACCACATTGCACTTCAAGTGGAGACCGTCTATCAGTGCGCGTGATTTGGCGTTATTGACACGTCAGATGGCAACGCTGGTGCAGGCTGGCTTGCCGATTGGTGATGTTTTAACCGCTGTCGCTCAGCAAACAGATAAACCGCGCATTCAAAGCATGATGATGGCCGTGCGCTCGAAAGTGTTGGAAGGCTACACGTTGGCCAACAGCTTGGGAGAGTTTCCACGAGCCTTCCCCAACTTGTATCGCGCAACTGTTTCGGCAGGTGAACATTCGGGTCATTTGGATTTGGTGTTGAATCGTTTGGCAGACTACACAGAATCCAGCAAAGAAACGAAGCAAAAAATTCAAGGTGCGATGGTCTACCCAATTTTCTTGGTTGTATTTTCTGTGTTGATTGTCTCTTTGTTGATGATCAAGGTGGTGCCCAATGTCGTGGAAGTTTTCAGTGGCACAGGACAAGAATTGCCAGGCATTACACAGGCATTAATTGCAACCAGTGTTTTTTTTGTTGGCTGGTGGTGGCTGGTGTTGCTATTAGTGATTGCGATCACAGTGGTGACAAGAACTTGGCTGCAGCGTCCAGCTGTTGAGTTGATTTGGCATAAAAAAATCTTATCTCTTCCTTTATTTGGAAAGTTGGCCTGTAACATTAATACATCACGTTTTGCGAGTACGCTGAGTATTCTTACCAGCTCAGGAGTGCCGCTGGTGGAAGCAATGCGAATTGCCGGCGAAGTCATGGCAAACCGTTGGCTGCAAACACGTGTGCGCGAAGCAACGCAAAAAGTGAGCGAGGGCACTAGCTTACGCAATGCTTTGCAACACGCAGGGTATTTCCCACCGATGATGTTGCACATGATTGCTAGTGGTGAATCCACTGGTGAATTGGATACGATGTTGTCGCGTGTTGCTGCCAGTCAGGAGCAAGACTTACAGGCATTTATCGCTATCACGATTAGTATTTTGCCACCATTGCTGTTAGTGATGATGGCTGGTGTTGTGTTGACTATCGTGTTAGCTATTTTGCTGCCCATTATACAAATGAATAATTTAGTGGCGTAGCAAGGTCTTCAATTTCTACATAAGCGAGTGAAAAAAATGAGTACGTCAAAAAGCAAAAGAAAACAAACGGGCTTCACATTAATTGAGGTCATGGTAGTTATTGTTATTTTGGGAATTTTAAGTGCGTTGGTTGTGCCCAATGTATTGCATAAAGCGGCTGATGCGCGTGTTGCTGCAGCAAAGAGTGATTTGGCGGCGATAGGGCAGGCGTTGGACATGTACAAACTGGATAATTCAACGTATCCCACTACCGATCAAGGTTTGGAAGCGCTGGTCACCAAGCCCTCCGGCAACCCTGAGCCGCGCAATTGGAATCCCAGTGGCTATTTGAAAAAATTACCAGAAGATCCGTGGCGTAGACCGTATTTGTATACCAGTCCAGCGCAAGGAGCGCCGTATGAAATTCGCTCATTGGGTGCAGATGGTCGGGATGGCGGCGAAGGCGAAGACCAAGATTTGAGTAGCCTTGATCTGTAAGGTCTGCAATGTGCTGGCGATGAAGCAAGCCATTACCAATAGAGAGGCTGGCTTTACTCTTGTTGAGCTAATGATGGTAATTTTTGTTGTTGGCATCATGGCAGGATTGGTTGTCATGACTGTCGGTGGCAACGCCGCGCGCGAATTAAAAAAAGATGCAAATCGTATTCAGCAGTTGTTGGTGATGGCGCAAGATGAAGCAACATTTTCTGGGTCTGAAATTGGTTTTTATATAGATGACCAGAAGAAAGCTTACGGGTTTCTTATGTTTGATGATAGGAAATTAACTTGGGAGCCAATGAAAAAAGAGGCTTTTACCTCGCGTGATATTCCTGAAGGGACCCAGTTAGAGCTATCAATTGATGGCGACGCTGTTGATTTAAAAAAGATTTATAAGGATGCTTTGGGTAAAACAGGTGCTTTGGATAACTGGCTAACATCAGATGGTTCAAACACGCTTCCAGGAAAAGATGGTTCCAAGAATAAGATGTCACCGGCGTTAATTTTTTTTTCTGATGGTCACTACACGGCATTCCGATTAAAAGTTATCCATCAGAAAATACAAAACACGGCGTACTTTGTTGATGGGGATGGCTTGGGTTCTATTCGTATAAGTGACACATCTGTCAATAAAAAAAATAACAAGAAGCGGAAGGTTGCAAGTGGCTGAAAGGTGCCAACAGCAATTATATCGAGGGTTTACCTTGATTGAAATCATGGTGGCGTTGGCTATTTTTGCAATTTTATCGGTTACTTTGCTGGTGCGTTTGGGTGGTGATGTGCGCAGCGAATATCTACTGGAAGAAAAAACGCTGGCTAGTGTAGTGGCTGAAAACGTATTAACAACATTTCGTGTTAAAAAAGATTGGTCATCAATAAATAATGATAAATCAACGATAGAGATGGCTGGTCGAAAATGGGAGGTTACTACAACAGTCAAAGATACAAATATTGAAAGCTTGCGGCAGGTAGATGTGCGTGTAGTAAGTGCACAAGATAAGCGAGGAGCGAGTTATCTGTTGACTGGTTTTGTGAGTAAACACTGATGGTTGTCACTTTGCGCTATAGAAATTATGGCTTTACGTTGATAGAAGTGATGGTAGCAATTGCTGTGTTTGCTGTCATTGCTGCAGGTGTTTATCGTGTGCTATCCGCTATGGTGGAGAGTCAGGATAAAGTTGCTGCACATGCTGGTGCTTTGCGTGATTTACAGCGTTCCTTATGGATTATCAGTATGGATATGAATCAACTGGTAATGCGCGATGTGCGTAAACCTGATGACAAACGCTCGCCTGCCTTGGTGGCAGATAGTGATGATTATTTGCTGCAATTCACACGCCAGGGTTTGCGTAATCCATTGCTGGATGCGCGCAGCGAACTGGATCGTGTGGCCTATTCTGTTGGTACTGCGCCTTATGAAGATGATGGAGTTTTCCAGAAAAAACTTGGAAAAAATAAAGGGAAAAGCTTGTTAAGGCATGCTTGGTCAGCTGTGGATCGCAGAGAAAACGCAAAAGACACCGTACAAGTATTGTTTCCAGAAGTGGACGATGTAAATTTTGCATTCATGAATGCTAAGGGTGATTGGAAAACAGATTGGCCAGAAAAAAAGTTAGATGATAAAGAGCATGTGCGATCACTGCCTGTTGCAATTAAATTGACGTTAAAAACTGCGCGTTATGGTGTGTTGGAACAGGTGTTTCAGGTTGGTGATATTTTAAAGAAAGAAAAATTGCCTGTTGAGGCGGCACAATGATGCCTAGGCGAGCGCAGCAGGGTATTGCCGTCATCACCGTATTGTTGGCGCTGGCTATTGCTGTATTGGTGTGTTCAGAAGTGATTTCTCGGGTTTATGCCAGTGTGAAACGCTCGGAAAATTATCTTAATACACAGCAGGCATGGGAGTATGCCTTGGGCGGTGAGGCATTGGCGCGAGAAATATTGGCGGCAGATTTTGAGAAAGATCAATTGTCTTCAGAAAAAATTGATCATTTGCATGAGGCGTGGGCACAGCCGCTACCAAAACTTCAAGTTGCCGGCGGTGCTGTTGAAGTAGAAATCTATGATATGCAGTCAAGGTTTAACTTAAATAATTTAATTGGCGAGGATGGACAAATTCAACCCATGCAGGTGGGTGTTCTGCAGCGTTTAATGTCTTTTCTTGGTATTCGAACAAATTATGCGGACATGGCTGCTCGTTGGGCGAGCTATGACAACGACACAGGGGATTTGTATGATTCAGATAAAGTGGGTTATCGAGCAGCAGATACGCAGTTTGGTAGTGTGACAGAATTGCGTTTGTTGAAAGATTTTCATGTTGATGAGTATCGACGCTTGGCACCATTTGTGTCGGCTCTGCCTGTGCCAGTGCGTATAAATATCAATACTGCACCTGAGGCTGTTCTGTTGTCGCTTACAGATGGATCGGATCAAAGCATAGAATTGGTAAAAAATTTTGTTGCACAACGTAAACAGCAGACAGGAGGGTATACATCGCCTGATGCTTTTTCCAGTATGCTGGAATCTCAGGGAGGGGGTGAAGAAGGCGGATTTGAAGAGGGTGGATCTGAAGAAGATGGGGGCGATGGTGGTGACCGTGACACAGAAAATGTATTGGGTGTAAATAGTGAGTTTTTTGAAGTTCGTGTTGTCGCGGATTATGGAAAAAATAGAGTGTGGCTGGTATCCACTTTGTTTCGTGACGAGCAAACTGGCGAAATTCATTTGCTATCTCGTGATACAGGGCAGAGATTTATATTGTCCGCTCCAGATAAGAATAAAAAACAGGATGACAAAGCAGCTGGACGCGCCAGTGATTCTGGGCGTGATGTTTTTGATGGTGATGATGTTGAAGATAATGGCTCCAATGGCCAAAGTTTTATTGGTCGATAATTAGAATTCTATATTTAGGATGCAAGTATGCAGCAGGTGATTGAGAATAATTTGAACCAGAAGCGGGTGAGTATTTTTATCACTGCTTTACAGTCTGGTGTAGCTCCTGCTGAATGGGTGTCTGAATACAGGGAGAGTGATACATCGGAAAGTATCGCCATGAGCTTGCAAGATGCATGTCAGGCGGCAGCAACTTGTCAACAAGATAATGCGTTTCTTGCTGTAGATTTGATATTACCTGCTGAAATGGCAACGCTGCATGCAGTAAATTTACCATCGAAGCATTCGCGCCAAGCCATGCAGGCCTTACCTTTTGTTGTTGAGGAGCAGTTGGCCGTTGATATTGAAAAAGTTCACCTGGCGGTTGGTGCGCGTCAGTCGAATGGCGCGTGGCCCGTTGTGGTGTTGGATGCGGCGTTGATGTCCGCAGTGATGGCCTGTTGTGAGCGTGTCAGTTTGCGCTTGCGGGCAGTCTACATGGATGCGCAGTTATTGCCCGTTGTATCAGATGGACTGTCGATAGCTATGCAAGGAAGTCGCGTGCTTTTGCGTACAGCTACAGAGATGGCTGTGTTTGATCAGGATATCGCTTCAGAGATGATCCATTTTTTTGTAAAAGATTTTTCGCCAAATACAATAAATGTGTTCTTTTCAGAAACTATCGAGTGGCAAAATTTACTTGCTCAACAGTTGGCAACGGAGTTTTCTGCATTAGGTGATGCAAAAGTTGAAATGGTTTCTGATGTTAAATCACTGGGTGTTTTATTGTTGTCGCAGTTAAGTTCATCTGCTATTAACTTATTGCAGGGAAGGTATTTTGTGCGTCAGCCAACAGGCAAGCGACCTATTTGGGTGCTTCTTGTGGCGGTGGCTGCTGTGTTCTGGTTTGGGCAGTTTTTTATACAAGTAGCGAGTGCTCTGTATTTCAATCATAGTGCTGATGCAATGGAAATGAGAATGGATGCACAATTTAGGAAGTTATTTCCAAACATGCGGCGAGTCGGTGGTGTAAAAAAACAAATTGAAACACAACTATTGGTCGGAGCTAGTAATGGAGAAGGGAATTCTTTTGCTAATTTATTTAGCCAGAGTATTCAGGTGTTAAATGCTATGCCTGATCACCAAGGTTTTGAAATAACCGAATTGCGATATGATGATCAACAAGGTCAAGTCGAACTAGAGGTAAAGGTCAAAAGCATTGATCAGTTGGATAAATACAAACAGGCTCTAGGCAAGGCTGGATTGTCGGCAAAAATATCTTCAGCGAACGATGGCGGCAATGGTGTCGAGGGTCGTATGCAAATTAACAAGATGTCGCAAGGAGAATGAAATGCTAACAATATGGAGAAATGCGGCGAAACAAAAATTTGATCAACTGTCTGCCAGTGACCAGCGGGCGGTTTTGATAATGCTGGCGGCTATTATTTCGGCGGTTGTGTATCTCTCTCTGTCTTTGTCTAGTGGGTACCAAAAGTCAGCGGTATCACGGTATGAGCGAGCGTTACAAGACAGTCGTTGGTTGGATACGAATCAGGCTAAATTGCTTGAATTGGCCAATGCCAAAAAAAAATTGTTAGAAAAAAGCAGTAGTAACGAAGAATCTTCTTTAATTAATATGGTTTCCGTATCCGCTAAGCCGTTTGGCATTGCGTTTAAGCGGTTTCAGCCACAAGACGAAAACGGATTGCGTTTGTGGATTGAGGGCGCTGAGTTTGATATGTTGATGCGTTGGTTGGCAGCACTAGATCAAAAAAATATTAAGTTAAACCAACTGGAAATTGGCAGGCAAGAAAAGCAGCCTGGTCTCGCCGAAGCGAGAGTCTTGGTGTCAATGCCGTAGTAAGTGTGTTTATTGAATTTTAATGGGTAGTTGTTTGATATACACATCTTGTTGCTGAAATGGAATCAAAATACCTGCTTCTGCAAAAGCATTAGCGATGGCAGAACAAAGCCTGCTATTTATTTCGCCTAGAGCTTCACTGTTGTTAACCCAAGCTCGCAATTCAAAATTCATTGTGCCAGCCCCAAAGCCGAGCAGCAAAGCTGTTGGCGCTGGCGTGTCAATAATGTCACGATCTTTTTGAGCAACATGTAGCAGTGTTTCAATGACTTTGTTTGGATCAATCTGTTGTGTGGTTGACAGTGGAACGGTGATACGTCTTTCTTGGCTGGAGCGCGTCCAGTTGATAACTTGATCTGAGGCAAGTTTACCATTGGGAACAATCACTTCTGCACCATCCGATGTGCGAATAATGCTGCAACGCATTCCAATGTGCATTATTTTTCCGTTGATTGCACCACATTGAATGGTGTCTGCTTGCTTGATGTTTTGTTCAAATAAAAGAATGAGACCAGAAGTGAAGTTGTTCACCACATCTTGTAGGCCGATACCGATACCAACACCTAAAGCACCTGCCATGATTGCAAATTTTGAAACATCAATACCTGCAATACCAATGGCAACAATAAAGCCTATGAGCAGAATGAAATACTGCATCAGGGTGCTGATGGCTTCTGGAACGCCGCGCACCATGTTTGTGCGTGGGGCAATGTCTTCCATCAAAATAAAGCGCAGAAACCGTGAGAGCTTTAGTGATATCCAGATGGTAAGAACAACAGACAATATGTCGCCAATCGAAACGGAAATACTACCTGCTTGAAAGGGATGGGAGAAAAACGCGGTAATTAATAAAACTAAACCATCCCATAGTGCAAATTGTGATAAAGCAAAATATAGCCAGAATATAAAGAAACTAAATACGGTTAATTTTTTAGTTTGCCGAATAAGTAGTGAGCGGTTGTTGCTGATAATGTGTGTGAATTCGCTGGCGGGCATATACAGTGCAGCAACGACAATGTCATTCAAGATGCCGGCTAAAACTACGAGGCAAAGCCCTGCGTAAGTGGAGTAGGCAACTCCTGTAATAATAAATTGAGAAAGCAGTACTGCGCCAAGAATGTCGCCAATCATGGAGGCTAAAGCCGCTAGCATTGCCAGCCAAATACCAGACCGAAGCGTTCGCCACAAAGTTGACTTTCTTTCATCCGTTTTTGGGGCATGAGTGAGTGCATGAACGCAGCCAATGAACCCAATAATTGCGCTGCCAAATATCCATAACCGTTGCAGTGCAGGAATGGCAACGGTCAATATTGATAATTCATTGATAATAAAAAAACAAGAAACCAGCCAAGCAAGTGGAATGACGTTAGTAGGAAGTCTCGGCATGCCTAATCGAATGACTGGCACAAATAGCATTAGTGAGAGTAGGATTTTTAACAGCTGTGGTGGATAAGGAAGAATAAGTAAGGCAAAAAAAGCGGTAGATGCGATGACAGCTGAAATGGGTTTTTCTAGTAATGGCAAACGCAGACCAATGCCGATTTGATCTCGTTGTGTTCGCTGATTGTATTGATGGAGTCTTTGTAAAAAGAACACGATACCCATCATGATGATTAAGACAGAGAGAATTTGATAGGTATAGCGCAAACTGTAGTGCCCAATCATTTTTACTTGCGATAAAACGGATTGTTTGGCGATATCGCTGATATAGAAGTCTTCTTTGGAGATTTCCCAAATGGGCGATTGTATGTTGCTAAGTAGGCTGTTTCTTAAAAAACTCTCATCATTTTTTAATGATGTTTGTGCATCGTCACAGGCATCAATAAGCTCTTGCCATTCTTGTTCTAAGGTGATCGCCTCTTGCAGAGGTATGGATAATTGTTTGCGCAAAATGGCTATATTGTTGAGAGATGTTTTTATGTTGTCTCCATCATAATTTAGCTCTGGCGTGTCTTTTACTTTTAGTTGTATTTGTTTCCAATTTTGTTCGTCGCTGGTTAGTTGGGCTATGGAGTTTTCAAGTTCTGCACCGCGATCTCTGATTTTTTGTTGGTCAATGGTTAGCTGATCTCTGATAAAGCGCCATTGAGATTGGCTGGCTCTAATTTGATCAATGCTGGATTTTCTGTCATTGATAATATTGTTGGTTTGTTCTTGCATGCCTGTTAGTTGTTTTTTGAAATGTACAAGCTTGTCATTCAGTTCTTCAAACTCTAATGGCTGCGCGGCTACTGGCTTTAATTTTTCTATTAATCGCTGTGTGCTTAACGTCTGATCGGAAATTTTTGTCAGTGTGATAGTTTGTGGTGTGGCGGCGTCTTGCGCGGTAGTAGTCGGTTGCGCTGGGAGAGGGGTGGTGCTTGGCGCTGCGCTTTGCGTGGCTGCTGTCGCCAGTGGGCACAATAGAGTAAGGCTCAGCGCAAGATATCGTAGTGTGTTTTTCATGTGGTATCGCAAGTTGTCAAAATTTAGGACATCTTACCAAGTGCAACATGTAATCAGTAGAGATTGTCCAGTTGAGGCTTCTTGTTCTTCTTGATAGGAGCCGTACTGACATCTGCTTGCGTAAGAATGCCGATAAGCGTCTGTATGCTCTCTGCGGAAGGAGGATTCCCATTGCCGTAGAGGTGTTTTTCCAGTGTGCGTAGTGCCGTCTGTGCTTCGGGCTGCGTTAGCAAGACTCCGTGGTTAAGTGTGGCGGATTGTTGTGTCAATGCGTGATAGATGGTGTGTAAGTTATTTTCATCAATAAGGTTTTTTGGGTGAGCTATTCTTTCAAAAGAATTCTTTTGTGGTGAATGAGTGGGGGTGAGTGCTGTGGTGCGACGCAATTTTTTTTGCAGGTAAAAAATGTAAGCAACCAGCAATAACAATGCCAGCACCAATATGCCGATTGCAAATAGCCAAATAGGGTTGCCTGATATGTTGGATTGTGGTGCGTTAGATATGATTGCTGTGTCTGTTTTGTGTGTGTTGGGCGTAGGTGTGTTGGCAGTTGGCGCGTTATCAGCAGGGGGGGGCGTGGTCGTTTGTTGTGTTTGTGCTGCAGAGGGGTTGGGTAAAACCTCAAGGGTAGATTCTGGTAATTCTGCATCGCGCCATTGCTCTGCATTAATGTCATACCAAGCAATATGTATAGCGGGCAGCACTAACTTTCCTGCTTGCGTTGCAATAACCGCGGCGCGGTCGTCGCGTGTTCCGATGTTTCCTTGTGATCCTGTTTTGTTATCAAAGATAGGTTTTTCAGGATAAATTTTTACGTTTGATGCCTGCATATCTGGCATGGGAAGTTGTTCGGCGCTTAATCCTTTGGCGCGTATACGAATGGTGCGTGTAAATGCTGTCCCTGCTGTGGCTTGCGACTGTGCATTGAGACCTGAAATTTGTTGAAAAATCTCAACGGACGAGGCGGGTAGCCATGCTTTGTTATGGGAGCTTGGTGGCGGTATAACGTCTAGCTGCTGTTCTTCCGTATCGCGTAAAATTTCCGTTGGGGTGGAAATTAAAAAACCGGAAATATGCTGCTGTCGTTCGTTCACTATTGCCTGAAATGTTTGCGATGGAATAGTGATTTTTCCGCTTTGTTGTGGAAATAGCGCGTAGCGTTGTTCAATCACCCATTCAGAGTTTCCGTTAGAGCCTGTGCGCTGATAGCTGCGGTTACCCAAATCTTGGGTAATCACTCCATTGATGTGTGGTGGAGCAAAGCGTACTTGCGGTGCACCCATACGCGATACCAATCGCCAAGTAACAATAGCTTGCTGCTGTGTGTAAACCTTTGGCTTATCTAGTTGAGTTTCTGTATAAATTTGTTGATCTGTTTGTGTGATGCCTACAGACTTTTCATCTACGTCAATACTGACGGCTTCGCTGAAATCGCCATTGATAGAAAAACTGGGAATCAGTAGTTTTCCTGTGCGTTTTGGAGATAGTTCGTACTCCCATATGGTGTTGGTAGAAATATCACCGTTGATAATTTGAATATTAGAGCTAGTGCTTTGTCTGCGAACATTAAATTGCGTTTCTAGCGCGCTAGTGTCTGGTTTATCGCTAGAGCGTTGATCGTACTGGAGCGTCAGTGTCAGTGTTTCATTGCGACTGATGTGCGCGCTATCCACGCTGGCCGTTAGCGTGCCTGCTATTGCTGTTGGCGTGCTGAGCAACAGCCATAGAGCGATCCATACGCCGTTTTTAGATAATACGTTCACCAGCGCTCCTCTCCGTTGTCGTCGGTCGAGCGACCTTGTTGTTGATTGCGTTGATAGTAGTACTCAAATTTATTGCGCAGCAGGCCGCCTGGATCATCTGGTACGACATTAAGCATTTGCTTAACGGCTTGTTGTTTTTCATTGTCTTTACTGTCTTTGTTTTCCTCGGCAGCGGCTTGTTCCTGATTTTTTTCCTCTTTTTGTTCTTGAGGTGACTTGCTGTCTTTGTTGCTAGATTGCTGGTTTTCTGATGATTTATTCTCCGGCTGTGGATTTTCTTGCTGTTTTTGTTGTTGCTGATCTTGTTGCTTGCTTTGTTCGTTCGAGTTTTTTTGATCCCGCTGTTTGTCTTGTTGCTGATCTTGTTGCTTGCTTTGTTCGTTTGAGTTTTTTTGATCCTGTTGTTCGTCTTGTTGCTGGCCTTGGTTTTTATCGCTGTCTTTTGAATCTTTCGATTCGCTATTGTTTTTCTGATTCTGCTGATCTTGCTCTTTTTTCTGGTCGTTTTTGTCTTGCTGTTGATTGTTTTCGTTTTGTTTTTTCTGCTGTTCTAGCAGCTTTTTTACTATGTCACGGTTAAATTCTGCATCTTTTAGGTTAGGGTCTATTTTTAGGGCTTCGTTGTAACTGTCGATGGCGCCTTGTAAATCGTTGGATTTTGCCTGTGCATTGCCCTTGTTGTACAGAGAGGCGGCATCGCTGCTGCTGGAAAAACCTTGGATTGCTTCTTTGTGTTGGCCGTTTTGGTACTCTGCATAGGCCTTCCATTGTGGATTTGAAAATTTCTGTGCTGCGGTTTTGGTGTCGCCATTTTTCAGAGCTTGTGCCGCTTGTTGATCGGCAGTTTGCCACCAGTCTTGCCAGTGAGCAGGCAATTCAGCGTGAACATTTTGCTGATAAAAAAACAGCATCAGTGGTAAAACGCAAACCACCACACCGCGTCTAAAAAAGAACAGCGCAATGAATAAGCAAGGCAATACCAACCAATAGCCGCTATCAAGCCAATTTTCAATATTGCGTTGATTTTCACGTCGATTGTTGTCAGTAGTCAGTTCTGCCGGTGGGGTGGTGAGTGGAGTGATGTCGGCATCATCTGCACGCAAGTCGCTGTAATAACCGCCGTGGTTATGGGCTAATTTTTTTAAGGTTTCTGAATCCAGAGGATTCATCAAAATATTTCCTTGGTTGTCGGTGGCAAAGCCGCCACGAGGCAGAGGGATAGGTGCTCCTTCTGCTGTGCCGATACCAATAATGTTAAGTGTGATATCAGTGCCGCGCAGTTGTGTATTGATGTTGTTCAGAGCGGCTTCTGCTACACCGTCGGTCATGAGCAATAAACGCCCGCGTTTGATGTTGGCATTACGCAAGAGCTGGATAGATAGAGCAACCGCATCCTCTGTGCGACTTCCTGCTTTGGGCATGATGTAAGGGTCAAGTGTATTGACCAGTGCTGCAATGGTGTTGGTGTCGTCTGACAGCGGCGTGACAACGTGTGCGCTGCCTGAATAAACAACCAGTGCGGTGTAGCCTTCGTGTCGTTCGCGCAGTAAATCCAGTAGTTTGAAGTGTGCGGCCTGTATGCGGCTAGGCTTGGTATCGGTTGCCAACATGGATGGAGAAAGGTCCAGCATAATCACCAGTGCATCGGCACTTTTAATAACAGGCTGCTCAACTTTTTCAAAACTGGGTCCAGCTATTGCCAAAATGGAAAGCACCCATGCGCACAGCAAGGCATACATGGATTTTGATTGTTTATGCGTTGATGAAGGCTCTAGTAATGCAGGCAGCAGATCTTGATCGATGATGCCTAGCCACTGCTGATCATTTTTGGTTTTTCTCAATAGAAAAATAAAAAACAACAGAGCTGGGAAAATAGCCAGCAACCATAGCGGTCTCAGCCAGTGAAAGTCAGTTAATGGAAGAAAATCAAGCTGCATGATGGTTTTCTGCCCTGTGAAAACGATCTTGCAAGATCGCCAATAATGCAATTAAAAAACTCATGAGCAATGCCAGCGTCATCGGCCAATAAAACCACTCAGTAACGGGCCGGAGGGTTTCTTTTTTTCCAGCGACGGGTTCCAGTTCATCCAGTCGATGATAGATATTATTGAGTTGCTCTGTATTGCGTGCTCGAAAGTAGCTGCCGCCGGTTTCTTGAGCAATGGTTGTGAGTGTCTTTTCGTCCAAATCACTGGAAGGGTTGACGGTTTGTACACCAAAAAATGTGCGGCGTGTCATTTCGTCTGCGCCGATACCTACGGTGTAAATTTTTATTCCCATGGCTTTGGCAATTTCTGCACCTTGTAAAGGTGATAGCGCGCCTGTGGTATTGGCGCCATCGGTTAATAAAATCATCACAGATTTTTTTTGTTTATGTTCTTCCAATCGTTTGGCAGATAGTGCAATACCATCGCCAATGGCGGTTTGTTCGCCAGCAAAACCCAGTTGTGCTTCCTGCAGTTGCTCCGTCAAGGTTGTGTGATCAAAAGTCAATGGTGTTTGTAGATAGGCTTTGCTAGCAAATAACACAAGCCCTAGGCGGTCACCGGCACGCCGTTGCACAAAATCACCCACTACTTTTTTTACGGCATCAATGCGTTGTGCTGGCTCGCCATTGAGATCCATGTCTTCCGTTTGCATGCTGGGTGAAAGATCCACAACGAGCAGCAAATCTCGGCCCGATGTGGGAATACTGATAGGCTCTCCAATCCATTGTGGGCGTGTGCCTGCTAGCACAAGCAGTATCCATATACACCACAGCCACCAAGGCGCTGTATTTTTTTGCACGAGAATAGGCTGCTGCGTTTGGGATGCGTTGAGCAGAGTATCAATAGTGGGAAAAAAAAGAGCGGCAGATTGGTGCTGTGGGCTGGGTTTTAATACCCATTGTGCCAGCCATGGCATAGGCAGCAGGCACAGCAGCCAAGGCCAATGCAGGCTAAACGTGCTGTTGTGGGGAAATAGA
This sequence comes from Pseudomonadales bacterium, assembly GCA_046347205.1. Taxonomy (GTDB): domain Bacteria; phylum Pseudomonadota; class Gammaproteobacteria; order Pseudomonadales; family UBA7239; genus UBA7239. The sequence continues at coordinate 87,789 of JAXMGN010000002.1, forward strand.
AAACTGAGCCAGTCCGCAATCATGTTATTGCTCCACCGGCGGCAATGTTTTTAGCCAGATTTTTGCTTGTGCGATTAGCGATTTCAGTGCTTCATCTGTAGGCGCAGTGCCGTTATAGAGATGGTGGCTGAGCAATTCTTGGCTGGCATTATCGAATGCAAACGATGTATTTTTTTTTCCAGATCGCCTGAGATAATCTTCGTGAGAAAATTGAATAAGGTGTTGCCAATTTTTGGTGCCAGCGTTTTCTCTTCCCCAAGCGCAAATGGCGGCACGTCGCAAAATTTCTGCTAAGAGTGGTAATTGTTGTGTTGCCGGCAAGGAGGGGAGTAGATCAATCAATTGTGAAGCTTCGCGCTGATATGCGGTGCGGCGAAGATAGCGCCAGCGCCGCCATAGAAAAATGAACGTGCCAATAATGATGAGAAGTAAAAGGCATGCCAATACCCACCAGCCCGGTGCGGGAGGCCACCAAGAAATAGGCGCAGGCTCAATCAGTGGTTTTAGCATGGCCAATGCGTCATTATCCATGTGTCGCACTCGCAGGCTTGTGTGGTGAAAAAAACTGACGTAATGCCGAAAAAATATTTTCGTGCGTGTGCAGTGTTAACGTGGGGATACTCAATGTGAGCATGGCTTGAGTGAGTGTGTTTTGATGCGCTTGACGCAAATGTTGATACTGTGTCAGCAGTGTTTTATCCAGCGTATTGAAGGAAGCTTTTTGCCGCCCAGCGCGAAAATTTACTAAGCCAATGGCGGGGAGAGTATTTTCCAAAGCGTCTTGAATGTGAATGGCGAAACATTGGCAGTGCCGTACTACAGAATGCAGTGCTTGTTGGCACTCGGTATTCCAATCATGAAAATCGCTGAGCATGATGACGCATGAGCCAGGCCGCACCAAAGCGCGCAACTGTTGCATCGCTTGTTGCCATGGCGTTGAAGTGGTGGCGGTGCTCGCGTGATCCGTTTGCTGTTTGTCCAGTGCGATGATGTGTCGAAACAGTTGCAACACTGTATGGCGACGACGCTGAGGTTTGATGTCGATAATACCGTTGTTGCTGATAAGCAGTGCGCCAATGCGATCTCCACTTGCAACGGCAGCCCAGGCTAACAGCGCAGCAGCGTGAGCGGCTAACACGGATTTAAAACAGCGGCGCGAACCAAAATACATATCACTGCGCAAATCCAATACCAGTAATACAGGGCGCTCTTTTTCCTCGTGGAAGATTTTTGTGTGCATTTTTCCTGTGCGTGCGGTGACGCGCCAATCAATCGTACGCACATCATCGCCCGCTTGGTACAAGCGCACTTCATCAAAATCAATACCGCGACCGCGCAATGTGGATCGTCGGTTTCCTACGAGCAGCGCGCTGTTGCCGCGATTTTCCAGTGGAATAAAAGAGGCCGCTAAACGCCAGCGCAGTAAATCGCGTAAGTGAATGGTGGTGCCTCGTGGCTCTAGCGTATTCACTGTCAAACGGCGGGCACTAATGCCAACAAGCGTTGTATGAGTGTATCGACGCTGTGTCCTTCCGCTTCTGCTTCAAAGCTGGGAATAATGCGATGACGCAACACATCGGGCGCAAGCGTTTTTACGTCGTCAGGTGTTACAAAATCGCGCCCCGCTAACCAAGCGCGTGCACGAGCGCAGCGGTCCAGTGCAATCGTGGCGCGCGGACTGGCGCCGTATTCAATCAAGCGACTGAGTGATGCGTCGTAATTTTCAGGTGTGCGTGTGGCGAGCACAATTTGCACGAGATATTCTTCCACGCTGTCTGCCATATGGATATTGAGCGCAGCTTTGCGGGCAATCAATAAATCGGCTTCGTTTAAGGGTGTGGGTGCTGAGGTGTTGCTTCCTTGTTTTGCTTCATTGCGCGCTAATTGCAAAATGGATTTTTCAGTTTCTGCATTGGGATATTCAACGCTCACATGCATCAAAAAGCGATCCAGCTGCGCTTCCGGCAATGGATAGGTGCCTTCTTGCTCGATGGGATTTTGTGTCGCCATGACCAAAAAAACTTTTGGCAGTGCATAAGTTTGATTGCCGATGCTCACTTGTCGCTCTGCCATCGCTTCTAACAGTGCGGCTTGCACTTTGGCTGGCGCGCGGTTGATTTCATCAGCCAACACTAAATTGTGAAAAATGGGGCCTTGGCGAAATTCAAAACGCGCTTCTTCTGGGCGGTAAATGTCACTGCCAGTGATATCGGAAGGCAATAAATCGGGTGTGAACTGTATGCGCTGAAAAGAGCCACTGAGCACGCTGGCCAGCTCGCGGATGGCTTTGGTTTTCGCCAACCCTGGCGCACCTTCCACCAGCAAGTGACCATCGGCGAGCAGGGCGATCATCAGGCGCTCCACCAGTGTGGATTGGCCGAGGATGCGAGTCTCCAGCCACTGTCGGCGCTCAATGAATTGCTGTTGGAGAGAAGTGGTGGTAGCGGGAGCTGAATCAGACATGAGACCTCACAGCGGTGTCGATGTGGCGAGTGCCTAAAAGACAGAGGCACTAGAGACAAGTTCCCACTTCTTTTCTCTGCCTCAATTTGGTTCGCGCTTGCTCCGCTTCGGTGCGAGGTGGTGCAAAAGGTTGAATTTTTATGATGACTGGTCTGTCCTGTGTGCGGGGGGGGGGGATATAATTGCCAAGCTTGTGACATTTTTTGACGATTTTTGATCTAGGGGTTCCTTCCTATGCGACATATCGCTGTTCGATTCGCTCTCCAATTGCTCTCCGTTATTACGCTTGCCTTTGCTTCCAGCTATGCGGTGGCGGAGGGTAGTGCGCAGTTAACAACGAGCGCGGGCTATCAGACATCAACCACGCTTTATGTTGATATTGTTGATGATTCAGTCGAGAGAATTCGTTGGCAGACTTCAAATGGCGGTACGCGACGGTTGAGAATCTGGAACCCAGCGGGTACGCAGATATATACAGGACTGGCAAAAAACAGTACCACAGCCTCTTTAGCAGGCAACGGTAACGGCAAATACCGTGTGCAATTTAGGGATGCTGCCCCTGGTACAGATGTTTGGGATATCGCCGTTGTTAATTCAGGCGGTACCGTACAGCCTGGCGGGCGTCTCAATTCCATACAATGGAACTTTGATACAGGAAGTTACAGTAGCGCTACGGCTTACGATGGCTCTTTTTACACACTGGTGCCGACAGGCGCTTCTACAAATGCCACCGTAGAGCTGAAGTTGGATGGCTTTCAGGGCTATCAGTACTCTATTTATGCGAATAAGACAGGTGTTAATGGCGCTAATGCTGGGCGCAGTGTGCCAACCTCCGGTAACTCCGTTACGCCGCTATATAGCATCTATATTTCTGTGCCACGGCTAGCGACATTCAGTTCGTTAACACCCGTAGTGTCTACTCCAACCTTTACGCCCACTACGCCGAACTGTAACAGTGGTTCAGGTACTGTGGGCGGGGGAAATGCTGGTGACTTCACCTTTACTACCGATGTTGCAGGCACCTACGGACTCATCTGCGATTTGAATGGTGACAGTGTATTTGATGAAACCAGCAACGGAGATCTTTTCTTAACAGGTGATGCAACCGCAGGCAGTAACACTATTACTTGGGACGGTAAAGACAAGAACGGCAATGATGTTGCGACGGGCAACTATCAATGCAAAGTGCGTGTGGCCGTAGGTGCATCGCACTATCCATTCCAAGATGTAGAGACGACCTACCAAGGTTTGCGTATGTTCCAAGTTAATGGTGACTTGAGCCGCACACCACTAAACATGTATTGGGACGACAGCTTGGTGCAAGCCAACGAAACCAGCATGCCAGCAGGTGATCCGGGCAGCGGTGTAGGCACCATGCCGAATGGCCAAACCTCTTTGGCTGCGTCCGGCGCAAATGGCATCAATTCAGGTAACTACGCTGATCCATTCAGCGCTAACACAAATGCGCGTGCTTGGGGTAACTACAACACGGCTGGTACGAGTAAAGGTAATGATGCCTTTTTAGATACATATACCTTCACCAGTGGCACAACCAGTGGCACGGTAACGCTCTCAGTAATCAATTCAACTGCTGATGTCGATGGTGACGGCTTAACAGATTTGGCTGAGATTTGTACGCATGGAACTGATCCGAATGATGACGATACCGATAATGACGGCCTGACAGACGGCTCTGAAATCAACACGCATGGCACAGATCCTAATGACCCTGATACGGATGGTGACGGCCTGACCGATGGCTTTGAAGTCAATACCAGCCTGACAAACCCACTGTTGAAAGATACGGATGGCGATGGCATAGATGATGGTAACGGCGTAACGACCAATGTTGTGTTGGATAACTGCGCGCTAATAGCCAACCCCACCCAGTCTGATATTGACGGCGATGGTTTGGGTGACGCTTGTGACAGCGATATGGATGGCGATGGCGTGCCGAACGGCACCGACAACTGTCCGTCTGTGCCGAACCCGGCTCAGACAGATACGGATTCTGATGGCATAGGTGACGCGTGTGATTTTACGCCGCAAACCATCACGGTAACGACACCGGCACCAGGCAGTGCAGAGTATGGTGATACTTTCCCTGTGGCCGCCACAGCGAGCTCTGGCTTGCCTGTTAGCATCACAGCCAGCGGCAGCTGCTCTGGTTCAGGTACCGGCAGCGCAACTATCACTATGACCAGCAGTACCGGCACCTGTACCGTGACCTATAACCAAGCAGGTAATGGCACTTACGCGGCAGCGCCACAGGTGACTTCATCCACCACGGCCACGAAAGCGTCACAAACCATCACGGTGACCACGCCAGCGCCAGCGGCCGCGGATTTTGGCGATGTGTTCACTGTGGCAGCTACTTCCAGCTCCGGTGATGCGGTAGTGGTGACCACCACGGGCGGCTGTACGAATGTCGGCAACGATGTAACGATCACCAGCAGCAGCGTGCCTTGCGTGGTGCATTACAACCAAGCGGGCAATGGCAACTATGACCCTGCGCCAGAAGTGACCAACACCAGCACTACCGGCAAAGCATCACAAACCATCACGGTGACCACGCCAGCGCCAGCCACAGCTGACTTTGGCGATACCTTTACCGTGGCGGCGACCTCCAGCTCCGGCGATGCGGTAGTGGTGACCACCACCGGTGGCTGTACGAATGTCGGCAACGATGTGACGATCACCAGCAGCAGCGTGCCTTGCGTGGTGCATTACAACGTGCCAGCCAGCACCAACTACGATGCCGCACCGGAAGTGACCGACACCAGCACCACCGGCAAAGCGTCACAAACCATCACGGTGACCACGCCAGCGCCAGCCACAGCTGACTTTGGCGATACCTTTACCGTGGCGGCGACCTCCAGCTCCGGCGATGCGGTAGTGGTGACCACCACCGGTGGCTGTACGAATGTCGGCAACGATGTGACGATCACCAGCAGCAGCGTGCCTTGCGTGGTGCATTACAACGTGCCAGCCAGCACCAACTACGATGCCGCACCGGAAGTGACCGACACCAGCACCACCGGCAAAGCGTCACAAACCATCACGGTGACCACGCCAGCGCCAGCGACCGCGGATTTTGGCGATGTGTTCACTGTGGCAGCTACTTCCAGCTCCGGCGATGCGGTAGTGGTGACCACCACCGGTGGCTGTACGAATGTCGGCAACGATGTGACGATCACCAGCAGCAGCGTGCCTTGCGTGGTGCACTACAACCAAGCAGGCAATGGCAATTACGACCCAGCGCCAGAAGTGACCAACACCAGCACCACCGGCAAAGCGTCACAAACCATCACCGTGACCACGCCCGCGCCAGCCACAGCTGACTTTGGCGACACCTTCACCGTCGCGGCGACCTCCAGCTCCGGCGATGCGGTAGTGGTGACCACCACCGGTGGCTGTACGAATGTCGGCAACGATGTGACGATCACCAGCAGCAGCGTGCCTTGCGTGGTGCATTACAACGCGCCAGCCAGCACCAACTACGATGCCGCACCGGAAGTGACCAATACCAGCACCACCGGCAAAGCGTCACAAACCATCACGGTAACCACGCCAGCGCCAGCGACCGCGGATTTTGGCGATGTGTTCACTGTGGCAGCTACTTCCAGCTCCGGCGATGCGGTAGTGGTGACCACCACCGGTGGCTGTACGAATGTCGGCAACGATGTGACGATCACCAGCAGCAGCGTGCCTTGCGTGGTGCATTACAACCAAGCGGGCAATGGCAACTATGACCCTGCGCCAGAAGTGACCAACACCAGCACTACCGGCAAAGCATCACAAACCATCACGGTGACCACGCCAGCGCCAGCCACAGCTGACTTTGGCGATACCTTTACCGTGGCGGCGACCTCCAGCTCCGGCGATGCGGTAGTGGTGACCACCACCGGTGGCTGTACGAATGTCGGCAACGATGTGACGATCACCAGCAGCAGCGTGCCTTGCGTGGTGCATTACAACGTGCCAGCCAGCACCAACTACGATGCCGCACCGGAAGTGACCGACACCAGCACCACCGGCAAAGCGTCACAAACCATCACGGTGACCACGCCAGCGCCAGCGACCGCGGATTTTGGCGATGTGTTCACTGTGGCAGCTACTTCCAGCTCCGGCGATGCGGTAGTGGTGACCACCACCGGTGGCTGTACGAATGTCGGCAACGATGTGACGATCACCAGCAGCAGCGTGCCTTGCGTGGTGCACTACAACCAAGCAGGCAATGGCAATTACGACCCAGCGCCAGAAGTGACCAACACCAGCACCACCGGCAAAGCGTCACAAACCATCACCGTGACCACGCCCGCGCCAGCCACAGCTGACTTTGGCGACACCTTCACCGTCGCGGCGACCTCCAGCTCCGGCGATGCGGTAGTGGTGACCACCACCGGTGGCTGTACGAATGTCGGCAACGATGTGACGATCACCAGCAGCAGCGTGCCTTGCGTGGTGCATTACAACGCGCCAGCCAGCACCAACTACGATGCCGCACCGGAAGTGACCAATACCAGCACCACCGGCAAAGCGTCACAAACCATCACGGTAACCACGCCAGCGCCAGCGACCGCGGATTTTGGCGATGTGTTCACTGTGGCAGCTACTTCCAGCTCCGGCGATGCGGTAGTGGTGACCACCACCGGTGGCTGTACGAATGTCGGCAACGATGTGACGATCACCAGCAGCAGCGTGCCTTGCGTGGTGCACTACAACCAAGCAGGCAATGGCAATTACGACCCAGCGCCAGAAGTGACCAACACCAGCACCACCGGCAAAGCGTCACAAACCATCACCGTGACCACGCCAGCGCCAGCCACGGCTGATTTTGGCGACACCTTCACTGTGGCGGCGACTTCTAGCTCGGGTGATGCGGTAGTGGTGACCACCACCGGCGGCTGTAGCAATGTGGGTAACGATGTGACGATCACCAGCAGCAGCGTGCCTTGCGTGGTGCATTACAACGCGCCAGCCAGCACCAACTACGATGCTGCACCGGAAGTGACCAACACCAGCACCACCGGCAAAGCGTCACAAACCATCACGGTGGGCACACCAGCACCCGCGAATGCCGCGTTTGGTGACACGTTCACGGTGTCCGCGACCTCCAGCTCGGGCGATCCGGTGGTGGTCACCACCACGGGCGGCTGTAGCAACAGCGGCAACGATGTGACGATCACCAGCAGCAGCGTGCCTTGCGTGGTGCATTACAACGCGCCAGCCAGCACCAACTACGATGCTGCACCGGAAGTGACCAATACCAGCGCCACCGGCAAAGCGTCACAAACCATCACGGTGACCACGCCAGCGCCAGCCACGGCTGACTTTGGCGACACCTTCACTGTGGCGGCGACTTCTAGCTCGGGTGATGCGGTAGTGGTGACCACCACCGGTGGCTGTACGAATGTCGGCAACGATGTGACGATCACCAGCAGCAGCGTGCCTTGCGTGGTGCATTACAACGTGCCAGCCAGCACCAACTACGATGCCGCACCGGAAGTGACCGACACCAGCACCACCGGCAAAGCGTCACAAACCATCACCGTGACTACACCGGCGCCAGCTAGCGCAGCAAATGGGGATGTCTTCACCGTGGCGGCAACCTCCAGCTCGGGCGATGCGGTAGTGGTGACCACCACGGGCGGCTGTAGCAATGTCGGCAACGACGTGACGATCACCAGCAGCAGCGTGCCTTGCGTGGTGCATTACAACCAAGCGGGCAATGGCAATTACGACCCAGCGCCGGAAGTGACATCGACCACCAGCGTAGGCGGAACAGCGCAAACCATCACGGTAACGACACCGGCACCAGGTAGTGAAGCGTTTGGTGAGACTTTCCTGAGTACCGCCACAGCGAGTTCGGGCTTGCCTGTTAGCATCACAGCCAGCGGCAGCTGCTCTGGTTCAGGTACCGGCAGCGCAACTATCACTATGACCAGCAGTACCGGCACCTGTACTGTGACCTATAACCAAGCAGGAGACGGCACTTACGCGGCAGCGCCACAGGTGACTTCATCCACCACTACCACGAAAGCGTCACAAACCATCACGTGACTACACCGGCGCCAGCTAGCGCAGCAAATGGGGATGTCTTCACCGTGGCGGCAACCTCCAGCTCGGGCGATGCGGTAGTGGTGACCACCACGGGCGGCTGTAGCAATGTCGGCAACGACGTGACGATCACCAGCAGCAGCGTGCCTTGCGTGGTGCATTACAACCAAGCGGGCAATGGCAATTACGACCCAGCGCCGGAAGTGACATCGACCACCAGCGTAGGCGGAACAGCGCAAACCATCACGGTAACGACACCGGCACCAGGTAGTGAAGCGTTTGGTGAGACTTTCCCTGTGGCCGCCACAGCGAGTTCGGGCTTGCCTGTTAGCATCACAGCCAGCGGCAGCTGCTCTGGTTCAGGTACCGGCAGCGCAACTATCACTATGACCAGCAGTACCGGCACCTGTACTGTGACCTATAACCAAGCAGGAGACGGCACTTACGCGGCAGCGCCACAGGTGACTTCATCCACCACGGCCACGAAAGCGTCACAAACCATCACGGTGACCACGCCAGCGCCAGCGACCGCGGATTTTGGCGATACCTTCACCGTGGCGGCGACCTCTAGCTCGGGCGATCCAGTGGTGGTGACCACCACGGGTGGCTGTAGCAATGTAGGCAACGATGTGACGATCACCAGCAGCAGCGTGCCTTGCGTGGTGCATTACAACGTGCCAGCCAGCACCAACTACGATGCGGCACCGGAAGTGACCGATACCAGCACCACCGGCAAAGCGTCACAAACCATCACGGTGACCACGCCAGCGCCAGCCACGGCTGACTTTGGCGACACCTTCACCGTGGCGGCAACCTCCAGCTCAGGTGATGCGGTAGTGGTGACCACCACGGGCGGCTGTAGCAATGTCGGCAACACGGTGACGATCACCAGCAGCAGCGTGCCTTGCGTGGTGCATTACAACGTGCCAGCCAGCACCAACTACGATGCCGCACCGGAAGTGACCGACACCAGTACCACCAGTCCAGCGTCACAAACCATCACGGTGACCACACCAGCGCCAGCCACGGCTGACTTTGGCGATACCTTCACCGCCGAGGCGACCTCCAGTTCGGGCTTGCCAGTAGCAATCACGGTTAGCGGAAACTGCTCAGGCTCGGGTGTAGGCACTGCGATCATTACTGTGACAGGTGGTACGGGTTCATGTACCGTAATGTACGATCAAGCTGGAGATGCTGATTACGATGCAGCGCCTCAGGTAACTGAAGTGGCAGCCATCACACCTGATGGTGATCTTGATGGCATTCCTGATGTTACAGATAACTGTCCTGCGGATGCTAATGCTGATCAGCTTGATACAGACGGTGACAACATTGGTGATGTTTGTGATACCGACATTGATGGCGACGGCATCATCAACACTTCTGATAACTGTCCTCTGGTTAGCAATAGTGATCAGTTGAATACTGATGGTGACAGCATGGGTGATGCATGTGACACGGATCGCGATGGCGATGGCATCCTCAACACAGCCGATAACTGCCCACTGATCAGCAATGCAGATCAGGCAAATATCGATGGTGACAGCATGGGTGATGTCTGTGATGCGGATATGGATGGTGACGGCATCGACAACACGGCCGATAACTGCCCTGTAAATCCCAACGCGGATCAGGTCGATACCGATACAGATGGTATTGGTGATGTGTGCGACCCTGATGCCTTCGATCCAGATCCAGGTGTGCTGTTCCGCAAATGGGGTGGTGAAGTGAAAAAAGATCGCTTCGGTGTCTCTGTTGCTAATGCAGGTGATGTCAACGGCGACGGCATTAATGATGTCGTGGTTGGCGCTTATTTGTGGGATAAAGTGGTGCCAAAACTAGATAAGAATGGCAATCCGATTCTCAACAAAAAAGGCGTGGTTAAAACCAAGAAACTTAAGGATGTTGGTCGCGTTTATGTTTATTCCGGCAGAGATGCTACTGAGCTTTTCTCGCTGCCTTCTGAACAGATAACAGGAGGCAACAAAGGCGATTGGTTTGGTTACAGTGTTGCGGGCGCAGACATCGACAACGATGGTTTCTCTGACATTATCGTGGGTGCGCCGCGTTGGGATGTACCAAAATCAGGTACGCAAAAAGCTGTGAGAGATGCCGGCAGAGTTTATGTATTCTCTGGTCAAACGGGTCGCCTAATGGATGCGGTTTCTATTAAGGGAACAGCAGCGGGTGATAACCTGGGCTTCTCTGTAGCGCGTGCAGGTTTGGTGAATGCTGATACGAATGCAGATGTAATCGTTGGTATCCCGCGAGCAGACATCGTGTCCAGCACCGATGGCAAATTGTTGAGGGATGCAGGTAGGGCGCTGGTATGTTCAGGCGCGAGCCTTGTTGCTGGCACCGCCTGTGATACCTCAACGGCGCTCTTCAAAGTGGATGGCAATACAGCGGGTGATCGCTTAGGTCTTGCGGTGGCAGGAGCGGGTGATGTGGATGGCGATGGCCGTGACGATGTAGTGATTGGTCTGCCAAAAGATGATCCATCATCCGACAAAAAGGATGCGGGCGCGGCAGTCATTTATTCCGGTGCTACAGGTACGGAGTGGGCACGGTTGAATGGCGAAGCGAAAGGCGACTGGTTTGGCTATAGCGTTGCCGGTGCGGGTGATTTGACTGGCGATGGCAAAGCAGAAGTCGCAGTCGGTGCTTATCGCCATACAGCATCAGTCAGCGTCATTGTTAAAGGCAAGACTAAAACCAAGCGCTTGAAGCAAGCAGGGGCTGTGTACGCATATAACTGTGCCACCGTACCGTGTACACCTGTCCTCAAGAAAGAAGGCGAAGTCAGCGGTGATCGTCTGGGTTGGAGTGTTGCTGGAGCCGGTGATGTCAATAACGACGGCCAGAATGATGTGCTCGCTGGGTCGCCGGGTCGTGACACCACAGTCTCCATTACTACGCCGAAAGGCAAGGTAAAAGTGAAAAAGCTGAAGGATGTCGGTGCTGTGTATGTGCTGAATGGTGCGACAGGTCAGTTTATTCACACGCCGCTCTTAGGCTTGCGTAAGAAAGACAACCGTGGAATGTGTGTGGTTGGTATCGGTGACATAGATCTGGATGGTTTCAGCGATATCGTCACTGCCGCACCAAATGCGGATAGAGAGGTGTTCTTGCCTCCTAAAAAACCAGGCAAGCCGCCAAAACGAAAACTGCTGCGTGATGTAGGTTTTGTTGAGGGTATGTCGGGAAAAATAGCGACAGGAAACTAAGCCTGTCGTTTATTTCGCTCGTTTAAACAGCCACTCTTGCAGTGGCTGTTTTTTTATGGGGTGCTTCAAATTTTAGCGGGCATATCCAAAAAATCGCCCGGCTGCATATCGCCCAACGCCCAATTGCCGATCTTGCAGCGAATAAGCCGCAGAGTAGGGAAGCCGACGGCAGCTGTCATGCGTCGTACTTGTCGGTTTTTGCCCTCACTGATGGTGAGTTCCAACCAACTGGTGGGAATGGCGGCGCGATAGCGAATAGGCGGATCACGAGGCCATAAGTTTTCTGGCTCTGCAATGCGACGCGCCTTGGCGGGTTTGGTTAACCCATCTTTGAGCTGGACACCCTTTTGCAGCTGGTGGATTGCGTTATCAGTGATATTGCCATCGACTTGCGCCCAATAGGTTTTAGGGAGTTTGAAGCGCGGATTGCTGATGCGTTGTTGCAGCTTTCCATCATCCGTGAGCAGTAGCAAACCTTCGGAATCAAAATCCAAACGACCAGCGGGGTAGATTCTGTCATCCACAAAATAGTGTTTGAGTGTGGGTCGCCCTTGTTCATCTGTGAACTGCGAGAGCACGCCGTAGGGTTTGTTGAATAGTACCAATCGACTCATAAATATTTTGACCAAAAGCGACAGAGAAGTGGCTAGGTTCTTGTAGCAAATCTACAAGATGGGAAGGGGCTCGTATATAATCGCACACAGTTGCCGCCTCATGAGGGCGGTTTCTGTTGTTAAGGCACGCAGTGTCTCGGTACATTTTCTTGGAGTAGCACCATGACCTATCAAAAAATACAGGTTCCTGCCCACGGCAAAAAGATCACCACTAACGCCGACTTTTCTTTGAATGTGCCAGATCACCCAATCATTCCCTTCATCGAAGGTGATGGCACTGGTGTAGATATCACACCTGTGATGCGCAAAGTGATTGATGCCGCCGTTAAAAAAGCCTACAGCGGCAAAAAAGAAATTGCATGGATGGAAATTTACTGCGGCGAGAAATCTGCAGAGTTGTACGAAGGCAATTGGTTTCCTGAGGAAACTTTGCGTGCAATTAAAGAGTTTGTGGTGTCCATCAAAGGCCCACTCACTACGCCGGTCGGCGGCGGTTTTCGTTCCTTGAATGTGGCACTGCGTCAAGAATTGGATCTGTATGTTTGCTTGCGCCCTGTGCGCTGGTTCAAAGGTGTGCCTAGCCCAGTGAAAGAACCGCATAAAACAGACATGGTGATCTTCCGTGAAAATGCTGAAGATATTTATGCTGGTATTGAGTGGAAAGCGGGTTCAGACGAAGCCAATAAAGTCATCGCATTTTTGCAAAATGAAATGGACGTGAAGAAAATTCGCTTCCCACAAGATTGCGGTATCGGTGTGAAGCCGGTGTCCAAAGAAGGCACTGAGCGCTTGGTGCGCAAGGCGATTCAGTACGCCATCGACAATGACAAACCTTCCGTGACCTTGGTGCATAAAGGCAACATCATGAAGTTCACCGAGGGCGGTTTCCGCGATTGGGGTTACGCGCTGGCACAGAAAGAATTTGGTGCCACTTTGATTGGTGAAGGTCCGTGGTGCGAATTTTCCAATCCAAAAACTGGCAAGAGAATTGTGGTGAAAGATGCGATTGCCGATGCTTTCTTACAGCAGATTTTGCTGCGTCCAGAAGAATACGATGTGATTGCAACACTGAACCTGAATGGTGACTACATTTCTGACGCGCTCGCTGCACAAGTAGGCGGCATCGGTATTGCACCAGGTGCCAACCTGTCTGACACCATCGCCATGTTTGAAGCCACGCACGGCACCGCGCCGAAATATGCCGGTCAGGACAAGGTGAATCCAGGTTCGCTGATTTTGTCAGCCGAAATGATGTTGCGTCACCTCGGCTGGCCGGAAGCGGCGGATTTGGTCATCAAAGGTATGGACGGCGCTATTCAGGCCAAAACCGTCACTTATGACTTTGAGCGACTGATGGATGGCGCGAAGCTGGTGTCCTGCTCACAGTTTGGCGAAGAAATGATCAAGCACATGTAAGCTATGTGTGATCCATAAAAAAGCCCGCTCATTGAAGCGGGCTTTTTTATGTGGGTCAGCCAGCAACAGCTTGCTGTAGGCTGGCAATAGCGGTGGTGATATTGGTCGCGTGTAGCCCTTTAGGGCCTTGGATGATGTCGTAGCTAACAGATTGCCCAGCTTTGAGCGTCTTGTAGCCTTCCATTGTAATGGTGGAGAAGTGCGCAAAAAGGTCTTCACCGCCGCTGTCAGGCAGAATAAACCCGTAGCCTTTGGCGTTGTTGAACCACTTCACTGTGCCTGTTGGCATGATACAGCCCTCATCAATCTGTCTTCCTGGCGCCGTGGCAATCCGGTTTGGCGCGGCGCTGTTGTAATTATTATGCGATGCCCTCTTTCAGTGAGGAGGGATCGAATGGCTTTTTTACCTAGAAAGAAGCGTTGAGTCAAGCAAGCGGCATGATGCGTGGGGAGAGGTGGCGCGGGTCTTGCTTTTATGGGTGTCAGCGGGCAACATACGCGCGCCCTGAAAACGGTGTAAATCGGCGGTAAATCGCCACTTTTCTGCTTTTTATTCACTCCTACTATGAACGGGGAATCCATGAAGATTCTGGTTGCAGTCAAGCGCGTCGCAGACGCAAACGTAAAGGTTCGCCCCAAGGCGGATGGTACCGGTGTCGATCTGACCAACGTCAAGATGGCCGTAAACCCTTTTTGTGAAATCGCGGTAGAAGAAGCTGTGCGCATGAAAGATGCGGGCTTGGCAACAGAAATTGTTGTGGTGTCTATCGGTGATAAAGAAGAACAAATTCGCACAGCTTTGGCCCTGGGTGCAGATCGCGGCATTCTGGTAAAAACAGAAGCTGAAGTGCAGCCTCTGGGTGTTGCGAAAGCATTGAAAGCCGTTGTCGATCAAGAAAAACCAGACTTGGTGATTCTTGGCAAACAGTCTATTGATGGCGATAACAACCAAGTGGGTCAAATGCTCGCTGCATTGTCTGGCATGGCGCAGGGCACTTTTGCTTCTGTGTTGAAAGTAGAAAACGGCAAAGCGAATGTAACGCGTGAAATTGACGGCGGTTTACAGACCGTGAGCTTGAATTTGCCAGCCGTGGTAACCACCGATTTACGCTTGAACGAACCGCGTTACGCTTCGCTGCCAAACATCATGAAAGCGAAGAAAAAACCATTAGACACCGTCACGCCAGAATCTTTGGGTGTGGATGTTGCACCGCGTTTCAAAGTGGTAAAAGTTGAGCCGCCAGCAGAGCGCAAAGCAGGCATCAAAGTGCCAGACGTTGCAACACTGGTTGATAAATTGAAAAACGAAGCGAAGGTAATTTGATATGACAACGCTTGTTATTGCTGAACACGACAACGCCAGCTTGAAAGGCGCAACGTTGAATACGGTTGCGGCTGCAAAAGCCATTGGTGGTGATATTCACGTTCTTGTTGCCGGTAGCCAGTGCGCTGCGGCGGCAGAAGCGGCAGCAAAAGTTGCCGGTGTTGCGAAAGTTTTGGTTGCGGATAACGCCGCTTATGCACATCAGTTGGCAGAAAACGTCAGCTTGTTGGTAGCGGAGTTGGGCAAGGCATACAGCCACATTTTGGCTCCAGCTACATCAAGCGGAAAAAATATTCTGCCGCGTGTTGCTGCCTTGTTGGATGTTGCACAAATTTCTGAAATTACGGCGGTAGTGAGTGCAGATACATTCCAGCGCCCAATTTATGCGGGCAATGTGATTGCCACTGTGCAATCTTCTGATGCCATTAAAGTGCTCACTGTGCGCACTACAGGCTTTGATGCGGTAGCTGCTGAAGGTGGCTCGGCGGCTGTTGAGTCTGTTGCTGTAGCTAAAGATGCGGGTATTTCTGCCTTTGTTGGTGAAGAAATTGCGAAGAGTGATCGCCCTGAATTGACTGCTGCCAAAATCGTTATTTCTGGTGGTCGCGGAATGGGTTCTGGTGAAAACTTCCATTTGTTGGATGGTATTGCCGACAAACTGAGCGCAGCAGTGGGCGCATCGCGAGCTGCGGTAGACGCAGGTTTTGTACCAAACGATATGCAGGTTGGTCAGACTGGCAAAATCGTTGCGCCTGAGTTGTACATCGCCGTGGGTATTTCTGGTGCCATTCAACACTTGGCGGGTATGAAAGACTCTAAAGTAATCGTCGCCATCAACAAAGACGAAGAAGCGCCTATCTTTCAAGTGGCGGATTACGGCTTGGTGGCCGATTTGTTTACTGCGCTGCCAGAACTCGAAAAAGCCTTGTAAGTTTTTCGATGCTGCGATAATAAAAAACCCGACGCGAGTCGGGTTTTTTATGTCTGCTGGTTGGGAAAATCAGAGCCAGGTGCCGCCTGCTTCGTTAATGGTTTCTTGAGCCAATAGTGCCTGATTCCACTCCATAATCATCTCGACCAATTGATGTGCTTGTCGATCAAGACTCAGCAATTCTTGCTCTGTGTTGCGTGGTCCAATATACACCTCGATAGTTTTGCCACGCAGCGTGAGCGGGTGCGTGGGATAATCCATTTTGTATAATTCCAGTTGCCAGCGTGTGTTATTAACGATGGCGCGGTAGAGCGCTAATTTGGTTTGCAGTGTGTAAATACTGAAATCATGTAGCTCGCCAAGACCAGCTAGATCCAGAGATAAAATCAATGCGGTTTTACAGTTTGGGCTGACGGCAATAGTGGCGGTGCGGCGTGTTTTACAAATAATGGAAAGGCCGCCAAAGTTTTGTCCGGGGGTGATTTGATTGATGGCAGGTGCATCAGTGTCATCATCGGGGTATACGGATAATTGTCCTTTGAGCAAAAAAGAATAGCGGCGACCAGCTTTGCCAGCAGTCAATAAAACTTCTCCACTGTCGAACTCCATAAAACAAGCGTTTTTCATCAGCACGTCAAGCTGATGTTTATCCACTGTGCGCACGTCGTTGACAAAGGCGATACCGCTAATAAAGGCGTTGGCGATGTCTTGTGGATAGCTGGCAATGGGGATGGCTTTCATACAGGGCTTCACTTCCCTTGGGTGGACTCTTCGGAGAGGTTATCACAGTTTTTTGCGTACAATGCGGACGCCGATTTACTAAGCCGTGGAGAGCACATTGATGCCGCTTGAACAGCGCAGCGCGCAGTGGGATATCTATGCCGTGTGGTGGGGGCGAGTGTATGCCTTGTTAGTGTTTTTACTGTGTGTTGCATCAATCTACACCTTGAGTGTCAGTCTGTGGCGTGGCCCGTGGCGCGATATGTGGGAAGTGATGCCATTCCTTGAGAAGGCCTTAACGGGGGAGGCTGGGTGGCAGGATTATTGGGAGCAATATGGGTTGTCACATCGACCTCTTATTTCTAAGGGTTTATGGGTTGCTGATTTGAAATGGTTTGCTGGCAGCAATCATTTGTTGTTAGCCGTTTCGTTATTTGCGCAAACTATTATTTTTGGTGTTGTATATGCTTTTTTAAGACGTGACGATTCTTTTGTTTCTTGGCAGCGCAACACAGTCTTGTGGTGCTGTGTTTTTTGTATATTGAGTATTACGCAAGTCTTCAATTTTTTACATACATTTGATGTGCAATGGTTTCTTGTAACAAGTTCCTGCATGCTGTCATTGGCGTGTCTGTTGTTGCCAAAAAATAAAACAAATGTTTATTTGGTATCTGGGTGGCTGTTAGTTTTTTTTGCGAGTTTGAATAATTTTTCTGGCTTGGTTATGTGGCCTGTAGAAGTGCTTCTATTAGTAAGTTTGCGCTATCCATCTAAGTCGATTGCGATATTTTCCTTGGCTATTGTTGCCTATTTGCCGCTGTATTTTTATCAGTTGGTGCCGGACGATAATGCCGTACCTGTCTATATGCAGTTGTCAGTGTGGCAGTGGATGTATTTTGGTACGTTGGTGTTGTTTAAATTTCCTGTGTGGTATTTGTCTAACCCATTGTCCTATCAGTTGTCGGTTGATGGGCCGTTGTACGCCTCTACATGGCTCTCTTGGTTGGCTCCGAGTGTCGTTGGATGTTTGTTGTTAGTAGTGGCTAGGCATTGGTATTTGGGTTTGTTGGGTAAAAGAAAATATTCATCGATCGCTTGGTTGGGTTTGTCGTTGATATCGTTTGGCTATGGCGTGGGGATAGTCACAGCGATTGGGCGTGTATTTTTTTGGGAAAATGTCTATGCGCTGCGTTATCAAAATATTGTGTTGTTGTTTTGGATTGGAGTGGTGCTTTGGTTTGCGGCAGATATACGTTGGCGCGACGCAAAAGTAGTGACTGGATCATTACTGCTGTTGTTGATTTTCACTGTGCAAATTGGTTGGTATCACAATTTGATATTGAAGATGGGGAACCGTTCACGCGACGCGCACTTGGCTTTAGTGGTGGGTTTGGAAAATCAGTTGTCTGCTATAAAAGCCACCGTGTCCCGTTCGCATTTGACTAAAGATTCGACGTATACCTTGCAACATGAAGTGGCTTTTTTGCGCGAGCGTCATGCAGGTGCTTTTGCTGATCCTGCGTGGAGTCATTTCCCTGCGTTGGAGACGTTGCGCCTTTCGTCAGCGTGCAGTGTTCCTGTGGTTGATCGTGATGTGCATGGTGGTGATGAGAGTTATGCTCGATTGTTGTTGCGCTTTCGGGAACCCGTTAGTTACGACGCGATCATTTGGTACGACAATAGCGCAACTTCTCCTGGTCTATTGATTCCTGCTGCTGCGGATACATGGTGGCAGCGCATCACACAATCTATGTATGGTTTTACGGAGTATGCAGGGTTTGCAAAAAAAATGCCGCAGCAGAAACCTGAGGCGGTGTTTGCGCGTACAGGTGAGCGGTGGTGCAAGGTAAGTTTTTCATCGTAGTTACGCAGTATGGTTACACAGCATAGTTACAGCAACATAGTCATACGCAACATAGTCATACGCAACATAGTCACATGCAACAGAGGTAATGCCATGACAGCAATTGCGCGTCATTTGTTTTTGAAATTGGCAGGAAGCCTTTTATTAACCAGTGGATTGGTAGCTTGTAGTAAATCTCCTGTTGCGCCGCCGCCAGCGACGCCCGAAGTGTCTGTTGTCGTGATACAACCGCAAGTTGTCCGTATCGTGAATGATTTGCCTGGGCGCGTTGCGCCGCTGCGCGTGGCGCAAGTGCGTGCGCGAGTGGATGGCGTGGTGCTCAAGCGCGAATTTACAGAAGGCGCGGATGTTAAAGTAGGGCAGAAACTTTATTGGATTGACCCGGCGCCTTACCAAGCGGAAGTGAATAGTTCTAATGCGGCGTTGGCGCGTGCAAAAGCCAATGCAACTACGCGTGCATTACAGGCTACTCGTTCGCGTGAGTTATTAAAAAAACACGCCATCAGTCAGCAAGATTTTGACGATATTAGCGC
This sequence comes from Pseudomonadales bacterium, assembly GCA_046347205.1. Classification (GTDB taxonomy): domain Bacteria; phylum Pseudomonadota; class Gammaproteobacteria; order Pseudomonadales; family UBA7239; genus UBA7239. Next base: position 106,941 of record JAXMGN010000002.1, read on the forward strand.
GGCACAAAAACAGGCCAAGGCGGATGTTGATGCTGCAGCGGCTGTGCTGGATGCCGCGCGTATACGTTTGAGCTACACCGATGTGCGTTCACCTATCGACGGGCGCATTGGCAAGTCACAAGTGACAGAGGGTGCGTATGTGCGGCAAAGCGATGCCACTTTGTTGGCCACTGTGCAGCAATTGGATTCTGTTTATGTGGATGTAGCGCAGTCCAATGCAGAAGTATTGCGTTTGCGCCAAGACTTTGAAAATAGCGTGATGAAAAAAGTAGATAAAGATAGCGCTTCGGTTTCGCTAAAACTGGAAGATGGCTCTGCGTATTCTGAATTGGGTCGCTTGCAGTTTTCTGACATTAGTGTGGATGAGAGCACGGGTTCAGTCACATTGCGCGCTATTTTCCCTAATACAAAACATTTATTGCTGCCAGGCATGTTTGTGCATGCACAGTTGGAAGTGGGGGTAGATCAGCAGGGATTACTGGTGCCGCAACAAGCCGTGACGTACAACACAATAGGACAGGCAACTGCGCTGATTGTGAATGCAGAGAATGTAGTGGAGCAGCGCATGTTGCAGACGAATCGTTCCGTTGGTAATCAATGGCTAGTCACCAAAGGTATTCAGGCGGGAGATCGTGTTATCACCGAGGGGTTACAAAAAATCAAACCAGGTGTTGTGGTGAAAGTTGCACCGCCAGCAGGCTCACCTGCTGTGGCGGATAAGTAACCAATTTGGCAAAGCTGAGAGTCGCGTATGAGTCAATTTTTTATTAATCGACCAGTTTTTGCTTGGGTGTTGGCGATTGTTGTGATGTTGGCGGGCGTGTTAGCGCTGACGCAGTTGCCAATTGCTGTGTATCCGCGGTTGGCGCCGCCATCGGTGTCTATTTCAGCAAATTATCCTGGTGCTTCTGCTAAAACCTTAGAAGACAGCGTAACGCAAGTGATCGAGCAGCAGATGAATGGTATCGATCATTTGGAATACATTTCTTCCAATAGCAGCGACTCGGGTAGCGCCAGTATTACACTGACTTTTTCACAGGGAACAGATCCTGATGTGGCGCAAGTGCAAGTGCAAAATAAATTGCAGTTGGCGATGCGTATGTTGCCACCCGAAGTGCAACAGCAAGGTTTGCAAGTAGCAAAAGCTGGCAAGAGTTTTTTAATGGTAATGACGGTGTCATCGGCAGATGGCAGTATGCAGAGTATGGATTTGGGTGATTTTATTGCATCAACTTTGCAGGATCCGATTTCGCGTGTGAATGGTGTTGGTATGGTGCAATTGCTCGGCACACAGTACGCCATGCGCATTTGGATGCAGCCAGAAAAATTGCAGGCATTGCAGCTCACGCCAGTGGATGTTATTCAAGCGATCAAGGCGCAAAACGTGCAGGTGGCAGCGGGGCAGTTGGGCGGTATGCCCAACGTGGACGAGCAGCGTTTGAATGTCACCATCATGGCGCAGAGCAGACTGCAAACTGCAGAACAGTTTGGCAATATTTTGTTGCGCGTTAATGCGGATGGCTCGCAAGTGCGCCTGAAAGACGTGGCGCGCGTTGAGCGCGGTTCAGACAACTACAATTTTATTGGTACTTATAACCATTCTCCTTCAGCCGCATTGGCGATTACTGCTGCGCCAGGCGCGAATGCTTTGGAAACGGCTGAAGGCATAGAGAAGAAAATTGCCGAGCTGTCTCCGTATTTCCCTAAAGGCGTCGAAATTAATTACCCCTACAACATGATTCCCTTCGTCAAGATTTCCATTGAGGAAGTGGTCAAAACACTGTTTGAAGCTATGGTGTTGGTGTTTATTGTAATTTTTGTTTTTTTGCAAAATTGGCGCGCCACTTTGGTGCCAACCATTGCTATTCCCGTAGTGGTGTTGGGTACGTTTGCAGTCATGGATGCGGCGGGTTTTTCTATTAACTTATTGACCATGTTTGGCTTGGTGCTGGCAATGGGTTTGCTGGTGGATGATGCGATTGTGGTGGTGGAGAACGTCGAGCGCATCATGAGTGAAGAAAAGCTGTCACCCTTAGAGGCTACGCGCAAAGCAATGACGCAAATTTCCAGCGCCTTGGTTGGCATAGGTTTGGTGTTGGTGGCGGTTTTTATTCCTATGGCATTTCTCAGCGGCTCTAGCGGCGCTATTTATCGACAATTTACCTTGACGATGGTGGCGGCGATGGTGCTTTCAGTGTTGACGGCGCTCATTCTTACACCTGCGTTGTGCGCTACTTTGTTGCGACCCATTTCTCATGATGAAGAAAATAAGCGCGGGTTTTACGGTTGGTTTAACAGAAATTTTCAGGCATCGTCTAAGGGCTATCACGGCATTGTTGCAAAATTACTTTTCCGCCCCAAATCAGTCTTTGCGGCCTATGGTTCTATTATCGCGATAGTCGTTTATTTGTTTATGCATTTGCCCACTTCGTTTTTGCCTGATGAAGACCAAGGTTTTTTTGCCAACGTTGTTTCACTGCCTGTGGGTTCGTCTCGTGAGCAAACTATGGCGGTTTTGGACAAAGTGCGTGATTACTACATGGAGCATGAAAAAGACACCGTGCAGGCGATGTTTTATGTGGGTGGATTTAGTTGGGCTGGCTCTGGGCAAAACATGGGACAAATGTTTACGCAGTTGAAGCCGTGGAGTGAGCGCAAAGGCAAAGATAAATCGGTGCAGGCCGTGATTCAGCGCGCATCACAATTTTTTCGCACCATACGCGAGGCGAATGTGATTGCAATAAATCCTGCGCCCGTACAGGAGTTGGGTAATTCAACAGGTTTTGATATGCAATTACAGGATCGCGGCGGGCAAGGGCATTTAGCTTTGATGGAAGCGCGCAATCAATTGCTGAGTATGGCCGCGAAAAAAACAGATGATGTGATGCGTGTGCGCGCAAACGGATTAGATGATACGCCCGTGTATCAGTTGGACATCAATCAAGAGCGCGCCAGTGTGTTGGGTTTAGATTTAACAGACGTGTACAGCACGATGACCGCGGCATTTGGATCTTCTTATGTGAATGATTTTATTGATCGCGGTCGCGTGAAACGCGTATATGTGATGGGAGATGCCGCTGCGCGTATGCAGCCAGAAGATTTGGGTAAATGGTATGTGCGCAATCGCGCAGGAGATATGGTGCCGTTTTCAGCGTTTGCCAGTGGACATTGGGCTTACGGCTCGCCCAAACTGGAACGACACAACGGCGTGCCTTCTGTACAAATACAAGGCACAGCAGCGGTAGGCAAAAGTTCTGGTGATGCCATGCGTGTAATGGAAGATTTGGTGGCGCAGTTGCCGGGCGGTTTTGGTTTTGAGTGGACAGGTATGTCGCGTGAGGAAAAACAAGCAGGAAAACAAGCGCCGTTGTTGTATAGCGTTTCTGTTTTGGTAGTGTTTTTGTGTCTGGCTGCGTTGTATGAAAGTTGGTTAATACCGCTGTCAGTTATTTTGGTTGTGCCTCTGGGTGTGTTGGGCGCATTGCTGGCTGCAAAAATATTTGGCTTATCAAATGATGTGTATTTTCAGGTGGGGTTGCTAACAACAGTTGGGTTAGCATCCAAAAATGCTATTTTGATTGTGGAGTTTGCTCGGGATCAGTATGCGCGCGGCGCTTCACTGATTGATGCCGTGTTAGAGGCTGCGCAGTTGCGTTTGCGACCTATTATTATGACGTCGATGGCGTTCTTTTTTGGTGTCATGCCCTTGGCATTGTCTAGCGGCGCAGGTGCCGCCAGCCGCAATGCCATTGGTATTGGTGTGTCAGGTGGTTTGTTGGCATCAACATTCTTGGTAATATTTTTTGTGCCGGTATTTTTTGTTGTGGTTATAGGACTATTTGGAAAAAAGAAAGCAGGCATTGATAGGTAATAACGAATCTATTGCAGAGAAAAGGAGTTAATGATGACGACGGTATCAGCAATATCTTCTGAAGTTTCAGCGTTATCGCCATGGTGGAGGCGGTCTATTCTCACCGTGATGGTGTTTGGTTTTGCGTTGCTGATAGCTATTACTGTGTTGGGCTATCGTAATGCACCACCTATTCCTAACTCAGTGATTGATGAGCAGGGAGTAACATTATTTACCGGCGATGATATTCGGCAAGGGCAAGGCGTATTTCTTAAGTACGGTTTGATGAATAACGGTTCGGTATGGGGACACGGCGCCTATCTGGGGCCGGATTTTTCTGCTGATGCGCTGCATCAAATGGGAGAAGATACCGCCGATTTTTTGGCGCAAGATCGGTATAAAAAACCCTTGGCGCAATTGAATGCTGCGCAACAGGCTGCCGTGCGTGCTGAAGTGGCTGTGCTACTGAAAACCAACAGCTACGATACCGCTAGTGGTGTGCTGACATTAACGAGTGCAGAAATACACTCGTGGCAAAAACAAGAAAAATATTGGACAGAGTATTTTAAACATCCTGCGCGCAATGGCGGGTTGAAGCCTAATTTAGTCAGTGATCCCACAGAGTTGCGGCAATTTACAGCATTTATTTTATGGGCGGCATGGGTGTCGGTGGCTAATCGCCCAGATCATCCTTATTCCTACACCAATAATTTTCCATATGACCCTTCAGTGGGCAATGTTCCCGTTTCTGGTGCGTTGTTGTGGAGTGCGCTCAGTTTGTTGGCGTTATTGGGTGGTACGGCTGCTGTGTTGTTGGTGTTTGGCAAGTTTGATTATCTGGGATGGATTTCGCGTGGTCATGATTTGCAGGCGAGCATCACGCCTGGCGAAACCAGTCGCGGTCAACGTGCGCTGGTTAAATTTTTTGTTGTCGTTACGGGGCTGTTTCTGTTGCAAACATTGGTGGGTGGGGCGCTGGCGCATTACCGTGCTGATCCCAGTAACTTTTATGGATTTCAACTGGAGAAAATTTTTCCCAGCAATTTGATGCGCACATGGCATTTGCAAAGTGCAATTTTTTGGATTGCAACGGCGTATGTGGCGGCAGCTTTATTTCTTGGTCGCTCGGTGCGCAAAGATGATCCGCGCGGTTTTGCAATGTGGGTGCATGTACTGTTTGCTGCGTTTGTAATTGTCGTGGTGTGCAGCATGTTGGGCGAGTGGGCGGGTATGTCCAATTTGTTGGGAAAATGGTGGTTCTGGTTAGGTAATCAGGGTTGGGAATATCTTGAACTCGGCCGGTTTTGGCAAATGTTGCTCGTGGCTGGTCTTTCTATATGGTTCGCGCTGTTGCTGTGGTTGTGTCGTGCTAAAAATGTTGCCAATCCTGATGCGCGCCCGATTGTGCGTATGTTTCTGTGGGCAGCAGCAGCAATCCCTGTATTTTATGTGCCTGCTATGTTTATTGGCGCGCACACGAACTATACCGTTGTAGAAACATGGCGTTTCTGGATTATTCATTTATGGGTTGAAGGTTTTTTTGAGTTTTTTGCCACGACAGTAGTAGCCTTGATGTTTTATCAGTTGGGGTTGGCGCACCGAAATGTTGCGCTGCGTGTGATTTATCTGGATGCTATTTTGTATTTTCTTGGTGGTTTGATTGGTACAGGTCACCATTGGTATTTCGTTGGGCACACGCAATTTAATATGGCGCTATCGGCCATTTTTTCTGCGCTGGAAGTAGTGCCGCTCACCTTGCTAACACTGGATGCTTGGGATTTTGTGCAAACCACGCGAGATCGCGAAGATGAACATGGCAAGCCCATAGCAGTGCCACATAAGTGGACATTTTATTTCTTGATGGCCGTGGGTTTTTGGAACTTTGTCGGCGCAGGTATGCTGGGTTTTTTAATCAATCTGCCCATTGTGAGTTATTACGAAGTGGGAACACAATTCACGCCAACACACGGGCATGCTGCTTTGATGGGTGTGTTCGGTATGTTGGCGTTGGCATTGATGGTATTTGTGCTGCGTCAAACGGTTGATGATAAGCATTGGCTTGGTATAGAAAAATATATCAAGGTGGGCTTCTGGGGAACGAATATCGGTTTGGTGTTGATGTTGGCGATGAGCTTGTTTCCTAGCGGCTTGTTGCAGGTGTGGGATGTTATGGAAAATGGGTATTGGCATGCGCGCAGCTATGAATACATCAGTACATCGCGTCAAACACTCATTGAGTGGCTGCGTATGCCAGGCGATATGATTTTTATTGTTTTTGGCGCGATTCCTCTGTTTGTGGCATCAATCAAAGGCTGGTTGTATGTGAGAAAAGTCACTCACTGAGAGCGAGTGTTTCATGCGAATCCATAACCGCAGCCGAGTTTTATTGTTAATTTTGGTGATGTCCAGCGTCGCCATTATGGTGCTGGGTGTTACGGTTTTTGTTTTATTCATGTCGGTGAGTGAACAAAATAAACGCATCATGATGAGCTATGCCGAGCATCAAGCCAGCATGTTGCAATCGGTCATGGAACTGGTGCCTGAACAGGCACATACAGATGTTGAGCCGCCAGCCGTGGTGTTGGATCATATTCGCCAAACCTTGGCGCGCAATCCCGTTATTACAGACAGCGGTGAAATGATGTTTGCCTACCGCGCGGGTAACGCTATTCATTTTGTGTCGCCATTTCGGTTTTCTGCCACTGCGCCACAAGTGATGCGTGATGACGATGTGCGCGCGCAGGCGATGCGGTTGGCGCTGGATGGTCATGCAGGTGTGATGTATACCAAGGACTACCGCAACATGGCTGTGCTGGCAGCGTTTGTGCCGGTCGAAAATATGAATCTCGGCGTGGTGGTAAAAATTGATGCAGCAGAAGTGCGGCAGCCGTTTATTTATATTGCGCTGTATGCTTCATTGGCGACGCTTGGCATCATCATTGTTGGTATCTTGTTGCTGTATAAAGTGACAAGACCGCTATTGGATACACTAGAAGAAAACGAATCCAAGTATCGAACGCTGTTTGATAATGCTAACGAAGGTGTGATGGTTATCAGCGACCACATTGAAGAATGTAACGATCAAGTGTCGCGTTTGTTAGGTTATGACAAAAACGAAATTATAGGCAGGCGTATTGCGGATTTTGCGCCAGAACGCCCATCGCATAATCGTCATGCACCCGATGTAACTGGCAATCGTTTTGAGTTGGCGAAACAGGGAAAGCCGCAGTATTTTATTTGGCGCAGTCTGCGTAAAGACAATACAGAAATTGATCTCGATGTGATGTTGAAAGCTGTGCGTGTCGGTAGTCGAACAGTCATATTGACCACGTTGTTGGATATTACTGACCGCCGTTTGGCAGAAATTGAACTGCGCAGAAAAGAAAAAGAAGTGGCAGAGGCGCGCGAACATTTGGCACACATGGCGCGGCTGTCCACGATGGGGGAAATGGCGGCAGGCATCGCGCATGAAATTAATCAACCGCTAACCGCTATTTCTGCGTATGCGCAGGGTTCTGTGCGTCTGTTGGAGAATGGGAAGGCTGACGTGCAAACATTGCGCGAGCCCTTGGAAAAAATAACAACACAAGCAGTGCGCGCCGGTGAGGTAATTCGTCGTTTGCGCAGTTTTATCAAAAAAAGCGCGTCGGAATTGGAATCCATCAACACCAATGCGTTGGTGTCAGAGGTGGTGCAGTTGGCAGAGGTGGATGCGCACCGGCACGGTATTCCTGTGCATTTGCATTTAGCGCATGCTATGCCAGACGTGCGTGTTGATACTGTGCAGATTCAACAGGTAATCCTTAATTTAATTCGCAATGCCTTAGAAGCCATGGATGAAACGCCGCGAGATTTGGCACGCGTTGATGTGTATACGCAGCGCGAGGGTGAGGGGCAGGTGAGCATTCGAGTGGTTGATGCAGGACCTGGGTTAAGTGAAGATGCACAGCAGCAAGTATTCACGCCATTTTTTACTACAAAGGTGGCTGGGATGGGGATGGGGCTTTCTATCAGCGAATCGATTGTGAACGCGCACGGTGGCTCACTCTTGGTGAGTAATAATGCAAACGGCATTGGAGCCACATTCAAGGTATTATTAACGGCACAAAACATACAGTAATCGAAACTTTATTTAGCAAAGGAGTCGTGCACTATGGCAACAATATCCGTGTCACCAGAAGCTGCTGTTTTTGTGGTTGATGATGACGATGCTGTGCGCGAGTCATTGGCATTTCTCCTCAAATCTGTTGGCTTGCGCGTAGAAAGCTTTGCATCGGCACAAGATTTCTTGAAGCAATACAACGCCGCGCGCGCTGGTTGTTTGGTGCTGGATATTCGTATGCCCGGCATGAGTGGCTTGGAGTTGCAGGATAAATTAAGCCAAATGGGTTCTATGTTGCCGATTATTTTTATTACCGGACATGGTGACGTGCCAATGGCGGTGAAAGCCATTAAAGCGGGCGCGGCAGATTTTGTGCAGAAGCCGTTTCGTGATCAGGAATTGATCGACCGCATTCGTGAAGTGCTGGAGGAAGATGCCAGTGCGCGCGTTGAGAAATTACAAAAAGTAGAGATTCTGAAGCGCATTGATTCATTGACGGAGCGCGAGCGCGAGGTAATGGATCAAGTCGTGGATGGTAAAGCCAATAAAGTGGTGGCAATAGATTTGAATGTATCGCAGCGCACAGTGGAGATTCATCGCGCCAATGTGATGGACAAAATGAAAGCGCGCTCACTAGCGCAGTTAGTGCGTTTGGTGATGAAAGCTAGGGGTGAGTTGTAAGGTTTTTCGCCAACGCCTGATTGAAATTAACAGTGAGTGTTGGCGTGTTTTTGTTCTTCAGTAGAGCGGTTTTCACAGCAACAGTTTCTTGTGCCGTGATGTCGATACCAGGCTTCATATTCACGCGTCCTGTTTGATTGAACACAATGGTGTAGCCCTGCGTGCGCAGAAAATCAGGCAGGGGCGTAGTTTCGCCCCAGCCGTAGATGTCGTAAATAATATCAGGCGCGCGCAAGCCGCATTCGCGCTCCGCTTGCGGTAAACGCTCAAAAAACTTGCGGTAATTGATGCGCAGGCCTTGTTTGTCAAAGCCGTCTTGCGCTATCACTGCGCAGTGGCGCAGGGTGTTGTCCACCAAGCCTGCCATGTCCCAAACGCGCAAGCGGCTGCCAAATTCAGTAAATAAATGATAGTTCACCATGCCCATTTGCTTGCTCATCAGTGTGAGTGGCTGTTCTGGTAATGGGTTGATCTCGCGTATTTGTTGTTGCAAAGCGCGCAAGGCCAGCCAGTCGCGCAAATGTTCGCGGTTGGCCATTTCAAAAAAAGAAGCATCGTTACTGGCAATCTTTTTTTGTGCGGCGTGTTGCCAAAGTGGTGTGCCTAAACTGTAGCGATCAATAAAAAATGGTGTGTAAGCAATGAGTAATACGGGAACACCATAGCGTATTAACTGTGCGGCTTTTCCTGTTGGGAATGCTGTGCAAATCGCCAGCCATAGTGGAGGGACGAGAGGAACCCAGAAGCGTCCCTCTTTCATCCAGTCGCCGCCGCTGGCGACCACAAAGCCGCCGTAGAGCAGTACCCATAAGCTGCATAAAAAAGGCAGTGCATTTTTACTGCGCTGCTGGAAATGTTTAACGCAGCTTGCACACAACAACAGCAAAGTCATGGTGACGCCGATAAAGGATAAAGGATGGCGAAACAAGCGCAGAAAATAGTCGATACCGCGTTGCAGTTGTTGCATATCGGGTGCGCCGCTTTTGGCGTAGACAGGATTGGGAAACCAAAGACCAAAATAGCTGTAGCGCCATAGCATCAATGCAATAAACGCAGTGAGAAAAAACAGCAGCGCATATCGTCGCAATAGCAGCGCAGCTATCACAAAAAAAACACTGCCAACCACAACCATTTCTGGTCGTGTGCTGGCGAGTGCAAGCGTGGCTATCCAAAGCCAAATACAGAGGCTGTTTTTTGATGAGTGCAAAAAATGATGAATGAGCAGTATGAAAATTAAAACGGTAGCTGCAGTGAGCGCCGTTTCCATGCCGGACCACGCCCAGTAGGAAAAATAGGGTGTTAGAGCAGTGAATAGGGCAGGCAGCCATGGACGGGTAGCGGCGGAAGCAGGTTGCATCGTGAAATATGTCAGCGCAATAACGGTAAGCGCACTCGCAATGCTCAGCAGATAGCCGCTGTCGATAATGGATAGTGGCGTTATCAGCGAGAGAGTGGCAGTCAATAAAACAGTTAATAAGCTGCTGGATTGCTCCAGTTGTTCACCGTTGTAATTCAGTAATTGCTCTTGTTGTAGCAGGGTGTGTGCCTGCCAAAAGGTGATGTGGGAGTCATCGTGCCCCGTGGAGCCGCACAACACGCCGTATAGCCATAGCGGCAAGGTGCACAGCGCGAATGTAAGCAACGGCGAGGTGAAACGGTTTGCAAAGCGCACGAGGAGTGGTTTTTTCCCTATAATGTGTCCCGCATTTTGGGTGATACCTGTCGCCAGCTCAACTCAAAAGGTTCTGTCGGCTCGCTATCCTCGTCCACTCACCACACTGGAGTTCCTATCGTGAAACAGCCTGTTCGTGTCACCGTGACCGGCGCCGCCGGCCAGATCAGCTATTCCCTGTTGTTCCGCATCGCTTCTGGCTCAATGCTCGGTCCAGATCAGCCCGTTATCCTGCAGATGCTGGAAATCACGCCTGCGCTGGAAGCCTTGAAAGGCGTGGCGATGGAATTGGATGACTGCGCATTCCCACTGTTGGCGGGCATGGTGTGCACCGATGATCCAATGGTGGCGTTCAAAGACACTGATTACGCACTGCTGGTTGGTGCGCGTCCTCGCGGCCCAGGCATGGAGCGCAAAGATTTGCTGGAAGCCAACGCGGCGATTTTCTCGGTGCAAGGCAAAGCCATCGATGCGGTAGCGAAAAAATCGATCAAAGTATTGGTGGTGGGTAACCCTGCGAACACCAACTCGCTGATCGCACAGCGCAATGCACCGTCGATCAACCCGCGCCAATTCACGGCAATGACGCGCTTGGATCACAACCGCGCCATGGCGCAATTGGCTGGCAAAACCGGCAAGACAGTGAACGATGTGAAAAAAATCACTATCTGGGGCAACCACAGCGCTACGCAGTATCCAGATATCTCCAATGCTTTGGTCGATGGCAAAGCGGCAGAGGGATTGGTGGATCGCGCTTGGTATGAAAACGATTACATCCCAACCGTACAACAGCGCGGTGCCGCGATCATCAAAGCGCGCGGCGCTTCTTCTGCTGCTTCAGCAGCGAATGCAGCCGCTGATCACATGCGCAGCTGGGCCTTGGGCACTGCAGAAGGTGATTGGGTGTCTATGGGTGTGTACTCCGATGGCTCTTACGGCATCGAAAAAGGTTTGATCTACTCTTTCCCATGCGTATGCAAAAACGGCGATTGGGAGATCGTACAAGGCCTCGAAATTTCTGATTTCTCACGCGCCAAAATGAAAGCGACCGAGCAGGAACTCTGCGAAGAGCGCGATGGCGTTAAACATTTGCTCCCTAACTAATCCGAGGGTTTTGTCATGGCTCAACAAGAAAACAAAGATTGTGGATGTGAAGAAGACGGTTGTGCAGATGCGTTTGCCGCCACATTCTTGATCGCGCTGTTTGTGTGTGTGATGTCATATTGGCTGTATCACATGGCGTAAGCTGTGTAGGTGATGGTCACGAAGAAACGCAGCTCCGGCTGCGTTTTTTTATGGTGAAAAACAGGTGGTGCTATGAAAGCAAAACAGAAAAAAATGTCCACGCTGCTGTATCTCTTGCGGTTTCTAAAACCTTACAAGGGGACGGTGGTGGCTTTTTTGTGTGCGCTGTTTTTTACCGCGGGCGTGATGCTGTTGATTGGTCAGGGCGTACGTTTGGTAATTGATAAGGGCTTCTCGCAGCAATCGCTGGAGCAGTTAAATCTTGCTATTGGTTTTCTACTGTTGATTGCTGGTTTGATGGCAGTGGGTACGTTTGTGCGCTTTTATTTGGTGTCGTGGTTGGGTGAGCGCGTGAGTGCAGATATTCGCCGCGCGGTGTTCGATCATATCGTTGAGTTGCATCCTGCTTTTTTTGAAGACAACCGCAGTGGCGACATCATGTCGCGTTTAACAACAGACACCACTTTGTTGCAGTCTATTATCGGCTCTTCTTTTTCCATGGCGCTGCGCAGTGCTATTTCGGTGTTGGGTTCCTTGGTGATGTTGTTTGTCACCAATATTAAATTATCGTTGGTGGTGTTGGTGTGTGTGCCAGCTGTCTTGTTGCCAGTTTTGTTATTGGGACGGCGTGTACGCGCGCTGTCGCGCAGCAGTCAAGATTCTATTGCTGATGTTGGTACTTACGCCAATGAAATTATCCAGCAAATTAAAACCGTGCAAAGTTACACACAGGAGCAGCAAGAGAAAGCGACTTTTTCTGCCGAAGTGGAACGCGCTTTTTCTGTAGCCAGGCGGCGTGTTTTGCAGCGTGCTGTGTTGATGGCATTGGTGATTCTGTTGGTGTTCATTGCGCTGGCTGCGATGTTGTGGGTAGGCGGCGGCGATGTGATTCACGGGCGCATGTCGGGCGGTGATCTCGGCGCTTTTATTGTGTATGCAGTGATGGCGGCCGTGGGTGTGGCGACTTTGTCAGAAGTGTATAGCGAGTTGTTGCGTGCGGCGGGTGCAACCGATCGTTTGATGGAATTGATGCAGGAAACCAGTGCTATTCACGCGCCACTGGTGGTTGCGCAGCAAGCAGCACAGTTGGCGCCCACTTTGATGTTTGATCGCGTCAGTTTTTCGTATCCTTCGCGTGCAACACAGCGTGCTTTGGATAATTTTTCCTTGCAAGTGGAGCAGGGAAAAGTCTTGGCATTAGTGGGACCTTCCGGTGCAGGTAAATCCACCGTGCTGGAATTGTTGCAGCGTTTTTATGATCCACAAGAAGGTGCTGTGCTATTGGATGGCGTAGATATTCGTCAATTATCACCGCAAGATTTGCGTCAGCAGTTGGCGGTTGTGCAGCAACAGCCGGCGTTGTTTTCTGCGGATGTGATGCACAATATTCGCTACGGCAAGCCAGATGCCAGTGATGAGGAAGTAATGACTGCGGCAAAAGCGGCGTATGCGCATGATTTCATCACCGCTTTACCCGAAGGTTATAAAACCGATTTGGGTGAGAAGGGCGCGAAACTCTCTGGTGGGCAGCGACAGCGCATTGCCATTGCGCGCGCTATTTTGAAAAATCCGCGTATTTTGCTATTGGATGAAGCCACTAGCGCTTTGGATGCAGAGAGCGAATATCAAATTCAGCGCGCATTAGAAACACTGATGCAAGGCAGAACCACAATTATCATCGCGCACCGTTTAGCGACGGTATTGCATGCCGATGCAATCGCGGTGATGGATGGTGGGCAATTGGTGGCGCAAGGCGATCACAAAACTTTGCTCACCACTAGCCCGCTGTATGCGCGCTTGGCGCAGTTACAGTTTGGTGTGGAGAGTGTGATTTAAGCATTGCTGAATAATAACGGACTGCTGCGCACCAGTTTTTGCGTGTAAGAATGTTGTGGATTTTTCAGTACCTCGGCGGCTTTTCCCTGTTCAACAATCTTCCCTGCTTGCATCACCGCGATGCGATCACAAAACCGCCGCATAGTTGCGAGATCGTGACTGATAAACAGCAGCGTCAATCCCAATTCTCTGCGTAAGTTGGAAAGTAGTTCGAGGATTTGCGCTTGCGTAGTCACATCCAATGCAGAAACAGGTTCATCACAAATCAATAATTGCGGTTTGCTGATAAGTGCGCGCGCAATGCCAATACGCTGCAACTGCCCGCCAGAAAAACTGTGCGGATAGCGTTGCAAATCATTCACACGCAAACCGATGCGTTCCATCCAATGTTCCGCTTCTGCGCGTTGTTCATTCGCTGTGCCTATCTTGTTCAAGCGCAAAGGTTCCAGCAGCGTGTCGGCAATGGTCATGCGCGGGTTGATGGAGGAGAGCGGGTCTTGAAACACCATCTGTATATGTTGCGCTTGTTGGCGAAAGTTCTGCGCTGTGCGTTGCGTGAGTAAAGGCGCGCCATTACACAAAATCTCACCGCTGTCATAAGTGTGCAAACCGGCAACACACAGTGCGAGCGTGGATTTACCGGAGCCGGATTCTCCCGCCAAACCCAGCACTTCGCCCTTGGCAACTGACAGGTTGATGTCTTGCAGCACGGGTGTTTTGCCGAAGTGTTTGTGGAGTTGGGTGATGCGCAGCAGGTCAGTCATGGTGGTTATTATGGTGTGAGATGGGAGATTGCACATATAATCCCACATATATTTTTTGAGGGTGGCAATATGGGACAAGTGACAATCTACCTCGAAGATGCGTTGGAAACCAAGATGGCGGCGGATGCCAAAGCGCGTAACCTGTCTAAAAGTAAGTGGGTGGCGGCCATCATCCGTGAAAAATTGAGCAACGAATGGCCGCATGAAGTGCGCGAAACAGCTGGAAGCTGGAAAGATTTTCCCTCGCTGGAGGAAATACGCGGTAACGCGGCGCAAGACAGCCAAAGGGAAGGCTTGTGATGTGGGTGCTGGATACAAACACCCTGATTTACTTCTTCAAAGGCATGGGGCGCGTGCCAGAGAAATTGCTCAGCACAGCACCGAGCGATATCGCTATTCCCGCTATCGTGCTGTACGAGTTGGAAGTGGGCATTGCCAAATCCAGCGCGCCGCATAAACGCCGCCAGCAACTCAACGCGCTCACCGCAGCCGCACAAGTGTTGCCCTTTGGGTTGCCTGAAGCAGAGGCGGCGGCAGTTATTCGCACGCGTCTTGAAAAAAACGGCCAGCCTATCGGCGCTTACGATGTTTTGATTGCGGCTACTGCAATAGCGCAAAAGGCAACTTTGGTCACGCACAATACGCGTGAGTTTGAACGGATCAAAGGTTTAACGCTTGAGGATTGGTTTTAGTGACACCTATTGGCTAATGCCGTGCTTTGTTAGTGCGACTGGCAATGCAGCCAACAAAGCTTTTGTATAAACATGCTGCGGCTGCGCTAAAACTGTGTGTGTGATACCGGTTTCGACAATTTCACCGCGATACATCACGGCCACGCGCGCGGCCTGTTGTGCCACTAATGCCAAATCATGCGTGATAAATAAAATGCCTAGGTTTTTTTCACGGCGCAGTTCGGCGAGCAGTTGCATCACTTCGGCTTGGGTGGAAACATCCAGTGCGGTGGTGGGTTCGTCAGCAATCAAGAGTTGTGGTTTACAAGCCAGTGCCATGGCAATCGCGGCGCGTTGCAACATGCCGCCAGAAAACTCGTGTGCATAATGCCGCATTTTTTGTGCAGCATCGCGTATCTGCATTCTTTCTAAGAGTTGTATGGCTTCGGCTTCCGCCGCTTTTTTGCTATAGCCATGCAGCACACGCAGTGGCTCGGCAATTTGGTAACCAATGGTCAAAACAGGATTAAAAGTCGCCATTGGGTTTTGAAAAATCATGGCAATTTTTTTGCGCTCGAATTGCAGGGTTTTCCCAGATACTACGGCGTTATCCGGTAGCAGCCCCATAATGGCTTGCGCGGTGATGCTTTTGCCGCTGCCAGATTCTCCCACCAGCGCCAGCATTTCGCCTTGTTGCAACTGCAGGCTCACCTTGCGCACGGGATGCACCATGCCTTTCGCAGTGGGTATGTTCACCTGCAAGTTTTCAATATGCAGCAAGCTCATGTGCGCAACTCCCGCACTTGTACGTCGAGTGCATCGCGCAGTGCATCGCCAACCAAGTTAAATGCTAAAACCGTGACGCTGATAAAAAATGCAGGAAATAATAATTCGTGCGGATGCGTGAGCAGGGTGGATAAACCGTCATTACACATAGCTCCCCACGAGGTAGCAGGCGGTGTAACGCCTAAACCAATAAACGATAAAAAGGCTTCGGTAAAAATAGCGGAGGGAATAGCAAAACTGAGCGTGACCAAAATGCTGGGCAGCACATTGGGCAGCATGTGTTTGCACACAATATAAAAACCGGACGCGCCTTGTAAGCGCGCAGCATCCACATAAGCCATTTTGCGCAGTTGCAACACTTGCGTGCGCACCAAGCGCGCCGTGTTCGGCCAGCTCAATAAAAGCAGTGCAATAATTAAAGCCGTGATGCCGCTGTCACCAGGACCGATGCCAAAGGCGATGCGCAGCAAAATCACAAACAATAAAAATGGCAGCGCGATCATAAAATCAGCAAAGGCCATCATGAATGCGTCTGTGCGTCCACCGCGATAACCGGCCATAGCGCCGTACAGTGCGCCGAATAACACATAGAGTAGGGGCGCAGTGAAGCCAATAAATAGCGAGATGCGACCGCCTTCGATTAAACGCGCCATCAAATCACGCCCCAATTTATCGGTGCCAAAAGGGTGAGCGGGCAGTTGCAGTGTTGCAGGTGCGTTTGCTGTGCTGGATAACAAGCCTTCTTGGATTAAATTTTCTATTGGTGTGGCGTGAGCAACATCAACCACAATGGTTTGATAGCTGTTGATATTACCTGAGTCATCTATCACGGCTAAAGAATAAAAATAGCGACGATTTTCTAGCAGCAAAGCATCTTGATATTGCAAAACTGTTTCCTGCGAATTGGTAGAAAAATCGGCTAAAGGTAGACCGAGGTCTTGCGCGCCAGAGGGAGGCAGAATGTGCCGGTACAGCCGAAAGTGCCTGTGCTGTTGGGTAAGCCAGCCCAGTGTGACTGCCTCTGTGTTGGCAGGGCGCAGAGTTTGAAATTGCTGAATGGCATCTGGTGATTTTTTTTCTAGCAAGTTTTTTGTGATAACAGTAGTGAGCAGCCCGCTGTGTGGTGCTTGTGATATTTGCGTGAGGTTGAGTGCGTTGGGATCCACGCGCCACCACCAGCGCCCGCTCAAACAAAAAACAGCGATGAGTAGCAAAGTGATAATGCCGACCAGTGCGGCAGGGTTTTTTAGCATGTCACGGCGCACATCGCGCCACAAATTGCCGTGCGTGTCCTGCGTCATGTGCGCGCATCCTGTAGGCGAATGCGTGGGTCAAGCAGCGCAGTGAATAAATCCACCATTAAAACCATCAGCATCAAAAAACTGCCGTAAAAAACCGTGGTGCCCATAATCACGGTGTAATCGAGTTGTTGCACGGCTTGCACAAAATAGCGACCGAGACCGGGGATGGCGAATACGGTTTCCACCACAAAACCGCCCGTGGTAATCGCAGCAATCGCTGGCCCTAGTAAAGCTAAAACGGGCAATATGGCGTTGCGCAAGCTGTGTACCCAAAAAATGCGCGCGGCGGATAATTGTTTGGCGCGCGCGGTGCGAATGTAAGCGGCGTTTTGCACATCCAGTAATGATGAGCGCATCAAACGCGCCATGTAAGCCATCGTGCCCAGCCCCAATACCCACGCGGGCAATAACATTTGTGTGATGGTTCCCCAACCGGCGAGCGGAAATTGTGTGCCTAGCGATTGATTGAGCCGCAACACCGCCACTTGCGCGAGTGCAGCAAATACAAAACTCGGTACGAAAATGCCGGCGACAACCGCGCCCATCAACACATAATCAGGCCAGCGGCGATGAAAGCGCGCAGCCAATGCGCCCCACAGCACTGCACCCGCCAGAGCAAATAACAATGCCAAGCAACCGAGCGCAGCTGAGATGGGAAAATGCTCGCGGATGATGTCATTAACAGCGCGATTTTGTTGCGTAAAAGAAATGCCAAAATCACCGTGCAACATATTGTTAAAAAATAAAAAGTATTGCTGTGTCAGTGGTTTATTGAGACCATATTGTTCTAGCAGTGCAGCGCGAATTTCAGTGGGAATCGCTTTTTCATCCGCTAGAGGATCGCCCGGCACAAGGTGCATGGCAAAAAAAGTGGCGGTGGCGATAAACCATATCGTGAGTAAACCGGTGGCGATGCGTTTGAGCGTGTAGTGCAGCATCAGTGTTTTCCGCCTTGTTCTATCCATGCGTGACGAAAATCAGGGTCATCACCAAAACGGCTGCGGCGCACATTGTGCAAGCGTTTGTCTAACACATAGAGAGTGCCCGGCTCACTCAAGGGCAGCACGGCAATATCTTGTTGAATAATCGTATCCATTTGTTGAAAAAGCTGATTGCGCTCGGTGGATGCAGGCAGTATGGCGGCGCGTTCTAGCAAGGCATCATAGCGTGGGTTTTGGTAGCGTCCGTGATTGTTGGCATTGGCGGAATGCAGTAAATCAGCAAAGGTCATCGGGTCGTTGTAATCGGGTCCCCAAGCAGAGAGGGCGAGATCAAAATCACCGCTGTTTAATTTAGCCAATTTCTGTTTGAAGATTTGTTTGTCGATCACCAAAGTAATGCCGAGTGTTTCTTGCAACACGCGCTGTAAATACTCTGCTTGGCGCACCACGGCGGGTGAGTCGTAAATCAGCAGAGTCAGCGGTGGCAATTCGACTATCCCCAATTCTTTTTTGGCTTGCGCTAAGGCTTGCTGCGCTGCTGCGATATTCGGCTCTGGTACAGCATGCTGCGGTGCAATCCCAGGCAGCCAATCAGGAAAAAACTGTGCGGTGGCTTGGGTGCCAGGAGAGGCAATCACTTTGTTGACCAGCGTATTTCTATCCATCACCAAACTGATGGCTTTGCGCAAATTGGCATTGTGCAGCAGGCGCTGTGGTCGAAAATTAAATTCCATGTAATGCAGCATGCCTTTGTTAAAAGATTGCAGATACAGGCGCTGCTCTAAAGCGAGCGGCAAGGTATCTCGGCTCAGCTCGGTAAAGGCAATGTCGCCCGCCTGAAAGAGATTTAATAAAGTGCCAGCATCATTGGTGATATGTGGAATGGTGATGCGTTGCAGTTTGACGCGTTCGGCATCCCAATAATTAGGATTTTTTTCCAACACCAAGCTGGCGCCGTGTATCCAGTGCGTTAAACGAAAAGCACCGTTGCACAATAGTTTGTCGGCATCGGCGGCGTAGTTTTTGCTGTATGCATTGTAAAAATCTTCACGCAGAGGATAGTAAGTGGCAAAAGTGGTCAGGCTGGGAAAATATGCGGTGGCTTGTTCCAGTTCGATGCGCAAATGTTTTGCGTCTTCTGCGTAAGCGCCTAAAGAACCCAGTGGCAACTTTCCTTCATGCACTTTTTGCGCATTGCGGATGGGATACAAAATAAACGCGTACCGCGAAGCGGTGCTGGCTTTTAACGCAGTGCGCCAAGCAAACACAAAATCTTGTGCGGTGATCGGTTTGCCATCACACCAGCGTGCGTTGTCGCGCAGTGTAAAACGCGCCGTGGTGCCGTCCATGTGCCAGTTTTTTGCTACGCCGCCGGTTAATTCGCCTCGTTCGTCATAAGTGAGCAAACCTTCTTGCGTGTGTGACAGTACAAAAAAACTCACGCTGTCGGTGGCGGTGAGGCTGTTCAAATTGGGCGGCTCGGTAGTGAGCGCTAATTGGATGCTGTTGCTGACAGGATCGACGCCTCGCGCAGCCCAAGCGGGGCATACGAGCAGCAATAACAAGCTGCTGCATAAGGCTTTGAGTGGGAGAGTGAACATCATCCAGTGGTCTGTGTGCAGGTGGTATCACAGTAGCATTTTAGGCGGCACTTGGCACAGTTTCCTGTCTGTAATCAATCACTTGAGATGATCTGGGGGAAATGGAAGCCTCTGTTTTTATGCGACATGATCTGTCGCACATGAGGATCATAATAAGTTTCATCCACAGTGCATTAGGAGAAGCTTATGGCTGGTCGCCGCGGTAGAAGGTCTTGGTTGCAGGAGTCGCCTGTGTTGCAGCATCGCACGCACGAGCCGGATTTAGTGCGCTTGTGGTTGCTGCGCATGTTGTTTCAGTTTGGATGCTTGGGGCAGTTTATTCAGAAGGATGATTTTGAAGATAGCTCTATCGCGTATTTTTTAGGTTTGAAGGAATTTGTTGAAGGAGGAAGTTTTGATCGCAAAAAAATACTGGAAAAATTAAAGGATAGCCATGCTGAACTGGAGCATCGCTTTACCAGCGGCGAGCTGCAATACAGCGAGGTATTAGCAGGCAATATGGCGTTGCTGCAGGAAGTGGCAGGCTTGAATGCCGATGAATGCAGCTTGTTGGTATTTGCGGTGTTGATGGAGACAGATCGCTCGCTATCGCATGCTTGTTCAAGCTGGCTAGATGATATCAGCGCGCATATTTGTTTTGGCATGTTGTCGCAGATACTGAATATTGAACATGATTGGGTAATGACGGCTTTATCCAACCGTGGAAAGTTAATTCGTTGCGGCTTGTTGTCAATGGATAGCAGTGCTAATTGCAGTGTGCGTCGCCGTATCGATGTGCTAGAAGGGTTTTCCAACCGACTGCTCTCGCCTGTTTCTGCGGTGGAAGATTTTTTATCCAATATCGTTAAGCCTGGAAAGTGTCCTACGCTGCTGGTTGATGATTATCGCCATATACAGAAAGACATGGATTTGTTAATGCGTTATTTGCCTTCGGTGATGGAAGCTAAAAAGTCAGGCGTGAATATTCTTATCTATGGATCGCCAGGGACAGGCAAGAGTGAGTTGGTGCGTTTATTGGCTAATCGATTGTTGGTAGACCTATTAGAAGTTAGTTCAGAAGATGAAGATGGTGACTCTATTATTGGTCGGCGTCGTCTGCGTGCATTCAAAGCAGCGCAACAATTTTTCTCATCGAAAAAAACACTGATTTTGTTTGATGAAATACAGGATGTTTTTGATGATGGCGAAAGTATTTTCGGAAAAAGTACAGCGCAGTTACGCAAGGCAGAAATCAATACACTGTTGGAAGAAAACCCATTGCCGGCATTCTGGTTGAGTAATGATGCCAGTTGTATGGATGCGGCTTTTATTCGGCGTTTTGATGTGGTGTTGGAGTTAGATGTGCCGCCTATGTCTAGAAGGCGAGAGATTTTGAGTCAAGTGGTAGCTGATTTGCCAGTGCCAGACACGCACATTAAACGCATTGTCAAGCACGAGTATTTGTCACCGGCGGTGATGCAGCGAGCTGCTTCTGTTGTTCGTGCTGTGCGCAGCAATATGGATGAGGGCGAGGTGCCGCAGTTGTTGGAGTCCATGTTTAATCAAACTTTGCAGGCACAAGGTTATGCGCCTATCAAGAAGCAAGCCGCCAATGCTCTGCCAGATTTTTATGACCCAACCCTAGTCAATGCGGGTGTAGATCTTAAGGCGCTGGCAGAAGGTATACGAAACAATCCTTCCGCAAGAATTTGTCTTTATGGTCCACCAGGCACAGGAAAAAGTGCGTTTGCACAATGGCTGGCAGAGCAATTGCAACGACCATTTCACAGTAAAAAACTGTCGGACATTTTGAGTATGTGGGTGGGCGGCACAGAAGCAAACTTGCGCAAGGCGTTTTCGGAAGCAGAGCAAGACAATGCTGTGTTGTTGTTGGACGAGGTAGATAGCTTTCTGCAAGATCGCCGCCATGCGCAACGCAGTTGGGAGCTGACGCAAGTGAATGAAATGCTCACGCAAATGGAAGCATTCAACGGTTTGTTTATTGCGTCAACCAATTTGATGAGTAACTTGGATCAAGCTGCCTTGCGCCGTTTTGATATGAAAATTCATCTAGATTATTTGCGTCCTGCGCAGGCGTGGCAGTTGTTTGATAAACAGTGTGCAGCCATGGGGTTTGCGCAACCGTCGCTGGATTTACAAGAAAGCCTGTACGCCTTGCATTTGCTCACACCGGGTGACTTCGCTGCTGTGCATCGCCGCCACCGTTTTCATCCTGTTGCTGATGCCAATGCCTTGCTAGAAGGTTTGCGTGAGGAGTGCGCGGTGAAAGAGGATAGTCAAACGCGCAGAATTGGGTTTGTGTGAGGGTTTTGTATGTGTGTTACTTGACTACGGGATAAAAAATCTCTCCCCAATTTTCATCGTTGGCTTCCATCATGGTCGCAATAATCAGGGGCATCAGCGTTAGCATAATGCTGCAAGCATCTTTCACTTGCTGGCGATTGATTTTGCTGTTCCATGTTGCTCCGCCGTGCATTAACTGGTTGCGTAGTACATACAGTCTATCCAGCACTACGCCAAGCAGTTCAGGGACTTTTTTCTCCATCAAAAACATCATGGCGGTTTTGGAGGCTTTGTCAAAACGGCTTTTCCAGTCAGTAGTGTCTTTTTGATTATTAGCCAGCATCCGCTGCGCTTCCCAAAATGGCGCAAATACATATTGGTTGCTGATGAGCGTACGAATGGAACCGCTGTAAGTTTGCATCAAAGTTTGATGGAGGGTTCCTGCTGTATCGTGTTTCACCAGCTTGTGCATAAAACGCTGAAAAGTATCGCGCTCACCAATGGATTGATGTTTTTCTTCATCAATGCTGTAGCAGGCATTGAAGGCAATCCACAGGGAAATAAATTGCAAGTCATGGTTGTTTTTTTGTTCTTCGGCACAGAGCAGCCAACTGATCGCACGGTGTAAGCGCACAGCGTGTGCTTCAGGCATGTTTTCACGCAGGTTGCGCAGTTTTTCTTGGAGTGTTGTGGTTGTCATGGTGAGTCGCTACCTTTCTGTTTTTCTTCTGTCTTGCCGGTTTTCTTCTGCTCTTTTTTCTTATCGGTATGCACGGCTGCCTTGTTGAATTGCCCTGCGGTGCGTGCCACAGGGTTGCGCTTGGTTGGCATGTCAGGTTTTTTCTTGCGGGGCATGGTGGTCAATCCTGTTGTGTCGATATGGCTTCTAGTTTTTTTATTCGTTCGTCATCTGTTCCAAGATACGCTATTAAAATAGAAGTGACATATTTCGCATCTAGGGTGCCAGCTTCGTGCATGGCTTCCAAGTCTGCCCAGTCTTTTGTGCGGTTAAAAAATACTTTAAAAACGG
The DNA here is from genome assembly GCA_046347205.1 of Pseudomonadales bacterium. GTDB lineage: Bacteria > Pseudomonadota > Gammaproteobacteria > Pseudomonadales > UBA7239 > UBA7239. The sequence goes on from JAXMGN010000002.1 coordinate 129,704, forward strand.
CGCATGGTTGTCTTTATTGGACAAGGTTAAGGCTGTGAGGGAGGGGGGGGCAGAAAGTCAAGATTCTACGCAGCCCGCGGTGATACTTCATGCGCAATGTGTTTTCCGTTACTAATTTCTGTGCTGCGCAAATCAAAAGTGGCTTGTAGGTTGAGCCAGCTTTGTGCGTCGCCACCAAAGTAGCGTGCTAGCCGCAATGCTGTGTCTGCTGTGATGCCTCTGCGCTCACGCACAATATCGTTAATGCGGGCAGGAGTTACATGCAGGGCTTGTGCCAGCGCATTTGCGCTCATATTGAGAGGAATGAGGAAATCTTCTCGCAGTATTTCTCCTGGGTGAACAGGTCTCATGCCGTTTTTGATCATGATAGATTTCCTCTAGTGGTAATCGACAATTTCAACATCAAATACATGCCCATCGTGCCAAGTAAAACAAATTCGCCACTGGTCGTTAACGCGGATACTGTATTGGTTAGCTCTGTCTCCGCTCAGGCTTTCCAAGCGATTGCCGGGCGGGCTGCGCAAGAAGGCCAATGTTGTGGCTGAGTCCAATTGCGTTAGTTTTCGTGTGGCGATGGATTTGATATTTGCCCATCGGCGACATTTGCCTGTTTCATATAGTGCTTGTGTGTCGCCGCAGCGAAAGCTTTTTATCATGAGTTTATCGTATACCGGTATGTGATAAGCCGCAAGTGGCTAGGATTCGATTCATGAGGTCGTTACCCATAAACCCCCACCAACTCCTGCGCCATATTGAGTATCCACTTGCTCACGGCGGCGGGTTTATGCACGACGATATCCGCGCCAAAACCGAATAACCATTGACGCAATTCCAGTGTGTCTTCGGCGGTGAAGGTGATCATGGCGTCGCCATCATCCAAGAGTTCTATTTTTTGTGTGTTGTTGATGCGGTTTTCATCCAGATAATCGGCAATGTCTTTGCTGACTTCTAGCTGAAATTTTTTGGGTTTGCCTGGATCCAAGCGCCAACTCATCAAGCCGCTGTTTAAGGTGTCATCCAAATTGAAATTTTTTGGCACGATGCGATCGCTCATCGCCACAGTTGCGCTGCGTAAACGATGCAGGGCGGTGATGCGTATATCGCTGTAGCTGTAATAAGTGGCGACGAGGTAGAGCATGGTGCCGCGCATGACTAAACCCAGTGGGTTGATCGTAAATTCTTTGCCGCTGCGATTAGTAATAGTTAACTGCCGATTGCGGCCGAGCGCGTCAAAAATATTGCTCATCACTTCGGGTGCAATCTCTGCTGGTTGCAGTACAAAACCGCGCGGTACTAAGCGTACAGAATCTGCCCAGGTTTTTTTGCGTCCACTTTTGTCTTGCGTTTTGAGTGTTTCTCGCGCTTGGTTGACGAGTGCGGTAAGGCTGCTTGAGGCTTGTTTGGGAATCAGCGGGCGCAAGTTTTGCTCGGCCATCAATAAAGTAAGAGCAGTATCGGTATTCATTGCCGGCCATTGATTAGCTGTGCCTTTATTGAAATACCATCGTAATTCGCGGCCGCGCCCTTGCATGCTGTCTAAGCGAAAATGCGAGCTTAATCGACTCAAATCACGCTGAATGGTGCGCACATCCACGGTGTAACCTTCGTCATCCAATTTGCGTTGCAGTTCGGCGGCACTGATATGTCTTGGTGCTAGCGGAATGTGCGACAACATGGCGATGTAACGCATGGCGGTGTCGCGGGCTTGTGCTTCTTTATCAATGGCCATCACGCGGCTTTCCTTATTTTTATCAGTCAGCATAACGGTGCTACGGTATCATTTATGCCACAATTTTTTAACTTTCTCTTCGGTTGAGGTGATACATGGGTCCATTAAAAGGTTTGCGCGTGATTGAATTAGCGGGCATTGGTCCAACGCCGTTTGGCGCGATGATGCTCGCGGACATGGGCGCCGAGGTCATCACCATTGAACGCGCGGCGGGCATCCCTGGTTTGCGCCCGCAAGATGCCACGCTGCGCAATCGCCGCTCCATCGTCGTCAATCTGAAAAAACCAGAAGGCGTGGAGTTGGTATTAAAGCTGTGCGAAAGCGCCGATGCGTTGATTGAAGGCTTTCGCCCTGGCGTGGCGGAGCGTTTGGGGCTGGGGCCAGAAGCGGTGCAGGCGCGCAATCCCAAGCTGGTGTACGCGCGCATGACGGGTTGGGGGCAAACCGGCCCACTCGCGCAAACCGTGGGGCATGACATCAATTACATCGCCGTCACCGGCGCGCTGGAAAAAATGGGGCGCGATGCAGGCAGGCCGGTGCCGCCGCTCAATTTGGTGGGCGATTTCGGCGGCGGTGGTTTGTTCATGGCTTACGGTGTGGTGTGTGCGCTGTTGGAGGCGCAAAAATCTGGCAAAGGGCAGGTGGTGGACGCGGCGATTGTGGATGGCGCGGCAACATTAATGGCGTATTTGTACGCTTACGAAAAAAATCCGTTTTTCATGCCGTATAAAAATCGCGGTTCGCATTTGTTTGGCGGCAGCAATCATTTTTATAACACCTTTGAATGTGCCGATGGCAAGTTTGTGTCGGTCGGTGCGTTAGAAGCGCATTTTTATCTCGATTTTATTGAGCACCTCGGCGTAGACAAAGCCGAGTTTGAACAGCAGTGGTTGGGTTCACCTGAGCAAGACATCAGCAAAATTCCTGCGCTGGAAGCGAAAGTTATCGCCGTGTTCAAAACCAAAACGCGCGACGAATGGGTGAAAGTTTTTGAAGGCAGCAACGCCTGTTTTGCGCCGGTGTTGGATATTCAGGAAGCGGCGCAGTATCCGCACAATGTCGAGCGCAAAGCCTTTATTGAGGTGGACGGTCTGTTGCAACATGCACCTGCGCCGCGCTTCTCGCGCAGTGAGCCGGCCACGCCTATCGCGCCGCGCGTGGCGGGTGAAGATACCAATGCCGTGTTGGGGGATTTTGGCTACAGCGCCGATGCCGTTGCCGCGCTGCGGGAGGCGGGCGTGGTGGCAGGGTAGTGTGGATTAGCATGACGAAGGTGAAGCGGTAGTGAACGAGGGCGAGGGGCTGCTCGTACGAGTTGTCCCATGCTAGACTGCGTAAGACGATGTAATACACTGGAGGCTGGCATGGGTACCTTGACCATTCGTATTGATGAGCAACTGGAGGCTGACCTTGAACGTCTTGCTGTGGCGAGGAAGCAGAACAAAAGTGAAATTGCTCGACAATTGCTGCGAGGGAGCTTGCTGCGCGAAACGCTGGGGCAGTTGCATGAAAAATTGGCACCACAAGCTCGCGCCAACGGCTGGCTGACGGAAGACGATGTTTTGCGTGATATTTCGTGAAGATTTTTTTAGATACCAATGTGTGGCTGTCTGCGTTAATTTTTTCTGGGTTGTGCGCAGAGTTGCTTGCTGTCGTGGATGAATCTTCACATGAGTTGCTGACCAGTGAGTTAGTGAAAACAGAAGTGCTCGAGGTGCTGCAACGCAAATTCCATGACCACATTGAGGCGCAAGAAATTTTTACCGGATTATGGGAAAGCCATGCACGAATGCTGCCTGATGTCGCTGAGCCAACAGACGACGCAGACAGGCGCCTGGTGAATGCAGCGGCAATAGCGCACGCTGATTTCTTTGTCACGGGAGACCAGCGAGTACTTGGCTGGGAAAAACAAGATTCGATGCACATCGTTTCTCCGCGTGTCATGTACCAACAACTGAAAGGTTTAGTCTGATTTACCGAGTGCTCCATCATAGAGTGGTGTGTAAAGGTATAGCAGGCTGCAAGCCCACAGGGCAAAGTCGTTGCCACTTTTAATAACATGCAGGAATCTGTGGATGCTCTGGCGAAAAGTAGACAGGCAAACTTGCGCCCGCTGACCGACGACCGGTTCACCCCACGCGAAGGCGCTCTCGACGAAGCCCAGCATGAAACAATGGCGCGCGAGGCTGTCGATGAAGTTGCGCGAGAGAATGGGGATGATGTGGCTGCGTCTTCTGGTGAGCGTGACACCTTGTCTGGCGCGATTGATCCAGATGAATATGCAGCGCAAAGATTTTCCAAGCGCGTATCGGAAGATATGTTGTCGCCGGAAGTGATGGCGGATGTTGTTGCCAAGCATGGTCTGACTGATATTGCAGACAAGAAAAGCGGCATGAATGGTGTGAAACTGTTTCATGGTGACAGCGTTATCAGCAAGGATACTGGCGTTGACAGCATCATTCAGCCAGCGCAGGATATTATCAACACAGCAAGACCAAAAGGAGAAACCAATGTCAACCGAAGCGAGGCTTTCAAGGCTTGGTCTGAGTCACTTGGCGGATCAGCCAGAGAAATTGCACGCCGAGCTAGAGAGGCGTTCAGCAGAATCGGCGGCTCAAAATCTGATCGGGAGCGCGCGGCTCGCCGAGAGGCGGAAGGCCTTAGACGCGCTGAAAGTGTCGAACCCGGAAGCGTACGCGAAAGAAATGGAAGCGATCCGCAGCATTTAAGGGAAGATCGCTTTAACTCACCTGATGAAAATGCAGCAGCAGAATTCAAAAAAGTAGCCGACAAGCACAATCTAACGCCAGCGCAGCGCGAACGCTACGCGCCAAAAATAAACAGGGATGAACTCAGTCTTCCCTGCAACCCCAATACATGTCATTTGCGTATCAGAAGGTACAGGTAGAAAATACTGTATAAAAAATCACTGTTGATCTATACAGTATCAAAAAAGCGGTGTATGCTTGCCCTGCAAGTCGAGAGGGGGTGAGCGTTGAGGCTCTCCCAATTAACAGTCAGGCCGTAAGCGGCCATATAGATAAGAGGGCAAGACAATGGATGCGAACAAGGAAAAGGCGCTAGCCGCCGCACTGGGGCAGATCGAACGCCAATTTGGTAAAGGCACGGTTATGCGCATGGGTGAAAAGGCGCATGAGGATATTCCGGCTATTTCCACGGGCTCTTTAGGCTTGGATATCGCCTTAGGCATCGGCGGCTTGCCGCGCGGTCGCATTGTCGAGATCTACGGTCCTGAGTCTTCCGGTAAAACCACGCTGACCTTGCAGGTGATTGCGGAGTGCCAAAAAGCAGGTGGTACAGCGGCGTTTATCGACGCAGAACACGCGCTGGATCCTATTTATGCCGGCAAATTGGGCGTTAATGTTGAAGATTTGATCGTCTCCCAGCCAGATACCGGCGAGCAGGGCTTGGAAGTGGCCGATATGTTGGTGCGCTCTAACGCCGTGGATGTGTTGGTAATCGACTCGGTGGCCGCCTTGGTGCCGAAAGCCGAGATTGAAGGCGAGATGGGCGATACCCACGTTGGTTTGCAGGCGCGTTTGATGTCACAAGCATTGCGTAAGCTAACCGGCAACATCAAAAACGCCAACTGCTTGGTTATCTTTATTAACCAGATCCGCATGAAGATCGGTGTGATGTTCGGCAGCCCAGAAACCACCACTGGCGGCAACGCCCTGAAGTTCTACTCCTCGGTGCGTTTGGATATACGCCGCATCGGCTCGGTGAAAGAAGGTGACGAAGTGGTAGGCAGCGAGACGCGCGTGAAAGTGGTGAAAAATAAGGTCGCGCCGCCGTTCAAACAGGTCGAGTTCCAGATCATGTACGGTCAGGGTATCAACCGCATGGGTGAAATTATCGACATCAGTGTCAACGATGGCTATGTCGAGAAGTCCGGTGCGTGGTACAGCTATCAGGGCGATAAGATTGGCCAAGGAAAAGCCAATGCAATCAAATACTTGCAGGATAATCCTCAAGTGGCTAGTGAGCTGGAAGCGAAGATACGCGGCGCGTATTTGCAGGGGCCGGTGGAGAGTCGCAAGCAGACGGCCGTTGTAGTCGCCGCTGAAGAAGTAGACCTCTAAACAACATGAACTACAGAGAGTTAAATCTCTAATTCATATGAGAAACTCTCTGTAGCTGTTTGTTTTTAAACACTATTTAGGTGATGTATGGATTTGACTACCCAAATCCGTGGGGCGGCGTTTGTCTTTTTGGGGCAGCGCGAGCACTCACGCCGTGAATTGCTGAGTAAATTGGCAGATAAGTTCAACTTGCCGGTGGATGCCATTGAGTTGCAGCAGTGTTTGGCGCGCTTGGCGGAAGATGGCTACCAGAGCGATGAGCGTTTTGCCGAGGTGTTTGTGCGCAGCAGAAAAGCGCGCGGCTACGGCCCTGTCTTTATTGAGCAGGAGTTGCGCCGCCGTGGCTTGGAAACAACGCTGGTGGTGGAATCCGTGCGGCGCAGTGATACCGGTTGGTTGTCTTTGGCGAGTGAAGCTAAACGCAAGAAGTTTGGCGTTGGCTTGATAACGGCCTTCCAAGAAAAGGCAAAGGTTGCGCGTTTCTTGCAATATCGCGGCTTTTTGCCGCTGCAAATTGACGGAGCACTGCGCGGCTGAAAGAGTCGTGCGGCCTCCGCGTAGTTTGCTTAAATTTTGAAAAACTGAATAGCGGCTTCCAAATCTTTGACCTGCTTATGAATGGTGCTGGCAGAATCAGAGAGTTCGGTCGAAGAGTGAGCACTCAATTGAGTAGAACTTTCGATCTGCGTTACCGCGCGGTGAATCTGCTCCACACCGCCTTGCTGTTCATCAGAAGCGTGGCTGATTTCTTGCACCAAATCGGCGGTTTGTACCACTTGCGACACAATTTGATCGAGCAGGGTGATGACTTCGTTGCTCACACCGGAGCTGTTGGCAACCAAGGCAGCAATTTCAGAAGCAGCGGTGCGGCTCTGTTCCGCCAGCTTGCGCACTTCACCGGCTACCACGGCAAAGCCGCGTCCGTGCTCACCTGCGCGCGCCGCTTCAATTTCTGCGTTGAGTGCCAGCAAATTGGTGCGTTGCGCAATTTCATTGATCACGCCAATACGCTGCGTAATTTTTTGCATCTCAGAAACGGCGTCTTTCATTACTACGCTGCCTTGGCGCACGCTGTCGGCGGCGGCAGTGGCAATCTGCTCGGTGGCACGCGCATTATCGGCGTTCTGGCTGATGGTAACGCTCATTTCTTCCAGGGCGGCCGAGGTTTCTTCGGCGCTGGCGGCTTGTTCTTCGGCACTGACGCTCACGCGCACGGCACTGTCGTGAATGCTGGCGGATGCAACAGACAGCGCGTTGGTGGTGGCAACTAGCTGGCTGATGACGCTGTGCAGTTTTTCCAAAAAGGCATTGAACATATCGACAATGCTGCCCAGTTCGTCGTTACTGGTTTTTTTCAGTCGATGCGTTAAATCGCCGTCGCCATCCTGCAAATCTTTCAGAGCATCCAACATATTGTTGATGGGACGGGTGATGGCATTGCGCATGATGATAAATGTCAGCCAGCACACCAGCAGGCCGAAGCTAATGCCCACGGCACTGACAGAAAGACGCAAGTTCAAAAGCGCTGCACTCAGAGCTTCGTGGCTGTCAATTTCGCTGACCAGCAGCCAAGTGTTGCCGTCAATGACCACTGGTGTCCAAGCGCCGATCACTTTTTTGCCGCGATAGTTGATGTAGTGCCCAGCGCCTTCCTCGGTCACGTCCATAAAGCGGCTGTTGTGGGCTGGTTCAGTCTGGAGGCGCAGCGGGCTGGCGTTGTCGCCCTTGGTGTTGACCAGATACGTTTCGCCATTTTCGCCCAAACCTACTTTTTGCCACTGCTGGTGCCATGCCATCTCTTCGTAAAAGTCTTTCAAAATAGGCGACAGCGCGCGCCCTTTGTCTTCTTGCGCGGTCCAGCCTTCGATCAAGCCCGCCAGCATGCCGCTATTAAAACGGTTGGCCTCCTGCCACTCATTAATCTCCTGCTTCTTGATGTCTTGCAGCGCCGCGACTTTGGCTTCCACGGTTTGCTGAATGTGTCGCATCCCCACTTCAACGGTGATGCTGCCCACGGCAGTCATGGCGACGACGCTGAAAATAACTTGCAGAGCCAAAATTTTGCGGATCAGGGAAAAGTCTTTGAACTTCACTGCAGGGTTCTCCTTGCGCGGTCAATAGTGTCGCAATCTACCACAAGCACCGTTGCGTTAGTTGCTGCCTAGCCGCGTTTGCTGTGCGCTTGTTTCCTGTTATGTTGTCCAACTGCAATGAGCGAGAGTTGTGTCGTCAATGGGGATGGTAAGGTTTGGCATACCAGAGAAAATCACCTTAGAACTAAGGGATCTCAGTGGAGCCACTGTTTTTATAGAAACGGGAACGTATCAGGGCGATACGGCTCGTTGGGCGGCAAATCACTTCGGTAAAGTTATCACCATGGAACGGTCTAAAAGCCTGTTTGATGAATACAGCGAAGGTTTAGCTAATCTGCATAACGTGTCAGCTCTCTGTGGTGATTCTCGACAGCTCTTACCGAGCATTCTTGAAGAAATCGGTGAGGAAAAAGCAATTTTCTGGCTGGATAGTCACTGGTTTGGCGGTGAGACGGCAGGGCAGGATGATCAATGTCCTTTGTTAGGGGAGTTGGCCTGCTTGAAAGGGCGGCACGGAGATGTGTTGCTAGTAGATGATGCGCGCCTTTTTCTTGCTGCGCCGCCCATGCCTCACGATGTGGCGCAGTGGCCGGATATTGGGCAAGTGATCCGCGCTTTGCCAAATGAAGGAAAAGAACTCTGTGTGCAAGTAGCGGATGACGTTATTTTTGTTACGCCGGATATTCCCCCTATCAATACGCAATTATTGGCGTATACCAAGCGTCGAAATAACCTGTTTTGGCAGGAATATACGCGCAGTCATCGCTACAATACGCACCCACAGTAATCCTATGTTTCGAGCCGGTGTTGCGGCTCTCTGTCGAGGTTGTGATGCTGGTTTTGCGCGGTGCGCCTGCTTTTTCTTCGTTTCGTCTCAATAAATGGCTCATGCGTTTGCGCGAGATTGCCACTGTACGCGAGTTGCACGCCGAGTTTGTGCATTTTGCTGATGTGTCGCAGCCGCTGTCCGCACAGGAAAACACGGTATTGGAGCAGCTGCTGCAATACGGTCCGCGTCAGGAAACGCTGTTTGAGCCACACGGACAATTGTTTTTGGTTGTGCCGCGCGCAGGCACGATTTCCCCGTGGTCGAGCAAGGCGACAGACATTGCGCGCAATTGTGGTTTAACGGCTGTGCGTCGTTTGGAGCGCGGTATCGCGTTTCGCGTGGGTGGTGATTTTTCGCCAGAACAAACCGCTGCGATTGCTGCGGCACTGCACGATCGCATGACAGAAACAGTGTTAGATACTCTTGATGCCGCTTCAATTTTGTTTGTGCAAGAACAACCTGCGCCATCAACAATGGTAGATATTCTCAGCGGTGGTCGTGCCGCTTTGGTGCGTGCCAACAGCGAGTTGGGCCTCGCTTTGGCGGACGATGAAATCGATTATTTGCTGGAAAGTTTTACTGCGCTGAATCGCAATCCCGTCGATGTGGAATTGATGATGTTTGCGCAAGCCAACTCCGAACATTGTCGCCACAAAATTTTTAATGCCGATTGGTTGATCGACGGCGTAGCGCAAGAAAAATCGCTGTTCAAAATGATACGCAACACCAACGAATGCGCGGGTGACAATGTGTTGTCGGCGTATTCCGATAACGCTGCTGTGGTGCGCGGGCAAACAGCAGGGCGTTTTTTCCCTGATCCGCAAACCGGTGAATACACCGCGCAGCAAGAAGCGGTGCATTTGTTGATGAAAGTGGAAACGCACAACCATCCCACAGCGATTGCACCGTTTCCCGGTGCAGGTACAGGTGCAGGCGGTGAAATTCGCGACGAAGGTGCCGTGGGTCGCGGTTCCAAACCGAAAGCGGGTTTGACGGGTTTTTCTGTTTCCAATTTACGCATTCCCGATTACGAACAACCTTGGGAAAAAAATGCCAAGGGCGAAAATTACGGCAAGCCAGATCGCATCGTGTCTGCGCTGGACATCATGACTGAAGGCCCTTTAGGTGGAGCCGCGTTCAATAATGAATTTGGTCGCCCGAATTTGTGCGGCTATTTCCGCAGTTTTGAATTGCCCGCAGAAGGCGCGAACGGCGAAGAAATGCGCGGTTATCACAAACCGATCATGATTGCCGGCGGCTACGGCAATATTCGTGAAGAGCATGTCGAGAAAAAACCGTTTGCAGCCGGTGCAAAATTGATCGTGCTCGGCGGTCCAGCCATGCAAATTGGTTTGGGTGGTGGCGCAGCATCTTCCATGGCTTCTGGGCAGAGTAGCGCCGATTTGGATTTTGCTTCCGTGCAGCGTCAAAATCCAGAAATTGAACGCCGCTGCCAAGAAGTGATCGACCGCTGCTGGCAGTTGGGTGAAAAAAATCCTATTCAATTTATTCACGATGTCGGCGCGGGGGGGTTATCGAATGCGCTGCCAGAATTGGTAAAAGATGGCGGCACGGGCGGTGTGTTTAATTTGCGCGCCGTGCCGAGCGATGAGCCGGGCATGAGTCCGCTGGCGATTTGGTGCAACGAAGCGCAAGAGCGTTATGTGCTCGCGGTAAAAGAAGCAGACCTCGCGCAGTTTGATGCCATTTGTGCACGCGAACGCTGTCCGTATGCGGTGGTGGGTACGGCGACAGAAGAAAAACATTTGCGCGTGGACGATGCGCATTTTAATAACGCACCCGTGGATTTGCCGATGTCGCTGCTGTTTGGCAAACCGCCAAAAATGACGCGCAGCATTGAGCGCAAATCGGTGGTGCAAAAAACTTTCGATCACAGCGGTATTAAATTGCGCGATGCCGCCACGCGCGTGTTGCAACTGCCGTCGGTCGCTTCCAAAAACTTTTTGATCACGATAGGTGATCGCTCAGTCACGGGCATGGTGGCGCGTGACCAACTGGTAGGGCCGTGGCAGATGCCGGTCGCCGATTGCGCAGTGACGGTGGTGAGTTACGACACCAACGCTGGCGAAGCGATGTCTATGGGCGAGCGCACGCCAGCGGCGTTAATTTCTGCACCGGCTTCTGCGCGTTTGGCGATTGCAGAAGCGATCACCAATATTGCCGCCACGCGCATTGAAAAATTATCCGATATTAAATTGTCAGCCAACTGGATGTGTGCCGCTGGTCACGCGGATGAAGATGAAAAATTGTTTGACGCCGTGCGTACGGTGGGCATGGAACTGTGTCCGCAATTGGGAATTACAGTGCCGGTGGGCAAAGATTCCATGTCGATGCGCACGCGCTGGCAAGAAAACGGTGTAGAAAAATCCGTGACAGCACCGATGTCGCTCATTATTTCTGCGTTTGCGCCGGTATTAGATGTGCGCAAAACCGTCACGCCACAATTGCGCACCGATCAAGGCAACACGGCATTATTTTTATTGGATTTAGGCAACGGTAAAAATCGTCTCGGGGCTTCTGCCTTAGCACAAGTGTTTGGGCAGATTGGCAGTGAAGCGCCGGATCTCGATCAACCGCAACAACTCGCGCAATTTTTTGCGTTGCTGCAAGACGCGTTGGAGCAGGATTTATTGCTGGCGTACCACGATCGCTCGGATGGTGGTTTGTGGGCAACCGTAGCAGAAATGGCGTTCGCCGGTCGCTGCGGTGTGGATGTTTCTCTCGTCGGCTTGGGTGACGATCCACTGGCGGCGCTGTTTGCGGAAGAGCCGGGTGCCGTGTTGCAAGTGTCGGTGGATGCCATCGATACGCTGCAACAACTGGCAGAAAAATATCAATTGTCGGCGTGCTTGCATCGCATCGGTTTTATTAACGGCGATGATTGTTTGCGTGTGCTGGATGGTAGCAATGCTGTATTGGAAATGCCGCGCCGCGATGCCTTGGCGCTATGGTGGGAAACCAGTTATCGCATGCAAGCATTGCGCGATAACCCAGTTTGCGCAGAGCAAGAAAAACAAACTGTGTTGGATGACAACAATCCAGGCTTGTCTGTCGCGCTTACATTCGATCAAAACCATGACATTGCCGCGCCAATGATTGCCACGGGCGTGCGTCCGCGTGTGGCGATTTTGCGTGAGCAGGGTGTGAACGGTCAGGTGGAAATGGCAGCGGCGTTTGATCGCGCCGGTTTTTCTGCCGTGGATGTGCACATGAGTGATTTATTGAGTGGGCGCATCGACTTAAAAGATTTCAAAGGCTTTGCGGCTTGCGGCGGATTTTCTTACGGCGATGTACTCGGTGCAGGCGGTGGTTGGGCAAAAAGTGTTTTGTTTAATGCGCGTGTACGCGAGATGTTTGCGCAATTTTTTCAGCGCGATGATGCGTTCAGCTTGGGTGTGTGCAACGGCTGTCAGATGATGTCGCACTTAAAAGATTTAATTCCTGGTGCGGAGCATTGGCCGCGTTTTGTGCGCAACACCAGCGAGCAATTTGAAGCGCGTTTGGTGATGGTGGAAGTAGAGCATTCGCCGTCTATTTTGTTGAGTGGCATGGCAGGTTCTAAAATGCCGATTATTGTGGCGCACGGTGAAGGTCGCGCAGAATTTGCCGATGTCACTGCCTTGAAAAATTTGGATGCTAGCGGGCAAGTGGCGCTGCGTTATATCGACAACAGTGGTCACGTCACCGAAACATTTCCTGCTAACCCAAACGGATCGCCGCGTGGTATCACTGCCGTGACAAATAGTGATGGCAGACACACCATCATGATGCCGCACCCAGAGCGCGTTATTCGCACGGTGCAGCATTCTTGGCATCCAGATGGCTGGCAGGAAGATGGCTCTTGGTTGCGTTTATTCCGCAATGCGCGGCATTGGTTGAAGTAAGGAAATTTATGACAACGGAAACAGTCAATATTTTGCTGGCAGATGATCACGATTTAGTGCGTGTGGGTTTGCGACACGCATTGAGCAGTGTGGAAAATTTTTTCATTATTGCGGAAGCAGCCAGTGGTGAAGATGCTTTGGAGAAAGCAGAAGCATTGAAGCCGCACGTGGTGTTGATGGATGTGCGTATGCCTGGGATCGGCGGTATAGAGGCTACGCAGCGCATGCAGCGCCGTTCGCCCGATAGCAAAGTGGTGGTGATTACTGCTTGCGCGGATGACCCGTTTCCCGATTTATTGCTAGAAGCCGGTGCGCGCGGGTTTGTGACGAAAGACAGTGCTATGGATGAATTGGTGCATGCCATCAATGAGGTGCACAGTGGCAATCACTATATTTGTCGAAAAATTGCGCAGCAATTAGCGTTAAAACCGCTTCGTAAACGCGGAGGTGCTAGCCAGTCTCCATTTAATGAATTGTCAGAACGTGAAATGCAAGTCGCATTGATGATTGTTGGCTGCCAAAGCGCGCAAGATATTGCGGATCAGCTCAACGTCAGCCCAAAAACTGTCAACACCTATCGCTACCGCATGTTTGAAAAATTGGGCGTAGAAAATGATGTGGGGCTGACACTGCTGGCATTGCGTCATAAATTGTTTGTGCCGGACGGCGATGGCTGAATCATCAGCTTTTGATAGTCGAAATTTTCTTGCGGCTGCCACCACACGCCCCGGTGTGTATCAAATGTACGGCGCAAAAAACGCCAACGAAACAGAAACGCTGTTGTATGTGGGCAAGGCGGCCAGCCTAAAAAAACGCTTAGCGAGTTATTTTCGTGCTACCGGCTTGGGGCCAAAAACACAGGCGCTGGTGTCGCGTATTACGCGCATCGAGTTAACCGTCACGGCCAGCGAAACCGAAGCGCTGATACTTGAGCAGAACCTCATCAAAGCGCATCACCCGCCGTACAACATTCTGCTGCGCGACGATAAATCCTACCCGTATATTTTTTTGAGTGAAGGAGAGACTTATCCGCGTCTCGCTTTTCATCGCGGCGCGAAGCAAAAGAAAGGTCGCTATTTCGGTCCGTTCCCGCACAGTGGCGCGGTGCGAGAGAGTCTCAATTTTTTGCAGAAGTTTACGCGCGTGCGCCAGTGCGAAGATTCGTTTTTTCGCAATCGCAGCCGCCCGTGTTTGCAGTATCAAATTCAGCGTTGTTCAGGCCCTTGTGTGGGCATGGTTTCACCGGCGCAGTATGAAAAAGACGTGGAAATCACCGCGCTATTTTTGTCTGGACAGGAGCAGCAGGTGATGAATGTACTGGCGAGTGACATGGAAGCTGCCGCAGAATCTCTACAATTTGAGCGTGCAGCGGAACTACGCGATCGCATCGCCAGCCTGCGCACGGTGCAAGAACAGCAGGCGATTGAAAATGGTGTATTGATAAACGCCGATATTCTGGCCTGCGCGCAACAAGCCGGTTTGGTGTGTGTGCATGTGCTGTTTGTGCGGCAGGGTCGCATACTGGGTAGCCGCAGTTATTTTCCTGCGCTATCGGTGGAGGATGATTCTGAGAATATGTTGGTGGATTTTGCGGCGCAGTTTTATCTCGGCAGTGAGCGCGAAATTCCCAGTGAAGTGATTGTGTCATCTGCGGAAGCTAATGCCCTTCATGTATTGCAAGAAGCGCTAAGTGTGCGCATTGAGCGCAAAGTGGTGGTGAGTACGCAGGTGCGCACACATCGTCAGCAATGGCTCACCATGGCAGGTAAAGCCGCGCAGGAAAACTTACTGCAAAAATTGGCAAGTAAACAAAATATCGAAGCGCGTTTTGAAGCGCTGCGTGAAGCATTAGGTTTGGATGCTGTGCCAGAGCGTGTGGAATGTTTTGATATTAGTCATTCCTCCGGTGAAGCAACGGTGGCTTCTTGCGTGGTGTTTGATCGACAGGGTGCGCGCAAAAGTGATTACCGCCGTTTCAATATCGAAGGCATTACAGCGGGTGATGATTACGCTGCCATGAAACAGGCACTCACGCGCCGTTATCGTCGTTTGCAAGAAAATGACAGCGTATTTCCCGATATTTTGTTGATTGACGGCGGTAAAGGGCAGCTCGCGCAAGCCGTTGAAGTATTAAACGAATTGCAAATTGCCGATATGTTGCTAGTGGGAGTGGCCAAAGGCAGCACGCGTAAAGCCGGTTTTGAGCAGCTTTTTGTACACGGTGAAGCAAGGGCGCGTATTCTGCCGGATGATTCACCTGCGCTGCATTTGATTCAACAGATACGCGATGAAGCGCATCGCTTTGCGGTGGCGGGTCACACCGCACGGCGTGATAAAAAACGCAGTGCATCGCCGCTGGAAGGTATTGCCGGTGTGGGGCCTACGCGTCGGCGTGCGCTGTTGCGGCATTTTGGTGGCTTGCAGGAAATTATTCGCGCCAGTGCCGATGATATTGCGCGTGTGCAGGGCATTAGCGCAGAATTGGCAGAAGTGATTTACGCGCATTTACATGCGTAGTGTTTTTTATTGGAATATTTTTTACTGGAGTACACCGCAATGAAGTATTGGATTTCTCTCGTTAACACCACGGAAGTGGATCAATTTATTGCCATTGCACAAAAAGCAGAAGAGTTGGGTTACGAAGGCATCACGGTGCCAGACCACTTGGTGTATCCCACGCAAATTGAAACGCCGTATCCGTACACGCCGGATGGCAAAGTGTGGTGGCCAAAAACCAATCCATGGGCAGACCCGTGGGTAACATTAACGGCGATGGGCGTGGCGAC
Organism: Pseudomonadales bacterium; assembly: GCA_046347205.1. Taxonomy (GTDB): domain Bacteria; phylum Pseudomonadota; class Gammaproteobacteria; order Pseudomonadales; family UBA7239; genus UBA7239. Next base: position 145,149 of record JAXMGN010000002.1, read on the forward strand.
AAAAACCTTGCGCCTTGCCACCAATATTTATCTCGCGGCATTGCGCGACCCATTCACCGTGGCGCGTGCCACGGCTGCGGCGGCGTTGTTTACCCATAATCGTGTGGTGTGCGGTGTGTCTGCCGGTTGGATCAAAGAAGAATTTGATTTGATGGGTATTGAATTTTCTGCACGCGGTCGGCGTTTGGATGAAGTTATCGCTTGCATGCACCAATTGCACAGCGGCGAAGTGGTGTCGCACAGCGGTGAATTTTTTCAATACGATCAAGTCATTCATTCGCCCGCGCCGACACAAAAAGTGCCGGTGTGGGTGGGTGGTGCCAGCAAAGCGGCTTTCCAGCGCGCGGCGAATAATGACGGTTGGCTCGGTGTGCCATCCAAAAATAAACGCTTGGCAGAAATCGTCAATATCTTGATGGAGTTGCGCAAAGCTAACGGCAAATACGGCCAGCCGTTTGATGTGGTGTTGAGTCCGATGGAATTGATGACCAAAGAGTTTTTGGATTCACTCGACCCAACCGCCACTTACCATTCCAGTGTGTTGCCGTGGACACCTTCACCGTGGGGCAAAGCCTTCTGGGTGGAAGAGGGCGAAGATCACCGCGAACTGGCAGTGAAGTTCCGCGCCATGGAGCGCTTCAAAGCCATGATGAAGCAGGTGGGCGTTTGGTAAATTGCTCGGATGTGCTTTATGTCTTTCTGTTTATTGCAAATATATCCGAATAAAAGGTAAATTTTTGAATTCGTCTATAGTTGTTTTTTGCCATATATGCTGTAAATTCTTCGATTTCATTGTCACAAAAATGGGCTGTTTCTATACATATTACAGATGGAAGATATTTTTGTATTTCAATTGACATTATGATTTCATAATCTAGCCCTTCTGCATCAATATTTAAAAAATCAAATTTTTTTATCCCGTGTTTTTCCATTAATTCTTCAAAATATAAGCAGTTAACATGGGATTCTATTATATGTTTGTGGGTTTCTTTGATTGGTATGGTTATCGTCTTGAGTTCTTCTATTGGGCTTGTATGGTTTTGAAGGTGTTCTATGGTGCGATTTAGTGTATCTGCATTCAGGGAGCTTATCTGACCAAGTAAGTTGCAGTCTTCAGTTAGATTACAGGGGAAGTGGTAAATTTTCCTTGTTCCCTTGTTCCCTTGTTCCCTTGTTCCCTTGTTCCCTTGTTCCCGATAACTGCGGAGTTTTCAAAAATGGTATTTTTAAAACTCGCAAGATTTATTTTTAATTGGTTAAAAGTGCTGAGGACGGGTTCAACTTGTATGCCGTGCCAGTTGTATTTCTCTATAAAAGGAAATATAGGGTCGTTCGTTATGCCGTCATTTGCTCCGATATTGACATAAAAAAAATCAGGCCTGACGTGAGGTCTGAGATTGGCTATGAGTTGCCGATATTTTTTTCTTGGGGGCGTGCCCATGATTTTCTTGCCTTTGTTATATGTGGTAGATTGTGGAGTCTTTAGTGCCTTTGGGCAAATATCTTAAAGGCTAAGCCATGAATCTACCCAACCTTTTATCACTACTGCGCATCCTGCTCATTCCGCTGTTTGTGTTGTTGTTTTATATGCCGATGCAATGGACGAATTGGCTGTGCGCGGCGGTATTTGGTTTGGCGGGTGTCACGGATTGGTTGGATGGCTATTTGGCGCGCAAGTGGAATCAAACCACGCCGTTTGGTGCGTTTATTGATCCGGTGGCCGATAAGTTGATGGTGGTGGTGGCACTGGTGTTGTTGGTGAATCGCTATCCACACGTTTGGTTTGTGCTGCCGACGATTGTGATTATCTGCCGTGAAATTGTGGTATCGGCGCTGCGCGAATGGATGGCGGAGTTGGGCAAACGCGCCAGCGTGGCGGTGTCTTATGTGGGAAAAGTGAAAACAGCGATGCAAATGTTGGCGCTGTTGTTGTTGTTGGGCGCACACCAAAGCAATGCGTGGCTCACGCTGATTGGTATGGTTTGTTTGTATATTGCTGCCGTGCTAACACTGTGGTCCATGCTGGCGTATATCAAAGCGGCGTGGCCCGATTTACAGCAAGGCATGGATAAGCGCTAGATATTTGTGTGATGAAAATACGATCACAATTAAAAGCACTATTGATTATAGGCGCTACCTTGCTATTGAGTGCCTGTCTCGGCGGTTTGCTGGTGCAGGCCACCACGCAAGTGATGCTGGCGATACTCAAACCCATGGTGGGCTTGGATCCCAACAGCAACGGTTTGTTTCAGCAGCCGATTATCAAAAACCGTATGCAATCTTTTTTGGGTGATTACTATGACCCAACTATGCAGTTATTGCGCACGGCCGATAAAGTGCAGGAAGAAGGGCCGCTGTACTATGTGGTGTCGCGCTACACACCTATCCCTCAGGTTGCTGAAAAAGCAGGGTTTGTGTGGAACTCTGACACCAACCAAATGGCGGTGATGTTAATTAGTGGCGGTTCAACCACAGTGATTGCCGAGCGTTTGGTGCAGCAACAAGCCAATCAGCAAATAGCGAAAGTGGTGCCACAATGGCCAACGGAATTGCAAACCTATCTCGATCAAGATGCGTTGAAGAAAAAAGCCTCGGCAGCAGCAACGCAAGTCATCACGCAAAAAGCGTCAGAAACGATGCGTCAAAATGCAGAAGCGCAATTAAATGAGGCATTAAAAGCACACGAGGCTTCGCAAGCTCAGAAAGCTACGCCACCGCCATCACTTTGAGTGGCAAAACGCTGATAGCCTGCCGCAAGAATGGTGACAGCTTCTTCCATGTCTTCCGTTTTATCGGCAATGCTCATTAACAGTGATTCGTTCGACGAAAAAACATCGTCGCGAATAAAACCTTTTTCGCGTGCGCGATTAAAAACAGGCAGTAAACCGATAATTTTTTGCCGAATAATGCCCATTTCTAAGGGATGACGCGTGCCATTGCGCAGCAATAAATAGATGTGCAGCATAAAGGTGTACATCAGTGTTTCTTCAACAGTGTTGCCCGCTGCTAGTGAGTGGACAGCTTGTTGCATGATGCCGCGATCAGCCAGCACATCCACAGTCACCATTTCATTAGCGAGTGCCAAGTAGCTTGGCAGCACATTTTTCACGGTTTCGTACTGCGTATCGTCGAGAGAGGTTTTTGCAGCAACTAAATAGCCAATCAGTAGTTGTTGCAAGTGTGTTGCTGCGGTGTTGTTCGGAGATTCATTGCTCATGGAAAAATATTTGCTCATCAATGGAGAGTGGCTAGTGTACGCGATGAGGTGGATTCCATCTGTCGGGTAGCCCGAAAAACAGCGAAATCAATTATTGCTATGGACTAGCTTAGGTCCACAACGACCCGTTTTAAGCGGCTAGATTCTCCGGATTTAATCGATACGGCTTTCTTGCGGCAATCAAAATGCTTGGCTATCAATGCAATTAATTCCTCGTTGGCTTTCCCATCCACGGGCGGTGATTTCAGTTTTGCCACCCAAGAGCCATCGCTGTTTTGGGTTAGCGAGGAAGTGTTTGCACGCGGTGTGACTTTGATTTGCAGGATGGTGGTCATGGTTGCCGGCAGTTTTTCCACGTTTGTAAATTAGCCTTGGTAAGTGTACGGCGATAGACTGTGAAGTTTTAGTCGCCTGAGAGATGGTTGTTGGCATGAGCATGGTTTGTGTTACTCGCGATGAACTGAAAGTCTGTCTCCGTGCAGACGATGGCATGCCTGGAGACATCCGCAGTTTGCTGGTGCGGGAAGGGTTTGTCAGTGAAGAGCAGTTGTTCGAATTGATGGAAGAGCGCGGCCTCAGCTGCAGCAACTACGCGGCGCTGGGTGCGCTGTTGAACAGTACGGCTACCGATGGCATGGTGCCACTGACGGAAATGGCGCTGAATGCAGCACGCGAGCGCAAGACGTCGATCGATGAGGTGTTTCGTGTGCGGCTGACCTGAGGTTTAGCTCACCTATCTTTTTGGCAATTAGGAATGCGCTATGGCTTTTACGCTCCATCTCTCTAATCACATTGAAGAACTGTGTAGTCGCTGTTTGTCTATTTTGGCTCAGCCGATGCTTGATCCATTGGCGACAGAATTTGTCTTGGTGGATAACAAGGTCATGGGGCAGTGGCTGGGTTTGCAGTTGGCGCAAAAAGAAGGTATCGCAGCCAATATACGCTACATTCAGCCACATGAATTATTTTGGTTGTTAGCGCGAGCATTGGTGTCTGCAGAAATTCCGCATGAAACGCCTTTGTCAAAGCAAGAAATGCTCTGGAAATTGTATGGGGTATTTTCAGATAGTGAGTTTCTGGCGCAACAGGTAATGCAGCCCGTGAAACATTATTTTCAGGGCGAAGGAAATGTTGTATTAAAAAGGTATCAGTTAGCTGTTGCTGTTTCTGACTTGTTTGATCAATACCTTGTGTATAGACCAGAAATGATGATGGAGTGGGAGTCAAAATCTCAGATTTATTCTGAGGATGGCAATGCTCAGTGGCAGCATGCGTTATGGACTAAATTGTCTAATTCTTCTGTTAGCAACTTTGATAAAAAATTGCATCATCGTGCCGCTATTGAGCGTAAATTATTAGAGTCTTTGCATGAATCTAATAGCGATACAATATCAAAAAAAACACAACTGCAAAGATTGAGTGTTTTTGGTATTTCTTCTATGCCACCTCAATTGCAAGAAATGTTGTTTTTGCTGGGTGGGCATATTCCTGTAGATCTCTTTGTATTAAATCCATGTCGGCATTATTGGTTTGATATTCAGTCAGAGAAGGTGCTTTCTAGGAAGTTAGAAAAGAAAAAACTGGAAGGAGGGGTTATTGGTAATCCTTTGTTGGCAAGCCAAGGTCAACAAGTTAGAGATTTTATTGGTGGTTTATACGCTAAGTTTGATCAATATTCATTTCAAGATGTTGATTATTACATCGATAATAAAACCGATCTTTTATTGGGATGTATCCAGCAGGAGATTTTGGATCTGCAGTATCAAGGTGGTTTGGCTGATCTATCTTCTGTAAAAACGGGTATGCACAAGCAGGTAGTGCCTGCATTCGACTTGCAACAGAAAGTCCGCAGTGTGCAGGTGCATAGCTGTCATAGTCCTTTGCGTGAAGTTGAGGTGCTGTACGATCAATTGATGGCAATGTTTGCACAAGACGATACGCTAAAACCGCGTGATGTTGTAGTAATGATGCCGCAAGTCGCATCGTATGTTCCTTACATAGAAACGGTATTTGGCGTGACATCACGTGAGTTTCCTTACTTTGTTATGGACCGTACATGGCTGGAAGAGGTTCCTCTGCTGCATGCGCTGGATTTTCTATTATCGTTGCCCAGTAGTCGTTTTCCATTGACAGATATCCTTGCTTTGCTAGAAGTAGAAGCTGTGCAAGAACGGTTTTCGTTGAATCGTGACGGTTTTGAAAAATTAAAAACATGGTTGCGTGATGCGGGAGCGCGTTGGGGTGTGGATGCAGCACATCGAGAACAAGAAAAATTGCCGTCATACAGCGAGTTTAGTTGGGAGTTTGCAATAAATCGTTTGCTGGCTGGCTATAGCATGTCCAGTGATGATGCTTGTCCCGTTTCTATGGCGAAAGAAAGTTTGCCTGTGCTGCCGTATGACGAAGTGGAAGGTGGCGAAGCATGGTTGCTGAATAGCTTTTTGTTGTGTTGGCAAAAACTGAAGCAATATCGGCATGCGTTAGCAGAGCCAGCTAGACCCGAGGTGTGGGCGGAGCGCATCACAAATTTGCTAGACGATTTCTTTGTTGCAAAAACAGATGATGAGCAACTGGCTCTACGCGAAATTCGTCGGCAAGTTTCCTCTTTGCGCAAAGTGCATATGTGGTGTACGGAGCAGATAGATTTATCAGTGGTTAAGGCGATGCTGCAGCCTACACTACAAGCTCCTGCACAAGGAAGGCACCCTTGGCGAGAGGGGATTAAATTCTGCAGTTTAATGCCGATGCGTGGCGTGCCATTCAATGTAGTTTACATGCTGGGTATGAACCAAAGCGATTACCCGAAACGTCATACACCGATAAGTTTTGACTTAATGCGTAACAACTATCGTGCTGGAGATCGTTCTCGGCGTGTAGATGATCGATGGTTATTTCTGGAGGCGTTATTGTCAGCGCGTAAAGCGTTTCATGTAAGTTACATTGGTCGAGATCAGCGTAAAAATGAAGCGCGCCAACCGTCTGTGGTCGTGGCAGAGCTGCTTGATTATTTGCGTCATGGCTATTGCTTGAGTGATGAGAAAAATTGTGACGATAAAGCATTGTTAAAAGAGTTGGTGTTGGAGCATCCTTTACAGCCATTTAGCCAAGATTATTTTTTGATGGATAAAAATAGTCGTCTACAATCATACAATGATCAGGCATTTGCGATTGCTTTACATAAAAAAAATAACAAAGGCGAAGCGTATGATAATGCTGTATGGATAGAGTCTACGAAATCTGATCAGGCGCTAGATGTATCATTGGAAGGTTTTTTGTGTTTTTTCGCTGAGCCTGATCGCTGGTTTTTTAATTATAGGCACAAAAATATTTCATTAAAGATTCATGATGAATCGGTGTCATCCACAGAGATTTTTGATCTGTCTGATGGTTTAGATGAGTGGAAGCTGAAAGAGGCATTGCGTCAGCAGGCATATATTATTCCACCTGTGAGTGGTGATGATGATCAGCGTAAGCAAGTGGTTTTTGATGCAGTGCAGCGACAGTGGGAGGCTAAAGCTTGTTGGCCTTTAGGAGCGGGTGGTGACAATCTTCGTAATAAGATTTTAGAAAATATGTCCGTAGATTGGCTTGATGCCAAGTACAAAGTGATGGGGGATCCGATTTCATATTCTGGACGACAGACATTTCACACGGCGTTAGGCTCGTTAACCATTAGTGGTGAGTTGGCTTGTTTGGGTGATACGCTTTTTGTGCACACAGCAAGTAAACGCAGCAATAAATATCAATTTAAGTTGGCAATACAAGCAGCTTTTGCAGGATTGACTATGCCATCAGTGAAGAGAGTGGTGGCGAGTTATTGGGGAGGCGATGAAGCTACTTTTCAAGGTGATCTGGATAAAAAAGACAATGCGTGTTTTTTGCAAAAGCTAGTGGAACTGTATATGCAATATCGCGACGGAGGTCTGCCATTTTCGCCAAATGATTCATTGAAATACACGCCAGAGCTTTCAAAAAAAGAGAATAGAGAAAAATGGGATAGGATTATTGAAGAGGCTTGGCATGGAGGGCAAGCGGTTGGAGGAATTGCTGACGACATACAAAAACGCACTTACTTTGTGGCTAAACAGCGCTTGGAAGGTGAACAATTTTTATCGGTAGCTAAAGAAATACACATGGCTTACACCCGCTGGCAGGAAGGTGAAGAAAAAATAAGTGAGGTTGAAGTGGGTGCTGCAGATCAAATACAAGGAGCGAAGCCATGAGCTTTAATCCGGCAGAAATTGCGCTGCATGGTCGTCATCTTATTGAGGCTAGTGCCGGCACGGGAAAAACGTACAGTATTGCTAATATGTTTTTGCGGTTTTTGTTGGAGCCGCATCCATCGCACAATAATCAACAGCCACTAACGATTGATCAAATATTGGTGGTGACATTTACGAATGCAGCGACAGACGAGCTGCGTGGTCGTATTCGCAGCAAAATTGAACAGGCTTTGCAATATTTTCGCGGAGGGTGCTGTGATGATGAGTTTATCAAACAGTACAGTGCGGAAGGGTTTAATGTTGATGATGCGAAGCGAGTGGCATGTGCGCGACTCCATAATGCATTGCTTCTAGTGGACGATGCAGCAATTTTTACTATTCATGGATTTGCCGCACGCGCGATGCAAATGTTTTTGTTTGAGACGGGTGCGCTAGCCAATGCTGAAGTGCAAATTGGCGGTAGTGATAGTGAGGCGCGGTATTTTGATGATTTGGTGCGTATTTTGGCATTGGGAGAGCATAGAAAGTTTGGATTGTATTTGGCGAGACAGGGTGTTAATGGAAAAAAATTTGTTGCTAGTTTGAATGAATTGCTAAAGCGTTCAGGTGTGCAAGTATTAAAAAATTCTCATGATGCTGGTGATGTTATCAATCAGTATGAAGGCGAGCGTGATAGGTTGTTAGATGAAAGAAGTGAAATAATTTCACATGATGGTTTTTTTGTTGATGAAGTTGACAAGGAATTTGTTGCTCAAAAGAGAAAACTCTTTATGGGTGAACTTCATTTAGAAATTAATAGCAATTCTATGAATGCAATTATTAAGCGTGCAATAGCTGAGTATCAGCTATCTGGTTGTTATGACAAGGATATCAATGAAGATTGTTATCGTAAAATTGTTGAAAGCGTAACCAATACAAGCAATGATGAAGTTTTGTTATTTTGTCGTGTTGTTGCAAATATCCTTGAATTCAAAAGAAATGAAGAGCTCATCAAGAATGCTGGGCAGTCTGTTCAATCTGCACTGTTGTCTCTTCTTGAAGAGAGAAAGCTTGAGCTGGATTTAGCAAAGATGAATCCAGATGACGTTATTCGTCTGATCAACAGCAAGTTGGAAGATAAAGAGGCTTCTGTCCTGCTGCGCCAAGTAGTTACTAAGCAGTATCCGGTATGCATGGTGGACGAGTTTCAGGATACAGATCCAGATCAATTTTTAATGTTTGATAGGTTTTATCAAGATGAAGATCTGTGTGGTTTATTTGCAATTGGTGACCCCAAGCAGTCTATCTATGCGTTTCGTGGTGCGGATGTTTTTGCATACCTTGATGTGAAATCAAGAATAAAAGAAGGCAATGTGCATTCGCTGGATGTGAACTTTCGCTCGAAGCAGGGGCTTATCACCTGCGTTAATGCATTGTTTCGAGAGGTGCCCACTCTACCAACATTTGTGTACACAGGTATTGAATATGCGCCGGTTTATTCTTGCGAATTGCCTCCGCGCGCGATGGAACCTAAAAATCTTGGTGTTTATAGAGTAGGAGAAGCAGAGCCTGAGCCGCTGGTATTTATTGGGAATCCTGCGGATGATAGCGAGACGTTTAATAATACAATTCATGAATATGCTACCGATTGCGCAGAGCGTATCTTGTCTTTATTGCAAGGTAAAAATTGTGCAAAGATAGAAATGAAAGGCGAAACGCAGCTGATTAGGCCAAGAGATATTGCTGTGCTGGTAAGTAATTTTGTGCAGGCTGACGCAATTAAAAATGCTTTACAAGCTAAGAAAATAGCAGCTGTTTATCTTGCGCAGAAAGATAGCGTTTTTCAACGCTGTATTTTTGCGAGCGATTTGTTTTTTATTTTGCGTGCAATGGATGATCCGTATAGTCTATTTCATCTCAAGGCTGCGTTTGCCACGCCTTTGTTAAGTCATTTTAAAATAAACTCAGCATCGTTAGATTCTCTGGATACAGATGAGGGTTTTGAGAAGGCTATTTGTGAATTTAGCGGATACCGCCAGTGCTGGGATGAAAAAGGCGTGTTTGCTGCGCTGTATCAGTTGTTTTCTAAAAATAACTTGGCAGAAGTATTTGCTGCGCATAGCGATTGTGATCGCTGGATGACTGATTTTAGGCATCTTGGCGATGTGTTGCAGCAGCAATATTTGCTGGTTGGCTCTCGTGAGCGTTTAATTGATTGGTATGCAGAGAAGCTTTCGAATGATTCTGAACTAGATGAAGATGCTAAAAGTTTGCGGTTAGAAAGCGATGATGATTTGATAAAAATTGTGACTCTACATGGATGTAAAGGTTTGGAATACCCTGTTGTATTTATTCCTTTTTTCTTTAATTTTAAGGAGACAAACCTAACTAAAGATGTACCGTTTTACCATAAAGAAATAGTGGATAAAAATAATTCAACGCGCGAGTGGAAAGCGATTATTGATTTTGAATCAGATAAGGATTTAGTGCTGTCGACTATGCAAAAAGAGCGCATGGCAGAAGATTTGCGTTTGTTGTATGTGGGTATTACTCGTGCAATTTATCAGTGTTATATAGGGATTAGTCGATCTCACTATAAGAAAAATACCAACCATCAATTGCTTAAAAGTTGCTGGGGGTATTTGTTGGGTTTGAATGACGATGAGGCATCTCCTGGCTGGGATTCTATAAAAAATAAACTCCGGCAGCGCATGGGGGATTCGCCATGTGATTATGTGGATTTGCTTGCCAGCAGCGGAGATGTACTTATATCTGACAGTGACAAAGATATAAATAAAAAAATGGTAGAAGTCATTCCTAAAAGACCATCTATAGAATCTTTTTGGCAGATAACCAGTTACTCGGCCTTGGCCTATCAGAAAGAAACACGTGTTGGCTTTGTAAGTAAGCAAGATGAAGGGTTGGGTACAGATGATCGCGCTAAATCGCTAATTGTTGAAGATGATGCGCGGTGGCAACAAGACATCCGCTTTCATTTGCGCGGAGGAGCAAATACCGGTGACTGCCTGCATAAGATTTTTGAGCGTATGGCATGCGGTGAAACCTTATCGGATATATTGTCTTATGAGTTACGAATGCATGGTCTAGATAAACCTGAAGGTAAGCAGCCAGAGCCAGAGGTGTTAGACGCGGTTATTCAGGAAAGAGAGCTGTCTGTTCGTGCATGGTTGCAAGGGGTGTTGTCTGTGCCATTGCGCAATGATTTACCTTCACTGCAAGATGTTTTTTCATCCGCATACATTTTTCCTGAATGTGAGTTTGATTTCTCATTAGGTGTTGGTGAAAACGCCTCTCAGTTATCCGTTATTAATCATGTATTACAGGATGTCTGTGGGGCATCTTCTGGTATTGCACGTAGAGACAACTGTCAGCAAATTCATGGCATTATGACTGGCGCTATTGATTTATTGTTTATATACGATAAAAAAATCTATGTGCTAGATTACAAGTCAAATATTTTAGGTAAAGCACCGCGCTACTATGACCAGTCTGGCATGCAAGAAGTGATGCGTGATAGCCGTTACGATTTGCAATACCTCATTTACTCTGTGGCGGCTCATCGTTTTATGCGGCAGAGGTTATCAGCGCGTTACGCTTATGATGGCGGTGAATACAGCTTTGGTGGTGTGCTGTATACATTTTTGCGCGGAATGGGCTTGTCGGATTATCCAGATTATGGCGTGTATTTTGTGCGACCAACGCAACAGCAGGTTTCGGCTTTGGATTCGGCATTTTTTGGTGAGGCGATAATTCATGGCTGAGTCTTTACAAATTCTAGATGGCAGCTTTTCTGAGTGGGTGGTTGGAAATTTTTCTGATGGTCTAGAAAAAAAAGATTGTGCACTGTTGCAGCGTATTGCTGAAGCTGTCAGTTTTTCAGTTTCCATAAAACACACTTGCCTTGATTTTTCTGTGTATAAAGATATCGGTGAGCCATTACTGCTAGAGTTGTTGAGTGGAATAAAGCCAAAGGATGTTCAGCGCATCATTACACCTGCTGTTAAGCCTTTAGTGGCTTCAGAAGATGGCAGTCGTGTGTGGCTGCAAAAGTATTATCTGTTTGATCAATGTGTGGCACAGAAATTACAGGTTATGCGCAACGAAGGGCGTTTGCAGATTATTACAGGGGGGCCTGGTACAGGAAAAACTTATACTGCATCACAGTATATTCAAGAAGAATTAGAAAAAAATCCGAAGTGCCTTGTCCAATTAGCCGCGCCAACTGGCAAGGCCGCCAATAATATGATGAATGCATTAGCGCGTTCAAAATTTGATGCAGCAGCTTATGGGCTAAAAGGTTTAACTTTGCACTCTTTGCTGGGAATGCATGGCCGCAGTTCAAAGCCTCGCCACAATAAGAACTATCCTTTGGCGTGCGATCTATTGGTTGTTGATGAAGCTTCAATGATTGATTTGCCGATGATGTATCGGTTGCTTGCTGCGATGCCGCCTCATGCGAAACTGTTATTGCTTGGTGATAAGGATCAGCTTGCCTCAGTAGAAGCTGGCAGCGTATTGGCGGATATTTGCTGTGCGTTCGACGGTGATAATTGCATGACATTACTGCAGGAAAGTCGCCGCTTTAAGGATTCGCCAGAAATTGGGAAGTTAGCCGCTGCACTGAATGTAGGTTGCGTGCCAGATATGACTGCCAATCAATCAGTGATTTATCACTCATTAGTTGATGGAAGTAATCAACATGCTGGTTGGTTAGAGCAAGCCTTGGCAGGTTATCGTTGGATTGCTGCTGCGATTAAGAAAAAGGAAAAGCCTGAAGAAATTTTGCAACAGCAAACAAAGTTTCAGGTGTTGTGTGCACTGCGCGAAGGGCGGTTTGGTGTTGCAGGTATTAATCGTTTGATTGCTGAAAAATTGGGTGTTAAGTCAGATGGTTGGTATATCGGTCAGCCGGTTATCGTGATGCAGAATGATCATCAAAGAAAGCTGTACAACGGTGATGTCGGCATGGTGCTTGATTTTAATGGTGATAAGCGGGCTTGTTTTTTAGTTAATGGTGAAGCAAAGGCTATTTCTAGATCACAGATGCCAGAATATGAAACGTGCTACGCCATCACCGTGCATAAGTCACAAGGCTCTGAGTACAATCATGTGATGATTGTTCTTCCTGATGATGTTAGCGCAGCGCGTGCAAATCCTGTTTTGACGCGTGAATTGATTTATACCGCTGTAACTCGAGCAAAATCAAAAATAGATCTTTGGACTGGTGATGGTGTTCTGGATATTTCTGCCAAAAAAACCACACAAAGAATGTCTGGGCTGCGTCATACGCTGTGTCTTATTGGAAAATGATTTCCTTCTCTAGAGAGAGATGGGTTTTTTATCGACTTTTGTAGGGTGACTTTTACTCATTATGAATTCTAAAGAGTAGAAAAGTGCATTGGCGCTTTTTTCATAGCCTGCTCTGTTCAAATGAATAAGGTCTGAATTGGCTAAATCTTGGCTTGCCCAGTGTGTGATGGCGCAATCTCCCCCCATAAATTGCTGCCAGTCCCAGAATAAAGTGCGTTGTTCTTCGGCTGCTTTTTTTTGTGCGGCAATAATAGGGCGTAAATTTTTTGCCTGTTGCGTATCGCATGACATTCCTGTTTTATTTTTGATGAAGCTATTAGGTCCTATTAACAAAAATACAGTGTTCGGTAGTAAAGCGCGTAAATTTTTGATGCGATGGGATAGATTGTTCTTATACGTGGTTATATCTAGGTCGTCGTTAAAGGCCTCATTCGTACCATACGCCAATATCAGTAAGTCTGGCTGTAATTGTTGTAATTGCGGCAACCATGCATTATTCCACTTGTCGAGCATATTGATGGTTGCGCCGTTGATGCCTAGTGCGCTCAACATGACCCCTGGACTGTCTTGTTCTATCAGCCAGCCAGCAATATCTAACTGGTGGCTGGGGATTACTTGCCAAGTAATGGGTAGGCGAACATCGACGCTGTCTGAAAATTTCCAGTATGTATGAGCGGGAAGTTCCAGTGAGCTCTGCGAGCTTTTTAATTTGCCTGGTACTTTGCTCCGATAGAGAGTGCGAAGCTGGTAACGTTCTGTCGATGGTGTGTACTGGGCAAGTGTGATTGCGTTTTTTTTGTCCGTTGCTTGCAGGATAAATCCGCCAATAGGGAAGTTTTCATTATTGTCAATGCGGCTGCTTTGGAGTGACCAAAATCGAGCATTATTTTCTGTGATTTTTATAGTGGCGTTACGCTGTCCTTTTATCGTTGTGGGCAGAATGAATCCTGGTCCCGCATTGCCATATTTTTTTTGTAGCATTTCTCGCAGGTGTCCCGTAAAAAAATCTGCTGCTGTGTGGGAATCTCCAAGCTGTACAACGTGTGTTTTTTGTGTGCCAGATTCGAGTTTTTTAGCTAGTTTGTAAATGTTTTTTTCATTGAAATTGTATAGGTTGCTCTGAAGAGAGTTGTTTGTGTTTTCTTTGTTAATACGGTCTATTTCTGATGATTCTCTGCTGCACCCAATAACAATGAAATAAGAAAATAAAGCTAATGTAAATAATAGTCGTGATACGTTCATTGATATGTTATCTGGCATGATATTTTGTGTTAGTGATAGGTTATTGGAATTGAAAATCGCTGTATATTGCATCGGCGATGATACGCTGTCCTGTTGGTGTAAAATGAATGCCATCACCAGAACGTAGTTTTTTGTGGTCACTATCCTTGCCTGAGTAATCTGAGTATATTTTGTCGTCGTATTTTAAAATCGTATTGCTGGATATGAATATCGCGTGTGCATTATCTGCTTCCTCTTTGTAGATATTGCTTAGATAAAACATCTTTTCTGATAGTTTTGTGTTTCGCATATTGGGTGGTGATATCCAAATAACACTGACGCTATGCTGCTTTGCGGTTTCTAGAATAAATTTAATGCGTTGGCGATACAGTTGCTCCCATTCAGGGGTCGCAAAGCGCAGAAAAGTTCCTCCTTTTTCTGGTGGCATATCCCAGGGGTCGTTTGGGCCAAGAAATATAACGAGAACTTTGATTTTGGGGTTGCTGTTAAGGGTATCTTTTATCGTTTCTGGCCAGTTAAAAGCGTGAGGGTAGGCTAACCCTGTGCTCTGTTTGCTGATATCTATGCTTTGAATGTTATGTTGCTCTCGTAAAAATTCTTTTAAGTGCGGTGCAATGCCTTGCATCATGGAGTCGCCGGTAAATAGCACTATCTCTTCGCTAGTAATAAACACTTTGTTTTTCTGGGTGGTATTGGTTTCTTCGGCAGTAGGAGGTGGGGTTAATGATTGAGTGATTTGTTTCTGGAATTCGGTAAAGTCTAACGGCAGTGACGTTTCGATAGGTGACAGTGCTTCATTGTCATTGGGTGTTGATGGCGGAGGTTGGCTATCTGGTGGTTGTTTATTGATAAAAGTATACGTAAAAGTTTTGGCTGCTGCTGCTATAGCCGGCAGAGTGTTTGCTCCTATTTTCCAAGCATCGTATTGCTCTAGTGCATGCCATGGTGGTTGCTGGTGATAGCGCAGCTGCCAATAATTGCTGATAGAGGTTTGATTGATCCAAGCTAGAATAGGAATGGTGATCAGTACGATAGAAATCGTTCTTAAAAAACAAAGAGCGTTGGTTGATTCGACTTTTTTCATAAAGTTAATTCATTGTCTTAAAAAGATGCATAAATAAAGTTGGGTATGCCTGGTGGGGTGAGAGCGAAAACAGCTGTCAGTGTGAGTGTTAGCCATAGTAAAAAGCTTAGCCAGTTCGTTTTTTCGCTAAAAGATTCTATGGAGCCTCTAATCTTATTCCACAGCGGATAAAGTAAAACTATGCCGTTTGCAGTTAATAGGGATTCTATTTCCGTACTGGAAAGGTCGCTGATTTTGAGTGTGCAGATGGTTTTTAGCATGACTATGGCTGTATCTGGGCTTTCGCTGCGAAAGAATATCCATCCTAGGCAAACATAGTGAAAGCACAGTAGCTGAGCTATTCGACTGAGAAGGAAGTTGGGTGGGTGTTGCTGCTGATTATTTGGGAATATTTTGTTTTGTACGTTGTGGGCAATAACCCCAAGGCCGTGTATTGCGCCCCAAATAAGATAGGTGGTGGCTGCGCCGTGCCACAAGCCTGAAACTACCATGGCAAACATGAGGTTAAAGCAAGTAGTAGCAAAACCTTTTTGATTTCCACCTAGCGGGATATAGATGTAGTCGCGAATAAAACGCGACAAGCTAATATGCCAGCGCTGCCAGAATTCTTTTAAGTTTTTTGCTAGGTACGGTGCGTTAAAGTTTTCTGGAACCTGAATGCCTAATAGCATCGCAATGCCTGTGACTAAGTTGGTATAACCAGAAAAGTTGCAATAAATATTCCATGCGTAAGCATATACGGCAAGAATATTTTGTGTTGGAGTGAATCCTGCTGGGTCATTGAAAACAGGATCCACTATTTTTGATGATAAAATGGCGCTGAACAGGAATAGTTTTGTTATTGCTAAGGCAATTAGAAAAAAAGCACGTTGTGGTGCTAGTAAAGTGCGTTCAGGATTCTGTATTTGTGGGAGAAGTTGCTCTGCTCTGTTGATGGGGCCAGAGATAATGCTTGGAAAGAATGAAAGATATAAAGCTGTGTCGATAAGGCTTGGTTTGTTTATGCGTTTTTCTACAATGGATGATATGTAGCTAACAGAGTGAAAGCAGTAGTAGGAGAGTCCTACGGGTAATAATAAATCTAGCGCTGGGATATTGTAGTCGATGCCAAAATTAGACAGTACGCTCTGGATGGATTCTTGTGCAAATGTGTAGTATTTGAAAAAAAACAGCAGCAGCACGATGGCTAATATCAGTAGTGTATAAACAGCCTTTTTTGTTAAAAATTTATAGCTTGCCAACGATAGAATATAAATAAATGCGGTATAGCTTAATAAAACAATGACTGCCTGTGTGCTGAAAGATACTACCAAGCCGTAGCTGGCTGCTGTCAAAATAATATTTCTATCCCTAGTGTCGTTTGATATTACCCAATAAATAAATAAAAAAATGCTAAATCCGATTAAAAATTCAAAAGAAAAAAAATTCATGCTGTATTTTGTATTTTTATATGAAGGCAGGGTTGCTGGGACGACCCAGTTGCCAAGAGATGCGCGTTGCTAATGAAGCTACCAATTTTTTGATAGGGTTGCAACGCCAATATGGACTTGTCCTGAACGATCAGGCACAAAAAAGCCCGTAATGACACGGGCTGTTTAGATGGCGGAGGAGGTGGGATTTGAACCCACGGAAGGCTTTCACCTTCGCCGGTTTTCAAGACCGGTGCATTCAACCACTCTGCCACCCCTCCGGTGTTTTTGCTGTGGTGAAAAACAGGCGCGCATTGTAACGATGCCACACTGTTTTTCCAAACGCTTTCGCTGCGGATTAACGATTGCCGAAGTCGTCGTTGCGGTGGCGATTGCTGTTGCCATTGCCGTTACCGCGCGAGCCGCTGTGGTGACGGTTGCCGTTGCCATTTCCATTGCTACTGCGGTTGCGGTTGTTGTTACTGCTGCCGTTGTTCTGCCAATAGCTGCCTCCGCCGCCGTTGCCTTGCCCTTGTGGGCGTTTGGGGCGATAAGGGCGCGCGGCTTTCACGCCTTCAAACGGGTTGCGGTTTTCGTTGGTGAGCGGTTGTTCGTCGCCTGTGCGGCGACGCTGCTGTTGTTGCGGTTGTGCTTGCTGCTGGCCGTAAGGGCGCTGCTGGCGATTTTGCCCTTGCGGTGCGCCATCGCGCTGCTGTTGCGGACGACGGTTCTGTTGTTGCTGACCATTGTTGTTGCGCGGGCGATCACCCTGAGGGCGTTCTCTCTGTGTGCGCTCGCCTTGTGGGCGTTCGCCTTGCGGGCGCTGACCTTGGTGCTGCGGGCGGTGTGGGCGCATGTTTTGTTGGCGGCCATTGGGGATGGGTTCGGCGCGTATGGAAGGGTCTGGCTCAAAGCCCTCAATGGTTTTCTTTTCCAGCTCGCGCTTTAGTAGGCGTTCGATGCCAAGGAGCAATTTGTACTCGTCGATGCAAACCAGTGACAGCGCTTCGCCTTCCACACCGGCGCGACCGGTACGGCCGATGCGGTGCACATAATCTTCCGGCACATGTGGCAGCTCAAAGTTGATGACGTGTGGCAGCTCGCTGATATCGATACCACGCGCGGCAATATCGGTGGCGACCAACACTTGCAGTTTGCCCATCCTGAAATCACCCAGTGCCTTGGTGCGCGCGCCCTGGCTTTTGTTGCCGTGGATGGCAAGTGCGCTGATGCCGGCTTTGTCGAGTTGCTCAGCCAAGCGGTTGGCGCCGTGTTTGGTGCGCGTAAACACCAGCACTTGGTGCCAGTTGTTATCTTGGATGAGCTTCGTAAGCAGTTCACGTTTGCGCTCGCGATCTACTAAATACACGCTCTGCGCCACGGTGTCGGCAGCGGCATTGCGGCGCGCCACTTCAATCAACACGGGTTCGTTGAGCAGGCCTTCGGCGAGGGCTTTGATCTCGTCAGAAAATGTCGCTGAGAACAGCAGGTTTTGACGTTTGGCAGGCAGTAATTTGAGGATGCGGCGGATGTCGTGAATGAAGCCCATGTCCAGCATGCGGTCTGCTTCATCGAGCACCAGAATTTCCAGTTGCGATAAATCCAGTGTGCCTTGGCTGACGTGATCCAGTAGGCGACCAGGGGTGGCGACGAGGATGTCGATGTTCACCAGCTGCTCGATCTGCGGGTTGATACTCACGCCGCCGAACATCACCATGGATTTCAGCGGTAGGTGCGCGCCGTAAATGCGCACGTTTTCTTGCACTTGCGCGGCCAGTTCGCGTGTGGGTGTTAGCACCAGTGCGCGGATGCTGTGCGCTTGACGTTTGGGCGAAGCGGGTGTGGTGGACAGTAATTGCAGAATGGGCAAGGTAAAAGCGGCGGTTTTGCCGGTACCAGTCTGTGCGCCAGCGAGTAAATCTTTACCGGTAAGCACGGCAGGAATGGCTTGCAGTTGGATAGGGGTGGGCTGGGTATAGCCGCGGTCGTTCACTGCTTGCACAAGCGTATCGGACAGGCCGAGAGAGGAAAAAGCCATAAAACTCCAATGTCAGTTTTTAGTCTGTTCCATGAACAGAGTGCGCATCTCGGTCGTGACCTTGCGCGGTTTTTTAGTCAACGTGGTTTCGCAAGCGGCCTCTTGGGCAGGCTGGAGCAACACGCGGTAATGTCCGGCGGGTATCTCTGCTTCGGGAATCAGCCAGGTCTGCAAAGCTGGGGCTGTTTCGGGAATCACAAAGGCCATAACCGCATCTGTCTGCGTATCACACAAGGTGATGGTTGCCGGTAGGGCAGGCAGCGTGCTATCGGCACTCACAACAACAGCAGGGGCGTTGCCGCGGTGTCGGATGGTTATGGAACAAGGGTCTACAGGGGTGGACGTTGCTGGGCAATTTTGCCCTGCCACCACCGGCAGGCGGCGCAGTATAGCGGCCTCGGGCGCAAATTGCATGAAATTGAACAGCTGTAGATGCTCGGCCACAAACAGGAAATGGTCACTCATCGGCGGGAAGTAAATGGCTTGACGGCGGAAGTCGCCGTCTTGCAGCCAGGTTGTCATGGAGGCGTGAAAACGCTGCGCCTGTGATTGGATAAAAGGCACCATGCGGAACGCGGTGAATTGAATGCCCAGCGCGGCGAGCAGCAGCACCGCCGCAGCGCGATTGCGCCAGCGCACGGGCAGCCAGTATTCAACAGCAGCAATACTCAGCAGCAGCACAAACATCAGTGAATACATTTTGTAGCGTGATTCGAGTGAACCTTCTGCGCCGCTCGCCAAGCCGCGCATCACGCCCGCCGTGAGTGCCGAAGCCAAAATAAATAGCAGCACACCGGAGATCAGCCAATCGCGCTGGCGAAAACGCAACAGCCAAACCAGTGCGGCCAGCAGCGCGACGCCGCCCAGCGCAATAGCAATGCCGAGATGCACCGCAGAAAACACCGTACTGCCGAGAAAAGCCAACACCGCGCCGAGCATTTGCCAGAGCCATGTGTTCTGCCAGTGTGCTTGCAAATACGCCAGTGTAATTGGTGAAGGCGAGCCATAGGTGTGGCGCGCCCATGCGTACAGAACGTAAGCCGAGATAGCACAGCTCAACCACAACGCCAGTGTGACAAAGCGCCGTGTTTGCGTCTCTGCATTGAGCAGCAAAATGATTGCACCTACCAACCAAATCAACACACCATTGCCTTGCGAAAAAGTGGCCAGCAGTGCGAAAAAAATACCCAGAGCGAAGTTTTTGCAGCGCACCAAGGCAAAAAGTGCAGCGAGACTAAAAAGAATAACGGCTTGATTGGAAATGGCCGTCATGGCTTTGAAGGAGCTGTCCCAGTAATACAAATTGAGATAGCCGATAGTGAAAAGAGCAAAATAGAAAGGCCTTCTTGCATTGTTGATGGTGCAGCCGAGTACGCAGCCGGTAGCGACAATAATGAGATGGCCGATGAGCGTTAAGCCATAAAAACGTATTTCACCCAATAATTGATATTGCAAAAAATAAAGCAGATGACTGAAGGTGGTGACGTGCTCATTATTGGGATAAAAAAACGCCCCGATTTTTTGTAACGGCGTTTGTGCGAGTGCCAGTTGTTTGAAAAAACCGAACACATCGTTGAGATCATCGAACTTGGGAGTGTTGTCCGTCAGCCAGCAAGCGGCGATCAAATAGCTAAGAACACTTAACGCTGCCAGTGCGTACCAGTAACGCGAAGCGAGGATGTCGTTCTTGGTGTGCATCAATCAAAACGCGGGGCGCGCTTTTCAAAAAAAGCGGTCACGGCTTCTATATTTTCTGGTGTGCCCACTTGCCGCATCATCGCCGCCAATTCAAGATCGCGCGTTTCCTGAATATGCTGGCGGTGCGCCTGCATCATCAAGCGTTTGGTTTCGCGCAGAGAGTTGCGCGGCCACTGTGCCATTTCGGCAGCTTTTTCTTGTGTGTGGGCAAGCAGCATATCGTCAGCAAACACGGCACGCGCAATGCCGGTTTGCACGGCTTTTTCGGCATTCACCCATTCAGCCGTGAACAACAATTCCGCCGCCTGTTGATAGCCGAGGCTGCGTGCCAAGGTGTAACTGCAAGCGGCTTCTGGTACCAAACCTAAGTTGACAAACGGAAAACGTAATTTTAGCGATTCGCCCACATACACCACATCACAATGCAGTAGTGACGTAGCACCAAAGCCGATGGCTGCGCCTTTGGCAGCGGCAAGTAGAGGTTTATCGAGTTGCACTAACTCGTCCATCATCTGCTCAAATGGCGGTTTTTCATTCGGCTCGCCGGTTAAATCCGATAGATCAACCCCCGAAGAAAAATCTTTGCCAGCGCCGGTAAAAACCACGACAGAAACTTTGTCATTTTCGCGCACTGCAACGAGCGCGTCGCGCAAACTCAACCACGCTGCGCGGTTGAACGCATTTTTTCTTTCTGGGCGATTAAACGTGAGTGTGGCGATGCGCTGGTGAATATCCAGTAGTACGCTTTGATGGCTGGTATTACTCATGGAAGTGACCGTTGTTTTGTTGCGCAAGAATGGTTTCTTGCAGGGTTTCATGCAGCGGGCGCGGCTGCCAAGCAGTGAGGCGACGCATTTTGCTGTCATCCAGTAGACGTTTGAAAGGCACAGGCAGCGGCAAGCGAAAGAATGGGTGATTGCCGTTGGCAGCCACCCATGCATCGTAAAATGCCCAGAAGTCGTGGTTGTCGCCGCCGACGTTAAAAGCTTCACCCACAGTGCTTGTATTGTCTAGCGATAAAATCGCTGCGCGCGCTAAATCACCGGCGTACACCATCGGCAAATTTAAGCGAGTAGGGTAGGGGGTGACGACAGGCCAGCGCATAAGCCAATCAAACCAATACGAAAAAGAATTTTGATCGAACGCACCAAAAATCACATAAGGGCGCAGTGTGGTGAGTTGTAACGACCACGCTTGCGCTAACTCCCAGGCTTCCTGCTCTGCCATGGCTTTGGAAATGGAATAAATGCTGAAGCGATGGCGTTTGTCTTGCGCAGTGCGCAGCGCGGCGGTTTCATCAACGGCGCGTTCGGCAAACACTTTTTGATACACACTGGCCGATGACATGGCCACCACACGCACAACGCCAGCATCTTTACAGGCTTGCAGCGTATTTTTAGTGCCTTCAAGATTTTGACGGATCAGCGCATCGTAATCGTGATTAAATGAGACTTGCCCTGCGTTGGCGATCACTGCATCGCAGCCGGAAAACGCTTGCGTCATGGCTGCAGTGTCCGACAAATCGGCTACACGCAATTCAACATCAGCACGTTTTAATTCCGGCACTTTGTTGGGATTGCGCACCACGGCGACCACTTGTTTACCAGCGGCTAATAATTCTTTCACCAAGTAGCGACCGACAAAGCCGCTGGCACCCGTGACGGCTACTTTTTGATGGGCTGCTGTGGTTTTCATGGTGTTTTCTCTGTGTGTCTTTTCGTATAAAAAAGGCCAGTGTGAAACTGGCCTCGGTGCTGCATCGCAATTATTTTCCAGTAAAAACCGGTTTGCGCTTTTCTTTGAAGGCCTTCATGCCTTCTTTGGCATCGGCCGAAGCGAACACGGGCCAGCCGAGTTGCTCTTCATTGGCCAGCGCTTCTTTTTCGCTCAAATGCTGCTGATTTTCGCGCAGTGATTTCAAAATGGCTTGCACGGCAATAGGACCATTTTCATCAGCAATTTCGTGCGCAATTTTTAAGCCGGCTTCCAGTGCTGTGCCTTTCGGCACTACGCGGTTGATCAAGCCCCAATTCAATGCTTCTTGCGCGGTGATGTGACGGCCAAGCAACAAAATTTCTGCTGCCAGTGCGTAAGGAATTTGACGGCGCAAACGGATGGTGGAACCGCCGAGTGGGAACAAACCGCGTTTGCATTCAGTTACGCCAAAAATAGCATCTTCTGCGCCTACACGAATATCCGTGCCTTGCAAAATTTCTGTGCCGCCAGCCAGTGCATAACCTTCCACCGCCATCACAATCGGCTTCATGGGTTGGTTGTGACGCAACAGGGCTTGCCAGTGTAAATCGGGCACTTCCTGCATCATTTTTTGAATCAATTCTGCGTCGGCATCGCCGTCGGTGCCGGATTTCAAATCCATGCCAGAACAGAAGGTGTCGCCCTTGCCAGTGAGTACAGCAACGCGCAGGTCTGGGTCGCTGTCCAGCAAACGCCACGCGCGATACATGCCTACCAACATTTGTGAGGACAGCGCGTTTTTGGCTTCTGGGCGATTGAGCGTGACGATCAAAACATGACCGTCTTTTTCAATCGTACAATTTTTGGTGCTGATATCGAGTTCTGTTGCCATGAAAGTTTCCTCAAGTTAAAAAATAAAAAAGATGAAAAAAATGAATAAAAGTGAGATGGGGGTTACCAGTCGATATCGTAATCACCGGCAGCAATCAACTCCGCGAGTTTGACTTGGTGCTGCGTGCTGGAACCCAGTGTCAATTCATTTTGTTTCGCCCACAGTGCAAAACGCCACAGCGGGTAGTCACGATCCACACCCATGCCGCCGTGCAAATGTTGCGTGGCGTAACTGGTGCGGTGTGCGGCATCGCCTAACCATATTTTCGCCGCGTGAATTTCTGCGCTGGCATCGACACCGCTAGCGAGGCGATCAATGGCTTGCAGCGTGACCAGCTTCAAACATTTGGCATCCATGTAGCAGTTGGCAACGCGATGGCCGACAGCTTGGAAGGTGGCAATTTTGACATTGAACTGTTCGCGCTCTGAGGTGTATTGCGCAGTCATCTGTACCATTTTTTCCAGCGCGCCGGTTTGGTAAGCGCACAGCGCAAGGGTGTAGTGGTCTACCAAAAATTTCACTGCATCGCGACCACCGAGTTTTTGCGCGGGCGTGTTGTTGAACTGCACAATAAATTGTGGCTCGTAAGTGGTGGCTTTCAGCGCGGTGAGTTGGACGCTGCTGTCTTTAGGATCAACAATAAACAGCGCAACGTCATTGCCTTCTTTCGCTACCACCAACATGCGCGTGGCGATATTGACGTAAGGCACGCACAGTTTTGTGCCGTGCAATTTTCCGTCTTTAGCAGACAGTTGCGCTTCAAAGGCATCGTAAGTGTGTTCTTCGTGGAAAGCGGCTGTCAGCACCACTTCGCCTGTGGCTACGCCGCCCAACATGGCTTGCAGTGCGGCATCGCCAAATTTTTGCACCGCGAGTGCAGCAACCAGTGAAGGCACCGCAGGCACAGGAGCCAGCACACGACCGCATTCTTCGAGAAATAGCGCGAGTTCTGCAAAACCAAAACCCATACCGCCGTTGTCGGCAGGCACGGCAATGCCGAGCAAACCGGCATCCGCCAATTGCGCCCACAATGTGCTGTTGTAGCGCTCTTTGGCCCACATATCGTATTGATGCAATTCATCGGGCGTGACTTCGTTGCCGAGAATTTCATTGGCTAAGTTTTGAATATCTTTTTGTTCGTCAGTTAAACCAAAATTCATAAACTGTTCTCCTGTAGGCTCAAGCGCGCAGTGGGCGCGGCATGTTGAGGCCGAAGATGGAAATGATGTCGCGTTGGATTTCGTTGGTGCCGCCGCCAAAGGTCAGAATCGACAGCGTGCGATACAAACGCTCCAGTTCGCCTTCCAGCACAATGGCTTCGGAGTGCGAATGCAAAGTGGAAGATTGACCGAGAATTTCCATCATGTCGCGGCAGGCTTCAATCATGTATTCAGAGCCGTACACTTTTGCGGCCGAGGCTTCCGCCATATCCAAACCGCCTTGTGCAATCGACCACGCCTGTTTGTAGCAAATCAATTTAATGGCTTCAGCACCGGCGCGCACTTTTGCCAATTTCATTTTTACCCAATCTTGATCGATCAAGCGTTGACCATTGGCTAATTTTGTTTTTTCCGCGTATTCACACACTTTGCGAAAAATGCCGACGATAGGGCCGTGCGTAACGAGTGCAAGGCGCTCACGGTTGAGCTGACTCATGATGACGCCCCAGCCGCGATTTTCTTTGCCGATCATCCACTCTTTGGGTACGCGCACATTTTCGTAGTAAGTGGCGTTGGTGCGCACTGAGCCGAGTGTTTTCACTTGCGTGATAGAAATGCCGGGGTGATTCATCGGAATCAAAAACATGGAGATAGAACCGTGTTTGCCTTTTTCTTCCACATCGCCCGTGCGACAGGCCAGCCACACATAATCAGAAAACTCGGCCAGCGAAGTCCACATTTTTTGCCCGTTGATGATGTAGTGGTCGTCGCCATCTTTCACCGCGCGGGTTTTCATGGAGGCCAGGTCAGTGCCGGATCCTGGCTCGGAGTAGCCGATACAAATACAAATTTCGCCGGCGAGAATTTTGGGAATGATCTCGGCTTTCAAGTCTGGGCTACCAAATTGTGCGAGGGCAGGCCCTACGGATTCCGAGGTTAGAAAAGGAAATGGAAAACCGGCTTTCATAATTTCCGAGAAAAAGATGTATTGCTCGATGGCGGATTTTTCTTGCCCACCGTAGGCCTTTTCCCAGCCGAGGCCGATCCAGCCGTCGCTGCCCAGTTGCTTCATGGCTGCGCGCCACAGCGGGCCGCCGCCTTCGTGTTTGAAATCTTGATTCAGCTCCTTTTTAAGTTCGGGCGTCATCAGGGTGGTGAAGTACTGGCGCAATTGCTGGCGCAGCGCTTCCTGTTCGGCGGTAAACGATAGTTGCATAGTGACCTCTTGCGAGTAGTTGGAAAGGAAACTGGGCTGCGCCTTGGCTTTTATTTTGTCCCTGTGTCGGTGTGCGCTGGCGCTTAAAGTAGGCGCAAGATTCTAGCAGTAGAAACGTGGCGGTTGGGCTGACTTTGGCGGATCTTAGGGTAAATACGGGATAGACATTGCCAAGCCACAGTGCACCGGCTACCCTGATGGGCGCGCTCGCTGCGCCATACACAACAATAGAGAAGCGGTAAGTTACGCAATGTCCAGCCCGATCGAGCAGAGTTCGCCCACTGTTGCAGAAGATGATCTGCACGCGCTGAACCCTCTGAATGACTATTATTTTCGCCTGCTGCTGGCTTTGGCCGCTGTGGGCACCTTGCTGCTCAGTTCTTCTTGGCAAACATTCACTCAGCAGCATTTTTTGGCGCTGCTCTGGCTCGTCTATCCGCATGGCGTGTATTTTTTGGCAACGCGCTATTTAGAAAAACACGTTGAAGATGTGCTGCACTACGCTGGCTATAGCGATGCTTTTCTTGTGGGTTTGATGATTGGTGTTACCGACTTTGATTTACTGCCAGCTTTTATGTTTTTTACAGTGATTCAATCGCAATCCTTAATGAATAACGGCGTGCGTTATTGGGCGCAAACCGTGGGTGCGGTAGCCATTGGGTTTCTGGTCAGTTTGCTGTTTCATAAACAGCAGTGGCACTGGCAGGGCTACGTCAGTACCGCTCTGCCCGCAATGATTGGCGTGAGTATTTATTTTGGTCAGTTGTCGTTTTTTATGTACCGTCGCACCACTGATTTAACAGCGCGTGTGGAAAAATCGACAGACGATCACCAAGCCATGCGTATGAAATTGTGGAAGCTGTCGCGCTATGTATCACCGCAAATCTGGCGTTCTGTGTATTCCGGCAGCGAAGTCAAACTGGAAACCAGCCGTAAACGCCTGACAGTATTTTTCTCTGACATCAAAGGTTTTACCGAGTTATCGGAAAGTTTGGAAGCCGATCAAATGACCGACATGCTCAATCATTATTTGAGCGAGATGTCGCAGATCATTCACAAATACGGCGGCACGATCGACAAGTTTATCGGTGATGCCATCATGGTGTTTTTTGGTGACCCGACCACGCGCGGCGCGCAGACAGATTGTTTGGCCTGCATTTCGATGGCGATCGAAATGAAGAAACACATGCGCATCATGCAAAAACATTGGGGCAGTAAGGGTATAGAAACCCCGCTGGAAATTCGCATGGGCATCAACACCGGTTATTGCACCGTGGGCAACTTTGGTACGGAGCAGCGACTGGATTACACGGTACTCGGCACAGAAGTGAACTTGGCCAGCCGTTTGGAAACGGCGGCGCCGCCGGGTGAAATTCTGATCTCGCACGAAACCTATTCACTCATCAAAGATATTGTGCTGTGCGAAGAAAAAGGCACCATCAATGTCAAAGGTTTTAGTCAGCCAGTGCGTGTGTATACGGTGGTGGATTTTCGCAAAAACCTCGGTGCGAAGCAGACTTACTTCGAGCAGCGTGCCGAAGGCTTTTCTATGCACTTGGATTTGGAGAAAGTTAAAAACTACGACCGCGACCGCCTGCTGAAATTCTTGCTGAGTGCTGCCACGCGCCTGAAGAACCAGCAACCACCCGACGCATAGATGTCCGCATTTTTTATACCCTGATTTTTTGTCTGTATATCTGATGGGGCGATCGTTTTACAATGAACGCCTACTGTTTTCTGCTGTGAGTACACACCATGTTGGAAGTTGATATCACCGAATCTGCACAAGATTATTTGGCGGGCTTGCTGGCCAAACAAAATACGCCGGATATCAGCGTGCGTATGTTTGTGAACGATCCGGGTACCTCGCGCGCAGAAACTTGTATTGCCTACTGCCGCCCTGGTGAAGAAAAAGAGGGCGATGAGTTTGTTGAGTTCAAGCAGTTTCGCTGCTATTTCGATGCGCGCAGTATTCCGTATTTGAAAGATGCCAAAGTGGATTATTCACCGGATCGTATGGGCGGGCAGCTCACCATCAAAGCGCCGAATGCCAAAATGCCGCAAGTGAGTGATGACAGCCCGTTGGCTGACAAAGTGAATTATGTGTTGTACAACGACATCAACCCGCAACTGGCAGCGCACAGCGGGGAAGTGTCTTTGGATCACATGGACGGCAATATCGCGGTACTGAAATTTGGCGGTGGCTGCCAAGGTTGTGCCTCGGTGGATGTCACGCTGAAAGACGGCGTTGAGCGCACCCTGATGGAAAAACTGCCGCAGTTGGAAGGTGTGCATGATGTCACCGATCACACCGATCGCAGTCATTCTTATTACTAATTTTTCGCTTTGTTTTAACCATGCCCAAACACCTGCTTAACCACTTCGCGGCAGGTGCCGGTGCCGGGTAAACAAATATCCAACGAATCGGCAAAATCCAGCGCGCTGGATAAATCTTTAATCGCAACCGCTTTAAAGCCCGTCATGATTTGCGCAAAGGTTTCTTCGTCAAAACCTTTTTTGGTGTCGAAAATCATTTTCATGGACGGTGTGAGCACGCCGTTGCCAGTGGTAACTTCTTTCAACACATCCAAACTCAGCCCAGACGCTTTGGCGAGCTTCATGCCTTCGTGTACGGCCATGAATTCGATGTAAGTCATCAAGTTGTTGCACAGTTTTAATTTCATGCCGCAACCGAGTTCACCCGCGTGCACCACTTTTTGCCCAGAAGTCAGCATGTATTTTTCTACACTGCGTATCACCGTTTCATCGCCGCCGCACATGTAGTAGAGCTGTTTACTGGCTGCGCCGTGCGCGCCGCCGGTGATGGGGGCATCAAACACATGCACATTTTTTTCTGCGGCGATAGCGGCGAGTTTTTTAATGGTGTCGATTTTCACCGTGCTGTGTATGGCTACCACCGTGTTGGGTTGCGCGCGCGAAAGAATGCCGTTTTCTCCTGACAACACCGTGAATGTATCGGCATCGTCGCGTACACAAATCCCGATGTAATGGCACTGCGCGGCCAGCTCGGCAGGGCTGCTGGCAATTGCTGCGCCCTCGGCAGCCAGCTCTTCGCAGGCTTTGGGGTTGATGTCATACACCACAGTGGAGAATTCACTTTTGGCGAGTTGAACGGCCATGGGTTTGCCGATGTTGCCTAGCCCGATAAAGCCTGCGCGCTGTGTCATGCCCTTTGCCTCTGTGCGTTTTTTAAGATGCTTCACACTAGCGAGCCGCGCGGATTTGGTCAAGAACGCTTTACTATTTATCGAAAGTTTGGGTTAATCTGCGGCATAGAACAGCAAGCCGTTGGAGCGGAGCATGAACAAAGTGTCGGGCAACGGGAAGCACGCGTTTAAGAACAATCTGGGGCGCGATTTATCTTTTCTCAGCCGCGATTTGAGTCGGGGTTTGATGGCGAAAAGTGCAGCGAAAGGGCACAAAGGGCTGAAGCTGAATTGGGATACAGTGTTTCTGAATTTGGATTTTCGCGACGGCTCGCGCATTGTAGATTTAGCGCAAGCCAACGGGCTGACCAAGCAGGCGATGAGTCAAATCGTGGCGGAAATCGAGAAGCAGGGTTACATCACCAAGCAGGAAGACCCAGACGACGGTCGCGCTAAAAAAATTGCGCTTACCGCGCGCGGCAAACAACTGATCCAAGATTCTATGCACGCTTACGATGAGCTGGAAGCGGAGTACGAAGCTTTGGTGGGTGCAGAAGCGTTAACGCAATTCAAAGCACTGGCAGCCAAACTGGTGCAGTTGCGTATCAAGCGTGCGTGACCAGTTAATCTTGCTATAATATACGCCATTGGCGCACAATACATCTATGCTGACAATCATAGAATCTCCGCTATTTACCAAACTTTGGCCAGACTACTGGTCCGAGCAGGAACGCGCAGAGTTTGTATCGTTTTTAGCTACAAATCCTGAAGCCGGTGATGTTATTCAAGGTTCTGGTGGTTGCCGAAAAATTCGCTGGAGTCGCCCCGGTCACGGCAAAAGAGGCGGTGTCAGGGTTATCTACACCACGCGCCTTGAAAGTGGCGTACTTGTGTTGCTGGTCATTTACTCTAAAAGTGCAGCAGACAATATTCCGGCACATGTACTGAAACAAATTGCAGAGGAAATGGGTCATGCCTCGTAACACCAAAATCATCGAAGCAAGAGACGCCAAGCGCAATATTGGCGAAGAATTGCTGTCTGCAATCCGTGAAGTAAAAGCAGGAAGAATCGGCGCAAAGTATCAAATTGAACCTAACGAAATTGTTACAGTCCGCCTGCAATGTGGCTTGTCGCAGTCTAAATTTGCGGAGGCTTTACATATTTCGCCGCGCACGCTGCAGCAATGGGAGCAGGGGCGCCGTCAGCCATCCGGTGCAGCAGAAACACTACTCAAAATTGTGTCACGGCATCCGGAAGTTCTGACGGAGATTGTGGCGGAGCGTGTATAGCAATTCGTATATGCACACCTCCAATAAACCTCTTAGATGAGAGTAACATGAACATAGACAATAAAATTCCACCACCCGTTGTTGCGTTGTTTTTTGGCGTGGTTATGTGGCTCATATCCTCTGGCTCTCAAGAGTCAATCGGCATAATTAGAATTTTAGGTATTTTTGCCTGCTGGCTAATAGGGACATACTTTTCAATATCCGCTCTCCTGTTGTTTCGTAAAGCAAAAACAACGGCCAATCCATTAAAACCTCAGTCAGCTACATCATTAGTCGTGTCTGGTGTATTTGGTTTGTCAAGAAATCCCATGTATGTCGGCGTGGCTTTTATATTGTTGGCGTGGTCAATATATTTAGGGTCTTTCTGGACGCTATTGGGTGTTGTTGGGTTTGTTGCTTTTATCAATCAGTTTCAAATCGTTCCAGAAGAACGCGCTATGCTGACTTTGTTTGGTGAGGAATTCGTCAGTTATTCAAAAAAAGTGAGGCGTTGGTTGTAGCAGGTGCTCAAGGGCGACGCTTCGCGGTTGGATATTTCAATCGACGCCATGCTTCAGTGATGTGCAACCTTCACGCGCGTCACCAAATCATTCACCAGTGGTAGTAATTCATCCGCGCCGTAAGATCGTTGGATATGCGCCGCATCCACCGCGCTGTACAGCGTGCTGCGATGTTGCGGTGTGCGCTGTGCCGCAGTAATCATCGCGTCGAGATTTTCAGGTGAGTTTTCCTGCCCGTGTGTGGCGCCGGCTGCGCGTGTGATGCTTTCATTCATCAGCGTGCCACCCAAATCATTGACGCCGGCGGCGAGGCAGGCGACAACACCTTCGTTACCCAATTTCACCCATGAAGCTTGGATGTTGCGGATGTGCGGCGACAACACCAAACGCGCAATGGCGTGCATCAACACCACTTCGCGGAAAGTCGGCCCTTTGCGTGCGCGACCGCGCAAATACATCGGCGCTTCTTCCGCCACAAAGGGCAGCGGCACAAACTCGGTAAAGCCGCCGGTTTGTTTTTGCAGTGTGAGTACGCGCAAGAAATGGCGCGCCCAATGTTCGTAGCGTTCAATGTGACCAAACATGATGGTGGCGGTTGAGCGCAAACCCACAGCGTGCGCGGCTTCCATCACCGCAAACCATTCTTGTGTGTTGATTTTGTCTGGGCACAACACGGCGCGCACTTCGTCGTCGAGAATTTCTGCCGCAGTGCCCGGCAGTGTGCCTAAGCCGTGCGCTTTTAGTGTTTGCAAATAATCGGTGAGTGGCAAATTGAGCGTAGTTGCACCCTGCCAAATTTCCAGCGGAGAAAAAGCGTGGATGTGCATGTCGGGTTGCACGGCTTTTACCGCATCGAGAATTTCTATGTAGGTGTTGCCGTCGTAATCGGGGTGGATGCCACCTTGCATACACACTTCAGTGGCGCCGCGCTGCCAGCCTTCGGTGGTGCGGCGCTGAATTTCTTCTAATGAAATATCGTAAGGCTTGCCGCGCAAGTTCTCGTGCGTTTTGCCTTTGGAAAACGCGCAGAATTGGCATTTGAAATAGCAGACGTTGGTGTAATTGATATTGCGGTTGACCACATAAGTGACCGTATCGCCATTCAAGGATTTACGCAGCGCATTTGCTGCATGACAGATCGCGCCCACATCGTCGCCGCGTGCACGAAACAAACGCACAATGTCTGCTTCACTGGGTGTGTGACCCTGCTGAATAGCAGTCAAAATATCGCGCACATCTTGCGAGGCCGTTTGTGTGCGCACAGGCTTGTGTATCTGCGACAGCATGTCTTGCGGTGGCGTTTCACTGCTGCCGGTTTGCCAAGTGTCAATGCGCGGAAAACCGTCGCCATCGGTTTGCTGTAATAAAGGTGTGTGGAAAACTTTGTCTGTCCACTGCTGCCATTGGCGCACAAAAGCAGGGTAGATGGTTAAACGCTCTTGCAGATATTTTCCCGCGTTGGCGGTGGCTTCAGCGAGGTCTTGCAAGTGTGGCCAAGGCGCTTCTGGATTGACAAAATCTGGCGTGAGCGGTGAAACACCGCCCCAGTCGTTGATGCCGGCATCCACCAATTTTTCTAACACGCCTGGCGATAAATTAGGTGGCGCTTGAATAGCCATCTCGCTGCCAAAAATAATGCGCGCGACAGCTATCGTCCACAATAAATCTTCTAAATCCGGTTCGGGTGCTTGCGCCATTTTGGTGTCAGGTTTGGCGCGAAAGTTTTGCACAATGATTTCTTGGATGTGACCGTACTGCGCGTGCAAGGTTTTGATGGCGAGCAGGGATTCAACGCGCTCGCGCCGTGTTTCGCCGATGCCGATCAAGATACCCGTGGTGAAGGGGATTTTTTGCTTGCCGGCTTCTTCCAGTGTGGCGAGACGCACTGCTGGTACTTTGTCGGGTGAGCCGTAATGCGGCATGCCTTTTTCACACAGGCGCGCCGACAAACTCTCCAGCATGATGCCCATCGACGGTGAAACGCTGCGCAGTTTGGCCATTTCTTCGGCGGTGAGCGTACCTGGATTGACGTGCGGAAATAATCCGGTTTCTTCAAACACGGCTTTGGCTATGTCGTATAAATAATCCACCGTGCTGGCGTAGCCCATCGCGTTGAGCGCTTGACGCGCCGCGTTGTAGCGCAGCTCCGGTTTTTCACCGAGGGTAAACAGTGCTTCTTTGCAGCCTGCGGCGGCACCGGCGCGTGCAATTTCCAATACCTGCTCGCGCGTCATGTAGGCGCTGTCAATTTTTTTAGGTGTTTGTGCGAAGGTGCAGTAGTGGCAGACATCGCGACACAAATGCGTTAGCGGAATAAAAACTTTTTTGGAAAAAGTGACGACATTGTGAAAACCGGCATCGCGCAGTGCGCGCGCTTGCGCCATCAGGGCGGCGGTGTCATTGCAGTCTGCCAGTGATAAAAAATCTTCCGATGTTTGCATGCTGTCGATCAAAAAGTTTTTAGCGTGTTGCTGTGAGCGGCCAATCAAACAATTCGCCGTACTGTTCCAGCCAGTGTGAAAGATGGGGTCTGGTGCCTGCGGTGCGCAGCGACAATAACGGTGCAAAATCCTGCCATAAATCAATGTCGCTACCCAGTTGCACATTGTAAACGGTTTGCATGGCAATACCCTGCGTGCAGCAAAAATCACTGTGTGCGCTGTAGCTGTGGCTGCCGTAGAAAAATTGCATTTGCGTGGGCAGGGTGAGCAGCATGGCGTTGGTACCATTGTTTTGATTGTCTGGCACCAAGGTAACGGCAGCGCTGTGGTTTTGGTGCGCAGTAATAATCGCGTCAATATCGCCCATGGTAGCGAGCGGTAAATCCGCGTGAAGAATCAGGGTTTGTGTTGTGCCGCGCGTGCTGATTGCTGCAACGGCGGCGGCGATACCACTGTTCAAGCAGCGGTCATCGTCCAAGTTCAAGACTTCGGTGCGCTGTTGTGCGGCGAGCTGTGCAACGTCTGGGCAGCGCGTCACCAGCGCAATATTTTTTATCGAGTGACAGCGTTGCAGTGTGTGCAGCAAATCTGAGAGCAGCGCTGCCATCAAGCTTTGGCGCGCTTCCAGTGGCAGCGCATGTGCCAGGCGGCTTTTGCAACTGCGAAAATCTTTGACGGGGATAATGACTTGCATGCGATTTTGCAAATAGTCACAGCGAGGAAGTTGGCTATGTTGCGGGCTTTCGCTGGTGCTGTCGATAGCCGCGTTTGTGCTAGGAATTGCTGATCGTTTCGTACAGGCAATTACTGTACTGTTTGTACGGAAAAGTAGCAGGAAAACGGATCATGAAAACGAAGTTAGGTGTGACTGTTGTGGCATTGGCGGTAGCTGGCGGCAGTTTTTTGCTGTGGCAGCATTGGCAGCAGCAGGGTGAGCGCGGATTCTTTCATACCAATGGTCGTTTGGAGGCCGCGCAGAGCCGTGTCGCCACGCGCATTCCGGGGTTGCTGGCAGCGGTGAAGGTAAAAGAGGGCGATCGCGTTGCTGCAGGGCAAGTGCTGGCGGAGCTGGACAGCCAACCGCTGCAAGCGGAAATCGTGCGTGGCGATGCCGCTATCGCGCAAGCCAATGACCAAGTGCATTTGGCTGAGGCGCAGCGCGTGCAGGCGCAAACGGAGTGTGACTACGCGCGTTCGCAGCTGGCGCGTATTCAAGCCTTGAGCAAGCAACAGTTTGTGTCGCAAGACCAACTCGACAGCGCCCGCACCCGTGCCGCCAGTTGTGGCTCGGTGGTCAATGCAGCGCAGGCGGCGGTAGCGGCTGCGCAATCGGCAGGCAAAGTGGCGCAAGCGGGGCGTGACCGCCTGAGCGTGGATTTGGCAGACAGCAGCATCCGTGCACCGTTTTCCGGTTACATCCTCTATCGCTTGGCAGAGCCGGGCGAAATGATCGCCGCCGGTTCACCCTTGTTTACGCTGGTGAGCGACAGCGATGTCTACCTCACTGTGTTTCTACCGGCAGATGTGGCAGGCAAAGTGGCGCTGGGCGATGAAGCGCGTTTGCAGATGGACGCCAGAGCCGAGGAGTGGGTGCCAGCCAAAGTCACCTTTGTGGCGGCAGAAGCAGAGTTCACGCCGAAATCGGTAGAAACGGCCAGCGAGCGCAGCAATTTGGTGTTTCGCGCGCGCATCGGTATTGATGCGGCGGTGTTGGCAGAGCAGGGCTGGCTCAAAAGCGGCATGCCCGGTTTGGGCTGGCTGCGCACCGATGCCAATGCCGCGTGGCCTGAAACCCCTGCGCGCTAGAGCTTTGTTGTGATGACGGCTCTCGTCGCCACGCTGACGCAGGTGCACCACCGCTACGGCAAGGTAGTGGCGCTGGATGGTATTGATCTCGCCATTCCCGCTGGTTGCTTGGCTGGCATCATCGGTCCTGATGGTGTGGGTAAATCCACCTTGCTGAGTTTGATTGCCGGTGCGCGCCGCGTGCAAAAAAACAGTCGCGTGGAAGTGCTGGGCGAAGACATGCACAGCGCCGCCGCGCGAGCGCGCATGTGTCGCCGCGTGGCGTATATGCCGCAAGGGTTAGGAAAGAATTTGTACCCCACGCTATCGGTGATGGAAAACATCCGTTTTTTTGCCGATTTGTTCGGTGAAAAAGGCGTAGAGCGCGAGCAGCGCATCGCACATTTGTTGCAAGCCACGGGCATGGCGCGCTTTGTTGATCGCCCTGCGGCAAAATTATCGGGCGGTATGAAACAAAAACTTAGCCTGTGTTGTTCTTTGATTCACGAACCCGATTTGCTGATTCTGGATGAGCCGACCACGGGCGTAGACCCATTATCGCGGCGCCAGTTTTGGCAGTTGTTAAAAGATTTGCGTGCGCAGCGGCCGAGTATGTCGATCATCGTCGCCACGGCATACATGGAAGAAGCTTCCAGTTTTGATTGGTTGGCGATGATGGATGCCGGCAGTGTGTTGGCGCAGGGTTCGCCTGCGGCGCTGCTGCAAAAAACGGGCGCAAATAATTTAGATGCCGCATTTATTCAATTGCTGCCGCCAGAAAAACGCGCAGGGCATGTGGAGCCGGTTCTGCCGCCACTGACGGACGCGCATCAAAACAATATTGTCATCAGTGCGCGCAATTTGAGTTGTCGTTTTGGTGATTTCACGGCCGTTGATAGTGTCAATTTTGAGATACAGCAAGGCGAAATTTTTGGTTTTCTCGGTTCTAACGGTTGCGGCAAATCTACCACCATGAAAATGCTCACGGGGCTGCTGCCAGCGACTGAAGGTGAGGCGTTTTTATTTGGCAAGCCGGTGGATGCGGACGACATCAGCACGCGGCACCGCCTCGGTTATATGTCGCAAAGTTTTTCTCTGTACGAAGAATTGAATGTCATTCAAAACTTGGAGCTGCACGGGCGCATTTTTGCTATGAACAGCGAGCAGATACGCGAGCGCTGTGCAACGCTGTTGCGCGATATGCAGCTCACGCCCTATGCGCAGCAACCTGCAGGCAGTTTGCCCTTGGGTGTGCGCCAGCGTTTGTCGTTAGCGGTGGCGGTTATCCACAATCCTGTCATGTTGATTTTGGATGAACCCACTTCTGGCGTAGACCCCGTGGCGCGCGACGGTTTTTGGGAGTTATTAATTGATTTGTCGCGCAAACAAGGCGTGACTATTTTTATTACTACGCACTACATGAATGAAGCTGAACGCTGTGATCGCATCTCGCTGATGGATGCAGGAAAAGTATTGGCATCCGGCAGCCCAGAAGCCATTCGTCAGCAATTTGGTGTGCCGACTTTAGAAGATGCGTTCATTCAGGTATTGGAGCAGGCGAGGCCAGCGGATGAAAAACCGGCAGTGGCGATTGCAGCAGCAGAGGATAAAACCGCTATCGACAATACAACGGAAGATCAAGACAGATTTTTTAGTTTTCAACGACTCAAGGCCTATGCACGGCGTGAAACACTAGAGTTACTGCGTGAGCCTATTCGTTTATTGTTTGCGTTTGTTGCACCGTTATTTTTGATGATGGTGCTAGGCATGGGTGTGAACTTTGATGTAGATCGTTTGGATTTCGCGGTGTTAGATCAAGACAACACCGCAGCTAGCCGCGAATACATTGATCGCTTCCGTGCCAGTGACTATTTTGTTTCTTACGGTGCTTTGCATAGCTATGCGCAGTTGCAACAGAAATTGTCATCGGGACAGTTGTTGTTTGCTTTGGAAATTCCTTCGGGTTTTGGTAAAGATTTAGAGGCAGGTAGAGAGCCGGCGGTGGCCGTGCAAATCAACGGTGGCTACCCATTTCGCGCGGAAAGGGCACGCAACTATATTCAAGGGATTCATCAGCAGTATTTGCAACAATTGCAGCGTGAGCATCGCGTACACATGCCAGAAGAGCCGTATCGCTTGGAAACGCGCTTTCAATACAATCAGGAAATGTTGAGTGCTTACGCCATCGTGCCGTCGATTATCGCGGTGTTGGTCACCATGATTCCCACCATGTTGATGGCGGTGGCCGTGGTGCGCGAAAAAGAACTCGGTTCCATCATTAATTTTTATGCCACACCTACGCGGCGTTTGGAGTTTTTGTGGGGCAAGCAGGTGCCGTATGTGGCGATCGCTATGATCAACTATCTGTGCTTGGTATTAATCACGCGTTTTGCATTTCAAGTGCCACTGCTCGGTAGTTTGTCGGTGCTGCTATTGGCTGGCGTTTGTTACAGTTGGGTGGCGACTTCGTTTGGCTTGTTGATTTCCGCTTTCACGCGTACACAAATTGCCGCACTGTTTGCCGCCTTGATTATCTCCATGATTCCCTCGGTGAATTTCTCTGGTATGTTAAAACCTGTGGCTTCGCTAGAGGGTGGGGCGTATTGGTTTGGTACGGTTTTTCCTACCACTTATTTGCTCAATATCACCGTGGGCACGTTTACCAAGGGTTTGTTTTTTTCTGATTTGTGGAAAAACTTCGCGGTAATGGCTGTGCATTTTTCTGTGTTTACCCTTGGCAGTGTACTGCTGCTGCGCAAGCAGGAGGCGTAGCCGGCTATGTGGCACAAAACGATGTGGCGCAGCTTGATCAATATTTATCACCTCGGCATTAAAGAGCTGTGGAGTTTACGCAGCGATGTCGTGATGTGTGTGCTGATTGTTTTGTCGTTTACGGTTTTTATTGTGATACCCACTAAAAACGCCGTGGTAGATATGCGTAATGCATCAGTGGCAGTGGTGGATGAAGACAACACACCTTTATCGCGAGCATTATTTTTTTCCTTGCAAGAGCCTTATTTCAAAAAGCCGGCGCTGGTGTCGGGTGATGAAGCAATGGCGAGGCTGGATGACAATACCTATACCTTTGTTGTGTGGATTCCACGCCGCTTTGAAGCGGACATAAACGCGCAGCGCAAGCCAGCTATACAAGTGTTGGTGGATGCCACAGCAATGACGCAGGCAGGCAATGGTGCAGGGTATAT
Organism: Pseudomonadales bacterium; assembly: GCA_046347205.1. Lineage (GTDB taxonomy): Bacteria > Pseudomonadota > Gammaproteobacteria > Pseudomonadales > UBA7239 > UBA7239. Next base: position 182,719 of record JAXMGN010000002.1, read on the forward strand.
CTCGCAGATATTGGGTGAAACGCTCAAGCAATATTTTCCGCAAGCACAATTTCCACAGCCAGTGACGATGGACATACGCGTGGCATTTAATCCCAATTTGTATGGTGGTTGGTTTTTTGGAATTACGAATATGATTAGTATCGTGTCGATGTTGGCGATTGTATTAACCGGTGCAGCGCTGATTCGTGAACGCGAGCGCGGTACGGTGGAGCATTTATTGGTTATGCCTTTGCGCCCATTGGAAATTGCACTAGGCAAAGTATGGGCGAATAGTTTGGTTATTTTGATAGCGATGTTTTTTTGTATTCAATGCGTAGTGAAGTGGTTTTTAGATATTCCCTTGCAGGGTTCGCTTACGTTATTTCTGGTTGGTTCGGCGCTGTATCTGTTTGCTATTTCTGCTATTGGTATTTTTCTCGGCACGGTGGCGCGCTCCATGCCGCAACTGGGTTTGTTGTTTTTGCCCATCGTGATGTCGATTGCGGTTCTATCAGGCGGTTTAACGCCGCTGGATGTGATGCCGAAACCTATCCACTATTTTATGCTGCTAATTCCTTCTTCTCATTTCACCAATTTTGCCATGGCCGTGTTGTTTCGCGGTGCCGGTTTTACGCTGGTGTGGCAACAGATCGCCGCCATGATCGTCATCGGTGTGTGCTTTCTCACCGGCGCGCTGCTGCGTTTTCGCGGAGTGATTGGTAAGCAGTAGATAAATGTGATGTACATCACATTTCGAGAAGAACTACCTATGCGGGGGGGGCAGGCTTGTAAACGCCCTGTTGCAGTAGTAAAAGGTAATCCATTGATAATAAAAAAATATTGGCTCAGACGAGCAAGTGAGGCTGCGGTGAAAGCAACAATGGCAAGCAGGGTCTCAAGCGTTGTTTTTAGTGCGTGTTTGTTGCTTTCCGCCACAGCAGTGTGGGCGGTGGATACGGATGGTGATGGTTTAGATGATGTAGGTGGGGTGACCTATTCATCATCCTTTGATGCTGTTGGTTCGGAATGGTTACTTGGAGACTGGCTTGTTGAAAATAACGCTTCAAATGCGCATAGCTCCCCTAACTATGCGGCTGTTGATTGTGTTAATCCCAATTGCTCGCCTAAAACATTGCAGCTCAGTGTTACCGTATCAAGCCTATCTCAAATTAGCTATTGGGTTTACATCGGTACGAACACGGTTAATACCTTTTCTTTTATCTCTGATGGAGCTGTCTTTACGAACTCTGTATCCAGTTTTAATACATGGCAGAAATTTAGTTTTACTGTGTTGAGCGGCACACACACGATCCAATGGAAAACGCCTACCGTGCCCTCATCATTAACTATGTATGTTGATGATGTGACTGTCACTGCAACGAAAGACAACTGCCCATTTGTCGCTAATATGAATCAGCAGGATTCAGATGGCGATGGTCGTGGCGATGCTTGTGATCCTTTTCCTAATGACGCAACCAAATCGACATGCCTAGACGGTTATTACGGCAGCACTAGCTGCACAGCAGCATCACCCGGTTATTTTGCAAAAGCGGGTGATGTTACGCAGACAATTTGCCCAGCCGGTACTTTTAGTTCTACATCGGGCCGCAGCAGTTGTACTAGAGCGCAGGCACAGTTTTATGCGCCGGGTCCTGGTGCAACAATCTCAATACCTTGTCCAGCCGGCACGATTAGTGCCTCTGGGAGTGCTGCCTGTATTGCACCACAGGCGACAAAAACAGCCTCCGCCGAGGATTCTCAATGCGTCTCACCGCAATCAACCTTGGATTGCGGTGTAATGGGTTCGGTGGTTTTTTGCAGGGCGCAGCCATTAGGTTCTTTCTCTATGTGCAGTGGGGGCTATGCCTCGCTTGAGAGCAGTTCGGGTATTCCGCAGAATTTTTCGTCCGTACACTTTTCTACCACAATATGGACGGAGCCCTCGCAAAAATTGTGCGCGCAAGGTACCAGCACTTCTGAATGTTGGGATGTGACATTTAATAAATCTCTTTTTGTGATGAATTATCTAGGTGTTGATACAGATAGTGATGATGCCGTTGACAATGCGGATAACTGTCCATCGGTTTCGAATGCAGATCAAGCAGATGCAGACAGTGACGGCGTGGGTGATGTTTGTGATGCATTTCCGTTGGACGCATCGGAACCAGTAGATGCGGATAACGATGGCGTGGGCGATAACGCCGACAACTGCCCATCCGTTTCCAATAGCAACCAACTCGACTGGGATGACAACGGCATCGGCGATGCCTGCGACGCACCGGTGCCTGTACCTAGCGATACAGACGGCACAGCCAAAGCCGAAAAAACCGGCGCAGCGGTGGCGTTTGCCGGTGATTTTAACGGCGATGGTTACGGCGATTATGTGATTGGCTCACTGGGTTACAGTGTGCCAGCAGCGCCGCCCGCGAAAGCGATTGTTGGCGCAGGCAAAGCCGAAGTCATTTCGGGCAAAGACGGCAGCGTGCTGGCTTCGATTACTGGCAATGCCGCGAAAGACGCGATGGGTTTTGCTGTGGCTGGCAATGCCGATATTGATAAAGACGGCTTTGTCGATGTAGTGGTGGGTGCACCCTATGCCACGGCGCTGCATGTTGGCAGCGTCACCGTGTTGTACGGCGGTGCGGGCAATCGCAGGCACACCTTCTGGGGTGCAACAAAAAATACCCGCTTTGGTTCGGCCTTAGCACTGGATGATGTAAACGGCGATGACTATGCGGATGTGTTGATCGGCGCGCCGAAAGACAAAAGCCCAGCATCGTCACAAAAAGCGGCGGGCAGCGTGACGGTGTTTGACGGCAACAGCTTGCAAAGCCGCAAGCGTTTTTACGGGCTATCAACGAACGCACATGCAGGCACAGCCGTGGCAGCGGGCGATGTGGATAACGATGGTGTGGCCGACATCATCGTCGGCGCACCGGATGAAAACGGTGTAGGCAGCGTGCGTGTGTACAGCAGCAGCGGCACGGAGTTGCTGCAAAAACTCGGCACAAACAAAAAAGCGCGGTTTGGCAGTGCGCTGGCGAGTGCGGACATCAATCACGATGGATATGCAGATATTGTGGTCGGCGCACCGCTGGACGATGACGCAGACAGCAACATCAAAGATGCCGGTAGCATCAGCGTGATTAGCGGCAGCGACGGTGAATTGCTATCGACTAAACAGTTCGGCGCGGTGAAAAAAGCGTGGTTGGGCAGCAGCGTGGCGCTGGGTGATGTGAACGGCGATGGCACGCTAGACATCATCGCCAGTGCGCCGCAAGACAACAACGTACCCACTGCAACTAATGGCACGGGCAGCGTCACTGTATGGAATGGCGCGACTTATGCACCGATCAAAACCATGTACGGCGATGCGTTTGGAGATTTATTTGGCGCAGCCGTGAGTGCCGGTGACATCAACGCCGATGGCAAAGCGGATCTCATCATCGGCATCCCCAATAAAGACGTGGAGCTGGAATCTTCCGTGCAAAAAGATGCGGGTGGTGTGAAGGTGATTAACGCGCTGCAGTTGTAAATAAAAAATCCCGCACGCGGCGGGATTTTTTTGTACTCCGTGTGCTGCCGAAGCAGCGCGGATTATTCAGCCGTCAGTGCGTTTACGCTGTCCAGTGCATCGACGTATTCGGTCAACAAACGCATCACCACTTGACCGCTTTTCTCGACATGGTTGATCTGCCCAACCACCTGACCAACTGGGTTGAAGGCCACTTTCTGGCAGTCGCCCACGGCGGCGTATTTGTGCGTGCGGCGAATGGCATCGCCTGTTACCAAGCCTTGCAGCGGCATGCCCAGCGGTTTGGGGTTACCTTCTGCTTCCCAAGCAATCGTCCACTCGTTTTTCAGCATACGGCAAGGCTTACCGGTCCAGCTGCGCGAGCGTACGGTGTCTTCAGAGGTGGCTTTGAGCAGGGTTTCTTTTTGTGCCGGCTCAGCGTCGGCTTCTTCTACGGTCAGCCACAAAGAGCCGGACCACACGCCCTGCGCGCCCATCGCCATTGCCGCCAACACTTGGCGACCGTTACCGATACCGCCAGCAGCCAGCACAGGGGTGTCGCCCACGGCGTCGATAATTTGTGGCCACAGCACGATAGAGCCCACATCGCCGGTGTGACCGCCACCTTCGCCGCCTTGCGCGATGATGAAGTCGAGACCGGCTTTCTTGTGTTGTACGGCTTGCTTCACTTTGCCGCACAGCGCGCCGATCAAACGGCCGCTGTCTTGCACTTTCTTGATGATCTCAGCCGGCGGGGTGCCGAGTGCGTTGGCAATGAGTTTGCACTTGGGGCGCTCCAGAGCGACTTCAACCAACTGGGTGGCGATGGCTTCGTTCCAGCCCAGCAAGCCCATTTTGTCGTCTTTGTCAGGCCAAGCGGGAACGCCGTGGTCAGCCAGCAATTTTTCTGCGAAGTCGCGGTGTTCTTGCGGCACCATGCCTTGCAGCATTTCTTCCAGTTTGGCGGGATCCATTTCGCCCATGCCTTCGTATTTTTGTGGAATCACGATGTCCACGCCGTAGATGTGGTCGCCGATGTGCTGGTCGATCCAGTCCAGTTCTTGTTTGAGCTGCTCAGGCGAGAAGCCGACAGCGCCCAGCACGCCCAAGCCGCCGGCTTTGGACACGGCGACAACAACGTCGCGGCAGTGCGTAAACGCAAAGATAGGGGCTTGTATGCCCAGTTTTTTAGCAATAACGGTTTGCATGGTGATGCTCCTGTGGTTGGGTAAAAGAAAAAGTGAAAAATTGGGAGGCGGAATTATGCGGCAGAGTGCGGTGAGGGGCTAGCCTGAAAACTACGGAGCTAGCCTAAAAATATCCCAGCGGTTGCTTTGTCTTTCGTAGACGAAGCGGTCGTGCAGGCGACAGGGTCGCCCTTGCCAAAACTCGATGCGCACCGGTATCACACGCCAGCCACCCCAATGCTCAGGGCAGGGGATATTGCCATCGCCAAAACGGTTTTCTATGTCAGTGAAAGCAGCTTCCAGTTGTTCGCGGTTTTGCAACACGCTGCTTTGTGCGGAAGCCCAAGCCGCGAGCTGGCTGCCGCGCGGTCGACTAGCAAAATAGGCTTCGTCTTCTGCACGCGTGGTGCGCTGTGCTGTGCCTTGAATAATCACTTGCCTGCTCTGCACCAGCCAAGGGAATAGCAGCGAAACGCTGGTGTTGGCCTGCAAGTCTTGCGCTTTGTGGCTGCGCAGATTGGTAAAAAAAGTAAAACCGGCGGCGCTGTGATCTTTCAGCAATACCGTGCGCTGCGCGGGTTGGCCTTGTGCGTTCACCGTGGCGAGTGTCATGGCGGTGGGGTCGGGCAGCTTGGGTTCTTGCACCGCTTCTTCGAGCCAATGAGAAAATTGTGTAAAAGGATCAGCAGCGAGATCGCGGCGGTGTAATTCGCCGTATTGGTATTCGCGGCGGATGTCGGAAGTTTTCATGTTTATTTTCCTTCGGGTCTATCCCGCCACAGCGTTTTGAATTGCCCTTCGCCGGTAGCGCCGTCATCGCGGCCGTTGGTGTAGTAGTAAAACGCCAAGGAATTGCGCGTGCGATCCGGTGGGCAGGTGAGTGGTTCAGGATGCCCGTGGAAAGAGGTGTCGGTGGTGTTGAAAATCACGCAGCGGTTCAAAATCGGTGACACGGTTTTTTCGCAGCATGTCATGTCCGCATTCCACAATTCCAGATTGCCGCCCCAAGCGTCTTGCCAATCTTCATTCAGGTACAGCAGTACATTTAAGCGACGATCCAGTTTTCTGCGCTCATCGCGGTTGAAATCGGCGTGAATATCCAATTTTCCACCGGGTAGTATCTGGTGAAATGCACCGCCGAAAAAATGCGGGTCGGGGATGATTCCTTTGATGCCGGTCAACTTTTCCAGGAAATCAATAAAAACGTGATCGTTAAACAGCAGCGCCATGTGGCGCGCAAAACCGGAAACGCCAGCGAAGTAACTTTCTTGCAGACGCGCCTGCTTTAACACTTGGTGTGGATTGTCGCGGCGTTGAAATCCCACAAAGTCACGGGCGGGAAATTCACGCGCTAAACGCAGAGCGATAGCATCGGGTAATAAATTGTCGATCACAGCATGGGGAAAGGGTAAGGCGGCACGATAGCCTTCAGCTAACGCATCGGCGCGGGCATGCAGGCTAGTGGGGTCAAAATAAAAAAAAGTATCGTCGTTCATAAAAAAATTCGGTTATTGATTCATTTAAAATACATTTTTTGATCGGATAAACATTTAATTTCTGTCAATAAAATGTGAAATAGCCTGTGTTCCAATGATCTTGCGGTTCGATGAATCGCGCTTTCCGTTTGGTCTGAGGTGATAGATGAGCACATTTTATAAAACAGTCGTAGGTTTGATGTTGGCAAGCTGGGTAGTGGGTGCACAGGCACACAAAGCGGGAGATTTTATTCTGCGTGTTGGAGCTACCGATGTGACGTTGGACGATAGTATCTCGACACCCAAGCTGAACGGCAACCCCATCTATGGCTCGAACGTGAGTGTAGACAGTGATACGCGTTTGGGTGTCACCGGCACATACATGATTACGGATAACATCGGCGTGGGTTTGCTGGCAGCCGCGCCGTTTCAACATCGCATACACGGCAACAGCACGGCGGGTGCTGCACTCGGCACGACCGATCTCGGCAAAACGCGTTTGCTGCCGCCGACTTTGACCGCGCAGTACTATTTCAATAATTCCACAGCTTTTACGCCATATTTGGGTGCAGGTATCAATTACTCGTGGTTTTACGGTGAGGATGCCAGCCGAGATTTGAATACCACCTTGGGTGGGGATGTGGATCTTGAAATCCATAACTCATGGGGCTATGCACTGGAAGCGGGTTTAGATGTGGATCTCGGCAACAACTGGTTGGTGAATGCCGGCGTGTGGTATTTCCCCGTCAACACAGATGCTACCTATACCGTGAAAACCGGTGCCTTGGCAGGGTCTACAGTAAAAGCCAATGTGAATGCGGATGTTTGGGTGTATATGGCAAGCATCGGCTACCGTTTTTAGTGATGTAATTTTTGATGGTCTAATAGCGTTATTCGGAAACGAGTAACGCTGAATGACGAATGCAATCAATGACGAACACTACATGCAGTTAGCGCTGCGGTTGGCGAAAAAAGCCGCCGCGCAAGGCGAAGTGCCTGTAGGTGCGGTGCTGGTGTATGAAGGGGAAGTGATCGGCGAAGGTTTTAATTGCCCGATCCGTACAAACGATCCTACCGCACATGCCGAAGTGATGGCGCTGCGCGATGCGGCCAAACGTGTAGGCAATTACCGCTTACCGAATACCACGCTGTATGTCACCGTTGAGCCCTGCACCATGTGTGCAGGTGCGCTCGTGCATGCGCGTGTGGCGCGCGTGGTGTACGGCGCTGTTGAGCCAAAAGCGGGTGTGGCAGACAGTCATTTATCGCTGTTTTCCGCGCCGCATTTCAACCATCGTGTGTGTTGTGAAGGCGGTGTATTGCAAGAGGATTGTGCGAGCGTAATGCAGGATTTTTTTCGCAGCCGGCGTTAGATATTTTTCATTTCTTCCAACACGGTAGCGCGTTTCTTTTCTAAGCGCGCTATATCTTCGCGCAGAAAAATGGCTTCATCGCCCTCAGCAGTCAACAGTTGTTCTTTGGCGGCACGCAGTTTTTCCTCAATCACCAGTAGGCCCGCCGCAAAACGCTCGCTATCCGGTTTGCGCTGACGCAGTGCCTGCATTTTTTCCAGTGCTGCTTGTGCGGTTGTGTTGATTGGCGTAGATGGCTTGTCCAGTGCCGCCAGTTTTTTTAGCACTTCATTGACTTTGAAGCGCATGTCTTCGCGCCGCGCAGTGAGAGCAGCCACTTGCTCTGGAAATTTTTTCTTCGCCTCCACCACTTTGACTGCAGCACGCTCTAGGCGCTCTTGTGCGGCGGCCAGCGTTTTTTCCAGCTTTTCACGCAAGGCTTCTGGTGATTGCTGGCTGGCTTGTTCATAAGCCTTTTGTTTTTCTTGCGCTAATTGCAGTGCAGCGGCGACGGCATCGGCTTTTTCGCTGGAGATTTTTCGTCGTGCGATTTTGGCATCGGCTATTTTTTGTAGGCGCGCATTGCGGCGCTGGAAGCGCGTGCGTGATAAATCCGATTTTTTCTGTGTGTCGGCAGCAGAAAGGTTTTGATAGGGTGCAGGTATCATTTCTATGCAGTTGACGGGGCAGGGTGCGACACACAATTCGCAGCCGGTACAAATATCGCTGGCGATGGTGTGCATCAATTTGGCGGCACCGAAAATGGCATCCACTGGACAAGCCTGTATGCATTTGGTGCAGCCGATGCACTCCGGTTCGCGAATATAAGCCACCATCAATTGCGGCAATTCTTCGCCGTGTGTGGTGTCGAGAGGAATGACAGGACGATCCAATAATTGCGCCAATTTTTGAATGCCAACCGCACCACCTGGCGGGCATTTGTTGATGGCGTCGCCAGCGGCAATTGCTTCGGCATACGGCCGACAACCTTGGTAGCCGCATTTGGTGCATTGCGTTTGCGGCAACAGGGCATCAATGCGATCCGCCAGCGTTATGTTAATGACGGGAATGAGCGCGTCACTCATCACGGCAATTCCATGAGTGAACCGAGTCGTCCTATCGCATTATGCACGGCGGTTTCCACGCGCAGAATGCGGCTGCCCAACCATAGCGGCTGGCAATTTTTTGCTAACAATTGCGTGCGCTCTTCATCGGTAAAACCGCCTTCGGGGCCAATCAATAGAGCAACTGGTTTTTGCGCAGGCAGTGTGGGGGTGGCGCGAGGAGAAAACGGGTCGGCCACTACGCCGATGTGTGTTTGCAACAGTGCGGGCAGCAAGGTGTCGCTCACTTCGCGAAAATGGCGGTGCAAGTGGACGGTGGGTAAGTGTGTGTCGCGCGCCTGTGCCAAACCTTCCAATAACTTCTCATGCACGCTGTCGGGTTTCAGTGCGGGTGTTTGCCAATAACTGTTTTCAACTTTGTTGCTGCCAAATAGGTGAATGTGTTTGATGCCGAGACTGGTGACATCGCGCAGTAACCGTCCCAGCATACGCGGGCGCGGCAGAGCCAATAGCAAAGTGATGGGAAGTGGCGTGGATGGTGTTTGATCTAGCTGAATTAGGTGCAGTTGGATTTGCGTGCTGCTGCCTGTGCCGCTGATGGCGACAATTTGTGCGCTGCCCATGTTGCCGTTCAGCACACCCACGCGCAGCGTATCGCCCACAGTACTTTTCAAAATGTTGACGATATGCAACGCACGCTCGCCTTGCAGTGTGCAATGCGTGGCAGAGGTGAAATCGCTGTCGGTGAGCAGAATGATATTCACGGCCGTGGTGTGTGTTCATCCAATCGTGGCTGCATTATACGGTGGCTCGTGTTTTTGCTGATAAACTGCCGCCACTTTTTATTGAGGGTGCGTGCGTGGAAATTGCCTGTTTAGATCTGGAAGGTGTGTTGGTGCCAGAAATCTGGATTGCGTTTGCCGAACATACCGGCATTGCTGAATTGCGCGCCACCACGCGTGATATTCCTGATTACGATGTGCTGATGCAGCAACGCCTGCGTCTGTTAGATCAACACGGTTTTGGTCTGCCACAAATTCAGGAAGTGATTGCACAGCTCAAACCGCTACCAGGTGCGGTGGAGTTTGTGGCGTGGTTGCGCGAGCGTTTCCAAGTGGCAATTATTTCCGACACATTTTATCAATTTGCCCAGCCCTTGATGCGTCAACTGGGCTATCCACTGTTGTTTTGTCATAATTTAGAAGTGGATAGTAACGGGCATGTGGTGGACTATCACATTCGTCAGCGCGACCCTAAACGCCAAACGATTGTGGCACTGAAAAGTTTGTACTACCGCACCATTGCGGCCGGTGATTCCTATAACGATACAGGTATGTTGTCAGAAGCAGATGCAGGGATTCTTTTTCATGCGCCGGATAATGTGATCAAAGAGTTTCCGCAATTTCCTGCTGTGCACACTTATGAAGATCTAAAAAAAGCGTTTATCAAGGCCAGTACGCGCACGTTGGGTTTGTAATGTTTTTTTGAGAACTGGCTAATGTCATCAGGCTCGCATAATGTATTGCGCGGAGCGTTGTTTTTAGCCGCCACGGCGTTTTGCTATGCGGTTACTGGTGTGTTGGTGCGCATGGCATCGGTGCAGTTAGACAACAACGCCATGGTGTTTTGGCGCAATATTTCAGGCTTGTTATTTTTATTGCCGTGGTTAGTGCGGCGTTTGCGGCACGGTGGTGCGGAATTAAAAACCGACATGATGCGTTGGCATTTCATACGCACAGCCGTCGGTTTAACGGCGATGTATTTGTATTTTTATTCGCTGGCACATTTTGCATTGGCTGATGCCATGCTGTTCGTGTATTCCGCGCCTGTCATTGTGCCTTTACTCGCGCATTGGCTGCTGCGCGAGCCGATTACTGCGCGCATTTACGCGGTGGTGTTGATCGGTTTGGCGGGTGTGACCTTGGTGTTAAAGCCGGGCGGTGAACATTTTTATTGGATGGCACCTGTCGGTCTTTCGTGTACTTTGTTTACTGCTTTGGCTTTTGTTTCGGTACGCAAATTGTCGGTGAGTGAACCGGCGCCGCGCGTGGTGTTTTATTTTACATTGTTCAGTGCAATCATTTCTGTGGTGCCTTTTTTATGGCATCCGCAGTGGCCGGATATGCGTGGCTGGCTTTTGATTCTCGGCATCGGCGGCGTCAATACATTGGCGCAGTGGTTGATGTCGCTCGCTTACGGTTCTGCGCCCGCTGCGCAAATTGCTCCCGTCAGTTATGTAACCGTTCTATTGGCGGCTTTATTGGGATGGTTGTTGTGGGGTGAAGTGCCGGACGCTTACGCCATCGGCGGCACGGTGTTGATTTTTGCTTCGGCCTTGCTGGTGATGCGGCAGGGCAAGGCGGTGGAGAGTCAGCCGCAGGTATGAACGGATTACACCCCCAGCCGCCCCAGTGTTTCCACAATCTCACGCAGCACGGCGGCGGCTTTGGGGTGGTCAATTTCCAGTTCTTCCAGAATCGCATTGGCGGAATCTTGCAGGGACAGGGTGTCTGCGCCGCCTGCACTGTGGCGCTGCAAGTCATCCAATAATTGCTGCTGTTGCGGGCTGACTTCGCTGGAGCCAAAGCTGTCGTGCAGGCGTGTAATCAAGTTGTCGAGTTGTTGTTGCGGCATGGGGTTCCCCTCGTGTTTTTTTACATTTTAGCCGCTGAGTGGAGGAAAGGCTCAACAATACGCGGTGCTATCGGCTAGAATCTGCCTCAAGTATTTCTGGATATATAGAAAGGACGGGCAATGAAAGTTATCCCGATGCGCGATTACCCGCAGGATGTTGCGGACAATTTTCTCAGTGGCATCAATTTTGTACGCGAAATGCGCCTGAATGACCCCGCGCAGTTTGCCCTGTTGATGGATCGCACCCAGTTTATTGAACTGTCGCAAGAAGAGTCGATCATCAATGCTGGCGAGATGGACAGCCGCTATTTTTTCCTCCTAAAAGGGCAGTTATCGGTGTATGCCGACAACGCACACCGCAATCGTGAGCTGAACAAAATTACTCCAGGACAGAGCTTTGGTGCGCTGTCTATCATCTGCCACCAACCGCGCACGGCGACGGTAGCGGTCACGCCTGGCTGCACGGGCGCGTTGCTGATTGCGATTGATTTAGCGGGCTTGGGCGAGCTGCTGAATTTCTCGGTGTTTAATCTCACCACCAAGCTCTCGTTGTATCGCACCGTGGTGAACAACACGCGCTGGCAGTTGGAAGTGTATCGCATGGATTTCCCTTCCCACCCTCTCACGCAAAAGAGCAAAGAAGTGGAGATTTTTATCGGCAAGAAGCTGACCGAGCAGGAATTGCAGAGCTTGGAGCGTCAGATCATGCAGTTGACAGCGCTGATCTCCGAGTGGAACCACGAGCTGATTGTGCGTGAACCAGCGCCGCAAGATCGCGGTGCGGCCATCTAAATGAATGATCTACGGCAAATGTAAAGGTTTTCTGCAACCGTCCGAGCCGTTATCATTTCGCACCTGATTTTTGCCCACCCCGCTTTCCCAGAGAGAGAAGTCTGATGTCCAATATCACGGTTGAGCGCGTTCTCGAAGTTCACCACTGGAACGACACACTGTTCAGTTTCAAATGCACCCGCGAAGACGGTCTGCGTTTTATCAACGGTCAATTTGTGATGATCGGTTTGGAAGTGGAAGGCCGCCCCTTGCTGCGCGCCTACAGTATCGTCAGCGCCAATTACGAGCCGTATCTGGAGTTTCTCAGCATCAAAGTGCCCGATGGCCCGCTGACTTCGCGCCTGCAAAACATCAAAGTGGGTGATTCCGTGTTGGTGAGCAAGAAACCGACCGGCACCTTAGTACAAGACAACTTGGTGCCGGGTAAGAACCTGTATCTGTTTTCAACAGGCACGGGCTTGGCGCCGTTCATGTCCATCATCAAAGACCCAGAAGTGTACGAACGCTACGAAAAAGTGATTCTGACGCACGGCGTACGCTGGGTGAGCGAGCTGGCCTACTACGACTACATCACCAAAGAGCTGCAAGATAACGAATTCTTTGGTGATATGGTGAAAGAGAAGTTGATCTACTACCCCACGGTGACGCGTGAACCTTTCCGCAACCAAGGCCGCCTAACGGATTTGATCGTGAGTGGAAAGTTGTGCGAGGACATCGGCTTGCCACAGATCAACCCAGAACATGACCGTGCCTTGATGTGCGGTAGCCCAGCGCTGCTGGTAGATCTATGCAATATCCTCAATGGTTTGGGCTTGAAAGAGTCTCCGCGCATGGGTGAGCCTGGCGATTACGCGATTGAGCGTGCATTCGTCGAAAAATAATCACTTATCGGAACGCTTGGCAGGATCCGTGTGCCGTTGTTACAGTGTAGCAGCGGCACACGGATCCTTTTTTGTGGCAAAGGATAATAGCAATGATAAAAAAACTGCAAAATTTATCGCTAGGCTGGAAGTTTGTTTTGATACAAATCGTTTGTATCAGCGTCACGGTGACCACAGTCGCCATGACAGCCACGTTTGTATACAACCGTTATGTCGATGAGAGTATTTTGCGTGATCGTGGTTACGAGGCTGCCAATGCCGCTAATCAAGTATCACTAAAAATATCGCATATACAGTCGCAGTCGCAGTGGCGTGCAGCCAGTTCGACAGTAAAAGATATTCTTCGCACAGGAAGTGTGACGCCTGTGCAGCAAGGTGAGTTGCTGTTATCGGTGAGGGAAAATTTTGTGTTGCTCCCTGCTTCTAGTGGTGAGCCATTATTGGAGGCAGGAAAATATGCTGCAGATTTGCGTGCGGCAGCTTCTTCGGTGATGGCTACATTAAAAGATTCTTCCTTGGTGTTGCCGATGACAACATCAGGAAGTGACGCGCAGCAGGGGGTTATTGTTTTGACGCCGGTGGTGGAGTCTGGTGTTCGGTTGGGTGTTGTTGCCCAGGGTGCTTTATTGAGTGCATTGTTGCCGGCAGGGTCATCAAAAATTTATGTCACAACAAATGAACAATGGCAGCAACGAAAGTTATTGCAGAATTCTGGTTTTTTTAGGCTGCCTTATTATCTGAATCGTGAAGGTTCAGCGGTTTACGGTGCGGCACAGCCTTTGCAGTTACCTGGAGTTTCTTGGCAAGTGGTTTCAGAGGTGGATAAAAGTGATGCAGATGCGCCATTTGATTATCTGCAATTGGTTATTACTCTGGGATCACTTGCGCCGGGATTTTTTATCTATCTGGGTACGTATTTGCTTTCTCAGAAGTTGTTGGTAAAACCAATTCGTGCGTTGATTTCTGCGGCACAAGAGCTGCATCAAGGCGAAGGAGATTTCACTCGTCGGTTACAGAAAACCACTGACGACGAGTTGGGTGAGTTGGTGGATGCCTTAAATACTTTTATTAGTAAACAACAATCTGTGCTGTTGCAGGTCAGTGATACGATTGACCATCTCAGTGACAGTGCCAATCATATTTTGGGTAGCGCCGCTGATGTGAGTAATAGTTCTAGTGAGCAGGCAGCGAGTGTAGAAGAAACATCAGCTGCTTTAGAAGAGATGAGTGTGACAATTGCGCGAAACGCAGACAACGCGCGCGCTACCGAACAAATTGCGGCGCAATCAGCGGATAACGTGCGATCTAGTAGCCATGTGGTAAGTCAAGCTGTCAGTGAAATGAAAAAAATCGCAGAAAAAATTCTGTTGATTGATGAAATTGCGCACACTACCAACTTATTGGCGCTGAATGCAGAGATTGAAGCGGCTCGTGCAGGCGAGCACGGGCGCGGTTTTGCTGTGGTAGCGGGTGAAGTGAGAAAGCTGGCAGAGCGCAGCAAGGAAACGGCCTACGAAATCAGTGATCTATCAGCCAATGTTATGCAGGTGGCAGAGAAGGCGGCGGCTATATTGAATGAAATTGTGCCGCAGGTGGTGCAAACCTCTGAGTTGGTGCGCGAAATTACCAATGCTTCTGAAGAACAGCAGAGTGGCGTAGAGCAGATCACCATTGCCGTTACACAAATTGAAGGCTCAACACAGAAAAGCGCAGAAACTTCAGATGCCCTGTCGCACGCAGTACAGGAGATTAATGAAAAAATACAATACTTGCGTGAGCAGGCTCTATATTTTAAGTTGAAGTAACTTCATGTTGATCAATTTTTTTTACACGCTGCGCAACGCAGGTGTTCCAGTTTCTATTAAAGAATTGTTGGTGTTGTTGGAAGCGCTAGAGAACCATTTGGCTTTTGGCAGTATTGATGATTTTTATGTGTTGTCGCGTGCCTGTTTGGTGAAAGACGAGAAATATTTTGATCGCTTTGACCAGGCGTTTGGGCGTTATTTCAAAGACATGCAAACTGTCGATGATCTGATTGCAGCCATGATTCCCGATGATTGGCTGCGGCAGTCGTTTGAAAAACACCTCAGTGATGAAGAAAAAAAACAAATTCAATCTTTGGGTGGCTTGGAAAAACTGATTGAGGAGTTTAAGAAGCGCCTCGAGGAACAAAAAGAGCGTCACGAAGGTGGCAATAAATGGATAGGTACAGGCGGTACTTCGCCCTTTGGCAACAACGGCTATAACCCAGAAGGAATACGCGTGGGTGGTGAGAGTAAAAACCGCCGTGCCGTAAAAGTATGGGAAAAGCGTCAGTTTCGTGACTTGGATGATTCCACCGAAATTGGCTCGCGCAATATCAAGGTAGCGCTGAAGCGTTTGCGAAAATTTGCGCGGCAAGGTGCGGAAGAAGAATTGGATATTGATAACACCATTCGTTCCACGGCGCGCAATGCGGGACTGTTGGATATACGCATGGTGCCAGAGCGCCACAATGCCGTGAAAGTGCTGATGTTTTTTGATATTGGCGGCTCGATGGATTCACACATTGAGATGTGTGAAGAGTTGTTCTCAGCAGTGCGTACGGAATTTAAGCATCTTGAGTATTTTTATTTTCACAATTTTATTTATGATTTTGTGTGGAAAAACAATGTGCGGCGATTCTCTGAAAAAACATCTACGCTGGATTTGATGCACAAATACGCTGCCGATTACAAAGTGGTGTTTGTGGGGGATGCCAGCATGGCACCCTATGAGATTACGCATATCGGTGGCAATATTGAGTATCACAATGAAGAAGCCGGTGCGGTGTGGATGCAGCGTTTGTTGGCGACCTATCCTAAGTTGGTGTGGCTAAACCCAATGCCAGAAGAATATTGGCCGCGCACACACAGCATTAAATTGGTGCGGGATTTGGTCGAAAATCGTATGTTTCCATTGACGATTGCGGGGCTTGATCAAGCCATGGCGTATTTATCAAAATAAGGGTAAAGAATAATTTCCCATGCTCAGTTATCAACACGGATTTCATGCAGGCAATGTAGCTGATGTGCTTAAGCACGCGGTGTTGTGCTATGTGTTGGATTACATGACGCAAAAAGACAAGCCATTGTATTTTCATGATGTGCATGCTGGTCGTGGTCTCTATGATTTAACACACCCTATTGCGCAGAAAACAGGTGAGTATCGCGAAGGTATTGCTGCGTTGTGGCCTGCTACTTCTCTACCGGTGGGTTTGCAGCCTTATCTGCAAACACTGCATTTATTTAATGAAAAGGGTTCTCTGCGCTTTTATGCGGGTTCTTTGTTGCTGGCGCAGACGTTATTGGTACAAAAACATAAGCGTGAGCATGACCGTTTTTTCGCCTCAGAATTGCATCCACAAGAATATTCGGCGCTGTGTGAAAATACACAGTCGCTGGCAAATGTGCGCGTGCAAAAGGTAGATGGTTATGCTGCACTGAAAGCGGCGCTGCCACCTAAGGAGCGACGTGCTGTGGTGCTGATTGATCCCAGCTATGAAACACAGTCTGATGATGCGGCGGTGGTTGATGCTTTAACCGAAGCCTTAAAGCGTTTTGCTACCGGCGTGTATTTGCTGTGGTATCCGATTGTGGATGCGCAGCGCACGAAAAAAATGATCAAAAAAATCACGGCGTTGCCGTTAAAAAATCTGCTGCAAATAGAGTTGCTTGTGCGCGAGCCGAATGGTGAAGGCATGGCGGGCAGCGGAATGTTGGTGATCAATTCGCCGTGGTCTTTGGCGGCGGCGATGCAGGAAATGTTGCCATGGTTGGTGCAAAAAATTGCACCGGAGCATGGTGGTTATCGTGTGGTTTCTTTGGTCGAAGCAGATTGAATTTTTTCTGACCACTGCTGTGTGCGCTGTATCAATTCGCGTTCGTCTAGCGTAGTCAGTTCGCGGTTATTGAGTAGGCGTTTTCCACTTACCCACACATCGGAAACACGCGCGCCGCTGCTGGTGTAAACCAAGGAAGAGGCTGGGTCGTGCATCGGCTGTGCGCAGAGTGTGTCGATGCGCACGGCAGCGATATCCGCTTGTTTGCCGATTTCTAAACTGCCGATGATGTTGTCCATGCCCAGTGCGCGTGCGCCATTGATGGTTGCCATGCGCAGGGCGGCGTGTGCGGCGAGGGCGGTGGCATCGTTGGCGACGGCTTTGGCGAGCAATGCAGCAGTGCGTAATTCGGCAAATAAATCGAGATCATCATTGCTGGCTGCGCCGTCTGTGCCGATAGCGACATTGATGCCATTTTTTTGCAGCATATCGACAGGGCAAAAACCGCTGGCCAATTTCAAATTGGATTCTGGGCAGTGAATCACATGGCAACCGTGTTCGCGAATGGTGTGAATGTCATCGTCGTTCAACGCTGTCATGTGTACGCATTGCGTGCGCGGTGACAGCGCGCCCAAGCGTCGCAAACGCTCAACAGGGCGCTCGCCAGTTTCTTGCACGGCGCTTTCCACTTCAAACGCAGTTTCATGCAAATGAATTTGGATATTGGCATCCAATTCATCGGCGAGCATCACAATTTTTTTCAGGCTGTCATCGTCGATGGTGTAAGGCGCGTGTGGACCAAAGGCAATTTTGATGCGTTCGGAACCACGGTATTGATCATGCAATGCTAAACCTTTTTCTAAATATTCCTGTGGCCCAGAACCCCAGTTCGAGGGAAAAGAAAAAATGGGAAACGTGAGTTGGCAGCGCATGCCGCTTTCGCTGGCTGCGCGCGCTGTCGCCTCAGGAAAGAAATACATATCACTAAAACAAGTGGTGCCGCTTTTGATCATTTCACCGATGGCGAGTTGTGCGCCATCAAACACAAAGGTATCGCTTACCCATTTGGCTTCGGTGGGCCAGATGTGGTTGTTGAGCCAATCCATCAACGCTAAATCATTGGCATAACCACGCAATAAACTCATGGCGGCGTGGCCGTGTGCATTGATCAAGCCAGGTAAAACAATGTGTTGGTCCAGTTCTACAGCAGCAACACCCGCGTATTTTTTTTCTGCTTCATGGCGTGGCAGTAAATCGGCGATTGCGCCATTGGTAATAGCCATCGAATGGTTTTCCAGTACGCAGTTTTCTGGAATAACAGGAATCAAGTAACGGCAGTGCAGCAGAACGTCGATCATGGTTGAGCCTGTTGTTAGGATGATTATTTTGCTGGTTTTTGTGTAACAGGTGAAAAATCTTCAGGCAAATAAGGGTTTTTAGTGGTTTTTTTCTTGGATTTTTTTTCTGGCACTGGCTTAGCTTTTTTGCGCGGTTTGGGAAGTAGTAAAGCCAAGAGCAGTGCTACGCCACTAGTGATACCGCCCATAACGGCGATGGGCTTGCCGGTAGTGATAAGCGTTTCTTGCCAATGCTCTCGATTCTCTGCGGTTTTATGTAGCATCACCACAAACGCAGGCACCATGTTTTGTTCGGAACCGTCTGGCGTTTTTTGTACTAGGAAATAGGGCGTGAAAAAAACACTGATAGCGCAGGCAATTAATACCATGCGTAGAGGTCGCCACAGACCGCGCAGCATCATGCTGGTGAACAAAATAACAGCCAGTGCGCTAGCGAGATAGACCATTTTTGCTAGTTCGAAATCGGCAAGATTCATTGCATTATTTCTCCAGCTTTTGATTGTTAACGCGCACAGCAAACATTTCACTGTCTGGTAGTGGCGGCATTTGTAAATAAAAACCTTGTTCTTGGATGCTCTCTAACACAGTGCTGGCATTGGCGCGCGCCAATTTGCGCGTAGACGCCAGCAGCAACACCATGGCGCTCTCTGGTTTGCCAAAGCGCGCAAGCAGTGCTTCTGGCACACGGCTCAAACCTTCTTGGCGATCGACATATAAGTAAAGCCCGTCTTCACGCGGGCTGCGAAAAATTTCAACCAGCCGCTTCAAGTGTTGTCTCCCCATCGAATCATTTCATCGCGCAAAGCGGAGCCAATAACGCCAGTGCGCCAGCCGGTGAATCGCTCTGGTAGGGCGACGCTATCTGCAGATTGTTTGGCAAGGTATTGCCTGACTATGTTTTCCAGCTCCATTTTTTTGGTGAGCAATTCAGAGGGTAGTTGTTGGTGATGAGAAATTTGTTCAACTACCGCGCGCAATTTTTTAACGTAATCATTTTCTGCTTTGCTGAGTGGCGTTGTCAGCGGTGGGCAGAGCAGATCGTGCGGGACGTTTTGTGCTAATTGCAATAACTGCGCGCCAAATTGACGCACGGCTGAGGGGTGCAAGCCTTCAATGTTGTACAGCGCGGCTAAATGTGCAGGTGGGCGGCGCGCTAATTCCAGCAATGCAAAATCTTTGGCGATGTGATTGCGTGCTTTGTTGTGTTGCCGTGCCAGTGCATCACGCCCCAACACCAAATGCCAAAGCCGCTGGCGTTCTGTTTCGTTCAAACGCCAAGCATTGTTAATTTTTTCTAAACTGTAGTGGGTGCTGCGCTGTTCGCGGCCGCGCTCCAGTTGGCGCGTCATTTCTTCTTCCAGCCATGACATGCGCTGGAACTGCGCCAGTGTTTGCGCAAGTTGTTGATGGATTTTTGGTAAATACAATACGTCTAGGCAAGCATAATGTTGTTGCTCGCTGGTGAGTGGACGCGCCAACCAGTCCGAGCGGCATTGATCTTTGGATAGTTCAATATCTAATAGTGTTTGCACCAAGCGGCTGTAACCCATGGATGCGCCGTGGCCGCACAGAGCCGCAGCAATTTGTGTGTCGAATAACGGTGTGGGCAGCGTGCCAAACAATCTGTCGAAGACTTCTAAATCTTCACTGGCAGCGTGTATCACTTTGGTGATGTGCGGCGCGGTGAGAACATCAATCAGCGGTGAAAAATTTTCTATGGTCAGTACGTCAATTAACCAACACTGCGTGCCGTTGCTGATTTGCAACAAGGCAGGAATGGGATAAAACGTATCCACGCGAATAAATTCGGTGTCGATGCCTAGCACCTTGGCAGAGTGCCAGCTTTCCACTGCGGATACGAGATCGTTGTCATCCGTGAGGTAGTAACAGTCGTCTGCAATTATTTTCATATTTGCGTGCGACCTGACAACGCATGTGACAAGGTACCGCCATCCACAAACTCTAATTCACCGCCGAGTGGTACGCCGTGCGCAATGCGCGTGCAGCGAATAGACAGTGCGCGCGCGCGATCAGCAATGTAATGCGCAGTGGCTTCGCCTTCTAACGTGGCGTTGGTGGCGAGTATCAATTCATCAACAGGTTCTTGTTCTAAACGCTGCAACAATTGCGGAATGCCGATGTCACTGGGGCCTATGCCATCTATTGGCGACAGTTTGCCGTGCAACACAAAATACAGGCCGACGAAGGTGCCTGCGGTTTCAATGGCCAAGGCGTCGATGGGTGTTTCTACGACACACAACAAGCGGCGATTGCGGCGCGCGTTGCTGCAAATTTCACACAGCGTTTGTTCGGTGAGTGTGCGGCATTCATTGCACTGGCCGACATGCTCTAATGCGCGCTCCAATGTTTTTGCCAACTTAAGTGCATTGTCGCGGCGGTGTTGCAACAACTGAAAAGCCATACGCTGCGCAGATTTTGGGCCGACACTCGGCAGGCAGCGCAGGGCGTTAATCAATTCATCAATCAGTGGGCTGAATGACATGTGCAGTAAAAATTAGGCGCACACATCAGCGAGATCGGCTGACGTGTCTTGCAAGCGCTCGGCAAGAATGCGTGCGACGGATTTCATCACCAACAGTGCAATGTCTGGGCGTTGACGCTCCAGCGTGCCGTAAACAGCGCGTTGAAAACTGGCGACTGTGGTGGGCAGTTGTGCGCGTATGCTGGCAGAGCGTTTGCGATCAGATAACAATGCCATTTCGCCGATGACATCCGAGGCACAAAACTCACTGAGTACGGTTTCTTCGCCGCCGAGCGCACTCATTTTGATGGCTTCCAATGCGCCGGATAACACAATGGAAACGGTATCCGCCGGTGCACCTTCGCTGTAAAGAATTGCGCCCGCTGGCAGCTCTAAAATTTGTAAACGCGGAGCGATATGGGCGAACTGTTCGTCATCCAATAATTTGAATAGCGGGCAATCGCGAATGATGGCGAGGTGATCCATAGTGCGCTCCGTTGTTATTTTTTATGCAGATTTCGGCAGCAATTGAATGCTGTCATCCGCCGCCAACAATCCGCCCAGTTGCGCGAGTTGCTGTGTGCCGCCGCCCATCTGAATTTCCAATTGTTTGAACCACAAATAGTAGCGGTGCAGTGGGTATTCCACATCGGCGCCGATACCGCCGTGCAAATGTTGTGCCGTGTGTGCCACGCGGTGACCACCGATGGCCGACCACCATTTTGCCGCGTGAACTTCGGCACTGGCGTTCATGTTTTCCGACAATTTCCACAGCGCTTCGAAATACGCAGAGCGCATGCATTCGATGTCGATATAGGCATCGGCGCATTTCATGGTGGTGTTTTGGAAGCTGGCGATGGTGGTGCCAAACTGTTTGCGCTCGGCGGTGTATTCCGCCGTGCGACGCAGGGCTTCTTCGGTAATGCCGATCATCGTGGCGCAACTGGCAATGCTGGCGTGCTCAACAATGAACGCCACCACTTCAGCACCGCCGAGGCGTTCGGCGGGCGCGTTGTTCAATTGAATGTTGTACAGCGGCTCGTGGTTGGTGCTGTCCACATATTCTGCTTTGACCGCATCGCTAGGCTCTACCAAAAACACGGCTTTGCCATCGGCGGTGTCTGCCGCTACCAACATCACCGCAGCTTGCGCGGCGTAAGGCACGCACAGACGCTCGCCGGTAATGCTCCACGCATCGCCTTGTTGTGTAGCGCGGCAAGCGGGACGCATCGCCGCGACCATGGATTCCTCGGCAATCGCTGCCGTCAAAATGGCTTCACCGCTGGCAAGGGCTGGCAAATACTTGGCTTGCTGCGTATCAGAGCCGAAGCGCGCCAGTGGCAGACCGCCCAACACCAAGCTGGGCAGCAGGGGAATCGGCGCAACAAAGCGGCCTTGCTCTTCGAGAATCTGGCAGATTTCGATAAAACCGAAGCCCGTGCCATCGTGTGCTTCTGGCACGGCTGTACCGAGCAAACCGGCTTCTGCAAACAACTGCCACAGGCTTTGGCTGTACAGCTCGCAGCCCTTGCCAAACTGCATCAAAAACTCGTCGGTGCAGTTTTCACGCAGAATCTGGTTGGCCAGTTCGCGGATCTGGGTCTGTTCTTCGGTAAAGGAGAAATCCATGCTGACAACCTCGCTGGTCATGGCTTTGCGGAAAAATTAGGCGCGCATTTTGCCACAGACGGCTACAATGCGCCCCTCAAATTACAGGTCGCCCTAGAGGTTTGGTTCCATGCAGGTAGATGAGTCGCAAGAAGTTAAGGCGCTGCGCGAAGAACTGCGCGCGTATTTCGCCAAGGTGATGACACCGGAAGTGAAAGAGGGCTGTCACGCCAAAGAGAGTGGTCAGGTTTACCGCGACGCGGTGCGTCAGATCGGCAAAGACGGTTGGTTGGCCATCGGCTGGCCGAAAGAGTACGGTGGTCAAGGTCGCGGTCAAGCCGAGCAGTTGGCGCTATTGGAAGAGGCTTACATTGCCGGTGCGCCGATTCCGTTTGTAACGCTCGGCACCGTTGGCCCCGCGTTGATGGAGCACGGCTCGGAAGAAATGAAACAGTTTTATCTGCCCAAAATTGCGGGCGGTGAAATCCATTTTGCGATTGGTTACACCGAGCCAGGCGCAGGTACCGATTTGGCTTCGTTGACGACTTCTGCGGTGATTGAAGGCGATGAATTAGTCATCAACGGCACAAAAGTTTTTACTTCGGGTGCCGATAACGCGGATTACATTTGGCTGGCGGCGCGCACCGATAAAGACGCGCCCAAGCACAAAGGCATCAGCATGATTATCGTGCCGACCAGCGCGAAAGGTTTTTCTTTTGCACACATTAAAACTGTGGGCGATGTGCCAACTTGCATGAGCTATTACGACAATGTGCGCGTGCCGTTGACGAATGTAGTGGGCAAGTTAAACAAAGGTTGGAACTTGATTACTTCGCAGTTAAACCACGAGCGTGTGGGTTTGGCGGCGATTGGTGTGTGGACGCAGCGCGATTTCCAATTCTTTCTCGATTGGACGCGCGAAGAGCAAGCCAGCGGCAATCGCGTGATCGACGAGCCGTGGGTGCAATCCAATATCGCCGAGTGCTATGCGCGTTTGAAAGCCATGCGCATTGTGGTGGCGCGCATGATGTGGCAGTTGAGCAAAGGTGCGCCAGATCCTGCTTACGCTTCTGCCATGAAAGTGTATGTGACGGAAACCTCGATCGAATGTTATCGTTTGATGATGGATGTGGTGGGTGCCGCCGGTTTGATTCGTCGTCGTCAATCACACACCGTAGTGGAAGGGCGTTTAGAAGAAGGCTTCCGCAAATGTCAGACCATGACTTTCGGCGGTGGCGTGAACGAAGTGCAGCGTGAATTGATTGCGATGTTCGGTTTGAAAATGTCGCGCGCCGCACGCGGGTAATTTTTCTTTGTTGCAAAGAGAAAGCCCGCTGCGTGCGGGCTTTTTTGTGGAATAAAAATGGGTAAGGATTTTTTATGACGATATTTGCACGCACAAAAATCTGCGGCATCACTGCTATTGATGATGCACAAGCCGCCGTTGCCGCCGGTGCAGATGCCATCGGCTTGGTGTTTTATGCCAAGAGTTCGCGCTGCGTGACGGCGGCGCAGGCGGCGGAGATTGCGCGTGCGGTGGGGCCATTCGTCACCACCGTGGGCTTATTTGTGGATGCAGCGCGTGAAGAAATTGAAGCGGTGCTGCAAGCCGTGCCTTTGCAGTTATTGCAATTTCACGGGCATGAAACGCCTGCGTTTTGCGCATCATTCAAGCGCCCATTTATCAAAGCGATACGCATGGCAGATGGCGTGGATGTGCTGGCTGCTGATCGTGAATACGCGGCAGCGGGCGCGCTGGGTTTGTTGCTGGACAGCTACAGCCCTGCGGCACCGGGCGGCACGGGTGAAACTTTTGGTTGGGAGCGCATTCCTGCCAATCTGCAACTGCCGTTAATTTTGGCGGGCGGGCTGTCGCCAGAAAATGTGGGCGCAGCCGTTGCACAGGTAAAACCGTATGCGGTGGATGTGAGCAGCGGCGTGGAATCCGCCCCTGGCCGCAAGGATTCCGCTAGAATAGCCGCCTTTGTACGCGCCGCCCACGCTGCGGCGCGGTAATCGGAGCTAGCTTGTGACATCCCCCAAAGTAATTGATTTTTCTGCCTTTCCTGACGCACACGGCCACTTTGGTCGCTACGGCGGTCAGTTTGTTTCTGAAACGCTAATGGCCGCGGTGAGCGAGCTGGAGCAGAGCTACGCGCGCCTGCGCGAAGACCCTGAGTTTCAAGCCGAATTCGATCACGACATGGCGCATTACGTCGGTCGTCCATCGCCGCTGTATTTCGCTGAGCGCTGGAGCCGCGAGTTGGGTGGCGCGCGCATTTTTCTCAAACGCGAAGATTTGAACCACACCGGCGCGCACAAGATCAACAACACCATCGGTCAGGCGCTGCTGGCGAAACGCTCCGGCAAAACGCGCATCATTGCGGAAACGGGCGCGGGGCAGCACGGCGTGGCCACGGCAACAGTCGCAGCACGCCTCGGTATGGAATGCGTGGTGTACATGGGCGAGGACGACATCAAGCGTCAAACCCTGAATGTGTACCGCATGAAGTTATTGGGCGCGACCGTGAAATCCGTCACTTCAGGCTCGCGCACTCTGAAAGACGCGTTGAACGAAGCCATGCGTGATTGGGTGACCAATGTCGATAACACGTTTTACATCATCGGCACCGCAGCGGGTCCACACCCTTATCCAATGCTGGTGCGCGATTTTCAATCCATCATCGGCCGCGAAGCGCGCCGCCAATGCTTAGAGCAAACCGGCAAATTGCCGAATGCGGTGGTGGCTTGCGTGGGCGGTGGCTCCAATGCCATCGGTCTGTTTCATCCATTTTTGGCGGATGAGAGTGTGGCGATGTACGGCGTGGAGGCGGGCGGTGACGGCATAGAAACCGGTCGTCATGCGGCGACTTTATCGGCGGGGCATCCTGGGGTGCTGCACGGCAATCGCACCTATTTGATCGACGATGCCGATGGTCAAATCACCGATACGCATTCCGTCTCGGCGGGGCTGGATTATCCGGGCGTAGGTCCAGAGCACTCGTGGTTGAAAGATATTGGTCGCGCGCAGTATGTGGCGATCAACGACGACGAAGCACTGGCGGGTTTTCGCAAACTGACGTTGGTGGAAGGCATTATGCCGGCGCTGGAATCCAGCCACGCGGTTGCGTACACCGAAAAATTAGCGCGCACGATGACACCGGATGATGTGATCGTCGTCTGCCTGTCCGGTCGCGGCGACAAAGATATTCACACCATTGCCGCCATCGACGGCATTAAAGTTTGAGGGCGCTGCTGTGAGTCGAATTGCGTCGTGTATGCAACAACTGAAAGCCACCAATCGCAAGGCCTTGATTCCCTATATCGTCGCGGGCGATCCTGATGCGGCAACCACACTGGCTGCATTGCAGGCGATGGTGAAAGCAGGCGCGGATATTTTGGAAATTGGCGTGCCGTTTTCAGATCCAATGGCGGAAGGTCCCACCATTCAAAAAGGCCACGAGCGCGCGCTGGAAAGCGGTATGTCGCTGCGCAAGGTGTTGGCGTTGGTGCAAACTTTTCGCAAAACAGACGACAAAACGCCGATCGTATTGATGGGGTACGCCAATCCGATTGAGCGCATGGGTTACGCAGCGTTTGCCGATGCTGCCAGTGCAGCGGGTGTAGACGGTTTGCTCACAGTAGATATTCCGCCGGAAGAAGCGCATGAATTGAATGCAGAATTAAAGCGCGTGGGTATCGACAATATTTTCTTGTTAGCGCCGACGACGACGGATGCGCGTGCGAAGCAGATTTGTGAATTGGCCACCGGCTATTTGTATTATGTTTCGCTGAAAGGTGTGACGGGGGCGGGCAATCTCGACACTGCGGAAGTGCGTCAAAAATTAGCACAGTTTCGCAGTTACACCTCGCTACCGTTATGCGTAGGTTTTGGTATCAAAGATGCGGAGTCTGCGCGCGCGGTGTCTGAAACTGCCGATGGTGTGGTGGTGGGCAGTGTGTTGGTCAATGCGATGGCGGAATCTGGTGCGCAATCGGCACCAGCGGTAGCCGCTATTATTACGAACATTCGACAAGCTATTTAATAACCAAGCGATTGAATAAAAAAGGAGTGCACTTATGAGTTGGCTGGAAAAATTGGTGCCATCGGTTGTCCGCTCTGAAAAACGCCAGCAGGGCACGAGTGCTATTCCTGAAGGTTTGTGGAAAAAATGCCCCAAATGCGAAGCGGTGTTGTATCGCCCAGAGTTGGAACGAGCGCTGGATGTTTGCCCGAAATGCGATCATCACATGCGCATCGGTGCCCGCACACGTTTGGATTGGTTTTTGGATGAAAACGGCAGAGAAGAATTGGCGACCGATGTGGAGCCGATTGACCGACTCAAATTCAAAGACGTTAAAAAATACAAAGACCGTTTAACGGCAGCGCAAAAAGAAACTGGCGAAAAAGATGCGCTGATTGCCTTCAAAGGCACGGTGAATGGTTTGCCGGTAGTGGTGGCGGCGTTTGAATTTGCCTTTCATGGCGGCTCCATGGGCTACGCAGTGGGTGAAAAATTCACACGCGCAGCGACACTGGCATTGCAGGAAAAAATCCCCTTTATTTGTTTTTCTGCCACCGGTGGCGCACGCATGCAGGAAGCTTTAATTTCCTTGATGCAGATGGCAAAAACCAGCGCGGTGATTGAGCGCATGAAGCAACAGGGCGTGCCGTATATTTCCGTGATGACGGATCCCGTTTACGGTGGCGTATCTGCCAGCTTGGCATTGCTGGGGGATCTCAATATTGCTGAACCCGGCGCGCGCGCAGGGTTTGCCGGCCCTGGCATCATCGAGCAAACCATTCGCCAAAAATTGCCGAAAGGTTTTCAACGCAGCGAGTTTTTGTTGGATCACGGCGCTATCGACATGATCGTGCATCGCAAAGACATGCGCGATAAGTTGTCCAGCTTGCTGGCGCGCCTCACACATCAGTCTGCTGTGGTCAGTGCCAGCGCGTGACGGCGCGCTTTTCTACCTTAGACGCATGGTTGCAGTGGCAGGAAACACTGCATCCCTCGGTTATTGATCTCGGACTTTCCCGTATTTGCCAAGTGGCCATTACGCTGTTTGGTGAAGATTTTCAAAAACGACAACCGCTGACCATTACTGTCGCTGGCACCAACGGCAAAGGCTCTTGCGTCACAGCTTTGTCTGCTTTGCTGCACCGCTTGGGTAAACGCGTAGGTAGTTTTACTTCGCCGCATTTGTTGCGCTACAACGAGCGCATACGCATAGATGGTGCGGAAGTCAGCGATGTCGATTTATGTGACGCTTTTACTGCGATTGATGTCGCGCGCGGTGAAATTAGTCTCACTTATTTTGAATTCAATGCACTGGCAGCTTTTTGGCTATTCAAAAAATATTGCGTTGATGTGCAAGTGTTAGAAGTCGGTTTGGGCGGGCGTTTGGATGCGGTCAATTTGTTGGATGCCGATATTGCGGTTATCACCAATATTGCGCTCGATCATGTGGATTGGTTGGGTGATACGCGCGAAAAAATTGGCGCAGAAAAGGCGGGCATTTTGCGCGCCAATGGCAAGCTGGTGTATGGCGAAGCAGATATGCCGAGCAGTATTCGTGAGATATGCAACAACCTGCAAGTGGATGTGCGTCAGCTAGAGCAAGATTTTAGTGCTGCTATACAGGGCGAGGATTTTTGCTGGCGCGGTGTGAGTGCTGAAAAAAGCAGTGTATCTCTGGTAACAAAATTACCTACATTGCCTTTGCCGAGTGTGGCCTGCGCTTTGCAGGTGTTGGCGAGTTTGAATTTGTGGGATGAAAAGGTTTTTTCTGAGGTGCTGCCGAGTCTTTCTCTGGCGGGTCGCATGGAAAAAATCATCAAAAATGGTCGGCAGTGGATATTTGATGTGGCACATAACGCAGCCGGCGCGAAATACCTTGCGGAGCAGTTGGAACGAGAAGGTATCCACGAAGTTGTGTTGATATTTTCGGCAATGGCAGATAAAGATATTGCCAGCGTGCTTGCGGCGTTAAAGCCGATACTGGCGCAGTGCATATTCTTTCCTTTGCAGGGCAATACTCGAGCTGCTTCTGTGTTGCAGTTACACAAAGCCGCGTTGGCAGTAGGTATTCCTTCAGAAAAAATTGTGTGTATTGATGATGTGCAAGAAGCGATTGATCGTGCGGAGCAACAGTCCAAAGTAATACCCGCGTTGGTGTGCGGATCGTTTTTCACCGTTGCTGCGGTAGGTGGTTTTTTGTAATGGATAGTGCTGATAAAAAAACAAGCCGCATTTGGCTGTTTTATATACCACCGCTTGCTGTGGGCTTGTATTTGTTGGTGTTGTGTTTGTTCGTGATGTTCTCTCGCCTGACTTATCCCTACGAATTGGAGTGGATGGAAGGCGCAATGTTTCAGGTGGTGATGCGCGTTGTCGATGGTTTGCCGATATACACCACACCCAGTATGGAATACGTGCCGCCGCTGTATGCGCCGCTGTATTTTTATGTGGCTGCTTTTGCAACAAAAATTATGGGGGAAGGATTGCCGGCACTGCGCTTGGTGTCGCTGCTGGCATCGCTGGGTGCGGTAGCGTGGGTAGGTTATGCCGTATGGTTGTTAACGCGCTCGCGGTTGTCTGTGTTGTTGGGAGTGTGTTGTTGGGCTGCGCTCTATGCAATGGTCGGCAGTTATTACGATGCAGCTCGAGTGGACAGCCTTTGGGCTTTTTTCTTAATTGGTGCAGTTACTCTATTAATTAGTTATTCGCTGAATAGGAAAAAAATTGTTCTGTGTTGCATGTTTTTGTTTTTATTACTGGCTATTTTTACTAAGCAAACGACGCTATTACTACTACCTTTTTTCTTTCTTGCCCTATGGTTGTTCTCAAGTTTTAGCGTCGCATTTTTTTCAGGTTTCATGTTGACTGTACTAGTTTGCGCTGTGTTGGGGTGGCTGCAATGGAAAACTCAAGGCTTGTTTTTTTTCTATACGATGGAGATGGCGAGAGCGCACAAGTTTATTCAAGGTATTCCCAATAATTTTTTACTTGGTGATGTGTTGACAGGTGTTCCCATCTATCTTGGTTTGTGTGGGTATTTTGTTTCTATCGGTGAGAAAACTCTTCGGCGGCGCTGTGCGTGGTTGTCGCTCTTTTCTGGTTTTTTTGCGATGACTTTGTTGTCGCGTTGGTATTCTGGTGGTTGGGTTAATGTATTGATCCCATTTCATCAGTTTATTGTTGTGTTGTCTGTGGTTGGCTTTGGTTTGCTGGTAAAAAAACATAGTGGTAAACAGGGTGATACATGGTTTGGTAATGTGGTATTAGGTTTGGTGAGTGTGTTGCTTACGCTCAATATGGCGCGTGGGTGGATCCATCCTAATTATTTTTTACCAACCGAAGCGGATCGTGCTTGTGGTGATAGTGTGGTTGCTGTGTTGAAACAGGCGCCAGGAGATCTTGTTTGTGTTTCTAAACACACTTACTTGGCCTTTTTGGCGGAAAAGAAAAGCTGTACACACGAAGCGTGGGGAATTGATGTAATGAACGGCAGCAGTCGTGAGTTTGCTAATCAATTGGAAAATGATGTAAAGCAGCAATTACTCGGCGGTCGTTACCCGTTACTGTTATTGGATAACGACAGGCAGTTTGATGGGTATGGCGTTTTATGGAGCCAGCTACCCTATACCGCAACGGATGTTGATTGCCCAGCGGATGCGTTTTTCCCAAAATTATTGGGGCCTCGTCCTATGCACTGGTTACGCTACAACGGAAAAAGTATGGATGATCAGCGCACGAGAGAGAAAAAATTAATTGGTGGTCAGCGCTAAAAATTCTGAGCGAGTAGCTGGGTTAGTTTGAAACACGCCCAGCATGGCGGATGTTTTCATCACGGAATTTTGTTTTTCTACGCCGCGCATCATCATGCACATATGGCGCGCTTCCACCACTACGGCAACGCCAGCGGCATTGGTAACAGTTTGGATAGTGTTGGCGATTTGCTTGGTTAAGCCTTCTTGAATCTGCAAGCGGCGCGCATACATGTCCACAATGCGAGCAACCTTAGAAAGCCCTAGCACTTTGCCAGTGGGGATGTAAGCCACATGGCATTTGCCGATGAAAGGCAGCAAGTGGTGTTCACACATCGAATACAGTTCGATGTCTTTTACCAACACCATTTCATTGCAATCGGATTCAAACAGCGCGCCGTTGATTACCTCATCTAAATTTTGGTGGTAGCCGCGCGTCAGAAATTGGAAAGCTTTGGCTGCGCGTTCAGGGGTGTCGCGCAGGCCGTCGCGTTGCAGGTTTTCGCCAATCTCGGTGATGATTTTTGCAAAAGCGTCTTGCATGGTATTTCTCGGTGCTTAAACAGGCTGTCACAGTAAGCGAAGCCTGAGCTGGGGTAAAGTCTGGACAAGGCGCAAATTGTTGCCAATACGCGATAAAACTTGGGTATTTGTAGGGTTTTCCAAGGGTAGAATGCAGGGTAATCCATTGAGGAAAACAGCAATGATCTTGCAAGATTGGCTGCAAGCCACCGCCCAGCAAATTGAACGCGCGGGCGTTTTTTTGGGGCATGGCACCGACAACAGCTGGGATGAGGCGCTGCATTTAACACTGCCCTTGCTGCATATTTCTTTTGATGCAAGCCCTGATGTGTTGCAGCGCGTTTTAACAGCGCAAGAATTGTTGACGCTTGAACAAGCGTGTACGCAGCGCATTGAGCAACGCATTCCAGTGCCGTATATCACATCACAAGCATGGTTTTGTGGCTTGCCTTTTTATGTGGATCGCCGTGTATTAATTCCGCGCTCTCCTTTGGGTGAATTGATTGAAGACGGTTTTTATCCGTGGTTGCAAAAAGAGCCCGTGCGCATTTTGGATTTGTGTTGTGGCAGTGCCTGTATCGGCATTGCTTGCGCGTTGGCTTTTCCGGAAGCAGTAGTCGATGTGGCAGATATTTCTGTGGATGCACTAGCTGTTGCCGCTATCAATATTGCACAACATCGTGTGCAGCAGCGCGTGCAAGCGGTCGTATCAGATTTATTCTTAGGATTGCAGGGGCAGCGTTACGATTTAATTGTGTGCAACCCGCCTTATGTCGATGCGGATGACATGAATAACTTGCCAGATGAGTATCGTCATGAGCCAGAGTTGGCGTTGGCCTCCGGTGTGGATGGTTTAGATTTCACGCGCCGCTTGTTGCGTGAAGCACGCAATTTTTTAACAGAGGAGGGGGTGTTGATTGTTGAGGTGGGCAACAGCGCGGCAGCGTTGGAAACGGTATTTCCTTCCGTGCCATTTACTTGGCTGGCCTTTGAGCGCGGCGGCGATGGTGTTTTTACACTGACGGCGGCGGAGTTGCAGCAGTACGCTGAAAGCTTTCATATAATGCCAAGCCTCACGAGGAGCGAATAATGTCTGGCAATAGCTTTGGAAAACTGTTCACCGTCACAACATTCGGTGAAAGTCATGGTCTCGCCTTGGGTTGTGTTGTGGATGGCTGCCCGCCGGGTATGTCGCTCTGCGAAGAGGATTTGCAACGTGATTTGGATCGCCGCAAGCCCGGTACGTCGCGCTATACCACGCAGCGCAAAGAAGCCGACAGCGTCAAAATTTTATCGGGTGTATTTGAAGGAA
Organism: Pseudomonadales bacterium; assembly: GCA_046347205.1. GTDB lineage: Bacteria > Pseudomonadota > Gammaproteobacteria > Pseudomonadales > UBA7239 > UBA7239. The sequence goes on from JAXMGN010000002.1 coordinate 214,452, forward strand.
AAACCACCGGCACGCCAATTGGCTTGTTGATTGAAAATACCGATCAACGCTCAAAAGATTACGGCAATATTCAGGATGTTTTTCGCCCAGGCCACGCCGACTACACTTACACACAAAAATACGGTTTTCGCGATTATCGCGGCGGCGGTCGTTCATCCGCACGCGAAACAGCCATGCGTGTTGCCGCAGGCGCCATTGCCAAAAAATATTTGCAGGAGCGTTTTGGCGTCACGGTGCGCGGCTATCTCAGTCAGCTCGGTGAAATCGCTGTCGATTTCAAAGATTGGAGCAGCGTGGAGCAGAATGCTTTTTTTTGTGCGGATGCAGAAAAAGTCCCTGCACTTGAAAATTACATGCAGCAGTTAATTAAAGATGGCGATTCCATCGGCGCAAAAATTTCTGTGGTGGCAGAAGGTTTACCGCCAGGTTGGGGTGAACCAATTTTTGACCGCTTGGATGCCGATATTGCACACGCCATGATGAGTATTAACGCGGTAAAAGGCGTGGAAATTGGTGCGGGCTTTGCGGCAGTAGCACAGCGCGGCACCGAGCATCGCGATGAAATCACGCCGCAGGGTTTTTTATCCAATCATGCGGGCGGCATTCTCGGTGGCATTTCTACCGGGCAAAATATTCTCGTGAATATTGCGTTGAAGCCCACGTCCAGTTTGCATTTGCCCGGCAGAACGGTGGATATACAAGGCAATGCCACGGAAGTGATTACCAAAGGGCGGCACGACCCTTGTGTGGGCATACGCGCCACGCCGATTGCCGAAGCCATGCTGGCCTTGGCGTTGATGGACCATGCGCTGCGCCATCGCGCACAAAATGCTGATGTAGTGATGACCACGCCAGTTATTCCGGCACGCGCGCCGTAATAAAACCATGCAAGAACAAGCCCACTGGCGGCTATCGACGTTTTATTTTTTTTACTTTACGGTGTTGGGCACGATGGTGCCTTATTTGCCGCTGTATCTAAAAAGCCTGCATTTGACCGCGTGGCATATCGGCGTTTTAACGTCGGTGATGGCGGGAACCAAAATTATTGCACCCAACATTTGGGGCTGGCTGGCCGATCATAGCGGTCGGCGTATGTTAGTAATTCGCGTGGGCTGCATATTGGCTGTTTTGCCATTTCTTTGGTTGTTGCGCGGTGATCACAGCTTGCTCTCGCTGGCCGTAATCATTTTCTGTTACAGCTTTTTTTGGAACGCCGTTTTAGCGCAGTTTGAAGCAGTGACGCTGGCGCATTTGGGTAAAAAAGCCGAGCGTTACAGTCGCATTCGTTTATGGGGGTCGATTGGTTTCATTGTGGCAGTGGCCAGTTTTGGTTGGCTGTTTGATCGCATTTCTATTGCGTTTTTTCCTATGGTAGTGACGTTTGCGTTGCTGGCAATTTTTTTGAGCAGTTGTGTGGTGAGGGATCCAGAGCGGCACATTGCCCACGGCCATTCCGCTTCTAATACGACCAGCTTTTGGCAACAGCTCTATCATCCAAGCGTGGCTATTTTTTTCTGTGTGTGTTTTTTGATGGTGTTATCACACGGCGCGTACTACACCTTTTTTAGCTTGTTGATGGAGCAGTATCAGCACAGCCGCACTGTGATTGGTTTGATGTGGGGTTTTGGCGTCGTCGCCGAGGTGATTTTATTTTGGTATATGCCAAAGTTGTTGCCGCTTGTGGGTGTGCGTTATCTTTTACTGCTTTGCTTGTCGCTAACCATTGTGCGTTGGTTGTTGTTGGCAGCTTTTCCGCAATCCATGCCAACGATGTTGTTTGCGCAGTGCTTGCACGCGTTTAGCTTTGCCGGCTTTCATGCGGGTGCGATTGAAACCGTGCGGCGTTTATTCCCCATACAACAATCAGGAAAGGCGCAGGCTTTTTATAGTGCAGTAGGTTACGGTGGCGGCAATGCTTTGGGTGCATTGAGCAGTGGGGCTGTGTGGCAATTTGGTGCGTTCTGGCCTTTTTTTGCATCTGCACTGGTGTGTTTGTTGGCGGTAATTTTGGTATGGCGTTATTTGCCGTCCAGTTTTTTTGCAGGCATTGCATCGACTGAAAATAACTTACTGCGCACACTGCGGCGGTAATCTTGCGGTGTCACACCAAAAATCTGACTGAATAATTTGGTGAAGTGACGGCTATCTTGGTAACCCACTTTCTCAGCCACTTCCGTAATGCTGAGGTTGCTGTTACGGAGTAAATCCCTGCCTTCTTCAATGCGCAAACCTTGCAAATAGCGTAGCGGTGTTTTGCCTGTTGCTGCTAAAAAACGGCGATTAAAATTGCGCAAACTCATGCCGAATTGCGTGGCAACATCGGACAGAATAATCGGCTGTGTATGATATTGATGCAGCCATAGTTGTATTTGGATGATGTCTTCGTCGTTGTGGCGTTCAGCATCATCTTCCCGATAGGTCACTTGCTCGTAGGATTTACGCGCTTCGTGCGAAAAATGCCGCTCCACATGCACAGCAATCGCGCTGCCGTAAAAGTGGCGAATGAAATGCACCGTGAGATCAGCCAGCGCGTTGATGGAGGCGGCGCAATACAAATTGCCCGCGCGCGTAATCAAATACTGCGGCTTCAAATCGACGGCAGGATAGCGTTTGCTAAAGGCATCCAGATAAAACCAGTGTGTAGTCGCGGGGCGATGATCCAATAAGCCGCTGGCAGCGAGAAAGCACACACCGGTGGCCGCTGCGCCCATCAAGGCACCGCCTGCGTGCTGTTGGCGCAGCCAAGGCAGCAGAGCGGCATGCTGCTGAATAATGGGTTGCGGGTTGCGCCACAGCGCGGGCAGAAAAATCAGGTCAAATTGCCTGCCATCCTCCAGAGTTTCCGTGGCCACGAGGGGCACGCCGCTGCGACTGGTATACAAACCGGCGCGGGTGGCGACAAAACTGAGGTGGATGTTGGACTGGCTGTGCTGCTGGCGGGCGCGTGCCAAATCCGCTGCGGCATGCAACATCTCGGCGGGCAGTGCCATGCTGGTGGCGAGCATGTGTTCAACCAATACGAAGGCGACATTCATAGGGTGAAATATGGCGAGAATGGCTACTTTGATGGCTATTTTGGCTGCTAGATTTCACTTAAACAAGATTAGACTGCTGATATCTCATTGATAGGTGTACGCCATGTCTTTATTGCCCGTTATTGTCGGTTTTGGGGGAATTAACGCCGCAGGGCGCGCCTCTTCGCACCACGCCTATCGTCGTATGGTATTGGAAAGCCTACCCGCAGCGGCGCGGCAGGAAACCGTGGTGGGGCTAGCCACTTTGATGAACTTGGCGACCCACAACAGCGACAACACTTACGGTGCTGACAGTTACCTCGACGCCAGTGGTGCGCACTATTCAGCCATTGAGTTGGCCGCGCGTTTTTCCGATGAGGTGCTGGCAGGCTCCTTGGTGCGTCGCATCGAACCCAATTTTTTTCCTGTCGACGCTGCGCCGTGGCAAAAGAGCATGACGCTCGCTTCCGGCGATGCGCCTGTCAGCTTTGTGACCACCGAGCGTCAATTGCCGGAACCGATTCCCGGCAACTGGCGCGTTACACCGCTGGACGATGGCAAGCAAGTGCGGGTGGACATCACCGGCGCTTGCGATGTGTTGGTACCCAGCCAGCGCGTTTACGGCGTGCAGGCGGCGGGTATGTTGCCCACGGGTTTTGATCCGGGTGCGCTGTACAACTCCCATCACCACCCGCGTGGTTTGAAGATGACGGTGTACGCCGCTTCCGATGCTGTGCATAGCATGGGCATGAGTTGGATGGATGTGATGAAGCGTGTGTCGCCGGATCAAGTAGCCGTGTACGCGGGCAGTGCCATGAGCCAGTTGGATGCCTACGGCTCCGGCGGCATGGTGCAGTCGCGTTTGATGGGCAAGCGCGTCACTTCGAAACAATGCGCGCTGGGTTTTTGTGAAATGCCGGCCGATTTCGTCAACGCTTATATTTTGGGTTCGGTGGGCAGCACGGGCACCGCAGCGGGGGCGTGCGCTACCTTTTTGTATAACTTGCGCATGGGTGTGGACGAGATTCGCAGCGGTCGTCGTCGCGTGGTGATGGTGGGCACCAGTGAAGCGCCGATCATGCCGGAAATTATTGACGGCTACGATGCCATGGGCGCGTTAGCCACCGATGACGGATTGAAAAAAATTGATGGCAGTGATGTGGCGAATCATCGCCGCGCCAGTCGTCCATTTGGTGAAAACTGCGGTTTCACACTGGCGGAATCCGCGCAATTTATTATTTTGATGGACGATGCGTTAGCCATAGAAATGGGCGCAACGATTTTTGGCGCAGTCGGCAATGTGTTTGTGAATGCCGATGGCCACAAAAAATCCATTTCTGCGCCGGGTGCTGGCAATTACATCACCGTGGCAAAAGCACTGGCTTCTGCGCGCGCACTGTTGGGTGATGAATCTATTGCGCAGCGCAGTTTTGTGCAGGCGCACGGTTCCAGCACGCCGCAAAATCGTGTGACGGAATCGCATATTTTGAATGAAGCGGCAAAAGCCTTCGGTATGAAAAAATGGCCGGTGGCGGCGATGAAAGCCTTTCTCGGCCACTCCATCGGCAGCGCGGCGGGCGATCAAATCACGGCATCACTCGGTGTGTGGCAATACGGTTTGATTCCTGGCATCAAAACCATCGACAAAGCAGCAGATGATGTACACGCCTCCCATTTGCATATTGATAAACATGATTTAGACGTAGGGCGTGAAAATATGGATGTGGCAGTTATCAACGCCAAAGGTTTTGGTGGCAACAACGCTACTGCCACTGTGTTTGCGCCGCATGTGGTGCAAAGAATGTTGCAGAAAAAACACGGCGCATCCGTGATGAATGCTTGGCAAAAAAATAATGAGCGCGTGGCTGAAACGGCGGCAAAATACGATCAAGACGCCGTGCGCGGTACAGCCAACCCGATTTATTTGTTCGATCACAATGTTGTGCCTTGTGAAGCGATTTCCATCAGCAAAGATGCGGTAAAAATCCCCGGCTACGATCAAGCGATCACCTTGCCAACTGCCAGCGATTACCCCGATATGGTGTGACGCAACCAGCGTGCAATGGCGAGTATGGCTTGCTCGGCTTCGGGTAGGCGCGGATAAAACGCGTGCCAGACGTGGATCATGTCTGGCCATTCTTCCAGCGTGACTTGATTGCCGTGCGCGCGCAGTTTTTCTGCAAAACGGCGCGAATCATCCAACAGCGTTTCTGCTGTGCCGACTTGCAATAAAGTCGGCGGCAAGTTGGCGAGGCTGTCTGCGTACAGCGGCGATACCAGCGGATTTTTTAGATTGTCTTTGCCCGCATAAGATACAGCCATCATCATCAAGCCACCGCGATTGCCGGACAAATCTTTCGGTTTGTTGATTTCAAAAGTATTGCCTTCGCAGGCGAAATCTACCCATGCAGATAAACCCACCAAAGCTACAGGCGCAGGCAAATCTAAATCACGAATTTGTAGGGCGAGAGCAAACGCTAAACTGCCACCGCCTGAGTCACCACTAATCACAATATTTTTGTTGCTGTGTGATTGCAGTAAAAAACGGTAAATGCTTAATGCATCTTCTAATGCGCAAGGAAATTTGTGTTCTGGTGCGCGCCGAAAATTAAAGGTGATAACAGTGGCGTCGCAGGCTTTGGCGAGCTGCGCGGCCAGTGGCCGGTGCGAGAGCGTTGAGCCCACGGCATATCCGCCGCCGTGGCAGTGCAGGATGAGAGTTTTTTGTGGGTTGTATTCGCCGATAAAAACAGTCTCTGCGTGAATGCCGTTGGCATCAAACGGCGAAAATTGCACGCCTTCAGGGTAGGGTGCGTTTTCCCAGCCGCTGTCCATAAAAGCGCGATTGCCTTCCAGTCCACGTTTTTCAGCGCGGATGGCTTTTAATTCTTCGCGGATTTGGTTCAGTGTTGCTTCGCTGCTCATAGTGCTCTCGCTATTTTTTGCACAACTTTTTTCTCAATACCACACCGCATTCCATGTGTTGAGTGTAAGGAAATTGATCAAACAGAGCGGCGTGCTCAATGCTGTGTGTGCGACACAGCGTTTGTAAATTATGCGCCAGTGTTTCTGGGTTACAGGAAATATACAAAATATTGTCGAAGCGCTGAATCAAGCTGCAAGTGCTGTCATCCAAACCGGCGCGCGGCGGGTCTACCAACACCGTGCTGAAGTGATAGTCAGCGAGATTGAGATGCGCGAGGCGACGAAACGGTCTGTCTCCGCGTAGTGCTTGTGAAATTTCTTCGCTGGATAAACGCGCCAGTGCAATGTTGTCGCAGCGGTTAGCGGCGACATTGTGTTCCAGCGCTTTGATAGAGGCTTTAGACACTTCCGTCGCCAACACTTTATTGAAACAGCGCGACAGCGGTAGTGTGAAATTGCCATTGCCGCAATACAGCTCCAGAAAATCACCGCCGTTATTTTGTGCGTGTTGTTGCGCCCAGTTGAGCATGTGTTGGTTCACGGCGGCGTTGGGTTGGCTAAAGGCAGATTCCGGTTGCTGCTGCGTAAAAGTCTCGCCGCTGACTGTAAATTGCTCGGTAACAAAATCCTTGCCGATAACCATTTTTTTACCGCGACTGCGCCCAATGATGGAACAGCCCAACTGTGCTTGCAGTATTTCCGCTTGCGCCTGCCAAGCTTCATTGACGGCTTTGTGATAGGTGAGGGTGATAATCGCATCGCCGGTGGTGGCAGCGAGAAAATCCACTTGAAACAGTTTGCGGCGCAGTGTGTCGTTGTTGCGCAACTGCGCGAGCAGAGCGGGCATCAGTGCGTTGATGTGTACGCAAGCGATAGGGAAGTGATCTACACGCACGATGTTTTTTTCTGCATCGGTCATGGCAAAAAAACAGTCGTCGTTTTCATGCCAGAAACGAAACTCAGCGCGCATGCGGTAGTGCAGCGGCGGTGATGCAAATACTTCCAGCGCAGGCGCAGAAAACGCTTGTAGCAATGCGGTTAGGCGTGCAGTTTTTTCTTGCAGTTGCTCGCTGTAATGCGCGGCGTTGACGGGTGAAATGCTCATGGAGTTTATAGCCTGTCGCGCATGCGATTTTGCCAGAGTTGTTCGGCCAATGCCCAAGCCGCTGTGTGATTTGGTTCACGGTTCATGGCGCGCAGGGCGAGTGCTGTGGTACCGATGACGGCGGCTTCACCGTAAGTGTCGGTGTCTGTGCCGCGCCAGACATGGCGCAAGCGCGCAGCATCCATGATGCTTTCCGGCTCTTGTTTTTCGGAAAAGAAACGCGGCCAAGTTTCTTGCGTGCGCTCGCCGTTGTGTATCAGAAATAATTTGCAGTCGGCTTCGGGACGGTATTCAAATTCGCCGCTGTCGCCTTTAATAGTGAGTGCGTTGGGTTGACCGAGTAAGCAGTTCGCTTGTGCGCAATTTTCTGCATACGGCGGGTGAAAAATACCTTGCACGGAGCACAGCGCGTTGAGCGGGTTGGTCATGCGCGTGACTGTGTGCACGGTAGAGCGCAGGCCGAGCACATCGCGCAAATCCGCTAACTGTTGCAGTGGTTCTCCCCAAGCGCGCAGAGGAAAAAAGCACAAATTGCTGGCATCAATTGCCGAGGAAACCTCTTGCCAGTTTTTTGCCACGGGCAAACCCAATATATGAAAACAATGTTCGGTATAAATGCGGTTGGTTTTGTGGCCATCAGTGCCGTGCATAAAAGTGCGAATGCCATTTTCTGCCAGCAGCAGCGCGCTGAGAATAAACCACGGCAAGTGTTTGCGTTTGCCCGCGCAGGAAGACCAATCCAAATCCACCGCAATATCGCGCGGTGCAGCAATGTGTACGCGCGCTGCGGCAATAAAGCCCGCTAACTCTTCGGCATTTTCTTCTTTCACGCGCAGCAACATCAAAAAAGCGCCAATCTGCATCGGCTCGGCTTCGCCGCGCAAAATCATACCAAAGGCGGCCTCGGCTTCTTCACGCGTCAGTGAACGCGCACCTTTTTTGCCTTTGCCGAGAATTTGAATGTATTGCGCGAAGGGGTGTTCACGGTTCATGTGTTTTGCTCGTTAAGTTGGCAATGGTGTTGCTAAGGTGTTCATAAACGCCAGTGATATTTTGCAAGACATCATCATTGTTGTAGCGCAAAACCTGAATGCCGCAGGCATTGAGAAAGCGCGTGCGCTCCGCATCATATTCTTCGCGTTCAGCGTGGCTGTCGTCGTCAATTTCGATGGCTAACTGTAATGCAGCGCAATAAAAATCCAAGATATATCCGCCGATAGGTTTTTGTCGCAAGAACTTGTAGTTGGAAAATTGGCGCAGGCGCAGTAATTGTTGCCAGATGTGTTTTTCTGCGGCTGTGGGATTTTTGCGATTTTCACGGGCGAGGGTGGTGAGGTTTTTTTTGTAGGGGATGAAGGGCAAATCAATATCCAACCCCTCTTCATCCTTCCCACTGTGGAAAGACAACCCCTCCCTAACCCTCCCCTTATCAGGGGAGGGAATTGGCGCACCCTCCGATTTAGATTCAGAGGAGGCCGCTAACTTCCCCCCTGATAAGGGGGGATTGAGGGGGGTTAGGGTTTCTCCTCTGATAAGGGGGGATTGAGGGGGGTTAGGGTTGGGTTTTCCGCTGTGTTTTGTCATAAAAAACAGGCCGCGTGTGCGGCCTGAGTGTGTGTTACATGTTCGGGTAATTCGGCCCGCCGGCACCTTCCGGTGTGACCCAATTGATGTTTTGCGCGGGGTCTTTGATGTCGCAAGTTTTGCAGTGCACGCAATTTTGCCCGTTGATTTTGAATTGCGCTTTGCCATCCAGCTCCACCACTTCATACACACCAGCAGGGCAGTAACGCTGCGCGGGTTCGTCGTACAGCGGCAAGTTGCGGCTGATGGGGATGGAAGGATCGGTCAAGCGCAAATGGCAAGGCTGATTTTCTTCGTGGTTGGTGTTGGATAAAAACACCGAAGATAGGCGATCAAATGTGAGTGTGTTATCCGGTTTGGGATACACAATTTTTGCGCACTCGTTAGCGGGTTTGAGTTGTGCGTAATCTGGTTTTGGATCGCACATCGTCCACGGCAAATTGCCGTTGAAAATGTTGATGTCAAAAAACGCATAAGCCGAGCCGATGATGTTGCCGAATTTGTGTTGCGCGGGGCCGAAGTTGCGCTGCATCCACAATTCTTGATACGCCCAAGACGCTTCGTAGTTCTTGGTGTATTCCGTGAGTTCTTCGCCAGTTTTGCCAGCGGCTAATGCGGCGTTGATGGTTTCTGCTGCAATCATGCCGGATTTCATCGCCGTGTGATTGCCTTTGATTTTGGCGAAGTTCAGCGTGCCTGCGTCATCGCCGATCAGAATGCCGCCAGGGAAAGTCATTTTTGGTTGCGATTGCAGGCCGCCCTTGGTAATGGCGCGCGCGCCGTAGCAAGTGCGTTTGCCGCCTTCGAGATATTGGCGAATCACCGGATGGGTTTTGTAGCGCTGAAACTCTTCAAACGGGCTGACATGCGGGTTGGAGTAGGAGAGGTCAGTAATCAAACCCACCGCCACTTGGTTGTTTTCCAAGTGATAGAGGAAGCCGCCGCCCGCAGAGCCGCTTTCAGTCAACGGCCAACCCGCGCTGTGTACCACCAAACCTTGTTGGTGTTTATCCGCAGGCACTTCCCAAATTTCTTTGATGCCGATGCCGTAGTGTTGTGGGTCTTTGCCAGCATCCAATTTGAATTTGCTGATCAGTTGCTTGCCGAGGTGACCGCGACAGCCTTCGGCAAACAGGGTGTATTTGCCATGCAGTTCCATGCCTGGGGTGTAGCCGTCAGTCGGTTGACCGTTGTGGTCTACGCCCATATCGCCGGTGATGATGCCTTTTACTGCACCGTTTTCGTGATACAGCACTTCGGCGGCAGCGAAGCCGGGGAAGATTTCCACGCCCAAGGCTTCGGCTTGCTCGGCCAGCCAGCGGCACAGACGGCCGAGGCTGATGATGTAGTTGCCTTCGTTGTGCATGGTTTTCGGCACGGCAAAGCCCGGCACTTTGATGCCCTTGCTGTCGTTCAGCATCATGTAAATGTCGTCGCCTTTTACTGCGGTTTCCAGCGGTGCGCCATCGGCTTTCCAGTTGGGGAACAGCTCGTTCAATGCTCTGGGTTCAAACACTGCACCAGAGAGAATATGCGCGCCCACTTCGGAGCCTTTTTCCACCACCACCACAGACAGTTCGGGGTTCAGTTGACGCAGACGGCAAGCAGCAGACAGACCAGCAGGGCCTGCGCCGACGATCACGACATCAAATTCCATGGATTCTCTTTCAACGGTCATTGGATGAACCTCGGGGTGAAATAAAAAAGGGGTTGAGAAAGGACGCTCATTTTAGCGGTATCAGAAGGGTGATAGAAGTCCCTATAAATTTAGAGCAAGCAGGGTAGAATGAAATCGAGATCTCATTGCAAAGAGCATTAGAAGGTGGATTTGATGAAGCGTATTGCATGCAGCCAGCCGCATTTGGGCAACGGTGCAGACAGTAACGAAATTGAGCACGAGAGTGCGGGTACGGCGCTGGTTGAAAAGCAGAAACCGCGCTTGCATAAGCCGCGTTTGTATCGTGTGGTGATGTTGAACGATGACTACACGCCGATGGAGTTTGTGGTGCAAGTGTTGGAAGTGTTCTTTCACATGAATCGCGAGCAGGCGACGCGCATTATGTTGAAAGTGCATGTTGAGGGGCGTGCGATCTGCGGTGTGTTTACGCGAGACATTGCAGAAACGAAAGCGGAGCAAATCAATCAATACGCTTCAGAAAATGAACACCCTTTGTTGTGTCAAATAGAACCCGACAGCAGCAAAGACGACGAATAAGCAACAGTGACCAATAACCAGCGGTGAGGCCATCATCATGTTAAGCAAAGATCTCGAAGTCACATTGAATCGCGCTTACAAGGATGCTCGAGCGAAACGCCACGAGTTTATGACCGTGGAGCACTTGTTGTTGGCCTTGTTAGATAACGAAGCGGCCACCGCTGTGCTGCGTGCCTGCTCCGCTGATTTCATCAAACTGCGTAAACACTTGGTGGATTTTATCAACAGCACTACGCCGCTGCTGGTGGAGGGAGAAGCCGAGCGTGAAACACAGCCTACGCTCGGTTTTCAACGCGTATTACAGCGCGCGGTGTTTCATGTGCAATCGTCCGGCAAAACGGAAGTCACTGGTGCTAATGTGTTGGTGGCCATTTTTAGCGAGCAGGAAAGCCAAGCCGTTTATTATTTGCGCGAGCAGGGCATTGCGCGTATTGATGTGGTGAATTTTGTCACGCACGGCATTTCCAAAACCAGCAGCGGCGACGAACATTCATCAGAAAGCCGCGAGCAAGATTCAGACGCCGAAGTGCGCTCGGGTGATGAAAGTACAAGCAATAATCCACTGGAAGCCTATGCCACTAATTTGAACACGCTGGCAAAAGAAGGACGCATTGACCCGCTAGTAGGACGCTTGCAGGAAGTGGAACGCGTTTCGCAAATTCTCATCCGCCGCCGCAAAAATAATCCGCTGTTGGTGGGTGAATCTGGCGTGGGAAAAACCGCTATTGCCGAAGGCTTGGCGCGTTTGATCGTCGATGGCGAAGTACCAGAAGTATTGTCCGGCTGCACAGTGTATTCCTTGGATTTAGGCTCACTCTTGGCCGGCACAAAATACCGTGGTGATTTTGAAAAACGCTTCAAATCGCTGTTGGCGGAATTGAAAAAACGCGAAGGTGCGATTTTATTTATCGACGAAATTCACACCATTATCGGCGCGGGCGCAGCCTCCGGTGGGGTGATGGATGCGTCAAACTTGTTAAAACCGCTGCTCACATCCGGTGATTTGCGTTGCATTGGTTCCACCACCTTTCAAGAGTATCGCGGTATTTTTGATAAAGACCGCGCGCTATCGCGTCGCTTTCAAAAAGTGGATGTGGGCGAGCCTTCCGTTGAAGACACTTATCACATTCTGCGTGGCTTAAAACCGGCGTTTGAGAAACACCACAACTTGCGCTACACCGATGCGGCTTTGAAAGCGGCTGCGGAAATGGCGGAGCGTTATATCAATGATCGCTTCTTGCCAGATAAGGCGATTGATGTGATCGACGAGGCGGGTGCGTATCAACAACTGCAACCGGTTTCCAAACGCAAACGCCAAATTGGCGTGCACGATATTGAAGCGGTGGTGGCAAAAATTGCGCGCATCCCACCGAAACAAGTGTCCTCATCCGACAAAGAATTGCTGCGCGATTTGGATAAAAATTTGAAGATGGTGGTGTTTGGGCAAGATGAAGCCATTGATACTTTAGCCACAGCAATTAAATTATCACGCGCCGGCTTAGGCTCGCCCGGAAAACCTATCGGTTCATTTTTGTTTGCAGGACCTACGGGTGTCGGCAAAACCGAAGTTACGCGTCAACTCGCACAGCAAATGGGCATGGAGTTGATTCGTTTTGATATGTCGGAATATCTGGAAGCGCACACGGTGTCGCGTTTAATCGGCGCGCCTCCGGGTTATGTCGGCTTCGATCAAGGCGGCTTGTTGACGGAAGCGGTGACCAAGCATCCACACAGCGTGGTGTTGCTGGATGAAATTGAAAAAGCGCATCCCGATGTCTACAACTTGTTGTTGCAAGTGATGGATCACGGCACGCTGACCGACAACAACGGCCGCAAAGCCGATTTTCGCAATGTGATTTTAGTGATGACCACCAACGCCGGTGCGCGCGAAGTGAGTCGCGGCAGCATAGGTTTTACACAGCAAGATCACAGCAGCGATGCCGGTGAAGCCTTGAAGCGCGTGTTCACGCCAGAGTTTCGTAATCGCTTGGATGCCATCGTGCAATTTGCACCACTGGAAAAAACCACCATCAAAACCGTGGTGGACAAATTCTTGGTGGAATTGCAGGCGCAACTGGACGACAAAAAAGTCATGTTGGAGGTGGATGACGCCGCACGTGATTGGTTGGCGGACAACGGTTACGACAAAGCCATGGGCGCAAGACCGATGGCGCTGCTGATTAAAGATAAGTTGCGCAAACCGCTGGCAGAAGCCGTGTTGTTTGGCGAGTTGTCGAAGTCGGGCGGGCGTGTGGAAGTCACCGTGGAAAACGGCGAAGTGGTGTTGCATATCGAGGAGCTGACTCCGGCCTGAGTCAGCTTCTGGTGTGCGTCCGAGCGAGGAGTTCCTCAGCGCGCGCGATAAGTGATGCGGCCTTTGCTCAAGTCGTAAGGCGTAATTTCTACTTTGACTTTATCGCCTGTCAGAATGCGAATGTAATTTTTACGCATCTTGCCGGAAATATGTGCCATCACGGTGTGGCCGTTTTCCAGCTTCACTTTGAATGTTGTATTGGGAAGGGTGTCGACCACCTCGCCTTCAAACTCAATACAGTCTTCTTTCGACATCTATAAACCTCATGGCTATTCACCGAATGACTCGCGGGCAGGGTGCCCAACGCAGCGGGCGGCATTTTGCCGTATGTATCGTGCTAAATCAAAGGAGGGATGGCATAATGCGCGCCCCTTTTCTGCGAAAGTGGCGAAATTGGTAGACGCACTGGATTTAGGTTCCAGCGGGGCAACCCGTGAGAGTTCGAGTCTCTCCTTTCGCACCAACCCCTTTTCTTCTAATAATCCTTGAACAATGAGGTTGATTGATCATGCAAGTCTCGGTTGAAACCGTATCGATTCTAGAGCGCCGTATGACTGTCGGGCTGCCGGCCGCACATATTGATGCTGAAGTGGACAAGCGTCTGCAAAGTGCTGCGGGCAATGTGCGTTTGGACGGCTTTCGTCGCGGCAAAGTGCCTATGAAAGTGGTGCGCCAGCGTTTTGGTCAAGGTGTGCGCCAAGAAGTATTGGGCGATTTGATTAACAAAGCCTATTTTGAAGCGGTGCAGCAAGAGAAGTTACAGCCTGCGGGTATGCCCTCTATAGAAGCCAAGCATGAGCCGGCAGAAGGCAGAGATTTTGAGTTTGTCGCGACGTTTGAGATTTTTCCTGAAATTTCCATCGGTGATTTGAGTAAGGCTTCTGTTGTGCGCTTGGAAGGCACGGTTGCAGATGCGGATCTCGATAAAACGATAGATTCTTTGCGTCAGCAGCAGGCGCGTTTTGAAGTGGTGGAGCGCGCCGCGCAAAAAGACGACCAAGTGGTCATTGACTTTGAAGGCTTCAAAGGCGGCGAGCCGTTTGCTGGCGGCAAGGGTGAGAACACGCCGCTGACCTTGGGTTCTGGTCAGATGATCCCCGGCTTTGAAGATGGCATCGTCGGCATGAAAGCCGGTGAAGAAAAAACGCTGGCGCTGGCCTTCCCCGATGACTACCACAGCGAAGAGCTGAAAGGTCAGGCGGTGGAGTTCAAGATCAAGCTGCACAAAGTGTCTGAGAAAAAGTTGCCTGAGTTGAATGATGAGTTCTTCAAGCACTTTGGCGTAGAGACTGGTGGTCTTGAGGCCTTCCGTGCCGAAGTGACGAAGAACATGACGCGCGAAATGAAGAATGCCGCGCTGAACAAGTTGAAAACCAATGTGGTGGATGAACTTCTGAAATTACATGAGATTTTGGTGCCTAAGGCATTGATTGGCAACGAAATTAACGCCATGAGAAACCAGATGTTGCAACAATTTGGCGAAATGGCCAAGCAAATTGACGCTGCATCTATCTTCCCTGACGACATGTTTGCCGAGCAAGCGAAAAAACGTGTCACCACCGGTTTGATCTTTGCTGAAATCATCCGCCAGCACGACATCAAGGCCGATTCAGCGCGCGTGCGCAGCAAAGTGGAAGAGTTGGCCGAGGGTTATCGCGAGCCAAAAGAAGTGGTCGAGCATTACATGGCTAACAAGCAATTGCTGTCCGGCATCGAAAATATGGTGTTGGAAGATCTGGTGGTGGAACTGGTGTTGGGCAAGGCTGCGGTAGAAGATCGTAAGGTGAGCTATCAAGATGTGGTGAGTAAAGCGGAAGAATCTGACGGCGAGTGATGAGTTCACCGGCGGACAAAGCTACACTGCAATGCGTATTGAGACACAGGAACAGACACGATGAGCGACAGGATTATCCAATCTCCCCAAAACGTAGGCTTGATTCCGATGGTGATCGAGCAGACCGCTCGTGGTGAGCGGTCTTTCGACATTTATTCGCGACTGCTCAAAGAGCGCGTGATCTTCTTGGTGGGTCAAGTGGAAGACTACATGGCCAACTTGGTGGTGGCGCAGCTGCTGTTTTTGGAGGCGGAAAATCCCGACAAAGACATCCACCTGTATATCAACTCCCCTGGTGGTTCGGTGACGGCGGGCATGTCGATCTACGACACCATGCAGTTCATTAAGCCGGATGTCAGCACCATGTGTATCGGACAAGCGTGCAGCATGGGTGCGTTCTTGTTGGCGGGTGGCGCCAAAGGCAAGCGTTACTGCTTGCCAAATGCGCGCACTATGATTCATCAGCCCAGCGGCGGCGCACAGGGTCAGGCGACTGATATCCTCATTCATGCTGAGGAAATTATCAAAATTCGCCATCGCCTCAACGAAATTATGGCGTCGCACACCGGTCAGCCAGTGGAAACGATTGCCAAAGAAACGGAGCGTGACAACTTCATGAGCGCGGAGCAGTCGAAAGCGTTTGGTTTAATTGATGAGGTATTGGATCGCCGTGTACTCACAGCGGTGAAATAAGAAAGAGTGCTGCCAAATAACGGCAGCGCTGCTATCATCAAAAAAGACAAGTTTATTAAAGCAAGGCGTGGTGGAGAGTTGATATGGCCAAAAGTAGCGACGACGGCAAACTGCTGTACTGCTCGTTCTGTGGCAAAAGTCAGCATGAAGTAAAGAAGCTGATTGCAGGTCCTTCGGTATTCATCTGTGATGAATGCGTGGATTTGTGCAATGACATTATTCGTGAAGAAATTCAAGAAAGTGCGACAGAATCTGGCAATGAAAGATTGCCTACTCCGCAAGAAATTAAAGAAACCTTAGACCAGTATGTTATCGGTCAGCAAAAGGCCAAAAAAGTTCTCGCGGTCGCGGTGTACAACCACTACAAACGCTTGCGTGCCGGCGGCAACAAAAAAGAAGGCGAAGTTGAGCTGGGTAAAAGCAACATCTTGATGGTGGGGCCAACCGGCAGCGGCAAAACCCTGCTGGCGGAAACGCTGGCGCGTCTGCTGGATGTGCCGTTCACAATTGCGGATGCCACAACACTGACAGAAGCCGGTTATGTGGGCGAAGACGTAGAAAACATCATCCAAAAATTGCTGCAGAAGTGCGACTACGATGTAGAAAAAGCGCAGATCGGCATTGTTTACATTGACGAGATCGACAAGATTTCGCGCAAGTCAGACAACCCATCCATCACGCGTGATGTGTCCGGTGAAGGTGTGCAGCAGGCGCTGTTGAAGCTGATCGAAGGTACAGTCGCTTCTGTGCCACCGCAGGGCGGGCGCAAGCATCCACAGCAAGAATTTTTGCAGGTGGATACACGCAATATTCTGTTCATTTGCGGCGGTGCATTTGCCGGTTTGGATAAAGTAATACGCGACCGCTTTGAAAAAGGTGGCATCGGTTTCAGTGCGGAAATCAAAAGCAAAGACAGCAGCAAAAATGTGGGCGAGTCACTGCGCGAATTGGAGCCAGAAGATTTGGTGCGCTACGGTTTGATTCCTGAGTTCGTCGGCCGCTTGCCTATCATTGCCACGTTGGAAGAGCTGGACGAAGCGGCGTTAATCAGTATTTTGACCGAGCCGCGCAATGCCCTGACCAAACAATACGGGCGTTTGTTCGAAATGGAAAATGTTGAAATTGATTTCCGTGAAGATGCCTTGCGCGCCGTGGCTAAGAAGGCGATGGAACGCAAAACGGGTGCGCGTGGTCTGCGCTCCATCCTTGAAAACGTGCTGCTAGACACCATGTACAAGCTGCCGTCTGAGAAAGATGTTTGCAAAGTGGTGATTGATGAGCCGGTGATTCGCGGTGATTCTGAGCCGCTGCTGGTGTATCAATCGGTTGAGCCGCCAAAGTTAAGCAAAGCAGCATCTGACGAATAATCACAGCCAGTTTGTGATGAAAAAGGCGGCCAGCAAGGTCGCCTTTTTTTTGGCGCACGTTGCCGTTTGTAAGCTAGACTGCGTGTAAGGTTCGCTTGATTTGCTGTATGACTGTGGAGGAATAAATGAGCCAATCGCTGGTGTTGCCGTTGTTACCGTTGCGCGATGTGGTGGTGTATCCGCATATGGTCATTCCGCTGTTTGTGGGGCGCGATAAATCCATCAAAGCCCTTGAGCGCGCGATGGCGACAGACAAACAAGTGCTGCTGGTGGCGCAGCGCGATGCTACGGATGATGCGCCTGCTGCCAGTGATTTGTATGACGTGGGCACGGTAGTGACCGTGCTGCAACTGTTCAAATTGCACGACGATACCGTGAAAGTGCTGGTGGAAGGTGGTGCGCGCGCCACGATCCAGCAGTTGCATGAGATGGGTGATTACACTGTCGCTGAAATCGAAAAAATGGCAGAGCAGCCGATGGTGTCGCCAATGGTTGAGCCCTTGATGGTGACGCTGCTGAAGCAGTTTGAAGAGTTTGCCAATTTGAGCAAGAAAATACCGCCAGAAGTGTTGGGTGCGTTGGCGGCGATTGATGAGTTGGGACGCTTGGTGGATACGATTGCTACCCACATGCCACTGAGTCTTGAACAGAAACAGGTGATGCTAGAAATGGCCGATCCTTTGGTGCGCGCCGAACATTTGCTCGGTGTGATGGAAAAAGAAATTGATTTATTTCAAATGGAAAAACGCATTCGTGGCCGCGTCAAAAAACAGATGGAGCGCAGTCAGCGTGAGTATTACCTCAACGAGCAGATGAAAGCTATCCAGAAGGAATTGGGTAATACAGAAACCGGCAATGAGTTGGAGGATATAGAGAAAAAAATTGTTGCTGCCAAAATGTCGCCGGAAGCAGAGGAAAAGACACGCCGGGAATTGTCCAAGTTAAAAATGATGTCGCCGATGTCGGCGGAAGCGTCAGTCGTGCGCAGTTTTATTGATTGGATGACTTCTTTGCCTTGGAATAAACAAACACGCTTGCGTCATGATTTGCAGCGTGCGGAAGACATTCTGAACCAAGATCACTACGGTTTAGAGGAAGTGAAAGAGCGTATTTTGGAATACTTGGCGGTGCAGCAGCGCGTGAAAAAAATGCGCGGCTCTGTGTTGTGTTTAGTTGGGCCGCCAGGGGTGGGTAAGACATCCTTGGGTGAATCCATTGCGCGCGCTACCAATCGCAAGTTTGTGCGCATGGCATTGGGTGGCGTGCGAGACGAAGCGGAAATTCGCGGGCATCGCCGCACCTATATCGGTTCTATGCCAGGAAAACTACTGCAAAAATTGGCGAAAGTGGAAGTCAATAATCCATTATTTTTGTTTGATGAAATTGACAAAATAGGCATGGATCATCGTGGTGATCCGGCATCGGCCTTGTTGGAAGTGCTGGATCCTGAGCAAAACAGCTCATTCAATGATCACTATTTGGAAGTGGATTACGATCTGTCCAATGTCATGTTTATTTGTACGGCCAACTCAATGAATATCCCAGGGCCGCTGTTGGATCGCATGGAAATTATTCGCATCCCCGGCTATACCGAAGATGAGAAATTAAATATTGCCAGACGCTATTTGATTCCCAAGCAGTTCAAAGCCAATGGTTTGGATCAACGTGAATGCGATATTGCCGACGAAGCCATCAAAGACATCATTCGCTTCTATACGCGTGAAGCTGGTGTGCGCGGTTTGGAGCGACAGTTGGCAAAAATCTGCCGCAAAGTAGTGAAAGCCAATGGTGGACGTAGGCAGGCGCAGCCCACCAAAATTATTGTGGACAGCAGCAATTTGGAAACCTATTCCGGTGTACGTAAATTCAATTACGGACGCGCAGAAGAAGAGAGCAAAGTGGGGCAAGTGACGGGCTTGGCGTGGACGCAAGTGGGCGGCGAACTGCTGACCATTGAATCGGCAGCCGTGAAAGGCAAGGGCGCCATCGTCAAAACCGGTTCGCTGGGCGATGTGATGCAGGAGTCGATACAGGCTGCGCTCACCGTGGTGCGCAGTCGCGCGCAGACGCTGGGTATTTCCGCAAATTTTCACGAGCAGTTTGACCTGCATATCCATGTGCCTGAAGGCGCAACACCGAAAGATGGTCCCAGCGCGGGCATTGCCATGTGTACGGCGATGGTGTCGGTGTTGACCAACATCCCAGTACGAGCCGATGTGGCGATGACGGGCGAAATCACCCTGCGCGGTCAAGTGCTGCCCATAGGCGGCTTGAAAGAAAAATTGCTGGCAGCGCATCGAGGGGGCATCAGAACGGTCATCATTCCACAAGAAAATGAACGTGACTTGAAAGAGATTCCCGACAACATCAAGGAGGAATTGCTCATCAAACCCGTGAAATGGATAGACGATGTGCTGGAAATCGCACTGCAATACATGCCCGAGCCGCTGGTGAATGAAGTGTCGGTTGAAGGTGCGGATTCAGAAGGTGCTAGCGCTGGCAAGAAAAAAATGGGGCGCGTCAGCACACATTAAGCGGATTGACAGCAAAAATAATCGACGAATATCACGGAATAGCAAAAGTTGTCTTGACCCTCGGCAGTGGCGAGGGTATAAAACCTGCCCTCGTTGGTCAGTAGGTGTGGTTTGTAGCAGAGCGAGTTAGCTACGAACGACAAGGAGCCGCGAGCGAACAGGTTGGATGCCGCCAACCATGCCATCTAGACAAAATTTCAATGGAATATATCTGAGGGTTTTCTTGTGAATAAAACAGATTTGATCGACGCAATTGCAACTGCTGCTGACCTGCCGAAGGCTGCTGCTGGGCGCGCACTTGATGCGGTAGTAGACAGCATCACCCAAGCACTGAAAAACAATGATCAAGTGACGTTGGTCGGGTTTGGTACTTTTGCCGTGAAGGAGCGCGCAGCGCGCACCGGTCGCAATCCTAAAACCGGTGAAGCACTGGAAATCAAAGCGTCTAAACAGCCAGGATTTAAGCCGGGCAAAGCGTTGAAAGACGCGCTGAACTGAGTGATATCAGTACACATAACCTGCTGAAATAACGCAGGAAATTCGAGAAAAGGCGCATAAAAATGCGCCTTTTTTTGTTACCATGCCGCATCCGTTGATAGTGAGGCTCGTATGATCGAAGCAATGCGTGAAAAAATGCAGGGCGTGTTTGCCACTGTGGTGATTGTTTTTATTTGCGTGATGTTTGCTTTGTGGGGAGTGGAAACGCTGTTCAGCCGCAGTGCGCAAGTCAAAGCGCCGCTGACTGTGGATGGCATTGATATTAGCGAACAACAAATTAATCAAGCCGTCAGCATGGCGCGTGAGCGTTACAGCGAAATGTTCAAAGGAAAAATGGACCCTTCGTTTCTGACCGACAAAATGTTACGTGAGCCAGCAATTGAATCGCTAATCGGTAGAACCGTGCTGGCTAAACAAGTAGCCGGCATGAAAATGGCTGCAGCGTCTGCGTCGATTGATCGCGAAATTGTGCGCAACCCTGAGTTCAGTCAAGACGGTCAGCGTTTTGATCCCACCACGTTCAAAGATAAATTGCGTGGTGCAGGCATGACGCCAGCGATGTATCGCGCGCGTCTGAATGACGCATTAGTGATGGAACAGTTACAACGTGGTATTGCAGATACAGCCTTTACTACCGAAAAACAAATTGCTGCCGTTGCTGCATTGGAAGCACAAACCAGAAATTTGGAGTATGTGCGTTTGGCTGAAAAAAATGCGGTGGACAGTATCCATCCTGATGACCAAGCGGTTGAGCAGTATTTTAATGAGCACGCCAACGAGTTTATGACTGAAGAGACGGTAACGCTCGAGTATTTGGATCTCAACAAAGCAGAGTTGGCTCACGAAGCCACGGTCAGTGACGACGAATTGAAAGAAGCCTATGAAAAAGAGAAGGCTGCCTACAAACCTTCCGCTGAACGTCATGCTGCGCATATTTTGGTGGAAGAAAAATCCGATGGTTCAGAAAAAGCGAAATTGGATACCATTACCCAAAAGCTGAAAGCCGGTGACAGTTTTGCTGATGTCGCTAAAAAATATTCCGATGACAAAGAATCTGCAGCTATGGGTGGCGATGTTGGTGTGAGTGCGGGTGATGTTTTCGAACCGGAGTTTGAGAAAGCATTGGCGGGTTTAAATAAAGTGGGCGATATTTCGGAGCCAGTTAAAACACGCTATGGCTATCACGTCATCAAGTTATTGGATAAAAAAGACACAGCATTTCCTACGTTTGATGCACGCAAAGTGGCATTGAAGGAACAACTGTCTGGTGCCAAAGCGGATTCTGGTTACTCAGAAAAACTGAATGAAATGACAGACAGCACCTACAGCGCAGGTGATTTAGCAGGCCCTGCAGCTGAGTTAAAAATGTCTGTGCAGAAAACAGAAGCCTTTGGTCGCCGTGGTGGCAAAGGCTTGGCCGGGCAGCAAAAAGTGATCGACACGGCTTTTTCAGAGGATTTATTGAACTCGGGTAAAAACAGTCAGGTCATTGAGTTGTCAGCAGATCGCGCTGTGGTTGTGCGCGTGGCAGATCATCAATTGCCCAAACCCAAAGCCTTATCAGACGTTAAAGCGCAAATCGTGGATACCATTAAAAAAACGCAGGCGGCCAGTGCGTTGAAAACCCAAGCGGAGACCATTCGCCAGCGCGTGCAGGCAGGTGAGAGCTTGAGCGAAGTAGCGAGTAAAGAGAAGCTGTCGCGTGTATTGCTGGAAAATCAAAAAGCAAATGCGAGCGATGCCAATGCAGAATTGGTGGCGCATGCGTTTAGGTTAAGCGATCAATCTGCGGATGCGTTTCAGTTGGCTAATGGCGATTGGGCGGTCATTCAGCTATTAGCCATTCACAGTGCGCAGCCTGATAAAGACAGTGCTGCGTATAAAGCAGTGAGTGAGCAGATGAACAGCAGTGTCGGTACGGAAGAATATGCGCTGTATCAACAGGCTTTGCGCCAAGCCGCAAAGATTGAGAGAAGAAGTGCTGCAACAGACGATAACAAAGAAAACAGTGAGCAGCAGTAATTCATTGTTTTAGGGTAATTGCTTTGCAGCGGCGCGGGAACGGTCGGTGAAGATACGGGCAAAAGTGACAG
Source organism: Pseudomonadales bacterium (assembly GCA_046347205.1). GTDB lineage: Bacteria > Pseudomonadota > Gammaproteobacteria > Pseudomonadales > UBA7239 > UBA7239. The sequence goes on from JAXMGN010000002.1 coordinate 236,628, forward strand.
ATGTACGCTGGCAATCTGTAGCAAAGCTACTGGATGCAAGGGTATTTCTGTTACTTTTCTCGCTGTTTTTCTTGTTGATAGGTACTGTGACGACATCAACAGGCTTGTACGGCTTTAGCAGTATTGATAGAACATTGTTTCGATTGGGCGGCAGGCTGCAAGGTCAAATGCCCGATTTGACCCCCGCCTTTGTGCGCATTGATGTGCCGCATGCAGAAATGCAACGCTTTCTGCATGACCCAGCCGGCGCTAGCGACATGATGGCGTTTCTCGCTCAGTTGCAAGCCAGCGGCATGAAAGGTGCCACGCTGGTTTTGCACGATACTTTATGGAATCAATACAGTCTTAATGATGTGGCAGAGCACACGTCAACGTCAGAGATGAGTGCGGTATCCGAACAGTTTCGCGCTATGGTGAGCAGAATGACGATTTATCGTTCTTTGCTCGTTAATGAACGCGTGCTGCGCGCCAAAGTCGTTGAACCTACGCAAGCGAGGAAGTTTTTTTTCGGTAATGATGCGCTGCCAGCTTTAGCAACGGAACAAACAGATTTCATAGGGATCAGCGCGCCGCAAGCCGCGCATGGTGCATTAGAGCGGCCTCTGTTGTGGCGTGGTGAAAATGCTGTGCGTTACGATGTGCGTTTAGCCTTATTTGCCTTGCAGCAAAATGTGCGCAGCCCAGAGTGGTTGCCCAATCAAGGAATAAAAATGCAGGCGGTGTTGCTGCCCACATCTTCTGCAGCGGCTGTGCTGCCTTTCTTTTCTGTCGACAATGGTTTTGTTCTTCCGTCGAGTATTCGTTATCCGTTGTCTGCTGTGCGCGATCAATCTGCGTTGCGTGTCTTGCAGAATAAAATTGTTGTGATTGGCGAAGAGCAGGATGTTGATGCGGATGATTTGTTGTTGAGTGTTGCCAGTTTAAGTCATGCTAGTTTCGCTGCGCCGTTTTCGGCATTTATTTGGCTGCACTTGTGTGTTGCTGTAGCAATTGCCATTTATTTATTTATTTTGCCCTTGCTGAATATTCGATGGGGTGTCTTGTTATCCGCGTTGATGATTGTTGCCTTGGTGCTGGCGCAACAAATCATGTTGAGCGTACATCGAGAATGGTTTCCTGTTTCGCAGTGGTTAGTGTTTTTGTTATCTGGGCATGTGCTGGTTTTTTTATGGTGTGTAAAGCGTTCTTTTGATGGGCAAGAAAGAGAGGCTGTGAGTAAGCCTGCACCTGCATTGCAGCGCACGGTGCAAACCAAGCCTTCTTTCTGGTCAAAACTGCAACGCAAGCAGCAAGTGTCGCCGCGCATCCCTCCCACAATGACAAGTGCGGCAACAGCATCGGATTTTGAAGATTCAACCATTGTTGCCACGGCGCGCAACCGTCAGTACGCCAACGAGACTCCCTTGGCTCGCGACACGTCAACTAGACAGCATCTCGGTCGCTACCAAATTCTGCGTGAATTGGGGCGCGGCGCAATGGGTGTGGTGTATTTGGGTTTTGATCCCAAAATCGCACGGCAAGTAGCGATTAAAACGCTGCACTACAATCAATTTGATGCTTCTGAATTGCCCAATATCAAGGAGCGATTTTTTCGTGAGGCGGCAGCGGTCGGTAAATTGCGTCACCCCAATATTGTGACTATTTACGATGCAGGCGAGGAGCGCGATTTGGCGTATATCGCAATGGATTTTGTCGATGGTGTTGCGCTGTCTGCACATACGCGTAAAGAGCAGCTGCTGGATGTGGAGTTGGTGTACTACATCATGACCATGGCGGCCGATGCGGTGTACTGCGCGCACACACAGGGCATTATTCATCGTGATATTAAACCCAGCAATATTTTGTACGACGAAAAAACCAATGAAGTAAAAGTGGCAGATTTTGGTATTGCTCGAGTGATGGATGGCTCGGCAACGCGCACGCGCACGGGTGATTTGTTGGGTAGTCCGCTGTATATGTCGCCGGAGCAAATTCGTGGTGAATCGGTAGATTTTTATACCGATATTTTTAGTTTGGGTGTGACTTTCTATCAGTTGTTGACAGGTGAATTGCCGTTCAAAGCCGATAACATCGCCAATCTCACCTTTCAAATTGTGCAATGCAAGTACAAACCTGTGGACGAAGTGCGCCCTGAGTTGCCCGCTAGTGCTAAGCGTATTATTGCAAAAGCCTTGCAAAAAAATCCGGCTAACCGCTATGCCTCTGCCGCTGAAATGCAGCGTGCGTTGCAAGATGCCTATGCGCGTGATTTTTCTTGAGTCTATGAGTTTCTGGCAATGAAAACGCAGTGGGTTATTACTGCGCAGGCCAAAGAACTGGGGCTGGAGAGCAGCTTTGCTTCTATGGATGCTTGTCTTGCTTTGCAAGGGAAGCAAATTAGCAAAGGCCCTAGCAATACCGTTACGCTGCACGAAGTTAACGGGCAGGCGTTTTATATGAAGCGCTTTGTGCCAGGCAAGCGCAGGGTGCGGAAATATTTTGTGCGCTCACGCGTGCGAGCGGAGTGGGAGCATCTGCTGTGGTTTCAGAAGCATGGTATCGCAACGCCTAAGATTTTAGCGTATGGAGAAGAATATCACGCTGGAAAGTTTATTCGAGGTGTGTTGGTAACTGCAGCGCTGCATGGTGCTAAAGACATGGAGAGTCTTGCCAAAAGCCATAGCGCACTGATTTTTGATAGAGAGAAGTTTCGGGTTATTGCCAAAAAAATTGCATTCTATACTCACATCATGCACAGCAAGAACTTCACGCATAATGATTTGGATTGGCGCAATATTTTGGTAACGGATGCGCTGGATGTTTATTTTTTTGATTGTCCAGGTGGACGGTTTTGGGTATGGTCTTTTTTAGAATACCGCATTATTAAAGACTTGGCGCATCTAGATAAAATTGCCAGAGAGTGTATTCCTTTGCGCTGGCGGTTGTGGTTTTACAAACAGTACACGGGAAGAAAAAATCTTAATAAAGCGGACAGGGGGCGTCTGCAAAAAATTGCGCGGTATTACGACGGCAGATAGTTGTCTGTTTTAAGGTGAAACCATGGAGGGTTTCTGAGTGTTCAATAAAATGGCGTTCGCCTGGATGTGCGGCACGTTACTTGCACTATTTCGTCACACTGTTTTATCAGAAGCACTCATTATTGCGGTGGCAATGTCGGGGGTTGCCTGTTTGTGTGTGCGGCGGCTGTTGGCTTTGCTGTTGGCTTGCTTGTTGCTGAGTTTTGCTTGGGGTGTTTTTTATAGTCAGCAGGCGGTAAATCAATGGCTGCCTGAGGCAAAAGAGGGCGAGGCGATCGTTGTTTCTGGTCATATCACCGATTTTCCGCGACCTTCAGATGATGATTGGCAATTTGATTTTTTACCTGATGCGTGGCAGGGAAAAATACGGCTCACGGCAAAAGCAATGCCAGAGCATGATTTCCCTAGTTTTTCTTGTCGCTATCGCTTGCGTGTCAAATTAAAGCAGCCGCGTGGCTTGTTAAATTTTAATCAGTACGATTATCAAGCTTGGCTGTTGCAGGCTGACTATGTGGCGACGGGTTATGTGCAAGTGGTAGAGGCCTGTGATCCTTTAGTGCCCAATGTTTTTTTGCGCTGGCGGCAGCACATAAACACGGCTTTGGCGGCAGCGGATCTCAGCAATTATGCCAGTAGCACGTTATCTGCACTGTTGATAGGAAACTACGCAGGCATTGATAGTGTGCAGTGGCGTGTGCTGCGTGACAGCGGAACGATACATTTGTTATCTGTTTCTGGCTTGCACATTGTTTTAGTGGCCGTGTTGTTTCATTTTTTGGTGAGATGCTTGGTGCGTTTTGCTGTGTTTCCCTTGCACTATTGGCCTGCGGATCACTGGGCGAGTGTTGCTGCTTTGGGTGCTGCAATTTTTTATGCCTTGTTAACAGGGTTTTCTGTCGCCACGCAGCGTTCACTCATCATGGTGGCTGTTGCTGTGTTGCAGCGTATTGTGTATGGCAAATTTCGCGTGTCATTTATTTTTTTGTTGTCGCTGGTGTTGGTGGTGATAGTCAATCCACTGTCCATGTTATCGGTCAGTTTTTGGTTTACTTATCTGGCCACTGCTGCGCTTTTGTTGGCGAGTAATGGCGCAGAACAGAGAGATCTATCTTGGATATATCGTTATTTTTTTGAGCCATTACGTCTACAGCTCACTATGTTTTTGGTGATGATGCCTGTGTTGCTGTTTGTATATGGCAGAGTGTCTTTGTTGTCGCTGCCGTTAAATCTATTGGCTGTGCCGTGGGTGAGCTTTATATCGCTGCCATGCGGATTCGCTGCGCTGATTCTGATGCCAGTTTCTCGCTATCTCTCCAATATGGCATTGCAAATAGCAGGGTGGTCTTTGGATGTTTATTGGCGGGTGATGCAAGACGTATTGCGCTGTTTGGGCGAATGGCAATTGCAGATGGGAGGAATCCGTTTTACTACACTGTTGCTATCCCTGTCGGGTGTTTGTTTATTGTGCTTTGGCAGGCGTTATCAGCGTTGGCGTTTTTTGGGTTTGGTGTTGTGTGTGTGTTTGTTTCTCCCGCAAACGATGCCCGTGCCAGAAAAAGCTGTGGATGTGCAGGTGTTGGATGTGGGGCAGGGGTTGGCAGTTATTTTGCGCACGCGGCATCACACTTTGGTGTATGACACCGGCGATAAACATTCAGAGCGTTTTGATGCGGGGCGTGACATTGTGGCTACCGCTTTGCGTAATTGGCGCATTCCTCGTATCACGATGTTGGTGATAAGTCATGCAGACAGCGATCATGCAGGTGGTCGTGAAGGTTTGTTGAGTGAAATAGCTGCGCAGCAGAAATGGTCTGGTACACCGGATCAGTTGCACGACCGTGAATATTTTCCGTGCAGCGCCGGTATGCACTGGCGTTGGGATGGCGTAGATTTTCAGGTGTTGTATCCCATAGAAAATTCACGCAGTGCAGTATCGGATAATAATCGCAGTTGTGTGATTCGAGTGGATGCAGGCGGTAGACGTTTGTTGTTGACGGGTGATGTAGAAAAAAATGGTGAGCAACAGATGTTAAACGCAGGCACGGATTTGCGCGCTGATATTTTAGTGGCTCCGCATCACGGCAGTAAAACCTCATCATCGTCCGCATTGCTATCGGCAGTGGGAGCAAAAACTGTCGTCGTCAGTGCGGGGTATCGCAATCGCTTTCACCATCCTGCGCGCGCCGTCAGCGAACGCTATACACACATGGGCATGACAATACTCAACACGGCTGAGGTGGGTGCTGTGCAAATTCGCTTATCTACCAATGAAATTCAGATCAAAAAAGCATTGTGTGAGCAGTCGGTTTTCTGGCGTGAGGCAAGATACAATGCGCACTGTTCTCATGTATCTATTACCCCATGATCGTTTTATCTGAAATCAGTTTGCAGCGTGGCGTACAAACGCTGTTGGAAAAGGCATCACTGCGTATCAATCCTGGGCAGCATATCGGGATTACTGGGCGCAACGGCTGCGGGAAATCCAGTTTGTTTCAATTGCTACAAGGTGAAATGCAACTGGATGCAGGCAGCATTTCTGTGCCACCTAACTGGCGCATGGCACACATGGCGCAAGAAGTGTCGTCCAGTGATAGAACAGCCTTGGATTATGTATTGGACGGCGATAAAGAATTGCGCCGCGTGCAAGCGGTGATTGCGCAAGCTGAAATGGATGAAGACAATAATGCGCTGGCACACGGCTATGCCGATTTGGAAGCGCTGCACGGTTACGACGCGGATTATCGCGCCGAACAATTGCTGCACGGTTTGGGATTTTTGCAAGCACAATGCCACTTGCCAGTGAACAGTTTTTCGGGTGGTTGGCGCATACGTTTGAATTTGGCGCAGGCTTTAATTTCACGCTCCGATTTGTTGCTGCTTGATGAACCGACTAACCACTTGGATTTAGAAGCTACGCTGTGGTTGGAGCAGTGGTTGAAGGCGTATCCAGGTACTTTGTTGATTATTTCTCACGACAGAGAGTTTTTGGATAATGTCGTGGATGGCATTGTTCATGTTGAAAATCAGCAGCTTAATTATTATCGCGGCAACTATTCCAGTTTTGAAAAAGCGCGTGCTGTACGCTTGGCAGAGACGCAGGCCTCCTTTGATAAGCAGCAACGCCGTGTGGCGGAGATTGAAGATTTTGTGCGCCGTTTTCGCGCCAAAGCTTCAAAAGCCAAACAAGCGCAGAGCCGTATTAAAGAATTGGAGCGTATGGAGTTAATTTCTCTAGCGCATGTGGATTCTCCTTTTCATTTTTCATTTCGAGACAGCGAAAAAACGTCATCTCCATTATTGGTGTTGCGCGACGCAGACATTGGTTACGGAGAGCGTGCGTTGCTGCAAAAAGTGCATGTGAACTTGCAACCTGGCGCGCGCATTGGTTTGTTGGGTGTGAACGGCGCAGGCAAATCCACCTTGATTAAAGCATTGGTGGGGGATTTGCCGTTGTTGGCTGGTGAACGCGTGATGGGTGAGCATTTGGCGATAGGCTATTTTGCGCAACACCAGTTGGAAGCCTTGGATATGAATGCCAGTGCACTGTTGCATATTCAGCGCATCTCGCCTTCGGCGACAGAGCAATCCATACGCAATTTTTTGGGCAGTTTTGATTTTCACGCGGATAAAGCCCTAGAGCCTATTGCACCATTTTCTGGCGGTGAAAAAGCGCGTTTGGCTTTGGCGATGGTGGTGTGGCAGCGCCCAAATTTATTATTGCTGGATGAGCCGACGAACCACTTGGATTTGGAAATGCGCGAGGCCTTAACCGAGGCGCTCTTGGGCTACGGTGGTGCGCTGGTGGTGATTTCGCATGATCGTCACTTGCTGCGCAACAGTGTGGATGAGTTTTGGCGCGTGCATGATGGCGCGGTGACAGAATTTGACGGCACCTTGGAGGATTATCACAAGCAGCTGCACAAACCCAGCGCGGCAGTTGCAGAGCGACCATTGCAAACGCAAAATACGGAGCAAGACCGCAAAGTGCAGCGCAAGCAGTCGGCGCAGTCGCGTCAAGCACAGGCACCTCTGCGCAAACGGATAGGTGAGTTGGAAAAGCAAATGGCCAGCCGCCAAAAGCAGTTGGCAGATATAGAACAAAAATTGTCAGATGCTGCTTTGTATGAAGCAGCACAAAAATTGCAGTTACAAAAAATACTGGAAGAGCAGGGCGTTTTGCGCAAGCAAATTGACGATTTAGAAACGGAATGGCTTGCTGTGCAAGAGCAACTGGAATCAACTAGCGAAGACTCATAGCAGGAGAAAAGTATGATGGCGACAGGATTGCAAAAATGTTTTTCAGAAGCGTCATTAAATGGTTTGACGTTACGCAATCGCATTATCAAAGCGGGCACGTTTGAAGGCAAAACGCCGCACGGTTTACCCTCTGCAGATTTAACTGAGTTGCATCGCCGCATTGGTGAGGGTGGCACAGGCATGACGACGATTGCCTACTGCGCCGCAGAAAATAATGGCCGCCTGCATGCCGACATGATGTACATGGATGAATACGTACGCGAGCCGCTGTCGCAAATGATTGCCACCATCAAAACAACCGGAGCCAAAGTATCTGGCCAGTTATCGCACGCAGGTGCGATGACAAAAAATAGTGAGATGGAAGGTTGGGTGGCAAAGAGCGCTTCGTTCGGCCCTAATTTATTGGGCATGGCTTATGGTCGTTTTTTATCGCTGGGCATGACGCGCCCGCAGTTGCGCGCACGCACACAGGCAATGGCACGCGCAGCGGCATTTATGCGCTCGGTGGGTTTTGATGCCATCGAAATTCATTTTGGACACGGCTACGGCTTGAGTCAGTTTATGTCGCCCATTACCAATCGTCGCAGTGATGAATACGGCGGCAGCGTAGCAAATCGCATGCGCTTTCCCTTGGAAGTTTTGGCGGCTGTACGCAAAGCGGTGGGCAGTGATTTTCCTCTGTTGGGAAAAATTAGTATGTCGGACGGTGTGCGCGGCGGCACGACGTATGAGCAGTCATTAGAAATGGTTGCGTTACTGGATAATGCAGGTTTGGATTGCGTTATTCCCAGCGATGGCACCAGTTCCATGAATCCAATGATGATTTTTCAGGGTGACAGCATTCAACCGGGTTTGATCGAACATGAAACCAATCCCTTGATGAAAGTGGCACTGAAAGCCATCGGTGGAAAACTGTTTCGTCATTATCCCTATCACGAAACGTATTTATTGGAAAATGCACTACGCATACGCGAGCGCGTAAAAAAAGGCGCTGTGTGTTATGTGGGCGGTGTAGATAGCAATGCCGCCATAGAGCGTGTGATGGGCGACGGTTTTGATTTTATTCAACTGGGTCGCCCGTTATTGTTTGATCCTGACTTTGTCAAAAACGCGCAGGCCGATACAAACTATGTGAATGGCTGCACGCACTGCAATCAATGCGCGGGTTTGATTGAAGCGCCAGGTGGTATTCGTTGCACCGTGCGTCAAGCGTAAAAAGTTAGGTATAAATGCGTGGCACGCGCGCAGAAACAGAAGTGAGCAATTCGTAAGCAATGCTGCCAGCCGCTTGCGCCACTTCTGTGACCGAAACTGTGTTGCCCCACAGCTCCACATAATCGCCCATTAGCGGTTTTTGGGTTAAATCTGTGCAATCAATAGCAATCGTGTCCATCGACACGCGTCCCACCACCGGTGCGCGCTGCCCGTTAAAACCTACTGTGCTGTGATTGAGTGCTGTGATGGGGTAGCCATCGGCATAACCGGCTGCAACAAACGCGATACAAGAATCTTTTTTTGCGCACCAGCGTTGGTTATAGCCTGTGGTTTCGCCTGCAGGAATTATGCGCGTAGCAATGACTTGTGCTTCTAACTGCATCACGGGCTGTAACTTGTGTAGTGAATTTTCTAAAGGATTGATGCCGTACATCATCAAGCCAGGACGCAACCAACCGCGATGCGCAGCAGGCCACGCCAAAATACCAGCAGAATTGGCAAGACTGTGATTACTTAAAGCTAAATGGTTTGTGTGCTCTGCGTAGCATTGAATTTGTTTTTCTGTAGTGTTTTTTTCTGGCTCATCCGCGCAAGAAAAATGCGTCATGCCGATAATTTCACTGCACCACGGTAAAGCGCGCAGTTGTTGAAAAGCGTGTGCATATTGTGTGGGATGAAAGCCGAGGCGATGCATGCCGGAATCCATCTTCTGCCACAGATGCGTTTTATGTGCTGCGCGATAATCGTGTGCAGCCAGCAGTGTGAGATGCGTGGGATCGTGCACCACAATATCCAGTTGCAGTGCAATAGCAGCAGACAGTTCTGTGTCGTTACTGACACCGCACATCAATATCAGGCGACCTTGGTATTGTGCATCGCGTAAAGTTTTTGCTTCTTCTAAACGCGCCACAGCGAGCGCATCCGTGTATTGTGCGACGGTCGACAGTAATCCCACAGCGCCATGACCGTAAGCATCGGCTTTGACGACGGCAAGAATAGGGTTACTAGGTGCCAAGCAGCGAATCAGCGCAAGATTGCTAATGAGGGCGGCGGTATTGATATGGGCGCGGGTTTTCATGTATTCAGCAGTGAATGATGCGGTTCCATGATACTAACTTGCTGCTAGACTGACGAGCAGCACACGGGCTGGAGTAGAAAAAAATGTCCAAACACTTTGGCAGCAAACTGGTGATCGCGATTTCTTCGCGCGCACTGTTTGATTTGGATGCCAGTCACGCCATTTACGAGCGAGAGGGATTGGCGGCCTACGCCGCGCATCAGGTAGCCAATGAAGACAATCCACTGCAACCAGGGGGTGCGTTCCCTCTGGTGCGCAAACTGCTCGCTATCAATAGTCAGCTCGGTGACGAGCCGCGTGTGGAAGTGATTCTTTTATCGCGCAACACGGCGGATACTGGGCTGCGCATTTTTAATTCAATCCAGCATTACGGTTTGCCAATAGTGCGCGCGGCGTTTTGTGGTGGGCATTCGCCGTATCCGTATGCCACAGCTTTTGGCTGTCATTTATTTCTTTCCACCGAAGCGGAAGATGTGCGTTTGGCGCTGGAAAATGGCTTAGCTGCCGCCACCTTATTGCCCTCTTCAAACGTACAAAAAGAAGGTGGAGAAATTCGCTTTGCATTCGATGGTGATGCGGTTTTGTTTTCCGATGAGGCAGAGCGCGTGTATAAAACACGCGGTTTGGATGCGTTTGCTGCCAGCGAAAAAGCAGCGGCACACGAGCCTTTAAGCGGCGGCCCGTTTAAGCCGTTTTTGCAGGCTTTGCAAAGTTTACAAGCGGAATTTACCAATGATACTTGTCCCATTCGCACGGCATTGGTGACAGCGCGTTCAGCGCCAGCGCATGAGCGCGTGATCCGCACGCTGCGCGCTTGGCAAATTCGTATTGATGAATCACTCTTTCTCGGCGGTTTAGCCAAAGGTGAGTTTTTGCGCGCCTACGGTGCCGATGTTTTTTTTGATGATCAGCAGGGGCATTGCGATTCTGCCTCACAACATGTGCCAACCGGCCATGTGCCACATGGTGTTGCCAATGAGTAATGCAGAAAAAAGAGTTGTGCAATGAAGTTGCAGCAACTGCGTTATATCTTGGAAGTGTCACGCCAAGGGTTAAATATTTCCTCGGCGGCTGAAAGTTTGCACACATCACAGCCTGGCATCAGCAAACAAATTCGTTTGCTGGAAGAAGAATTGGGCGTGGAAATTTTTACGCGTAGTGGTAAACACCTTACGCATATCACGCAGGCGGGTGAAGTGATTTTGCAGGGAGCGGAAGAAATTTTGCGCCGCGCTGACAGTTTGCGGCAAATCGCAAAAGAGTTTAACGAGCCGGGAAAAGGCAGTTTGAGTATTGCTACCACGCATACACAGGCGCGCTATGCTTTACCCGAAGTGATTGCCGCTTTTACCAAGCAATATCCAGAAATCTCCCTGCATATTCATCAGGGAACGCCCACGCAAATTGCGCAAATGGCAGCAGCGGGCGAGGTGGATATTGCTATTGCGACCGAGGCAATGGAGCAGTTTTCTGAATTGATTACGCTGCCGTGCTATCGCTGGAATCGCTGTGTGTTAGTGCCGCGTACGCATCCGCTGTGCGAACTGCCATCGCTCACGCTAGAAGCCATCGCGCAATACCCTATCGTGACCTATGTTTCGGGTTTTACAGGGCGTTCCAAGCAAGATGCTGCGTTTTTGCGCGAGCATTTAATTCCGCAAGTGGTGTTCACCGCAACGGATGCTGACGTCATTAAAACCTATGTGCGTTTGGGTTTGGGTATTGGCATCATTGCGCACATGGCGTTTGATGCAGCGACAGACAATGATTTGGTTGCGCTAGATGCCAGCCATTTGTTTGAATCCAGTGTGACGCGTTTAGGTATACGGCGCGGCACATTCGTGCGTGGTTATTTGTACGATTTTATTGCACGCTTTGCGCCACATTTGAATAAACAGTGCGTGATGGCTGCCTCACAATTAACAACAGCCGCCGAGCGTGTTGCACTGTTTGCGGGTATTGATTTGCCCGTGCGTTAGTTGTTTTTTGATGATTTAGCGCAAAGGTGCGCGGCATTCCCAACAGCGCACATACACATGGTTGGGGTCATTAAAACGCTGCAAAGTATTGATGCTTTGCAATGCAGGCAGACGCGTTAACCATTGTGCCCACTGCGTCAGTTGTTTGGGTAAAAACGTGGCGCTAAATAATTGCTGTTTGAACGATTCCCAAGGGCTGAGTTCTGGCTCTAAAAAATCAGGTTCGTATTGTTTGAGATTGGCGAGGCGCGCAGCGGCGGCGATGGCATCATCCAACTCGCCGATGTGATCCACTAAACCAATTTGTTGCGCGTGTTTGCCTGTCCACACGCGACCTTGTGCAATGCTGTCGATAGCTTCGGGCGTGCGTTTGCGCCCTGTTGCCACTAAACGCAAAAATTCTTGGTAAGTAAATTCAACACCTTGCTGCAAAACGCGCGCTGCCATGGGGCTGATCGGTCTGTCCATGGTTTGTGCGGCGATGTCTGCTAAAGCATTGGTGCTGTAGCCATCGCTGTGTACGCCCCAGCGGCTCAAAGTATTTTCTAAAGTGGGCACGATACCAAACACGCCGATGGAGCCGGTGATGGTAGTGGCAGAAGCCCAAATTTCATTGGCGCTGGCGGCGATCCAATAACCACCCGAGGCGGCTACGCCGCTCATAGAAGCCACCACAGGTTTGCCATCTGCTTGCGCAGCGGCGAGCTCACTGCGAATTAATTCAGCGGCAAAGGCGCTGCCGCCAGGGCTGTCTATACGCAACACAATGGCGGCAGTGTTGTCGTCTTCACGCGCATCACGAATCAGTGATGCTAGGGTTTCTGCCCCCACAGTGCCTGCCGGTTGATAGCCCTCCACAATATCGCCACTGGCTTGTATCACGGCAATCTGACGCGTTTTTTCTAACAAGCGACTGGGCTCTTTGCGCTCCATGGTGAGATGGTAGTAAGCCTCGGCATCGACCGTGTTGGGTTTGTCGCTGCCCGCAAGTGTGTTGATAATTTTTTCAGCTTCTTGGCGCGTAGCCAGCGCATCCACCAAACCGTATTGCTGTGCCAGTTTGGCCGCGTTGTTTTGGTTTTGTGCGAGGAGAGTATCTTGCTGGTTGATAAAATTATCCACACCGCCTGCGGATAATTTGCGGCGTTGTTCTATTGTTTGACGATAAAAACGCCACTGTTCATTGATCCACTGCGTTAAATTTTCGCGTGCTTCGGGTGACATGTCGTTGCGCACAAAAGGCTCGACAAACGCTTTGAATTGACCGGCGCGAAAAACGTGTACGTTGATGGCCAATGTGTCGAGCAAATCTTTCAGGTAATTTTGATACGCGCTGAAGCCGTACAGTTGCACGCTGCCCATCGGGTTGAGGTAGATTTTGTCGGCCACGCTGGCGAGGTAGTACTGTCCTTGGCTGAAATTATCGCCAATTGCAATCACGGGTTTTTTACTGTCCTTAAAGGCGATGATGGCTTGAGTTAATGCATCCAGCTTACTTAAGTCCGCGCCTTCCAGTTGATCGGTTTGAATCACAATGCCTTTGATGTGTTTATCGTGTTGCGCCCAACGTATTGCCGATGCCAATTCATGCAACACACTTTCGGCTGGTGCTTCATCTTCGCTTTGTTGCAACAGTGAGCTGAATGAATTGTCATAGCTGCGTTGCTCAACAATGGTTTTTCCCGGCTGCACATACAGCAGAGTGCCTTCTTTCAAAGCCGCTTTTCTGCCATCGTGCAGTAGCACGGCGGCAACCAACACAAGTGTGGTCAGCAGTAAGAGATTAGCAAGCGTGCTGCGCAGCCAGCTGAGTGCATGCCAAGGCCAAATAAAAACGGCAGAGAATATTTTTTTCATGAACGGGTTTTCCAGCGTACAAAAAGCAGTGCCGCAGTAAAGAGAGCAAGCACCAGCACAGCCATGCCGCTATAGAAAGCCGTATGTGCTGTTACAAAAGCATTGGCGATAGCTGAGAGAAAGTGAAACAAAATCATAAAACACAACCAAATACCGCTGCGCGCATTTTGTTTGAGCAAGCCTGGCAAAATCAGCAATAGCGGAACCGTTTGTATCAGCAAAACGGGCAGAAAAAAATGCGTGCGCACAAAGGCATGGTCAATCGTGAGCGCGATAAGCAGTGTTGCGTACAGCGCGACAGTCAGTTGCCAAGCGCGTTGAGACTTTTCAGCATTGTTCATTAGGTCTTGCTCAGTGCCATCGCAATGCCGGCCAGGCGTTTGCCTAGGGCTTGGCACAAAGTCATTTCGTGTTCGCTCAAGTTTTCATTGCCTTTGCAGGCGAGGTGCGAGGCGCCGTAAGGTGTGCCGCCGGTTTTGGTGTGATGCAGTGCTTCTTCTGTGTAGGGGATGCCGGTAATCAACATGCCGTGGTGCAACAGCGGCAACATCATGCTGAGTAAAGTGGTTTCTTGACCGCCGTGCATGGAAGAGGTGGAGGTGAAGACGGCGGCAGGTTTTCCCACCAATGCGCCGGAAGCCCACAAACTCGCTGTGCCGTCGAGAAAATACTTCAGCGCCGCCGCCATATTGCCAAAGCGTGTGGGGCTGCCCATGGCTAGCCCGCTGCAATCGCGCAAATCATCCAACGTGCAATACACCGCACCTTCGGCAGGTACGGTGGGTGCAGTGGCTTCGCAATCCGCAGAGACAGCGGGTACGGTGCGAATGCGTGCTTCCATGCCGCTGACTTGCTCAATGCCGCGCGCAATCTGCTGCGCCATGGCAGCGGTAGCGCCGTAGCGGCTGTAGTACAAAACCAAGATGTACGGTTTATGCGATGCGCTCATAAAATCTCCAACACTTTTTCTGGTGGACGACCGAGAGCCGCTTGTTTGCCATGTACCACAATCGGACGCTCAATCAACTTGGGATGTTTGCACATGGCGGCGATCAAGGCATCGTCTTTCAGGGCGGAGTTATCCAGCTTCAGCGCTTTGTATTCCTCCTCTCCTTTGCGTAGCAACTCTCTGGCGGAGATGCCCAACTTCTTCAGCAGGTCTTTCAGGGTTTTTTCATCGGGCGGCGTTTCAAGATACAGCACCACATCGCAGGCAATATTTCTTTCTTCTAAAAGGGCGAGTGTCTGGCGTGATTTGGAGCAGCGGGGGTTGTGGTAGATGGTTGTCATAAGAGGGTCAACTTGGTAAGTTAGTGATGCAGTTCACAAAAATACAACGAAAACAAAACTGTCCGTCAAGGGGGAATGCCATGTTAAAGGATAAACGAACGCCACGCTTTGCTCTGTTGCTTGTCGCTGCACTGATGTTGCTGGCCTGTAGTAAAGAGCCGCCACCAGCGGTATTGCACACGGTGGAGGGCAATGTTTTGCAGCCTGCGGATTGGCAGGGTAAATGGGTTTACATCAACTATTGGGCGGAGTGGTGCAAGCCATGTGCAGAAGAGATTCCTGTGCTGAACAAGTTTGCCGCGGAACATTCCAATGTCTTGGTGGTGGGTGTTAATTTCGATAACCCAGAAAATGTTGCTGCGCTACAGCAGATAAGCCGCATGCGTATTGAATTTGCCGTGGTGACCAATGACAGCGCGCAAACCGTGTTTCCGCATTCAGTCCCTACCGGCTTGCCCGGCACGATTGTGGTGAACCCAGAAGGAAAAGTGCTGCGCACACTGCAAGGGCCGCAAACAGAATCCACCTTGTTGCAGGCGCAGACTAGTCAGTAGCTCACCCACCCAAATACGCCGCTTTGACGGCAGGATTATTCAGCAGCGCGCTTGCCGCATCGTGCAGGGTGATTTCGCCGTGTTCCATTACATAGCCGCGCTGCGCGAGTGCCAGCGCGAGCTGGGCGTTCTGTTCCACCAGTAACACGCTCACGCCTTCGCGGTTGATGGTGTTAATCACGTCAAAAATCTTTTGCACGAGGATGGGAGCCAGCCCCATGCTCGGTTCGTCGAGCAACAGCAAGCGCGGTTTGCTCATCAGCGCACGCGCGATGGCCACCATTTGCTGCTCGCCGCCCGACAGCGTGCCGGCCGCTTGCGCTCGCCGCTCTGCCAAACGCGGGAACAGCGAGTAGGCGTGTTCAATGTCGTGCTGGATGGCGTGTTTGTCACTGCGGCTGTACGCACCCATTTGCAGGTTTTCCAGCACGGTCATTTCAGGGAAGATGCCGCGACCCTCCGGCACCAGCGCCAAGCCCTTGCTAGCCAAACTGTGCGCCGGTGCGCCCTCGATGTTTTCACCGCTGAACAGAATTTGCCCGTGCGTGGGTTTGAGCAGGCTGGCGATGCTTTTCAGCAGGGTGCTTTTGCCCGCGCCATTGGCGCCGATGAGAGACACCAGTTCCCCTGGCATCACATGCAGGGAAACTTGGCGCAGGGCTTGAATCGCGCCGTAGCTGACATCAATGGCGTTAACGGCGAGCAGCGCATCCGCGTGAGCGGTGGAATGGGTAGACATCAATCAATCAATCCGTGGTGGGCAGGCCGCCATCGAGCATCGTTTCGCCGGGCAGCAACGGCCACAGGGTTTTATGGCGCGGATGGGTTTCGGCGGCGGGGCGGCCGTTGGTGTAGTAGTACAGCGCCAGCGAGCGGCGCGCGCGATTGGCCGGGCAGGTGAGTGCGTGCGGGTGGCCGTGCCAAGTGTCGCTACCGGTGCTGAAAATCGCCAAGCGTTTGGCGATCGGCAGAATGCGTTTTTGGCAGGCAGTGAGCTGGCGATCCCACAGCTCCAAATGGCCGCCGTATTCCTCCTGCCAGTCGTCGTTCAAGTACAGCAATAAATTGAGGCGGCGATCGAGCTGATAAATGCGGTGGATATTGAAATCCGCATGCACGCGCAGCAAACCGCCTTGCAGGGTTTGGTGCGTGCCGCCGCCGAGCAAACGCGGATCTGGCAGCAGGTTTTGAATGCCGGTGAGTTTTTCTAAAAACAAAATAAAAGCCTGCGATTGCATTTCCCACAGCAGATGGCGCACGAAAGGATCAAACAGGCGTTCGTTGCGTATGCCTACTTTGTTTTTTTGTGCGGGAATGCGCTGCGTGTCTTCATCCACAAACGAGGTGTTGTCGCGCTCTTGCAGTGCAGGATCTGCGGGTGGAAAACCGGCTTGCAGCTGTTGTGAGATGCCTTCGCTAACAAAATCATCCACCACAATATGCGGGAAAGGCTGCGCGGCGCGATAGCCAGCACTGTGGCTTTCAGCAAAGGCCATCAGCGCATCGTAATCGAAGACATATTCGCCGGATTTACCGGAAAACTGCGGGTTTATCATGGGTGAAAGGCTCATGATTTGGATTTACCGAATGCCCTGTGATGGGTCGTCATGCTAGCATTCCACCTATCGTAAATTAAGGATTTAGATCATGAAGTTTGAAGGTACAGAACGCTATGTGGCCACCAGTGACTTGCAAATGGCGGTCAACGCGGCGGTCACTTTGCAGCGCCCGCTGCTTATCAAAGGTGAACCGGGCACGGGCAAAACGCTGTTGGCAGAAGAGGTGGCCGGTGCATTGGGCAAGCGATTGATTCAGTGGCATATCAAATCCACCACCAAGGCGCAGCAGGGTTTGTATGAATACGATGCTGTGTCGCGTCTGCGCGATTCGCAACTCGGTGATGATCGTGTGCATGACATTCGCCACTACATCAAGCGCGGCAAACTGTGGGAAGCCTTTGATGCCGACGAACAAGTGGTGTTGCTGATCGACGAAATTGACAAAGCGGATATTGAATTCCCCAATGACTTGCTGGTGGAAATCGACAAAATGGAATTTTTTGTCTATGAAACGGGCGAGACCATCAAAGCCAAGCAGCGTCCGATTGTTGTTATCACCAGTAATAACGAAAAAGAATTGCCGGATGCTTTTTTGCGCCGCTGTTTCTTTCATTTCATTAACTTTCCTGATCGGGAGACGATGACAAAAATTGTCGATGTGCATTTCCCGACTATTCAGCATGACTTAGTAAAAGAAGCGCTGGATGTGTTTTTTGATGTGAGAAAAATCCCTGGTTTGAAGAAAAAACCTTCGACCTCGGAATTGATCGATTGGTTGAAGTTGCTGATGGCTGACAATATCCCCGAAGAAATTCTGAAAAACCGTGATGCCACCAAAGCCATTCCACCACTGTACGGCGCACTGCTTAAAAATGAGCAGGATGTGCACATGCTGGAGCGTTTGGCGTTTATGGCGCGGCGCGAAGGGCGTTAAGCGTGACCACGCAATCCAAAGCCAGCAGTTTGGAATATTTGCGCGAAGGTTTTCGTGTATTGCTGCATCCTGAGTTGCGCAGCTATGTTGTTATTCCATTGCTAATCAATACGCTAATTTTTGGCGGCTTGTTTTGGTGGAGCCTGAATTTAATCGGCGATTTAATCAGCAGTGCTATCCATGCACTGCCGGAATGGTTGGATTGGCTGAGCTGGATTATGTGGCCGCTGGCAGTTTTTTTAGTGTTGATTGTTGCGATGTACACCTTTAGCACAATTGCCAACTTATTGGCGGCACCGTTTAACGGGTTGCTGGCAGAAAAGGCAGAGGCTTTATTTACCGGAACTTCTCCCAATAGCAAAGAAACGGTGTGGGGTGCTTGCAAACAACTGCCGCGTATTTTTATGAAAGAGTTGCATAAGTTGGGCTTTCAAGTGAAGTGGTTGATTGCGCTGCTGATTCTGTCTTTTATCCCTGGCTTAAACATCATCGCGCCGCTGTGTTGGTTTTCTTTTTCCGCGTGGATGACGGCTTTGGAATACTGCGATTACCCGATGGACAACCATGCTTATAGCTTCCCGCAAGTGCGTAAAACGGTTGGCACACAGCGTTGGTCTTGCTTTAGTTTTGGCGCGCTGGTGACGTTGGGCAATATGGTGCCGCTGCTCAATTTGTTGATGATGCCCGCTGCGGTTTGCGGTGCGACTTTGTTGTGGGTTGAGCGTCTGAAAGACGAATAATCCGCGCGTTTTTTTCTATTTTTTTCTTGTTGGGATCCTCATGCTTTATTCCTTGTTGCGCCCATTGTTGTTTGCGTTAGATGCGGAAAAGGCGCACCACCTCACGCTGGAAGGTTTGCGTGTGGCGCAGGTTTGCGGTGTGCTGGGTCTTTATGCAGGGCAGCCAGTGGCGGATCCCACACAAGTATTTGGCATTACCTTTCCCAACCGCGTGGGTTTGGCGGCGGGCTTGGATAAAAATGCCGATTACATCGACGCGCTGGGCGCTCTCGGTTTTGGTTTTGTGGAAGTGGGCACCGTCACGCCGCGCCCGCAGGCGGGCAATCCGCAGCCGCGTTTGTTTCGCGCCGTGGCGCAGCGCGGCATCGTCAACCGCATGGGGTTTAATAATCAAGGTGTGGAGTATTTGCTGAACAATATTCAACGCCGCACTTACCGAGGTGTGCTCGGTGTGAATATCGGAAAAAACGCGACCACGCCGGTAGAAAGTGCACTCGATGATTATCTGGCTTGTCTCAATGCTGTTTATGCAGACTGTGATTACATCACTGTGAATTTGTCTTCACCCAACACCCCTGGGCTGCGCGATTTGCAGTTTGGTGAACCGTTAAAGCGTTTGTTGGAAGGTTTGAAAAATCGTCAGCAACAACTGAGCGCTGAATTTGGCAAGTACAAACCACTGCTGGTAAAAATTGCTCCTGATCTTGCCGGTGCAGATATTGA
The DNA here is from genome assembly GCA_046347205.1 of Pseudomonadales bacterium. Taxonomy (GTDB): domain Bacteria; phylum Pseudomonadota; class Gammaproteobacteria; order Pseudomonadales; family UBA7239; genus UBA7239. The sequence goes on from JAXMGN010000002.1 coordinate 255,831, forward strand.
TGACATCGCACAGACTTTTTTGCAAATGAACGTGGATGGCGTGATCGCCACCAATACCACGATAGAAAAATCGGCACTGCGTGGCACAGCTTTGGCAGAGGAAGCGGGAGGTCTGAGTGGTGCGCCGGTGTATCAAAAATCTACCGCTGTGTTGCGTCAGTTAGCGCAAATACTGGATGGAAAAATTCCTTTGATCGGTGTCGGCGGCATAGAAAATGGCGCGCAAGCCAAAGACAAACTAAACGCTGGCGCGTCGTTAGTGCAGTTGTACTCCGGCTTGATTTATCGCGGGCCAGAGTTGGTGCGTGAGTGTGCCAAGGCGTTGGTAACACCATGAAACCACTGCATTTTATCGCCACTTGCGCCCGCGCACAGGAGCCACTGCTGGCGCAGGAATTAGAGACACTGTTTGCGCAGGATGTGGTGGCGGGTGATCGCATCGTCAGCTTTTCTGCCAGCCCAGAAGTGATTTATCGCGTGTTGCTCGGCACACGCATTGCCAACCGTGTGTTGTGGCCGGTGTGCACCGTACCAGCGAGTGATGGCGATGAAATGTATCAAGCGCTGCGTGAATACGATTGGGCGGCATTGCTCAAACCGAGCAATACGTTTTGCATAGATTTTATTGGTGAATCCGAAACGATTCGCAACAGTATGTTCGGCGCCATGCGCGTAAAAGATGCGTTGGTAGATAGCGTGCGCGTTGGGGATGCGCGTCCCAGTGTGGTGAAAGATGCACCCGATATTCGTTTCAATGCGGTGTTGTTGTCTAACGAAAAACAAACCGACCGTGTGCAAGTAGCGGTAGATTTAGGTAATGGCAGTTTGCATAAACGCGGCTATCGCCAGCAGGCGGGCGAAGCGCCGCTGAAAGAAACGGTGGCGGCGGGTATGTTGCTGCGCGCGGGATGGCCAGCGATAGCACAAGCAGGCGGTGCGCTGTTTGATCCGATGTGCGGCAGCGGCACGTTGTTGATTGAAGCGGCGTTGATGGCGGCCAATATTGCGCCGGGTGTGTATCGAGAGCAGTGGGGCGTTCAACATTGTCCGTGGCACGATGAAGTGTTGTGGAAAAAAATACAGGTTGATGCCAAAAGTCGTCTGCTTAATGTGGGCGCGATTAGCATGCAAAAAATTGCCGGCAGCGATATGTTGGTGCAGGTAGTAAAAAAAGCGCGCGACAATATTGAGCGTGCGGGTCTGTCTGAATGTATCACCGTAGAAGCCGAACACTTAGCCGACAGTATGCCGCCGCGCGCCAAAACGGGCTTACTGATTTGCAATCCCCCTTACGGTGAGCGTTTGGGTGATGTGGCGGAACTGCCACCTTTGTATGCCATGCTCGGTGAAAAAATGAGCGCGCTACATGGCTGGCAAGCGGCAGTGCTCACCAGTGAAAAAACTTTGGCGCAGGCAATAGGTTTGCGCAGTCATCGCTCTTACCGTTTTGATAATGGCGCGCTTGCATGTCGGTTGTATTTATTTGAATTGAGTGACAGAAACCGCTTCAAGGCGTTTGATGCCTCCGCACAACACAACGCTCAAGAGGCAGTGAGTGAGGTAGAGCAGCTTTCAGATGCTGCGCGTATGTTATGCAATCGCCTGCAAAAAAATGCACAAAAATTGCGACCTTGGTTAAAGCAATCTGGCGTGACCTGTTATCGCCTGTACGATGCCGATATGCCGGAATACGCTTTTGCGATAGATATTTATACGCATGCAGAAACAGCTGAGCTGCATGTGCATTTGCAAGAGTATGCGCCGCCTAAAACCGTGGATGAATCTGCGGCCGCACGCAGGCGTGAGGAAACACGGTTGGCGGTGTCGGCGGCGTTAAAAATTCCTTTATCGCGAGTGTATGGCAAAAACCGTGAGCGCCAGCGCGGTGAAAAAAAGCAGTACAGCAAACAGGAAGTGGTGGCGGACACGCGTTTCCCTGTACAGGAAAATGGGCATATTTTCCAAATCAATATGCAGAGTTATCTCGACACAGGCTTGTTTCTGGACACTCGCCCTGTGCGGCAGTTGGTGGCCGAAAAAGCCAAAGGTAAAAATTTTTTGAATTTATTCTCTTACACGGCCAGTGCCAGCGTTTATGCGGCAAAAGGCGGTGCGCGCAGTTCGCTGTCAATTGATATGTCGGCTACGTACATCGATTGGGCGCGCCATCACTTTGCTAGCAATGGGATCAATACCCGCAAGCACCAATTATTAACGGCAGATTGTTTGCAGTGGCTGGAAGAGGCGGATGAGCAGTTTGATTTGATTTATCTGGATCCACCCACCTTTTCTAATTCCAAGCGCATGCACAGCACCTTGGATGTGCAGCGCGATCAAGTACAGTTGATTGGTTACGCGCTGGATTTATTGTCGGAGAATGGTGAGTTAATTTTTGTGACCAATCATCAGCGTTTTAAGTTGGATGAAGCGGTGTTTGTGGAGCACGGTTGGCAGCCAGAAAATATCACCGCACAAACACTGGATGTGGATTTTCAGCGCAGCAAAAAGATTCACCAGTGTTGGTTATTCCGCCGCGCTTGAGTGACGGCTATCTAGCAGGCTTAATGCTTCATAGATAACTGCGGCAGTTGCGCCTTTTTTATGCGCATTTTCACTGATATGGCGGCGAAAGCGGCGCGAGCCAGAGACGTTGTGCCACAGCCCTAATAGATGTTTAGTTAGTGTGCCGAGTGATGCGCCTTGTGCGTGCTGCTCGGTGCAGTAAGCGGCATACAGTTGTGAAATGTGAATGCGATCCGCGGTTTCATGTTGGGCATCAAAAAGTTCGGCATCCACATCCGCCAAACAAAATGTGTTGTGCCACGCGGCGCGACCTATCATTGCGCCATCAACATATTGCAAATGTTTTTTGGCTTCGTCGAGTGTGGTGATGCCGCCGTTAATGACGATATTTAATTGCGGGCGCAGAGTTTTGAGTTGGTAGACCCAATCGTATTTCAGCGGTGGAATTTCGCGGTTTTCTTTAGGGCTCAAACCGTGCAGCCAAGCATTGCGCGCATGGACAATGACTGTGTTGCAGGGGCTGTCGGTTGCTGTATCAATAAAGTATAAAAAATCGTCAAAGCTATCTTGTTGATCAATGCCGGTCCTGCATTTGAGCGTAACGGGTACGCACCCGCCTTCTGCCATAGCGCGTAGACAGTCGCGTACCAATATGGGTGTGCTCATCAAACAAGCGCCAAACGCGCCACTTTGCACGCGGTCACTGGGGCAGCCGCAATTTAAGTTGAGTTCGGCGTAGCCGTATTGCATGGCAAGGCTGCTGCTGTCGCGCAATTGTGCAGGGTCGGCACCGCCCAGTTGCAAAGCGACAGGGTGTTCTTCGCTATTAAAAGTAAGTAGATGATCGCGCTTGCCGTGCAAAATAGCATGCATCGTAATCATTTCTGTGTAGAGCAGAGTGTGTCGCGTGAGCAGACGCGCCAAATAGCGAAAGTGTTTATCTGTTACATCAATCATCGGTGCAACAGAAAATTTTCCATGAAAAGTGTTCATGATGGGTGACGATTTTTCCAACTGCGCACAACATGCCAGCGCCAAAAACCTTGAATAAGTAAGTAGCAACTGCCGCCTACTAATAGGCCTAAGCTGACAGAGCCCAGCATAAAAGGCTCCCAGACACGCTCAAACAAATGCCAGAATGATTGTGCTTTGTCGAGCAGTGATTCACCTGTACTCCAATCAAAATGCATTAATTGACCGATGTTGTGCGTGTGCTCACCAGGCATAACCAGTAAACCTATTTTTAGCGCAGCAAATGCAAGCGGTGGAATAGTGAAAGGGTTGACCAGCCACACCAAACTGAGAGAGATGGGCAGGTTGGCGCGCAACCATACTGCGAGAAATGTGGCTGTGATGGTGTGGCAGGGAAACAACATCAAACTGATGCTGGTAAAAAATGCAACGAAAAAAGCGCGTGAAATACTGCGGCGATTCAGATGCCATAAATTGGGATCATGAATTCGATCACCCAGCATGGAAAGCTTGCCACTGGATAGAAGCTTTTGTCCTTCGGTGGTAAAACGCTCGAAAATCTTTTTTGCCATGTTTTTCCCGTATGGTCTACCGCTAGTACGGTCTGGAAAGGGGATTTGTTGTCGATATAATGCCACGCGATGCGGTGTTATCTGTGAAAACCTTGTTAAAACAAGGCACTCAATAGTTGTTGAGTGGCTGAATGTTGTGCTTTCGTAAAAATATCCTGTGTTTTGCCGCTTTCAACAATGCGCCCTTGTTGCATCACGAGGACGCGATCTGCGATACGTTGCACGAGGTGCAAATCGTGTGTGATAAACAGCATTGATAACTGCATGTCTTGTTTCAGCTTTAGTAGCAGCGCGATGATCTGCGCTTGAGTTGAGACATCCAGCGCAGAAACCGCTTCATCACAGACGATCAATTTAGGATTGAGTGCAATAGCGCGTGCAATGCCAATGCGCTGTCGCTGACCGCCAGAAAATTCGTGTGGAAAGCGGTATAGGCTATCAGCAGGTAATTCAACACGTTGCAGTAATTCGCGTACGGCGTGCTCTCTGAATTGACGGTTACCAATGCGATGAATTTCAAAAGGCTCTAACAAAATACGCTCAACGGTGTGCCTAGGGTTCAGGGAGTCATTGGTGTCTTGGAAGATCACTTGGCACTGCTGACGAAAAGCCAGAAGCTGCTGGCGATTGCTTTTATTCAGTGTCTGCTCACGAAAAATAACGTCACCCGTGTTGGCAGGGTCTAGCATTAACAGTGCTCGTCCTAGCGTGCTTTTCCCGCAACCCGATTCACCAACCAATGCCAGTACTTCCTGCTCTGCAATTGAAAAGCTGATGTTGTTCAGCACTGTCAGTGGAGGTTTTTTTTGTGCGAGTAATGCCTGCGGTTGCTGAAAGGTTTTGGAAATGTTTTTTACTTCCAGCAGTGTATTGGATGAGGCTGCATGACTTTCTATAAATTCTGTTGGCTGAATAGCAGAGATTAAACTGCGTGTGTAAGGGTGTTGTGGTGATGTAAATAATGTGTGAGTTTCTGCTATTTCACACAGCGCACCTTTTTGTAACACGGCAACGCGCTGGCACCAGCGCTTCACCAAAGTGAGGTCGTGCGTAATAAACAGTACAGCCATTTGATATTTTTTCTGTAACGCTTGTAGAAGCTCTAACAGTTGGCGCTGTGTGCTGGCATCCAATGCAGTACTGGGTTCATCGGCAATCAAGAGATCAGGTTTTGCTGCCAATGCCATGGCAATCATCACGCGTTGACACTGCCCGCCGGATAATTGGTGCGGAAAACTGTTGAGCTTTTGTTCGGCTTGCTGAATATTGACGGCATGCAGGAGGGCTAGCATTTGTTGCTTAACAGCAGCAGTTTCCATGTTGGGTGCGTGCAGTTGAAACATTTCTGCTAATTGTTCACCTATGGTTTGCACAGGGTTGAGTGCAGTAATAGGTTCTTGAAAAATCATCGCAATGCGTTTGCCGCGTATGCGGTGTAATAAAGGCAAGTTGTTGTCGATGCGTTCGCCATCGAACAAAATTTTTCCCTGTTGTATCGCTAAGGTGGGTTTTGGCAATAAACCGAGAATGCTTTGTGCGCAGAGACTTTTTCCTGAACCGGATTCACCCACCAAAGCCAGTGTTTCTCCGCGCTGTATTGTGAAAGAAACATTATTTAGTACCGTGCGCTCACTGTCGTCAGTGTGTGCGACGATGCTGAGGTTTTCTACGGCAAGCAGGGGTGCGTGCATATCAGTGCCGCCATGTGTTGTCGATAATGGTGACAGGTGCAGAGAGGGGTTCTCCCTCGCGCTGTAACTGACGAATGCGGTTTTTAGTGGGTAAATCTATCCAAAATAGCCCAGTGCCCATAGCGTCCACAGCACTTTCACTGCTGCGTGTAGCGTGGTTGGCAGGCAGCTTTATCCACGCCCAATAGGCTTCACGAAAGTAAGGCACTTTGAAGGTGGGAATCATCGCGGCACTGTCATAAATTTTTTGTTCAATTTGATGTGCTAAATCAACACGCGTATTGCGATCTAATGTTTCTCGGTAGGCATTGATTAATTTATCCATGGCAGGGTCAGAAAAATTGGTGATGTTGTTGGGCTGTGCTTTGAAAGCATTGTCTGAATGATAAAATTGACGATACTCCGGCGACAAACCGCCGCCGCTCCATCCCAGCGATGCAATTTGATGATTTTTTTCTAACACTTGTTTGAAAAAAGCAGAGCTGTCTAATAGCTGTAGCTGTATATCAATGCCTGCTTTGCGCGCTTCTTCTTGCAAAATGACTAAACGATCTGTGTGCAGTGGGTTGCCGTAGCTGAGAGTTAAAGTTAGGCGCTGGCCGTTCTTCATGCGTATGCCGTCTTTGTCTAGCACTGCCCATCCAGCGGCTTCGAGTAGAGCAATTGCATGTGAAATATCAAAACCGCGCGGTTTAATGTTTTTGTTATCGTAATCACCATAGCCGACATTGTGCGTTTCCATGCGTTGATAATCGCCGTGCAAAACGGTGTTGATGACTTTGTCGAAATCCATGGCGTAGGCAATGGCTTCTCGCACACGAATATCGTCTAAAGGCGGTTTGGCCATGTTGAGCCACAAACCTTGCGCGGGCTGCACTACATCATTGTAGTACCACAGTTTGTGTACATAACCCTTATCAAAAATATCGCCTTTCGCTTTGTTGTGCCAAAAGTCTGGCAAGGTGAGAGAAAAACTGTCCAACTCACCTTTTTGAAAATATTGCCAAGCAATATTGGGGTCGCGTATCACTTTAACGATGATGTAATCGGGGTTAAAACGGTGTTTATAGTAACGTTTGTTGTTAGCCCACCAGTCGTTGATGCGATCAAAGCGCACATATTTTCCTTTGCGCACGTCGCCAACTTTATAGGCAGCGGTTCCCGGTGCGGGTTGCCAGTTGTAGTTTTGCACCCATAGTGCATCGAGTTGATAAAAGTGGCGCGGCACAGGGTTGAGATTCACTTGTTCTAACAATTCGTCATCGGGCTTGGCAACGCCGGAGACAACCGCGATGGTGTAAGTATCAAACTTGATAATGTTGGTAATTTGCGTGGTGAAATACTCGTTTTCAAAAGGTGCGACGATAAACTTCGAGCGCATGAACTCCAACAAATACACATAATCGTCGGCGGTGACAGCTTGGCCATCGGACCAGCGCGCGGCGGGGTCTAATTTGAAATACACCGTTTTGTGATCATTGCCGAACGCCCAGTGCGTTGCCAGCGCAGGAATGGGGCGGCGTGTATTCGGGTGTAAATCAATCAAGCTCATGTTGAGTGCGCGGGTGTAACCGGCAAAGCTGCCGTTGGAATCAGGACCAACGACGCGCAAGGTCAACGGAAAACTCAACATGGATTCGCGTAAGGTACCGCCGCGTTGTGCAGCTGAGTCTGCAAACTCGGGATCACTGTCATTGGTTTGCCAAGCTAAATTGCTGGGCAACGCTGTTGTGGATATTGGATAGGGCGGTAAATCTTTTTTAACGATGGCGGTGTGGTTATCCACTTTTTTGCCGCAGCCCCAAATGGGTAAAAAAATGCACAGCAGCAGTGTGAGAAAAATGCGAGACATTATTCGTACACCGTGCGTTGTTTGGGGTCAAAGGCTTCGCGCAGTGCTTCGCCTATCCACGTCACCATCACGAGCACCGCGATCATGGCGATAGTGACGGAGCCGACTATCCACTCGCTGTCGAGTCGAGACATACCTTCGCGCAATAAAACACCCCAGCTTGGTGTGGGGGGGGGCAAACCGAAACCTAAATAATCCAAAGCGGTTAATGCTGTGATGCCGCCTGTGATAGAAAACGGCGCAAAGGTAATCAATAGTGCGCGAGTGTTGGGCAGTAAATGTTGTGTGATGATGCGCCAATCGGATGCGCCCAGTGCGCGCGCCGCCAACACATAATTGCGCGCTTTTTCTTTGTAACTCGTAGTGCGCATGTACCAAGTAATAGCGGTCCAATCAAAAAAAGCCATGATGAATAGCAGTGTCCAAAAGCCGGGTAGCACGAGTGAAGCGATAATCATGATGACGTACAGCGTAGGAATAGATGACCAAATTTCAATCACGCGCTGCATAATCAAATCAAATTTTCCGCCGTAAAAACCCATGGCAATGCCAATAACAGTGCCGATGCTGTAATTGCAAAGTAGCAGCAAAATGCTGAAGGCAATGGAAAGACGAAATCCGTACAACAGGCGTGCGGCAATATCACGACCAGCGCCGTCTGTTCCTAAAAAATGTCGATAAGCGAGTGAAGGTGCAAGTGGCGGATACAAACCTGCAACTGCATGAGATTCCAATGGGTTCCATGGGATTGCAGGCATCACCACCCAGTTTTTATTCCCGATGGTTTTGCGAAATTGTTGTTGTAAATCGCGGTAGTTGGTTTCGTGTGGATAATTGAGACCAAACGCAGTGCCAGGTAAAAATGCGCCATAAGTGGGGAAAAAATATTCTCCGTTGTAATGCACGATGAGTGCGCGGTTGTTGGCGATTAGCTCTGCGCCACAACTCAAGATGATCAACGCCGCCAAAATGATGGCAGACCAGTAGCCGCGTTTCAGTGCACGAAAGTGCTGCCATTTGCGCATGCTTATTCAAACCTCACGCGCGGATCAATGGCGGCTACACACAAATCAGACAAAATGTTGCCGATAAGAAAAAGCAGGGAAGAAATTACCAGCAAGCCCATGACCACGGGATAGTCACGCTCCACCAGCGATTCGTAGCCCAGCAGACCCATGCCATCAATATTAAAAATGGTTTCTACCAAAAAAGAGCCGGACAAAATAATAGAAATGCCATGACCAAAAGACGTAGCCAGTGGAATCAAACTGTTGCGCAGCGCATGGCGAAATACCGCTTGGCGGAAGGTTAGACCTTTGGCGACGGCTGTGCGCACATAATCGCTGGCTAAGTTTTCCAGCAAGCTGTTTTTCATCAACATGGTCATCACGGCAAAGCTGCCGATGAGATAAGTCGTCAGTGGCAGTACGGCGTGCATAAAAATATCGCGCACTTGCTCTGTCCACGACAGATCGGCAAGGTCATCACTAGCAAAACCGCCCAGTGGAAAAATTTCCCAGTGTGATGCAAACAGTGTGATCAAGAGAATACCCAACACATAGTTGGGAATGGCAAAACCTAAAAAAATCAAGGCGGCGCTGAGATGATCGAAACGTGAGTTGTGGCGCAGTGCTTTTACAATGCCAAGAGGAATACAAACGGCATAGGTGATGAGCAGAGAAATACCACCATAAAACAATGACAAGGGCATGCGCGATGTGACGGTATCCCACACCGGTTCGCCGTAGCGCGTGGAATAACCGAGATCTAAATGCAGTACGCGCCACAACCATTGCGCGTAACTGACGAAAACGGGTTTATCAAATCCGTAATAGGCTTTTAGTTCGGCTAATTGTTTTTCATCGAGTGTGCCGCTGCTGCTGGCGCGATCTCGCACGATATGCGCACTATTGTCGCCGCTGGCAAATTGTGCATTGGTCATCATTTTTTCAATGGGGCCACCCGGCACAAAACGCGTCAGTGTAAAAACAATCAGTGTGATGCCAAGCAGTGTGGGAATGGTCAGTAATAAACGGCGTAGTAAATAAGCAATCATTGTCGCCACTGCCTTGCACGCGTGGGTTTTAATTCGGCATGGCTGGTGCGAAAAGGGTTGATGTCGAGGCCGCCGCGCCGCGTAAATCTACCTTCAACGCTGAGTTTTTCTGGCGTGCACTGCATCCAAATATCGCAAAAAATACGCTCGATGCACTGCTCGTGAAAGCCTTGGTGCAAACGAAACGAACATAAGTATTGCAAAAGACTTTCTTCATTAATTTCTGTGCCGCGATACACAATACGCACGCTCGCCCAATCGGGTTGGCCTGTCACAGGGCAGTTGCTGCGCAGTAAATGGCTGATCAGTGTTTTCTCGGTGGTGATAGTTGTGTCGCAACGGAGCAGCGCAGGAGTCATTTCATAGTGCGTGATGGATACATCATTCTCGTCAAGACATGGATCGCACCAAGGTTGAATTTGTAAACGGCTGTCGCCTTGAGCAGAAAAAAATGTCACTTGAACCTGACCGCCAACAATGCGACTCACATCGCTAGAGATTGTGTGTGTGAGTTCTTCGTGACTGTTAAGGACGGTTTGATTGAAGCTGTTGAGATACAGTTTGAGTGATTTGGATTCAACAATATTGGGCGTTTGTGCGCTGTAGTCGAGCAGAATGCAACCTACTTGTGGTTTGCCTTGCTTATTCAGCCAAGAAATTTCAAAGCCAGTCCAATTGTCTTCGCCAATAAAAGGCAGAGGTTTGTCGGCTGGCCAGAAATCGCGCGAAGCCTGTCTTGATACCGCAACCAGAAGAGCAGGGTCGTAGCGATCACTGTAGCTGGTGTGTTTGCCGAGCGGCAATTGACTGTAATCCACAGTCATTTTATTAACTCCGCAAACCTTTGCTGCTGTTCAATAGGTGCAGAGCATAAAAACAAGCTGCACAAGAAAATAATGCAATCATGCCTAATGATCCGATGACGTGAACATCAGAAATGCCGAGCATGCCGTAACGAAAAGCGTTCACCATGTACAAAATGGGGTTGAGCTGTGAAACGGCTTTCCAGAATGGCGGCAGTAAATCAATGGAGTAAAAAACGCCGCCGAGATAGGTGAGGGGTGTTAGAACAAACGTCGGTACGATAGAAATATCATCAAAATTTCTAGCAAAAATCGCGTTGATTAAACCGGCCAGCGAAAACAAAATGGCGGTGAGCAGCACGGCACTCATCATCACCAACCAATGTTGTACATGCAGTTGAGTAAAAAACAGTGACAGTAGGGTGACGACAATCCCAACGCAGATGCCACGCGCCACGCCGCCAGCTACATAGCCAGCTAAAATGGCCCAATTAGGCACGGGTGCAATCAACAACTCTTCAATACTGTGTTGAAACTTATTGCTAAAAAATGACGAAACGACGTTGCTGTATGAATTGGTCAACACAGACATCATGACCAAACCTGGCACCACAAACTGAATATAGCTGTAGCCTTGCATTTCACCAATGCGCCCGCCAATCAAGGTGCCAAAAATCACAAAATACAATCCTGTCGTGATGGCGGGCGGCAGCAGTGTTTGCAGCCAAATGCGCATAAAACGGCGGACTTCTTTGATTAAGATAGTTTGAAAAGCTATCCAGGTTTCATGCGAATTCATGCGGCATTCTCGTTCAATAGTTTTACAAACAGTTCTTCCAGTCGGTTGGCTTTGTTGCGCATGCTGGTAATGTGAATGTTTCTTTCGCTGAGTTGTGCAAAGAGGGTGTTGATGTCTGTTCCACGTTTCACTTCCACTTCAAGTGCGTGTGGGTCTGTTTGTTTGACAGTAAAACCTTGGATTTCAGGCAAAAAGTGTAAGGCATCTTTTAGATCTAGCATAAAAGTTTCCTGATCCAGTTTTTGAATCAGACTTTTCATGGACGTGTTTTCGATGATATTGCCTTTGTTGATGATGGCGATGTTGCGACAAAGGTTCTCTGCTTCTTCCAAATAATGTGTGGTGAGAATAATGGTGGTGCCATTTTTGTTAATTTCACGCAGGAACTCCCACATGGAGCGGCGCAGCTCAATGTCTACACCGGCAGTGGGCTCGTCGAGAATCAGTAGCTTGGGTTCGTGGATCAAGGCGCGGGCAATCATCAGCCGTCGTTTCATTCCGCCAGACAACATGCGTGCTACGGAGTTGCGTTTATCCCATAAATCCAATTTTTTCAGGTAGAAATCAGCGCGTTCTCTAGCGAGTGGCGACGGCATGCCGTAGTAGCCGCCCTGCGTGCGAATAATGTCGCCAACTTTTTCAAATTGGCTAAAATTAAATTCTTGCGGCACTACGCCCAAACATTTGCGTGCTTGCGAAAAATGGGTGTCGATATTGTTGCCAAAAATACTCACTGTGCCGGCTGTTTTGCGCACCAAAGAACACAAAATGCCGATAAGGGTTGATTTACCTGCACCGTTTGGGCCTAGCAATGCAAAAAAATTGCCCTCCTGTACTTGCAGGTCTATGCCTTTTAATGCCGAGAGGCCGTTGTCGTAAGTTTTTTGTAGATTGTGGATAGAGACTGCATTGTTCATTGATGTGCCAAATGATGATTTTTGCAAGCTTGAATTATGCCAGATGCCGCGCATACTAATGCCTTCTTTTTAATGGGGTTACCCAAATGAATACAGAGAGTTATGCGCGTTGGTTGCGCGGTTGTGGACCGATTGTTCACAGTGCAGAAACGGTGGAGCGCATTCGATCATTGGCGACCAATGGCTTGATTCAAGCCGGTGATGACGAAGCCATCTACGCATTGTTGAGTGCAGCGGATCGCCTGACTTGTGTGGCAATGAGCGTGGTGGCTCACATGACATATGCGCGTCGCATAGATTTATCGGGTGCACCGTTGCAGGCCGAGGACTTCAAATCCACTCCCGAGGGACACACCGGCGGTTCGCTCAATATGGTGCCGGCTTTTGTTGGCTATTTGCTGGCCAATGCGCTCACAGGCAAGACGCGCGGCTGGATGATGGAGCAAGGGCATTGTGTGGCAGCCATCGAAGCGGTAAACGCACTAACGGGCGATGTATCTAGCACTCAGCTTGGACGCTACAACCGCACAGAAGCGGGTTTATCCCAGTTGATGCAAGATTTTTATTCCTATGCCATTAACGCAGAGGGACAGCCGTCCGTGCCGCTGGGTAGCCATGCCGGTCCTCATACTGCGGGTGCTATTTCTGAAGGTGGGTATTTGGGGTTTGCTGGTCTGCAGTACATGCATACCCCTTTGCCTGACGAGCGTTTGGTTGCCTTTCTCAGTGACGGGGCTTTTGAAGAGCAGCGTGGTTCGGATTGGGCGCCGCGTTGGTGGCGTGCAGAGGACTGTGGTTATGCGGTGCCTGTCATGATCCTCAATGGGCGACGCATCGAGCAGCGCACGCAAATAGTGCAGGAGGGTGGTGCGCATTGGCTGGCAGAAGATGTACGCCACAACGGGTTTGATCCTGTTATCGTCGATGGCCGTGATCCGGCGGCCATTGCTTGGGGCATCATCACAGCTGAGCAATCGCTCGATACCTTTGTTGCTGACCCCAACAGGCAGTATCCAGCACGCTTGCCGTATGTCATCGCCGAGACAGAAAAGGGCTTTGGTTTTGTGGGAGCGGGCACGAATGCCGCACACAATTTGCCACTGCCCGGTTGTCCTTGTTGTGATGCCGCGACGCGTGAATTGTTCAATGCCGGTGCAAAGGCTTTGTTTGTACCAACAGCGGAATTACACGATGCATTGGCTGTATTGGCAAACCATGGCAAACAGCAACGCATTTTGGAAAGTCAGCATCCTATGGCGCATCGCCAACCGTCTGAATTGGTATTGCCAAACCCTGCCAGCGCTGAAATCGGGGATACCGGCAGCGCGATGGCGGCGTTGGATCATTGGTTTGTGTCCTTGGTCAAAGCAAATCCAGCGTTGCGTGTGCGAGTGGGTAATCCGGATGAGCTGGCAAGTAACAAAATGGGCGAAACGCTGAAGTTATTGAAGCACCGTGTCAATGCGCCGGAAGCCAATGTGCCAGAAAGTTTACACGGCGCGGTGATTACAGCTTTGAACGAGGAAGCCGTGGCTGCAGCAGCGTTAGCCAATAAAGGAGGCTTGAATCTGATCGTCAGCTACGAGGCTTTCGCTGTAAAAATGTTGGGCATGATGCGCCAAGAAATTATTTTTGCGCGCCATCAAAAAGATATAGGGCATGCGCCGCAGTGGTTATCTGTGCCTTTGATTGTGACTTCGCACACTTGGGAAAATTCCAAAAATGAGCAATCGCATCAAGACCCTACGATTGCGGAAACATTGCTCAGTGAAATGTCAGATACCTCTCGCGTTTTATTTCCGGTGGATGGCAATACCGCCACGGCAGCATTGCACAGCGTGTACGCAGAGCGCGGGCAATTGGCTTGTGTGGTGGTGTCCAAGCGTGATGTGATGGAGCGTTTTACGCCGCAAGCTGCGACGGCATTGGTGAAGCAAGGAGCTGCACACATTATGGGTTCACCTGATGATGCCGATGTACAGCTTGTTGCCATTGGTGCGTATCAGTTGGATGAGGCAATAAAAGCGCATTCCGTGTTAAAAAATCAAGGAAGAAAAGTGTGTGTGACTGTTGTTTTAGAGCCTGGGCGTTTGCGTGAACCGCGCGACACATTAGAAAAACAATGTGTATTGGATGATGTTGCGTTGCAAAAAATATTTCCTGCAGCTTTGCCGCGTGTGCTGTTGACGCATACGCGTCCAGAAATGATGTTGGGTGTTTTGCGTCGCTTAGATAATGGCCCTGCAAAAACAATAGCATTGGGTTATATCAATCGTGGTGGAACATTGGATGTGGCGGGTATGCTGTTGGCAAATCGCTGTACGGCAGCACATGCTGTTGAGGCTTCATTGACGTTATTGCAAGGAAAATAAAATGTTGACTCTTACTTGTTTAGGTGGAGCGGGAACGGTTACCGGTTCTAAGCATGTTTTAACGTATGAAAACACACGCATTATGGTGGACTGTGGCCTATTTCAAGGGTTAAAAAACCTGAGAGAATTAAATTGGCAGCCGTTATCTGTCATGCCTGAGAATATTGATGCTGTGGTTCTGACCCACGCGCATCTAGATCACTGTGGTTATTTGCCGCGTTTGGTGTTGGATAAGTTTGATGGCGCTATATTTTCAACATCTGCTACGCGCGATTTAGCAGAATTGATTTTGCTGGATAGTGCTTGGATACAAGAAAAAGATGCCGAGTTCGCCAATCGCAAAGGGTTTAGTAAACACAAGCCAGCACAGCCTTTGTACCGTGTACGTGATGCTGAACGCACAATGGCTCAATTTAAGACTGTGCCACTGCATAGAGAGGTGGATCTGCCGGGCAATGCAAAATTGCTGCTGCGCCGGGCTGGGCATATTTTGGGTGCTACAACAGCGCAAATTGATATTGGTGGAAAACGCATCGTGTTTTCTGGTGATCTTGGTCGGTATAACGATGTCGTTATGCATGACCCAGAGCCTGTACCGGCAGCTGACTATGTGGTGATTGAATCAACATATGGCAACCGTGTTCATGATAGTGCTGATCCAGTGCAAGCCTTAGGAAAAGTGATTGAACGTACAGTGCAGCGCGGTGGCACGGTTGTCATTCCTGCATTTGCTGTCGGACGTGCGCAATCACTTATTTATGATTTATGGTTGTTGCGTCAACAGGGTGGGCTACAAAATGTCCCCGTGTATCTCGATAGTCCGATGGCAACCAGTGCAACGGAGTTATTGTATAAACATAGAAATGATCATCGTTTGGAAAAAAAAGATTTTGAAGCCGCTTGTCGAGCCGTGACGTATACGCAAGATGTTGAAGAATCCAAAATGTTGTCAGCCAATCGTTATCCAAAAGTCATCATATCGGCTAGTGGGATGGCAACAGGTGGGCGTGTGTTGCACCACATAGCCGCGTTTGCATCAGATCGGCGCAATACATTGCTGTTTTCTGGATTTCAAGCAGCGGGAACACGCGGACGTAAATTACTTGAAGGTGCGCGTGAAGTAAAAATATTCGGACGATGGTTGCCGGTTAATGCAGAAGTGGCCGAGTTGCCTATGCTGTCAGCACATGCAGATAGTGATGAATTAATGCGTTGGTTATCTGGTTTTGAAGCAGCGCCGAAAAAAGTATTCATCGTGCACGGTGAAGCAGATGCATCGGAAGCACTGCGCGAACGCATTCAACGCGAATTGGGTTGGCAGGCGTGTGTTCCACTACAAGATCGTGTTATTACGCTATAAGGCTGCTTTAATTAGTACCGGAATTTCTTTGTAGGCTGGTGTGCGCGTGTATTCCGACAGGGATGATGCGTGCAGTAGCGGTGTGGCTTCTGGAAAATATGCCGCGACACAGCCTGCAGGAATGTTGTAACGCACAACTTTGAAACCTTGCACAACGCGCGCGGGTTCGTCGCCGTCGCCACAACTTTTGAGATCCACCAAATCGCCGTCTTTTAAGCCGCGTTTGTTGAGATCGACTTCGCTGATAAATACCACTTTGCGCCCGCCGAATACGCCGCGATAGCGATCGTCTTGCCCGTAAACGGTGGTGTTGAATTGATCGTGTGAACGCACGGTCATCAGCGTCAAAACGTCACTGCCGTGTTTGATGCGCGCGCGCTCTACAGGGCCGTGCGTGCGCAGTGGATGCACGCGAAACTCCGCTTTGCCGCTGGCAGTTTTCCACTGACGCAGGCGTGCCGTGTTGGTCAATACGAAGCGGCCTTGTTCATCTAGCTTGCGGTTGTAGTCGTTGAAGTCATCTACCAATCCACGCTGACATTGCGCGATAGCGTCGCGGATTAAGCGGTAATCGTCTGCCATCGCTTGCCAAGGGATGCCGCTATCCGGTGCGAGTGCTGCGCCGAGCAGCGCAACGATCGCCGGCTCACTCATCATGTCGGCGGATAACGGTGCTTGCACGCCGCGAGAAGCGCGCACATTGCTCATGGAATCTTCTACCGAAATTTTTTGTTCAACACCTTGGCGCAAGTCGATGTCGGTGCGCCCCAGTGTGGGCAGCAGCAAGCCGACTTCCCCTGGGTAGCAATGCGTGCGATTGAGCTTGGTGGCGATGTGCAGGGTGAAACGGCAGCGGCTGAGGCCTTCCAGCACGCGCACGGAATCGGGCGCAGCAATGCCGAAATTGCCACCCAGGGTGAAAAAAGCGCGCACTTCGCCGCGAAACATTTTGGGCATCAATTGACCGGCATCCAATCCCGCTTGGCGGGTGAATTGTGCCTGCGGAAAGGCGGAGGTCATGTTGTCCAACCAGCGTTCAGAAACCACAGAGGTTGCACCCATGGTGCGATCGCCCTGCACATTGCTGTGCCCGCGCACCGGCACTGCACCCGCTCCGGGGCGGCCGATATTGCCGCGCAGCAGCAGTAGGTTCACCAGCGTTTGTATGGTGTGTACGCCGTTTTCGTGATGCGTGAGCCCCATGCACCACGTCGCCATGGCAGCGGGCGCAGCGGCGTAGAGCTCGGCTAACTCGCGTATATCGTCCAATGCAATGCCTGACTGCTCGACCAGCGACTCCCAAGATGCGGCCGCTAGGTCGGCGCGCAGCGCCTCAAAACCGATGGTGTGCTCGGCGATAAAGGCTTCATCCAATACACGGTGGGAATGGGTCGCCTGCGCCTGTGTGTCCATGTCCAACAAGTGTTTCATCACGCCCTTGAACAGCGCGAGATCGCCGCCGATACGCACTTGGTAGATGCGATGCGCCACGGCCATGCCAGTATTGGCGATCATTTCGCCCATGGCTTTGGGGTCAGAAAAGTTGGTAAAGCCGCGTTCGCGCAGGGGGTTGATGGCGATAATTTTTGCGCCACGCGCGGCGGCTTCGTGCAGCGCGCCCATCATGCGCGGGTGATTGGTGGCTGGGTTTTGCCCGACAACCAGAATCAAATCTGCGTGTTCAAAATCGTCCAGCGAGCAAGTGCCTTTGCCCACGCCCACCGATTGTTTGAGTGCGAAGCCGGAAGGTTCGTGACAGAAGTTGGAGGAGTCGGGCAGGTTGGCGCAGCCGTAAGCGCGCGCCACGAGCTGCCACAAAAAAGCGGCTTCGTTGCTGCTGCGGCCGGAGGCATAAAATGCCGCTTGATCGGGTGAAATAGCTTTCAACTCGGTGGCGGCTATCTCGAATGCCTGCTTCCAAGTGATGGGTAAATATTTGCCACTTTCACGCGTGTAGAGCATGGGTGCGGTGAGGCGACCTTGGAACTCCAGGCCGTAATCGCTGCGTGCACGCAGTTGTTCGAGGGTTTGATGGGCAAAAAAATCAGGATCCGTGGCCTTGCGCGTCATTTCCCAGGCGATGGCTTTGTGACCCTGCTCGCAGCTATCGACAGCAGGCTTGCCCGGTTTGTCAGGGAAGGCGCAGCCGGGGCAATCAAATTTGGCGAGTTTGTTCGCTTGCAGCAGCATAGAAACTGTTTTCAGCGGTGACATTCCCTGCTCGGTATAAGACTTGAACGTACTTTTTACTGCGCCGCGCCCGCCGGCAGGTTTGTCGGTGTGATCGATGCGGATATCGGGGGTATCGACGGCTTCAGGCATGGCGGGAATCTTTGTAAAAACGGGTGTGCGTATTATGCACCGCGTTGCGCTAGCTTTCAGGTGCGCGGCACATGGCGGATTGGCGCGTGTAGTCATACCCCCAAGTGCGGTAGCGCGTGGTATCGATATGAATGCGGCCAGAGGGATAAATGCTCAAGCCCATGTTCCAATCTTTACCTTGCGTGCGCCAAAAATGGCACAGCGCGTCGGTGGATGGGGCTGTGCCAACAACGCTGAAATCCAGCGCGAAACTGCGTGTGTGCGTGCTGTTGGGTGCGCCGTCGGCACAGGCATTGAGGCTGGCACTGCGATAGCCGGAGTAAACCTCGATGTGGTGGCTGACCACGCCCGTCGCCATCAGCCATTGCAGCAGACTCAACACCGATGCGACCGATGCCCACTGCTGTTGGGGTGGCACGGCAAACGGTTTGGCTTGGCACTGCTGCCAATCCGAGGCAGAGCGCAGCAGTTGTGGCATGGGTAGCACTGTCGACAGATTTTGCTGCGCAAGGTAGTGCGTCAATGCTGCGATTTCGTTTTGGTGTTGCGTTTGCCAGACAGCAAAGCTATTGGGGTCGGGCTGCGGTGTGACTTTTGGCGGGGTGCTGGTGCAGGCGGTAATCAATAGCGCGATGCCGCAAAGGCAGGCGTAATAGTTTGCTCGCTTGTTGATGTGATGTCGTTGTTTTGTCGCCATGCAAACCTATATAGCAGATAAATGGCGCGCTGGCAGTGAAATTTTGCAGAAGGAATTGGAGCGGAAAAGGAGACTCGAACTCCCGACCCCGACCTTGGCAAGGTCGTGCTCTACCAACTGAGCTATTTCCGCTGGGAGCTGATGCCGAGCGGCATCAGTAAAGAAAAGTGGCGTCCCCTAGGGGAGTCGAACCCCTGTCGCCGCCGTGAAAGGGCGGTGTCCTAGGCCTCTAGACGAAGGGGACGCATAGGTCTTCGTTTGAAGAGCGCGCATTCTATGTAGCGAGATAATCAGCGTCAAGATTTTTTACACTTAAAAATAACAAAACCAGCGCGAGGCTGGTTTTATCAGTGGTGACACGGGAAAGATCAAGCCAAATTGCGGCTGATAAATTCATCCGTGTATTTTCTGCGCCGCGCTTTGATCTGCTCCGGCGATTCCACCACCACGATTTCATCCGGCTTGATTTTGAACAGCGGCTGACCTTTTTTGATGATCGCGCCATCAACATCTACCAGCACTTCTGTCACGGTACCGGCAAAAGTGGCATGGACTTTGTTGAACATTTTCATGACTTCAACAATGTACAACACGTCGCCTTTGTTGAAGTGCGTGCCAACTTCCAAATACTTCGGCGTGCCTGGCGCTTCACGCGGATAGAACATGCCGCCAGAGGCAGCAAGAATTTCATCGGATTTAGCCGCCGGTGGTGGTACCAACACTTTTGCCATTTTTTCTTGCAAGTCTTTGTCGTTCAGGTGTTCAGGAATATTGATCGATAGATCGGCATTCACACTCAAAGAGAAGAAATTGGCTTTGTCGGCAATATAGGGCAGCAGGTTCAAAATATCACAGCCTGCTTGATAACCTGTATGCGCCGCTTGCACCGCCGCCCAATCTTTTTTCGCAATACCTTTGGGCGCTTCGTTTGCTGCGAGCAGCTGCTGCAAATCGCTCCACGCAGGTTTGCCCAATTTTTCATCGAGTGCAGCGTAGAAACACACGGCGTCTTGCAACACTTCGTTGTCGTGATCCCAAATCACATAAGCAGCCGGCGCTTTTTCTTGCGCTTCCATGTTCAGGTAGTGATAGGTTTCCGCCAAAATTTTGACCGGATTCTCCAGCCAGTTCACTTGCCCTTTGCTCACTTTGAAGTGCGCTTTGTTCAAACTCAACCAGCCTGATAAAACATGCGGGTTGTCTAACAGGGGCTCAAAAACGCGATCAAACAGAGTGATTTTTCTATCAATCACCGCAGCCATGGCTTTTTCAGCCTCTTTACCCGCCTGTGCGAGTGCCGCTTGGCGCACGGCTTTCCACGCGTGTGCAATATCAATTTGATTGGCCTGTTCTTTTAATGCGCCGACCAAGGTGAGGTAAGGCACGATGAAGCGCGTGGTGGGGCGCGCATTGATGTTGTTGCCGACAAACCAATTCACCAAACCGTAGTGAAAATCTAAATTGGTGGCGAGATCTTTGCCGCGCAACACGGTGCGGCGAATCACTTCGCTCATCAAGGCGTAAGTGCCTAAGCGGTCTTTGCCTGTGGTGAGCAGCAGCGCGATATTGGAATCGTATGCGCCAGCCAATGTGTATTTCATGAACACATCGGTGTCTGGGTTGTGCATGGAGATGCCTTGGTCGTCGCGAATTTCACCGTCGATAGGATCAGACCATTTGGTAATTACGCCGCCCGCATGCGGTTGCAGTGCGTCGTTTGTTGCATTCAAACGTGCTTCGACGGAAGACAATTCGCGCACGCTGCGCGATGGCTTCGGCAGACGTTTGCCGTGGCGCGCCAGCAACACCATCACATTCACCAATGAAGTAACGGTGAAGTTGTCGCTCGCATTGTCGGGGTTGCTAAAGGTAAGGGCGTAGCACAATTCGGTAACGCGGTGTTCCACCTGAATGCGCGTGTTCATTTCCATGAAGTAGTGGCGTTCGCCATCGACGATGCACTCAAAGGTGGCCACAGAATTCAATTTAACCGCCTGACCAAAGCGCACGGCTTCATCTTCCATTTTTCCCAGTATGGTGATGTCGCGTTCCAACTGTGTGGCTTCTGCTTTTTTACCCGCTGCTTTGGCTTCTGCGTGCGCATTCACCAAATCTTCATGAATAACCGACACTTCCAGCAATTTTTGTTCGTGCATTTGCAATGAGCAGTCGCGGCCGCCCATGGTGATGCACCAATCGCCATTGCCCACTACCTGAATTTCTTGGTGGCGCGTGGTTTCGATGTTCATTTCGATCAATACATTCTTGTTGTCGCCTACGCCGTTGCATTTCACTTCGGCGAGCACTTCGCGCACCAGTGCCGGTGTCACCGCAGCGGCTTGTTTGATCTGTTCTTCTTTGCTGCCTTTGTAAGAAGACGGCGCGTTGAGAATGCGCTGACCTTTACCGCCGCCACCTGAAATGGCTTTCAAGCGAAAACGGTTGTTCGGATTTTCCGCAAAAATTTTCAGCATTT
Organism: Pseudomonadales bacterium; assembly: GCA_046347205.1. GTDB lineage: Bacteria > Pseudomonadota > Gammaproteobacteria > Pseudomonadales > UBA7239 > UBA7239. Next base: position 277,243 of record JAXMGN010000002.1, read on the forward strand.
GTTGATGCAACGTCGCGCCCAAATCATCCACAGTGATGACGTCTACGCGCGCTTTATAAGAAGCCGTGAGCACAGCTTCGGCTTTGTCTTCTAATGTTTTGAATTTATCGAGTTTGACGTCGAGTTTGAAATCTTTGGCAATTTTGGCGAGGCCCGCTTCATTTTTGGCTTTGGCAATTAGCGCCAGCGTGGTGCCGTTGTTGATGCCGGGCGTAACGGAAACGCCAGCGGCCAGCGCGGTGCGCTTGGCTTCGTCTTTCAAACCCGCCGCGCTTTGCGTGAAAGAACCGGGGCCGATAAAAATTAAACCGGCTTCTTCCATCGCAGAAACCATTTCTGCGTCTTCCGACATAAAACCGTAGCCGGCAAAAATGCTGTTGTAGCCATTTTCATGCGCGATACTGACAATTTGTTGAATGCGCTGATGGCGCTCTTCTTTGTTGGCGCCGGTGTAATCCGGTACGCGGTGTACGCGAGAAGGGTCGGTCAATTTACGCAGCTCAGGAGCAAGCGCGTTGGTGTAGGTGATGGAATCTTTTTCTGACAATAAAATGCCGTAGCCGTGAATGCCCATTTCATCAAACACATCCATGGCTTCTTTGCGAATTGGGCCACGGCAGATGATGAGGGGTTTCATGTCGCGGCAATCAAAACTGCGCACCCAGTCGGAGGCGTGTTGATCGAGACGGCGATCGCTGTGAATCAAAGGGTTGTTCAGGTAATTCTTTTTACTGCCCACGGTGTGAACCTCTAAAATTTTTTGGAAATCGATTAGAAAAATTCGCGCTGAATATCTACCAGCGGCGACGGTTTATAGCTGCGCAGATGCAGCTCGAGGTTCAGTGCAATTTCTTTGCGCAAATCGGATGGCATCACGATAGAAGAGATCGAACCCAGCGATAGCGCTTCATTTGGGTTCATCAACTCGCGTTCATAGCGTTGCGCAAGCAGGGCTTCTTCTTGCTTGCCCCAAGCGGCTGCGCCTTGTGGGTCTTTTACTGCGCGCGCTTTTACTTCCGCGCGAATTTTGCGCAGTTCGTCTTTGTAAACAAACTCCACACCGGCAGGTCCCATTACCGCGAGGCGCGTGGTGGGCAGCGCAATCACATGGTCAGCGCCAGTCGGGTAGTTGTTGTAAGACGCGTATGCGCCGCCAAATGCGTTGCGAATGATGACGAGAAAACGCGGTGTGCGCAGATCAATAATCGCATCCAACATAGCGCGACCGGCTTGCACAATACCGCCGGTTTCCTGCTCGCGGCCAGGTAAAAAGCCGGTGGTGTCTTCCATGAAAATCACGGGAATGTTGTACAAGTTACAGAAGCGAATAAAACGCGCATTTTTGTACGCCGCTGCAATATCAATCTGCCCCGAAGCGACGGCAGAATTGTTGGCGACAAAACCGGCAACATGACCGCCGATGCGTCCAAACGCGCAAATGGTATTGCGTGCACGTTCAGGTTGAATTTCAAAGAAATCACCGTGATCGCAAATTTGTTGAATCAAAATCGAAATATCAACCGGCGTGTTGAAACCGCTGGGTGAGTTGAACGCTTTTTTCAGCAGGATGTCGATGTCCCAAGTTTTGCGATCGACTGGATCACTAGTGGCGCGGAACGGCGCGGCGGTTTCGTTGTTGGAAGGCAGGTAGTCGAGCAGCTCACGCACCAAGTACAGGGCGCTGGCTTCGTCTTGCACCACAAAATCAGTCACGCCGGATTGCGAGTGCACAGAGGGACCGCCGAGCTCGTCAGGCGTCACGTCTTCGCCGAGCACTGATTTCACCACGCCGGGGCCGGTCAAACCGAAGAAGGTTTCGTTGGGCTGAATTACAAAGCTGCCTTGGCGTGGCAAGTAGGAGCCGCCACCGGCGTTGAAGCCGAACATGCACATCAAAGAAGGCACGCGACCGGAGATTTTACGCAGCGCGGTAAACGCTTCTGCGTAGCCATCCAAGCCGCCCACGCCCGCTGGCACATAGGCGCCGGCGGAGTCGTTCATGCCCACCAAAGGAATGCCGAGCTTGCCAGCCATAGTGAATAGGCGCGCAATTTTCTCGCCGTTGGTAGCGTCCATCGAGCCTGCGCGCACGGTGAAGTCGTGACCGTACACCGCTACATCGCGACCTTTGATTTTGATGATGGCAGTGACCAAGCTGGCGCCGTCGAGGTTAGGGCCCCAGTTTTGGTACAGCACATTGGGTTCGCTGTCGTGATCGGCCAGCACTTGAATGCGCTCCCAGACCGTCATGCGCTTCTTCAAATGTTGGCGCTGAGTGTTGCTGACGCCTGACGCCAGCTTGGGGCGTTGAATCAGCTCGTGCCCCATTTTGAGTGTGGCTTCATACAGACCTGGCTCGTAGCTGTGTTGCCCTGGAATCTTAAAGGCGACTTCACAGTGCTCGGCAAAGGGGTTTTTTAATGAAGGGAAGGGTGTGGCGGTTTTGGTGGATTTGGCGGCGGAGGACTTGGCAGGTGCTTTGCTCATGGGCGGCTCGGTTGCGACTTGGAATAGGGCGAATAAAAGACGCGGAACGATACTTTTTTGAGGTAGGGTAGTCAACGGACGGAGAGCCGCTTGCGTCAGCTGTGAAGTGCCAGTTTGCTCGCTTCATCAAAGCCAAAATACCGCAAAGCCTGCTCAAGCTCTGCTACAGATTCATCTACGCGCGTAAAGAGGGCGATGTGGCTTTCTTCGAGTGATGCGTCGCTATCTTCAGTAGCGTGAGAGAAATTTGACGTAGGCTGCGCCAGTAACCACGCCACGCGTCGCGCCACGGCATCGCTAGAATCTACCCAATGTTTTATTTCAGGTAATTGCTCGCGCAAGCTGTCAGACATCAAAGGAAAGTGCGTGCAAGCCAATACGATAGTGTCGAGCTGTTCTTGTGCAATCGCTGTGCGCAACGGTGTCAACACGCGATGTAATGCTGTTTGATCTACGATACCTGTGCGCAATTTTTGTTCGGCCATCCACACCAGTTCATTGCTGCCTACGCGTACCACATGGCAATGGCTGGCAAAATCATCAATCAATTGCTGTGTGTAAGTGCGTGAAATCGTGCCCGGGGTGGCTAGCAATCCTATGCAGTTTGATTGCGTTAATTGCGCGGCGGGTTTAATGGCCGGTACCACGCCGACGATAGGAATAGCCAACTGTTTTCTTGCAGCGTCTAGTGCAACGGTGCTGGCGGTGTTGCAGGCAAGTACAATAATGTCAGGCTGATACTGCTTGTGAATCGCGCGCAATACAGTGATGACGCGTTCAATCAATTCATCCTCTTTTTTAAGACCGTAAGGAAAAAAAGCATTGTCTGAGCAGAATAGCCATTGATGCGTGTTTTGCGCAATGTCTGAATTTTTTTTGAGGGCACTCAAAATAGAGAGCCCACCGACGCCGGAATCAAAGACAAGAATACGAGCCATAATATGGAGTATAGAAAAAGTCGATTGGCCGCTATGTTATCAGAACGGCATTTCAGAGCAGTAGAGCTGTCATAATGCCGAAATGGCTTTTGTGGCAGGAGGTTCAAAATGGTTTTTCCTAAACTAGGCAATTTAGCACCGGCTTTCAGTTTGCTGAATCAAGACGGAAACAACGTGTCTCTGAAAGATTACCGAGGCCGGCGCGTGGTGCTGTATTTCTATCCGCGCGCCATGACCCCAGGCTGCACGGTGCAAGCCTGCGGCGTGCGCGACAGTGCCAAACTGCTCGCCAAGGCGAATGCTGTGGTGCTGGGAGTGAGCCCCGATCAGCCGAAGTCACTATTGAAGTTTCGTGAACGCGACCAGCTGAACTTCGATTTATTGTCGGATCCCGATCATGCCGTGGCGGAAAAATACGGTGTGTGGGGGCTAAAAAAATTCATGGGGCGAGAGTCCATGGGTATACTGCGCACCACTTTTATCATCGGCTGTGACGGCAAGTTGCGCCATGTGATGAGTAAAGTCGCCACCAAAACACATCACGAGGATGTGTTGGCACTGCTGCAAGGCGAACTGAAGGATATTTGATTTTTTATTGATTTGATATTGAGGTAGGTATGAGTTTTTTTATTTCTGACGCGATGGCGCAAACGACTTCAGCCGCTCCGGCTGCTGCACCACAGAGTCCCTACAGCATGCTCTTGATCATGGGTGGCATGTTTATTTTTATGTACTTCGTGGTGATTCGCCCACAGCGCAAACGCCAAAAAGAACAAGAAGCCTTGATGGGTAGCCTGAATAAAGGCGATGAAGTGGTGCTGACTTCGGGCTTGCTGGGCAAAATTGTGCGCATAGACGGCGACTATCTGGTGTTGAATACCGGCGATAACATTGAGTTAAAGTTTCAACGTCAAGCGGTACATGCGGTATTGCCGAAGGGAACGATCAAGGCGATTTAATTCTTAGCGGAGGAGTGCAATGAAGCCGATACAGACTTGTGCTCCGCCGCAACAACTTTGGATAGATCGCGATGATGCGCTATCCACTATAGAAAAACTGGAGTTATCGCAAAGTTGCACATCAGCAGAAGCAAATTGGCTGCGTGAATTTCGTCGTGACGGCTACATTGTTTGGCGCAAAGTCATTTCAGAAGAAGCCGTTGCTGCGTTGAGAGGGGAGCTGCAGCAACTCTATCAACAGCCTGATCGCTACATCATGCGTTTGCAAAAACAAATATTGGCGTTCCCCACAGAATCTATTTTGCCTTGGCGCAGTCGGTTACTGGATTTTTATGTGCCCAGCTTGTTGGCTAGGCAAATGGTGTTGGTGCCACAGATCACGCGTTTTTTGCAGTTGATTTATCAAGAGCCTGCGATGGTGTTTCAGTCTCTGCTGTTTACTTGGGGCTCGGAACAATCCATGCACAAGGACACGGCTTTCGTGGTGATCGATCCGCCGTGTACGCTGACGGCGAGTTGGATTGCGCTGGAAAAAATTGAAAAAGGGCAGGGAGAATTGATGTACTTCCCCGGCAGCCATCGTGACCCGATGTTTCTTTTCGGTGAAGAGCGTTTGTTTTGGCAAGCGGCAAAAGATGGCAAGGGTATTCATCAACGGTATACGGAATTTTTAGGCCAGCAAGCCAAAGCGAAAGGTGTGGCCATTCAGCACCTCACAGCAGAGCCAGGTGATATTTTGCTGTGGCACCCCAATTTAACGCACGGTGGGTGTCGCGTGACTGAGCCAGAAAAAACGCGCTTGAGTTTAGTGAGCCACTATTGCCCCGCTAGCGCCAAGCCGCGCTATTTTTCTGCGTTTGGTCGAGATGCTCGCCAAGTGTTTGGCGATGGATATTTTAGTAGTCGCTATTACGATTTGGCTGCAGAAGGTTTTCCTCTCGCGGTTAAGCCGCAATAAAAAAGCCCGCAGAGATTGCAGGCTTTTTGTGTTACGCGGCGCAAGAAAAATTATTTTTTCTCTTGATCGGCCAGTTCATCCGCCATTTCACGCAGTTTGTTTTTGGCAACTTTCTCCAGCGTAGCTCGCGGCATTTCTTGCAAGAAATACACAGCGCGTGGGCGTTTGAAATCGGCCAAGCCGGTTGCGCAACCTTCCATAATTTTCTGGCGAATTTCATCTTCGCTCAGTTGCGTCCACGGACTTTTGATGGCAAACACGACAGGCACTTCGTCGAGCATGTCGTGCTTTTGCGCAACAACAGCGTGTTCGTCCAATACGCCCATGCCGAGTAAGTTGCCGATGAATTCTTCCACCTGACGCGCGGACACGTTTTCTGCGCCCACTTTTAATACATCTTTGTCACGGTCGGCAAAATACATGTAGCCGTCAGCTTCTACGCGCGCCATATCGCCGGTTTGAAACCAGCCATCGTCCGTGAAAGATTTTTTCATTGCTTCGGGATTTTTGTAGTACTCCAGAAACAATTGCACACCGCGCGCGCCGCGCACCCACAAATCACCGTTCTCACCCACGGCACAGTATTGGCCGGTTTCAGGATTGATGATGGCGTATTCGTAGCCAGGGGTTGGTACGCCGATATTCATTTCGGGTGAATCTTGCAGAATGTCGGAGCGCGTGGCGTGCGTGACGGTTTCGGTCATACCCCACGTGGCAAAGGTGGTGACTTTGAAATGCTGCTCAATGATGTGCAGCTTCACGCCGGTGGACCATGTTTTGTAGAAATGTTCAGGCACAGGCTGTGCAAACATGGCTTTGATGGTGAAAGGAATCATCGACGCGCGCGTCACTTTGTATTTCAGCGACAACTCCCAAAATTTGCTGGAAGAAAACTTGGGCTGCAACACTACTGTGCCGCCGCACCACAGCATGCTCCAGAAGCTCCAGCTCTGTGCATTGACGTGGAAGCAGGGTAAAAAGCAGAGGTAGACATCGTCTGAATTCATCAACAAGTTTTGCGAGCCGGTACGACCGCCCCACAGTGCGTTGGCATGTGTGTGCACCACGGCTTTCGGGCGCGAAGTGGTGCCGGAGGTGTACTGGATACCCACGGGCAGCATTGGTTCTGCGGTGCGAACTGGCGCCTCTTTACCCTTGCCGTACAGCGCATTCCAGCGCTCGTATTTCGCGGCAAAGGCAGCTTCTTCTGCGGTGGCTTCTTCGCCGGAGTTGTCGTCCAGTACGATAAACCAAGACAGGTTTTTGGTATTTTCAGCCAGCGCTTGAATGAATTTGGGTTGAGTGATACAGCCCACCGCCTCGGAGTGTTCGGCGAAGTAGGTGAGTTCGTCGCCGATGCAGCGGGTATTGGTGGTCACACCCACCGAGCCGACGATGGCTGAGGCGTACCACGCAATCATCATTTCTGGACTGTTTTCAGCGTGGATCAGCAACTTGTCGCCTTTCTTCACGCCTTTAGCGATCAAGCCGCAAGCGACTTCATTGATCTCGTCCCAAAACTGCTTGTAAGTCCAAGTGCGGCTGGCGCCTTCTTTGGGTTCCCAAGCGAGAAATAGTTTGTCGGGAGTTTGATTCGCCCAGAGCTTTACCAGCCAAGGAACGTCTTGACCGGCAAAGGTGTATAGCTCAGCAGAGCGCTGAGTATCGAAGGGTGGTTTAGCCATGATTTCTCCATTTATCAGTAAGTTAAAGAAACTTTTTAAAGTGAAATCTTATTTAGGCTGACGGCGACCCGCGAGCACTGGTTGCAGCTTTTCATGGGTAGACTGCAGACACTTCTCTGTGGTCGGCCAGTCGATGCAGGCATCGGTGATGGAAACGCCGTAGGTGAGCTTGCTCAAATCGTCGGGGATTTTTTGGTTGCCCGCACCGATGTGGCTTTCAATCATCACACCGATAATGGATTGATTGCCTTCTAAAATCTGATTGACCACGTTATCCATGACCAGCACCTGCAGGTCATGGTTTTTGTTGGAGTTAGCGTGGCTACAATCCACCATGATGTTGGGTTGGATCTTGGCTTTGGCCAAATCTTGCTCGCACAGTGCGATGCTGACGGAATCGTAGTTGGGTTTGCCATCGCCGCCGCGCAGCACCACATGGGTGTAGCGGTTGCCAGTGGTGGTGATGATCGCCACTTGCCCCTCATTATTGATGCCGAGAAAACGGTGCGGAGACACGGCTGATTTGATGGCATTGATCGCTACCGACATGCCGCCGTCTGTGCCATTTTTGAAGCCCACTGCGCAAGACAGCCCAGAGGCCAACTCGCGGTGTGTTTGTGATTCGGTGGTGCGTGCGCCAATGGCGGACCATGAAATCAAATCTTGCAAATACTGCGGAGAAATCGGGTCGAGCGCTTCGGTGGCCGTGGGTAAGCCCAATTCAGCAATATCCAGCAACAGTTTTCTGCCGATATACAGGCCTTCTTCGATTTTGAAGGAGTCATTGATGTGGGGGTCGTTGATCAAGCCTTTCCAGCCTGTGGTGGTGCGCGGTTTTTCAAAGTACACACGCATCACAATCAGCAAGCTGTCTTTCACTTTCTCATTCAAAGCCTTGAGGCGATGAGCGTAATCCATGGCGGCCTTGGTGTCGTGAATGGAGCAGGGGCCGATTACCACCAAAAGGCGTGGATCCGTACCATCCAGAATATTGCGTACAGCCTCGCGGCCGGCTTTAACAGTGGTCATCGCCGTCGGTGTTAAGGGGAGTTGCGCTTTGAGCTCGGCGGGCGTAATTAGAATGTTTTGTGATTCAACATTGAGATTCTCAACGCCGTTGTGCGTGGTTTGCTGCATGGTTTTTCCAGTTGCGTTAGTTCGTGCTAAAGAGCTCTCCATTCTACTGCACTACGGTTGCTGTAGCGTGAGTTCCTGTCCCGAAAATCGCAGCGGGATCTAGGCAGCGTTCCTACTACATTTGTCTCAACAAGAAGATGCCATAAAAGACAAGCAGTGACTTTTACACTGGGGAGCTTTGCGGTAACCTACCGCATCCTCAATTTTTGAGGTAAGACCTAACCCGTCAACTTTCTGGAGTACACGGAAGCTTATGAATACAAAAATAACGGTAGCAGTATCCACAGGAATTTTGCTGATGGCTTCTGCGGTACAGGTAGAGGCAAAGGTTTCACAAGCAGAGGCTAACAGGCTCGGCACGGAACTGACGCCCATGGGGGCCAACCCAAAAGGCAATGCTGCAGGCACTATCCCTGCGTACACAGGCACTGTGTTGGGCGCGCCTAAAAATGTTGATTACAAAGGGACCGGCACTTATTACCCGAACCCTTATCCAAATGAAAAGCCATTGTTTGTGATTGATGGCAAGAACTACGACAAATACAAAGCTAACTTGTCTGATGGTCAAATTGCTTTGTTTAAGAAATACCCTGACACCTTCAAAATGAAAATCTATCCAACCAAGCGTGAAGTGCGTTACAACGATTGGATTTGGAAAAACGTCAAGCAAAATGCTGTCGAAGCAGAAATCGTACCGAGCGGTAACGGTGTACACGGCGGCGTGGGTGGTCCTCCATTCCCCATCCCCCAAAATGGTGTAGAAGTGGTGTGGAACCATGAATATTCACCCAACATCTATTTCAACGAAGGTGAGGTAGGAAGTGCTGCGGTGTTCAATAACGGCAGCACCTCAATGCGCAAGCAAATGGAGAGCCGCTATTTCCCTGTGTTCGATCCTAGCTTGACGCGCGACGAAGTGATCAAGGCTAACTTCAACGCTAAAGTGTTGGTTGTGGTAACAGATCCACCGCGTGAAAAAGGTAAAGTGACCTTGGTGCACGAGTTCCAAGATCTGACTGAACTGCCGCGTAACGCATGGCAGTATCTGCCAGGCACACGCCGCGTGCGCCGTGCACCGACCATCGCTTATGACTTCCCAGACGGCCCTGGCGGTTTGAGAACAGTTGACGATGCTTTGGCCTTTATCGGTGCCACCGATCGCTACGATTGGAAATTGGAGCCGCAGCGTGAAGTGTATGTTCCGTACAACAACACCGAAGCGGATTCTCCAGAGCATAAATACGCAGACATTCTGAAAGCGGGTCACCCCAACCCAGAGTTTATGCGTTATGAATTGCACCGCGTATGGGTAGTGGTGGCTACGCTGAAAGAAGGCAAGCGCCATATTTATGCTAAACGTCGTCTGTATGCAGATGAAGACTCTTGGGGTGTGTTGCTGGCGGATAACTACGACAGCCAAGGCACTTTGTGGCGTACTACCATGCGTACTTTCGTAAACGCGTATGACATGCCTGGCATGGCTCCGCGTCAAGAGATCTACCACGATCTTCAGAAAGGCGCTTATTTGTTGAACAACTTGGTCAACGAAGAAGGTGGCATTCAGAAAATACCAGCCAAGAAACATAACGATGACTACTACACCCCTGCAAACCTCCGCAATATGGGTAAAGGCTAAGGTCTAGTTGCATCACGCAATAACGAAGAACCAGGGCTTGCCCTGGTTTTTTGTTTTAGGATATTGATAAAAAATTGAGTGAGCTGTGTGTGTCGAATCACTGCTTAGTAACGGGAGCCAGCGGCTTTTTAGGAAAGTATTTGCTAGCCTGTTTACAACAGAAAAAATGGGGGGCGCGCGCTTTAGTACGCAGTGCTTTCAATGGCGCCCTGTCTTGTGAGCAAGTGGTTGTAGGTGATTTGTCTGCAAGTGCGGCTAGTGAAACGTGGTTCGATGGCATTGATACCGTTTTTTATCTTGCCGGCACCGCGCATTTATCGGCAGAGGCAAAGCAGTACGAAGAGGATCATTCGGCAGTGCTGCGTCTGGCTCGTTTAGCTGCGCAGCAGGGCGTTAAACGGTTTGTGTTTGTCAGTACGACCAAAGCCGCGGCAGATCCCACTGTGAATGTCTGTGATGAACGTTGGGACGCTTGGCCAACAGAGCCTTACGGTTATTGGAAGCGCAAAACAGAAGAGCAGTTGCTTAATATTGCTATTCCACATATTGCGCTTGTGCGTCCGTGTTTAATGTACGGTGCAGGCGTAAAAGGCAATTTACAAAAAATGATTAACGCGATTGACCGTGGCTATTTTCCGCCGCTGTTAAACACAAGTGCACAGCGCTCTATGGTGTTTGCTGGTGATGTGGCAGAAGCTCTGTTGTTGGCTGCTACGCATTCCGACGCCAATCGCCGACCGCTGATTGTGGCGGATAAAGAGCCGTACACAGTGAGTGATTTGTACGCGGCAATTCGCAACGCTTTGGGAAAAGCACCTGCGAAATGGCATATTCCTTTGTCATGGTTACAGGCGGTTGGCGCAGTGGGTGATAGTGTTAAAACACTAGGCGTTCCGTTTCCAGTAAACCGCAGCGTGGTGGCGCGTTTAACTGAAAACGTTGTTTATTCCTCAGATAAATTACAGCAATTAGGTTGGACGCCCAGCACGACGTTTTATCGCGAGCTGCCAAACATGATTTCCGCTCTACAACATCATGCTTAATGTATTTTCATGGTATATCGCGTTCGCGCTGTTTGCTGCGTTTTTGGCGTCTGCTTTTTTGTGCTATTGGATTGTGAAGTACGCGCAGCATGTTTGGTTGGATCATCCCAATGAGCGATCGTTGCATACAGCGCCGGTGCCGCGCTTGGGTGGTGTGGCTATTTGGTTGGGTGTTGTGTGCGCGATTGGCTTACTGCAACAGACGCTGATGGGTGAAGTGGGAGCGTATTTAAGTATTGCGGCGGTGTTGTTGCTAGTTACCGCGTTGCTGGATGACAGGCACGGACTGCATCCTTTGCTTCGTTTAATAGCACAGATGAGTGCAGCTTGTTTGTTGGTGTGGGGTGAGCATGTTTATGTGAGCGCTGCGTGGCTAACTTGGCTGTGGCCTCTGTTGGGTGTTGTCGTACTGGTGTGGTGTATCAACTTATACAATTTCATGGATGGCATGGATGGTTTTGCCGGCGCTATGGCTGTTATCGGATTTGCGACCTTGGCTGTGCTGGGTGTGATGCAGACGCAGACGGCATTTGCAGTTTTTTGCGCCGTTATTGCGGCGGCCAGCGCAGGGTTTCTTTGCTTTAATTTCCCGCCTGCGCGTATTTTTATGGGAGACAGCGGTTCTACGGTGTTGGGGTTAATGATGGGCGTGTTGAGTATTCAGGGATGGCAGTTGCACGTTTATTCCCTGTGGGTGCCGGTCTTGCTGTTTTCACCTTTTGGGGTGGATGCGACGGTGACGTTGTGCAAACGCCTGTGCAAAAGAGAAAAAGTATGGTTGCCGCATCGTCAACACTACTATCAGCGCTGGGTATTGGCGGGTTACAGTCATCGTCAGGTTACGGGCGCGTATGTGATTTTAATGTTGGCGTGTGCGGCAACGGCAGTTATCCAGCAGTATGCGCAGCAGACATGGATAGATATTGGGCTGCCACTGGCGTGGCTTGTGTGTTACGGTTTCCTTGTCTTGCAATCTGAGCGCAGTTTGCAACGGCGAGGTCAGTGACAGTCGCAGTAGGCAGTAAAGGTTAGCTGTGAAAATATTTCGAACGACAACGCATTTTCTGCATCAATATTACAAACAAATATTGATGTTAGTGGTGGATTTCGCCTTGCTGGGTGTGGCATTGCTATTTGCTTTTTGGGCGCGTTTGGGAGAGGTGTGGCTACCTCAGCAGCTCTCGCAATATATTTTGCTATCTTTTTGTTTATTGTTGACGCTGTTTGCATTTGGTCGTCTAGGTCTTTATCGCTCCATCATTCGCTATATGGGGCAGCAGGCTATTTTTGCGGTGATGCAGGGTGTTCTGGTTTCTGCGTTGATTGTCGCGGTAATCGCTTACATGAGCGATATGTTTATGCCGCGCTCTGTACCAGTCATCTATTTGTGTTTTGCTTATATTTTTATAGGTGGATCGCGTATGGCGATCCGAGCGTATTATCACAAAGGTGTGCAAATTCATCGGGAACGTGTGGCAATTTATGGCGCAGGTTCATCGGGGCTGCAGGTTTATCAAGCCTTAGAGCGCAGCAGTGACTACAAGCCGGTATTGTTTATTGATGACAGCCTGGCTAAGCAAGGCATGATTTTGGATGGACTGCCCGTGTACGCCGCAGTCAATATTCCTCTTTTGCTGGAACGGCACGGTATTACCAAAGTGTTGTTAGCAATGCCCTCTGCCTCGTTACAACGTCGCAAAGAAATTACACAAGAATTGGCTGATGCTGGCATAGGTTCTCAAATGGTGCCTGGTATCGAGGAATTATTAGACAGTTCATTGCGTGGCAGTGATGTTGCACATGTTTATGACAATATTTTAGGGCGCGTGCCGGTTGCGCCAGACGAGCATTTGCTGGATCGCTGTATCCGCGATCATGTGGTGATGGTAACGGGTGCGGCGGGTTCTATTGGCAGTGAATTGTGTCGGCAAATTTTGCAAAGTCAGCCGCGTATTTTAGTGATGGTTGATATTAATGAATTTGGTTTGTATCAAATTGATATGGAACTGCGTCAAGTCTTGAGTAGCAATGGCTTGCAGCATGTGGAATTGCTGTCTCTGCTCGGTAATACCACTAGCCAACAGCAAATGGCGCAAATCATTAAAAGTTTTGGCGTGCAAACGATTTATCACGCGGGTGCCTATAAGCATGTGCCGATCGTTGAAAACAATATGATCGAAGGCGTGCGCAACAATGTGATGGGGACATGGTCGCTAGTGAAAGCAGCGGCAGAAAACGCCGTCGAGACTTTTGTATTGATTTCAACGGACAAAGCTGTGCGTCCTGTCAGTGTGATGGGAGCCAGCAAGCGTTGTGCAGAATTGATTTGCCAAGCGTATGCAGAAAGCAAAACGGGGACGCGTTTTTGTATGGTCCGTTTTGGTAATGTGTTGGGTTCATCAGGATCGGTAGTGCCACTGTTTTTTGAACAGATCCATTCCGGCGGTCCTGTGACGGTTACGCATCCTGATGTGATGCGCTACTTTATGACCATTCCCGAAGCGGCGCAGCTGGTATTGCAAGCCGGTAGCATGGGTGAAGGTGGTGAAGTTTTTGTATTGGATATGGGAAAACCTGTTCGTATTATGGAATTGGCAGAGCGCATGATTGCTTTGTTGGGGCGATCATTGCGCAGCGAAAAAAAACCGGATGGCGATATAGAAATAGTCATCAGTGGTTTGCGGCCTGGTGAAAAGTTATACGAAGAGTTGGTGCTGGGTGATAAGGTGTTTGGCACCGGGCATGCAATGATTATGCGTGCAGAAGAAAAATTTTTAGCGTTACCTAACTTGCTGGTTTGCCTAGAGAAAATTGAACAAGCCTGCGCAGAAGGTGATTGTCAGACCGTCAAAAATTTACTGAGTGAAGTGGTTGGTGAGTTTTCTGAGCAGCCGATTAACGATGTGGTCTGGCGCCGCACTCATCCTATCAACGAAACACCAGAAGCCGAGCGTTCTAACGTCATGCCGATGCTGCGCAAGCAGCCGAAAAGTTAACTAAGAATAAAACTGGCTAAGAATACAACCGGTTAGCGTTTTCTTGTAATTTCCAATACGGCAGGATCTTGTGGATCAAGCAATTGCCACGCCTGCAAATATGTTTCTGCGCGTTCATATTGCTTGCTGTCTAACGCCATATTGAAACGCGCTAGCTGCACATCGCGGTTATATACGGGCAGCGCGGCCGCTTTATCCAACACCGCAAATGCTTCATCGGATTTGCCGAGTTGATTCAAAGCGAGTGCATACAGATACAAGAGATGCGGGTCGTCGGAGTGAGGTGTCGCCAGTTTCAGTTGTTTGACGGCTTCGTTGATATTGCCGCTGCGCACCAACCACAGTGCGTAAGATACCATCAAATCAGCATTGCCTGGCACGCGCTGCATGGCATTTTTTAGGACGCGCTCTGCGTCGGTTTCTTGTTTCAGCATGCGATACAAATCTGCCAAATTGATAGAGGCGGGGATGTAGTAAGGTTCGCGTTCAATGGCGGTGAGCAATAATTTTTCTGCCTCTTGCATGCGCTGCTCGCGGATGGCGAGACCAGCGAGATTGGTTAAAGCGGCAGCGCGATCAGCGTCTATCGTTTGGCTATCAATATATTCTTGTCGTGCTTTATTGAAACGGGTATTGCCTTGTGTGATGGTATTTCCTGCCAATTGTCGAGCCGCTTCTATGCGCACGGCGCGCACTGCATCGTCCAATAAAGGTAGCAGTACAGATTGTTGCTCTGGCGGTAATATTTCTGTGGCGCGCAATGCGCCGAGGCGTATTAAATCGTCTGGATCGCGCAGAGCTTGTTGTATCAAATTCAAGGCATTGCGCGTAGGAAAACGTGACAGCAAACCCAGCGCCGTGGCGCGCACAATGCTTGCTTGCGTTTTGTCTTGTATCAGTTGCACCAAGGCATCGTAGGCAGTGGGTTTACCTAATCGCGCTTGCGCAATCACGCTGCCATAGTGCGGTGTTTTCCATGCAGTGCCTGCGTGTTTTTCAATGGCTTCCGTTGCCCATGCGTTGGTTTTATTGGTGTGGCAGTTGGTGCAAGCATTCGGCGTGTTGAGTGTGGCACTGAGATCAGGGCGCGGAATGCGGAAGCTGTGATCGCGGCGCGCGTCAACCGTCATGTAAGTGCGCGTCGGCATGTGGCAGTCCACACAAAAACTGCCTTGTGTGCCTGTGGCGTGCATCGTGTGTTGGGGCGCGTCGTGTTCGGCGCTGTGGCATTGCAGGCACAAACCATTGCCTGCAATTTTTATTTTGTCGCTGTGCGGGTTGTGACAATTGCTGCAAGTCACGCCGTGCATGGCCATTTTACTTTGCAGAAAAGAGCCGTATTCGTATACCTCATCCTGAATTTGTCCATCGGGAAAATACAGGGTTTCATCTAACAGGGTTGGCATAAACGCATCGAGAAATTTTTCTTTGTCGTTGCGTGTGTCAATGCGGCTGCGCCTGCTGTGACATTGCGCGCAGCGTTCAATTTGCGTGGTGTTTGAAGGTTCAGTGCGTGTCGGTATTGCAGTGGTTGTTTGTGGTTTCCACAGCGCAGGTGAGCCGGAGGTGAGAGCAATATCCCAACCTTTATTTTGATACAAAGTGTCACTGGGATTTTTTGCCCACGCGAGATGGTTGGAGCCGGGGCCGTGGCAGGATTCACAGCCCACACCTATTTCAGTCCAAGTGGATTGGAAAGTGTTTTTTATCGGGTCGTAATTTTTTTGAAAATCGGTGGAGTGGCATTCAATGCACATGTGGTTGGCGTTGTGCGAAGGTGAGCGCCAGTGCAATACATCGCCAGGCACAATGGATTCCTCTGCGTACAAATGAAACCAGTGTTGCCCCCCTTGTGTGGTTGGGCGCGCATCCCACGCAAATGGCAAGCTCTGCCAGCGCCCACCGGGCAGTGCTGTTAAATATTGTTGCAGCGGAAAAATACCAAAGGTGTATTGCAAGTTGAGCGTAGTAGCGGAGCGTGTGCCTTGATCTGTACTGATGCGATATTGGTCGCCAACTTTGCTGAAACTGGTTTCTTGCTGATGATGTTTAAGCGGCGGCGCTGAAAAGTTTCCAACAACATTTTCTGGTGTGGCCAACATCATGGCTTTGTGGTGATCGGAGTTGAGCCACTGCTGCTGCTCAGTTTGGTGACAACTTTGACACGACGCACTACCCACATAAGTGGCAGGTTTGGCAGCGTGGGTAATGGGTGGAGAGATGGGTGTTTCAGATTTGCCGCAGCCTGTAAGAAAGCAGAGCAACAGAGTCGGATATACGGCAAATCGAGGCATATTTTTGTCGTTGTTTTTGGTAGTGCAGCAGTATAGCGCATGCTAGGATGCGCCCCTCTTCGCGATGGTGGATTGCATGTCCAACACCTCATCCAGTTCCACAAAAACATTAGCTTTGGCCGCGCTAGGCGTTGTGTATGGCGACATCGGCACCAGCCCTTTGTACACGCTGCGAGAATGCTTTTCTGGTCATCATCCTTTAGCGATGACGTACAGCAACATCATGGGTGTGTTGTCACTGGTATTTTGGGCGCTGGTTATTGTTGTTACCGTCAAATATGTGTTGTTCATTATGCGCGCCGACAACCACGGTGAAGGCGGCATACTCGCGCTGTTGGCTTTGTCGCGCAGCACCGGCGTGCGCAGTGAAACGCTGAAAGGTGTGCTGGCTTTAACAGGTATTTTTGGTGCCAGCTTGTTTTACGGTGACGGCATTATCACGCCGGCTATTTCTGTTTTGTCTGCTGTGGAAGGTTTGAAGGTCGTCGCGCCAGATCTTCATCATGTGACTTTGCCCATTGCCATTGCAATTCTGGTTGCGCTTTTTATGTTCCAACGCAGAGGCACGGCGCGTGTCGGTGCGCTATTTGGTCCTGTCATGTTGGTGTGGTTTTCAACATTGGCGATTTTAGGCGTGATCAATATTGTGGGTAATCCCGGTGTGCTGGCTGCGCTAAACCCGTGGTATGCGTTTTTATTTTTTCGTGAGCACGGTATTGGTAGTTTGTTGGTATTTGGCGCGGTGGTCTTGGCTGTAACGGGAGGAGAGGCGTTGTATGCCGATATGGGGCATTTTGGTAGAAAGCCGATCAAGGTTGCTTGGTTGGGGATGGTGCTGCCTTCTTTAGTGCTCAATTACTACGGTCAAGGCGCACTTTTATTAGAAACTCCAGAAGCGATTAAAAACCCTTTTTATTTGTTAGCACCGGAGTGGTTTTTGTGGCCGCTGCTGATCTTGGCTACTTGCGCCACGGTAATTGCTTCGCAGTCGGTTATTTCAGGGGTTTTCTCTGTTACTCGCCAAGCCGTACAGATGGGGTTTTGGCCGCGCATGCGCATTGTGCATACCTCATCGCGTGAAATTGGTCAGATATATATTCCCTTGATGAATTGGCTGATCATGGCCGCTGTAATTTTGTTGATTTTGCAGTTCCGTACGTCGAGTAATATTGCTGGGGCTTACGGTATTGCGGTCACCACAGCAATGATGGTCGACACTATTCTGGCTTGCTTTGTGGCGCACCGCCTGTGGCGTTGGCCGCTGCCCGTCGTGGTGTTGGCAGGGGCTGCTTTTTTCAGCGTGGATTCGCTGTTCTTGTTCCCCAACGCATTAAAAATTCCCGATGGTGGCTGGTTCCCTTTGATGGTGGCTGCTGTGGTGATGTTGTTGATGTTCACTTGGCGCAAGGGGCGCCGTTTTCTGGCAGACGCGTTGGGTAGAGAAAGCGAGCCATTGAAGCCCTTTATTGAAGCATTGGCTATGAGCAAGCCAACAACGGTACCTGGTACTGCAGTGTTTATGACCAGTTCTTTGGATCGAGTCCCGCACGCGCTGATGCACAACTTGAAACATAACAAAGTACTGCACCAGCGGGTTGTGTTTTTGACAATCAGCACGCAAGAGATCCCTTTTGTGCCAGAGGGAGATCGTATTCACGTCGAGGATTTGGCGCCAGGGTTTCTTGTTATTAAAGGTTCTTACGGCTTCCAAGAAAGCCCAGATGTTCCGCATTTGTTGGAGAAATGTGAGCCATTTGGTGTGATTTTTGACATGATGGACACTACTTTCTTCTTGTCGAGAGAGCATTTGATTCCTAGTAAGGATCCGGGTATGCCTCGTATATTGGATAAAATTTTTGCCGTGATGACGCGCAATGCCATGCCCGCCACCAGCTATTTCAATATCCCGCCCAATCGTGTGGTGGAAATGGGCACACAGATAGAGATTTGATGCCCTGTAGCGGGCTATTTTCTTTGACATATCAATGAGCTATCCATAAAATGCGCCGCCTATGCACAGTGCGTCCACCAGTCAGTCACTGCCGCCGCATGTAGATGCGGTAAAACTTTGTCAGCAAGGCGGTCGCCTGTCGGGCGGTGTGTCTTTTGTTCAGCTAGAGCGTTTAGCTCAGCAATTGTGTGATACAGATGGTCAGGCGCATGCCGATTGGTTGTTTTCACTCGACGAGCAATCGCGCAAAGTGATACACGGTTCGGTTGACGCGCTTGTGTCCTTGGTGTGTCAGCGCTGCTTGGAGCCGGTGCAGGTTGCCGTTCACGCGGATACCGCTTTGGCCTTGGTCTGGAGCGATGAGCAGGCGGCGCAGCTGTCGCGCACATTGGATCCAGTATTGATGGAAACGGATATGCTGGATGTGCTTGCAACGGTGGAAGATGAGCTGTTGCTGGCGTTGCCAATAGTCGCAGCACATGAAGCGGGCACTTGCCAAGCTGCGCAGATACACAGTGAAGAAACGCCGGTGGACGTGATGGCTGGCGCGAAAAAAATAAATCCGTTTCAGGTGCTGGCAAACCTGAAGTCGGGCAGTGATGCTACTGACAAGTAACAGCACTGTATTTGCCAACACATTCGTTAAGGGTAGGAGTTTTTAGAAATGGCCGTACAGAAAAGTCGCAAATCTCGTTCACGTCGCGGCATGCGCCGTTCACACGATGCACTGACTGCAAGCACGCTGTCAGTGGATTCCGTGACCGGTGAAAAACATCTTCGCCACCACATGACTGCTGATGGTTTCTATCGCGGTCGCAAAGTGGTTGAAACTGCTGGCGAATAAGCCGTGAGCAATCGTAAGTCGGTTGTCAGTTCTGCTGCTAAAACCCGATGATTACGATTGCTATTGACACCATGAGCGGGGATTTTGGTCCCCGCGTTACAGTGCCCGCCAGCGTGCGGGCACTGTCGTTTCTGCCTGATATGAATTTGTTGTTGCTGGGCGATAACGATGCCGTTCAAAAGGAGTTGGCAAAGTTGCATTGCAACAGCAATGAGCGCTTGCGCATTGTTCACACCACGCAAACGGTGGCGATGGATGAAAAACCTTTGCAAGTGCTGCGTAATCGCAAGGACTCCTCTTTGTATCGTGGTATTGCTCTGCTTGCAGAAGGCGAGGTACAAGCATTCGTGAGTGCAGGCAATACCGGTGCAATGCTGGTAATAGGTCATCATTTACTAAAAATGTTTGACGGCATTGATCGCCCCGCTATTTGCGCGCCTATTCCCACCGTCAATGGCCAAACCTTTCTTTTGGATGTGGGCGCAAATATTGATGTGGATGCCAAAAATTTGCACCAATTTGCCGTGATGGGTTCCGTGTTAGCTTCCGCTGTTTTCAATAAAGACAAGCCACGTGTAGCGCTGCTGAATGTGGGCGTAGAAGACGTTAAAGGCAGTGAAAAAGTACAGCAAGCCGCTGCGCGTTTACGAAATGATTCTGCCCTGTGTTACACCGGTTTTATTGAAGCAGATCAGATATTTTTTGATACGGTTGATGTGGCGGTGTGTGATGGCTTTGTCGGCAATGCGGCATTAAAAGCCAGTGAAGGTGCTGCGCGTTTGATACGCCAGTATTTGTCACAAGCATTCAAACGTAAATGGATTTACCGTGTGCTCGGTGTGTTGGTTGCACCTATCCTCAATGCTTTTCGGACGAGCATTAACCCATCGCGTTATAATGGCGCTAGCTTTCTTGGTTTTACTTCGACTTTGGTGAAAAGTCATGGTGGCGCCGACATCAATGCATTTTTTCATGCAATAGAAGTGGCGAGCATTGAAGCAAAAGCGAATATTCCCCAAAAAATCAATGAAAAATTACAAACTTTATTATCGAAGCAGGTAGATGAAAAATGAGTTCAAACTTGGCGTTTGTTTTTTCAGGGCAGGGTTCACAAAAAGTGGGAATGTTGGCAGAAATGGCTGCGGCATTTCCAAGCGTGCAAAAAACGTTTGCTGAAGCTTCAGAAGTGTTGGGCTATAACTTGTGGGATTTGTGCCAAAACGGCGAGCAAGAGCAATTAAATGCCACTGAGACAACGCAGCCTTTGCTGCTGACATCCAGTGTGGCACTGTGGCGTGTGTGGCAAGAAAAAAATGGCAAATTGCCTGCGTTGCTGGCTGGTCACAGTTTGGGCGAGTGGTCAGCCTTGGTGTGCGCCAATGTGTTGGATTTCTCAGATGCCGTCGATTTAGTGCGCAAGCGCGGTGCATATATGCAAACGGCTGTGCCGAAAGGCGAGGGCAGTATGGCTGCGGTGTTAAACGTAGAAGATGAAAAAATTCTCGCACTTTGCAAAGAAGCCTCTGCAGTTGGCGTGGTGGAAGCGGTCAATTTTAATTCGCCCGGTCAGGTGGTTATTGCAGGACAAGTTGCTGCTGTTGATAAAGCCTCTGAACTGTTGAAAGCCGCGGGAGCCAAGCGCGTATTGCCGCTGCCGGTGAGTGCCCCTTTCCACACGTCTTTGATGAAACCCGCTGCAGAAAATATGGCCAAACATATTGCTGCCACCATTTTTCGTGCACCGACTATTCCGGTGGTACATAACGTCAACGCCAAAACTTCATCAGATCCTGAAGCGATTAAAGCTTTGATGATTCAACAAATCGATCATCCGGTGCTGTGGGTAGACTGCGTGAAAACCATGGTGAGTGCCAATATCAAAACAGTGGTGGAGTGTGGTCCAGGCAAAGTGTTGTGCGGCTTGTGTACGCGTATAGAAAAAGAATTAACAGCATTTGGTATTGAAGATGTAGCCGGTCTTGAAAAAGCGTTGGCAGAAATCTAATAAAATTGCGAGGAGTACAAAATGAGTATTGAAGGCAAAGTGGCATTGGTGACGGGCGCGAGTCGCGGTATTGGCCGCGCCATTGCAGAGTCATTGGCAAAAATGGGCGCGACGGTAATTGGCACAGCAACCAGTGAGTCGGGTGCGGCAGCGATTGCAGAGCGTTTAACTGCCGGTGGTTATAAAGGTGACGGTGTGGTGTTGAATGTCACGGATGCTAACTCCGTGGATGCGGCGATCAAATCCATCAATGAAAAATTTGGCAATATAGATATTTTGGTGAACAACGCGGGCATCACCAAAGACAATATTTTGATGCGCATGAAAGACGAGGAGTGGGACGATGTGATCGCCACCAACCTCACGTCGGTATTTCGTTTGTCGCGCGCGTGCTTGCGCGGCATGACCAAAGCGCGCTGGGGTCGCATCATTAACATCAGTTCTGTGGTTGGTGAAATGGGCAACGCGGGGCAGAGCAATTACGCAGCAACTAAAGCAGGTGTTGCGGGTTTTGCGCGCGCCTTGGCGCGTGAAATTGGATCACGCAATATCACCGTGAACACGGTTGCGCCTGGATTTATTGACACGGATATGACGCATGTATTGCCCGAAGAGCAAAAGCAAATACTGTTGGGGCAAATTCCTTTAGCGCGTTTAGGTAAGCCGGAAGAAATTGCCGCTGTGGTTGCGTTTCTTGCGTCGGAACCTGCGGGTTACATCACCGGCGAGACTATCCATGTCAACGGCGGGATGTACATGAGCTGATAACAGCTCGATTATTCGTAAGTGCAAAGATAAGCGGTATCCGCAGCAACTTTTAATTGAAATTTGCTGTTGGCCGCCACGGCAAAAGATTCGCCAGAGGCAAATGTTTGCCAAGTGTCATTGCCGGGCAATTTTACAGTGAGCTTGCCACTGACTACGGTCATCACTTCATTTTGACTGGTGCCAAATTCGTAGTCGCCAGGTGCCATCACGCCAACAGTTGCGGGTAGTTGCTCACCTTGGAACGCGATAGATTTCACTTTGCCGTCAAAGTATTCGTTAACTTTCAACATGCTTGTTTGCTCCTGTAAGTAAATTGGATGGAATAAAACGCATATACTGGGCGCACATTTTAGCAGTTTGTCGAGGAATAGATTCATGCAAATTACCAAAGATACCGTTGCTGTTTTTCACTACCGTTTAACAGAACAGGGCGGTAGTTTTTCCGAGGATTCGCGCGCAGAAGAGCCAGTAGCGTATCTGCACGGGCATGACAATATTCTGTCGGGGTTGGAAGACGTGCTGGTGGGTAAAGCAGCGGGGGAGACAGCCAGCGTCACCTTGCCACCGGAGCGCGCCTACGGCGTTATCAACCCTGCGTTGCAACAGCGCATCTCCATCAAGCACCTGAAGTTCAACGGCAATAAATTGAAAGCTGGGGATATTGCGTGGGTGGAAACGCAAGAAGGTCCGCGCCAAGTAACGGTGATCAAGCCGGGTAAATTTATGGCTGAGGTAGATACCAATCATCCCTTGGCGGGCAAGACGCTGACATTTGATATTGAAGTGGTTAGTGTAAGAGCGGCGACCGAGGAGGAAATAGCTCATGGTCATGCGCACGGTGAAGGTGGACATCATCACGAGTAATTAATATACAAGGGGCAGCGGCGATGAAGAATCAGGTTTGGGCGCAAAAAGTTCGTCAGCTAGCAGGGAAATATCGCCGTACACTGATCGCGCTGACAACATTCTTTTTCCTGTATACCCTGCTGGGTTTTTTTATTCTACCGTGGTCTATACAGCGATATTTGACACATACCTTCGCGCATAATTTGCAGCGCAGCGTCACAGTAAACAAGGTGCGATTTAATCCCTATGCGGTGAAATTACAGATAGAAGGATTCAGTATTGCCGATACAGACAACACGCCGCTGTTATCTTTTGATGTATTTCGTTTTAACTACAACGTGCTGTCTTTGTTTCGTTTGCGCTACGGCATCGAAGAAATTGCTCTAGAAAAGCCCTATATAAAATTAGATGCCAATGGTAAAGGTGGTTTTACCCTGCTGGATGCATTTGCCAACTTGTCTTCTCCAGCACCAGAAAAAGCTGATGAGGAGAAGAGTGATACGTCAGCAGTGCCGGCGTTGTGGTTGGGGGATCTCAAAATCAGTGGCGGCTTGATTGATTACCGCGATGCAGCGAGAGCCGGTGGCTTCAAACAGCGCATTGACCTACCAACGGTAGCGGTTACAGATTTTTATACCAAAAAACGTGAACACGCGAACCGCTTTGAATTAGAAATTGGCGATGAGCAAGGAGGCTCGATAAAGCTGGGCGCTGTGCTGGAAAATCTAAAGCCGCTGCATGTCAACGGCGATGTGGCGATCGATAATCTTGATTTGGCGCCTGCGTGGCAGTGGTTGATGTTGCCGGTCAATTTCAATCTGAAAGCGCCGCATCTGGCATTCAAAACGCAGTTTTCTGTGCAAATGGATAGTGCACTCGATTTGCAGGCCATGAAAACTTCGTTGGAGCTAAAAGATTTAAGTCTCTACAGCAAAGACAATGCCGAAACGCCAGTGATTCAGTTGCCTCTGCTCAGAGTCAATGATGTCAATGTGAATCTCTTGCAGCAGTCGGTGGCGGTTGGAAGTTTTCAAGCCAACGACGGCGTGGTGAATCTGGTTCTAGATAAACAGGGCGTTGCCAATTTACAAACGCTGTTTGCGCCAGTGGCGACAACTGAACCCGCAGCGGCTGCGCCTGCTAACAACGCAGCACCATCAACTTCAGCGGCAACGCCACCAGCACCTACAAGTGCTGTGCCGCCTGTAAAACCTTGGGATGTATTGATTCATCAAATCCGATTCAATAATTACACCATCAATGTACGCGATGAAAAACCGGCGCAAGCATTTGCACTCCGTTTAACGCCGCTATCCATTAGTATTGATGAGTTCAAACCACTGCTGCCAGATCGTTTTGCCGTGCAGATACAAAGTGGGTTACTCAATGACAGCAAAGCGCCTGTGGGGCAGTTGCAGATCAATACGCAGCTGCAATTGACGCCGCTAGTGGCAGATACCAAGGTGAATTTACAGCAATTTCAATTAGCTGCCATTCAGCCCTATGTACAAGATGCTGTGCGCGCGCAAATTAAAGACGGTGCATTGAATGCAGCATTGGATGTGCATTTTGAATCGGCAGAAAAACCCGTGGTTGGCATCAAAGGTGCTGCCAGCGTTAAAAAGCTGTTAGTTAAAGAGCAGGGTGGCGATAAAAACTTGCTGAAATGGGATGCGTTAGACATTGCAGATATTTCATTGCAGTTGCCTGCTAATGAATTAAAAATTGAAAAGATTGCGATAGATAAGCCAGAAACAGGTTTTGTTATCAATGCAGATGGCTCGACAAATATTGAAAAAATGTTGGTTGCTGCCAAGTCTTCAGCGCCAACAAGTCAGTCTGCTGCACCAAAACCCACAGCGCCGAAAGTTGCTGCCAAAACTGATAAGCCTGCCGTGCCGATGAAATTGGTGATTAGCACAGTGGATATTCGTAATGCCAATTTAGGTTTTGCTGATTTGACCATGAAGCCCAATTTCAAAGTGGCGATGAGTCAGTTATCTGGCTCTATCAAAGGTTTGTCATCAGACCCTAAAACGCAGGCGCACATTGATTTGAAGGGTAAGGTGGATCGCTATGCGCCGGTGGTTATTAGCGGAAAAATAAATCCTTTGGCGGCTAAGCCTAGCTTAGACACGCATTTGGCCTTCAATAATTTAGAGTTGACCACGTTCACGCCGTATTCCGGCACTTATGCCGGCTTCAAAATTAAACAAGGGCAGTTGTCGCTGGATATTAATTACCAGTTGGTGGATAACAAAATTCAGGGCAAAAATAAAATTGTGATGAATCAGTTGCAATTGGGTGAATCGGTGGAGAGTCAAAAAGCGATTGATTTGCCATTGCGTTTAGCCATTGCTTTATTGCGTGATGAAAAGGGTGTGATTGATTTGGGTTTTGAAGTCGGTGGTGATCTCAATGATCCTCAATTTTCTGTCGGCGGTATTTTGTGGAAAGTGTTGAGTAATATGGTGATGAAAGTAGTCACTTCACCTTTCAAGGCGATTGCATCGCTGGCTGGCGGTGGTGATGCAGCAGAAGGGGTTGATAAAATCGACTTTGCGGCAGGGCAGTCACAGTTGGATGCAGCGTCTCTCGCTAAATTGAAAACAGCGGCCGGCTTACTCAATAAACGCAGTAACTTGCGCATTACCGTGCAGGGCAATAGCTTGCCAGCAGAAGATCGCGCCGCTTTGCAAGATAGAAAACTCGTCACTATCTTGCAGCAAGATAGTGACGCGCCACTGGATGTTTATCTGTCACCTACGGCGGCAGTGGATGATGGCGGCGCGTATCGTGCTCTAAATCGTTATTACAAAAAACAAAATAAAGAAGACTTGGGGGGGCTTCGCGACAAAATAGCCGCGCAGCTTAAAGTAAAAGGTGAAAAGCCAGATAGTGATACATTAAAGCGTGCAGCGTATGAACAGGCGTGGAAAACCGCGCGTGACAAAATCGACGTAAAAGATGATGAATTGCGTCAGTTAGCTTTGGAACGGGCTACACAAATTAAATCAGCGTTGGTTGAGCAAAATGGCGTGGCGCCGGAGCGGGTGTTTGTGTTGGATGTGAATACGGATCCTGAAAAAGCCTCGCTGACAACTGCGCTGTCACTGGATGTGAACTAACGCAGTAGCCAGCGATAAAGAAGAAGCGCTGGGCGGCGATTATTGCCCAGCGGAGGAGGCTTTCAGCTCGCGGCGGCGGCGATGCAAAACTGGCTCGGTATAACCGTTGGGTTGATGCACGCCACCAAATACCAATTCACAGGCTGCTTGAAACGCTACAGATTCATCGAAGTTGGGTGACATATTGCGATAGTTGGGGTCGTCTGCATTTTGGCGATCCACCACCACAGCCATACGTTTGAAGGTTTCCAACACTTGCACGCGTTTACAAAAATCGTGACGCAGCCAGTTGGCGATATGTTGGCTGGAAATGCGCAGTGTGGCGCGATCTTCCATCAAACCAATGTCGTTGATGTCGGGGACTTTTGAGCAACCCACCCCTTGATCTATCCAACGCACCACATAGCCGAGAATACTTTGGCAGTTGTTGTTGAGTTCCTGCTGAATCTCTTCTTCGCTGAGTTTGGTGTCGCCCAATAAGGGCAGGGTGAGAATGTCGTCCAAACTGGCGCGTGTGCGATTTTGCAATTCTTTCTGGCGTTCAAACACATTCACTTTGTGATAGTGCATGGCGTGTAAGGTGGCGGCCGTGGGCGAGGGAACCCATGCAGTGTTTGCGCCCGCCATTGGGTGCATAATTTTAGTGGCCACCATGTCTTTCATTAAATCGGGCATTGCCCACATGCCCTTGCCGATTTGCGCTTTGCCTGAAAGCCCGCACGCTAAACCAACGTCGACGTTCCAGTTTTCGTAAGCGCTGATCCACGGTTTTTGTTTCATTTCATTTTTGCGCACCATCACGCCGGCTTCCATCGAGGTGTGAATTTCATCACCCGTGCGATCTAAAAATCCGGTATTGATAAAAATTACACGCTCTTTCGCGGCGCGGATGCACTCTTTTAAGTTGACTGTTGTGCGGCGTTCTTCATCCATGATGCCGATTTTTACTGTATTGCGCGCCAAGCCCAGTGCGTGTTCTACGCGGCCAAAAATCTCGCAAGCAAACGCAACTTCTTCAGGGCCGTGCATTTTGGGTTTAACAATATAAACAGAGTTCGTGCGCGAATTTTTGCGCGTACCAATAGCTTTCAAATCATGCATGGCAATTGCTACGGTAATCATCGCATCCAAAATGCCTTCCGGCACTTCTTCATCTTTGAGCAGTACGGCTTCATTCGTCATCAAGTGGCCGACATTACGCACCAACATCAGCGCGCGACCATGTAGCGTAATCGGTTCGCCTTTGGGGTTTAGCGCGTGCAAATCGGGCGCTAGAGTGCGCGTCACTTCTTTGCCGTTTTTCATAAAAGTATCGACCAGCGTGCCTTTCATCAGGCCAAGCCAGTTGCGATAAACCTCGGTTTTATCTTCGCCATCCACTGCAGCCACAGAATCTTCGCAATCCTGAATAGTGGTGATGGCAGATTCCAGTACCACGTCTTTGATATGCGCAGGATCATCGCGCCCGACAAGATGTTCTGCATCAATTTGAATATCAATGTAGAGGCCGTTGTTGCGCAGCAAAACATGCGATGGGTTGGATGGGTTGCCGTCGGTGTTGCGAAACCAGTAACCGGCAAATTGTTCGGATTTTTTTAAGCCTGTTTTATTGCCGTTTTTTAGCGTGACTTCTAACTGTGCGTTAATGATGGCGTATTTCACTGCGTCTGCATGTGAGCCGTTAGCGAGTGGTGCAACGTCATCTAAAAATTGACGCACGTAGGCAATGACTTTTGCGCCGCGCACTGGGTTGTAGCTGTTGCCGCGCTCGCAGCCGTCGGCTTCGTCAATCACATCCGTGCCATACAGTGCGTCGTACAAAGAACCCCAGCGTGCATTGGCAGCATTCAAGGCGTAGCGTGCATTTTTTACTGGCACTACCAATTGCGGGCCAGCGAGTGTGGCAATTTCTTCATCGACATGCCCAGTAGTGATGCTGAAGTCCGCGCCTTCTGGCATCAGATAGCCAATTTTTTCCAGGAAGGCTTTGTATTTATCGTGATCGTGCGGTTTGTCGCAGTGCGATTGGTGCCAAGTGTCGATTTGCTTTTGCAGCGTGTTGCGTTTATCGAGCAGGATGTTGTTCTTGGGGCCGAGATCCATGACGATGGATTCAAATGCGCTCCAAAAATCTTCGGTGCTGATGTCGAGATCGGGCAGCACTTCATCCGCTACCAAGCGATAAAGTGGCTCGGCAATTTGTAAATTGCCTTGAGAAATGCGCGGCGTAGTGTGTTGGCTCATGGCGGATAACTCGTGTTGCGAAGGGAAAAAGCGGGAAAACAAGCGTTTTTTGCACTGCGCGCATAATAGCAGAGCGTGTTGTAAAAATACTTCAGAATAGGGCGGTAAAAATCGACAAAACAGAGGGTTTTGGGTGGAAAAACCAGCGTTAAATCCCTAGAATGCCGCCTCCTTTCACCACCCCTGAACCTTACTGGAGACCACCATGTCCATCGGTAATTATGACCGCGATGCTGAAGTTGCCCGCCTGAAAAAAGACTGGGCAGAAAACCCTCGTTGGAAAGGCGTTACGCGCCCTTATTCTGCAGAGGACGTTGTGCGTCTGCGTGGCTCCATCAAAGTGGAAAACACTATTGCCAAGCGCGGTGCAGAAAAGCTGTGGGAGATGGTGACTCAAGGCGCCAAGCCCGCTTTCCGTCCCGAGAAAGATTTTGTGAACTGCATGGGCGCACTGACTGGCGGCCAAGCTGTGCAGCAAGCCAAAGCGGGCGTGCAAGCGATTTACCTCTCTGGCTGGCAGGTAGCTGCGGATAACAACAGCGCCTCCACCATGTACCCAGACCAATCGCTGTACCCAGTGGATTCCGTGCCTGCGGTAGTGAAGCGCATCAACAACAGCTTTAAGCGCGCTGACCAAATTCAGTGGAAAGCTAACTTGAAACCTGGCGATGCTGGCTATGTGGATTACTTTCTGCCTATCGTGGCGGATGCCGAAGCCGGTTTCGGCGGCGTGTTGAATGCCTATGAATTGATGCGCGCGATGATCGAAGCGGGCGCGGCTGGTGTGCACTTTGAAGACCAGTTGGCCTCTGTAAAGAAATGCGGTCACATGGGCGGCAAAGTGTTGGTGCCTACGCAAGAAGCGGTACAAAAATTGGTGGCTGCGCGTTTGGCTGCTGACGTAGCCGACGTGCCCACTATCGTGCTGGCGCGTACCGATGCCAACGCGGCGGATTTGTTGACTTCCGATTTCGATCCAAACGACAAGCCATTTGTTGTCGGTGATCGCACAGCCGAAGGTTTCTACCGCACGCGTGCGGGCATCGACCAAGCCATCAGCCGTGGTTTGGCTTACGCGCCGTATGCCGATTTGTTGTGGTGTGAAACGGCCAAACCTGATTTGGAAGAAGCGCGCGTCTTCGCAGAAGCGATCAGAAAGCAGTATCCCGATCAAATGTTGGCGTACAACTGCTCACCATCGTTCAACTGGAAGAAAAATATTGACGATGCCACTATCGCCAAATTCCAGCGTGAATTGTCTGCCATGGGTTACAAGTATCAGTTCATCACTTTGGCTGGTATTCACAACATGTGGTACAACATGTTTGAACTCGCGTATGCCTATGCGCGTGAAGACATGAAAGCCTATGTTGAAATGGTGCAAGAGCCTGAATTTGCAGCGCGTGATAAAGGTTATACCTTCGTCGCTCACCAGCAAGAAGTGGGCACGGGTTACTTCGATGATATGACTACCGTAATTCAAGGTGGCGCATCGTCGGTGACGGCATTGACAGGTTCTACCGAAGAAGAGCAATTCCACTGAGTTTGTTGCAGTGGTAACAAAAAGCCCGCAAATATTGCGGGCTTTTTTATAGCTGAAATTTTCGTCTTGTGCTTGCAATCAGTGGCAAAAAGCCAATACTGGTAGCCCCTGTTTTCACAGCTAAATGGAGAACTCTCATGGCCTTTGAACTTCCTGCACTGCCTTATGCCAAAGACGCACTGGCGCCACACATCTCCGCTGAAACTTTAGAGTTTCATTACAGCAAGCATCATCAGGCTTATGTCACCAATTTGAACAATTTGGTGCCTGGCACAGAATTTGAAGGCAAGAGCCTCGAAGACATCATCAAAACTTCTTCTGGCGGTGTTTACAACAACGCAGCGCAAATTTGGAAC
The DNA here is from genome assembly GCA_046347205.1 of Pseudomonadales bacterium. Lineage (GTDB taxonomy): Bacteria > Pseudomonadota > Gammaproteobacteria > Pseudomonadales > UBA7239 > UBA7239. Next base: position 307,061 of record JAXMGN010000002.1, read on the forward strand.
CACACGTTCTACTGGAATTGCATGAAGCCCAACGGTGGTGGCGAACCAACCGGCGCATTGGCAGATGCCATCAACAAAGCCTACGGTTCATTTGCTGCATTCAAAGAAAAATTCAGCACCATGGCGGTGGGTAATTTCGGTTCTGCGTGGACGTGGTTGGTAAAAAATGCTGACGGCTCGGTAGAAATCGTCAATATGGGTGCAGCAGGCTGTCCACTGACTGAAGGCAAAAAACCGCTGCTGACTTGTGACGTCTGGGAACACGCTTACTACATCGACTATCGCAACTTGCGCGCCAAGTATGTGGAATCCTTCTGGAGCTTGGTCAACTGGGATTTTGTGGCCAAAAACTTTGCGTAACGCGTAGTTTTCCACCCAGTGTTTAACAGCGCGCCCCTTATTAGGGGCGTTTCTGTTTGTGAACGTATGATTTTTATGTGCAGGATTTTTTCATGTTGATTACACCGCGCCGCTCTGTGTTGTATATGCCCGCCAATAACGCGCGTGCTTTAGAAAAGGCGCGTAGCTTGCCGGCAGATTGCATCGTGATTGATCTGGAAGATGCCGTATCGCCCACTGCAAAGGCAGAAGCGCGCCAGCAGGCAGTAGCGGCAGTCAACGTGGGCGGATTCGGTCACCGCGAGGTGGCGGTGCGCATCAATGCTCAAGGTACGCCTTGGTTTGAAGATGATTTAACGGCCTGCGCTGCCAGTGCAGCCAAGATTGTTGCGCTACCCAAAGTAGAAACAGCGGAAACGGTGCAGGCTGTTGCAGCGCGTTTACCTGAACACATTCAACTGTGGGCGATGATAGAAACACCGCGCGGTGTGATGAACGTAGAAGCGATTGCGCAGGCACACTCGCGCTTGCAGGTCTTGGTAATGGGCACGTCGGATTTATCCAAAGAATTGCGTGTACCGCCGCAAGCAAGTCGCTTCGGTTTGCAGTACGCGCTCGGTCGCTGTGTGTGTGCCGCGCGCGGTGCTGGCGTCGACATTATCGACGGCGTGCATTTGAATTTTCGTGATGTGGAGGGTTTTGCCGCTGTGTGCGAGCAAGGCAAGTGGCTGGGCTTTGATGGCAAGTCGCTGATTCATCCCGATCAAATAGCAGTAGCCAACCAAACTTTCGCGCCGTCTGCCAGCGAAGTTGCCCATGCTCAAAAAGTGCTGGATGCTTGGCGAGCGGCAGAGGTGGAGGGTTCGGGCATGGCGGTGTTGGATGGCAAGCTGATTGAAAACCTGCACGCAGCCGAAGCGGAGCGGGTTTTGCTCTTGTATGAGGCGATTTCCGCCAATCAATCAACTTAATCTAATGCATTAAATTTAACACTTAATATATTGATTTATAATGATATTTTACGTTTATTTCCCATATATCGTTTTTAATAAATTACTTTATATATAAAGTATAACTATTTGTTTTTATTTGATTTATAGGTGATTTATGAAAATGCTGCATATACCATCACCCAACGAGGCGCTGCCGGGGCGAAACACGCTGATGTCGGTGCCAGCCAGTCATGCTGTTTTAGGCACGCCCATGCAGCCACCTTTCCCGCAAGGCTACCAACGGGCCATGTTTGGCATGGGTTGCTTCTGGGGCGCGGAGAAAAAATATTGGCAATTGGCTGGTGTTTACACCACGGCGGTGGGCTACGCCGGTGGCCTCACACCCAACCCGCTGTACGAGGAAGTGTGCAGTGGCCTAACGGGGCATAACGAAGTGGTGCTAGTGGTGTTTGATCCGGCAACTGTCAGCTTTGATCAACTGCTGACTGTGTTTTGGCAGGGGCATAACCCGACCTTGGGTATGCGACAGGCTAATGACATTGGTACACAGTACCGCTCAGGCATTTACTGTTTCGATACCAGCCAACTGCAAGCTGCGCTCACAAGTGCAGAAAAATACCAACAGGCTTTGAATGGGGTTGGTGCGGGGCAGGTCACTACCGAGATTCTGAGCGCGCCAACTTTCTATTTTGCCGAACCCTACCACCAGCAATATCTGGCTAAAAACCCTGCTGGCTACTGCCCCAATATCACCTATCAGGCCACGGGGCTGCCGAGCTTTCCGTCCTGAATGTATTGGAAGGCATCCAAACATTGCGTCATATGTTGGCGCTGCGCAGGAGAGGCATGTTCAATGAAGCGCGGATGATAGGCGGTGTTGCCACCAGCCATATCGAGGTACATCTTGGTTAATTTGGCTAGCTCAGGCAAATCTTCATCAGCAAAACGCTGTGAGGCGCAGATGCTCATCATTCTGCGATCAGCTTGTGTGTGATTGGTGGCATGTTTGAGACGGTAGTCAAACACCAGGGCATCGCCGGGTTGTGTGGGGATGCTGATGCTAGGTACTTCGTCTTTTTCTAGCCCCAGATGCTGCTCGTGCTTCCACACGTAGCGTTCACACAGGTTGGCAAATTTATCGCCAAATAAATGGCTGCCAGGGATGGCACGAAAGCCGCCGTTGTTAGCATCCAGTGGCTCTAAATACAGCAAAATTTTTACATGACGATACTTGAAGAACGCGCCGTATAAATCGGAGTGCCAGTAGGTATCGCCGGTAAAAATATTGCCGTCACTGGCGCGGTAGAGATAATCCGCACCTAAAAGATCGCGAAAAATCCCGTCAATAACAGGGTGTTCTAGCAGGGAGGATAACTCTGGGCGGCGCTCGATAAACTGCAGCAAAAAACGACGCGATTTCATGTAGTGCGCTTCGTGTCGCCAATCCACCACTTCTTCGGGGTTGTGTTCAAACAGTTGGTTGAAGACCGTGGATACCTCTTCAATACAATCTTTCAGCAGGCCTGGAATGACCAGATAGCCAAAAGTATCGAAAAAGTTTTTCTGTTGACGGGTCAGCGTGAAGGGTGCGGCAGCAGTCATTGTGCATTCTCATTGGCAGGCGGTGCTATTGTGCAGTGCGTGCGGCCAATCGTGGATTGATGCTGGTCAAGCTACCATGTATTCAAAGAGCAGGGCAACCAATTTTCAAAGCGCAAACTATTGAATTTGTGGCGTTTTGTTGCGTTGAATTTGGCATGCGCTTTCGGCATGATGACTCGCTTTTTCGTCATTAGGTTGCTATGCCCACACTCTCGCTACAGAGCAAAATTGTCATCACCGGTGCAGCCGGTTTGGTGGGGCAGAATCTGTTGTTGCTGTTGCGCGAAAAGGGCTATCGCAACGCGGTGGCGATAGATCGCCATGCAGAAAATCTTGCAATCGCAGCGCAACTGAATCCGAAGTTGCAAACATGCTGTGCTGATTTGGCTGAAGCGGGTGAGTGGCAGCAGTGCTTTGCCGGTGCCGAGGCTGTGATTCAACTGCACGCGCAAATTACGGCGCTGCACGATGACACGTTTGAGCGCAACAATATCGCCGCCACGCAACAGGTATTAGCTGCCTGTCGGCAACACAAAGTGCCTTACTTACTGCACGTCAGCTCATCGGTTTTGCACTCGGTGGCGGATGATGCTTACACGCGCACCAAACGCGAACAAGAAAATCTCGTCAAGCAGTCTGGCATTCCGCATTGTATTTTGCGCCCGACGCTGATGTTTGGCTGGTTTGACCCTAAACATTTTGGCTGGTTATCGCGCTTTATGGAACACACGCCGGTATTTCCTATTCCGGGCGATGGAGAATATTTGCGGCAACCGCTGTATAACCGCGATTTTTGCCGCGTGCTACTAGCTTGCTTAGAAAGCCGTAGGGAAGGTTTGGCTTATGACATTGTTGGCAAAGAGGATGTAGACTACGTTTCCATCATTAAAGCCATTAAAGAAGCGAAAGCATTGCAAACGGTAATTCTGCATATTCCTTTTGATTTTTTTGATACCTTGTTGAAGTTGGCGGCAAAAATTATGCGGCGGCCGCCATTTACCAGTGCGCAACTGCATGCCTTAGCGGCTGGGGATTATTTTGTTGGCGTGGATATTGAACAGGAATTTGGTGTAACGCCTACGCCATTTCTGCAAGCGATTACGGAAACTTTTACACACCCTGTTTATTCAAAAATTGTTGTCAAACGTTGAAGTCACCTCATGAACAATGAAAAAAAGAAAATAGCTGTGTTGGGTGGTGGGCCGATGGGTTTGGCTGCTGCATGGCATTTATTGAAGCAAGGGCATCAAGTGAGCTTATTTGAAGCGGGTGATCGCTTGGGTGGCATGTCCGCTTCGTTTGATTTTGACGGGTTGCCGATTGAGCGTTTTTTTCATTTTCTGTGTGCAACCGATTATGACTATTTTGATTTGTTAACGGAGCTTGGTATTGCAGACAAGCTGCGTTGGGTCAATACCCGTATGGGTTTGTTTCATCAGAAAAAATTGTATAACTGGGGAGAGCCAGTTGCGTTATTAAAATTCCCGGGATTGTCATTATTGGAAAAAATGCGCTATGCCATTCAGGTGATGTACTGTAAGCACTTGAAAGATTTTTCTTCTCTGAATAAAAAAACAGCCACGACATGGCTGAAAAGTATGCTGGGTGAAAAGGCGTATTCGCTTTTGTGGGAGCCGCTGCTGTCCTTGAAGTTTTACCAGTTCAAGGATGAAGTGTCTGCTGCGTGGATAGCTGCACGGGTGCAGCGCGTAGCGCACAGCAGGGAGAGCTTATTTAAGGAAAAGTTGGGTTATCTGGAAGGGGGATCGGATGCCTTCTTGTATGCGATTGAACACGCTATTCGAGAAAAAGGTGGTGCTATTCATTTAGGAATGCCTATCGACAAGGTGCAAATTGCCGGCAGTGCTGTTGAAGGTGTGCTCGTGGCGGGGGAATTGCAGCGCTTTGACGCAGTGATTTCCACCATTCCTCTGCCTTATGTTGCGCGCATAGTGCCTGATTTACCGCAAGAAGATTTGCAAAAATTAGCGGCGATTCGCAACGTGGGCGTGGTAACGGTCAAATTAAAATTAAAGCAGTCACTCACGCCGTATTTTTGGTTAAACATCACCGACACGCAGTACGGCATCCCTGGCATTATTGAATACACCAATCTGAACCCTCTGCCAGATACGGTGGTTTACATTCCCTATTACATGCCGCAAGACCATGTGAAATACAGTTGGGACAGCGAACTATTTCGCAGCGAAACCATCAAGTGTTTGCGTGATGTAAATCCTAATTTTGATGAAAACTGGATCAAGGCGCTGCACATTTCGCGTTATTTTTATGCGCAACCCGTTTGTACGCCTGACTATCTCAGCACGCTGCCGCCTATGCAAAGTCCCATTGCTGGTTTTTTTATGGCGGATACCAGTTACTACTACCCGCAAGATCGTGCTATCACAGACAGTATCCGCACGGGAAACCAGTTGGCAGATATGGCGAATCAGTTTGTTAGAGAGTCACGGGTATGAATCGAGCCTTACAAAAGCTGCTAGCTGAATTTTTGTCACGGCAATTTTTGCGGTTCTTTTTTTCTGCCTTGGCTGCGGCAGCCGTTAACTTTGCTGCGCGTTTGTTGTTGGATCCCTATATAGGCTATTCCTACGCGATTGTGATTGCGTACATCATTGGCACTGTGTTTGCTTTTTTTATGTACCAACACAAAGTCTTTGGTCAGGGCATTCGCCCGCTGTGGCAGGAAATTGCCTTATTTGTTTTTGTTACCTTGGCCGCTATTGCGCAAACACTGATTGTCAGTGTGGTATTGGCTGACCATTTGTTTCTCGCCATTGATTGGAGCTGGTACCCAAAAGAGGTGGCACACATTGTTGGCATGGGCGTGCCTATGTTCAGTAGTTTTTTGGGTCATAAATATCTCACCTTTAGTCATCACACGCTGCCAGATGAGCCTGTGCTGTAATATTTTTTCAAAAACTTGATAGGATAATTGTTATGTTGCATCCACATTTTCACGCAAAAAATCGCCCTGAACATCCTGCCGTGATTATGGCCAGCACGGGTGAAACGGTGACCTTTGGGCGGTTGGAAGCGCAATCCAATCAAGTCGCGCACTTAATGCGCAGTCACGGTTTGCAGCGTGGAGATCACATAGCATTTCTGTTGGATAACCACATTCGCTTTTTTGATTTGGTATGGGGTGCAACCCGGGCAGGGCTGTATTTCACACCCATCAGCTATTACCTGCAGCCAGATGAAATCGAGTACATCATCAATAATTGTCACGCCAAAGTGTTGGTCGTTGCAGAAAAATTTGCCGATAAAATCAAACCGTTGCTTGGTAAATTATCAGAGGTGAAAGTTTGTTACATGGTTGATGGTGAACAGCAAGGTTTTCAGTCGTTTGAGAAAGCGCTGTCTGCACAGCCAACAACGCCGATTGCCGATGAATCCGAAGGGCGTGAAATGCTGTATTCGTCTGGCACAACGGGCAGGCCAAAGGGCATTAAGTTTCCGCTGAGTGAAGGTGGTTTGGGGGAGGCACCGGATATTGTGCGTTCAGTGGGTTTGGCGCAATTCATGGGCGTGAATCACGACACGGTTTCCTTATCCACTTCGCCGCTGTATCACTCCGCGCCGTTGGGTTTTGCCACAGGCTGTCATCGTTTAGGTTCTACCGTTGTCATCATGGAAAAATTTGATGAAGAAAAAGCGTTGCAATTGATTGAAAAATACAAAATTGCATACAGCCAATGGGTGCCCACTATGTTTGTGCGCTTGTTGAAATTACCGGAAGCTGTGCGCGCAAAATATGACGTTTCCAGTATGAAGTTTGCGATTCACGGTGCTGCGCCGTGCCCCGTAGAAGTAAAGCAGCAGATCATGGCATGGTGGGGGCCGGTCTTGTGGGAGTTTTATTCTGGCTCCGAACGCAATGGTATTTTTATGGTCAGCCCGCAGGAGTGGTTGGCACATCCGGGAACCGTTGGTAAATGTGTCGATGCACAAGTGCATATTGTGGATGATGAGACGGGCGAGGAGTTGCCGGCAGGAGAAATAGGCACAATTTACTGTTCTAAAGGCGCACATTTCGACTACCACGGCGATGAAGATAAAAAGCAATCCATCACCATACGCGATGGTTGGACCACCATCGGTGACGTGGGTTATCTCGATGCCGACGGCTATTTGTTCCTTACAGATCGCAAGTCCTACATGATTATTTCTGGTGGGGTAAATATTTATCCGCAAGAAACAGAAGATTGTTTGATTACACATCCCAAAGTGCTTGATGTGGCCGTTTTTGGTGTGCCACATCCTGAAATGGGTGAAGAAGTTAAAGCCGTGGTGCAACCAGCGCGCTGGGAAGAGGTGGGTGCAGCGCTGGAAAAAGAATTGATTGAATACTGCCGCTCAAAAATCAGCTCAATTAAATGCCCACGCAGCATTGATTTTGAAAAAGAATTGCCGCGCGAAGAAACAGGTAAGATTAAAAAACGCTTGATGAAAGATCGGTATTGGCAGAACGGGAAAACGATCAATTAATGATTGCGTGATTGGCGCCAAGATACGCTTCAATAACGGCCGAGTCTTGGCGAACAGCTTCTGGTGTACCTTCGGCAATTTTTTTGCCGTAATCCAACACGGTGATGTAGTGACACAAACCCATCACCAGTTTTACATCGTGTTCGATCAGCAAAACTGTGATGCCATCGCTGCAAATGCGTAACAGTAATTCGCGCAGCGCTTCGGTTTCGGTGGGGTTCATGCCTGCGGCCGGTTCGTCGAGTGCTAACAGGAGCGGGTTTGTGGCTAGCGCGCGGGCAATTTCTAAACGGCGTTGATCGCCGTAAGGTAGGTCCCCCGCGCGTTTGTTGTGTTGTGCTGTTTGTAATCCCACATACGCCAATAATGCAGCAGCCCGATCAAAAATAGCTTTTTCTTCGTTGCGTGCGGCTTTATGGCGCAATACAGCGCCCAAGGCCGCAGTTTGCGTATGCGAATGGCAGCCTACCATGACATTCTCCAGCACCGTCATATTGCTAAATAGACGAATATTTTGAAACGTGCGCGCAATGCCTTGCTGCACAATTTGATGTGGCGGTGCGTTAAGAATATTTTTTTCGCGCAATAATAATTTTCCAGAATCCGCCTGATACAGCCCTGTAATAATATTGAACAGAGAGGTTTTTCCTGCGCCGTTGGGGCCAATAATGCCGTAGATGGATTGCTCTGGCACAGAAAAGGAAACGTCATCCAGTGCTTGTAATCCGCCAAAGCGTTTGCTGATATTGCAGGCTTGCAACAGGGTTGGTTTCGACATATTAACGACTGCCAAAACGCGCAGGCCACAAACCTTGCGGTTTGAATAACATGGTGACCACCAGCGTTATGCCAAATAACAACATACGCAGATTTTCTGGATCAATCACTGTGCGACCAAGCAGCGTGTTTTGCAGAGGCACCGCCAAATCGCGAAAAATTTCTGGTGTGATGGTGAGCAGTGCAGCGCCTAATATCACACCGACAATATTGCCCATGCCGCCGAGCACCACCATGCACAGCACCATAATAGATTCGAGCAACACAAAACTTTCTGGGCTGATAAAACCTTGAAAGCCGGCAAATAATCCACCTGCCACACCGCCAAACGATGCACCCATCGCAAAGGCTAGTAATTTGATATTGCGCGTGTTGATGCCACAAGCTTTCGCAGCCATTTCATCTTCTCGAATGGCCATCCAAGCGCGACCGATGCGCGAGTCTTGCAAACGAATTGAAACAAAAATAATCACACCTGCCAGCAATAAAAAAAGATAGTAGTAAAAATAAACGGAGGTGATGCGCAAACCTAAAAACTGAAATGGCTGCACGGCAAACAAAGGATCAATCAAATTGATGCCCTGTGGACCGTTAGTGAGATTGAAAGGGCGATCCAGATTGTTCATAAACAAACGCACAATTTCACCAAAGCCCAGCGTGACGATGGCGAGATAATCCCCGCGCAAACGCAAGGTCGGCGCACCGAGCAAGATGCCAAACAAGGCCGTGACGGCTGCACCTAAAGGCAGAATCACAAACGGAGACCAATGCAGACCCAAATGTGGAGAGGCGAGTAGGGCGTACAAATAGGCACCCAAGGCGTAAAACGCGATATAGCCGAGATCGAGCAAGCCTGCGTAGCCCACCACAATATTCAAGCCGAGTGCGAGCATGGCGTAGAGCAGCACAAAATCCAGCGTGCGTACCCAACCACTGCCGAAAGTGGCGCCGGTTAAAAAAGGTAGTAACAGCGCGGCCAGCACCAACAGCACATAACCCCACCACACTTGATTGGGGACGTCGGCTTTCATCAGGCGCGCTCCACGGTGTTTTTGCCGAGCAAGCCAGATGGTTTGAAGACCAACACCCCGACCAACACCAAAAAGGCAAAAATATCCTGATAGTTGCTGCCTAAAACGCCACCAGTCAGTTCGCCGATGTAGCCAGCTCCTAAGCTCTCGATCAAGCCGAGCAGTAAGCCGCCGATCACCGCGCCCGCTAGATTGCCTATGCCGCCCAAAACGGCGGCAGAAAAGGCTTTCAAGCCGAGCATAAAGCCCATGTAGGGGTCAGCCTGGCCATAGTTGGCCGCTACCAAGAAGCCTGCCAGCGAGCCGAGTGCCGAGCCAATGGCAAACGTGGCGGCAATCACGCGATTGATGTTGACGCCCATCAGTTGTGCCACTTGGCTGTCTTGCGCCGTGGCACGCATGGCGCGCCCCAATGGCGAGCGATTCACCAATAGCCACAAGCCACTCAGTGCTAAGGCGGAAACCAGTACGATGGCCACTTTGGTGGGCGTCAAACTGGCGTGCAAAAATGTGAAGGGTTGCGTAGGCAGTAAATCGGGGAAGCGTTGGTAGCCGCGCCCCCAAATCATCATGGCAACATTTTGTAGCACGATGGACACCCCGATCGCCGTAATCAAAGGTGCCAAACGCGGTGCATTGCGCAGTGGTCGGTAGGCGATGCGCTCAATTCCCACGCCTAACAACATACAGGCAGGCAGGGTAATCAGCAGGGTAATGCCAATGCAGAAAAAAGGCGGTAAGCCCGCAATATTAAGCAGTGCATTGAGCAGGGTGATAGACAGCATCGCACCCATCATGGTGACTTCGCCATGGGCAAAGTTGATTAGACCGAGGATGCCGTAAACCATGGTGTAGCCCAGAGCGATCAGAGCATAAACGCTGCCCAGAATAATTCCGTTGGCTAATTGTTGGGCAAAAATCTCCATGGCGAGCTGAGCGTTGACTGCTATTGACCACTAGCTGTTTCAAGGAACTGCCACTGTCCGTTTTTTGCTTGATAGATAGAGACGGGGCTGTTGAGCAGATCGCCTTTGGTGTCAAAACGGATGGTGGAGGTCAATCCCGGATACTCCATCGCCGCTAGCACGGGGCGATATTTGGCCGAATCAATACTGCCAGCCTGCTGCATAGCTCTAGCCATCATATTCATCGCGTCGTAAACATACGGTGCGTAGAGCTGGATCACTCCGTATTTGGCTTCAAATTTTTGTTTGAACTCAGGGCCGCCTTTCATGTTCACCAAGGGGATGCCGGGCAGGGAGCCAATGACGCCTTCGGCATCACTGCCGGCCAGCTTGAGAAACTCAGCTGTGTAGATGCCATCGCCGCCCATAAAAGGTGTAGTGATACCCAGTGCGCGCATCTGTTTCACCATCGGTGCGCCCTGTGCGTCCATGCCGCCAAAGAACAGCAGTTGCGCATCAGAGCCTTTGATGCTGGTGAGAATGGCGTTGAAGTCGCTGGATTTGTCGGTGGTGAATTCGCGCTTCACCACGCTAGCACCAAGGGATTCAGCAGTTTTGGCAAATACGTCGGCTAAGCCTTGGCCGTAGGCGGTGCGGTCATCAATGATGGCCAGTTTCTTGATGCCCAATGTTTGTACCGCGTAACGCGCCAGTTGTTTACCTTGCTGGCTGTCATTCGCCATCACGCGAAACACGCCTGGAAAGCCCTGTTCGGTGTAGGCGGTAGCCGTGGCAGAAGGAGAAATTTGCACCAAACCGGCATCGTGATAAATCTTGGAAGCGGGAATGGAAGTGCCGGAGTTCAAATGCCCGATGACACCGCTGACACCCGCATCCACCAAGTTCTGTGCGACTTGCGTGGCCGTGCGTGGATCCGCCATATCGTCTTCTGACAGCAGTTCAAAGTGCGCCTTTTTACCGGCGATCATGAGGTTTTGGCTATTGAGCTCATCAATCGCCAAACGTATGGCGTTTTCATTGTCTTTGCCAAGGTGGGCTTGTGGTCCTGTCAGTGGGGCGGCATGACCGATGCGGATATTGAGCGTGTCGCTGGCTGCGCTGCTATTAGGAGTGGCTGGAGTTGATGTGGGCGATTTGCCGCAGCCCGTTAATAAAGAGAGAGTAGCCAAGAGCGCACAGGCAGCATTCATCACACGCATGAGAAAAGTCCTTGATTTTCAAGAGGCAGGATTATCCGTTTTTTCTAGCCTGAAAACTACGATATTTGCAAGCCATTGCTGCCTTTCCTTTTGAAAAAAAATACGGGTAGAATGCCCACTCGAAATCGGCGCCACTACCCAAGTACAAGGTTGCTGATCTTGATAACCCCTACGGAGCAAACTAGAACCATGAGCAGCATTGAAGAACGCGTTAAGAAAATCGTTGCAGAGCAACTCGGCGTTAAAGAAGAAGATGTTAAAAACGAAGCGTCTTTTGTAGAAGACCTCGGCGCGGATTCTCTTGATACAGTTGAACTGGTCATGGCGTTGGAAGAAGAGTTTGATATCGAAATTCCAGATGATCAGGCCGAGAAAATCACCACGGTGCAATTGGCTATTGATTACGCCAACACCCACCTGAAGTGAGATTGGGCCGCTTCAGCGGTTCTCTCGATCAGTGATACACCAGAAAAGCCGTTACTTTGCAGTGCGGCTTTTCTTTTGGGCAAAGCATAACGAGGAGTTTTTGGCGTGTTAGGCAGAAGAGTGGTAGTTACGGGTTTGGGTATGGTTACGCCATTGGGCAATACCGTTGCCAGTACATGGGAAGGTGTTTTGGCGGCAAAGAGCGGTATTGCTACCATCGAGCATTTTGATGTTTCTCCATTTACCACTCAATTTGCTGGCAATATTCGTGGTTTAGATATTGAGCAATACATGCCATTAAAAGATGCACGCAAAATGGATGCATTTATCCAATACGGCTTGGTGGCCAGTATTCAGGCGGTGGAAGACAGTGGTTTTGTGGTGACGGAGAAAAACGCCGATCGCTGTGGTTCTGCCATTGGCTCCGGTATCGGTGGCATTGGTGCCATTGAAGAAAACCGCGACTTGATTAACACCAAAGGACCACGCCGTATATCGCCATTTTTCGTGCCGGGCAGCATCATCAATATGGTGGCGGGAAATCTAGCGATCAAATACGGTTTGCGCGGTCCGAACATTGCTGTCACTACTGCTTGCACAACGGGTACACACAACATCGGTTTGGCGGCGCGCATGATTGCACTGGGCGAAGCTGACATGATGGTGGCCGGTGGTGCAGAAATGGCTTGCACACCTGTCGGTTTGGGCGGTTTTGCCGCTGCGCGCGCACTGTCCACTCGCAATGATAACCCCACTGCGGCCAGCCGCCCTTGGGATAAAGATCGCGACGGTTTTGTCCTCGCAGACGGCGCAGGCATTGTGGTGTTAGAAGAATACGAAAGTGCCAAACAGCGCGGCGCAAAAATCTATGCTGAGTTGTGCGGCTTTGGCATGAGCGATGATGCGTATCACATGACTTCGCCACCAGAAGATGGTAACGGTGCTGCGCGCTCCATGATGAATGCCTTACGCGATGCAAAAATTAATGCTGCTGATTTGCAGTACATCAACGCACACGGAACATCCACACCCGCTGGCGACATTGCTGAATGTCGTGCAGTAAAAAGTGTGATGGGAAATGCTGCAGCGCAAGTGGCAGTGAGTTCCACCAAATCCATGACTGGGCATTTGTTGGGGGCAGCCGGCGCGATTGAAGCTATTTTTTCTGTATTGGCTATTCGCGATCAAGTCGCACCGCCTACCATCAATTTGGATAATCCTGAGGATGGTTGTGATTTGAATTTTGTGCCGCACCAGCCTCAGGCAACGGCTATTCGCTATGCAATGTCCAACTCGTTTGGTTTTGGTGGGACCAACGGCACTTTGCTGTTCGGAAAAATCTGACAAATGCGGCGGTAAGCCAAGATGCAAGCTGCCGCTGCTATTCCAACCTCTTGGGAGCGTGCCATTGCCTACGGTGATGGTTTTTTTGAAACAATCCTCGTTGTTGACGGTGCTGCATCTTTGTGGGCATTTCATCGCACGCGCCTCACGGAATCGGCAAAACGACTTCAAATTCACTGCGATATTGCCGCGCTAGAAAAAGATTTCCTTGCTTGCGCCATGCAACACAACAACGCAGTGATAAAAATAGTTATCGCGCGTGCTGGCGGTCAGCGCGGCTATCGTGCGCAAACAGCACAGGACGTTACAGTAAGTATCAAAGCATATCCAGCTCCGCAATTTTCTAAACAGCAGTTGACGCAGGGTGTAAGGCTGCACGTTTGTCGGCAAAAACTCGCTGTGAACACGGCACTGGCTGGCATCAAACATTTGAATCGCTTAGAACAAGTGCTGGCTGCCGATGAACGCGACGCGCTACTGTATGACGAAGGTTTGATGTTGGATGAAAGTGGCTGTGTCATCGAAGGTGTTAGTAGTAATATTTTTATTCTGCGCAATAACACCTTGCTAACACCGAGGCTCGATCATTGTGGTGTGGCAGGCGTGATGCGCGCGGCAGTGATGCAGCAGTTTTCTGCGCAAATAGCACTGCCAGTGCAAGAAACACGTTTGACATTGAATGATTGTTTAAGCGCAGACGGTATGTTTATCTGCAATAGTGTCATTGGTATTGTGCCAGTGCAGTCTATAGGCGTCAGTCAAATTCCAGTACATCGAGAAGTAACGACACAATGCTGGCAAGTGCTTTCATCGCTCGGTTACGCGAGGTTGTATGTCTAAATTTACAGCGCGTTATGTGATACAGACCTTTGTATTTTCGATTCTTTTGATATCGTTATACGGTGTTTGGGAAGTAAATAAAACGCTGTATCGCCCCATTGTGTTGGATGCTAAATCAAAAACTGTGTTGGTGGGGCAGGGTGAAACACTAACTAGCGTTATTAACCGCCTGGCCGACGAGAAAGTAGTTAGACACCCACACTGGTTGTTACTTTATGCACGTTGGAAAAATCAAACGCATATTCGTGCGGGCGAATACGAGTTGCAGCAGGGTATTACTGGTGAAACATTGTTGCAGAAATTGGATTCTGGAAAAGTCATTCAATATCAAGTGACTTTTATTGAAGGAAATACCTTTGCGGATACTTTGAAATTACTAGGTAACCAAAAAAAATTGATCAATGATATTGATGGAATGAATGATGAGGAATACAAAAAGTTACTGGGTATTTCTCGTCAGGAAATGGAAGGATGGTTGTTTCCAGATACCTATAGCTATGTCAGCGGAATGAAAACGTCTGATGTGTTGCGCATAGCACACAACCGCATGAACTCTGTTTTGGATGAAGAATGGAAAAAGCGTGCCGCTGATGTGCCATATAAAACACCCTATGAAGCGTTGATTATGGCGAGCATTGTAGAGAAGGAGACCGGAGTTGCTGATGAAAGAAAGCAAATTGCTGGTGTTTTTGTCCGTCGTATCAATAAAGGCATGAAATTGCAAACAGACCCTACCGTTATTTATGGGTTGGGGAAAAACTTTGATGGCAATTTAAAGCGCAGCCACTTGAAAGAGTATTCGCCGTGGAACACCTATGTGATTGATAAACTGCCGCCGACGCCAATCGCTATGCCTGGGCGAGCGGCTATCAATGCTGCGTTGCACCCAGCAGAGGGAAGGTCGTTGTTTTTTGTAGCGCGTGGCGATGGTACACACACGTTTTCAGAAACTTTAGAACAACATCAAAATGCAATCAATGAATACCAGTTGCGCCGAAAAGAAAATTATCAGTCGGCGCCACCTGTTAAACAGGAAACTGCACCATGAAGCTATCGGGAAAATTTATCACCATTGAAGGTGGTGAAGGGGTGGGAAAATCCACCAATATTCGTTGTGTGGAAAACTTTCTGCAGGCACAAGGTATTTCTTTTATCAAGACGCGCGAGCCAGGTGGCACGCCGTTAGCGGAAGAATTGCGTGCTTTGTTGCTGTCTCCGCGTGAAGAAAAAGTTTGTGAACAAGCCGAATTGCTATTGATGTTTGCGGCCAGAGCGCAACACTTGCAGCAAGTTATTTTGCCTGCGCTTGAGCGTGGCGATTGGGTGGTTTGCGATCGTTTCACTGACGCCACTTATGCATACCAAGGCGGCGGTCGCAAACTGTCGTTGGAAACCATTGCCGCCTTGGAAACAATCGTGCAGGGCGGTTTGCAGCCAGACTTAACCTTGCTGCTAGATGTAGATGTAGAAACAGGCTTGGCGCGTTTGGGTAATCGCGAGCAGATTGATCGCTTTGAGCGAGAACAGCACACATTTTTTGAAGCGGTGCGCGCTATGTATCATCAACGCGCACAGCAATTTCCTGAACGCTTTCGCATTGTTGATGCCGGCCAGCCTTTGGAAGCCGTGCAGGAAAACATTATTTATTGCTTACAGCAATTTTTACAGAGCTGTGCATCGCAATGAGTGTTAACGCTGCAACCGTATTGGTGCCGTTGCCATGGCAGTCAGCTTTGTGGGATTCGTTGGCGGAGCGCAAATTGCACAATCGTCTACCACATGCCTTGTTATTGCACGGCGCCGCTGGCATCGGGAAAGGGCGTTTAGCGCGTTTGTTGGTTGCATCTTTGTTGTGTGAAAACGTGCAGCAGCAATTGCCTTGCGGAGGATGCCATGCTTGCCAAATGCTTGCATCAGGTTCACACCCTGATTTTTTTCTAGCTGATGCAGCCTACGGTATAGCGGGCTTTGATGATGATGACGATAAAAAAAGCAAAAAAACAAAGAAAGCAACAGCACCCAGTAAGCAAATTAAAATTGATTGCATTCGAGACTTGATTCACTTCAGTACGCAATCGGCGCATCAAGGTGGGAAACGTGTTGCGCTGATAGAACCAGCAGAGTGGCTCAACCACAACGCCGCCAATGCTTTGCTAAAAACATTGGAAGAACCCGGAGCAGACACGCACATCATTCTTGTATCGCACCAACCTTCGCGTTTATTGCCTACACTGCGCAGCCGTTGTCAGGCTGTGTTTTGTGCAACGCCAGAGCGTGAGCAATCTTTGCAATGGTTGAAACCGCAGGGTGTTGCCACAGAGCGTGCTAACACGGTGTTGGATTTTAGCTATCAAGCACCACTAAAAGCCTTGGCTGCGGCAAATGATAATCTGGATGTTTTACATCAAGAGGTCATCAAGACCTTGCAAGATTGTCGCCAAAAAAAAGTGGATTATCTATCTGCTGCAGAAATATTATCCAAGCATGATGCAGCAATGGTATTGGACTGGTGGCTAACTTTTATACATCGGCAAGCCAGTGCAAAACCAGAAAAATTTGTATTGCAGTTTTACGATGAACTATTGGCAGCGCGCCGCAAAGTGCTTGGCACGGCAAACCCCAACACGCGTATGTTATTTGAAACATTATTGATTACTTGGATGACGCCTCATTCAAAAATAGGTGCTACATGAAAAGACCGGTATGGCTGTTCAGTATGGACAGCGAAAGATTCTCCGCCGCGCCGATGACAACCGGCGGTTTGAAAGCCTGTTTTCAAAAATATGGCAAAACGGCAGATACAACCGACATCGAGTTGGTCCATTTTTTGGTGCGTGAAAATATAGAGCCTTGGTTTCAAGAACAGTGGTTGCAGCAGGGTTTGCCACAGGCAGAGGCTGCGTTGGCTGAGGGCTTGCAGCCCGTTGTTGGGTTCAGTGTTTACACCTGGAATGCCGCCGAGTTTATTGATTTGATTAAACGCATTCGCCAGAGCTGCCCCGGCATTTGGATCATTCTCGGCGGCCCGCATGTGCAACAAGTGGAAGATTATTTATTGATTGACCCAATTGATGCAATCGCCATGGGAGAAGGTGAATTTACTTTTGTTGAATGGTTGGACAATGCCCATTTGAAAAACTGGCACAGTATTGATGGTTTAGCTTTTGTGGAAGATGGCGCTATTGTTAAAAATACGGCGCGAGCGCGTACAACCGATCTGTCTGTATTTCCTTCAGCACTAGAAGTGGTTCCTTTAACCGATGATACAGGCAAGCCGCTGTATGAATCCGTGGCCTATGAAACCAGTCGTGGCTGTCCATTTAAGTGCTCTTTTTGTGAGTGGGGCACGGGCATGCTCGGCACAAAAATCTATCAATTTCCTTTGGAGCGCACGCGCAGCGATTGGGAAAAAATCGTCAATGCGGGCATTGCCAATATTTGGTTGGCAGATTCCAATTTTGGCGCACTGAAAGAAGATATTGAAAAAACGCGTATTGCTTGTGAACTGAAAGAAAAAACTGGCTTGCCGTCTACGTTTGCTACTTCATGGTCTAAAAAACACAATCCGCGTGTGCAAGAAATTGTGTTGATGCTAAATCAACACGGTTTGCTGCCGCATTATCAACTTGCGTTGCAAACCTTAACGCCGTTGGCCTTGGAGTTATCTAACCGCAAAAACATGGCCGCCAATGAATACGAACCGATTGCTAAAGCAATGGCGGAAGCGGGCGTGCCGATTGCGGCGGAATTGATTTGGGGTTTGCCCGGTGACAATTTGGCAGATTTTGAACGCAATCTCGATAAACTGATCGCCACCTTTCCGAATGTAAATATTTTTACTTACAACTTGTTGCCCGGCACCGAGTTTTACGAAAAGCGTTTTGAATATCGCATTGAAACCGTACCTGTGGCAGGTTACGGACGCGCTAAAGGTGAATACGTTATCGGCTGTCACACGTTTAGCGTGGAAGAAGGGTTGGAAGGCTATTTCTTGATTGCCGCGCACATGGTGTTGGTACACGGCACTTTACTGCCGTTCACTATTCGCTATCTCGCTTTGGAAGCGAGCATTCCGGCATCTCCCCTGATGCGCACGATTCTGAAAAAATTGCTAGAACATTACGGTCACATCATCACCTCGTCGCCTGTCAATGAAATGACTGTGCACGATAAGTTGCAAATCTATGAAAACCGCGCCGAGTTGTATGTGGCGCTGTTTGATGACATCCATCACACCTTTCATTTGATTCGAGAGGCTATTCACGAGTGGCTCGCCGCTCACGATGCCAGTGCGGCATTGAGAGATCGTGTGGATGTGATGCTGGCCTTGGACAAAGCCCTGTGCCCGCGCAAAGGTAACCCATCGGTAGAAATTCATCAGTTTGATGCGGATGCCCCTGCGATTATTCGCGCGTTGGAGGCCATGGATTTACCGCCGACCGCCGCTTTTGACGGCAGCAGCGCGTTGAGGGTGAATTACCCAGGCGGTGTGGGCACGGTGCTAAAAGACCCCGATGGCGGCAGCTGGATGCGCGGCGATTGGTCCTTAGCTGCTGAATTCAGCAGAGAAATGGCCGCAGAATCTGTGGTGAATGTTGTTCTCAACGGATGAGCTATTGCCAGTAGCAAAATCGAGCCGCACAATGACCCATAGTTTGATGATACCAACAACAGGCGACGCCCCGCATGCAAAATACAATCCTCTTGGTTGAAGATAACGCAGACGATGAAATTTTGGCACTGCGCGCGCTGCGCAGTTGTGAATATGTGCAAGAAGTGGTGGTGGTACGCGATGGCGCTGAAGCGCTGGACTACCTGTTCGGTGGCGGTCAGTACGCCGATAGAGATACCAGAGAGCAGCCGCGCATGATTTTGCTGGATATGAAGCTCCCTAAACTCAACGGCTTGGATGTATTGCGCCGCGTGCGCCAAGACCCAAGAACGCGCTATCACCCCGTGGTATTGATGACATCTTCGCGCCAAGAAACGGACATTATTGCCGGTTACAGCTTGGGGGCGAACAGCTATGTGCAAAAGCCGGTCAACTTTGATGAGTTTGTCGAAGCAATACACGATTTAGCCAAATACTGGGTTCAAATCAATCGCACACCCAATTTATCTATCAGCAGCAATTGAGCTGAACACAGAGAGTCTGAGACTGCATGTATCTGAATGTTCTGATCATTGACGACAGTGAAGACGATGTGCTTCTACTGGTTCGCGAACTCAATAAAAACGGTTACGTTCTGCAATATGAACGCGTCGATACCCGTGAAGCCTTAGAAAAAGCACTCGAACAACACCATTGGCAGTTAGTCATCGCCGATCACACACTGCCCGGTTTTAACTCCACGGATGTATTGGCGCTCGTTAAAAAATCAGGTTTAGATGCACCGGTAATTATTGTATCTGGCACGATTGATGAATCTGTCGCTGTGAGTGCAATGAAAAGCGGCGCGCACGATTACATCATGAAAGACAGATTGGCGCGGTTAATTCCTGCTATCGAACGCGAACTGCGCGATGTGGAAACACGCAAGGCGCGCAATCAAGCCGAGCAGGCGCTGTCGCATATTGCCTATCACGATTCGCTCACCAATCTGGCTAATCGCTCTCTCTTGAATGATCGCTTGGAACAGGGTTTGGTACGCGCACGTCGCGACAATACTTTGTTAGCGGTGCTATTTGTGGATTTGGATCGCTTCAAAATTATCAATGACACGTTTGGGCACACTACGGGCGATATGTTGTTGCAAAGTGCGGCAGACAGAATTCGCAAAACAACGCGCAGACAAGATTTAATTGCGCGTTACGGCAGTGATGAATTTGTGATTCTAATGGAAGATTTGGAATCGCGTAACGATGCGGCTTCTGTAGCACAAGCCATTATTGATTCGCTGCTCAGGCCGTTTCATATCAATCGCCATGAAATGTATGTTGGTTCCAGTATCGGCATTGTTTTCTCGCGCGACTGCGACGGACGCGGCGAAATGATGATCCGCAAAGCAGATGCGGCCATGAGCCGTGCAAAAAGTTTGGGGCGCAATAAATACCAGTTTTATGTAGCAGACATCGGCGATGAGTCAGAGTCACGCAATCAATTAGAGCAAAACCTGTATCAGGCATTAGCACGCGCTGAATTTGAATTGTTTTATCAGCCGCAAGTGCATGTTGAAACTGGATTGCTGCGCGGGGCTGAAGCGCTGATTCGCTGGCGTCACCCTACGCTAGGACTTATTCCTCCAGCGCAATTTATCGATCTGTTAGAGGAAACCGGTTTGGTATTGCCCGTGGGTGAATGGGTGATGAAAACAGCGGCGCAACAATGGGCTGATTGGCTGCGTGCCGGTTTGATTTCTGAAAGACATGTTATTTCTGTCAATATTTCCTCGTATCAATTCCGCGGCGCGGACTTGGTGTTTTCTGTAGGCAATGTATTGGCTGATACTGATTTGCCGCCACACATGCTGGATTTGGAAATCACGGAAGGCACATTGATGGAAGATACGCAGTTGAGCCAGCAAATTTTGCAAACCTTAAAAGAAATGGGCGTGAATTTGTCGATTGATGATTTTGGCACTGGCTACTCATCGCTGAGTTATTTGAAAAAATTCCCTATCGACTACTTGAAAATTGACCAATCGTTTGTGCGTGATTTGCTGAATAATGAAGATGATGCGGTTATCGCGACCGCAATCATTGGTTTATCGCATAATTTGCATATGAAGGTGATTGCAGAAGGTGTAGAAAACCACGAAATTTTACAATTTCTTGCTGGTCGTAAATGTGATATCTATCAGGGCTACCATTTTTCTAAGCCCGTTCCCACCAGTGCTTTTTCAGATATTTTGCACGCCGAACAAAAACAAATCCAAGCGATGGGCTGATTTTTTATTCGTTGTGGTAGGCAATCAGCGTCGCTGTCATAGCGACATTCAATGATTCAACGCCATTGTGCATTGGAATGCTGATGGCTTTGTGTGGCAGGGCGCGGATGTCTTTAGATACACCCTCGGTTTCATTGCCTAAAACAAAAATACAAGATTGATCCACTTTGTATGTAAATAAAGTTTGCTTGGCATCCGCAGTCATCAAGCAAATTTGCATACCATTACTGGCTAGTTTTTTCAGCGTGCTGGGCAGATTGTCACACAAATAGATGGGCGCGCGAAAAAAAGTGCCAGCACTCGCTTTGATCACCAACGAATCCAAACGCGCGCAACCTTGTTTGGGAATAATCACGCCGTCTACACCGCCTGCTGCAGCTGAGCGCAAAATCATGCCCACATTTTGCGGATTGGTAATTTGATCCAGCGCTAGAAAACGCATGCGTGTTGTAGAGGGTGATTCGTTGCAAAGTGTATCGGCTGTTTTTAAGTTGGGCATACGAATATCTAGCGCAACACCTTGATCTTGCTTGCCGTTGCGTGAAATGCGCGACAGTGCCAAGCGCGTATGAAAAGCTAGCGGCACTTCGCGTTTATCAGCGAGCTTCAAAATGTCATCCAGCGAACCGCCGCTGCGGTTAGAGTCTGCCAAATGCAATTTATAAGGTTGGATGGCAGGATTTTGCAGCGCCTCCAACACGGGCTGGCGACCATAGAGTGTAAATAAATCGCGGGGGAGGGAGGTTTTGCCAGAAGGATTCATGCCTATGCGCTCGGCTATCAGTGTGGTTTATGCATTCACAGTATAAAATGGCGCGATCCCTTTCTGTTGTTATCACAGCGAGTTTTTTATGAGTGACGTGTTTGATGTTATTTTTATTGGTGCGGGTCCTGGCGGTTATGTGGGCGCTATACGCGCTGCGCAGTTGGGCTTAAAAACAGCCTGCGTGGAGCGCATGAAGGGCAAGGATGGAAAATCCACCTTGGGCGGTACGTGTCTAAACGTAGGATGCATTCCCTCAAAAGCGTTGTTGGATAGCGCGTGGAAGTATCACGAGGCGCGAGAATCTTTGGCAGCACATGGTATTCGCGTTGGCGATGTTAGTGTAGATATTGAGGCGATGCAGCAGCGCAAAGATGGCATTGTCAAACAGCTTACTTCTGGTATCGCGCAATTATTCAAAGCCAATGGCGTGACGCACATCAAAGGCACAGCAAAACTGTTAGCCAATAAAACCGTGGCGGTAACAACAGAAGCGGGCGAAGAGGTTTTTTATCGGGCAAATAATATTGTGCTAGCAGCAGGTTCATCACCTATAGAAATTCCTGCCGCAAAAATCGACGGCGAACTAATTATTGATAGCACAGGTGCGCTGGACTTACATGTTGCGCCTAAACGCCTCGGCATCATCGGCGCAGGTGTCATCGGCTTAGAATTGGGCAGCGTGTGGAAGCGTTTGGGTAGTGAAGTCATCCTGCTGGAAGCGATGGATATTTTTTTACCAAGCCTCGATGCATTTATCGCCAAAGAAGTAAAGAAAACACTCGGCAGACAAGGTTTGGATATTCGTCTCGGCGCGCGTGTTACAGCAACTGAAGTGATGGATGGGCAAGTCAAAGTGATCTATCAAGATAAGGACGGTAACGCGCAGCAGGAAGTGTTTGATCGTTTGATCGTCTGCGTTGGTCGCCGTCCAAACACAGACAACTTATTTGCCGATGACAGCGGCGTGACCTTGGACGAGCGCGGTCGCATTGCAGTGGATGCGCATTGCGCAACAGTAGTGGCTGGAGTGTGGGCGATTGGTGATTTGGTGCGCGGCGCGATGTTGGCGCATAAATCTTCAGAGGAAGGGGTGATGGTGGCAGAGCGTATTGCGGGCCACAAAGCTGAAATGAATTATGCGCTGATCCCCAGCGTGATTTACACGCACCCAGAGGTAGCCGCAGTGGGGCAGACGGAAGAACAGGTGAGGGCAGAGGGTAAAGATTGCAAAGTGGGGCTGTTTCCTTTTGCGGCTTCCGGCCGCGCTCTGGCTGCCAATGACACTACGGGTTTGGTAAAACTGATCGCAGATACAGAGACAGATCGCGTACTTGGCTGTCACGTTGTTGGATCCAATGCGGCAGATTTGGTGCAGCAAGTGGTCATTGCCATGGAGTTTGGTGCCACGGCGGAAGACTTGAGTCAGATGGTATTTGGGCATCCCACGCTGTCTGAAGCGGTACATGAAGCGGCGCTGGCGGCTAATGGGCGCGCCATTCACGTCGCCAATAAGAAAAAACGCGACAAATAGCCGCCAATTTGCCCGTTTAGCGGTTGGGCTGCGGGCTGTCTGCGTGTAAAATTCGCGCGCGTTATTTTCGGGTGGTGGCTGTTTGTTTGGCTCACCAATTCACCTAAAAGCCGGCTTTGCCGGATTCACAAGAGAGCGGTAAAACATGAACCTTCATGAGTATCAGGGCAAATTATTGTTTGCTCAGTACGGCTTGCCCGTATCCAAAGGCCACGCGGTCAGTTCTGCGGAAGAAGCTGTGAAAGCAGCAGAAACCATCGGCGGTAACGAGTGGGTGGTTAAGGCACAGGTACACGCAGGTGGTCGCGGTAAAGCGGGCGGCGTTAAGCTGGTGAAAACCAAGGAAGAAATCAAAGCTTTTGTGGATCAGTGGTTGGGCAAGCGTCTCGTAACCTATCAAACAGATGAAAACGGTCAGCCTGTTAACAAAATTCTTGTTGAAGCCTGCACGGATATTGATAAAGAACTGTATCTCGGCGCGGTGGTAGATCGTTCAACGCGTCGCATCGTGTTCATGGCTTCTACCGAAGGCGGTGTGGAAATTGAAAAAGTGGCGCATGAAACGCCAGAAAAAATTCTGAAAGCAACCGTTGATCCTTTGACTGGCGCACAGCCTTATCAAGGCCGCGAACTGGCTTTCAAACTCGGTTTGCAAGGCGATCAAATCAAACAATTCACCAATATTTTTCTGGGCTTGGCAAAACTGTTCCAAGAAAAAGATTTGGCGCTGATTGAAGTCAATCCGCTGGTCATTAAAAAAGATGGCAACTTGCATTGCTTGGATGCCAAATTAGGCGTCGATGGCAATGCACTGTATCGCCATAAAGATCTGCAAGAAATGCACGATCCTTCACAAGATGATCCACGCGAAGCGCACGCTGCTTCTTGGGAGCTGAATTACGTTGCTCTCGAAGGCAATATCGGCTGCATGGTAAACGGTGCTGGCTTGGCGATGGGCACTATGGACATCGTGAATCACCACGGCGGCAAGCCTGCTAACTTCCTCGACGTAGGCGGCGGTGCAACCAAAGAACGCGTCACAGAAGCGTTCAAAATTATTTTGTCGGACGCGAATGTTAAGGCAGTATTCGTCAACATTTTTGGCGGCATTGTGCGCTGCGATATGATCGCAGAAGGCATCATCGGTGCCGTAAAAGAAGTGGGCGTTAAAGTGCCGGTGGTGGTGCGTTTAGAGGGCAACAACGCTGATCTCGGCGCGAAAAAATTGGCTGAATCTGGCCTGAACATCATTGCTGCAAATGATTTGACTGAAGCAGCGAAAAAAGTCGTAGCCGCTGCTGGAGGTGCCAAGTAATGAGTATTTTGATCAATAAAGACACCAAAGTCATTTGCCAAGGTTTCACTGGCTCGCAAGGCACTTTGCATTCAGAACAAGCGATTGCTTACGGCACAAAAATGGTAGGTGGCGTAACGCCAGGCAAGGGCGGCACACAACATCTCGGTCTGCCGGTGTTCAACACCGTAGCTGAAGCCGTTGCCGCCACTGGCGCAGAAGCTTCTGTGATTTATGTGCCTGCACCGTTCTGCAAAGATTCCATTTTAGAAGCGGCTAACAACGGCATCAAACTGATCGTTTGCATCACGGAAGGTGTGCCAACTCTCGACATGCTGGAGTGCAAAATCGCTTGCGATAATTTGGGCGTGCGTTTGATTGGCCCTAACTGCCCAGGCGTCATCACCCCAGGCGAATGCAAAATCGGCATCATGCCCGGCCACATCCACTTGCCCGGCAAGGTCGGCATTGTGTCGCGCTCAGGCACGCTGACGTACGAAGCGGTGAAGCAAACTACCGATGCGGGTTTTGGTCAGTCTACTTGCGTAGGTATCGGTGGCGACCCAATCCCTGGCAGCAGCTTTATCGACATCTTGCGTTTGTTCCAAGACGACCCAAAAACTGAAGCGATCGTGATGATCGGTGAAATCGGCGGCTCGGCGGAAGAAGAAGCGGCGGCATTCATCAAAGCCAACGTCACTAAACCTGTGGTGTCTTACATTGCCGGTGTCACAGCACCTAAAGGCAAGCGTATGGGTCACGCTGGTGCAATTATCTCTGGCGGCAAAGGCACAGCCGACGAGAAGTTTGCCGCACTGGAAGATGCCGGCGTAAAGACCGTGCGCAGCTTGGCAGAAATTGCCAACGGCTTGCGCGCCGTAACCAACTGGAAATAAGCATTGGTTAAGCAGCTCGAAAAAAGGCAGCGCAAGCTGCTTTTTTTTGTATTCTCGCCAGATGAAAAAGGGACTCCTATTAAGTTTTACTTTTCTGGCTCTTCTGTTAACCGTTGCAGAAGCTGGGTTTTTTTTCTGGTTTCCGCGTGTATTACCCACCAATTTTGCGATATGGATGTGACAGATGAAGCCTTACATCCATTATTGCAGGCATCTAAAAAAATGTTTTTCCCAGTCGCTACATTGCATTGTTTGGCGACTCCTATGCAGCAGGAATGGGAGATTGGGCAACTGAGGCGATGGGTCAGCCTATGGCACGTTATGGCAGCGCAGATTTGCTGCACGAAGCAACGGGGAGGGACGTTATCAGTTTCGGTTCTGCCGGTGCTGGTAGCATTAAAGGAATAGTCACAGAGCCTATCGCACAATTAAGCTACTTAAGAAAATATATTAATAAAAATATTGAATCACCGGAGTGGGTTCTTATTTATTTTTATGAAGGTAACGATCTTTACGATAATGCAGCTTATTTTCATTACAGCTTTCCTAAATTGTTTAATATTAATCAGCAATTTAATACAGAGGTTTATCAGCAATATCTCCAGCAATTTTCCATTCAACGCAATAAAACTGTACGCATTACTGAGGCTAATAACTGGTTAAAACATTGGCCATTATTTAATTTGTTTGATAATGTTTTTCGTACATTTACAGGATTGCCGCAGCGTAGAGTTGTAGCGGATGGTGGCAATGCCGATTTCGATCCTCCTTGGATTTTTGGTGGAGCGAGTGTCAAATTGCCCGGTACCATCAACAAGGTGCTCATTGATGGCAAAGCCGTCCAGTTACCTGATGCGTTACAGGCTCCTGCGTTGGCATTGAATAGTGAAGAATGGGAGCAGGCTTGGTTTGCCTTTGATCAATCCTTGCAATATGCACGCAAAGCATTCCCTGACAGTCAGTTTATGCTGGTGTACATTCCTTCAGTGCTGTCGGTATACAACGTGCAGTCACCGCAGGTGTCTGTTCAAACGTATGAACGACGAGCCATAGTGTTTCCTACGGAGCAAATGTATGCACAAGAAACTCGTATGCGATCTACATTCCAAAACATCGCCAGAAAACATCACATGCCAATTGTTGACGCCACCGATGCATTAAAGTTGGCCGCATCAAAGGCAAGGCTGCATGACCCTGAAGATTGGAATCATCTAAATAAGGCGGGCTATACAGTGCTCTCTGAGGCCATCCTACAAAAGCTTGAACCTTTGCTTGCTAAAATGTCCAAGAACACAGATTGACGGCTTTTATAAACACACAAACTTCGCATAATCTATATTATGTTAAATCTAATCCTAGGAAAAATATGACAATCCCTGCTATTGGTACTCAATCCTCGTCTAGCTGCACTCGAGCAGCACTTCGAGGGGTATTCACGCTGCTGTTGGTATTGGGAGCTGCAATTTCGCATGCAGAGACAATACCCAACAAAGCTGCGTGGTCTGATGATGGGTCGCAGCAAGCTTTGACAAAAGAAATTGTTGAGATCATGCAGGCACAACACTTTAGAAAAATGCCGATAGATGATGCTTTGTCGTCCATGCTGCTTGATAACTACCTCAAAGTGTTAGATCCCAAGCGAATGATTTTTTTGCAGAGTGACATTGATGAATTTGATACCAAATATCGCGCTGCATTGGATAACGATCTCCAATCAGGAAAATTAACCAGTGCAGAGGCGATTTATCAGCGCTATTACGATCGTTTTTCTAGTCGCTTGCAGTGGGCCATTCAACAGATTGAGCCTATGGTAAAAAATGAAACCTTTACCGGCGAAGAATCTATTCAGGTAGATAGAAAAAATAGCCCTTGGCCTGCTGATAAAGCTGCTGCTGATGCACTGTGGGCTGACTATTTGAAAAATGACATTTTGAACTTACGCATTGCAGATAAACCGACCGAGAATATTGGTGCCACCCTCCTTCGCCGTTACAAATCTCAGCTCGAGCGTTTGAATCGTCAAACAGCAATGGAGAACTACGAGATTTTCATCAATGCCTACACGGAATTGTATGACCCTCATACCGATTATATGTCACCCAAATCTACGCGTGATTTTGATGTCACGATGGCACTTTCACTGGAAGGTATTGGTGCTGTTTTAGAAAAAGAAGATGAGAATACAAAGGTTTCTCGCTTAGTGACAGGTGGTCCTGCGGATAAAGAAGGCGAACTAAAAGCAGGCGATCAAATTACCGGTATTGCGCAAGGACAAACTGGGGAAGAATGGGAGGACGTAATCGGTTGGCCGCTAGATGAAGTGGTAGATTTGATTCGCGGCAAAGCTAACACTTGGGTTAAATTGCAAGTTAAACGTAATGGTCAATTATTGGCGAAGCCTATCGTTATTCGTCGAGAGAAAGTTAAGCTGGAAGATCAAGCCGCCAGCCAAAAAGTGATTGAAATTCCCGATGTGAAAACTGGAAAAAACTTGAAAATTGGCATTATTACTATCCCCGCCTTTTATTTAGATTTTGATGCTATGCGTCGCGGCGAAGCAGATGCCAAGAGCACAACGCGCGATGTTGCAAAAATTCTTAACACATTAGCAGCACAACAGATTGATGGCGTTGTAATTGATTTGCGCAATAATGGTGGCGGCTCCTTATTGGAAGCGACACAGTTGACCGATTTGTTTATCGATCAAGGGCCTGTAGTGCAAATATTGTCTGCAGATAACCATGTTGATAGACGAAATCGCGCCATTGGAACGGTAAATTACAATGGTCCGTTGGTGGTGTTGGTTAATCATCTCAGTGCATCCGCGTCAGAAATTTTTGCAGGTGCAATTCAAGACTATCAGCGCGGTTTAATTGTTGGCGACCAAACTTTTGGTAAAGGCACGGTGCAGACTTTAATCCCCATGAAAGAAGGAAAATTAAAAATCACTGAAGCAAAGTTCTATCGTGTGTCCGGTGATAGCACGCAGCATCGCGGTGTGGTGCCTGATATTAGCTTTCCTGCCCTGCTACCGTACAGTGAAATTGGCGAGTCGGCTTTGGAACATGCGCTGCCGTGGGACAAAATTCAATCCGCTCCGCATTATCGTTTTGCAGATATCCCCGCCTTTATTCCACAATTACAAGCAGATCATGAGCGACGCATGCAAAATAATGTGGAGTACAAAGTGTTATTGGAGCGTCGAGATTGGGTAGAGGCATTGAGAAACCGAAAAACGCTGCCTTTGAACCTTGCCAAGCGCGAGCAGCTAAAAGACAGTGATGACAAGCGGTTGATTGATTTCACCAACGTTGTGCGCGCGGTGAAAGGTGAAAAGCCATTAAAAACAATCGCGGATGTTGATGATGATGCGCAAAAACGTCGCGATGCCAAAAACCCTAAGGATGATTTCTTATTAATGGAAAGTGCCAATATTCTAGGCGATTGGATTGATCTCCAGAAAAACAACGTTCAGATGAGTGCGTCAATTGGCGTGGCACACTGAGTTTATTTTTCAGCAGCGTTAAAACTCCAGTGCAGTGGGCAGCGGTCAGATCTGCCTGCTACAAACTGCGCGGGCATATCTACTCTGCGCAGTTTTTTTCCGCACGTCTCCCCTTTGGCCGCTGAAAATTCACAGCAAACGGGGTTGTTGTAGTGTTCCAACCAACTGCGGTAATCACTCTCTGAAACTTTACAAATATCGGCAGCGTAAGCAATAGGATTTTCGAGATAGGTGCCAATGCTGTCGAGGTCTATAGTGATATTGCCTGCACCGAGGTGATAGGCCATAAAGGTCACTTTGTTATCGCGCAGCCGCGTAATAAATTGCTCCCCTGCTTCTTTAATCAACTTGGCGTGTTCGCTGTGCAGTGCGCTGATTTCATCGCGCAATACAGATTGCTGTTCTTTGTTGTAAGTGATTTCTATGTCTTTAGCATCGAGCTGTTGCTCCAGCTCTTTGACGATACCTTGAATGCGTAGCTCTAACTCTGATTCAAAGTTAGCTTTAAGCATATCAATTTGATGCCCTTCTACCTGTTTGGTCTCGGCTAGCTGCACATGAAAAGATTCGCGCAGCTTTTCTGTTATCTGCTGTTGTTCTTGCAGCTGTCTGCGTAGTGTTTCAGCAGCTTGGCGTTCACTTTCATTGATTTCTTGCTGGCGCATAAATTGCGACTGCATTTGGCGCAATTCGTCACTGTGTAATTGCTCCACCTCGCGCAATTTATCGGCCGCTTTATTTTTTTCTGCAGTTATTTGCAGTTGATATTGTCGCTCTGCATCATTGAGTTGTTCGGTGTTGTCAATAGCTACTTTTTTGCGAATGTATTGGATCAGCGAGTGCGCCAAAGATTTATCGGCATCGCTAATTTCATCGTTGCCCGCTCTGCTATCGACAATTAAAGCCTCGCCAGTCAGTACAGGGATTTCAAAATGTTGGCGATGGTTATCGTGAATTTCGTCAATATCAAAAGCTAATTCCTTAAAGCCCAGACGATTATGTTTGACGAGATCGCGCAGCACGATAAACGCATTGGGCTGTTGGTTCATGTCGGGATCCCACAGATCCTGCACATGCCAATCCACTGGGCATTGACTGCGACAGCACAGACGGATCGGCCCTGCGCCTAAATCCGGTCCCAGCTCGGCTTGGTCAATCAATTCTTGCAGCGGAATATTCCACTTGTTGTCAGCGTTACCCGTGCTATCAAAACGCAGCAGAAAAAAAATAGCCGAGATAATTTTGAGCTGTCCGTTAATGCCTACGCAAACGGCTTGCACGCTTTTATCGGCATAGCCAGGAATCGGTACAAAATTATCGAGAATGGCTTCAAATTCAGTGAACAACATTTCACGATCAACGCGCCCGTCGACAAAGAAAATGACCGATTGATATTCCCCGCTGGTGTAGCCTGAAAACATACGAATTCCTTTGACTATATTTGAGGTCTTTCTACCGCCACTTGGCAGTGCTGTTGTTATGTATGCCCTTGTATAATGCTCGCGAATCCTTGTTAAAAGAAATCGACGGCAATGAAAACGGTTGAACTGTTATCTCCAGCGGGCTCCATCAGAAACATGCAGTACGCATTTGCCTACGGTGCAGATGCGGTTTATGCAGGACAACCTCGCTATAGCCTACGGGTAAGGAACAATGAATTCAACCAGTTAGACAAGATGGCTGAAGCCATTTCTATGGCTCATGCCCAAGGCAAGCGTTTTTTTGTCGCCAGTAACCTCGCGCCGCACAATGACAAAATTCGCTCATATCTGCGTGACATGGAACCGGTGATCGCCATGCGGCCCGATGCGCTGATTATGTCGGACCCGGGCTTGATTATGATGGTGCGCGACAAATGGCCAGAAATGCCCATTCACTTATCTGTGCAGGCCAATGCCGTGAACTGGGCAGCAGTAAAGTTCTGGGAGCGGCAGGGTTTGCAGCGCGTGATTTTGTCGCGTGAACTGTCGCTGGATGAAGTGGAAGAAATTCGCCAACGCTGCCCCGATATTGAACTGGAGGTTTTTGTGCATGGCGCGTTGTGTATCGCCTACTCCGGTCGCTGTTTGCTATCGGGCTACATGACGCATCGCGATGGCAACCAAGGCGCCTGCACCAATTCCTGTCGTTGGAAGTATGACACACACGAAGCGACTGAAACGGCTGAGGGCGATATTGTTGCCACCAATCCTGATATTCAAAAACAGATAACAGAATCGAGCAAAAATTTAGCCTCATCGTTTCATGCGGCTGGCGAAGTCGGCAGTTGGGATCCTTTCGTCAGCCCGACAGACAGCGTGAGCAGTGGCAAGTTACTCAATATCGAAGACCGCGTTTTTCTGTTACAAGAAGAAAACCGCCCGGGTGAATACATGCCAGCTTATGAAGACGAGCACGGCACTTACATCATGAACTCCAAAGATTTACGTGCCATTCAGCATGTTAAGCGTTTGATTGATATTGGTGTGGATTCATTAAAAATTGAAGGCAGAACAAAATCGCATTTTTATGCCGCGAGAACCGCGCAGGTTTACCGTGAAGCGATTGATGATGCGTTGGCTGGCCGTGAATTCAATATGGGCTTGATGGATAAACTGGAAAGCTTGGCTAGCCGTGGCTACACCGAAGGTTTTTATCGCCGGCATCTTCCTAAGGAATATCAAAATTACGAAAGCGGGTTTTCAGTTTCTACTAAACAGCAGTTTGTCGGTGAAGTTATCGGCAAAGATGAAGCTACACATGAATGGATTATTGATACAAAAAACAAATTTTCTGTCGGTGATGATATTGAATTAATGCTCCCTCAAGGCAATCAAGTGTTTCGCTTGTCGTCCATGAAGAACAAACATGGAGAGCCAGTGGAGGTGGCGCCAGGCTCTGGGCATCAAGTGCGAATTCCCATGTCCGATAATTGCAGCGCTGATTTTGGCTTGCTGATGAAAGCAATTTGATTGGGATGCGACATGTCACTAAAAAATGCGCAGTACATTAATTTAGGAACATTTCGTAAAGATGGACGCTGCGTTGAGACGCCCGTTTGGTTTGCCCAAGCCGGTAATTTTTTATACGTCTTTACCAACAACCAATCGGGCAAAGTCAAACGTCTACGCAATAGCTCACAATGCCGCATTGCTCCTTGCACATTTAGCGGCAGCGTTACCGGTAGTTGGCAAGATGCCACTGCCCTGCTGCTGGACTCCAAAGATGCTATTAAAACAGCTCACGCTGCCTTGCGTAAAAAGTATGGCTTATCCATGCTGTTCGCAGACTGTGGATCGGTATTGATTGGAAAAATTAAGCAGCGTAGTTATATTAAAATTTGCCTATCGGAGAAAGCAGGTGACTGATCGCATTTTAAGTCGAGCGTTTCTTTTTTTTATCTGCTGTCTATTAGCATCGTTATCACAAGCATCCGTCTGCTCCTCTAGCGCACATTGTGTGCGAATAGGCACATGGAATATTGCGTGGTTGGGTGGTGAAAAGCGCGATCAGTTGTCTGATGATAAAACCGTGCAGGCAATGGCAGACATGATTGCTAAACAGTGGTCGATAGATTTGATTGCACTACAAGAAATCAATACCGGTATTGATGGCGAATATCGTGGTGATCGTTTTACTACGCATCCGTGGAATACATTGCGTTCTGCGCTGGAAAAATACGGCTATAAAACCGCAGCAGGCAATAGTGGTCAAGGGCAGCGTATTGTCTTGGCTTGGCGCAAGCCCGTTGTGTTGGACACAGCTGTTTCCGAACTCAATGTACCGGACAGTTATCAGGTCAATGAATGGTGTCGCTCCTCTCATTTACGCCGACCGTTGGCGGGAAAATTTCGCGCCGAACGCTTTGATTTTTGGTTTATTGCGTTGCATCTGAAATCCGGTTTTGGCAACCGTGGCCATTGCACGGATGATGTACGCGACCTTCAATCCTATTATTTGGCCGGACAAATAAAACAGCTAGAAAAAACAGACAGAGATATTTTGGTGGCTGGTGATTTCAATACATCAGGCAGCAACAAAAGCTTGGATAATTTACTGGCGATCGGCTTGGTTGCCACAACAGATAAAAGCAACCGAGATACCGACAGCTTTAATCGCTCACAGGGCAAAGGAAAATCTGGAAGAATTCTTGATCACATCATGTTAAGAAAAAGCGAAACAAGTGAATGGATAAGGCAGTCTACCGTTATCTATAAGCCAGAAGATATGGATCAATTTACACGGAAATTTTCAGATCATTTTCCTGTCTGGGCTGATTTTGATACCCGCAAAGACGATGATTAATTCTTTGCGGGTTTCATTAAGGACATTACTTTTTCCATCACAATGCCGCCGTCAAATTTTGCATCCAGTGCTGCAATAAAAGCATAAACGCCAGCCAGCTTTCTGGCGACCAACATAAAATCAATACCGGGAAACGTGAAATGCTTGCTAAATGCAGATTTCGCCGCTCGTTTCCCCATTCGTTCCGGCAAGCGCGCTGTCGCCCAACAGTAACGACCTTCTTCATCTATAGCGTTAGCGGGAATATCTATCCCCTGCGCTAATCGGCGTTTGTAATTTAACGGCTCAATCAAGCCCTGTAGTACGCTGCTAAAAGCGGTTTGTATGTCACTCGGCGCGTCTACTGCTAAAAAATTGGCTGCTATCATAGCCTCACGTAATGTGGATTCGTCATCAAAATAAGCAGCAAGTAACATTTGTTTGAGCGGCTGCAATAACTGTGGGTTAAGCGCTCGCACGGAGCCAAAATCTAACAGCACAATCGCATCATTAGCACTCCCCGCTTCTGTGATACGAATACGGTAATTGCCGGCATGAGGGTCTGTTTGCATTTCTCCCCACAACAGAATTTCAGATAACAGTAATTCCAACATGGCTTCTGCAAGTTGATTGCGTCGCGCTTGTGACAGCATCAAAACAGAAGCATCATGTGGCGCAACCCCCTGCTCATAACTCATGGCCAATATATTGTTGGATGAGTAACGCTCATAAATACGCGGAACAATAAAACGAGAATCATCCGCTAATCGCGTTTTCCATTGCTGCATTTTTTTTGATTCTATTTGCAGGTTTATTTCATCTTGTAAAACCCTAGATATATCATCTAGCCGCTCTGAAATAGCCTTTTTTTGTTGTTTTTTTAGGGTGAGCAATAGCGACGCCTTCAGTAAATTGAAGTCGGCAATAAATGTTTTTTCAATGTCTGGATATAAAATTTTCAGACAGATACTTTCTTGACTGGAGAGTATCGTTGCGCGATGCACTTGCGATAAAGAGGCTGCGGCCAAAGCATGTGGCTCAATCTCCAGCTCTGTTTCATGCTCGCAGAGTTCTTGCTGGATAACGGGAGCGATGGCGTGCCAATCCAGTGGCTCTGTCTCTGCCTCTAGGGTATGCAGCGCTTTTGCCAAAGCAGGCGGCAAGCAGTAATCACCGTAAGTGGCCAATATCTGCCCTGCTTTTACGATACCGCCTTTTAATTGGCCGATGTGCTGTACCCATTGCAGAGCATATGTTTCAGCATTTTTTGCTTGAGCGACTTCGCGTTTATCCTCTTCAAGAATAGCCAGTGTGTTGAGCTGACTTTTTGCCCAGCCCCAGCCGGCTTTTATGCTGGCATTGGCGAGATGAAGCTGGCGAGACGCGGCGCCACTGCGTATGCGTTTCACAAAGATTCGCCAAAAACTTGCTGGTAATATTTGTCACAAAAATCAAGAAATTCTTTTTTCCCACTGCCCAGGTATGGAGAAACCAAGGATAAAATTTGGAAAACACCTTTATTGATAATGACCTGCTCGTCTTGTTTTTCATTACAGAGCACAGAGTAGGCAACCCAATAGGTGGTCGTCATAACGATGTTGCCCACTAAAATATCGATGTCTTTTTCTTGAATAGAAAGAATGCCAGCATCACGTAGAGAAGTGATCAGTGTTTTGGCGGTTTGATGTTTAAGGTTTAATAGTCGCCTGAATTTCTTAGCGAGAGAGGCATAACGAAACAATAAATCATTGATATTGTGATAGATAAAACGGTAGTGGTAGATCTCTTCAAAAATAACGTGCAGGTAATACCAGCTATCTTCTACTTTTAATTCTTTTTTGATGGGGGCATGTAAGATTTCAGTAAAACCCTCTTCAAAGCGAGAGAACAGTACATCAATGATGACTTCTTTGCCCTTGAAGTGATAGTAGAGGTTGCCTGGGCTAATTTCGAGTTCGTTGGCAATATCGACCGTGGTGACGTTCGGTTCGCCTTCCTCGTTAAACAGCAGCAGGCTGGCTTGCAGGATTTTCTCGCGTGTTTTCATGGCTGCCCTGCACTCCTACCGTCGGATTCGTGCGCCTAATATCGAAAATCCATAAAAAAAAAGCAAGGCTCCATAGAGGAAACCTTGCTAAAAGTGGATCAGACAAACAGGAAGGGTTGTCTGTCCAGGGCTAGAAAAGAAAACTTACTTGGCTTTTGCTGCTGCCGCTTTTGGCTTGGCTACAGCCATGCTGTCCAGCAGTGCGTCCAGTTTGTCAGACAGTGCATCAACTTTAGCGTTGACTTCGTCAATCTTTGCATTGTCACCGCCAAAGTTCAGCGCGCCCATGTTGACGCTGCTGCGAACTTTGTTGATGCGATCTTCAATCGTGGCGGTGGTTTTGGTTTTTGCTTTAGAAAGTTTGGCTTGGCTTTCGCTGTCCAGCTTGCGGCCCAATTCCACCAAGTCATCAAAGACTTTGCTGGTTTCTTTGCTCACTTTGCCGTACTGGTTTACAGCTTCATCAAAAGCTTTACCATACGCGCCCAAGCCAGCCAGCCAGATGCTTTTGGCTACTTCACTCGCTTTGTCAGCAATATTTGCATCTTTAGCTTCTTTCAAAATTTTCTTTGACATAAACATCTCCGTTTGCCGATGGGGTTGCCGTTTTGATCGGTGGCTAAGCAAATAGCCATCCTTGAATCAGGTTCGCATACTAGAGACAAAAAATAGAATAAACATACTAAGTTTTGCACTTATTGCAATTATTTGTGACTCTATACAATGAAAGCTTTCGAGTATACTGAGGAGAGATATATAGAGTGTTTGATGATGGCCAAGAACAAATTTACGCCCCCTCCCCCGTACTTGCCGAGTCCACCAGTAGCGAAACGACTACTCGGCACGCAAGAGGTCATGCGTCATTTACACGAAGAGCATAAATACATTGCACGACTGCTTAATTTGCTGAATGAACAGGTGACACAGATTGATGAAGGAGAAACGCCTGACTTGGCGGTAATGCACGATATCGCAAGTTATATGAAAGAACATGCCGATATTTCGCATCATGCCAAAGAAGACATTATTTACCGCAAATTATCCGAATGTGGTGACGCAGAAAAAGCAGAAGCTCTGTCTTTATTGATGGATCACGAAATTTCCAGTAAAAAATCAGAGGCCTTGGTTCGCAGCATTGAAGAGGCTCAGCTGGAATTAACACGCGATAGACAAAAAACGCTGCGATTGCGTTGCGTGGACTACATCACCAATATGAAACGGCACATGGATCATGAGGAAAGCCAAGTTTTCCCTCTGGTACTGGAATCCTTATCAGAAGAAGATTGGTTAGACATTATTCATGACATCCAGCCTGACGCAGACCCATTGTTTGGCCACATCGTAGAGCAACGCTACGAGAATTTGCTGCAAGCCATTAGTGGCGGCATGGAACGTGCTGCCGAAAATGTGGCCATGGCTCAAATGGTGGGCTTAGGTGCTGCAATGGAAAACGTGGGGGTTTTTTCTGAGTGTGGCAATGCGATGGCAAAAACCATCTCTCTTCATGTTCAGCAAGCTTACAAGAGCAACATGGTGGCTTGTCGAAAATTATGGCGCTCTCGCTCTAAAGACCCTAGGGATTACGCCAGTGTTGCTGTCGATTGTCTGCTTAATAACTACGACACCTGTATAGATACACTGAGCGATATTGGCAAACTTTTGCGTAGCACTCGGGCACAAATTGCGGAGCCCTACACAACGCGTTTACGCATTTATCATGATGCAACACAGGTGGAAACATCTGCAGAGGCAGAGTCTCTCGTGCCAGTAAAATAGCGCAGCAAACACTATATGTAGTATTCTAAGAAAGTTAAGTGCACTAAAAAGACTCCAAACATGGCTGAATCTATGCACAAAATGACCCTAACCAGCGCTTTGCTGGAACTGAGAGCCCCTGTGGAAGCGCTGTCTTTGCTTCCTACACTGCCGCTACTGCGCAAGATTGCACCTCGTGGTGATGGGCAGCCCGTACTCATACTGCCTGGCTTTCTTGCAACGGATAGCAGCACTTATGTCATGCGACGATACTTAAAGCGCCAAGGGTTTAATGCATATGGTTGGGATTTAGGCAGAAATGCAGGATTGCGCCATAGCACTTACCTCAAGTTAGAACAGCGCGTAATCGAAATGTACGGCCAACATCAGGAAAAAATCAGTTTGATTGGCTGGAGTTTGGGCGGCATCTACGCGCGTTTGTTGGCGCACCGCCTACCAGAATATGTGCGCCAAGTGATTACTTTGGGTGCGCCATTTAATTTGGCGCAACCGAAATCCACTAGCGATGTAGGAGACGTCTCCAGCTCGTTGCTAAAAATTTATGAACGCCTTAATCCCAATGCCAGCCAAGATGCCTTGTTTCAAGGCGAGCCCATTTGGGAGATAGCTCCTCCTGTTCCTTCCACCTCTATTTACAGTGAAGGTGACGGTATTGCTGCGTGGCGAAGCTGTGTCGATCTTACCGATGAATCCACAGAAAACTTGCGAGTCATGGGCAGTCACGCAGGAATGACCCACAACCCCATGATCTATTACGCTGTGTCAGATCGGTTATCACAAGCGCACGATCGGTGGCAGCGTTTTGATGCCAGTTGGGCACATCGTTATTTATTTTTACGGTCGTCTGACGGAAATACAGAACAAGCCACTGAAGCGCCTAACTGCGCAAGCAACCCTTAAAAAGGATCGTTTCATCGATGAGTAGCTATCAAGCCGCTGCTTTTAAATTGATATTGCGCATACTCAAAAAACGCATGTTCACCAATACCGATCATGTGGCACTGCGCCGAATGGTCAATAATTCTTCTCGGCGTATGCCAAAACCACCAGCAGATATTGATTTTCGCTCGGAAAGAATTGATGGCATTCCCTGCTTGTGGGTAAAAGCCATGGGAGCGGAACCCGATAAATTGATTTTATATTTACACGGTGGTGGTTACATTTTTTGCTCTGCTCACACCACACATAAAGATATCCTCTGGCGCTTATCCGTGGCATCAAAGTGTCGTGTCATAGCCCCTGACTACCGCCTTGCTCCTGAGCACCCCTACCCTGCGGCCTTAGAGGATGCCATTAAGGTATACCGCTGGTTGTTGGATCAAGGCTATAAACCTGAAAATATTGTGATTGTCGGTGATTCTGCAGGTGGCGGTCTCACTTACGGCACGGTATTAAAAATTCGTGATTTGGGATGGCCTCTGCCTGCAGCGACTGTTGGTATGTCCCCTTGGACAGACTTGGCTGTAACTGGTGAATCTGTCATCACCAATTTAAAACGAGATGCACTCATCCCTGGCGATGGACTACATGAAGGCGCTCAGTATTATTTAGCCGGAGCGTCTGCGCACGACCCTTACGCATCGCCACTGTATGGCGATCCTACAGGTTTGCCGCCTACCCTCATTCAAGTAAGCAAAGATGAAGTGCTGCTCGATGATTCTAGACGATTAGCAGCAAAGTATCGGGCAGCCGGTGTTCCTTGTGAGTTAGAGCTGTGGGATGGCATGCCACATGTGTGGCAAACGCTATCTATGTTTATTCCAGAAGGAAAAACTGCCATCAATAGAATTGGGAGTTTTATTGCGAAGCATTTGCACGCCAAGGATACTGCTTAAAGATTCTTGTTTGAATGCTTACGCGGTTTTTGGGGTATTGCTGTATTGTCTGGAACAGCCTGAGTATATAAATCATTAAATGCTTCTTGAATGCACTGCGCGTAAAAAGCAGGATCTTCCATTTTTTGTCGGTCAGCAGTAAATGCAATAGTGAGCATTTGCCAAGTGCGGGACAGTGTATGAAAAAGTCCAGTGTTTGGCATCAGTGGTGCCATACCAAAAGAATCCACCATTTTAGCTCCGCAAAAGTACAAAGGCGCATTGGAGCCTGCTAAGTTAGCTATGATGGTATTGCTGGCAGGTGGGAATTTCTCTAATACGCCCGATTCAACAGCAGTTTTAACGCCCCATGCGACCAAGCCTGAATACAGGCAATTCATCGTGTCGGCCATCAAGTTATTACCAAGCGCCTTGGCGTAAGCTTTACCTGCCTGTGATTCTTTGTGGACTTTGATTAACCGCTCCAGAGGATCTTTAACATCTGTTCGCAATGCCACATTCGCCAAGCTTATTTTTTCATTACCTGCAGCTAAATCATTTTCTTCGCTTTTTTTTGTGCTAAGTGGAACAGCTGCAACCAAAGAATCTTCCGGCATCTCATCTTTGGCTAATAAATAGCGACGCATAGCCCCGCCAATGATGCTCAGTGCGATGTCTGTGGTTGTAACATCCGCAACATGTTCTTTGATTTTTTTAATTGCGCTGAGCGGTATATTGACGCGGTCCACTACGCGTCTTGGTGAAACAACGCCATTAAAGCGTGTTTTGTTTTTATGCAATTGCTTAAGTTCTCTTGACTCAAGACCGTGAGCGATAGAATTGTACATGCCAAAGGCGCGGCCAAACATGCGGAGAATATTGCCTGATTTGTAGATGTTATTCAGCGCCGCCTTCGCTAGTATTTTGGGTAGTCGAATGTCCGGCTCATACGACACAAAGCGCTCAAAATCACCTTCAACAGCATGTAAACGGTTGGAATGTTCGTCCATAACTTTGTGCAGGCTATTAAAAACCTCCATGGCTGTTTTTCCATCCATCAGGGCATGATGAATTTTAAATAAAACGGCAAAACAACCAGCGGGGAATCCTTCCAGATTTTCAAGGCCATCAATAACGTGAACCTCCCACAAGGGGCGATTGCGATTTAGTGGTTGCGCGTGCAAGTTGGCAACTAAAGAACAAAGTTTTTGCCAGTGGCTTGGCTTGGGGAGTGCAATATGTCGCACATGATAAACAAGATCAAAATATTGATCTTCTACCCAATACGGTTGATCAATATTAAATGGGACTTCCATTAACTTACAGCGCAGAAGAGCAAGGTCACCACGCGTTCTTGTTTCAAACAAATCGACGATGTCTCTAAATTCTATACCACCTGTTTTTGACGAGGGATCATAAATAGACAACATAGACATGTGCATTGGCATGCCATGCATTTCTGCGTGTAGAAAAAGTGCATCCAGCCCGCTGAGTTGTTTCATATTCAATCGCTACCAATGTTTATTGAAGAAAAATCTTTCGATTTTTCATTTCAGAAAGAGTGCGCTTGAAAACGCGATCAACCGCTGTTTCTGCCGCAAAGCCCAGCCGCTCTGCGATGCCATGTTTTTCAATCCATCCCACATGATAAATATCAGATTCTGGATGACGAGAAAAAATATACTCTTCACTGCTTAAAGTTTTATCAATTAGCCCAAGATCAATAGCTTTTTTTCCAAACCAAGTTTCACCTGTTGCCACAACATCCATATTGAGGCTTGGTCTGGAAGACAGAACAAATGATTTAAAAAGATCATGTGTTTCCTGAATCTCTTGTTGAAATTTTTCCCTGCCTTTGTCGGTGTTTTCGCCCAGTATGGTTAAAGTGCGTTTGTACTCACCAGCAGTCAAAACCTCATAGTCCACGTCATGCTTTTTTAGTAGACGATTAAAATTAGGAATTTGTGCCACCACGCCAATAGAGCCGATAACCGCGAAAGGTGCTGCAAAGATTTGGCTGCCAATGCAGGCCATCATATAACCACCGCTGGCGGCCACTTTATCGACACACACGGTCAATGGAATGTCTTTATCACGAATGCGTTGCAACTGAGAGGCCGCAAAGCCATAGGCATGCACCATACCGCCAGCGCTTTCTAAGCGCAGCACCACTTCGTCTTGTGTTTTGGCTTGCGTCAGGATAGCGGTAATCTTTTCCGCAAGCATTTCGGCATCAGAGGCCTTAACGTCGCCTGAAAAATCCAACACAAACAGGCGCGGCTTGCGCGTGACGCCATCGGGGTGTTTCTTTTTATTGGCTTTTTCTATTTTTGATTTGGCTTTAGCTGCTTTCTTTTCTGCTTTGATAGCAGCTTCATAGTCATCATCAGATAAAATAGCAGATTGCATGGCTTGAGAAATATCTTCATATTTCTCATTTAAATTCTTCACTTCAACATAGCCTTGCTTCTCTAGTTTTTTTAGGCGTTGAGCTGTCGAAGTTAGTGTGGCTAGCAGGAAACCAATAGCAACAACAATTGTAATTGTCTTGGCTAAGAAAATGCCGTACTCAAAAAGAAATTCCATAAAATCCTAAGTTAGTTACCAGCTTTTCATTGCGTTCTTTGCTGCATCATTTACTGGATTGACGGTGAAATTTTGACCAGCAGGTATCACTTCATAAATGGCACCATCGGCAATAGGTATGAAGCCAAGCGCAGCCAAATGAGCCGACAAAAGTGGCACAATAGATGGGTGATCGTTAAGAATGCGCCATGTATCCAATAAGCCACTCGCATTCAATGGCTCTGATGTTTTTTGCGCAACCATTTTATCCAGTTGCAACTCAATAAAGCGACCGGAGATATTTTCCAAACGATAACCTGAGCGCAGGCCGATATATGACATCAACGGCGGCCATGCCAGCATGCGAGCAGTGAGCTGCCATTGCTGACCTTCTATTTCTCTACTATTAAATGCGCCAGAAGGTTCTTGCATTTCTGCAATGTAAACATTGGCATCCTTCTTACGAAAACTGACTGTTACCACGACATTCGTGTCGCTGCTTGCTGGCTTGTAGCTATAGATATCTTTGCCGGCCAATGCGGTAACCACTCCTGTTGCGACCAGAAAAAAGCCCAAGCATCCACGCACAAAGCCTACAATCCATTTTTTATTTCCCAAGAACTTTACAGACAATGTAACTGCAGCAATGGCTAGGATAAACAGCAAAACAGCAATAATCTGATAGACCATTATTTCTTTACTCCTTGAGCATTTGCCGATTAATTGGTTGGGAATCCCAGCGCGCTAACGCTTTCTTCTGCAATTTCCAAAATAGAGTTATCTTGTTTATGAACGGCAATATACGCCTCAAGAAAATATTCAATACTCATTACTGCATCGGCAAATGTTTCCATTAGCTGCTGTATAGCCCCGCTAGCATCCGCACGAATCAACTTCGTATCAACAAACTGAACACAGGATTCGGTAACTTTTGCAGCACGTTGCATATTCATTAGCACCAATGCACCACGCACACTATTTAAACTCTTTCCTAAATTGGCAATATGAATCGGGTCATAGCCAGATTCCGCATAAGAGGCCATGGCGCGCTTAATCAACGCAAGACCAGATTGAGCTTCATCCAGCACTACTTTTTCCGCTTCAGCCAATTGGCTTTGCGCGATGATGGAATCCTTACTTAAGGCATTTGTTTCTGCCAGTTTTGCTTGAGATAAATTGATGTTTTGCAAAGCAGAAACGGTGCTTTCGATATAGAGCAAGGTATCTGCCACTTCAACCAACTGCGCATTATCTGCTGCATGTTGCTCTTGCTCCCATTGATGAATTTTGCTGACCTGCTCGCGCAAAACTTGTCCAGGCGATACCAGACCAACCACGGTTAGTGTTTCAGCAACACGAGTTAAAGAGGCGATCATGTCTGGGTAGGTAGCAACAATGTCCCCTCCCCCTTGTGCTGCCATTTCAAGTGCATTTTTGCTGGATCGTATTTCTTCGCGAATAACTTCTGCTACCGATTGCACTGTTGATAAACCAGGGCCTCGCAAGTTATTCAGTTCTTCCTCAACATCCGACTCGGTATAACCCAATGGGTTGACAGCAAAGGCTAAGCGTATATTTTTTGCTGCAGTTGATTCTGAACCCGATACAGCAACGATATACACAAACGCTCGTAACAGTGCATCGTCAACAGGCGAATCCAAAAAAGCTTCGCCCTGTTGCACTAATTTCTTGAGTTGGCGATCCATGGCAGACAGCAACATTTTTCTCGAATTGGGTAGAGCAAGTTGTTGTTCGCGGACAACGGCTAGTGCAACGGCAGCGGCCCATAGCATCTTACTCAAAGGTTTTTCACTGCTAATGGCATCCATTCTTTCTAATGCACGCTGCATCAAGCCCAGAGAGTAATCGGCATTTTGTCCTTGCAGCGTACCCAACAAACCAACTTGGTACATGTGACGAAAACGTCGCGCGGCATCCTGCGAGTATGCAGCGGACGCTGAAACAGCGTGTTCTCCTCCCAGTGTATTCATCATTAAAAACTGACTTTCTGGAAGCGGTGCTAGGTTTTTAGTGATGCGAATATCATTGATAAACGGCAACAATAAAACCGGCATGGACTTTTCAAATTGCTGCACATATTCAAAATAGCGCGTTGCAACAAAAGCAGCCGTACTGACAGCAGCCAAAGCAGCATCATGAGAAGCGTCGGCGTTGGGTGGTAACGATTTCAGCGTGTCGACAATTTCAGCTGTGAGCAAATCTGCACCTTGCAGCTGCACGATGCGGAACACCCCATCAATTTGCTGAAAGCTTTCTAAAGCTGCGGTGATCAAATCCTGTCGATCCCGTGCAGAGATGAATTGCTCTAACTGGTTGGTGGCTAGCTGAATGGTAGCCAAGAACTCGGCTTTGACTATGTTCAGGGAAGTGAGATTAACAGTACGTTGATCAGACA
The DNA here is from genome assembly GCA_046347205.1 of Pseudomonadales bacterium. Lineage (GTDB taxonomy): Bacteria > Pseudomonadota > Gammaproteobacteria > Pseudomonadales > UBA7239 > UBA7239. The sequence continues at coordinate 350,767 of JAXMGN010000002.1, forward strand.
CGCTGGCATCCTGATAGCTAATTATTGGCAGGCACACTAGCGCGAGCGCTCGGAGCCATTTTCTTTTAGTAATCCGAAGATTAGCGCGATTATCTAGGCGGGGTATTAGGATTTCAAGCACTCACTTCACATTATTGAGTGCGATATCACATGAAGCAGAGATGCTGCTAAAAACTTGAACGAAAGATGGTGCCCGAGGCCGGACTTGAACCGGCACGGGGTTGCCCCCGAGGGATTTTAAGTCCCTTGTGTCTACCGATTTCACCACTCGGGCCGTGATGTAAAACTTTCGCTTGCACGAAAGTTAACTCTAACAATGGAGGCGCGGGTCGGAATCGAACCGGCGTACGCGGAGTTGCAGTCCGCTACATGACCACTCTGCCACCGCGCCAAACTGGAGCGGAAAAGGAGACTCGAACTCCCGACCCCGACCTTGGCAAGGTCGTGCTCTACCAACTGAGCTATTTCCGCAAAAAGTATTCGCCTTAAACAACATGGCGAGGCGCGTATTTTATGAGCAGATCGAAAATAGTCAACAAAAACAAACTACAACAATGGTTTAGACGAAAGAATGATGCCATTGTTGTCTGCGTACAGGTATTCACCGTTGTTGATGACTGCTCCCGCTATTTTCAGTGGCACGCCGACATCGCCCAAGCCGCGCCGTTCGGTTTTGAGCGGGATACAGCCCAGTGCATGCACGCCCAAATCCATGGCCGCAATGGCATCCACATCGCGAATCGCGCCGTAAATCACCACGCCGCTCCAGCCGTTATCCACCGCGCTGGCGGCAATCAAATCGCCCATCAGGGCACGGCGCAAGGAGCCGCCACCATCCACCACCAATACCTTGCCTTGCCCCGCAGTAGCCAACTGCGCTTTCACCGCCGAGTTATCCTCAAAACATTTTACGGTGACAATTTGCCCACCAAAGGCCTCGCGACCACCATAACTAACAAACAGCGGCTCTAATACAGTGATGTCCTGCTCGTGGGCATCGCATAAATCGGGCGTGGAAATCATGTTTTCTCCTCAGTCAACCAAAATGCCAACGCTCTGTTGTTCAAACGCGGGCGTGTATTTTACTAGCCGCAGACCACAAGTAGCCGCCTGCCCTGTGCGTACATCAAATGCGATGCCGTGCCACGGGCAAATGAGCTGCCCGCCGCGAATGCTGCCTCTATCCAGTGCAGCACCGGCGTGAGGGCATACGTTATCGACAATGTGAATCTGGTCATCACTCTGAAAAAGCAGTAGATTGCGCCCGTCTACCACCACTGCGCGTTTATAGCCGTCGTGCATACGATGCAGTTTTTCTAGCGCGATAAATCGCATAAAAATCTCACTGACTGTTATTGGCCATCATGCATTCAACGCCGCTGCGCCCTGTGCTGAAATTACTGCCTCTACCGTATGCAGCGGACAGCTTGCAGTATTTTCACACTATTGCAGCACAGCTGCCAATGCCGTTGATTCTGCAAAGCGATATTGATGCGCACAACGCAACAGTAAATACCAGTACGCGTGGCAGATTTGACATCATTACTGCCGCACCAGAGTTTTGGCTACAAACCAAAAATGGTCAGATTGATTGGCGTGGCTCGCTGCCATCAACCATAAAAAAAACACAGGGCCATAGTTTTGCCGCCTTGCATGCTGTGGTGACAGACATGCTGATGGCCGATATCGATTACTCAGCGGCAATACAACAAGAACTCCCTTTTTGTGGCGGACTGATCGGCTACTGCGCTTACGATTTAACGAGAGAGTACATTCCTCTCGCATCAATCCCCAAGAATGATATTGATGTACCCGATATGCAGTTTGGTTTTTATGCATGGGCCTGTATTCAAGATCACAAAAATAAAAAAAGCTGGCTAACTCTTCACCCTCACTGTAATAAAAATTTGGCGCAGTCACTACCACAATACCTTCTGGCATCTACACATAAAAAAAATGACAAAGACGCATCAGCATTTCTAAGCGCAGATTTTTCTAGCAACATCACCAAGCAGGAATATTCTCAAAAGTTCTCAACTATCCAAGAGTACATTCATGCTGGTGATTGTTACCAAATTAACTTTGCACAGCGGTTTTCTACAAAAACCACACGGAGGGATATTGATATTTATCAGCATCTTCGCAAAGTAATGCCCTCACCGTTCTGCGCCTATTTACCTATTTACAACAACAAAGACAGTGCCATTCTTTCATTTTCGCCGGAACGCTTTGTACAACTGAGAACAGATGGCACGGCCACTAGCCAGCCTATCAAGGGCACTGCTTCGCGGAAACGTGACACACAAGAAGATCAACAAGCTGCGCTTATGCTGGAAAATGACCCCAAAAACCGCGCAGAAAACTTGATGATTGTGGATTTACTGCGCAATGATTTCGGTAAAGTATGTGAAATTGGCAGTGTGTCTGTCAAAAAACTGTTTGAGTTGCAAACTTTTTCCAACGTGCATCACTTGGTTAGCACCATAGAAGGAAAACTAAAACAGAAATACAACGGCGCAGACCTGCTGCAAGCCTGCTTTCCCGGCGGCTCAATCACAGGAGCGCCCAAAGTGCGCGCCATGCAAATTATTGATGAGCTAGAACTAAGCCGACGCAGTGTGTATTGCGGCAGTATTGTGATGTATTCCGCTCACGGCGCAATGGACAGTAACATTATGATACGCACCCTACTACTCGCTAACGGCGAATTATTTTGTTGGGGCGGCGGTGGCATTGTTGCCGATTCAAACTGCGAGAGTGAATACCAAGAATCTCTCACCAAAATACAAACTTTGCTGAACGCTCTGCAAGAAAATAACAGGCAATAAAAAGCCCAGCGAACCGGGCTTTGCAGGGATCGTTATAGGGCTGTGTTTATTTAATATCGATAATACTTCTATTTTTTTCTAAAGTGGCAGGACCAATTCCAGGGACGTTCACCAAATCATCAACACTTTTGAAAGCGCCATTTTGCTCACGGAAACTGACAATTGCCTGTGCTTTCTTCATGCCAATACCATTCAGCTTATCCGCCAGTGTTGTCGCGTCTGCCGTGTTGATATTCACCATGGCGGATACGGCTTGCTGCTGTGTCGCTGCAGTAACGGGCTGGCTGGTATTTTTTGTGGGTTCAGCGTGAACTACACCGGTCGCCAATGCTGACGCCATAAGAACAGATGCTACGAAAGATTTGATTGTGTTCATAAAAACTCCATGTAAGAAATTAAATGCAATCCCTGCACATTTATTATTACTAAAATTTTAATGAGAGTCTGTCAGCCATGACGTCAATAATGTAAGACGTTTCTTACATACACAGTTATAACAACAAGGAAGCATTGATGGCTTGCAGCGCTGCCGCAGGATTTTCAGCCTGAGTAATGGGACGACCAATCACTAAATAATGACTGCCGTTATCCAGTGCTTCACGTGGCGTCATGATGCGCGATTGGTCACCCACCGCGCTACCCACAGGACGGATACCTGGTGTGACCTGGCAAAAATCGCTGCCAAAACAATCGCGTAGCACGGTGGACTCGCGTGCAGAGCAAACCACACCATCTAAACCAGCGTTGGCGGCCAACCCAGCCAAATGCACAATATGCTTATCTAATGATTCACTGATGCCAATTTGCTGTAAATCGTGCTGATCCATACTGGTTAGCACAGTGACAGCTATCAGCAGTGGATCATTTTTTTCTTGCAGCGCCGCGCGTGCAGCTTCCAACATTTTTGTGCCGCCGCTGGCATGCACATTCACCATCCACACACCCAAATCGCGCGCTGCTTTCAATGCATGAGCAACGGTCGTTGGAATATCGTGAAATTTCAAATCCAGAAACACATCGAAATTGCGCTGTACCAACAATTGCACAACATTTGGGCCGCAAGCAGTAAATAGCTCTTTTCCTACTTTTAAGCGGCACTCAGCTGGGTTTAGTTGCTCTGCAAGCATTAATGCGCTGTGTGCATTGTCAACGTCTAAAGCAACAATAACGGGCGACTGGTGGGTAGGCATTAAATGTCTCGACTCAATTATTTAAGCGACAGAAGCAGCTTTCTGTTTGGCGGCTTTGATCTGATTGCGTAGTATTTTGACATGCATCTTGTGTCGTATTGCTTGTACTGCACTGACGCTCAATCCAAGCAATGTACCAGCTGCAAAAAATATGAGCAGCCATAAGGCTAGCTGTATATTTTCTATCGGATATCCAAACCAGTGAATGGTTACTGCTTCCATATTATCCAAATAAAACCAGATACCAATAAATGCACCCGCCAAAATAACAAGAAGAGATAAGACTGTAGATATCCACTTTTTCATGTTGACTCACTCATTGTAAGAATCACCCCAAAAAAAGAAACGGCATGAGGTGGTTGCCACATGCCGTTTACGAGCGTATCACAGAGCGATTTAACAGCACGCTAGTCAAATACTGCTGCCGCGTAAGCTATCATTCACCCTGTCCCTCAACTCTTTGCCTGGCTTGAAATGAGGCACATATTTACCTGTCAGCTTTACTGTATCCCCTGTTTTAGGATTGCGTCCAATGCGCGGTGCGCGATAGTGCAGAGAAAAGCTACCAAAACCACGAATCTCAATTCTGCCACCTGTCGACAGAACATTCGCCATGGCATCAATCATCGTCTTGATGGCCAGTTCCACGTCACGCGATGACAACATCTCGTAACGATTCGCTATACCGTCAATCAACTCCGATTTGGTAACTGTGTTTCTCTCCACCATCAGCTCCTCACAGGAAGAACAGTATTACTGGTTCTGCATCTGCGCTTTGATCAAATCACCAATTGTCGTTGGAACTGGCTGGTCTGCCGTTTCCTTCTTGTTGTGATCGCGCAATGCATCTTTGTCGTCTTCCACATCTTTCGATTTGATAGACAAACCAATGCTACGGCTCTTGCGATCCACACTGATGATTTTTGCTTCAACTTCGTCGCCTTCTTTCAGCGCGTTGCGTGCATCTTCCACTTTGTCGCGGCTGATTTCAGACGCCTTCAATGTAGCCTCTACATCGTCAGCCAATTTCACAACAGCTGCTTTGGCATCCACAGAAATAACGGTGCCTTTGACGATGCTGCCGCGATCATTTTCCGCCACATAGTTGGAGAATGGGTCGTTCTGCAACTGCTTGATGCCGAGAGAAATGCGCTCACGCTCAGGGTCAATCGCCAGAATAACGGTATCCAGCTCATCACCTTTCTTGAAGTTACGCACGGCTTCTTCGCCGGTTTCATTCCAAGAAATGTCAGACAAGTGAATCAAGCCGTCGATGTTGCCATCCAAACCGATGAAAATACCGAAATCAGTAATCGACTTGATTTTGCCGCTGATTTTGTCGCCTTTGTTAAAGCTGCGCGCAAATACGTCCCAAGGATTTTCTTGGCATTGTTTGATGCCGAGAGAAATGCGGCGGCGCTCTTGATCGATATCCAACACCATCACATCCACTTCATCGCCCACTTGCACGATTTTTGATGGGTGTACGTTTTTGTTGGTCCAATCCATTTCAGAAACGTGTACCAAGCCTTCCACGCCTTCTTCCAACTCAGCAAAGCAGCCGTAGTCAGTGAGGTTGGTGATTTTGGCGCGCACTTTTGTGCCTTCTGGGTATTTGTTGGTGATGATGATCCATGGATCATTACCCAGCTGTTTCACACCAAGAGACACACGGTTTTTCTCACGATCAAACTTGAGGACTTTAACGTCGATTTCATCGCCCACCGCCACGATTTCGCTAGGATGCTTGATACGTTTCCAAGCCATATCGGTGATGTGCAACAAGCCGTCCACGCCGCCCAAATCAACAAACGCGCCGTAATCAGTAAGGTTTTTAACCACGCCTTTTACTTGCGAGCCTTCTTGCAGATTGGCCAGTAATTCTTCGCGCTCGGCACTGTTAGACGTTTCCAACACAGCGCGGCGAGAAACCACGATGTTGTTGCGTTTTTGATCGAGTTTAATAACTTTGAATTCCAGCTCTTTGCCTTCGATGTGCAGCGTGTCGCGCACCGGACGCACATCCACCAAAGAACCAGGCAAAAAGGCACGAATGCCCTGAATATCCACAGTAAAGCCGCCTTTGACTTTGCCGTTGATCAAACCCACCACCACTTCAGAAGCAGCGAAAGATTTTTCCAATATTTTCCACGCTTCAACGCGTTTGGCTTTTTCACGCGACAGTTTGGTTTCGCCCATACCGTCTTCAACGCTTTCCAATGCCACTTGTACTTCGTCGCCAATCTGCAACGAAAATTCGCCGCGCTCATTCAAAAATTGTGAACGAGGAATCACGCCCTCTGATTTCAAACCAGCGTGTACGGTTACCCAATCGCTGTCGATATCAATGATTACACCCGTAACGATAGAACCGGGGTTCATCTCAACGGTTTTGAGGCTTTGTTCAAAGAGTTCTGCAAAACTTTCCATTAATACACCTGTGCCGATCGCGTTGCGATCTATTGATAACCGCAAGCCAGTACATGCGGGTTGATAATGAACAGTGGTGTTGCCCCTGTGTCGATTAAAAAATCACGCAGGACTGGTGGCAAACCTCACTGGCCGAAAGATGCTGCCTGCGTCAAACCACGTTGCATGGCGAGACTCAGAACACTATCTACTACCTCCTCAATTCCCATCGCAGTGCTATCAATCACAACAGCGTCAGCGGCTGGGCGCAGCGGCGCTACTGCGCGCTGCATATCGCGTTCATCACGAGCGCGGATATCCTCAAGAAGGGCGGGCAGGCTAACACTCTGCCCCTTATTTATCAACTGCTTATAGCGCCTTTGCGCCCTCTCCTCGGCACTGGCCGTGAGGTAGATTTTGAGGGGCGCTTGCGGAAAAACTACAGTACCCATGTCGCGCCCATCGGCCACCAAGCCGGGCAATTGGGCGAACTGGCGCTGACGCTCCAGCAACGCAGCCCGCACAGCAGGTAGCGCGCCCACCTGTGAAGCCCCCAGCCCCGCCGCCTCTTCGCGAATAATGCTGCCAAAGTCTTCGCCGTTGACCCAAATATGGTTTTCTGACGCAAAACGAATGTTCAAACTGGGTAACAACGCGACTAGGGACGGCTCATCATCCAAAGCCAGCCCTTGCTGTGTGCCAGCCACCGCCACAATGCGATACAGAGCACCACTGTCCAAACAGTGCCACGCCAAGCGGTCAGCAACCAACTGCGCAATCGTGCCTTTGCCCGACCCACCGGGACCATCAATTGTGATGATGGGCACTGCCGCCATCAGACCACCGCCTGAATGTTGAGGCCGGCTGTTTTGGATAGCTCTACAAAGCCCGGAAAGGAAGTCGCCACGGTATCGCAGCCTTCAATGGTGATGGTGTCGTTGGCTCTCAGTGCAGCAATAGCGAAAGACATCGCGATGCGGTGGTCGTGATGGCTCCACACCGTGCCACCACCCATCTTGCCGCCGTGAATCACCATGCCATCTGGTGTCGGCTGCGCATCAATGCCCAATGTATGCAAGCCATCAGCCATGACTTGTATGCGATCCGATTCTTTCACGCGCAATTCTTCCGCACCGCACAAAACCGTTTTACCTTCGGCGCAACTGGCCGCCACAAACAACACGGGAAACTCATCAATGGCTAAAGGCACCAATTCTTCTGGAATTTCGATACCGTGTAATTGCGCAGAACGCACACGAATATCCGCAACAGGTTCTCCACCCACTTCGCGTTGATTCAATAGCTCAATATTGGCACCCATCAACCGCAAAATATCAATCACACCCGTGCGTGTGGGGTTGATACCGACATGCTGTAAAGTAATGTCTGAATTGGGCGCAATACTGGCACCGACCATAAAAAAAGCTGCTGAAGAAATATCCGCCGGAATATCAATCTGTGTTGCTTTGAGTGTTTGCCCGCCGTGCACGGTTGCCGTTGCACCGTTTACGCTTACCTGACAACCAAAACCCTGCAACATGCGTTCGGTGTGATCGCGCGTAGGCGCAGGTTCCGTCACGGATGTTTCGCCTTCTGCGTACAAACCGGCCAACAAAATACTGGACTTCACTTGCGCGCTGGCCATGGGCATATCGTAGTGAATGCCATGCAATTTTTTTCCACCGCGCACGGTGAGCGGCGGCGTACCTTTATCGCCTGTGGATTCAATCACAGCGCCCATGCTGCGCAGCGGTTTTGCCACGCGCTCCATCGGGCGTTTGGATAGAGACTCATCGCCGATCATTTCCACATCAAAGCGTTGACCCGCCATCAAACCCGCCATCAAACGGATGGATGTGCCGGAATTGCCGAGATCCAATGCTTTGCTGGGTTGTTGTAAGCCGCGCAAACCCACACCGTGAATTGTCACGCGCCCTTCTGCTGGCCCGTCAATTTTTACACCCATGTCACGAAACGCTTGCAGCGTTGCCAGCGCATCTTCACCTTCCAAAAAACCTTCAACTTCCGTTACACCTTCTGCCAGCGAGCCCAACATAATAGAGCGATGTGAAATAGATTTATCACCAGGCACACGAAACGCGCCGCGCAAATGACCGCTAGGCTGCAACAAATATTTCACAGATTACCCTCTACATCAGAATGTTTTTTCTTTTGACGATCAGCGTACATTTCGCTAAACCGATCGCGTGCCTGCTTGGCGCGAGTAAATACATCATGCAGGGTATTTCCATTTCCCTGCTCAATGGCTTGACGCAGAGCCAGCAAGTGTTTTTCAAAATCATCCAAACCGTTTAACAACGCATCGCGATTTGCCAAAGCGATGTCGTGCCACATAGTGGGATCACTGCCCGCAATACGTGTGAAATCGCGAAAGCCGCCTGCCGCGTAGCGAAAAATTTCTTGCTGTTGCGAACGCTGCGCCAGTGTATCCACCAAGGTGTAAGCCAACATGTGTGGCAAATGGCTCGTCAATGCCAAAACATTGTCGTGTTCTGCAACAGACATCGATGACAACTCCGCGCCAACAGCCTGCCACATTGCCGTTACCGCCTGCACAGCAGTGGCGTTGGCGTTGGGCAGCGGTGTTAAAATCACTTGGTGTTGCACAAACAATGTGGAATCGGCGGCCTCTACACCACTTTTTTCTGAACCGGCTATAGGATGCGCAGGAATAAAGTTTTCAGGCAAGCAACCAAAAACCGTTTCCGCATCGCGCACCACCGAGCCTTTGACGCTGGCGACATCAGTAATCAACACGCCTTGTTGCACAGCATCTTTCAAATGTTCGCAAATATTTTTTACACTGAGTGTGGGCGTGGCAATCACCAAAATATCACCTGCTTGCAGTGCGGGCAGCATAGCCGCAAGCGAAGTGGAGCCTCGATCAATCACACCTTTCGCCAGTGCTTTTTCAACTGTGGTTTCGCTGCGGCTAACACCCAATACTTCCAAACAGATTTTGCGCTGTTTTAAGGCCAGCGCGAGTGAGCCGCCAATCAGCCCTAAACCCACCACCAAAACGCGGCGCGCTTTCATCGCGACAACACCTTGCGGCAACTCTGCAAAAAACGCGCATTTTGTTCTGGCAGGCCGATAGAAATACGCAACCAAGTGGGCATGCCGTAAACAGCGATTGGGCGCACGATAATGCCCTCTTGCAAAAATGCCTGATACAGCGGCGCAGCATCGCGCGCAAAATTGACAGCAATAAAATTGCCTGACGATGGAATAAAGTGCAGCCCCAGTTCACGCAAACCTACTTCTAACTGCTGCATACCTTTCGTGTTGATATCCACACTGCGTTGCAAATAATCCTTATCCTGTAGCACCGCTTCCGCAGCAGCCAAGGCCAGACTATTGACATTAAATGGCTCGCGCAAACGATTTAATAAATCAGCAATCTCTCTGCTAGAAATACAGTAACCCACTCGCAAGCCCGCCAAACCGTAGGCCTTGGAAAAGGTTCTGGTCACGATTAAATTGGGATAGCGATCGAGCAGCGTCAGACCACTGGCGTAATCTTCTCTGCCAACGTATTCGTGATACGCCTCATCCAACACCACAATCACATTGCTCGGCACGGTTTGCAAAAAGCGTTCAATTGCTGCAATGCCGAGACAAGTGCCAGTTGGGTTGTTGGGGTTGGCAATAAACACTATGCGCGTGTTGCCGTCTACCAGCTTCGCCATGGCATCCAAATCGTGACCAAAATCTTTTGCTGTTGCGACGCGTAACTCCGCACCCAACGATTGCACAGCAATGGCGTACACCACAAATGCGTATTCAGAAATTACGGCATTGTTTGATGACGACAAAAAAACTCTGGCAATCAAATCCAACAGTTCATTGGAACCATTGCCAATAGTGATTTGATTAGCATTCACCGATAACTTTTGCGCCAATGTTGTCTTTAGATCAAAAGCCGAACCATCGGGATACAGCGCAATATCTGTGAGGCTTTTTTGCATGGCTGCGACAGCAGATTCTGGCACGCCCAAGGGATTTTCGTTGCTGGCTAATTTGATGATGTTGGTAATGCCCAACTCACGCTCCAACTCAGACACTGGTTTCCCCTGTTGATAAGGGGATAATTTTTGTACGCCGGATACAGCAAGATCAGCAATGTTTTTCATGAGCAACCGCGTGGATACAAAATTAGAGTACAGCGCGTGGGTACGAGCCAAGAATTCGTAAATCAGCAGACTGTCCTGCCACTTCTTCCAACACAGCAGCGACTTTGTCGCTGTCGGCATGACCGGAGAAATCAATAAAAAACACATAACTCCACGCGCCGTTGCGCGAAGGACGTGTCTCTACGCGCGTCAAATCAATGCCGTTTTTATGAAAAGGTTCCAGCAAATGGTAGAGCGCGCCCGGCTTGTTGCGTACCGCGACAATGATCGAGGTTTTATCGTCGCCACTGGCTGGCACTTTTTGCGTGCCGATAATTAAAAAGCGTGTGGAGTTATCTGGCATGTCTTCAATTTTTTCATGCAGCTTTTTCAGACCGTACAAATCTGCTGCCATATCGCCCGCAATCGCCGCTGCATTCCACTCGCTTTGAATACGGCGCGCGGCTTCTGCATTGCTAGAAACGGCCACGCGCTCTGCTTGCGGAAAGTGCGAATCCAACCACTTGCGACACTGTGCCAATGACTGCGCATGCGAATAAATGCGCGTGATGTTTTCTGTTTTTGTGACATCAGATACCAACAGATGCTGATGAATACGCAACTCCACTTCGCCGCAAATATGTACCGACGATTCCATGAAGTTATCCAGCGTGTGATTCACTACGCCTTCGGTAGAATTCTCCACTGGCACTACGCCGTAATTCACTGCACCCGCCGCCACTTCACGAAACACTTCATCTATTGCCGCCATCGGCACACTGACGCAGGCGTGACCAAAATGCTTCAAAGCTGCCGCCTGTGTAAAAGTGCCTTCAGGGCCGAGGTAGGCCACACGCACCGGCTGTTCCAGAGCCAAGCAGGAGGACATAATTTCGCGGAACAAGCGCGCCATTTCTTCGTTGCCGAGAGGTCCTTTATTGCGCTCCATCACTTTGCGCAATACTTGCGCCTCGCGCTCAGGTCGATAAAAAACGGTATCTGCACTGCCTTCGGCTTTTTTAATTTCTGCCACTTGCTGCGCACAGTGCGCGCGCTCAGAAATTAAGTTTTGAATAGTGGCGTCCAGTTGATCAATTTGATCGCGCAGCGATTGCAAGCTACTCGTCATGGTTTACCCTCACGCGTGACGCTGAGCAAAATGTTGCATATGTGTAATTAGCGCATCCACCGCTTGTTCATTGATGGCATTGTAGAGACTGGCGCGCATACCGCCCACCGAGCGATGGCCTTTCAGGTTCAGCAACCCCGCCTCTTCCGCTTCGTGTAAAAAAGACTTATCTAAACTTTCATTGGGCAAGGTAAACGGCACATTCATCCACGAACGGCTTTGCAACTCAACAGGGTTTTTATAAAAGCCACTGTTATCAATGTAGCTATACAATTTCTCTGCTTTGCGCTGATTCATTTTGGCGATGCCTTCGACACCGCCCTGCGCCTTCAGCCACTTAAACACCAAACCGGCGAGATACCAAGAGTAAGTGGGCGGCGTGTTGTACATAGAATCGTTATCGGCAGCAGTTTTCCAATCAAGCATTTTGGGAATATCCGCACGCGATCTGCCGAGTAAATCTTCACGCACAATCACAATTGCCAACCCTGCTGGACCAATATTTTTTTGCGCGCCCGCATAAATCACGCCAAATTTCGACACATCAATAGGCCGCGACAAAATCGTGGATGACATATCCGCCACTAATGGCACACTACCTACTTCAGGCGTCCAATGAAATTCCACACCGCCAATGGTTTCATTCGGCGTGTAATGCAAGTAAGCCGCATGTGTATTGAGCTGCCAATCTGCAACAGCGGGAATCGTAGAAAAATTACTGCTTTTTGACGTGGCAACGACATGTGCTTCGCCCAAACGCGCCGCTTCTTCATGCGCTTTTTTTGACCACTGCCCTGTTATCAAATAATCCGCTTTGCCTTCCGTCGGCAATAAATTGAGCGGCACGGCAGAAAACTGCATGGAAGCACCGCCCTGCAAAAACAAGATTTTGTAATTACTAGGCACATCCAATAATTCACGCAAATCACTTTCAGCTTCTGCAGCAATCCGCATGAAATCACTGGAGCGATGACTCATCTCCATCACAGAAAGCCCACGCCCCTGCCAGTCGAGCATTTCTTGTTGCGCCTGCAACAGAACTGCTTCTGGCAAAGCTGCTGGACCTGCACAGAAATTAAATTTTCTGCTCACCATTAACAACCTACCTTTAAAATAATTAAACCTTTATCAACCATCAATATTTAGTTAATAAAGGTATATTTTCTATCTATTTCCCCCTTTTCAAAAATATATGTTTTTTCATCAATTGATCCAGCTTGATATTTAGCTGTTAGCCCGTCTATGTCAGCACGTTTCTTTTTTGCCAACTCAACCTTAGTTGCGTTGTAGTTTGTCATCTTAGAACCGTGATATCCGCTAACAGGATCCCAAAAAATAGAGATCGGCCAAGTCAAGAAGTTAATTACCCCTTTCCCAGGGTATCCAGCATAAAAAGAACCACCACCAGGCAGGAAACCCAAAGCAACAGCCAACCCTGGGCTTTTCTTCTCTACGAGAACATGATTTTCTTCGTAGGCAAGGTACTCTCCAGCAGGCGGAGCACTAGCACAACCTGTCAATACTAACAGCGCTGCGGCAATTGAAACTTTTTTCATAATTTTCTCCTTAAAAGATAAAGTTAACCAAACTGGGATTAAATTTCTTGTTCTTCGGCATCATCCGCCTCGGCAATGCGTTCAATGCTCACCAAATGCTCATCTTCTTTCAGGCGAATTACTCGCACACCTTGTGTATTACGACTGACAATTGCGACCTCATCCGTGCGCGTGCGAACCAAAGTGCCTTGATCGGAAATCAGCATCAACTGATCGCCGTCAAATACTTGCACCGCACCGACCACATCGCCGTTGCGCTCCGATGTTTGCATCGCAATTACGCCCTGCGTGCCGCGACCTTTGGTTGGAAACTCTGAAGCTTCCGTGCGCTTGCCGTAACCGTTTTGGCTCACGGTCAAAATTTTTCCGCCTTCTGCCGGCACAATCAGCGCAATCATGCGCGCGCCATCTGCCAAACGGATACCGCGCACACCGCGCGCGGTGCGACCCATGGCGCGTACATCCGCTTCTTCAAAACGCACCGCTTTGCCGTTACTGGCAAACAACATGATGTCATTTGCACCATTGGTAATCGCTGTGCCGACCAACACATCGCCTTCATCCAATTCGACTGCGCGTAAACCGACAGAGCGCGGACGTGAGAATTCGGTCAAGAAAGTTTTCTTCACCGTGCCATTGGCGGTTGCCATGAAAATATAGTGATCGGCTGTGTACTCTTTGATAGTGAGAATAGAAGTGATGCGCTCACCTTCATCCAAGGGCAACAAATTAATCATCGGTCTGCCGCGCGAACCGCGCGCTGCAACCGGAATTTGATACACCTTCAACCAGTACACTTTGCCCATATTGCTAAAACACAACATGGTGTCGTGCGTGTTGGCAATCAATAAATGCTCAACAAAATCTTCATCTTTCACTGCAGTGGCGGATTTACCCATGCCGCCGCGTTTTTGTGCTTGATACACTTCCAGCGGCTGCGCTTTGGCATAACCACCGTGTGAAATCGTTACCACGCGATCTTCTGGCGTGATCAAATCTTCTGTGGTGAGATCCAGCTGCGAGCTAATAATTTCTGTGCGGCGATTGTCGTTGTAATCGCTTTTTACTTGCTCCAGTTCTTCACGAATTACCGACATCAAACGCGCATAGCTGCCAAGAATATCCAGATACTCGGCAATTTGCGCCAGTTTTTCTTGATACTCGGCAAGCAATTTTTCGTGCTCCATGCCAGTCAAGCGGTGCAAACGCAAATCCAAAATCGCTTGCGCTTGCTCGGCAGATAAATAGTACTGTCCTTCACGCAGTCCGAACTCTGCCCCTAAGTTTTCTGGACGACAGGCCGCATCGCCGGTTCTTTCTAGCCACTGCGCCACCGTGCCGGGCTTCCAGCCGCGCGCAATCAAACGCTCTTTAGCATCCGTCGGCGTGGGCGACTGACGAATCAACTCAATCACTTCATCAATATTGGAAATTGCAACGGCCAAGCCTTCCAAAATATGGCCGCGTTCACGCGCTTTGCGCAGCAAATACACGGTGCGGCGTGTCACCACTTCACGGCGATGGCGCACGAAAGCTTCCAGCATTTCTTTCAAATTCAAAGTGCGCGGCTGATTGTCTATCAACGCTACCATGTTGATGCCAAACACGGTCTGCATCTGCGTCTGTGTGTACAAATTATTGAGCAGCACTTCGCCAGATTCATTGCGCTTCATTTCGATAACGATACGCATGCCGTCTTTGTCTGACTCGTCACGCAACTCTGAAATGCCATCAATTTTCTTTTCTTTAACCAGCTCGGCAATTTTTTCAATCAAACGCGCTTTATTGACTTGATACGGCAATTCAGAAACGATCACTGTTTCACGGTTCGATTTTTCATCGCGCTCCACCGTGGCGCGCGCGCGCACATAAATGCGCCCACGCCCTGTGCGATACGCTTCCACAATACCCGCTTTGCCGTTGATGATGCCAGCTGTAGGAAAATCGGGGCCTGGCACATACTCCATCAATTCATCAATGGACAAATCGGGATTGGACACCAAGGCCAAACACGCATTCACAATTTCGCCGATGTTGTGTGGCGGAATATTGGTTGCCATACCCACCGCGATGCCAGACGAACCATTCACCAACAAGTTGGGAATGCGTGTGGGCATGACTTCAGGAATCAGTTCAGTACCATCGTAGTTCGGCACATAATCAACCGTTTCTTTATCCAAATCCGCCAATAAATCATGCGCGATTTTCGACATGCGAATTTCGGTATAACGCATGGCCGCTGGCGAATCGCCATCTATCGAACCGAAGTTGCCCTGCCCGTCCACCAACATGTAACGCAGCGAAAACGGCTGCGCCATACGCACGATAGTGTCATACACCGCAGAATCGCCATGCGGGTGGTATTTACCGATCACGTCACCAACCACACGCGCCGATTTTTTGTAGGGCTTATTCCACGCATTGCCCAGCTCGCTCATCGCAAATAGCACGCGGCGGTGTACGGGTTTCAAACCGTCGCGCGCATCGGGCAAGGCACGACCAACGATGACGCTCATCGCGTAATCTAAATAGGATTGTTTCAGTTCATCTTCGATATTGACGGGCAGAATTTCTTTGGCGCGATCAGCCATGCGGCATGTTCCTTATTATTACTACGTTTTATTTCTACACTTGATTACTGCTTAAATTACTGCAGGCAGCGATAAATGGCTGCAATGAGGCGCGTAATTCTAACTGAATTGCCCTAACTTGTGGGGGGATAGCGGGGAGGCAACAAATTGGCTCAGGCGCTAATTGAGCGCAGATAAATTGACCAGCAGACTTTCGAGGTAGGCATCATCCACGGGCTTGCCTGCAATCAACGCACGGTAATAGAGAGGCCCCCACAACTGATCGAGCAGCACATCCAGCCGCACCGAGGTACTCAGCTCACCGGTTTCGACAGCCTTTTGTAAATCGCGCAAACCTATGGCCTGTAAGCGTGCAAAAAAACTGTTGTAGAGCAAGTCCAACATGGCGGCATCCGTGCGGCACTCCGCCAATACTGCCAACAACACAGGAGTCATCCTGCCGCGCAGCAGAGTTTTGTAGCCGCCTTTCAAACAGGCCAGCAAGTGCGCGCGCAGATTACGACCATCAAAAGGAATTTGCGGCATATGCAGAGCTTTCTCCGTTAGCACTTCGATGACCAGAGCCACCTTACTAGGCCACCAACGGTAAATTGTCGCTTTGCTGACACCCGCTAGCTGGGCAATGGCTTCAATGGTGATTTCGCCGTAGGGCTTGCTCTCCAGCAGCGCCGAACATGCCTTCAGAATAGCTTCGTGGCTGGCTTGGCTGCGCGGCCTACCGGCGCTGCGTCTGGTATCGACTCCCACAAACACCTCCTTATGTGTTCCTGCGTGGTTAGGTTCAGTCTAGCAGAGAGCGTGAGCTTGCCAAGACCAAAGACCCTATTTTTTCATTGTAATTGAATAGGTTAGCGAACATTGTTATAGTGGGATGCCCAAAATTGCTGTCGGCCACCTATACCGACGCTTGGGGCACAAGGGTGGTATCGCGCAGCTCCGACAAGACACGCTGCCAGTTACCGGATTCTCGCCTGTACAGCAGGCAAACCGCATTGCCCACCCTGTAGTGATGACTGAATTTCTCGCCTTGTGCTTCCTTACTTTGAATTTGCACAAGGCGTTACACAAAAGCAGCAAGACCATCCGCACTATTCTCTGTTGCCGTAAGACGCTCCTGCGCCGCCACAGAAAAACGGAACCCGACTGCTTCTCCCAGCCGTCCCTGCAGGGCAATGCATAAGTTATGCATTGGCTTTACGCCAATACCTGAAAGGACAAATAGATATGAAACGCATGTTAATCAATGCGACACAGCCTGAAGAGCTACGCGTCGCGCTTGTTGATGGTCAAAAACTGTACGATTTAGATATTGAACACACCAATCGTCGTCAAGAAAAAGCCAACATCTACAAAGGAAAAATCACTCGCGTTGAGCCTAGCCTCGAAGCCGCCTTTGTCGACTACGGTGCCGAGCGACACGGCTTTCTCTCGCTGAAAGAAATCAGTCGCGAATACTTCAGCAAGCAACCGAACGAAATCGAGGGTCGCATCAATATTCGCGATGTCATCCGCGAAGGCCAAGAAGTCATCGTACAAATTGATAAAGAAGAGCGCGGCAACAAAGGCGCGGCACTGACCACCTTTATCAGCTTGGCTGGTCGCTATCTGGTCTTAATGCCCAACAATCCGCGCGTGGGTGGCATCTCACGTCGCATTGAAGGTGAAGATCGCTCCGAGTTGAAAGATGCGCTGGCCGGCCTCGACCTGCCTGCTGGCATGGGCACGATTGTGCGCACAGCGGGTATCGGTCGCTCGGCGGAAGAATTGCAGTGGGATTTGGACTACCTGCTGCAACTGTGGAACTCCATTAAAACAGAAGCCGACAACAGTTCGGCCCCGCACTTTTTGTTCCAAGAAAGCAACGTGGTGATTCGCGCTATTCGCGATTACCTACGTCAAGACATCGGCGAAGTGATTATTGATACACGCAGTGCTTATGAATTGGCATCGGCGTTTATCAAACAAGTGATGCCGAATTACCACAGCAAAGTGAAGCTGTATCAAGACAGCATCCCGTTGTTCAATCGCTATCAAATCGAAAGCCAGATCGAAACAGCATTTGAGCGCGAAGTGAAGTTGCCTTCCGGCGGCGCTATCGTGATTGATGTTACCGAAGCCTTGGTGTCCATCGACATCAACTCCTCGCGCGCCACCAAAGGCGGCGACATCGAAGAAACTGCCACCAACACCAACCTTGAAGCAGCCGATGAAATTGCACGCCAATTGCGTTTGCGTGATATGGGCGGCTTGGTGGTGATTGATTTTATTGACATGAACTCACCAAAAAACCAACGCGCTGTGGAAGATCGTATTCGCGATGCCCTGCAAATGGATCGGGCGCGTGTGCAAGTCGGCCGCATTTCTCGTTTCGGTTTGCTGGAAATGTCACGTCAGCGTTTGCGTCCATCGCTGGGTGAAACGTCCGGTCACCTCTGCCCACGCTGTAACGGTCAAGGCACGATACGCGGTACCAAATCTATTGCACTGGCTCTGTTGCGCATGCTGGAAGAAGAAGCGCAAAAAGAACGCAGCTCAGAAGTGCGTGCAATTACACCCGTTGCTGTTGCCAGCTTTTTGTTGAACGAAAAAAGAAAGCAAATCAGCGAAATTGAAAAACGCCATCAGTGCCGCGTTGTGATTGTGCCCAACCCAGATATGGTAACACCGCACTACCACATTCAACGTCTGCGCGATGGCGACGCGCAGTTGGCGCAAACCAGTTTTGAAATTGAACTGAGTGATGTAACACCCCATGATGTTGATGATACATCTGCCGCGACACAGCCGCTTAAAACGGCAGCTGTACAAATTCTGGTACCTAGCACACCTGCCCCGCAACCTGCGCCTGTTGCTGCTACACCAACGGCACACGCTGCTCCTACTGCGTCGCAAAACACAGAGAAAAAAGCCGCCAGTTTTATGACGCGCTTGTTTGGCAAACTGTTCGGCGAAGGAGAAAAAGCAGCAGAAGTACCACCTCCTGCACAAGAAAAACCGCAAATACCGCGTGAACGCAACAATGATCAACGTCGTCGCGGCAATAATCGCAATGGACACAATCGCAACAATCGTGAACGCTCACGAGATCGTGATGAAAATGCGCCGCGCAACGATCAAAACAGAAACGATCTAAACAAAAATGAACAGAACCGGAATGAGCAAAATCGCCGGAATAACCAACCTCAACAAAAACAGCAACAACCTGCTGCGCGCCCCAATAATTTTCAACAAGGCACGCAACAAGCTGCACGCAGTGATCAGCAACCGCGCAATGAAGAACACAACGTTGCGCAACAACAGCAAGATGCAGCCGGCGCACCTGCGCGCCGCCCTTCTGGCAAACGTCCACGCAACAATGAGCGTCAACGCCAGCGCCCGGCTGTTGCTGCTGAACAGCAATCTTTGCTACCGCCGGTAGAACAAACCGCAGAAGCCGCAGCAACACCTGTAGCTTCAGCACCTCCTATTGAAGCAGTAAAAACTGTGGCGGCAGAAACGGTTGTGCAACACGCCCCCGTGGAAAAAGTGGCAGCGCCCACTCCCACGCCATCACGCGAGCAAACTTCTCAACAAACCGCACCGAAACCTGTTGCACAAAATACAACAGAGAAAAAAGTCGAGCCTGTTGAAGAAAAAAATGTTGTAGCAGTCGATCAAACAAACGCGACTCCGCGTGTGCGCACGCGCGCCAGCAATGACCCGCGCCTGCAAACTAAAAAAGAACCGCGTGAGTTTGTGATTGTGGCTGGCGAAGCCAACCATCCAGAGCCGCGTATCCCGACTGAAATGGCGCAACCAGATCCTGCGCGCCAACAGCGTAAACGCCCTGCAAATGATCCACGTCTTAAGCGTGCGACCACCGCTGAGGCTGTTCAATAAAACAGGCAAGCCAATCGTCAACGTGTGTAGAAATCATGTACGCCTACTCAGACATTGATAAAAAAATACTCGGACAACGCGTTGTGCAGTTTCGCGGGCAAATGGAGCGTTTTCTCAAAGGTGAATTAGCGCCTTCCGAGTTTTTACCATTGCGCCTACAAAACGGACTTTACATACAGCGCCACGCCCCCATGTTGCGTTTGGCTGTGCCTTACGGCCTGCTGTCATCCAAGCAACTGCGCATGCTCGCGCATGTTGCACGACACTATGACAAAGGTTACGGACACGTTACTACGCGGCAAAATATTCAGTTTATGTGGCCACGCTTGGCGGAAGTGCCGAGCGCACTGGCAGACTTATCAACCGTAGGCATGCACTCGATACAAACCAGCGGTAACTGCGTGCGCAATACCACCACCGATCAATTTGCCGGTGTGTCCGCTGATGAATTAATTGATCCTCGCCCCTATTGTGAAATTATTCGTCAGTGGTCTACGTTCCACCCAGAATTTGCATTTTTACCGCGCAAATTCAAAATTGCTGTGAATGGTGCAGAGGCCGATCGCGCTGCAATTTTGATTCACGATATTGCGCTAGAGCTGACAAAAAATGCAGCAGGCGAAGTGGGTTATCGCGTGTTTGTCGGTGGCGGATTAGGTCGCACACCGTGCATTGCCGCACTCATCCGTGAGTTTTTGCCTGAGAAACATTTGCTAACGTATTTAGAAGCCATTATTCGCACCTATAACCTATTGGGTCGGCGCGACAACAAACACAAAGCGCGTATCAAAATTCTTGTGAAGGCTTTGGGTCCTGAAGCGTTTGCTGAAAAAGTAGAGCAGGAATGGGCGCAAGTGAAAGATGGGCCTGCCACGCTGACAGAGCAAGAAATCAATCGCATCAAGCAGCACTTTACCCTGCCACCATACAAAAGTTTTGACGACTCTGCTGTAACTGCACAATTAGTGCAGCAAATGGCATCTGATAAAGCATTTGCCAATTGGATGAATCGCAACGTCAAACCACACAAACAAGCGGGTTACCGTATTGTCACTTTGTCGCTCAAACCAACTGGTGTTGTGCCTGGGGATGTCACCGATAAACAATTTGATGCGATTGCTGACCTTGCCGATGAATACAGCTTTGGGGAAGCGCGCACAACACACTTCCAAAACATTGTGCTGGCTGATATTGAAGGCGAGCGCCTGTATGAATTGTGGCAAAAAATTAAACCTCTCGGTTTTGCTACACCAAACATTGGCACACTGAACGACATCATTTGTTGCCCAGGCGGCAGTTACTGCGCATTGGCCAATGCCAAATCCATTCCTGTCGCTGAAGCCATTCAAAGAAAGTTTGATGACCTCGATTATTTGTATGATTTGGGCGATATTGAGCTCAATATTTCTGGCTGTATGAATGCTTGCGGACACCACCATGTCGGCAATATCGGTATTTTGGGTGTTGATAAAAAAGGCGCTGAGTTTTATCAAATATCGCTCGGTGGCGATTCTGGCAAACATGCTGCACTCGGCGATATTCTCGGTCCGTCTTTTTCACAAGACGACGTGCCAGAAGTGATTGGAAAAATTTTAGACGTGTATGTAGAAAACCGTATCGAAGGCGAAAGTTTTATTGAAACGTATCGCCGCATCGGTATCGATCAGTTTAAGGAACGTGCTTATGCCTGAGCAGCGCATCATTAAAGACGGCGAAGTCGTTAGCAATCACTGGCAACTGATCAGCAAAGACAGCACCACTTTGCCGGAAGGCGAGCACCTCATACTACCGCTCGCCTTATGGCTGACGCACGAATCAACACTCACCGCACGCAAAGATATTGCCGTTTGGTTTGATAGCGAGGAATTTCCTGATACTGCATGGGCAGAAAAGTTAAAAAAACTGCCGCTGATTGCTATCCACTTTCCTATTTTTACCGATGGACGCGGCTTTACCACTGCACGTTTATTGCGTCAGCGTTTTGATTATCACGGAGAAATTCGCGCTTTTGGTCATGTATTGCGTGAGCAAATGTGCTACATGAAGCGCTGTGGTTTTAACAGTTTTGTGCTGGCTGAACATATCAATTTGGAAGAAGCGGTTGAATCACTGAATGATTTTACGGAGTACTACCAGACCTCCGTCGATCAACCGCAACCGTTGTTTCGCAGATTCTAAAAACGACGCAGAATCAAATCGTTCTGCGCTGTTTGCGTCCACTACTTTTCTCAGCATCAACGCGTGATTTCATGGGCTTGCGCAGCTCGCGCTTCATCACTTCCTTGTCTGCCGGCGTTAGCGCGGAAATCGGCGGCACGGGCAATCCTGCTTCTTGATACAAAATAGCCATCTCGCCCGGTTTTAATTCTTGCCAGCGACCTTCCGGCAATTTGTTGGCTAAAGAAACTGGACCAAAGCGCACACGTTTCAAACGTGAAACACGCAAGCCCTGTGACTCCCACAAGCGGCGCACTTCGCGGTTGCGACCCTCCATCAAGGTACAGCAATACCAACGATTGATGCTTTCGCTCTCTTCTTTGTGCAATAAACCCACATCCGTAAAACGCGCCACGCCATCGTCAAGCTCAACACCTTCACGCAAGCGCTGCAACATATCCGCATCCACTGCACCCATCACACGCACCAAATATTCGCGATCAATTTGTGCGCTAGGGTGCATTAAACGATTCGCCAATTCGCCATCCGAAGTCAAAATCAACAAACCACTCGTATTGATATCCAAACGCCCGACAGCAATCCAACGCCCTTTTTCCAGTGAAGGAAGATGCTCGAAAATAGTGGGACGACCTTCAGGATCAGAACGCGTACAAATTTCACCAATCGGTTTGTTGTACAGCAATACGCGCACACGCGGTCCAGCCAATCGCGTAGCCGAAATGTTTTTACCATCCACACAAATTTTGTCACTCAAGGTGGCACGATCCCCCAGTGTGGCCAACTTGCCGTTGACGGTAATGCGCCCTTCTGCAACCCATGTTTCTAATTCACGCCGCGAGCCAAAGCCAGCGCGCGCCAATAACTTTTGTAATTTCTCAGTGGCTGGTGCAGCACTTGCTGTATTTTTAGACGATTTTTTCTCTGCCACGCGCGCTTTTGTGCCTTTGCTGGCTGGTTTTTTTTCAGCCGAACGCGTTGTTACTTTTTTGACAGATGTTTCTTTTTTTGATGTAGGCATCAGTGCAATACCGGCGCGTCAGGCGCATCTTCTACGGGATTTCCTGCATTTTGCGAAATTGTAGCGTCTTCATCCTCTACCATTTCGCCACCTGTCTGTTCCGCCAAGCGCGGCGCTAATGCTTCCATCACTTGCTGATCTTGTCCAAAGTCTAATTCCGCATTGATTTTGTCAATATCGCGAATTTCACTCAAAGACGGCAACTCATCCAAACTTTTCAAATTAAAATAATCTAAAAACTGGCGCGTGGTGGCGTACAGCGCAGGGCGACCTGGCACATCACGATGCCCGACAATGCGCACCCACTGCCGCTCCATCAGCGTTTTGATAATAGCTGTACTCACCGCCACACCACGAATTTCTTCAATATCGCCGCGTGTGATAGGTTGACGATAGGCAATCAAAGCCAGCGTTTCCAAAATTGCGCGTGAATAACGCACAGGTTTTTCTTCCCACAAACGCCCTACCCACAGCGCCAACTCTTGTCGTACCTGATAGCGCCAACCGCTGGCCAATTCTTTTAATTCAAAACCGTGATCGCGGCAATCGGCAGCAATTTCTTCAATCGCCGCCTGAATTTCTTCCGCATCTGGCTTTTCTGCATCGCCAAACACTTCTTGATCGGCAAATACTTCCGCAATGCGTTTGACTGACAGTGGCTCATTGCTGGCCAACAGCAAACCTTCGACTATTTTCTTGAGTAATGTTTTATCAAACTGACTCATGGTTTTATCACTTTCAGTAAATGATTTAGCAATTAATTGATTCTGGCTTTTACATGGATGGGGCCGTAAGTCTCTGTTTGCAGCAGCTCAATCAGCGACTCTTTCACCAACTCCATCACCGCCAAAAAAGTTACCACAACACCCAACTTACCTTCCTGCACCGTAAACAGCGTGACAAAAGGCATAAATTGGCCGCCCTTTAATTTTTCTAGCACTTGCGACATACGCTCACGCGTGGATAAACGCTCGCGTTCGACTTGGTGGCTTTCAAACATATCCGCACGGCGCAACACTTCTGCCAGCGCCAGCAATAACTCTTTCATTTCAACAGGTGGATCTGCGCGGCGGCTTTCACGCTCCGGCGGCTCGGCGCCGCCAACAAAAATATCACGCCCTTCTCGTGGCAACGCATCCAAGTCTTCCGCTGCTTGCTTGAAGCGTTCGTATTCCTGCAAACGCCGTATCAATTGCGCTCGCGGGTCTTCCTCATCTTCTTCGGCTTCTGAGGAACGCGGCAACAAAACGCGTGATTTAATTTCTGCCAACATCGCCGCCATCAACAAATACTCAGCGGCCAATTCAAACTGCATGGCATCCATCAGTTCGATGTACTGCATATACTGACGCGTAATTTCTGCAACATTGATGTCTAAAATATCCAGATTCTGACGACGAATCAGGTACAGCAACAAATCCAGCGGCCCCTCAAAGGCCTCCAGAATAACTTCCAAGGCATCTGGTGGAATATACAAATCTTTGGGCAATTCAGTAATCCCTTTGCCATGCACAATAGCAAAAGGCATCTCAGTTTGTTCCTGCAAAGATTTTGCTGCATGCGCTTCCGACACAGGCACTTCCGATACAGGAAGAATGCCTTCATTGCTTTCTATGGTTTCCGTTGTCATTGCAATATCTTTCTTGGTTTTCTTTAAGGAACACTGCGAATTTGAATGGCATCGACACCCAAACCAGAAATCACATCAGAGATAACAACAACCTTATCTCCGGCTTGAAACTTATCATCGCGTTTTAAAATTTCAAACGCTGACAGCAATGTTTTTTCAGGGTCGCTGGAAAATGCCAAGCGATGTGATACCACAGCGCGGTTGAGATTCATTTGCCTGCGCGTGCGACTGTCATTGGTAAATGCATAAATCGTGGTTTTTGTTGGTCGACAATTTGTAACGAAGTTTGCCATCACACCACGGCGCGTAATCACGATAATACCTCGCGCATCCATATCTTCTGCCAACTGCACGGCCGAGTGCGCCAAATGCTGTTTGTCGTTATCTTTCATCAGCTTGTCGCAGAAACGCAAGCCGGCCACTTTTTCTGTCGTGCGCGCAATGCGATCCATGTATTCCACGCAACGGATAGGATATTTTCCTACCGTTGTCTCACCCGACAGCATAATGCAATCCACTTCTTCGTAAATTGCATTGGCAACATCTGTCACTTCTGCGCGTGTCGGAATGGGATTTTCTATCATGGACTCCAGCAAGTGTGTGGCAACAATCACGCGCTTGCCCTGTTCATTGCACAAACGCACAATCATGCGCTGCACGTTAGGCAAGTCTTCAATATTGATTTCCACACCCAAATCACCGCGCGCCACCATCACGCCATCAGCTGCCGCGACAATTTCTTCAATATTTTTTACACCTTCTTGATCTTCAATTTTGGCGATGATTTTAATTTTGTCGGCCTTGCTGCCCAGTAGCTTGCGCAACTCGCGAATATCATTGGCTTCACGCACAAAAGACAGTGCAATAAAATCCACTTCTTGCTTCATGCCAAACAAAATATCTTCGCGATCTTTAGTGGTAATGGCCGGCAAGTTGACGCGAATACCTGGCAGGTTAACGTGCCGTCGGCTTTTTAAGCGACCACCATCCAACACTTTGCAGCGCATAACGCGCCCTTGAATCTCTAAGACTTCCAGATTGATGATGCCGTTATCGACCGTAATTCTGTCGCCAATTTTTACATCATTGATTAAATCGTGATAATTGATATTGAGTGATGTGGACTCCACATCATCTGCACGCGCTGAAACAGAAATAATGTCGCCGCGCTTTAATTCCAAATCATTTTTCAGGGTTCCCGTTCTGATTTCTGGTCCTTGTGTATCCAGCAACAAAGGGATCGGGTGTTCTAATTCTTTATTAAGGGTTTTGATTGCTTTGATGACTTTTGCATGAGAAGCATGGTCACCGTGTGACATATTCAGTCGCGCTACGTTCATGCCGGCTTGCGCCATTTTTTTTAGCATGTCGTACGATTCAGTCACTGGACCGATGGTGCAGATAATTTTGGTCTTTCTCACAACAAACTCCAACTGAACGTCCCCAGCGGAGTATTTTAGCCTTTCAACTGTAACTGTTGGGTAATTCTTTCTAGTATTCGGCTCATTTGACGCAAGCAAGACATTAGAATCATCGGGGACAGCGGTTGTCCAGATCGCATCAACTCATCATGGACGATGGTAAAACCACCGACACCTATACGCCGCGCCGCTTGCTGCAGGAGTCGAGCGACCTCACAGGCGGCATCCATATCCTGCATTTCAATGGCGCGGCGCATTTTGCCGATTTCTCCCCAAGAATGCCGAATAAATCGCCCCACTTCATCAATGGCTCTGGGCGCATCATTATCAAAAGCCTCCATCAAAACGGAGGTATCCACGGGATAATGGCGGTTGGAGTTGACCCAGACAGCAACCGCTTGAATCAACAAATCAGGCCGCACAGGCTTCCCTAAAAAATCATTCACACCGGCAGCAAAGCAACGCTCCATGCCATCCCCCCAGATATTGGCCGTCATGGCGATAATCAGGCTGTCGCGCAATTTGGCATCCGCGCGAATCAAGCGCGTAGCTTCCAAGCCGTCCATGACCGGCATCTGCAAATCCATCAAAATGCAGTCAAACGACCGATCAGCCAAACACTGCAGCGCCTCTTGACCATTACTGGCGACAGTCACGGCGGTTCCCGACATCTCCAATAATTCTTGGGTTACCTGTTGATTAAAATGATCATCTTCCACCAGCAACACGCTAATGTTCTGTAACCGCTGTTCAACCAGTGTTTTTTTGGCAGGCAATGTGATTTCTTTCGCCAATTCTGGTGCATCCAAACGTGTTAGCCGCGCCGTAAACCAAAAGGTACTGCCTTTGCCACTTTGACTCTCAAAGCCCACTTCACCGCCCATCATGGCGGATAGCCGCCGGTTGATCGCCAATCCCAAACCGGAGCCGCCAAATTGGCGGCGCAGCGACATATCAGCCTGCTGAAATGCAGCAAACAATTTTTGCTGTGCTTGCGGTGAAATGCCGATACCCTCATCGACAACTTCAAAGCGCAGCAATAAATTTGACACACTACCCGCTACAACAAATACACGAATTGTAATTTTTCCCTTCTCAGAAAATTTAACAGCATTGCTAATATAGTTTGCCAGCATTTGTTTTAACCGCACAGCATCACCGATAAGCGACGCATCCACACGCGCATCCACATCAACGATAATTTTTATACCTTTCTCTTTAGCCTTACTTTGATACAAAGCAACAAAAGACTCAATCATACTGGCGATATCAATAACGCCACGATCCAGTTGCAATTTACCTGACTCTAGGTGCGAATAATCCAGCACATCATCAACCAACTCCAGCAATACGCGACCAGATACTTGAATTTTTTCCAGATAATCTTGCTGACGATTATCCAAGTTCGTTTTAAGAACCATCTTGGATATATTGATGATATTGCTAATAGGTGTGCGAATTTCATGACTCATGTTAGAAAGAAAATCTGTCTTAATTCTTACAGCAGACTCCGCATCCTGCTTTGCATTTTCCAACGCCTGCGTTCTCTCTGCAACGCGCTGCTCTAACAATACATTAGCCTCTAACAGTTTTGCTTCAGCCATTTTTTTATCGCTGATATCACTATGTGTCCCCACCATGCGCAGTGGTTTTCCTTGTGCGCTATAACGCACAATCATGCCGCGATCCAACACCCACTTATAAGTGCCATCCTTACAGCGCACACGGTGTTCGTTCTCATAAAAAGAAGTTCTTCCGGCGATATGCTCATCAAAATCAAACAACACTTGCGCCATGTCATCTGGATGCACCAGTTCAGACCAAGCTGCCGGCGTCGCTTCCACGCTGTCGCCGTAGTAATCGTACATACGCATGAAATAGGCTGACAAATGCACACGATCTGCCTCCATATTCCAATCCCATACACCGTTGCCGGACCCTTCCAAAGCGAAATTCCAGCGCTCCTCGCTTTCACGCAACGCTTGTTGATCGCAGTGTCTGCGAAACATAATCAATGCCAAATACATACCAACCATGGTGATGATGACCATGTAAAGCCAGTAATTGATCAATGACATCCCGTTTTCATCGCCAGCAAAAATAACATTGTGATTCATGATGCCAGCAATACCTTGAACAGCAACCATTGCCAACACGAGCAAAACGCCGTGGCGACCGAGACGAATGGCCGCCCACATCACAAAAATAAACATCCAAAACGGTTTGGCAATGTAAGAAAACGCAGAATCGAACCAATTTAGAAAAATGATTTGCCCACAAAAAAAGGCCAAAACCAAACACAATCCGCCATGCAACAAGGTTCTTCTGGTTAAAGGCACGTCCAATTTTTGTCGCCAAACCAAAAGCAAGGGAGCAAACAAAATAACGCCCAGCTCATTGCCTTGCCACCAAGAGAGCCATGCAGAAAAAAATTGTTGATCGGCAATGCGCCCTGTCAACCACAAGGTACCCGCGCCGCAAGTGGCGCTGATGATGGCGGCGGCGGCACCTGCAATCACCAAACTGTAGTAATCGTGCGTATCTTCCAATGTGGGATTGATGCGAAATACGCGCGCCAGCAACCACCACGCCAATAAATATTCCAATGTGTTACCACTGGCAAACGCCAAGGTAATTGGCCAAGAGTTGACGGCGCTTTGGTAATACACACCCAGCAGCGTGCCAAGAAATAATCCAGGCCAATAACGCGCGCCGCCTATCAACAACACCGCAACAGACAAACCACTTAGTGGCCACATCAGAGAAACAATGTGATCGGGAGCGAGTAGTTTTAATACGACGCTGGCAATGACCGCGTAGGCGACTGCCAGCAACATCACGCGCACGGCGTAATTCAACCCTTCGTGTAGCCAGCCATCGCTAAATTTTCCATTCATGAATCACCTCAGCCCTGTGCTGTCATCCCTTGATTTTCCCTGCCGGAGAGACAGTAGCACTACAACGCTGCGATGCAAACCCCTATCATGCGGAGCCATCTGAATCACGCATCTCTGGAGTCTCTATGTCGCAGTTTGTCACTATCGAAAAAAATCGCGCGGGCATTGCTGTGGTACGCATGAATCGCCCCGAGCGCATGAATGCTATGGCATTTGATGTGATGGTTCCGTTAAGAGAGGCACTGGAAGCCCTCAGTTTTGACAACCAAACGCGCGTGGTGATTCTCACGGGCGAAGGCAAAGGCTTCTGTTCGGGCGCGGATCTCAAAGACCCTGGTTATTTGCCTATTTTTGATGGCTTGACCATGCCAGGCATCGCTCGTCGCGCCATGAAAGTGCTGGACGATGTGATGCACACCCTGCAAACCATGCACCAGCCGGTGATCTCTGCCATCAACGGCCCTGCCATTGGCGGTGGTTTTTGTTTGTCGATGATGACGGATATCCGTATCGCCTCCACGCAAGCCATATTTCGCGCGGCTGGCATTAACAACGGCTTAACGTCCGCCGAACTCGGCTTGAGTTACACCTTGCCGCGCGCCATTGGCTCCACGCGCGCGTTTGAAATCATGTTGACAGGGCGCGATGTGGAGGCAGAAGAAGCCGAGCGCATTGGTATTGTGTCCAAAGTGGTCGCACCGGAAGCCTTGATGGACACCTGCTATGCCATGGCAGAACGAATCATGCAGCACAGTCACATCGGTGTAGAGCTATCCAAGCAAATGCTGTGGTCTGGTCTGCAAGCCAGCAACTTGCACACACACATGAATCACGAAGGTCACGCGCAACTGTATGTGCGCATGACGACAAAAAACTTTGAAGAAGCGATTAAGGCGCGCAAAGAAAATCGCAAACCCGATTTCAAAGATTGAGCTGCACTGATGACACAAACACAAGTAACGCCCGCTTTACAACTGACACAACTGAGCGTGTCTGTTGGGCAGCAGCGTTTACTGTCGCAACTGGATTGCACACTGCCTGCTGGTGAGTTGTTACTGGTGAGCGGCAGCAACGGCAGTGGCAAAACCACGCTACTGCGCGTGCTGGCAGGCTTAAACACACAGTACGGCGGCGATGTGTGTTGGCACGGCAAAAATATTCGTCAGCACTGGCATGACTACGCGCCAGAATTGCTCTATCTCGGTCACCAACCCGCCGTGAAATCACAGCTCACGGCCTGGGAAAATCTCACTTGGTACGCCAGCCTTGTCGGTGCAAGCAGCGAGCAAATTCACCACGCACTGCAAGCCTTGGGCATTGCCCACAAAGCGCATCTACCCTGCTTTCGTCTGTCAGCCGGACAACAACGGCGCGTGGTATTGGCGCGACTTTTTTTCAGTACGCAACCGCTGTGGATACTCGACGAACCTTTCACCGCATTGGACGCACACGGCTTTGCGTTAATTGCGGAAAAGTTGCAGCGACACTGCTCACAAGGTGGCAGCGTGGTGCTGACCACACACCACGGCAGCGAAAACTTGAACATGGCGCACAAAACCTTGCTGTTGGATGCAGTGCGCCCGCAAGGCCATGCCGCATGAGCGTACTCACTGCAACCTTGCGTCGCGAGTGGCAGTTGGCGTGGCGCAACTTGGCCGATGCCATCAACCCTGCCGCGTTCTTTTTGATGGTGATTGCTCTGGTGCCGCTGGGTGTGAGCGCGGAATCTACCCGACTGGCAGCCCTCGCTCCCGGTATGTTGTGGGTGGCTGCCTTGCTCGCCAGCTTGCTCTCGGCCGATATGCTGTTTCGCCGTGACTACGACGACGGCATGCTGGAGCAATACCTGCTGCTACCTGCGCATTTGTACAGCGTGGTGTGGGTCAAAGTGCTGGTGCACTGGTTGTTTGCCGGTTTGCCCTTGGTGCTGCTCTCTCCTTTGCTGGGCGGCATGTTGTCGCTACCCGTTGTGGCCATGCCCGTCACCATGCTGGCACTGGCGCTGGGGACGCTCAGTTTGTCGTTGATCGGCGCTATCGGGGCTTCGCTCACCGTGAGCCTGCGTCGCGGTGGTTTACTGATCGCCGTGATCGTTTTGCCGCTGTATATCCCCGTGCTGATTTTTGGCGCGAGTGCCACCACGCAAGGGGCTTTGGGTTTTCAACCTTGGGGGCAAATCGCCATGCTGGGTGCTTTTGGTGTCATGGCACTGGTGCTAGCACCGTTGGTGGTTGTGGCGGGTTTGCGCATTGCCACAGAGGGATAGCGCGGCGCCATGTGGTATCCTGACCGCGCTTTTTTTACCCCTATCGACCGCTTATTTTCCGTTGTTCTGTCGTGTGTTCCGTCATGTTAAAAACGTGGTTTCATCGTTGGGGATCCCCTCCTTGGTTTTATCGCATGAGTGGCACTTTGCTGCCATGGTTGGGAGCAGCCGCTTGCCTGCTGCTCTTGATGGGCAGCGTCTGGGGCTTGGCTATCGCACCGGAAGACGCGCGCCAAGGCAATAGCTACCGCATTATCTATATCCATGTCCCCGCATCCTTTCTGGCTTTGGCTGGCTATTACTTGATGGCGATAGCAGGCTGCATCGGGCTGATCTGGCGCATGAAACTTGCCTTTTGGGCTTTGCGCGCTGCCGCACCGCTGGGTGCTGCCATGACATTTATCGCACTCGTTACCGGCTCTTTCTGGGGCAAACCCACTTGGGGCACTTGGTGGGAGTGGGATGCGCGCATCACCTCTATGTTGATTTTGTTTTTTTTGTATCTCGGTGTGATGGCTCTCGCCAATGCCTACCAAAACACGGACAACGGCAACCGCGCCGCCAGCTTGCTTGCCTTGGTCGGCACGGTAAATATCCCCATTATTTATATGTCCGTGAAATGGTGGAACACGCTGCATCAAGGTGCTTCGTTAAAACTCACATCCGCTTCCACCATTGACCCCTCCATGCTGCATCCGCTGTGGGTGATGATTGTGGGTTTTTATTGTTTATACGCCGTTCTGCTGCTGTTGAACCTGCGCTGTGAAATTTTGTCGAACGAGCGCAATAGCCGGTGGCTGGTGGATTTATTCGGCAACACCGCGTCCAGAGAAAAGCCCTGATGTATTTTGATTCCCTACATGAACTGTTTTACATGCACGGTCACGGTTTTTATGTGTGGAGCGCGTACGGCATCAGCTTTTTCACCTTACTGGCAATGGCTTGGCACTCTCTCCATCGTCATACACTTTTGCGCAAGGAGATCGCGCAACAAACTCAGGAATAACGCATGCATCCTCTGCGCAAAAAACGCCTGCTGATTTTGTTGGCTATTCTGATTGCATCCAGCATTGCTGTGGGTTTGATCACTTTCGCGCTACGCGAAAATATGAATTTATTTTTTACACCCGCTGATATTGCCTCTGGCAAAGCACCAGTAGAACGCACAATTCGATTAGGTGGTTTTGTGGATAAGGGCAGCGTGAAACGCGATGCCAACAGCCTTGCCGTGCAATTTGCGATTGGCGACGGGCAGCACAGCATTCCTGTTATCTATACCGGCATCTTGCCCGATTTATTTGCCGAGGAGCAGGCCGCTATCACCAAAGGTCAATGGGATGGAAAAATATTCACGGCGACAGAAGTACTCGCCAAGCACGATGAAAATTACACACCGCCAGAAATTCGTGACAGTATGAAAAAAATGGGACCCAAACCCACCGTTCATCCACAGTAGCACGCCATGATTCCTGAACTCGGACTGTATTGCCTCATCCTCGCCTTTTGTTTCAGCATTGCACAGGGCATTCTTGCTATCGGCGGTTCCTATTTGCGCGCTGCGCGCTGGATGCGCATCGCCGCGCCCCTTGTACTCATGAATTGCGCCCTGCTGTGCTGCAGTTTTGCTACTCTGGTTTACAGCTTCGTCACTGACGATTTTTCTCTGCAATACGTTGCCAATAATTCCAACACCTTGTTGCCGGTGTATTACAAAGTGAGCGCAGCTTGGGGTGCGCATGAAGGTTCATTATTGCTGTGGTTGCTGATACTCAGCTTGTGGTCCGCCATGTTTGCTCTGCGCTCTAATAAATTGCCTATAGTTTTACGCGCACGCGTGCTCGGCGTACTCGGTTTGATCGCCACAGGTTTTAGTGCATTCACACTATTTACTTCCAATCCGTTTTCGCGCAACTTGCCTTTTGTGCCACCGGAAGGCAGCGATTTGAATCCACTGTTGCAAGACTTTGGTTTGATTATTCATCCGCCCATGTTGTATTTCGGCTATGTAGGCTTTGCCATTCCTTTTGCGTTTGCTATTGCCGCGTTATTAGAAACGGGCGCGCCATTGCGCAGCAGTGTGAGCAATGAATGGACGCGCTGGGTGCGCCCTTGGGCAAACACCGCATGGGCTTTTCTCACTATTGGCATTGCGCTTGGCAGTTGGTGGGCGTATTACGAATTGGGCTGGGGCGGCTGGTGGTTTTGGGATCCGGTAGAAAACGCCTCGTTCATGCCTTGGTTGGCTGGCACTGCCTTGATACATTCCTTAGCTGCCAGCGATAAACGCCAATTATTTTCCAGTTGGACGTTGTTGCTCGCCATTTTTTCTTTTTCACTCAGTTTGCTCGGTACATTTCTTGTGCGCTCTGGCGTACTGACTTCTGTGCACGCGTTTGCCAGTGATCCCACGCGCGGCTATTTTATTTTGGCATTTCTTGCCATCGTGATCGGTTGTTCACTCACGTTGTTTGCGTTTCGCGCGCCTACCACACCGTCATCCGGTTATCACTTTTTTTCGCGTGAAATGTTTATGTTGCTCAACAGCTGCATCATGGCAGTGATCTTGGCGACCGTCTGTTTAGGCACACTGTATCCGCTGATAGCTGACGCGATGCAATGGGGAAAAATTTCTGTCGGCCCACCCTACTTCAACAGCTTTTTTATCCCACTGATGTTTTGTGTGCTGTTATTGCTCCCTGTTGGTGTGCAACTGCAATGGCACGACAAACACACATTCCGCGAATTATTTTTTCTGTGGATGAAAAAACCGACAATTGCTGCACTGCTGTTTGCACCCTTGTTAGTGCTGGCGCTGGCTCTGCCTTTCTCTGCCTTGGCTTTACTCGCGGCATGGCTGGGTTTATGGGTAGTGATTAGCACGCTGATGGATATTCGCCACAAACTGCGCAATGCTCGTACACCACTGCAAGGTTTACGCGCCTTGCGCGCCAGTTATTGGGGCATGTGCCTTGCGCATATAGGTCTTGCCGTCACTGTGATGGGCGTTGCATTTACCTCTTTGGCGAGCGAGCAGCAAGACATTCGCCTTGCGCCAGGCGAATCGGCAACGCTCTCGGGTTATCACTTTAGCTTTGAATCCGTTGAAGCGAATGATGGACCGAATTACACCTCACGCCACGCTGTATTTCGTGTGCTTGCGCCCAACGCCGAATTGCATTTAATGCAGCCGGAAAAGCGCACTTATCTGGCTTCAAACAAAGTGATGACCGAAGCAGCTATTTGGCCCGGCTTCACACGCGACATTTACATTTCTATGGGTGAAGCACTGCAACCTGAACTGGGCAACGCCAGCCCTTGGTCACTGCGCTTGCATGTCAAACCTGCTGTGCGTTGGATTTGGCTGGGTGCTATTTTGGTGGCGTTAGGTGCCGTGCTCGCGGTGCTGGATAAACGCTATCGCAATGTGCACGCACACGAGAGAATTTGAGAGCATGAAAAAACGTCTTGCACTATTTTTGCCACTATTGGGGTTTATCGTACTGGCTATTTTTTTAATGCGCGGCTTAACCTTAGACCCCAAAGCCATGCCCAGCGCACTGCTCAATAAACCTTTTCCCGCTTTCTCTCTGCCTTCACTCGTTACCCATACCACGCTCACTGAAAAAAAACTGCACGGACAAAAAATGCTCGTCAATGTGTGGGCAACTTGGTGCATTACTTGTCGCGTAGAGCATCCTTTTTTGATGAAACTTGCCAGTGAAAATATTCCTGTTTATGGCATCAGCTATAAAGACAGCGACCCTGCTGCCAAAACGTGGTTAACCGAAAAAGGCAATCCCTACCGCGATGTGATTGTGGATGCCGAAGGCAGACTGGGCATTGATTTAGGTGTGTTCGGTGCGCCAGAAACCTACTTCGTTGATTCCAATGGCGTGATTCGTTTCAAACACGTTGGCGACATCAATCCTCAAAATTGGCAGGATGAACTCCAAGCGGTGTGGGAAAAACTGCCTTAAATTTTACTCATTTACCGAAGGTGCCAAAGTAAAGTAGAACGTAGCACCTTGATCGACCTGCGCCTCCGCCCAAATCTCTCCACCGTGGCGATGCACAATACGCGCCACAGTTGCCAAGCCAATCCCCAAGCCATAAAACTCACTGTCACTGTGTAGACGCTGAAAGGGTGAAAACAATTTATCAACATACTTCATATCGAAACCGGCGCCATTATCACGCACAAAATACACTTGATCGCCATTGCGATTGTGCACACCCAGCTCCACACTGGGATTATCTTTTTTGCCACTGTATTTCCAAGCATTGCCAAGCAAATTTTCCAGCAATACTCGCAATAAATCGTGATCGCCATTGACCACTACGTGCTCGCCGCGCACAAACGTCACTGCCTGCTTGTCGTTGCCATTGCGCAACTCTTCCACAATTTCATCAGCCATTTCTGTCAAATTGACATTTGTATAGCGCATGTCTTGGCGAGATACACGCGACAAATGCAACAAGCTATCTATCAATGTACCCA
Source organism: Pseudomonadales bacterium (assembly GCA_046347205.1). GTDB lineage: Bacteria > Pseudomonadota > Gammaproteobacteria > Pseudomonadales > UBA7239 > UBA7239. The sequence goes on from JAXMGN010000002.1 coordinate 386,390, forward strand.
TGCGCTGACTCGCCGCACGGATCCGGTTGATGTAGTTGCGCCCTGTGTCATCCAACTGTTTACCACAATCTTCCAACAAGGCTGCACTGAAACCATCGACAGAACGCAGGGGCGAGCGCAAATCATGCGAAACAGAATAAGTAAATGCTTCTAACTCGCGGTTTGTAGCACGCAATTCACTGGTGCGCGTATGCACTTCCTCTTCCAAGTGCTCATTGGCGTGCAGCAAAGCACGGTTTTGCAGTTCAATCGTATCCAACATGCCGTTAAATGCCTGCACCAATTGCCCCAGCTCATCTTGCCTATCTGTTCGCGCGCGCAAGGAATAATCTTTGAAACGGTTAATGGTGTTCGCTATCTGCGCCAACATAAGCAATGGTGCAGAAATAAATGCCTGTACTTTGCTAGACAGAATGATGGATATCATGCTTACCAACAATACAATCAAAATCATAACCACACTAAACGCTAAAAATCGCTGATCTAAAGCATCTAACGAAACGCGCAAATGCAATTGACCAATTTTCTGTGAATCTTCCCAAAGAATGGGTTGAATCAAATCCAAATACCCTTCTTGAAAACGCGAAATAAAGTTTTCCGAAGCCAAACAATCCACACCAGGAATAACATTGCCTGAATCTTCGAGCGGCTGGTAATAGCCGCGCAAATACATGGCCACCACTTGCCCACTTTCATTTTTAATGCACGCAGAAATGAGCGTGGGATCAATACCAAAGCTTTGTAAGTTTTTGCGCGCGTCCAGCACATCGTTATACGCAACGGCATTCGCGCTATGGCTGGCGACAACACGCGCTAACAAAGTGGCTTGATGAACTAAATTATCGCGATAGGCGTAGCGGTCATACATAACAAACGCGCTGCCAGCGAGCAACAAACCCAAAAAACTGATGCCACAAATCATCAGAATGAGCTGTTGCTTAACAGGAATACTTTTTAGGCGATCAATCACAGGCGTTGAAAAAATAAGTTGTAGACCTGCCCCAGTATGCTTTGCGCTCCTTCCATGTGCAAATGATGGCTACCCGCATGCACGGACCAACTGATCTGCGGCAGCGCTAGCAGTCTCTCCGCGTAATCGGGATACGCCTGCACCAAGCCCTGCTGCGCCAAACGCAATTCAGTAGGCACAGCAATCGCGCGGTGGCAGGCATCCAGTTGTTCCGGCGTCAGCCGCATCAGGGAGGGAATACGCAAACGCACATCGGTGCGCCAACGCCATTGCCCATCATCACCCTGCACGGCATTACGCTGCGTGAGCCGGTGCGCGGCTTCTGTCGAGATAGGAAACCCGTGGCGCTGTCTTTGTTGTGTCATGTCATCCAAGGAGGCGTAGCAACGCGCAGGCTTTGACGAATTTTCTGCACGCAAAGCATTGGCTATTTGTGTGGGGGTTTGTGCAGCCTCGGTGGTTTGTGCCCACAGCCCATCAATTAAGCCCAAAGCGGTGATGCGCTCCGGCATAGCAGCAGCCAACAACGCCGCAATAATTGCACCGCGTGAATGCCCCAACAACCCAAAGCGCTGCCAACCGAGCTGATCAGCCACCGCGAGAATTTCACGGAAATCATCCCAAATTAAATAGCTCGCATGTGTGGCGCGGTGGCTACTCATGCCGTGCCCCGCCATGTCCAATGCCACCAAATCCACATGGGGCATTTCTGGTGCGAGAAGAGAAAAACTGTTGCTGTTATCCAGCCAACCGTGCAGCGCAATAACTGGCACACCGCCCCGATGCCAACGCTGCGCGGCTAGATGCAAGCCCAGCACATCAAATGAAATCTGCTCAAGAGGCGGAATGTTGCACATCAGCCGTTGTTGCAAGATTGGCGCGGTATTCCACGTCGCTGTTGTTGTCGCTGCCCATTAAAGCGGCGCTGGCATCAGCAATGCTTCTGCCGTTAAACAAAATATCATTCAGAGCGCTCACCAAAGGCATATACACATTCAATTCATCGGCTTTTAATTTCACGAGATGAATGGTGTTGATGCCTTCCGCCACTTGTCCAACTTCTGCAATAGCCTCTTGTAGCGAACGCCCCTGACCGATGGCAAAACCAATGCGGTAATTGCGCGAACGCGGCGATGTGCAGGTCACAATCAAATCGCCCACACCAGCCAACCCAATAAAAGTCAGCGGGTCTGCGCCTAATTTCGCAGCAAAACGCCCCATTTCTGCCAAACTGCGTGTAATCAACATGCTGATGGTGTTGTAACCCAAACCCAAAGCCGCAGCCATGCCACAGGCAATCGCGTAACTGTTTTTTAATACACCACCCAATTCCACACCGTAAACATCGTTATTGCTGTACACGCGAAAATACGGACTGCGCAAGCAATCTTGTACTTGCTGACAAACCGCTGCATCTGCGCTGGCGACTACCGTGCCGGTTAATTGCTTTTCTGCAATTTCACCGGCGAGGTTAGGCCCACTCAAAACGGCCATACGGTGATTCGGTAATTCCTGTTTCAACACATCACTCATCAACCAAAAACCGTGATGATTTTCACCCGTCTCTATGCCTTTAGCCGTGCTGACAACAATGGCGTTAGGTGATAAAAAATGGCGCATTTGCTGCACAACAGAGCGAAACACTTTACTGGGAACAGACACAAAAACAATCGCAGCTTCAAACAATGCGCTCGCCAAATCTGCAGACACTTGCAGCCGTGCATCCAATTTCAAGCCGGGGAGATAGGTTGTATTTTCACGCGTCGTTTGTATTGCGGCAGCTTTCTGTGCGTCCCGCACCCACAACACCGTGGGGAAATTATTTTCTGCCAAAATATTGGCGATGGCAGTTCCAAAACTGCCACCACCGATCACTACAATTTTGCTTTGCGTCATTGGCTATTGTCTTTCATTGTGCGTTCTCTACCACTCAAACAATAGCACAAAAAATACGCCGTGCTACCCGTTCATTGGCTCAGTAAGCGGTTCACGCGCGCCACAAAGCCAGCGGGATTCTCCAGCGCCAAACCCGCCGACAAACGTGCCTCATCCAACAAAACACGCGCAAGGTCTGCAAACAATGCCTCATCCGCAGATCCCAAGCGCTCCACCAAGGCGTGCTTGGCGTTTAACTCAAAGATAGGCTTGGATTCTGGCACCACCTGCCCTGCTGCCTCCATCATGCGGCGCATTTGTAGGCCCATATCGGCCTGCCCCACTACCAGGCAAGCGGGTGAATCCACCAAGCGTGTTGAAAAGCGCACCGACTCCACTTCATCTGCCAAGGCAGCTTGCACGCGCTCCAATAAAGCATTATCAGCAGCGTTCTTTTCTTCGCCTTGTGAAGCTTCGGATTTGTCTTTCAGAAGATGGCTGATATCGAGATCGCCGCGCGCAACATCGGCAAAAGATTTGCCCGCATATTCGCGCAGATAACCCATCATCCACTCGTCGAGACGGTCATGCATCAACACCACTTCAATATCATTGGCGCGAAACACTTCTAAATGTGGGCTGTTCTTGGCGGTGTCGTAATGGTCGGCTGCAATGTAGTAAATGTTTGTCTGCCCTTCTTTCATGCGCGCAATGTAATCATCCAATGATTGATCTTGTTCTTTGCATGAAGTGCTCGTAGCAAAGCGCAATAATTTTCCAATACGCTCACGGTTAGCAAAATCTTCAACCATGCCTTCTTTCAGTACATTGCCGAACGCCTTCCAGAAACGAGAAAATTTCTCTTTATCCTCGGTTAGTTTTTCCAGCATATCCAGCACGCGTTTGGTCAGTGCCGTTTTCATGCTTTCAACAACGGAATCCTGCTGAAGAATTTCACGCGATACGTTGAGCGATAAATCGTTAGAATCCACCACCCCTTTCACAAAACGCAGATACAACGGCAGAAACTGCTCCGCATCATCCATGATATAAGTGCGCTGTACATAGAGTTTCAAACCGCGCACGGCATCACGCTGGTAAAGATCAAATGGCGCTTCTGTTGGGATATACAGCAAACTGGTGTATTCCAACTTGCCTTCCACTTTGTTGTGGCTCCACGCCAAAGGCTCCGCGTAATCGTGCGAGACGTGCTGATAAAACGACTGATACTCCTCATCAGTAATATCATTTTTGCTGCGCGTCCACAGCGCTGTGGCACTGTTTACGTTTTCCCACTCGCCTATTTCTTGCTCTTTACCCTCTTCTGCTGGCGGCACGTACTGACGCATTTGCACAGGGATGGCAATGTGATCTGAATATTTGCGTACAATGCTGCGCAAACGCCAATCATTGGCAAACTCTGCCGCCTCTTCTTTGACATGCAACACAATGCGCGTGCCACGCTCTGCTTTTTCAACGGTCTCAACAGAGAAATCTGCATCACCCGCAGAGACCCAATGCACAGCTTCATTCGCAGGCAGACCAGCACGACGACTAAAGACTTCCACTTTGTCCGCAACAATAAATGCCGAATAAAAACCTACACCAAACTGACCAATCAAGTGCGCATCTTTTTTCTCATCACCCGATAAATGTTTTATAAACTCTGCCGTACCAGACTTCGCTATCGTGCCTAAATGAGAAATGGCTTCATCGCGGCTCATACCAATACCGTTATCTTCAATTGTGATGGTACGCGCTGCCTCATCCACGCTAATACGCACTTTTAGCTCACCATCACTTTCGTACAGACTGTTATCAGCCAAAGCTGCAAAACGCAATTTGTCACAGGCATCTGAAGCGTTGGAGACCAGCTCACGCAGGAAGATTTCGCGGTTGCTGTACAGCGAGTGGATCATCAGCTGTAGTAACTGACGTGCTTCCGTTTGAAAAGAGAGAGTTTCAGCAGCAGACATCGTAGAGACCTCCATAAAGCGGTTAGAATTTGGAAAACTAGCCGTAGATGGGGGCAAGGTGCCATCTTTCAAGGAAAATCGTTGCGATTGGACTATCCAGTGGATAGCTATTGCTCTCCTGTTTGTGTTTGCTGTCGGGCAACTGCTACTGGCTTTGGATCGCTCCCCATCATCCGATGATGCTTTGTTTTTATCTGTCCCCAAAAACTGGATCAACGGTTACGGCTGGGCAACCAGTTATAGCGAAAAAATTCCTTTCAACCCAGATTTCACAGGACCAGCAGCACTGCTGCTACCAGCCGCACTGCTTATTAAGGTATTTGGCACACAGTGGTGGATTGCTGGCATAACGGGATGGGTGGTCAACCTTTTGCTGTCCATTCTTTGTTTATGGCAGATCCGCTTCTATGGAAAAAATCCAGCGCTAAACATGCTCTGCTTGGCATGCGGCATTATCGCCGGATTTCCACTGGATTTTTCTTCACTCATTGGCTACTACACGGGCAGTTTATTATTTTTACTAGCCGTCTGCGTGGCATTTAACCCCTCTTACTCAACATATAAACGAGCAATGTGGGTTGGAGCAATGTGTGGCATTAGCCTACTCATTAAGCCGCTACTCATCCCTGCTTTTATAGGATTGTCCGCACTGTTTTTTCTCACTGTCTTTTTCAAAAAAATACCGCGCAACACGCTAGAAGCAGGAAAAAACACACGAAAAACTCTAATTGCAATTGCAATTGCAATTGCACTAATTATGCCAGCCTTATTGATTAGCCAATTCAATTCATGGCTACAAAGCGACGCCATCAAGAACCGTTCACAGCATTACCAAGAAAGCTATCAAGAATACAAACAAGACTTTATTCACCACCATGGATCCGGCATAGGGCAATGGTTAGAGGCAAAAGAAAAGCTGCCCTACATCTTCAGAAACGCCAATAAAAACCTCTACTTTGTAGAGGAAGGCTTATCTGCTTTCGGCATAAAAAATCCTTTCTTAGGAGACGATCCCGCCGACGTGAACCACATTGTGGGATTTTTGTACCTAATAATTTTATCGCTACTCGTTTTTTTATCTATAAAAAATATAGCAACAGTAACCAATCCATCATCGACTATATTGGTGATTTTTTCTATCAGCGCGTGCACTCTTGTTTATATGCTTTGGTTTGTCTTATTTGCCATGGCTATGTCGCCTGGACATTTGTATTTCTCCATGCAGTGGACTTTGTGGCTTATCTTTTTACTACCGGTCTTACATGGCAAGAAAATAGCTACATTTAGCAAAGCAGCAATGTCGTTAGTAGCCCTTATACTTTCAATCCTTGTTATCACCAACACAGAAAACAGAAACACTGTTTTTTTTCAAAGTAGAACATCAATTAACAATACAAGCAGCCTAGAGCAAGCCATCCGCCACATCAAAGCATCTTCATACCCTCTACCCTTGGCAGGATGTGGATACAACGGCTACCCGCGCCACCTTGAGTATCGCCTGGAAACTTCACAGAATTTCTCTGATTGCCTAGATCTCATTGAAGATCACGTTGTTAAGCAACAACAGCACTACCAATGGAAATCTCCACTCGCTTTTACACTGGTAATTTCTCTGCAATCGATCAGCTTTGCTCCCGAAGTCAGTCAGGTGAACCAAGCCTGCATGAACAATATCTTGTACAGAAACAACGATATTTTTATTTTGCAATGTGATTTTGAAGACTTAAAAACATTGAACCTAGACACTTTGATGCCGGCAATACAGGCCTCGCATCAGTGGTATAAAACACGCATCCAATAGTAGCCTCACAATACCAGCGGTTCACATTCCAAGGCGATACCAAAAACTCGCAGCACATCTTTAGCAATCGTATCTGCAAGCGCCATGATGTCTTTTCCCGTCGCTCCATCACGATTAATCAGCACCAAGGCCTGTTTATCGTGTACGCAAGCTGCATTCATGCAGCGTCCTTTCCAACCCAATTGATCGATCAACCAACCCGCTGCAATTTTGAATCTCCCTTGCTCGCCTGTATAAAAAACCACATCAGGAAAATTCTCGCGCAGCCGCAGAAAATGCTCAGGCGAAACTTGTGGGTTCTTAAAAAAACTCCCCACATTGGGCAGCACCAGCGGGTCTGGCAGGCGCGACTTTCTCACAGCGCACACTGCCTCTTTAATCATCACAGCAGTCAGCGTATCGCTAGCCAAAGCCTCAGCGTGGTGTTCACACAGGTACTCATGCAACGCCGCATAGTGACTACGAATGTTTTCTGTTTTATGCATCTGAAATACAACCGCAGTGATAATTGTTTTTCCAGCCAATTCCTCTTTGAAAACACTGTTACGATATGCGAAGTGGCACGCCTCATTGTGCAACTCAAAACACTCCCCACTATCAAGGTATACGCCGCGCACACTCACAATAAAATTCGCTACTTCTGCGCCATACGCACCGATATTTTGTACAGGCGCAGCGCCAACGGTGCCAGGAATAAGCGCTAGATTTTCTAATCCATACCAGCCTTCCGCCAGTGATTTTTCAACCCAGTCATGCCAGCGCATGCCAGCGCCCACACAAACCTGCACACAGGTATCGCTCTCTGCTTCTACTTTTATCGACTCATCACGATAGCGCAGCACCATGCCGAGATAATCTTGCGTTAACACAATATTGCTACCCTCGCCTAAGGGCAGCACAGACGCGGCTTTTTCTTTCGCGAATACAAGAGCCGCTTGTAGCTCTGAAAAACTGTTAGTTTCACAAAACAACGCAGCGCGTGCATGCAAAGCAAGCGTGTTGTAAGGCTGAAGATCTACCCATTCGCGCAACACAGATCAACCCTGTAAACGTGTTGCAACAATATGACGCAGCAAACCTTCTGCTGCATCCTCCACCAAATCCAATACCAATTCAAAACCTTCGGCGCTGTCGTTATACGGATCGGGAACTTGCGTGTATTGGCGCTGCTTGCTGTAATCCATAAACAAACCCAAATGTCCTGCAAAATCTTTGGGTTGTATCGCGCGTAAATTACTGAGATTAATTCTGTCCATCGGCAAAATAAAATCGAATAACTGAAAATCTGCTTTACTCACTTGTCGTGAGCGCTGCGCAGTTAAATCGTAGCCACGTACAGCGGCAGCACGTACAGTGCGAGGATCTGGAGGGTTGCCTACATGAAACGCAGCGGTTGCCGCTGAATCCACGGATACAACATCAGTGAGCCCTGCTTCTTGCACGCGTTTTTCAAACACGCCATGCGCTGTAGGTGAACGACAAATATTTCCCAAACAGACAAACAAAACGCGCGTTTTCATGTCGATGATGTTCCCGCAAGATAACGACGAACGGTATCAAGATCTTGCTGCGTGTCCACGCCACCAGGAATTTGCAAGCAGGATTCAGCCACCTGAATCCTTGAACCATTGTGCAAAGCGCGCAACTGCTCCAATTTTTCACTGTTTTCTAACACGCAGGGCTCCCATTGCACATAGTGATGCAAAAAACCAGTGCGATACGCATACAAACCGATATGCCTATAACTCCACACGGCTTGCCCATGACTATCGGTCATCACTGGCAAACCTTCTCGCGGCCACGGCATCGGCGCTCTGCTGAAATACAGCGCTTGCATCGCAGCGTTGCAAACCACTTTCACCACATTGGGATCACGAAATTGCATCTCTTCATGAATAGCTTCACACAAGGTCGCAATATCTGCCGCTTTCTGCGTTAATAATAAATCTGCCACTTGATTGATAACCGCAGGTGGAATCAATGGCTCATCACCCTGCACATTGACTACCACTTGCTCATCAGACCAACCGCGCTGCGCTGCCACTTCCTGCAAACGATCTGTGCCAGAGGGATGATCCGTGCGTGTCATTACCACTTGTGCGCCGAATTGTGTCGCAGTTTCTGCAATTCGCACATCATCTGTAGCAATGACCACTTCACTCGCCTTGCTTTGTTGCGCACGCAACCACACATGCTCAATCATGGGCTTGCCTGCAATATCCAACAAAGGCTTGCCCGGTAAGCGCGTCGAAGCAAAGCGCGCTGGTATCACTACGACAAAACTCATGCAGTCACCTGTTGATATTTTTGTTGAGCCAAGGTCAAAACAGCCTCTATCCACTTATCCTGTAGTGGCATGGCAACACGCAAGGCATACCAATGAGACGCAGAAAATTTCGCGCATTTCACCGCATCTTTTTCAGTCATCAGTATTAGATTGTCATCACCAAAAGCCAAGTCACTTGAAGAAAAAACATGGTGGTCTGGAAAAGCATGCTCGATTATAGAGAAGCCCAATTGCCGCAAGGTAGAAAAAAAACGCTCTGGATAGCCTATGCCAGCGACTGCGTGTATTGGCATCTTTTTATCCAGAACATCCAAAGAAAATATTTCACCAGTTTTAACAGACACCCAACACTCGGGTAGCAAATTCAAAACAAGCGCTTGTAAATTTTGCGGTAGTTTTTTACGTCGCACTGCAGGCATTTCTCCATTTACTACGACAAAATCTACTGTGCTTAATCGTGACACGGATTCTCGCAATGGCCCTGCCGGAAGCAAAAAACCATTGCCGACACCACGCTGTGCATCCAGTACCGCTATTTCAACTTGGCGTGGCAAACGATAGTGTTGCAAACCGTCATCGGATAACACAAGGTCAATTGCGTGATGCGCCAATAAATATTGCGCAGCCTCCAAGCGAGAGTGGCCAATCACGACGGGGCAGCCTGTTGCACGTGCTAACAGCAGTGGCTCATCACCCACCACATCAGGAGCATCTTGAGTCAGCACTGTGCGCGGCTCACCACGGCATGTGCCGCCGTACCCACGACTCACAATACCAACGTGTATCCCTCGACGTGTTAGTGCTTTTGCTAACGCACTCAGCAGCGGCGTTTTACCTGTACCACCCACTGAAATATTGCCAACAACAACCAAGGGCGCGCTCAAGGTATTTTTTTTCTGCAATAAAATACGTTTGCGCCATGCCGCCACTGCCCCAAATAAAAGTGAAAGCGGCCACAGCAGCCCAATCAGTGGCCAATAGCGAACAGCGTCACGATACCAAATGCGCTCAATGCTATTAGTCAGCGTTTTCATCGCGCCGCGTAGTAATACTTAAACGAGAAAATCCCAATTGCCCTGCTACATCCATTGCCGTTACTACAGCTTGGTGTTGTGCTTTTGCATCAGCCGAAAGAATTAATGGGATATCGGTGCGATCACCCGCAACCTCCGACAAGGCTTTGCGTAATGTTTCTGGTTTGTTATCTGCCAAAACGCGATCATTGATCGAAAAACTGCCATCTTCTGCCACTACCAATTCAACAGTATCCGGCTGCCGCTGCTGCCCAGATGGGTCTTCTGCTGTAGGTAAATCCAATTTAAGTTCTGCATTGTGAGTAAAACGACTGGATACCATAAAAAAAATCAACAGCACTAACAAAATGTCGATAAAGGGCACGACATTTATATAATCGTCTTGTCTTTGGCGTTTGCGAATTTTCACGACACTATCAATGCTCTGTGCTATTTTTTTCACCCTTGACCTTGCGGTCCGAGTGCAAGGCATCCACCAGCTTCATGGCATCTTGTTGAATACTAATCATGTAGCCATCTACCACACGATAAAAATATCGACTCACCAAAGAGGCTGGAATTGCGACAACCAGTCCCGTCGCAGTGGTAATTAAGGCTTCTGAGATACCACCAGCCAAGGCACCAGGATTGCCGGCACCTCCCTCCAACATAATGGCAGAGAATATTTTGATCGTGCCGACAACTGTTCCCAATAAACCCATCAATGGCGCAACATTGGCAATGGCACTTAATGCACTGAGATAACGCTCTAAATCATGCTGCACACGACCCGCCGCCACTTCCATGCTTTCAATCATAACAGCGCGACTATGTCGCGTATTGCTTAAACCCGCAGCCAGCACTTGTCCTAAAGGTGAAGAGTCATGCACTGTTTTGATTTTTTTGGCGTCCAACTGTCCGTGCTGCAACCATTCCCAAATTTGCAATAACAGTGCCGGTGGAATTATTTTTTGCGCGTTGAGGGACCAATAACGCTCAGCAGCAATCGCAATCACAACGACCGATGCCAACAGTAATGGCCCCATCATCCAGCCACCAGCTAATACAATTTCGTACACGGTTTTCCCCTTAAATGATTGCGCTTAAGCCGAGCAACTCTACCATACAGCCGGTCTCATCAGGCATCCCACAAACTGTGTCCCGCTTTTTTACGCAGTGCGGCCAAATACGCTTCATGCGCTAACAATTCTTCCGTCTCAGCAGGCACAACCCGTAACTGCGCTGCCAATGCGCTATCAACGCGTCGAAGGTCTTCATCGCCGTTGAGTGCAGAAGCGCCAACCTCTCCTTGTGCATTGGACAACAAGCTGGTTTGACCGCCTGTCATCACCAAATACACGTCAGCCAAAATCTCGGCATCCAATAGGGCGCCATGCAGATCGCGATGAGAATTGTCTACACCATACCGCTTGCACAATGCATCCAAACCATTGCGCTGCCCTGGGTGTCGAGCCTTGGCCATTGCCAGCGTATCTGTCACTGCACAATGTTCAGCCAGAGAAAAGCCCTCGCCAAACACACGCTGCATCTCATGATCCAAAAAACCCACATCAAAAGGTGCGTTATGAATAATTAGTTCCGCTCCTTTTACAAAGGCGAGAAAAGAATCTGCAACTTGATGGAACAGTGGTTTGTCTGCCAGAAATTCCGTTGTGATTCCGTGCACTTCTAAAGCTTTCTCTTCACTATCACGTTCTGGATTGATGTACTGATGAAAATGATTGCCCGTTAATTTTCTATCAATAATCTCAACACCGCCGATTTCGATAACACGGTTACCCTCAGCCCACTGCAACCCAGTTGTTTCTGTATCCAGAACAATTTGCCTTGCCATGCTGACACCTATATTCCAAACAACAATTCATCAATAGCTTTATTTGCCAGCGCATCACAACGCTCATTTTCCACATGACCGCTATGCCCTTTGACCCAATGCCAATTCACACAATGCATCACGGTCGCAGCATCCAAGCGCTGCCAAAGATCTTGGTTTTTTACCGCCTTGCGATCACTGGTTCGCCAACCGTTTTTTTTCCAATTCATCATCCAATTGGTTACGCCTTGACGAACATATTGTGAATCCGTGGTTAACTCCACCGCACAAGCACTTTTCAATATTTCCAATGCTGCAATTGCCGCCATCAACTCCATGCGATTATTGGTAGTTAAATTTTCCGCGCCGTATATTTCTCTTTCTGTGTCACCGTAACGCAATACAGCACCCCAGCCACCTGGGCCTGGGTTACCACGGCATGCACCATCTGTAAAAATTTCCACTTTTTTCATTTTAAGTTAATAGATTCAAAAAATTCATTAATAGTTTTTGCTTGGACGAGTGACTGGCACTATAGGTTTAGGCGCTAACACCTCCAGCGGATTCAAAGAGCGTTTTTCTTTGTCTGTATCTATTATTAAAGGTCGCACACTGCCCATGGTTTTTCTCGCCCAAATAAAATACACCCCCCCTAGCGGCAACTGCATTTTGCCCCCCAAGGTATCTAACCAGCGCCAATACTCGCGTACACCTTCCCCCCATTGAGGCGGCGCATACAATGTGTATTTTGACTCGACAATCTCAAAATCCAGCAGCTTTAACCAATCATGCATCCTGTGCAATGCAATAAATTGGTGAGACGTTAGCGCATTTTCTGGATCAATCCAGTGCTGAATGGTTTGCTGCAAACCCAGCGCACTCCAACGATGAAAACCCAATATCAGTACACTGCCATAAGGCATTATCGTACGCGCAACTTCTCGCAATAATCGATGAGGAGAATCGCTGTAATCCAAGCAGTGATGCAAAATTGCCACATCTACGCTTTCACTAGCTATAGGTAGAGCATGCGTATGGCAGCGCGCCGCCAAACCTGCGTTTAATGACTCAAGATTTCCAACCGAAAATAAATGGTGAATAGGACTGGCCTCAGCCAAGGGCAAATCAGGACACATTCCTATGGTCATGAGGTGATAGCCAAACAAGTTAGGCAAACAAGAATCAAGCAGCTGCTTTTCCGCCTGCCACACATTTTTACCCGTAGCACTGGCATACCATTGCTGCAGCGCCAAAAACTGTGTGTATTGCCCCTCTGACATAACAGCACCTTAGCAGGGTTTATACGCTCCGCGATTTGCCCATTTTTGCTTTCAACACCTCTACTGCAATGGGAATCAGTGATACCGCAATCACACCCAATACCACCAATTCAAAATTCTTTTTGACTATTTCCATTTCACCAAAGAAAACGCCAGCGCCAACGCAGATAGGCACCCACAACAGCGAACCGATGCAACTGAATAAAATATAACGTGGATAAGGCATTTTTCCGATACCCGCCACAAAAGGAGCAAAGGTGCGCACGATAGGAACGAACCGTGCAATGATGACGGCGCGCGAACCGTATTTGTTATAAAACTGCTCAGTGCGCTCCAAATGTTTGCGATGAAAAATAATAGAATCTTCCAAACGAAAAACACGCGGCCCCAACGTTCTGCCCACCCAGTAATTCACATTGTCACCACAGAACGCCGCTAACATGATGATGGCACCACACAGTATGGGGTCTAACTTTCCTGTAGATGCGGCCAAGGCGCCGACAGCAAACAGCAGTGAATCCCCAGGCAAAAATGGCGTAATGACCAAGCCAGTCTCTGCAAACACGATTAAAAATAAAACGCCGTACACCCACGTGCCGTAGGTTTCCACCATAGCTGCCAAGTGATCATTGATATGCAAAATAAAATCAAGAGGATTCATAAAACTACACCTTTTATTGACTTGTATTTATTTGAATTGGTCCGCCCGAGACGATTTGAACGTCCGACCTGCCCCTTAGGAGGGGGCCGCTCTATCCAGCTGAGCTACGAGCGGTTACTGTTTTCATTCTAACTTGCCTGCTCGTCGAAACGGCAAAGCCAACAACACGCACAACAAACACCACAACAACAGTTGATGATTCGCCAATAGCGAATGCGCAATCAATGGTATTTGCTCCGACAATGTTGGATGCATAGTCACGAAATCTTCACCATGCAACATGGCAGATGCTTCACCCCATACACATACCAATGCCGCCAAGGGCAGTAGCCATTTCGCATAAATATTCCATGTATAGACCGCGCTGGCACGCAAAGGAATTTCCGGCACACAACGGCGAGACAACCACAACCCAGCGGCCAATACCACGGGTAGACCGTATAAAGAAACGGGAATATCCATGTAGCGACCGGATATTGAAAACATGGCAGAAAATACGATGGCTCCCAAACCATACAGCGCAAACCCGCGACGCACCCATAACACAGCAGCGCCTGATGATTGTTTATGCTTGAACAATGCATGCAGCCACTGCACGCCGCCAATGGCAAACAACACCGAAAAGATTGCCAAAACACCACCCCATATTTGCGCAAAGGGCTCCGCTAAGGTTTGCAATAATAGTTTGTACCAAAACGCCACGCTGGTATTGGACAGCCAATGTTGATCTGCCATAAAAAATAACACACGTTGCGCAAACCACGTTACCGATGCTGGCGCCACAGACAAACGCACACTTTTATAAACAGCCAACACCACAACAAAGGCGAACAATTGACTCCACGCACTCACCCACAATACGTGTTTTGTGGTGCGTAAATACGGTAGAAATATCAAGCCAATCAACACACCTACCAATAAGGAACTTGCAGCGCGCGCTTTAGCATAATCTAACGGCACTACAGCACCCACCAAAGGAAATTTTTCTTGGCGATCACGATCGAACATTCCCCAGCGCGCACCGACAGTCCCTTCTAATTGCGCTTTCCACGATTGGTCATACGCTTCCACTACGTTGTAATCGAAATCGTGCTCTGCTGCCAATTTTGGCAACGCACGCACAAACTCTGCCGACGTCAGTAAGTCAGCATGAGCAGGTCCGCGACTGCGCCCTTCTGTAGGCCAACCTGTTTCGCCCACCAAAATAGGCTTTCCAGGAAAACGCTGTTTGATTTTATCGATGATCGCCAACATATGTTGTTGTGCATCGTGAAGAGAAACAGGTTCATCTTCCCAATACGGTAAAATGTGAATTGTGATGTAATCTACATGGTCGGCCACTTGTGGATTTTTTAACCAAAATGCCCATACATCTGCATAAGAAACAGGCTGATCAACCGCATCACGCACCTTATCAATATAGGCAATTAGCTCATCCGGTTTAAGGTCGCGGCGCAACAACACTTCATTGCCCACAATCACGCGCTTAACCGCCTGCGGATAACGGTTAGCCGTTTCAATCAAAGCCGAGACTTCTTTTTCATTTGCAACCGCATCTCGCCCAAGCCAAGCACTATGCGTTAGCGTGAACCCGTGTTTTGCTGCCAATTCAGGTACATTCTCCATACCTCCTTGTGAGGTATATGTACGGACGCCACGAAAAACCCCTTTGAGGCGCACCAAATCTTCCTCTATCTGTTTTTTCGTAGGAAATATTTCTTTAAGTGGCGATTGCCCGTCATAAAACGGCGCAAAAGAAGCACTTTTTAATGGCTCATGCCATTCTGCTGCTATCTGTCTTGGGGAAATAACTACCCACCAAACTAGCGTTGCTAGAACAAAGCAAAGCAACAGTATGAGCAGTTTTTTTACGGAAAAAGCATTCTCAATCATTCTTAACTCTCAGTTTTTTATTACAGCAAGATTTTTACGCAACAGGTCTAAGGCATGTGCAATGTTTTTTACATCATCTGGTTCACCAACTTCTTTCCAAAGCAAACCCATACCCGTTGTGCTGCATTCCAACAAAGCCCAATGCCCGGGAAAATTTTGATGGAACGCATTTAGCCACTGTCTAGCCAAAGCGGGAACTTGTCCTGCCACATCCAGCACAGCCCCTTCTGTGCTCATCCACACAGCCCATAATGCGGCGGGAGGTTCTGTTATAGGCCAAGGAAAGTAATACATAAAACCAGAATTGGGTAATTGGCGGCTCGGATAGCCACTGGTTCGCAGTGTCCAAAACCGTACAGTCAACCCCATTTGCGCGGCCACTTGCCGTAGTGTTTGTAATTTTCTGTCTCGCGCCGAAGGTTGCAAACGCGTCATGCGCGAAAAAATAAATAGCAGGGCAAAAACAAGAATAATCCAACGCCACATGGTTTAACGCTCTACGGCGCTGTTTGGCGTAGAGTACAAAAAATCATGCAGATTCTTTGCATCAAAAGGCCAGCACAATTGCCTAGTGAACATGCGATCTTCCAATACAGGAATGGCTAAGGCCAAGCGTTCTAATAACCTGTCATCGTCGGCAATATCAACCAGCTCAACCTGCCATCCCTCAGCGACATAAGGCAATAGCAACTGTTCCGCCAATTCACAGAGGTGACAGCCCACTGTGCCGTACAAAACCAATAAACGCGAAGTGTGCAATGCATCAACCAAGATAAAACATCTCTCTGACTACCAACCGGAAGACGTCCGGTCAAACTATAATGGCCGGCGATTTTATCTCAGATTACCTCTTCAAAAACGAGCTGAATACTGCATGTCGGCATGGAATGACTGTGCATTGACCCACACAGGCAATGTACGCACCAATAATGAAGACGCTTTTGCCTGCCACCCTGAACTGGGTTTGTGGGTGGTGGCCGATGGCATGGGGGGGCATGAGGCCGGCGAAATTGCCAGCGCAATTGCTATCGATACCATCACGCAGCAAGTGCGCCAAGGGCGCGACATGGTTGATGCCATTCAACAGGCTCATCTCGACATACTGAGCCATAGCCGCGGCGGTCGAGGCGCCAGAGGCATGGGCACGACGGTAGTGGCACTGCACGCTACCGATTCTCACTACCGTGTGGCGTGGGTTGGCGATAGCCGAGCGTACCTATGGACACACACAGGTAAGCACGCCGGTACGCTGGAACAACTGACAACCGACCATTCCTATGTCCAGATGCTCGTCAAAGCTGGCACTATTTCGCAGGAAGAAGCAGCGACACACCGCGAAAAAAACGTCATCACGCAGTGCCTTGGCTCTTTAGACACAGAGCGAATCCATGTTGAGACGATTGATCGTGCATGGCAACCGGATCAATGGTTACTGCTGTGCAGCGACGGGATATCCGACGAACTGACTGTTGAACAGATTAGCGCACTGCTGGCAGCTCAAAATCATCCAGAAGCTGCCGCACAGGCGCTACTCAGCGCAACCTTGGCGCAAGGTGGGCGCGATAACGCCACCGTAATACTGGTGAAAAAAGGCAATATCGATACCGGTATATTTAGCAAGGTACGCCAGTGGCTCGCAGGCACATGCCCTTGACGATTAAACCTTTGATACAACCCCCTGCGCTTTGGTTATTGGCGGGTTTTGCTCTTTTTGCTTGGTCATCGAGCCAATGGCAATTTGCAACAGGGATTGACGATGCCCATATCAGTTTTTTTGCTGCACATACGCTTGCCAGTGCAGGCGAAATACTGAACTACAACGGAGAGCGCGTAGAACAAAGCTCATCCCTGCTTCATGTGCTGCTCACCGCACTTCTCTCTCGCATTACGCAAGCCAATACGGTGACGTGCGGCTATTTAATTCCTCTACTGTCTGGTTGGCTTTGCCTGCCTGTGCTTTGGCGCTACACAAAGCAAGAGCAACTAGGCCCAGCCGTGCTGCTATGCGCTACACCAGCACTGGTGTATTGGACGTATGCAGGATTAGAAACTGCATTATTTGCCCTGCTCTTACTGTGGCACATCCACTGTCTGGCATCACAAAAAACCCGTTGGTTTACGTTAATCGCCAGCGGTGCTGCCCTACAAATGACACGGCCTGAATTGCCCTTATTTGTCCCCGTATTAACACTGGTCTTTTCATTGCTGTGCCGCGCTACGGGCTCCTTGTCTTATGCTGCTATTTCGCGCTGCCTGCTCAGCATTGCTATTGCTCTGTGCATCTTTGCTTGGAGAAAACTTTACTTCGGCGATCTCTTTCCGCAGCCTGTCGTGGCAAAGACAGCGGGCATTACTCTCACCACACTCAAAGCTGGCGTAATTTATGTTGGCCAAGTGTTTACTCACCCTGCCAGTGCTGTCATGGCGGCATGCAGTACCGCAGCCACCTTACATCCACTGTGGCGCGGTATACGCAGCCAAGAATCTACCTTTGTCACGGCCAGTGCCCTCACCTGCATCGGTTACGTTTTGCTGGTTGTGCTGATCGGTGGTGACTGGATGCCGAATCAGCGTTTCTTTGCGCCGCTTGTGCCATTACAAGCACTGCTTGTCACTCGCAGCCTGACTCTACTGCTGCCGACAAATATTGCTTTACTGGCTGTGTTAACGCTGGCAGTAATTAACTGCACTAATAATACTCAGCTTGCGAAAATACACAGCCCTCTTCGCGATGAAGCACCTCTTGCCAACCAGCAATACAGTTATTTTGAACTGCATTCACCAGACAACAGAGCCAATCTACCAACACTTGACGCACTTATTCCTTGGATTAGTAAAATTCAAGCGCAAAAAAACTCCCCATACAAATTTTAAGCGGGCAAATGGGGCTGGTGTCATATCACCTATCACTACTTTTTCCAGGACAACTTCACTTTACAGATCGCAATGCATTAGTAGAACGCAGCCTCACTGTATGCAGCCTTACACATGAGCGCCCGCGCACACCGCAAGGACTGGAAGGTTTAGCAACCATTTTCTTTGTGAAGAAAACCGTCGTACTGCAGCAAAAGTGTGACATTGCACCACCTGATATTATTTTTGACTTGTGGTGGCACAACAAAGTCGAAGAAACGCCATCTTTAATGGCAAAATATGGCTACACCACCGTGCATGCGCACACAGGAACAACCACATTATTTGATCAATTAATACTGGTAAGACAAGAATGGCTAGAAAACAGCAATAAAATCCATAGCGAACAGATTGCACCTTATTAGCGCTTGCGCTACCGTGCCCACCAATTACATACCTCTCGAGAACAGCAATGGCTCAATACGTTTTCACCATGAACCGCTTAGGTAAAGTAGTCCCTCCCAAGCGGGAAATTCTCAAAGATATTTCTCTGTCATTTTTTCCAGGTGCAAAAATTGGCGTGCTGGGCTTAAACGGTTCCGGCAAATCTACCCTACTTAAAATTATGGCGGGAGTGGATACCGATTTCATCGGTGAAGCACGCCCGATGTCCAACCTGAAAATTGGCTATCTCTCGCAAGAACCACAGCTAGATCCCGCTAAAGATGTGCGTGGCAATGTGGAAGACGGCTTGGCAGAACCAATCAACGCTCTGAAAGAATTGGACGCTGTTTACGCCGCCTATGCCGAAGAAAATGCGGATTTTGACGCACTGGCAAAACGCCAAGCCGAATTAGAAGACATTATTCAGGCTTGGGATGCGCACAATATTGAACACAAATTGGAAGTGGCGGCAGACGCGCTGCGTTTACCGCCGTGGGATGCTGACGTTACCAAACTTTCTGGCGGTGAACGTCGCCGCGTGGCACTGTGCCGCTTGTTGATGTCGCGCCCTGATATGTTGTTGTTAGACGAACCCACTAACCACTTGGATGCGGAATCCGTTGCGTGGTTAGAACATTTCCTTGTCGAATTTCCAGGCACTGTAGTGGCAATCACACACGATCGCTATTTTCTGGATAATGCCGCCGGTTGGATTTTGGAATTGGATCGCGGTCACGGCATTCCCTATGAAGGCAACTACACCTCGTGGCTGGAACAAAAAGAAGCGCGTCTAAAACAAGAAGAACGCACCGAAGCGGCACGTCAAAAAACTATCGAACGCGAATTGGAATGGGTGCGGCAAAACCCGAAAGGTCGTCACGCCAAAAATAAAGCGCGTCTGGCACGTTTTGATGAATTAAATTCACAGGAATACCAAGCGCGCAATGAAACCAACGAAATTTATATTCCACCAGGACCGCGTCTTGGCGACAAAGTGCTGGAAGTGAATCATGTCACTAAATCTTTTGGCGATCGCGTACTGTTAGATGACATTAGCTTCACCGTGCCCAAAGGTGCCATCGTCGGCATCATCGGCCCTAACGGTGCGGGCAAATCCACGCTGTTCCGCATGATTACCGGTCAAGAACAACCCGATCAAGGCAGCATCGTGCTCGGTGATACTGTCAAACCTGCTTACGTTGAACAATCGCGCGAAAAACTGGATGCCAACAAAACCGTGTGGGAAGTGGTATCCGACGGTTTAGACATTATCAAAATTGGCAACTATGAAGTGCCTTCGCGCGCCTACCTCGGCCGTTTTAATTTCAAAGGTTCCGATCAACAAAAACGCGTCGGTGAGTTATCCGGCGGTGAGCGCGGGCGCCTGCAATTGGCCTGCACACTGAAAGAAGGCGGCAACTTTTTATTGCTCGACGAGCCGTCCAATGATCTTGATGTTGAAACGCTGCGCGCACTGGAAGAAGCTCTGCAAAACTTCCCTGGCTGCGCCATGGTCATCTCGCACGATCGCTGGTTTCTCGACCGCGTTTGTACCCACATCCTCGCCTTTGAAGGCGAAAGCAAAGCAATATTTTTTGAAGGCACTTACACTGAATACGAAGCAGATCACAAAGCGCGCTGCGGCGATCAACAACCTACACGTATGAAATACAAACGGCTGCGGGAATAGTGAAAAAAATCCCAATAAAATGGCTGGCTGCTGGCTGCTGGCTGCTGGCTGTAATATTTTTATTGGAGCTAATACTCCACATCGGCAGCTATATCAACCAGCACTTTTTGATGCACAAGCAGCAAACAGGTTGGTTAACGCCCAACTTGAGAGTTGTTGCCATGGGTGACTCCAACACTTATGGGCTTTATTTGGATAAGAAAGACGCCTACCCAAAGCAACTGGAAACCATCTGGAACACCGCACACAAAAACAATCCGATAGAAGTAATTAATCTTGGCTATCCGGGCAGTAACTCGTCGCGCTTAGTAGCCAGCATTGAAGAAATTAACCGACAATTTCAGCCCGATATTATCCTAGTGATGATTGGTACCAATGATAGCTGGACAGCCCCTATTGTCGCAGCAGAATTAACCCTAGATAACAGTCACAAGTTGCACCCTTTCCAGTGGATAAAACTCCATTCCAAGTTGTATCGCCTATTTTGCTTAATGACACGAGAACCATTTCAAGAAAAAGCATTGGAAACCATTACTACGTCCGACCCTGCACAGGCAGAAACAGCCAAAGGAAAACCAGCGGCTATCAACTACAAAAATATGAAACTCGACTTCTCTTTGAATTTCCGAGATAAAAACACCCATCTCGACATAGAAGCTGCCATGCAAAAAAATATGGAGAAATTGATTAATTACGGAGGAAAAAATAACATCAAAGTTTTCTTACTAACTTATCCTGCAAACAAAGGGTACTACAAACAAGCCAATAAAGTGACTCTAAAAACAGCAGGTGACAACCACTATCCTTATCTTGTCAATACCATAGAAATTTTTCAGCCACAACAACCACCTAAAGGGGAAGGTAATCAATACTTCTTCCCTGATTTACATGCAACCAAACTGGGCAATCAAATACTGGCTACTGCTGTTATGAAACAACTAGAAATTACGCTAAATATACCTTCGGATACCGTGTCACCATGAAACACCTCATCCTTGGCGGCGCGCGCTCTGGCAAAAGCCGTTTCGCAGAAACAGTTGGATTGGCAACAAACAAAAAGCTGATTTATATCGCCACCTCGCAGGCACTGGATGATGAAATGCAAGCGCGCATTCAACATCATCAAACCTCGCGCAATGCACGCTGGGAAACAATTGAGGAACCTATTGAGCTGGCGGCGACACTACAAAAATATGCCACTACAGACACCTGTATTTTGGTGGACTGTTTAACGCTATGGTTGACCAATCTTTTATTAACTGATGAAACGATTTTTCTCCGTGAGCGTGAAGCACTACTCAATGCGTTACCACAACTCACCGGCGATATTTTATTGGTCAGCAATGAAGTAGGTATGGGGATTGTGCCATTAGATGCCTTATCACGGCGCTTTGTGGATGAAGCAGGACGCTTGCATCAACAACTGGCTCAACATTGTGATGTCGTCTCGTTAGTCGTTGCAGGCTTGCCACTCACACTAAAGTCTTGATAGCCATTATCCATTGGGGCGCACACCAATTTTTAATTGCACCATACCTTTTTGTCCACCACGCAAGAAACGCACTTCAACTTTTTCATTGGGTTGTGCATTGGCAATGCGTTTCATGCCTGCACGAGTGGTCGTAGCAGGCACATCATCAAAATGTGTGATGATGTCGCCAGGCTGTAACCCTGCTTCAGCGGCGGGGCCGTGACGATACACGCTGCGCACAATCATGCCTTGCCCAGGCTCCAACCCCAAACTACGAGAGGCAAAAGCATTCAATGCTTGTGATTCAATGCCAATCCAACCTCGAATTACATGGCCATGCCGCACGATATCATTCAACACTTTTTGCGCAGTATCTGAAGGAATTGCGTAGCCAATACCCACAGAACTTCCCGTTGGACTTTGTATGGCGGTATTGATTCCAACCAGTTTCCCTGAAACATCCACCAAGGCACCGCCTGAATTTCCCTGATTGATAGCGGCGTCTGTTTGCAGGTAATTTTCTTGAATATTTAATTCCAAACCATAACGTGCTGCTGCAGAAATAATACCCTGAGTTACAGTTTGACCAACCCCCAAAGGGTTGCCAATTGCCAACACCACATCACCAATACGCATATGCTGCACATCGCCAAATTGAATCGCCGTTAATTCCGGCAGCGCTATTTTCAAAACGGCCAAATCTGTTTCTTTATCAACACCAACTAACTGCGCTTGCGAATCACGCCCATCATGTAAACTCACCAAAATCTGATCCGCTCCTGCAATCACATGATAATTCGTGAGCACATAACCTTCTGCACTGACAATCACACCAGAGCCCAAAGCGCCTTCAACACGCTCTTGTGGTGAAAGATTATTTTGTAGAAATGGCTGCAATAACGGATCGCCTATCACGGCAACACGGCGCACAAGGCGTCGCGTGTACACGTTAACCACGGCTGGCATTGCCTGCTCTGCCGCATCAGCATACGACACAGCACTCGCCTCTGTATCACGCATCGCAGAAGAAGAATGCGTTTGTATATTTGCAACAGCCGTTTCCAGTCGTTGAATTTTTTGATACTGCAGATAAAAAAGCGCAACAGCCAACCCGCATAGCGCAGGCAGTGCGATATCTTTTATCCATGTATCTCGAAAATACTGAGACATATACAACCTACAACCAACACACAAATGACGCGGCGATTGTAGCAGTTGTCTACACCACGACACCCAGTCACACACTATAATGATGCCCATCAAACACCCATCCCCCCCCTGCTAACGAGAGGACAAACCACATGATCAAGCCACACGGTGCAGACACACTCCAGCCACGTTTTGTTGCCGATGCCAGCGAGCACGCCAAACTCACGGCTGAAGCAGCGGCACTGCCGTCGGTATTGATCAGCTCAGCAGCGGCAGGCAATGCCGTGATGATGGGCGCAGGTTATTTCACGCCACTCTCCGGTTACATGAACTTGGCAGACAGTTTGTCTGTGGCGGAAAAACTGCACACCACCAAGGGTTTATTTTGGCCCGTTCCTATCGTCAATGTATTGAAAGATATTTCTGCCATTAAAGGTGCAAAACGCATTGCGCTGCGTGACCCCAATGTTGACGGCAACCCAGTGATTGCCGTGATGGATGTAGATACCATCGACGAAGCCAGCGATGAACAAATGCAGTTTATGGCGCAGCATATTTTCAGCACACTGGACGACAAGCATCCAGGCGTAGCTACTTTTTTATCTGCCGGTCGCTTCTTGGTGTCTGGCGCGATTCATGTGTTGAACTACAGCTACTTCCCACAAGAATTTCCAGATACTTTCCGAACTGCCACACAAATTCGCGAAGAAATTGCACAACGCGGTTGGAAAAAAGTTGTTGCCTTTCAGACCCGCAACCCGATGCACCGCGCGCACGAAGAACTGTGCCGTATGGCACAAGAACGCTTGCAAGCAGACGGCATCGTGATTCACATGCTGCTGGGTAAATTAAAAGAAGGCGACATTCCCGCCTCCGTGCGTGATGCCTGTATCCGCAAAATGGTTGAAAATTATTTCCCACCCAATACAGTCATGATTGCCGGTTACGGCTTTGACATGCTGTATGCAGGTCCACGCGAAGCCGTATTGCACGCCATCTTCCGTCAAAACATGGGTGCCAACTATTTGATTATCGGGCGCGATCACGCCGGTGTGGGCAGCTACTACGGCCCCTTTGATTCACAAACTATCTTTGATGAAAAAGTACCTGCGGGTGCGCTGCAAATTCAAACCTTCCGCGCAGACAACACTGCTTTCTCTAAAAAGTTAAATCGCGTGGTGATGATGCGCGAAGCGGAAGGTCACACCGAAGAAGATTTCATCGTGCTCTCCGGCACCAAAGTGCGCCAGATGCTCGGTCAAGGTATTGCGCCACCACCAGAGTTTTCACGCCCTGAAGTGGCCAAAATATTGATGGAATACTATCAAGCACTGGATGCAAAAAAGTAAGCTTTTTTGAGCAACGCATGAACTGACGAGATCATTCTCCATGATGCAGCTATTAACAGACCCACAAGCTTGGATGGCATTTATCACGCTGACCACTCTAGAATTGGTGCTCGGCATTGATAACATCATTTTTATTTCTATCTTGGTGGAAAAACTGCCAAAAGAAAAAAGAGAGTTTGCTCGCCGCCTTGGTTTATTTTTGGCGATGTTCATGCGAATTGCACTGCTGATAACCTTGGCATGGATTGCCAACATGACCTCGCCGCTCTTTAACGTCATGGATCACGGTGTTTCTGGGCGAGATATTATTTTGATTGCCGGTGGTTTGTTTCTACTCTGGAAAAGCACGCAAGAAATCCATCAATTGCTGGAAGGCGTAGAAGGACATGCCACTCATGCCGTCAAAGCCAATTTTTTTGCCATCATCCTACAAATTATTGTGATTGACTTGGTGTTCTCTCTGGATTCCATCATCACTGCGGTGGGTATGAGCAACCAAATTCCCGTTATGGTGGCTGCCGTAGTGGCCTCTGTAGGTTTAATGATGATGTTTGCCGGTTTTATTGGCGGTTTTATTGAAGATCACCCCACCATCAAAATGTTAGCCTTGGGTTTCTTGCTTGTTGTTGGCGTTGTTTTGATTGCGGATGGAACAGGGCATCACGTGCCTAAAGGCTATATTTATTTCGCGATGGCATTCTCCATCGCTATCGAAGCCTTGAACATTCGCCTGCGCGGAAAATCACACAAGCCAGTCGATTTGCGTGAGGCTTATGCCGCTACCGACAAAGATACACCTTCGCATTTTTAACTCGGTTCGTTGAGCACCACAATGCGCGGAATCGGCAATGAATTGAATGTAGAAGCTGTGGCTGCCGTGTAAGCGCCCATCATGCGTCCTATCACCAAATCCCCTACAGCTAACTCTGGCAAGGGTAGCGCTTCTTCAATCACGTCAATGCTGTCACAGGTTGGCCCCACCACAGCCGAAGGTTTTTTTTCGCCGGTGCGAAATACGTGCAATGGATAACGTGCATGATCGTAAATGCGCCCGCTGAACATGCCGTACACACCGTCGTCGAGATAGTACCAAGGCTGATCGCCACGCAGTGCTTTGCCCACTACAGTAGTGACAGCAGCAGCGGCTGGCGCAATCAAATAACGGCCGGGTTCTGCAATCACTTCAACGTGATCGGGTAATTTTTTCAGCGCTGCGCGTATCGGCGCACAAAATACTTCGATATCAATATCGCCGCCGTTGTCATAATCCACAGGAAAACCGCCGCCAATATCCAAAATACGAATCGGTACTTCGTATTCGCGAATTAACTGCGTGCAAGCTTCAATCGCCGCCACATGTGTACTGGGCGAGGTGGATTGCGAACCCACATGAAAAGACAAACCTTTCACATGCAAGCCCAACGCTTTGGCTTCTTTGAGTAAAGCTGGCACTTCTTCCGGCGAGCAGCCAAACTTTTTTGATAAATCCACCGCGCAATCTGGGCTGCGAAACGCCACCCGCAATAACAAACCCACGCGGTGCGCGTACTGGCGAAACTTGGCAATCTCCACCAGGTTATCCACCACAAACGTACTGCAACCAAAACGCAGTGCATCGCGAATGTCTTTGTCTTTTTTGATGGGATGCGTGTGAATCGTGTTGCGCGGATTCACTTTCTGCTTGCGCAATAAATTGATTTCACCCGTTGAGGCAATATCAAAACCCGCGCCCAACTGATTCAAAGTATTGACGATAGCCGCATGTGGAAATGCTTTCACCGCGTAATAAAGACCCACATTCGGCAGCGCAGCTTTTAACTGTTGGTATTGATCGGCCAACTTTGCGCAATCAAGGAGCAGCAGCGGCGAACCGTACTGCTCCACCATGACCCGCATTTTGGTTTCGTCAAACAGAATTTCCGAAAACAAGTTGGCCATTATGCTCTCAATCCTCGTCAGCTATTGTCAGTTTTGCCGATGGCATCCAACACATATTGCGGCAACGCAAACGATGCAGCATGGATATCTGGGTTGTAGTAACGTGTTTTAATACCTGAAGCTTTGAAGCGTTCACGAATAGTGTTGATATCTACTTGGCGCAGCGCTTTGTTGTCGCTAGACCAAGCGAACGTCATCACGCCGCCCACATACGTTGGTACAGCAGCGGTGTAAAAATGCACATCACCAAAGGTCAAGGCCATGCGCTGTGCCGTGGTTTTTACTTCGTCCAACTGCATAAACACCACACCGTTTTGCGTCACCATGATGCCGCCGTCGTTCAAGCAGCGTTTGCAATCGCTGTAGAACTGGCTGGTGAACAACACTTCGCCGGGGCCGATAGGATCGGTGGAATCCGAAATAATGATGTCGAATTTTTCTTGGCAATTCGCCACGAAACGGCAGCCGTCATCAATCACGATATTGGCGCGCGGATCGTCGTAAGCGCCTGCCGAGTGATTGGGCAGATACTCGATCGCCATATCGATGACCGCTTTATCGATCTCGACTTGCGTCACATGCTCGATACTGCTGTGGCGACATACTTCACGCAAAATACCGCCGTCACCGCCGCCGATAATCAACACGCGCTTGGCTTTGCCGTGCGCCAGAATTGGCACATGCGTGAGCATTTCATGATAAATAAATTCGTCTTTTTCGGTGGTTTGCACCACGCCATCCAGCACCATCACGCGACCAAACAGCGCGTTGTGAAAAATCATCAACTGCTGATGACCGGTATCAAACTCGAAATAAACCTTGTCAATGTCGTGACGTTGTCCCCAAGCATCGTACAGTGTTTCATTCCAGGTCTTAGTCATAGCGTTGCTTCACTCCGCGTTGTGGTGGGTAAAAGAATGGCGGCCAGCTCATCAAGCAAGCCGACATCAGGGTGAATGGTACAAGGAAGGGCGCGATTATGGAGCGGTTTGCAGGATTTGCAAGTATCTATATAATCGCCCCGCTTTCATGGTGGCCCTGTCGGTTCCTCGCAATGAACAGCTGTAAACCCCGCCAGGCCCGGAAGGGAGCAACGGTAGCAGCCCGTTTGTGTGCCGAGGCTCGGCTGGCAGGGACACCACCCTCTTCGTCTATACTAGCGCCTCGTTTTTTACTGACTGTTTGGCCATGAGCTACCAAGTTCTCGCCCGCAAATGGCGCCCACAACACTTCCGTGACATGGCTGGTCAAACGCATGTGCTGCAAGCACTTATCAATGCGCTGGATCACAACCGTCTGCACCACGCTTACTTGTTCACCGGCACCCGCGGCGTAGGCAAAACCACCATTGCGCGCATCTTGGCAAAGTGCCTCAACTGCGAAACCGGCATCAGCTCTCAGCCTTGCGGCCAGTGCGCGGCTTGCCGTGAAATTACCGAAGGGCGTTTTGTCGATTTAATTGAGATTGATGCCGCTTCACGCACCAAAGTGGAAGACACACGCGAAATTCTCGACAACGTGCAGTACCTGCCTGCTCGCGGTCGCTTCAAAGTGTATTTGATCGACGAAGTGCACATGCTCTCCACCAGCAGTTTTAACGCACTGCTGAAAACGCTGGAAGAACCACCTGCGCACGTGAAGTTTTTGCTCGCCACGACTGACCCGCACAAATTGCCAGTCACAGTTTTGTCGCGCTGCCTGCAATTTAATTTGAAAAATTTGGCACCGGAAAAAATTGTCGAGTATTTGAAAATTGTGCTCGATAAAGAAATGATTCCCTACGAAGACGCCGCTCTGTGGTTGCTGGCGCGTGCGGCCGATGGCTCCATGCGCGATGCTTTATCACTCACCGATCAAGCCATTGCTTTCGGCAGCGAAAAAATTGCTGAAACTGGCGTGCGTGAAATGTTGGGCACGATGGATCGCCGTTTGATTCATCCTATGTTGGATGCGCTGATCGCCAATGACGCACCCGCCCTGCTCGCTGCCGTTGCACAACTGGCGGAGCAAAATCCTGATTACAGCGGCGCACTGGATGAACTGCTCTCCGTGTTGCATCGCATTGCTGTGGCACAAGCCGCACCTTCTGTGCTCGATCAATTTCCAGATGAGCGCGAGCGCCTGCAACATCTTGCCAGCCATATGACCGCTGAAGACGTGCAGTTGTATTACCAAATCGGCTTAAACGGTCAGCGCGATTTATCCTTAGCGCCAGATACACGTTCCGGTTTTGAAATGGCACTGTTGCGCATGTTGGCGTTTCGCCCACAGAGCGCAGCCAACGGCGGCGAGAAAAAAAAAACTGAACTGACACGGCCTGTAATACCAGCAACACCTACAAAATCCGCTATTGCTATTGCCACACCTGTTAACAAACCGACAGCAACTTTATCCACTGTGCGCCCTGTTGCTGTACAGGCATCCGCGCCCACCAATAATGCAACACCCAACCACACACTCGATAGTGAAAGCTGGCCATCGTTGTGGCAGCGTTTACCGCTTGCAGGCATCGTGCGTAACACTGCAGGGCATTGCTGCTTGGATCGCGTAGAAGGTTCACATTACCACTTCACACTCGACACCACCCACGCCAATCTTTTTAATCCGTCACACGCAGAAAAACTGACAGAGGCCTTGCGTCAATATTTAGCACAACACTGCGACGCAACCATCACCATCGGCACACCACAAAAAATAACGCCACACCAACTGCAGCAACAAAAACAAGCACAAAAATTGCAAGAAGCTGAAGTCTCTTTCCGCAACGATCCTAACGTCATTGCACTGCTGCAACAGTTTGATGCACAAATTACCGAGGGTTCGATTGAGCCCTTTCAGCGATCCATACACTAAACCAATATCTGAGAGCAGCTTATGAAACTGGGCAACATGAATGATTTGATGAAACAAGCACAAGCCATGCAAGAAAAAATGCAGCGCATGCAAGAAGATGTCGCCAAAATGGAAGTGACGGGCGAATCGGGTGCCGGCTTGGTCAAAGTGGTGATGAACGGTCGTCACGATGTGCGCAGCGTCAACATCGACAGCAGCCTGCTAACGGAAGACAAAGAAATTCTGGAAGATTTACTGGCCGCTGCGGTGAACGACGCGGTACGCAAAGTGGAACACCACTCGCAAGAACAAATGCAAAAAATGACAGGCGGTTTACAAATGCCACCTGGCTTCAAAATGCCGTTTTAATTTTTACCACTAGCGCGACAGCGGTGTGCGCAGCGTAACAAACTCCTCTGCCGCTGTTGGGTGGATACCAATCGTTTTATCAAATTGGTTTTTGGTCGCACCCGCCTGAATCGCCACCGCAAAACCCTGCACAATCTCACCCGCTTCTGCACCCACCATGTGTAAACCCAGCACACGATCTGTGGATTGCTGCACCACTAACTTCATCATCATGCGCTCGCTGCTACCACTGACGGTGTGTTTCAACGGGCGAAAATCGCTGCGGAAAATCGCTACATCATTCGCGCCATAACGCTGCTCGGCTTGTTGCTGCGTTAAACCCACAACCGCCACTTCCGGTGATGAGAAAACAGCACTCGGTACCCATTCATAATCAATGCGCTCACGCGCACCGTCGCCGTACCAGTGATCCACTAACCACATCGCCTCCGCCGTGGCGACTGGTGTAAGTTCTTTGCGTCCTACTGCATCACCCAGTGCAAAAATAGACGGCTCATGCGTGCAAAAGTTTTCATCCACCACAACATGACCAGACGCTTTCAACTGCACTGCCGTCTGCTCCAAACCCAACTGCGCGGTGACTGGCTTTCTGCCCGTAGCATACAGCACACAATCGGTCTGCAAAGTTTTGCCGCTTTCACACTGCACAAGCAAACCTGTACCCGTTTTTTCAATGGCAGAAACATTGTCGTTCAGCTGCAAATCTATACCTTTCTTAAGTATTTCCTGCTGCAAGAACTGGCTGATGTCGTGATCAAAATGACGTAGCAACGCATCACCGCGATACAACACCGTTGTACTAGTGCCCAAAGCCTGCAAAATTCCCGCCAGCTCTACCGCGATATAACCACCGCCCACCACAATGGCTTTTTCCGGTCTTTGTGGCAGCGAGAAAAATTCATTGGATGTAATGGCGTGCTCAACACCCGTAATCTGTGGCTTCCACGGCGCACCGCCCACAGCAATCAAAATACGCTGTGCAGTCACTGTTTTTCCATCCACGGTCACAGCATGATTACCCAACAGCTTGGCTGTTCCGCGCAGCACAGTAACACCAGCATCCAACAATAATTTTTGATAGATACCATTAAGCCTATGTACTTCCGCTTGCACATTGGCCGTCATCACTCGCCAATCATGCGTGTGTTTTTCTGATGACCAACCAAAGCCCACGGCATCATGGCATTGCTCAGAAAATTGCGCCGCGTAATGAAAAAGTTTTTTGGGAATACAGCCCACATTCACACAAGTGCCGCCCAAATACTGCTTTTCTACCAAGGCAACACGTACACCGGTTGCAGCAGACATACGCGCTGTACGCACACCACCTGAACCACCGCCAATCACCAATAAATCATAATCAAACTGCATGAAAATCAACTCCCGACTGATCAATCACACCCGGCACCACTTCGAAAGAAATATTTTCTGCCTGCAAGCGCATCAACAACGCCGACATATCTCGCAGAGACAAAGGATCACCCAGCACCAAATACACGAGATACCGCTTATTTTTTACGCCATCGTACAACAAAGAAAATACATCATCATGACTTTCTATTGTGTACTGTTGCGCATCACGTCTAGCCAGTTGTGTAATACTGTGATTCACATCTGCGTCAAACAACACACTGTCGCAGGCCTGCAAAACGCGCAGTGCTTTGAACGTCAGCAAATCTGGGTCACCCGTACCACTGCCCACAATCGCCACGCGACCGCGCACTTCACCATTGCGTAAAAACTGTTCAAGCTGTTCGTCAAAATCAGCCGCTTGTTGCGATAACTCACCACTACTGGTACTAATTAAATAACGCTGTAACAAGCCATCCCAAAACCGCAGACGCTGTTTGGCATCGGAGATTTTTTGCGACACTTTCTGTCGAAAACTTCCCACTTGCTGCGCCAATTCGCCCAAGGATGACGGCAACAGCGCCTCAATGCGTGCGCGCAGCAAGCGCGTCAACACCGGCGCAGTGCCATTGCTGGACACAGCCACTGTCACTGCACCGCGCTCTACAATGGCGGGGAAAATAAAAGTACACAGCGCAGGTTTATCCACCACATTGATGGGAATATTTTTGCTTTTTGCACTGGCAGAAATACTAGCAGCCAGCACTGCATCATCACTGGCGACAATCACCAGCGCCGCATCCTGCAATAACGACTCATCAAACGCGCTTTCCGACACACTGACAATATCTGCACCTGCACGCTCTAATAAAAAGCGTTTGCGTTGCGCAGAATCGCCATTACCGACCAGCAAACACCGCCTGCCTTTTACATCTAAAAACACAGGCAAGGTTTGCATGGGCAACTCCTGTTGGCGTTATTTTTTACGAGCAGCTGTTTTCTTGGTGACAGATTTTGTGGCGGTGTTTTTTGCTGTCGGCTTCCTGCGCACAGGGCCTTCATCATCCGCCGCGCCACGGCTTTCTACCCAAGCACCATTCTTATAAAACGCACGCCAGCCGGTAGGTTTGCCTTCAATTTCGCTCTGCACATATTGCTCTTTGGATTTCCGGCTAAAACGCACGATTGCAGGGTTGCCCTCTGGGTCTTGTTGCGGCGCAGAAAACAAGAACTCGTATTTAGGGTCAATTTCTTTGCGATGTGGAATTAACTCCGACACCAACGGTGCGCGCGTTTCGCGGTATTTAGGGAACTGACTGGCCGCCAAAAACAAGCCAGAAGCCCCATCGCGCAGCAAATAAAAATCATCAACTTTCTGGCAACGCAGCTCTTCCATTTTCACCACATCCATTTTCGGTGGTGCAGCTTCACCATTGCGCAATAATTTGCGCGTGTTTTTACAGCTACCGTTAGTGCAGCCGAAGTATTTGCCGAAGCGACCGGTTTTGAGCTGCATGTCGGAACCACATTTATCGCATTCCAACAGTGGTCCGTCATAGCCTTTTAATTTGAACTGCCCAGCCTCTATCGCATAGCCATCACAATCAGGGTTGTTGCCGCAAATGTGTAACTTACGTTTTTCATCCAATAAATAGGCATCCATTGCTGCATTGCATTTTTGGCAGCGATGTTTGTGACGCAGTTGCTGCACTTCTGCATCATCATCTTCAGCAATTTCATCACCGGCAATTAAATTGATCGTGGTTTTACAACGCTCTTTTGGTGGCAAAGCGTAGCCAGAGCAGCCAAGAAAAACACCTGTGCTACCTGTGCGAATCTGCATATTGCGCCCACAGCTTGGGCATTTGATGTCGGTTTCTGTGGGGTCATTGGCGCGCATGCCACCCTTTTCACCCTGTGCTCTCGCTAATTTCTGACGAAAATCGCCGTAGAAATTATCCAGCACTTTCGTCCAGCCTTTTTGCCCTTCCGCAATTTCATCCAGCGATTCTTCAAGATTGGCAGTAAAGCTGTAATCCATCAAATCACTGAAAGATTCCGTCAAACGCTCGGTGACGATATCACCCATTTTTTCCGCAAATAAGCGACGCTTTTCTAACTTCACATAACCGCGATCTTGAATAGTGGAAATAATGGCGGCATAAGTGGATGGACGACCAATGCCACGTTTTTCTAATTCTTTCACCAAACTGGCTTCGGTAAACCGCGCCGGTGGACTGGTAAAATGCTGCGTAGGATTCAACTGCTGCAAAGCCAACACTTCGCCCACTTTCATATCCGGCAAAATATTATCTTCTTCGCCGTCTTTTTTATTCATCTGCGGCAACACCTTGGTGTAACCATCAAACAGCATTACGCGGCCGCGCGCGCGCAATTCAAAATCACCGGCTTGCACATCCACACGCGTACTGGTGTATTGCGCAGGCACCATTTGGCACGCCACAAACTGCTGCCAAATTAAAGTGTAAAGACGCTCTGCATCGCGCTCCACGCCCGACAATTTATTGGGCTGCAAACGTACATCCGAAGGACGAATCGCTTCGTGCGCTTCTTGTGCGCCAGACTTGCTGGCATAGAAATTGGGTTTGCTCGGCAAATATTTTTCACCGTATTGCTGACCGATAAAATCGCGACAGGCATGCACGGCATCCATCGACAAATTGGTCGAATCGGTACGCATATAGGTGATAAAACCTGCCTCGTACAAACGCTGTGCCAGCATCATGGTTTTCTTCACGCTGAAACCTAGACGCGAGCTAGCCGCTTGCTGCAATGTAGACGTGATAAACGGTGCTGAAGGACGCGATTGCGTGGGCTTGTCTTCACGCGCTGCTACGTTATATGCTGCTTTTTGCAAAGCGGCTACGGCAGCTTTTGCTTGTTGTTCATTGACTGGGCGAAAGTTTTGCTCGCCCTGCTTCATCACTTCCAACACCACAGCACTGCCTTTGGGCGTTTTTACATCGGCGTGGATTTGCCAAAACTCTTCCGGCACAAACGCGCGAATTTCACGCTCGCGCTCCACCACCAAACGCACCGCTACTGATTGCACACGACCAGCCGACAAACCGCGCGCCACTTTCGCCCACAGTAGCGGCGAAACCATAAAACCCACGACGCGATCAAGAAAACGCCGCGCTTGCTGCGCGTTGACGCGGTTGATATCCAATTGCCCCGGCTGCGCAAAAGCTTCTTGTATCGCTTTTTTGGTGATTTCGTTGAACACCACACGGCGATACTTTTCTTTATCACCACCGATGGCTTCACTCAAATGCCAAGCGATTGCCTCTCCTTCGCGATCCAAGTCCGTCGCGAGATAAATGGTGTCGGCTTGCTTCGCCAGCTTGCGCAATTCATCCACCACTTTTTCTTTGCCAGGCAAAATTTCATACTGCGCTTTCCAGCCGTTTTCAGGGTCCACGCCCATGCGCGTGACCAATTGCGTCTGCGCTTTTTGTTCACGGTGCGCGGCTTTCTCTTCCACAGACATTTTGCGCGTCTTGGCCGCCTGCTCTGCCCGCGCCTTGGTGTCGACCTCTTTGCCACCACCCGTAGGCAAATCACGAATATGACCAATGGATGACTTCACCACAAAGTCACTGCCTAAGTATTTGTTGATGGTCTTCGCTTTAGCCGGAGATTCGACAATAACAAGAGATTTGCCCATAAATACCTTTGCTGCACGCAGCTTTGGAGGATCGGTTAGCAGGGCAGTCCAAAGTGACACCCCTCAAAGGGTGCGAATATATAAGAAGGAAGACTGGAGTGGTCAAGCTAAAAAGCTGCTTTTGCCTAAAAATTGATCAATATAGCAACACTTCAAAGCAGTTGCCGCCCGCCAATAGGTTGTAGAGCCGGATATTCCACCCCTCATGGGCACAAATACGCCTCACCAGAGACAAGCCCAACCCTAAGCCTTCACCGCGTGCTGCCGAGCCGCGTACAAAAGGCTGAAAAATGGCTTCTTGGCGGCATTCTTCAATGTTTTTACCCGTGTCTTCTACACGAAACCCAGTTTTCGTCAGTACCAAACGCACAGAACCGCTGTCGGTGTAGTGAACAGCATTGCGAATTAAATTGGACATCACCGCTCGCAACAAAGCTGTGTTGAACCGTTGATCAGGTAGCGCAGAACTGGACTCCACCACCAGCGACAAAGACAACTGTTTTGCTACTGCCACCGACAACCATGCTTCACACTGCTCGTGAGCCATTTGCTCTAAAGTGGTGGTATTCACCGAGGTATCTGCACTTAAATTATCGCGCGCCAATTGCAAAAAAGTATGTACCAGATCGCGCATTTCTTGTGCTGCTCGCTGTATGCGCGCCAATTGTCCTAATTGTTTTTCATTCAGATGATTGGACGCTTGCAACAACTCACACGCCGTCGTCACAACGGTCAGCGGTGTGCGCAATTCATGGCTTACATCACTGGTAAAAAATCGCTCACGCTCCAATGCACCGTGCACACGATTCAGTGCATCATCAAATGCAACAGCCAATTGCCCAACTTCATCTGCTGCGTAATCCGATACCAAAGGAGTTTGCAACG
Source organism: Pseudomonadales bacterium (assembly GCA_046347205.1). Lineage (GTDB taxonomy): Bacteria > Pseudomonadota > Gammaproteobacteria > Pseudomonadales > UBA7239 > UBA7239. The sequence goes on from JAXMGN010000002.1 coordinate 421,998, forward strand.
TGGTCATATTTTGTTCTCGATCACGCACTTGCTGAGCCAAACGAGAAACAGGAGACATAATGCGTCGCGCCAAAAAATATCCCAAAATCCATGCCACAATAACACTGACCAAAAAGCCAGCCGCTACAATCAAATATAAAGCCTGCTCTCGACGCTCTAAGTTAGTTTGGTCTCGCAAAAATAAAAATTTTTCATCCCCTTGCTTATATACCAGTGCATGATATGCCTGCCCATCTCGAAAAACCTCATGAAACCCTGTGCTTAAATCTTTCAGCCACTCTGGCGGTGCGTTCCATTGGTCTTCATGATCGTTTTTCTCATGATAAAAACTAGAGCCAGGCAGCAAATTTAATTCTCGTCCTTCACTATAACGTGCCATTGCCAAGGTCAAATCATCATGCAAGGTATTGCTCAATAGTTGGTGCTCAACCACCTGCACCACCACTACAATACCCACAGAAAACAAGGCGCTGATAACAGCTGCCATCAATACAAAAGCAACAACAATGCGACGTGATAACTGTTGGTTTTTTTTCATAGCACGCATTATTCCTTCAAACTTAGCGCATCAAATAGCTATTCTTGTTGTAATGCTAGGCGAAACCCTATGCCATGCACCGTGTGCAACAATGGCACATCAAACGGCTTGTCTATCAATTGGCGCAGTTGATGAATATGGCTGCGCAAGCTGTCACTGTCTGGGCAATTGTCACCCCATACCGCCTCTTCCAGTTGTTCGCGGCGCACAACCGATGGGCTGCGCTGCATCAATATCTCCAATAATTTCAAACTGATTGGATTTAACTTGATCGACTTATCGGCTCTTTTGACTGCCAATGAATCTAAATCGTAGCTAAGATCCGCCACCGTCAATAAACGACTGGCTCCACGTGTGCGACGCAACACGGCTTCAATGCGCGCAACAAGCTCCGACAATTCAAAAGGTTTTACCAAATAATCATCTGCACCAGAAGAAAACCCCTCTAAACGATCCGTCAACGTATCTCGTGCTGTTAACATAATCACAGGCAAATTATTTCTTGCTTCGCGCAAACGCTGACACAATGTAAAGCCATCAATACCAGGCATCATCACATCTAGCACGGCCAAATCATACGATTCTGTTGCCGCCAAATGCATGCCTGTTAAACCATCCCGCGCGCAATCGACGGTGTAGCCTTTTAACTCCAAATAATCCATCAAATTGGCGAGAATATCTTTATTATCTTCTACCAATAAAATCCGCATACCACACCTCGATCTTCAATAAAAATGTTCAGATATTTTTGTGTCCATCCAATAAATGTTGCCAATCTTGTTCGCTCCACAGCGTCCGACTGTGCCGATATAATTGATCCATATCTCGGCGTGCCGCTTTTCCAGGCCACCAACAGCGTCGCGATTTTTCCAAATCCAGCAAAGCCACTTTCGGCAACACAGATGAATCACCTGCTGTTAAAAAAATGTGTTTTGGATACAGGCAAGTGTGCTGCCACTGTTGGCGATGCATCACTCCCAATGTGCGCCCCAGTGCTGCCAGAAAATACTGGTGCTGCTCTACGCCAAGTCGCTGTTTCCCACCTGCGCGATACCAGCTTTCCAGATCAACATAGCCTTGCAGTGCTTTTGTAACCAAAACTGCCTGCCAATCGCCTTTAATTTTTCTGGCTTCAGCAAAGACAATTTCCGGGGTCTCAATGCCTAATCGACTTAAAGCCTCTGTGGCAAACTTCTCCCGCATCACCGTGGGCAAGCCCAATGGGTAGCGCAGGCTGCGAAACAGATGGTTACGCTGGCGCTTAATGTACAGCAGCCCCAAATCAGGCACCTCTAAACGCTCTACCCCACTTTCTCCATCACGACGCACATTGGCAGGCTCCACCAACTCACCACGAGCGGACCACCAACCATCGAAGTCTAAAGGCACACTACTTACTTTTACTGCACTCACACACTCACCATTATTTATCAGTAATATCGATTATAACGACACTTACCCCATCAAAATACAGCGCAGAAAAAAGTTAGGCATTTCACAAAATTTCAACACTCTGCAAACAACTTATTTATATCCACACCATGAGAATGCCCGCCATTCATTGGCCGTAGAACTTGTACTCAACATGGCAACACCCCTTTCCCTCTCTGCCACACTATGCCAATCGAGGCAAGTGCGTTTTTTGCTTCGTATCGCCATAGCATGGCTCATTATTTTTACCAGCACACGAATAGTACTATTTTTCTCAAGCATGCCAAGCTGGGAGAGCAGCGCCAACTTGCAGGGAGAATACGCAGTATTTATTAAAGGCTTGTTTTTTGATATTGCCTTCTTGTGTTATTTCTCAACGCCAACATTTATCTTATTACTACTTATTCCAGGAAAGTGGCTAACAAGAACATCCATGAGTTTCATGGCTGTGTTTTTTATTTTTTTAATGCTTTTTACAGCGACAGCAGAATGGTTTTTCTGGGAAGAATTTAGCACACGCTTTAATTTTATTGCTGTCGATTACTTGGTTTACTCCAAAGAAGTCATTGAAAATATACGGGAATCATACCCTATCAATACAATCTTATTGACTATATTGATAACATCAATTGTTATTGTGATGCTAACTCAGCCCATGATAGCCAGGCTAGCAAAAACGCCATCTACAACCAATGTCACTCATAAACTTATCCTGAGTGCAATTTTCATTATCCCTTCTATTGCATTGGGGCTCCTAATTGAAAAAGGCGCTTTTGACTCCAATGAAAACACCTACCTTAAAGAACTTTCCAGCAATGGACCTTATGATTTCTTTGCCGCTTTTCGTAACAACACGCTCAACTACAACCAGTTTTATGCCAGCCTACCTGAGTATGAAATTTCCACACACCTAAAAAAAGAAATAGCAGAACCTAATGCAACTTTCCTAGATACCCACAACATCCGCAGAGCCATCAACAACTCAGAAGATGTCACATCAGGAAAATACAACGTTGTTTTAGTGACAATTGAGAGTCTCAGCGCGAAATACCTCGGAAGCTTTGGCGATGAGAATAACCTTACGCCTTATCTTGATCAGCTGCGTAAGGAAAGCCTGTTTTTCAATAACTTCTATGCCACTGGCACGCGAACTGACCGTGGGTTAGAGGCTGTCACACTGTCTATTCCACCCACACCGGGTCGCTCTATCGTTAAGCGTGTCGGGCACGAAAGTGGCTACGCCAGCTTAGGTCAGCAACTCACGGCACTCGGCTACGACAGCGTGTTTGTTTATGGCGGGCGCGGCTACTTCGACAATATGAATGCTTTTTTTGGCGGCAATGGATACCGCATTGTGGATCAAAGCAGCGTGCCGGAATCTGATATTCACTTCAAAAATGCATGGGGCATGGATGATGTCAGCCTGTATGAGCAAGCGATCAAAGTAGCCGACAGTGACTACAAAAAACAGCAACCTTTTTTTATGCACATCATGACGACATCTAACCACCGCCCCTACACATACCCAGATGGAAAAATTGACATCCCTTCCGGCAAAGGGCGTGATGGCGCAGTGAAATATACGGATTATGCAATCAAACAATTCTTAACTGAAGCACGCAAAAAAACCTGGTTTGATAACACTATTTTTATTTTCTTAGCAGATCACTGCGCAGGCAGTGCAGGCCTTCAAGATCTTCCTGTTAAAAACTATCACATTCCGTTATGGATATACGCTCCAAAGCTTATCAAGCCGGTGGAATCTTCGCGCCTCGCCAGTCAAATTGACGTTGCCCCCACCGTCATGGCGTTATTAAAACTCAACTATATCTCTACTTTTTTTGGGAGGAATTTACTACAGGATGAAACAGAGGAACCGCGCGTATTAATTGGAAACTACCAACACATAGGATTGTTTGACGGTAGAAATCTCGCCATTCTTAGCCCAGGGAAAATTATCCGTAGGCACAACAATGCTTTAGGTAACAGTCAAGAAACTCTCAGCAACAACAAAGACTCACTTGTTATACGAACTATCGCCTACTATCAATCAGCCAGCGACGCTTATAAAAATCACTTACTGGACTGGAACTCAATATCGCCTGGAAAACAGCATGAATAACCGTTATCAAAACACATCTCCATCTAAAACAAACGCAATAGATATAAAAATCATTAGCTTATTTATTGGAATACCCTGCTTATTAATGATGCTTCTCATGGTTTTTGAGCCTGTCTCATTAGACTTGTGGATAGCCGATCACCTTTATATTCAAGGCACGGGTTTTATTGGGAAAAAAAGTTTCTTTCTTGAAGATATTCTGCACGATCGCGTCAAACAAGTACTCTACATGGTTCCACTTTTGGCTCTCTTGGGATTGATTGGCAGCTACTGCCCATTTACATTTATCCCTGCATGGCTAAAAAATCATCGACTAGAAATGACTTATCTTCTCCTAGCAATGAGTATTTCTACAGGCATCATGCGTCCACTAAAATTAGAAACGGCTGTGCAATGTCCATGGAGCTTGGATAGATACGGCGGTGTTGAACCCTATTCCTCTTTGATGTCTAAACGTCCTGCTGCTGTCAAAAGTGAGGGGCAATGCTGGCCAGGCGGACATGCCTCTGCAGGATTTAGTTTTCTCGCTTTCTTTTTTATTTTTCGTGATAAAAATGCCGCCAAGGCCAAGAAGGCACTGGTTTTTGCATTGGCACTCGGCAGCATTTTGGGATTTGGTCGCATGCTGCAAGGTGCGCACTTCCTCTCTCACAATATCTGGACTATGTTAATAGACTGGACGATATGCGCAATTCTTTACTTTATATTATTAGCACCCAAATCCGCTAAGAACACCCAGAACACTTTATAGAGACAAAATATGGAATGGTTTCCACACGTCACAGTCGCCACCGTCATTGAGCGCGATGGAAAATACCTTCTCGTGCACGAGAGAGATACGCTCCAACAAAAAATGGTCTACAACCAACCTGCAGGACACTGGGAAAAAAATGAGTCCCTTATTGAGGCTGCAATTCGTGAAACTCGAGAAGAAACAGCTTGGGATATCAAAATTGATAACTGGCTAGGGTTGTATACCTATACAGCACCATCAAATGGCGTGACGTACTTACGCGTTGCTTTTTCTGGAACAGCAATCACTCAAAAAAAGACGGCTTTAGATGTAGGCATACAAGAAGCCGTGTGGATGGATTACGAAACTCTACTAACAAAAGAAGCAGAAGGTGAGCTTCGAAGCCCTTTAGTCAAGCGTGTAATCGATGATTATCGCAGCGGAAAAAAACTGTCATTGCATACTATCTACGAACACGATACGTCAACGAGCACAGTGGAGAAATTATGAATAAAAGCACACTCATCAAAGTTCCAGCTGTCACATTTTCTTTCTGGCTTATCAAAATACTTGCCACTACGCTAGGAGAAACAGGCGGAGACACATTATCCATGTCGTTTGGGCTTGGATATTTGCTCAGTACGGCTATTCTTTTTGCAATTTTTTTAGGTGTGGTGATTTGGCAAATTCGCGCACAAGCTTTCAGTGCGACACGCTATTGGATCACGATTATCGCGACAACAACGGCGGGGACCACACTGGCTGATTTTGCCGATCGCTCACTCGGCATTGGTTATTTTGGTGGATCACTTCTGCTGTGTGGATTATTAATTGCATCCTTAGCAACGTGGTACGCCACCACAGGATCCATCGCCATCAACCGCATCACCACTCCCCGCACAGAATTATTTTACTGGGTCACTATTATGTTTTCACAAACTCTAGGCACCGCACTCGGCGACTGGGTGGCGGATACACAAGGCTTAGGATTTGGCTACAGCATTATCATTTTTGGTTCATTGCTGGCCATTACCACCCTGCTGTACTACAGCACACAAATTTCACGCACCGCACTGTTTTGGTTGGCGTTCGTGCTCACGCGTCCTTTGGGCGCCGTATTGGGCGATTTCCTCGACAAACCACTAGCTGATGGTGGATTGGAATGGAGTCGACTGACTATCACCTTGACGCTATTGACCATTATCGGCCTGTCTCTACTGAGTTTTCGCCAACGTCCCGCCGAACAGCCGCATTAGGGATTGACGAACCCCAAAGCAGCCAATGGTTTTGGTTAGTGATGAAGAGTCCTTTAGAATGGCTCTTCATCCGCCACTTAGTATTTACTGATCCATGAATGCCAAAAGCAAAGTCATTGTCGGCATGTCCGGCGGTGTTGATTCCTCTGTCGCCGCTCTCTTGCTACAGCAGCAGGGCTACGCTGTGGAAGGTCTATTCATGAAGAATTGGGACGAGGACGACGGCAGCGAGTACTGCACCGCCAAAGCAGATCTTGCGGATGCGCAAGCAGTCGCCGATAAACTCGGCATCCACCTGCATACAGCAAATTTTGCCGCCGAATATTGGGACAACGTATTCGAATATTTTCTGGCTGAGTACCGCGCCGGACGCACACCCAACCCAGACATACTTTGCAACCGAGAAATCAAATTCAAAGTTTTTCTGGATTACGCCACCTTGCTCGGTGCCGAAAAAATTGCTACCGGTCACTACTGTCGCGTGCAAACCAACAATGGACGCACCACCTTATTAAAAGGTTTGGATCCCGCCAAAGACCAAAGTTATTTTTTACATGCCGTTACAGAAAAAGCATTAGAGAAAACTCTGTTCCCTATTGGCAGTTTAGAAAAATCTGTGGTGAGACAATTGGCAGAGCAACACGATTTAGCCACTGCCAAGAAAAAAGATTCCACCGGTATTTGCTTTATCGGCGAACGTCGCTTCAAAGACTTTTTAGAACGCTATCTGCCTGCACAGCCAGGAAAAATTATTTCTGTGGATGGCAATACCTTAGGGCAACACCATGGCTTGATGTATTACACCATCGGTCAACGTCAGGGCTTGGGTATCGGCGGCGTCAAAGATGCACCAGAAGAACCTTGGTATGTGGTTGATAAAAATATGCAAAACAATCAGCTGATTGTTGCACAAGGCGAACACGTCGCCTTGTATGGTAATGCACTGCGCTGCTCTCAATTGCATTGGATCAATGGAGCACCTACCACGAGTGATATTCCGCTACACTGCAAAATTCGCTATCGACAACCTGATCAATCCTGCACACTATCACTACAAGAAAATAGCTGTGCACGCGTAGACTTTTCTGAAGCTCAACGCGCCATTTCACCCGGACAATCTATTGTGTTTTATCAAAATGATATCTGTTTGGGTGGCGGCATCATTGAATACAAATTGCCTACGGAGTCCAGATGAGCAACACACAGGCAACCAATCAAGCACTGGCGCTGGCAGGCATTGCACAAGCTGCTGCGCTAGTGACCCAACTTGCCCGCGAAGGCAACGCAGACCAGCAAGCGATGCAATGCACCATCCACAGCATCTTGGCCTTGGATGCTCCAGACAGCGAAAGCATCTTTATCAATAGAAAATATTTGCACTTGGGATTAAAAACTGTGCGTGAAGTTTTTGAGCGCGACACAGCTTCCAGTACAGAAACCTTGCGCTACTGTGCCAGCATGCTGCATTTGCAAAAGCACCTGATGAAAAACAATGAAATGCTAGATACACTACGAAAACGCATCCAGCAAATTCAAAAGCAAATTGACTTGCACGGCAATGAAACAGCTAGTCAAGTACTGAGCAGTATTGCCGCACTCTATTCAGACACACTAAGTACCTTTCAATTTCGCGTACAGGTCAATGGTCGTCCTGAGTTGCTGCAACAAACTGGCATCGCCGATCAAATTCGCACCGCCCTGCTAGGTGGCGTGCGCGCAGCTATTTTGTGGCGACAACTGGGTGGCTCGCGCTTAGATTTTATCTTTCGCCGCAAAGCCATTTATAACGCCACCGTTGCACTATTGGATGCCTGATAGTGAAGTTTTCCCTCCTTATTACCGCCGCACCGCAAAATAGCGAAGCTGCTGCAACGGCGCTGCGTTTTGCTCAAGCCTCTTTACAAAGTGGCCACAGCATTTACCGTATTTTTTTCTTTCGCGACGGCGTACACAACACCAATACTTACAGCGTTTTTCCGCAAGATGAAGTCAATATACCGGCTGCTTGGCAACAGTTTTGCCGCGAACAGCAGCTCGACGCGGTGACATGTATCTCTGCCGCCATCAAACGCGGCATCATTGACCACACAGAAAGCCAACGCTGGCAGCGCAGCGGTGCCAATGCTGCAAGCGATATGGCTATTGGCGGTTTAGGCTTACTCACGGAAGCCATTATTCACAGTGATCGCTTAGTGACGTTTGGATAAGCCAATGCCAACTGCAACCGCCAAAAAATCCATTTTATTTGTGATACAGCATGCGCCCTATGGCAGCCACGCGACACAAGAAACACTGGATGCCGCCCTTGCTGCCGCAGCGTTTGAGCAACAAGTGCAACTTTTATTCAGCGGCGATGGCGTGTGGTCTCTGATGGCAGATCAACACAGCGATGCTATTCAAAGAAAAAATATAGAAAAATTACTGCACGCTTTGCACTACTACGATATTGAAACTGTTTATGTGGATGCAGATTCTCTGCAAACGCGCAGCCTAACCATCGAACATTTCTCCATTTCCACCACCGCACTCTCTGCCGACGAACAAGCTGCATTATTGCGTCGTGCCGATTGTGTCATAGCCCTGTAGCAAATCCATGAGCACCTTGCACACACTCAATGCCTCTGCACAACAGCACTCGGAATTGTGCGAACGCCTTCTGCGCTGTAGCAGCACAGGTGATGCCATTCTGCTGTTGAGTGATGGCACTTACAACTTAAGCAACACCAGCTTTCTTGATGCAGTTAAACAGAAAAAACTGCCTCTATACGCAATGACTAACGATATACAAGCACGCGGTTTACAACGATGGGAAAATCATGCGCAACCAGCAGATGATGGATTATTTGTAACCCTCAGTTGTCAGTACAGCAAAGTGGTGAGCTGGTTTCCATGAACCAACCACACATTGACCAAGAAGGATTTTTGCGGGATTTATCGGCTTGGAATCCAGATATTGCGATACAAATTGCCGAGCAGTGTGGCTTCACATTGACCGAAGCGCACTGGGAAATTGTCTACGCACTGCGCGACTTCTACCAACAATTTGGTTTATCACCCGCCATGCGTCCGTTGTGCAAATACCTCAAAGAAAAGCTGGGACAGGAAAAATCTGGCAGTATTTATCTCTTGCAACTTTTTCCCGGCAGCCCTGCCAAAATAGCCGCAAAAATTTCAGGCCTTCCCAAGCCTGACAACTGCCTTTAATACAGATAATTACACGGGGCGCGCTAAGAGCACCACAGATTCTTCATATGCCTTATTATTTAACACAACCGTTTGCGCGCTGGCAGGAATTAAAACAGCCTGCTCAGCAGCAAGTCGCACATCACCGCACAACACGCCACCACTGACCACGATCAACAACACATAGCTGCCTCCCGTTTGACATTCAAAGTGCGTATTGGGTGTAAGTTGTAGACGCTGCACAATAAAGTCATCAAATTGAACAATCTGTTCTAACGTGATACCTCTGTCATTCTGCAACACGGGAAATACTTGATCTGCCGGTGTATCTAATAACGCCAACTGCAAAGCTTCTTCCGTATCCCAATGGCTTTGCGTCAGCACTTTTTGTGCAAACGAAAGAATTTTTCTTTCATAAACCGGTGTTTGAAACTCGATAGTGCGAACGCCATGCTGTAACGCATGCGGTGTACGCAGCGGCACAGCGAGTACGTCGCCTTCATGCAATAGGCGCAGCGCCGTGAAAGATTCCATCGTTTTGCGTTGTACCCGCTCTTTTTCTTTTTGTGATGCAGCAATAGATTGCAACCATTGCTGCATGGTTTTGGCGCCAACAGGGTCATTGACAGCAATGCCATCACGTTCACGCAACACATCAAGTTGCGCATCAATATCACGTCGAATAAGCGCGTAATCGCGCACCGCCTGCTGATACGCGGCAACAAATGCAGCATCATCAGAAAACTGTTTGCGTTTATCCGCGGAAAATCCATAGCGAATTGCACCCACGCCATCCGGCCACGCTGAACGATCAACATGCGTGACGATATACACTTCGCGCTTTTTTTCGTGCAACTCAAAATACAAATCGCCAAATACTTCTTCCGGTAGCGGATCCAATATTTTTAATAAATTGAGTTGTTGATGCTGAACACCTAAAACACTGTGACCGAAACAAGATAACACCCAAGACAGCGGCGTTCCCCCTGTTTCGCTCACTATTTGCGAAACACCGCGCGCTTCCATACCGGTGTACCAAATTTCCTGCCCCCACGGTTTAGGGATATGCACGGGCTGTAAACGCAGTGGCTGCGTAAAATCCAACACCGCCACCCGTAACTCGGCTGCCACATGCTCCAACGGCAGTGTTTGCGCTAACAATGCATCCAACGCACTGTGCTGATCGGTAATGCACGCACGTTTTACAAAACCGTCGTCTGTTGTTTCCAGAACTGCGTGCAAAATTTTCGCCGTTGTTTCCGCTAAATAGATTTGCGGATAACTGTGAACCGAAAGTGTCACGCGCTTTAGCTAGGCAGACGTTCTAACAAAGTCGCCACACCCTGCCCCAAACCGATACACATGGTAGCAATACCCAAAGTGGCATCGCGTTGCTCCAATACGTTCAGCAAAGTACCGGTAATGCGCGCACCGGAACATCCCAACGGATGCCCCAGCGCAATTGCGCCGCCATGTATGTTCACGTTGTTATCAAAAGAGTCTGCCATGCCTAAACCTTTCAACACTGCCAAAGATTGTGCAGCAAACGCTTCATTCAATTCCCAGTATTCAATGTCTTTAACAGAAAGCCCTGCTTGCTTCAGCACACGCTCCGTTGCAGGCACAGGACCGTAGCCCATGATGGAAGGATCCACACCCGCTACCGACATACCCAAAACGCGCGCGCGCGGTTTCAGCCCTAGTTGCTGTGCTTTTTCTGCCGCCATTACCAACATAGTGGAAGCGCCATCGGTAATTTGTGATGAGGTTGCTGCGGTGACTGTGCCGCCTTTCGGGTTAAACGCAGGTTTCAATTTTGCCAGCGACTCCATGGTGGTATCGGCGCGAATGGTTTCATCTTGCGTCAATAAAATTTTTGCACCGCGCGTATCGTGACCTTCAATCGCAATAATTTCTTTATCGAAACGCCCTTCACTGCGTGCAGTATTGGCGCGTGCATGAGAACGCACAGCAAATGCATCTTGCTGCTCACGCGAAATATTGTGCAAAATGGCGAGATACTCTGCGGTCAAACCCATCATACCCGCCGCTTTAGCGAGTTTTTTACTCGCTTGGGGGTTAGGTTCTAAACCATAATCCATCGGCACATGCCCCATGTGCTCTACACCACCAATCAGAAAAATATCGCCATAACCACTGTGAATATTGCTCGCAGCAATATGCAGTGCCGACATAGACGAACCACACAAACGGTTAATGGTTTGTGCAGGCACAGTAAACGGAATACGCGTGACCATGCTAATCATCCGCGCTACGTTCCAGCCCTGCTCTTTGGTTTGATTGACGCAACCCCAGATCACATCATCAATTGTCGCAGGATCTAACTGCGGATTGCGATCCAACAATTTATTCACCAATTCCGCTGAAATATTATCACCGCGACGAAAACGGAAAGAGCCATCTTTTGAACGCGCCATCGGCGTGCGTGCAAAATCAACAATAACTGCATCACGAGGATTGAGTGCGCTGCCTGCTTTAATTGATGTCATGTTAGTGATCTCCTCGCTCGCACTTACGCAAAATATTTTTGTTGATTGGCCGCCATCGCACGCTGACTCGCTGTTGGCTCGTACAACTTACCCAACGCCGCGTACTGTTCTGCCATCGCAACAAAGGCTTGCATACCTATCGCATCCATCCAACGGCATACACCGCCGCGGAACACTGGGAAGCCCAAGCCATAAATCAACGCCATATCAGCTTCAACAGCGCTTTCTACAATTTTTTCATCCAAGCAGCGCGCCATTTCTGTACACATCGGCACCATCATGCGCGCGATAATTTCTTCGTCAGAAAACTCCTTGCGCGCAGCCACCTCCGGCGCCAGTAAGGCATAAACATCATCTTTCGCCACTTTTATTGGCTTACCTTTTTTATCTTTTTCATGATTATAAAAACCCACGCCATTTTTCTGACCGAGGCGCTTGTTGTCATACATAATTTCCAGTGCCGTTTTGAAACCGGCTTTCATACGATCAGGGAAACCATCTGCCAAGACTTGTGCAGCATGCACACAGGTATCAATACCCACCACATCACACAAGAAAGCAGGACCCATAGGCCAGCCCCACTTTTCCATCACGCGGTCGATTTGCTGGAAGTCCGCACCGTCTTTCACCAGTTGCACAAAACCCGCAAAATACGGGAACAACACGCGGTTCACCAGAAAGCCGGGGCAATCATTCACCACTATCGCTTTTTTACCCATGACATTGGCGTAGGCGACGGTGCGCGCCACAGCATCATCTGACGTCTTTTTGCCACGAATGACTTCTACCAAGGGCATCGCGTGAACAGGATTAAAAAAGTGCATACCGCAAAAGTTTTGCGGGCGCTGCAAGCTGTCTGCCAACAAAGAAATCGAAATAGTTGAAGTGTTAGAGGCAACGATTGCATCATCTGCAAGGTATTTTTCCACTTCGCTCAATACAGATTGTTTAACTTTTATATTTTCAACAACTGCTTCGACCACAATATCCACAGGCTTCACTTGCTCGTATGACAGTGTCGGCACGATACGATTTAAGGTATCACCCATCACTGCTGGCTTCATGCGTCCTTTTTCTACTTGCTTCGTCAGCAGTTTATTAGCTTCCGCCAAACCAAGATCCAAGCCGTGCTGTGCAATATCTTTCATCACTACCGGCACACCTTTGTACGCCGACTGATACGCAATACCGCCACCCATAATGCCCGCACCCAGTACCGCTGCGTGCTCTACTTTTTTCGTGGCTTTTTTCTCCCATGTTTTTGCGGTTTTTGCTAAGGCTTGATCGTTCAGAAAAATACCGATCAAGGCTTGTGCTTGTGGCGTAAGCGCCACGCTTAAAAATGCTTCTGTTTCAATTTTTACTGCTTCTGCACTGGAGAGGCGCGCCGCTTTTTCCATCGCATTCACCGCAGCCATCGGCGCAGGAAAGTTTTTGCCCGCTTGCGCAGAGACAACCGCTTTGCCCGTAGTGAAAGCCATCATCAATTCCAAGTCACTCAGCGCCAATGCCCCCATTTTTTCTTTGCGTCGCGCCGCGTAATCAAACACACCTGCTGCAGCCTGCGCGCACAGTTCAAACGCTGCATCGCGCAGCACTTCACCTGCCACCACGGCATCCACCGCTCCCACCTCCAAAGCGTGTGCCGGTTTTTGCTCTGCGCCGCTGGCTATCCACTCAATGGCGTGATCGACACCCAGCAAGCGCGGCAGGCGCACGGTGCCGCCAAAACCAGGGATGATGCCAAGCTTGGTTTCCGGCAGGCCAATGCGTGCGGCATCGCTCATCACGCGAAAATCACAGGCCAAACACACTTCCAACCCACCGCCCAAGGCGTAACCATTGATGGCCGCGACTGAGGGGAAAGGCAGAGAAGCCAACTCACTGAAGATGTCATTGGCGCGTGTTAAGTAAGCTGCAATAGCTTCATTGCCGCGCGAAAACACCCCGTTAAATTCGGTTATATCTGCCCCGACAATAAAGACGGATTTGGCGCTGGTCAGCACCAAGCCCTTGATATTCTTTGCTTGGCGTAGCGCCGCCAGCGCTGCCGACAGCTCGTCCAGCGTAGCCACATTGAATTTATTGACGGATTCGTTTGCAAGATCGAACTGCAATTCCGCAAAACCGTCTGCCTGCTGTGATACTTTGATGGCGTTGCCCTGATAAATCATGCGTTGTCCTCTGTTCAACTCACCTAAAACACTGTTACAGTCTAGCGGAATATGCAGCTATTATCATTTGTGACCGTGCGCTCATTTCTTCTCAATGTCATTATTATTCTGCTCTCTTTGCTGCTCACCTTGACCGTGGTCGAATGCACAATTCGCACCTTACAGGCTTACGGCTACGTCCCTGTTTTCAACAAAAAAACCATTGACAAAGGCAACACGCCCAACAAACGCGTTAATGCCAAACTCATCAGAAGCAGCAACCCCATACTGTTTATGGAGTTTGATCGTCACGACCCGAACATCAACAACGCCGGTTTCCGCGGAAGCGACTTTGCTATCAATAAACCTCCTCTGACAACGCGCATCGCCATTCTGGGGGATTCTGTTGCGTACGGTTACAGCGTTCCACTCGAGGAAACTTTTGCTCGATTACTCGAGAAACAGTTGAACCAAGACAAACACACGGTTGAAGTGCTTAACTTTGCCGTCAATGGATACAGCACTGTTGCAGAACTAGAACTCTATAAAACACGCGTACGTGAATATCAACCAGATATTGTGTTGTTAGCTTATGTATTAAATGACCCGCTGCCCGCCTCTTTTGTTGTACAAAGTGTTGGCAGCGCTAGAAAGCAGGCAGATGATTTTCAATTGCTATCACAAAAAACACAATTAGGCGCGTGGATATTTTTGAAATGGCAAGAAATCAAACAAAAAATAGACCAAAAAAATAACTATCACAGCATGTATGCCAATAAAGACCTATGGAATACCACCACTCAATCACTGGCTGAGTTATCTGCTTTGACAAAACAGGATGGTGCAAAGTTTGGCGTCGTGGTATTCCCTCTACTGTTAGACTTCAACAACTACCCCATGCACGAAATCCACAAGCAAATTAATGACACGCTGCAAGCAGACGGCATCCCACACATAGATCTATTGAATGATTTCAGCGCCATCCCCTACATGGACTTACGACCACACCCCAACGACGACACACATCCCAATGCCCTTGGTCACGCTATTGCAGCTAAACGTATCACACAGTTTATTGAAGAAAAATTGCTGCCTACTAAGTAGCAACCATAGGCACGCCGCTATGAAACCGAAAAACCGGATCCGGCGATTCAACCAATAATCTTTCTTGCTGCAAGAAAAAACTCACGCGATCACCAATATCGTCAGAAGACAGCTTTCTTGCCAGTGTTAAATAATCCATAAAATGCCGCGACTCTGATTGCAGCAGAGACAAGTAAAACTTCTGCAACACTGAATCAAGATACGGCGCCAACGCAGCAAAACGCTCACAGGAGCGCGCTTCAATTATTGCCCCAAGAATTAAGGTATCTATTAGCTTTTCAGGATCGCGCTTTGATACATGCTCGTGCAAACCCGCTGCATAACGCGAAGCCGTAATCGTCACATAAGCAATGCCGCGCTTTTTTAGGATAGCTGCCACTTGCTCAAAATGACGCAGCTCTTCGCGCGCCAAGCGAGACAACTTCTGCAACAACTCATATTGATCCGTATGCCGGTACATCAGCCCCAAGGCAGTAGAAGCTGCCTTCTTTTCGCAATTTGCGTGATCGATCAGCAGCAAAGCTTGCTCCTGCAAGGCGTGCTCTATCCATGCCTGCGGAGTGCGGCAGTGCAAAAAGTCAGTAATGGGTGTGATATCAACGACGGTCATAACAACTTTCTACACGATCATTGCAAAGGCGCATGATGAAAATAGCGCTCATAGTGCGCACAAGACAAGTCATAAAACTCTTTATCAATGACATCGCGCAGATTGCGAATAGACTGGCTGTCAGCCTGCTCTGTAAATGCCAAACCATACAGTGCAAGATCATCAATCTGACTAGCACCCGCTTTCAGCAACTCCACCACCCAACTTTCCGGTGCGCGTGCAGCATCAAAACCAATTTGCTGGGCTTTTAATTGTTGACTCAACATATTTTCATCACGAATCACTAACCAACGTCCAACAATTTTCTTCAGCAATAAATCAATACGCTGTAACACAGCGCGTCGCTCATCTTGTGAATAACCGTTCCATGCAATCACTTCATGTGAAAAACGCTTGCAGCCACGACACACGGTATCGCCAATCCCCGTTGAACAAACACCGATACACGGCGTTTTTACCGGCAAGCCCACCATTGCTCAGTCTTTTGTAATCACCGATAAACCACCCACATACGGCCGCAACACTTCAGGCACCGTAATAGAGCCATTACCATTCTGAAAGTTTTCAATAATGGCCACCAATGTGCGCCCTACTGCCAAGCCAGAACCATTCAACGTGTGCAACAACTCTGGTTTTTTTGTCTCAGAATTACGCCAGCGCGCTTGCAAACGGCGCGCTTGAAAATCTTTGAAATTACTGCACGACGAAATTTCACGATAAGTATTTTGCGCAGGCAACCACACTTCAATGTCATAGGTTTTTGCGCTGGAGAAACCCATATCGCCACCACATAACGTGATGGTGCGATACGGCAAATCCAATAATCGCAGGATTTTTTCCGCATCGGCAGTCAAACCTTCTAAAGCCGCCATAGAATCTTGTGGACGCACAAACTGCACCAATTCCACTTTCTCAAACTGATGCTGACGAATCATGCCGCGCGTGTCGCGCCCATAACTACCTGCTTCACTGCGAAAGCACGGCGTGTGGCACACCAGTTTCAGCGGCAATTCTTTATCTTCCAGAATACTGTCGCGCACAATATTGGTCACCGGCACTTCAGCCGTAGGAATCAAATAATAATTTTGTTCACCAGACAGCCTGAACAAATCTTCTTCAAATTTAGGTAACTGCCCTGTGCCGCGCAAGGAATGCGCATTCACCAAATACGGCGCATACACTTCTTGATAGCCGTGCTGCTGCGTGTGCGTATTCAACATAAATTGAATCAGTGCACGATGCAGGCGCGCCAAGCCATTTTTCATCACCACAAAACGTGAGCCAGTGATTTTGGTGGCTGCTTCAAAATCCAACATACCCAAAGCTTCACCGAGATCCACATGATCCCGCGCCGCATAATCAAACGCCTTTGGCGTTCCCCAGCGGCGAACCTCTACATTGTCCTCCTCGTCTTTGCCTGCTGGCACACTCTCATCCGGCATATTGGGTACCAGCAGCAAGAAATCGTCCAGCTCTGCCTGCACTGCCTTCAAATTTTCTTGCAGTGCGTTGAGTTCGTCTCCCATGCTGTTGACTTGCTGCATCAGCGCGGCGACATCTTCTCCCGTCGCTTTTGCCTTGCCTATATTTTTGGACAGATTATTTTTTTCAGCTTGCAAATTCTCAGCGCGCACTTGTAAATCTTTGCGACGATTTTCCAAGCTATCAAAACGCGCAGCGTCTAATACAAAACCGTTTCTTTTTGCCAGTGCGCCAGCCACATTAGCAATATCAGCACGCAATAATTTAGGATCTAACATAACGCTCTCTCAATTCAAAAACTAAAAACAAATAAAAAAAACACTTAGCTTATTCGCACCAAAGCAATGCCTAGTGCTGTCGCTGCAAAACACAACACTGTGGTGGACGTCACATAGCCACATGCCAGCCACCACTCACCAGCCTGCATTAAGCGCACGGTATCCACTGAAAATGTGGAGTACGTTGTTAATCCGCCCAAAAAACCCACCACCAATAAATGTTGCTGCACGACGGTGAGCCACTGTCTGTCATGCGCTAATGCGAATGCCACACCCGCTAATAATGAACCGACGGTATTCACAGATAAAATCACCCAAGGAAAAGCATGCTGGCGCGTCACGCCCGCAAACAACACCATACATCCATAACGCGTCAATGCACCAATACCGCCACCTAAAGCCACAAGCAATCCATTCATGCACTACCCTCACTGCGACTACCGTAACGCTGCCAAGCACTCTGTTTGTTTAGCTGCGATAAGTGCGCCAATTTTTCAGAAATTTTTTGTTCCAAGCCACGCGCGGTTGGCTCATAAAAAACTGTCTGCTGCAATTCTGGTGGCAAATAACAATCACCCGCAACAAATGCATCAGGAAAATCATGTGCGTAACGATACTCTGTGCCATAACCCAAATCTTTCATCAAAGCAGTGGGCGCATTGCGAATATGCAGTGGCACTGCGTAATCCGGCGCATCTGCCACCAGTTTTCGCGCGCGGTTAAATGCCTGATACACCGCATTACTTTTTGGCGCACAAGCCATATAAATAACGGCTTGTGCCAACGTCAATTCAGATTCCGGGCTGCCCAGCCGCTCCACCACTTGCCAAGCATTGAGCGCAATTTCCAACGCGCGCGGATCCGCATTGCCAATGTCTTCACTCGCCATACGCACCACGCGGCGTGCAACATACAGTGGATCACAACCGCCATCCAACATACGCAGACACCAATACAAGGCCGCATCGGGTGAAGAACCGCGCACCGCTTTGTGCAGTGCGGAAATCTGATCGTGGAAAATTTCTCCACCTTTATCAAAGCGACGAATATTGCCTTGCAGAATACGCGCCAGCACCGCTTCGTTAATAAGTGCATCGCCATTGGCTTGTACTTCGGCAATATCTGAAGCCATTTCCAGCAGGTTTAGTGCTGTTCTGGCATCACCCTGTGCTGCGCGCACCATAATGTGCAACGCCTCTTTATCTATTTGCACACGGCGCGCTTGCAGCACGACGTCATAGCACAAAGCATTATCAAGCACTTGCTGCAACTCATCTTCTGTAAGCGACTGCAACACATACACGCGACAGCGCGACAAAATAGCATTGTTTAATTCAAACGATGGGTTTTCGGTCGTCGCGCCAACAAAAATTACCGTGCCATCTTCGATGTACGGAAGAAAGGCATCTTGCTGTGATTTATTAAAGCGATGCACTTCATCCACAAATAGCAGCGTGCGTTTTTTCCACTGCTCGCGCATGCTGCGCGCCTCATCCATCGCAGCACGAATGTCTTTTACGCCAGCAAACACCGCTGAAATCGCAATGAAATGCACTTGCACATGTGCCGCTAGTAGGCGTGCCAAGGTGGTTTTTCCTACACCGGGCGGCCCCCAGAAAATCATGGAATGCAAATGGCCTTTTTCTATCACCTCGCGCAACGCTTTTCCATGTGCCAACAAGTGCGACTGCCCGACATAACGCTCAAGCCGCTGCGGTCTTTGACGTGCTGCCAAAGGCTGTGCTGCGGTAGAGGTGCTGTCGAATAAATCTGTCATTAGCGCGCTTTTTCTTGTATCACTTCTACGCCAGATGGCGCTTCAAAGTGAAACGTATTGCTGCTTAACACCGGATTGATCTGCACAGCACTAAAATGGATAGTCGTTTTTTGCTGCATAGCATCCAAGATGGTCATGCTAACGGGTACGGATTTCTCAAATACCATATCCAAAGACACAAACAAATCGCGCTGTTGCTGTTTTGGCAGCAAACGAAACCCTTGCGCTACGCCTTTTATTTTTTCGACCGAAAACTGCTGGCTGATAACCGCAGCATTGCCTGCAAACAGCATCGCCGGTGTTTTGCTGTAGTTTTCTTCAAATGGCTTGATAGCCACTTGCTGCAAGTCTGGGTCATACACCCACAATGTTGTGCCGTCAGTAATAATTTTTTGCGGGAAAGGCTCTGCCGTTTCCCAATAAAATTGATTGGGCTCCATGGCCTTCAGTTCACCTTTATTTTGCTGTTGCACCACGCCTTTGGCATCCTGCACTTCTTGCACAAAACCGGCTTGAATGCCTTTAACGGGCTCCAACAGTGTCAGCAGCTCTTGCAAAGCATCTGCGCGCACCAAGGAACTCGCACAAATCATTCCTAAAAAAACCACCAAAGAAATAACCTTCTTCATAACTACCTCATGGAATGATTTTGTGCCAACACTTCACGGCTGCCATTGCTATTCATGGCACTTACTACGCCCGCGGCTTCCATCGCCTCGACTAAACGCGCGGCACGGTTATAACCAATCTGAAACTTGCGTTGCACGGCAGAAATAGAAGCCTTGCGCGTTTCCAACACAAATGCGACCGCTTTGTCGTACAGCACATCGCCTTCTGAATCACCACCTTCGCCGCCATCTTCATCACCACTGGAAAAGCCAGGCACAAATACGCCCGTCTGCTCCTGCATAATTTCTTCGAGATAATTGGGTTCACCGCGACGTTTCCAATCTTCCACCACACTATGCACTTCGTGATCATCCACAAAAGCACCGTGTACACGAATAGGCACAGGACTGCCCGGTGGCAAATACAGCATATCGCCATGCCCTAACAATTGTTCTGCACCACCTTGATCAATAATCGTGCGTGAATCAATTTTGGAAGACACTTGAAACGCAATGCGCGTAGGAATATTGGCTTTGATTAAACCGGTAATCACGTCTACGGATGGGCGTTGCGTAGCCAATATCAAATGAATACCTGCCGCGCGCGCTTTTTGTGCAATACGTGCAATCAGTTGCTCCACTTTTTTGCCGACGATCATCATCATGTCAGCAAACTCATCAATCACAATAACAATGTAAGGTAACTTATCGAGTGCCGGCGCAGTTTGCTGATCGACAGGTTCAAACGCCATTGGATCTGGTCGCCAAACAGGATCGGTTATCACCTGCCCCGCTGCTTTGGCATCCAATACTTTTTTGTTGTAGCCAGCGAGATTGCGCACACCGAGCGCAGCCATCAATTTGTAACGGCGCTCCATTTCGCCCACAGACCAACGCAACGCATTCGCTGCATCTTTCATGTCGGTAACGACTGGTGTTAACAAATGCGGAATACCTTCATACACAGAAAGTTCCAACATTTTTGGATCCACCAAAATTAAACGCACATCGTCAGGACCCGCTTTGAACAGCAAGCTCATCAGCATGGTATTCACACCCACGGATTTCCCTGAACCCGTAGTACCCGCCACCAATAAGTGCGGCATTTTGGCTAAATCTGCCATCACCGGCGCGCCGGCAATATCGTGCCCCAAAGCCAATGTCAGAGGGCTTTTGGATTCATCATACGCGTGCGAAGCCAGCACATCACCCAAGCGCACAATTTCGCGCTGCTCGTTTGGCACTTCAATACCGACATAAGATTTTCCTGGAATCACTTCCACCACGCGCACACTAATCACCGCCAGCGAACGCGCCAAATCTCTTGCTAAACCAGAAATGCGGCTCGCTTTAATACCTGCTGCCGGTTGAATTTCAAATCGCGTGATAACAGGCCCCGGCTGTACCGACACCACTTCCGCACTCACACCAAAATCCAACAATTTAATTTCCAGCAAGCGCGACATTGCTTCTAAAGATTCTTGTGAATAGCCGCGTTTATCTGCCGCATTTGCTCTATCCAACAAACCCAAGGCAGGCAATTCACCTGCAACAGAATCATCCGCAAACAAGCGCACTTGTTTTTCTCGCACCACACGCTTGCTTGGCTGCACTTTTTCTACCAACACCGGTGGTTCGACGATTACCGGAGCTGGTGTTTTTCTTTTTTCCATACGCAAACGATGTGCATCCATCGCTCGTTGTCGTTCTTCTCGCGCGTCATCAGCACTGCGTTTTTCATCGCGATCACGCTGCACTTCAATAACAGAACTGCGCGTGTAACCAACCATAGAAAGCGTCACACGCCCTATTTCATCCATCAGCCACAACCACGAAAGATCGGTAAACACGGTGACACCAAATAAAAAAATCACACACAGCAACGCCGTCGCACCCAACAAACCCAACATGCGTTCTGCTGCTTGCGCCACGCCCTGACCGATCAATCCGCCGCTAGAAAAAGGTAGTTCGCTGGTTGCCGGTGCTGGCCATTGCAGCGTAGCAATACTGGTTCCCGCTACCATCACCAACAACAAACCGATACAGCGCAACGCCAACAAAGTGGGATCTAAAGGCTCTAAACGATGACGTTTTTGTATGCGCAACACACTGTAAACCGCCAACAAAATTGGCAGTAAATAGGCAAGCCGACCAAACAAAGAAAACAACACATCCGCCAACCACGCACCGACATAACCGCCCAAGTTGTGAACGCCGCTGGCAATATCACTCATGGATGCCGTGCTAGACCAACCCGGGTCTGCACTGCTATACGTCAACAATGCCGCCAAAATAAAAACAATAAACAACGCCAAACACAGCAAGCCAATTTCGCGCACACCGCGCGCTACAGCGAGATTGGCACGCGACGGCGGCTGGGGTGAGCGTGTGGATGCTTGCAAAGGCAATTCACCGCGACGATTTGTGGTTTTATTTGCAGGTCTAGCCATGATTTTTGCTTGCACTCAACGCTGACCAACCCAATTTTCTAACTCTGCAAGCGCCTTAGGCACGCCTGCCACATCGGTTCCGCCGCCTTGCGCCATGTCGGCACGACCACCGCCTTTGCCGCCAACCAGTGGAGCTAAATCACGAATAATGTCTCCTGCTTTGAAACGTGCGGTGAGATCTGCAGTCACACCGGCAATCAAAGTCACTTTTTCGCCTTCGGTAGATGCCAACAAAATCACAGCTGATTTCAATTTATCTTTCATTTGATCCAAGGTAGCGCGCAAAGCATTCACATCCGCACCATCAATCTGCGCAGCCAAGACTTTTACGCTGTTGATTTCTTTGGCCTGTGCGCTGAGATCACCAGAACCACCACTCGCCAATTTCATTTTGAGTTGCGCCAATTGCTTTTCCAGTTGGCGATTGCTTTCCACCAAATTACGCAATTTGTCAAAAAATCCTGCGCGATTGGTTTTCAATGTTGTGCAGGCTTCATCCACTTCTGTTTCTAGCGCATCAAAACGCGCCAGCGCCGTTTTACCTGTCACCGCTTCAATACGGCGCACACCTGAAGCCACACCCGCTTCCGACACAATACGAAACAAACCAATGTCACCCGTGCGCGCAGCATGTGTGCCACCACACAGCTCTACAGAAAAAGCATGACCTTCAAAGAAACCAGCACCCATACTGAGAATACGCACGCTGTCGCCGTATTTTTCGCCGAACAACATCATGGCGCCTTTCGCTTTCGCCGTCTCCATATCGCCCACGGCAGTTTCGATGGCAGTGTTGCGACGAATTTCATCGTTTACCATTTTTTCTATGGCTTGCTTCTGCTCATCTGTTATTGCTTCTGGATGCGAAAAATCAAAACGCAAACGCTGATCGTCTACTAAAGAACCTTTCTGCTGCACGTGCGTGCCAAGAACTTTACGCAAAGCTGCATGCAATAAGTGTGTAGCTGAGTGATTCGCCGCTGTAGCCAAACGCATATCCGCAGCCACATTGGCATACAACGTATCACCCAACTTTATGTAACCTTGCTCCATCGTCACATGATGCAAAACCGCACCACCACTTTTGGTGACGTTATGCACATCCAGATGTGCAAACTGTGTGTAAAGCACGCCTTTATCACCTACTTGGCCGCCAGACTCGGCATAAAACGGCGTGCTATCCATCACGATAACGCCTTCATCGCCTTCGCGCAACGCGTCAATCTGCTCGCCGCCGTAATAAAGCGCGACCACTTTCCCCTGCCCTTTGATAGCACCATAGCCAGTAAATTTTGTTTCAACATTCACTTTAATCAGCGTGTTGTAATCCAACTCAAACTTGCCAGCATCCTGCGAGCGTTTGCGCTGTTTTTCCATTTCCGCTTCAAAACCGGCTTCATCCACAGTGAGATTGCGTTCACGCGCAATATCCGCCGTTAAATCCATGGGAAACCCAAAAGTGTCATACAGTTTGAATACCACTTCACCGGAAATGACGGAACCTTGCAGCTCTGCCAAATCTTGTTCAAGAATCTTCAAACCATTTTCTAAGGTGCGCGCAAATTGCTCTTCCTCCGTGCGCAAGGTTTTCTCAATATGCGCCTGCTGTTTTTTGAGATCGGGATAGGCCTCGCCCATTTCTTGCACGAGTGCAGCTACAATTTTGTAAAAGAAAACATCCTTCGCACCCAATTTATTTCCGTGACGCACAGCGCGACGAATAATGCGCCGCAAGACATAACCGCGACCTTCATTGGAAGGCAGCACACCATCGGCAATTAAAAACGAACACGAGCGAATGTGATCCGCCAATACTCTCAGCGATGCTTGATTCTCGTTATTGCACCCTACAGCTTGCGCGGCGGCACTGAGCAGTGTTTGAAACAAATCAATTTCGTAGTTGCTGTGCACATGCTGCATCACCGCAGAAATACGCTCCAAACCCATGCCGGTATCTACACTCGGCGCAGGCAGTGGGTGCATATCGCCATCGGCTGTGCGATTAAATTGCATGAACACGTTATTCCAAATTTCGATATAACGATCGCCGTCTTCTTCGGGCGAGCCAGGCAATCCACCCCAAACATGTTCACCGTGATCATAAAAAATTTCTGTGCAGGGCCCGCAAGGACCGGTATCACCCATAGACCAAAAATTGTCTGAGGCATACGGCGTACCTTTGTTGTCGCCAATGCGAATAATGCGCTCGGCAGGCAAGCCAATTTCCTTGTGCCAAATATCAAATGCCTCATCATCGGTGGCGTAAATCGTCACCCATAATTTTTCTTGTGGAATGAATAACCATTTAGGTGAAGTGAGAAACTCCCACGCAAAACGAATAGCATCGCGTTTGAAGTAATCGCCAAAACTGAAATTGCCCAACATTTCAAAAAACGTGTGATGGCGCGCGGTGTAGCCCACATTTTCCAAATCATTGTGTTTGCCACCTGCACGCACACATTTTTGCGATGTCACGGCACGGTTGTAAGCGCGTTTATCCACGCCGAGAAAGCAGTCCTTGAACTGATTCATGCCCGCATTGGTGAACAGCAAGGTAGGGTCTTCGTGTGGAATCAGCGAGCTGCTGGACACGATGGTGTGACCTTTGCTGGCAAAAAAATCGAGGAACGCTTGGCGAATCTGGGCGCTTTTCATAACAACTCAGCTACAACTCAAAAAGTGTGGGGAAATACAGACAAAAGGT
The DNA here is from genome assembly GCA_046347205.1 of Pseudomonadales bacterium. Taxonomy (GTDB): domain Bacteria; phylum Pseudomonadota; class Gammaproteobacteria; order Pseudomonadales; family UBA7239; genus UBA7239. The sequence goes on from JAXMGN010000002.1 coordinate 446,937, forward strand.
CGGGCGATTATACGATGAGACGGCTACACCCGAAGCACGGTGTCGCTGTAAAGCGCCACTATCGGGTTATATTTGCCACTAGCGACTATTGTGGCGACCTAGCCTCCACCTAGATAGCTTGTAAAATCGGGATAGAATCCCACTATCCCCCTACCCTGATGCCTCCTGCACCATGCAAAAGCCTATCCACAGCACCTTCACTCTTGGCCTACTACTGGGAATATTGAGCTTGCCCGCTCTTGCCGCACCAGAGCGCGTGATGCCGCAAGCTGGTTTGTGGCAAGTGGACAGCACCACCTCGCTGTTTGGTCATGTAGTGCCAGACTTAAGCAAACTGGTTCGCCAAGGACCACAGAAATTGCTAAACCACATCGACAACATGCTGCAACAAAATCACACACACATGAACGGCGACGGCACAGCCAGCATTTGTGTGAGCGCACAACAAATTGCAAGCAATGATTACGTTAATGACAGTGGCAGCGGTTGCACAGTGAGCCGAGGCAACCGCATCGGCAATGTATTGATATTTCAAACGCAATGCGAAGCACCCAGCGGTTTTGGCGTTACTACGGTGCGCCTGCTAGACAGCAAACACTGGGAGGCCACTTCACAATTTATCGTCACCATTCGCGGCATTGCACAGAACATTGACAACAAAAGTTACGGCACTTGGTTGAGCGCAAGCTGTTCCGCAGAATAGTTATTTCAGCAACACACCCAAGGCTTCCAACTGCGCCAGCGTATTTTTTGTCATCAGCAACAAAGCCTGCTGATCTGCCTGTTGCATTTCGCAGGCTAATTTATCCGCAACCGCTTCCACACTTTTCAATTCATCATCCATCAACAATTGCAGCAAGCGAAAAGTTGCAGGATTGGACTCAATAAACTTTACATCATCCTCTTGATTGCGATACATCAGTAAACAAGTGGGCAGCTCGCTTGCCTGTTGCGGCAAAAAATCTTTACCTATGCGATGCACGGGATAGTGATAACTCAGCATCCAGCACAATGGCGATAAAACAGGCTTATCGCCCACACGCGCAATTTCTACCGCACAATCTGCCTCATGGCGCAGTGCAATCTCGCTCCATTCGTAATGCGCCAGTTCTTGCAAGAAAGGAAAATCACTGCTGTTATCTCGCTCATTGAATAGGTAATCGACAAACTCTCCAGCTATCCACGGAAACAACGGCGTCTCACAGCGATGCAGCGTATAAAAATCTCTCACCAATCCTCGCCACTTCACATCATCTAAAATACTGCGCACAACCGGAAACGTACTCGCCAATAACTGCACCATATTGTTAAAAAACAAATCGCGATACACCTGCAAACGCCGTTCATCCACACCTTCCGGCGCGGGAAATAACTCCGGGTTGCGCAGATGGTTGGCAAACTGCAACTGTTGCTCGCGCAAATTAGCCACCGCCCTGCACCTCTTGCTGAATAGCGCGTATCTGCTGCACCTCAGCCAATAAATCCACAAACGGTGGAAAGTTAAAATCACGCTCCAATACTGTCGGTTTTATGCCGTGTTGCTGATAAGTGAATGCCAACAGAGCCCACACCGGATCACACACCGCAGCTGCGTGAGTATCAATGCGCAAATCTTCTGCTTGTGTGTAATGTCCGGCCACATGCAAATACGCAATGCGCTCTACGGGCAAAGCGAGAATAAAATCCTCTGCTTTGTAACCGTGATTGATGCTGTTGACGTAGACGTTATTCACATCCAATAACAAATCGCAATCCGCCTCTTGCAGCACCGCTTTGATAAAATCCATTTCCGATAATTGCTGAAACGGTGCCGCGTAATAAGAGACGTTTTCTATCGCAATACGCCGCTCTAGCCTGTCTTGCACCTGACGTATGCGCTGCGCGGTATTTTTTATCGCTTCATCGGTGAAAGGAATCGGCATCAGGTCATATAAATGCCCAGCGGCACTGCAAAAACTCAAGTGCTCGCTGTAAGTGTGGACGTTATGCGTCGCGAGAAATTTTTTTAATTGCGCGATAAAATCCACATCCAGCGGATCAGTGCCACCCAATGAGAGTGACAGTCCGTGTGCCAACATCGGATAGTGCGATGAAAGCGCTTGCAGTTTTTTTAGCGATTTACCCGCGGTATTGATCCAGTTATCTGGCGTGACTTCCAGAAAATCAACGGCGCTTGCTACGCTCTGCAAATCATCGAGCAGCGCCCGCCGAATACCAAGACCGGCACCGGCAGGAGCTACTGCTGTCACACCATCACTTCCTTCTTAGTTCATCATGCCTTCGCCGCACTTGCCTTCGCCGCATTTACCTTCGGCGGCAGCTTTATCACTGCGACCATGGATAACATCTTCTTTTTTATCTGCATCTTTGTTATCGCATTGCTTGTCGGCCTTATCACCTTTGCAGTTTTTTTCAGCTTCGCCGCCCTTCTCATCTGCACCTGATTTTTGATCTTTCGGGTGATCAAAATTATAACCAGAGGCCAACTCCGTGTTGCTAAACGGATTGCTTTCCGCCTGAGCCAAGGGAGCCACAGCCAAACCAGCAACAGTTACAGCTGCCAACAAAGAGGCTTTGTTAGAAAATGTTTTTTTCATAGCAATACTCCTAAAAAAAATAAATTGCGCTGTCGATCAAGGAAAAGGTTTAGCATGTTTTTTGTCATCTGCGCGCAAACGCACCAAATCTTCTTTGGATGGCTTTTTGCCCGTTTCGTAGAAATACGCCATTGATAATGCGACATCACGGATATTGCCGCGAATTAAATTACCAATAAACAAGCTGTGCAAAACGCTGCCCAAAATACCCATGCCCATTTCGTAGGTCATGGTGCAAGTGAGCTTGCAGGATTTATCGTCAATTTTGTCAATGCGATAAGTAAATTTTGCTTCGCCAAAAGGCTTGGCAGGCTTGCTGCCATTGTGCAGACGAATCACAAAGCCGCGCCCTTCGTTCCACTCCACCACGGTTTCATCCAAGGCCTGCTGTGGGCCTGAGACACGACGGCTCGCGCCCACACCTTCTTTTTGCGCAGTCGTGATCGTGCATTTGGTGATATTCGGCACATAGTTGTGCGCCAGCGATAAATCTTTCAGCTTATTCCACGCTTGTTCAGCGGGGATTTTGGCTGTGGCGTTATAAACAGCAATATGACCCATGAGCAGTTTTCCTGTTGGTGGATACGGTTCAGAATGCGCAATTCTACCCCATCGCGAGGCGCGCCCATGACACTCACTATCGGCTGGATCGGACTCGGCACCATGGGCGGCCCGATGGCCGGACATTTGCTGCGGGCGGGACACACGGTACAGGCTTTTAATCGCAACCCAGCGCGTGCCGAACAGTGGCAGCAGCAGTACGGGCAAGCCTGTGTTGCCTCCATTGCGGAAGCCGTGACCGGTGCCGACATCGTGTTTTCGTGCGTTGGCAACGACGAGGACTTGCGCGAAATCACCTCAGCCGCCTTCCCACATATGCAAACAGATGCTGTGTGGGTAGACCACAGCACCACTTCCGCCACGGTTGCGCGCGAACTGTCCGCGCTTGCTCAACAGCATCAATTACATTTTTTGGATGCACCCATTTCTGGCGGGCAAGCTGGCGCAGAAAAAGGTCAACTGGCTGTGATGGTTGGCGGCAACCGCCAAGTGTTTGAACGCACCAAACCCGTACTGACCGCCTATGCCAAGCGCGCGCAGTGGATTGGCGAAAGCGGTGCGGGGCAGCTCACTAAAATGGTCAACCAAATTTGTTTTACCGGCGTTGTCGCAGGGCTCGCTGAAGGCTTGTACTTTGCTGAAAAAGTTGGCTTAAACACTGACGCAATGCTGGAGGTTATTTCACAAGGCGCCGCGCAATCGTGGCAAATGGACAACCGCGCTCACACGATGCTGCGCGGTGAGTACAACTTTGGTTTTGCTGTGGATTTAGTGAAAAAAGATCTTGATATTGTCCTTGCCACTGCGAAAGATTCGCATTGCCAATTAGACGGTGTTACACAAATCCATCACTGGTATAAAGAACTACAAAAAATGGGGTATGGCACTAGCGACACTTCCGTATTGATAGAACGACTGCGCCATCAAAAAACTTGACAAGACTTTGCACAAAGTCGCTAAATAGTCTCGAATATTCAATCACTTGTTCTCACTATTTGCGAGAATACGAGTCATTCCCATTCGAGGATAAAAAAATGAAAGGCAACAAAAAAATCATTGAGATTCTCAACCACCTGCTGGTCGGCGAATTGACCGCTGTTGACCAATACCTTATCCATGGCGAAATGTATGCTGATTTTGGCCTGAAAAAGCTGGCTGAAAAAAGCCTGCACGAATCCGAACACGAGAGATTGCACGCGCGCGCGATCATTCAGCGCATTCTGTTTTTAGAGGGAAAACCACAAATGGAGAAGCGCAACTCCCTCACTATCGGGAAGAGCGTTGTTGACATGCTCAAATCGGATCTTGCGCTGGAATACCATGTGGTTGGCGAATTGAAAAAAGCTATTGCCGCTTGTGAAAGTGAACAAGATTATGTCACACGCGAAATGTTGACCGTGCAGTTGGATGACACGGAAGTGGATCACGCCTACTGGTTAGAACAACAAATTCGCCTGATTGAAATGGTGGGCTTGCAAAACTATCAACAGTCACAAATGGGAGACGCGCCATGAAAGGTGACAAAAAAATTATTGAATGCTTAAATAAAGTGCTCAAAAACGAGCTGACGGCGATCAACCAATATTTCTTGCATGCACGCATGCTGCGCAACTGGGGTTTGGAGAAACTCAACGATCACGCTTACAAGCAATCCATTCGTGTGATGAAAGAAGCAGACAAGTTGATCGAGCGCATCCTGTTTTTGGAAGGGTTACCTAATTTACAAAATCTTGGCAAGCTGTTGATCGGCGAAACCCCTGTGGAGTGTTTGGCTGGCGACCTGAAATACGAGCACGACAACCAACGCCCCCTACTCGTAGAAGCCATCCAGCTCTGTGAAACCCAGCAAGATTATGTGAGCCGCGAGCTGTTGGAAGACCTACTGGAGCATTGCGAAGAGGCCATCGACTGGCTAGAGACCCAGCACAGCCTGATTAGTGAGGTGGGCTCGGCCAACTATTTGCAGTCCCACATTGGCAGCAACGATTGACAAGCCCAATGATGCGAACGAGAATAACTCTCATTGATGTTTACTGGGTTGTTCTTATGTACGTCTGCGTTTGCCGTGCTGTTACAGAAAAGAATATCCGTGATGCGGTACATGCCGGCGCGCACACCATGAAAGACCTGCGCGAGCAGCTGGGCGTGGGCGAAGACTGCGGTTGCTGCGGAAGCTGCGCCAAGCAATGCCTCCGTGAGGCCAGCGCCGAGCTGCCACACAACCACCACCACAAGCGACATCTTTACGTCGCAGCTTAATCGTTGAGCTACGGATGGCACTAACCCCTCAAAATACCCTTAGAAAAAGATCCCTGCTCGACTTCCTGCGAGATTTACTTGCCAACACGTTTCTACTACTCGCATCGCTAACGGTCACTCTGCTGTTTGCCGAATGGGTTGTGCGTACGTGGATGCCTTGCCCCGACTACGGCGTAGGTAAGCGCCCCGCTTTGCGCAATGGGCTATTCATGTATGACCCACAACTGGGCTGGAAAGGAACGCCCAACGCACAATCACCTTACTATGTAGAAGTCCAGACCTGATCTGACACATTGCTTGAAAAAGTGAGAGTTACCCGTTTTGATGAAGGCTGGGAAGTCCAACTTGCTAACTAGACAATCTCTGTCGAAAACTTGCCAGTGATTCTTTTGTAACGCCAGAGATATAACCATCATTCCCAAAAGTAACCACCATTTGATCAAATTTGCGCCAGCGCAAAACATCATGCTCGTCCACGTTGCAATACAGAGCATGTTCCAGCAACGATGTATTGGGCACATTTCTGCGTCTTTCCTTGCCTCTAAATCGCCACTGGTTATACAGCACCCATAAAAAAAGAACACCAACCATGCTGGCAACAATCAGTAGATATTTTTTTCCAATATCCAAAACAGCATGGTATCCGCCCAGATAAAGCATGTGCTTATAGGACACATACCCTTGGAACATCCACGCCAGAAAACTGATGAGTGGTTGCCACATATAAAGCAGCAACAGCCAGAAAAACAGCGTGATACCGACCTCGGCAAATCTATCTTTCACCGTCAATATTGAGGGTGACTCAATAATTAGTTGTCGCGGCTCTGTAGACCGCGATCCGGACTTTTCCATACTGCTCGTTGACCTTTCTTTTTAAAAATTGCTTTGGGGAAACCACAAACTGTTGTAGCAACATTCAACATCCAGTACGCCAATGGATACCAGACAATCCAGTAGTAATAACGTGTAATCCCCCGTTCATAACGTGAATCAATAATCATGCTAACCAAAAACTGCAAAAGACAGGTGCAGGCAAGAATAACGCCAGTCCACCCTGGCAACAGGCTGCGTACATACAGATAATCTGGAAGAGAAACTATCTTCCCCAATGCCCACAACAACACGACTCCAACTAACGTATAACTCCATAAAACGCTGATGATATATTCCAGAGCAACAGGCCACATCCTGCGTTTTTTCCAGCGCATCATTTTAGGCAAATAACGCAGCCAAGTTTCTGCCCCACCCTGAGCCCAGCGTGTACGTTGCTTAAACAAGCCTTTCAGCGTTTCCGGCATCAATATCCAACACAGTGCATTGGGCTCATATCGCACATCCCAATGCGCCAACTGCAATCGCCAACTGACATCAATGTCCTCGGTGATCATGTCTGGGCTCCAGTAGCCAATTTTTTGCAAGGCCGCCTTACGAAAAGCAACCACAACACCAGACACCGTAAATACGCGCCCATAAATTCGCTGTGCGCGCTTGATCAATCCGATAATGCAGGAAAACTCACCAACTTGAATTTTTCCTAGCAAGGATGTGCGGTTGCGAATACGCGGATTGCCCGTGACTGCTCCTACACGCGGTGATCTTGTGAAATGCGACATCAGCCAATGCAAGGCGCGACGATCTAACAATGCATCACCATCAATACAAACCAGATACTCACTGTCTGTCATCAATGCAGCTGTATTCAACGCCATCGCTTTTCCCTGATTGGTTGCCAAATGAATCACACGCAGTTTTTCATGCAGCTTCACTTGCTCATCGAGAATGGCTCCCGTGTTATCTGTACTGCCATCATTGATCGCAATAACATCATAGTCTGGATATTCCAGATCGAGTAAATAGCTTAACGTTTCAACCACCAAATCACCTTCGTTATGACATGGCAACATCACTGTTACATGAGGATAGTGAGGCAGTGGCTCTGGATGCTGCCAGTCATCACCGTCGTGGCTTTCCCAATGCAAACGGTAATAAACGCCGCCGAACATCCACATATATGCCATAAACAGTGGATAGACATAGGTAAATGCCAACAAGAAGCTGACAATACTGGTCGGTATTGCGCTTATATCAAACATCATTTGCGCTCATACGGAAAATCTTGCAGCGACAGTTGAGCAAACACCATATTCAAATCTGGGACATTGGCGTGAAAATCGTCTGGGTACCACGCAAACTGTTGATAACCTGCATCCTTCCACAACTGCACTTGCTGAATAAAGGCTGCATGATCTACCGGTTTACCACTGCGCCAATCGCGCGTTTGTAGCTCGACTACCAAATGTTTTTTTTGTACTGATGACAAAGTAGAGAGCTTTTTTATCAGCGCATTAGTCCATGCAGCAGGGTTATCTGCTTTTTCCATCCAAGGCATAGCCATTAATGCAACATAGTCATACTGATTCAATGCTGTATCAAGACTCTGGGCAAACCATTGTTCGCTTTCCGCATTCAAAACAGGTTCAGCATAGAGATTGCGCGCCATATAAATCTCTGGTCTAAAAACTTTTACCGAATCAGCCAGCGTTTTAGTAAAGCTGTTCAATGCCTGAATCTTCAAGCTTGTAAATTGCTTGCGTTTTTCCACATTATTACGCCACTGCGCGTAGGTATTTAGATTCAGCCCATGCTGCGAAAACCACTGTATGGCATGAGGACTGAAATCTTCATCCATATCAAGCAAGGCATCGTCGTGAAACAATATACCTTGGAAACTGGAATACGCGGCTAAATCTCGATACAAACCAATTATTTTTTCTCGTGCTACAGGGTCAAATAATGACAATCGACGGTATGCTGAATCTGGCACAACTGCCGAGCCATTTGGCTGCCACTGACGAACACCGTGCTCACGATAAAATGGTTTGCCAAAATCAAAAGCCAGCACCGGCATCCATGCATAAACATTGACGCCCGTCCGTGTTCGCAACTGCCAGGCAACGCGGTTAAACAAATCTGCTCGCATTGGCAGGCTGCTATTGGGGAAATACACAGCATCGGCATTGCCATCACCATCCGGATCCGCAAAAGCCTGCAAGTAAACCGCTGAAATATGAAGCTTCTTTATGCGCTCTAATAATTGATCCAGATTTGCACTCTGCCGCACAGGATCTGGGTCATAGACATAATCCAGATCGACATGTGCTGCTCTGATGACATCCGCTGATTGCCGATAGGGCTCCAAATTTTCCTTAAAATCTGCTATCGAAGGATTAGACACAATCATGTGTCGTTCAATGCGACCATTACTTTGCAATCGATCTTGAATTGGGTTGAATCCCAAACTTAAAAACCATCGATACCCTAGTGAACGCGCGGCATCTTCTGCTGGAATATTCCAAGCACCATAAGGCCATACCATCACACGTGGTGCAACACCAGTTAGCTTATGAATATCTTCTCGACTGCGCCGAAAATCCTGCAATACACGCTGATATGCCTGCCGCCCTGTTTCATATTGCTGGCGTTTGGGATCATAAAGTCGTGAGACCACCGCAGGTTCTGTGTTCCCCTGGGGGTTAGCAAGAATTCCTTGATGCAAATTATAACTATGTGATGCGAACTCAATTAAACCGCTGGCCTGCATCTCTTGTATTTGTTTAACCGTTAAAAATCCATTTTTTGAATGTTGACTGTTAGATCTATCCAGCCAAGCATCAACTAGCGCCATTACTGCCGGATAGTTATACAATTTCAATAAAGGGAAAACGCGCGTGTAAAAACTCTCATAGCCATCATCAAAGGAAAGCAACACTGCTCTTGGCGGCAATGGCTTGCGCCCACTACGCGCATCTTCCAGATCGTTAACAGACACAGGACGGTAATTATTTTGCTTTAACCATTCGAATTGTTCTGCCAACTGCTTACTACCCACTGCAGTGGAGTCTGCATCAACATGAGCATCTACATCATCGCGAATATTGTGATAACACAAGGTAACCAGCTCTGCCGAAAATACGGATGAAGAAAAGCCAATGAGCCATAATATGGAAACAGAAAAAATAAAAATAACTCTACGCATCAATCGAAACGCCATGTGAACCCTCCAAACAGCGTTTCCCGTAATTCCTGATTGCCATCGTACGGGTGATAATTCAACCCAACACCGTAAAACCATTCCAACGCCTTATCTCGTTTCCAATTGTGGCGATACTGCAATTGCGCAGTAGGCTTGGCGCCATATTCCTGCTGCGAATAACCACCAACACCAACTAACAAGGTATGACGAAACTCAAAATCATAATGTCGATTAATGATGCCTTGGTACTCAGCAGCCAACCCAATATCTAAATCGTTACTGGGGTTAAAATAAATCGTGTTATTTTTTGCATTTGTAGAAGAAGAAACAGACTCAATTAACGCCAACTGATGATGCGGGTTGCTCCACACCACCTGATAGCCTTTTGCACCCAACATCCAACGCTGATTGCCATCCGAGAAATCAACATACGTCAACCCTACTCCGTAATACTCGCCTTCATTCACTGTGTAGCGAACAGCTCCATCTAGTGAATGGGCTTTTATACCTGCGTTATAGGCACGCACAGGTAACTGTGAACTAAACGTTTCAGCAGAGCCGTTAACAGACCAGTTGTCATCCAACTGCCACGCCGTGGTCAACGTCAACCCCATATCGACATCTGACGCATAACTACGATTGATTTCTACCGTATTGCGATAAGCCGTGTCGTCGGTGGTATGGTCACGCTGCTCCCAACCTATGCCGTAGCGATCAATTTGTCCTTTGCCTTCTGTAAAGGAACCGGTGCTGGAAGTGGTATGAAAAAATGCGCGGTACTGCTCATCAATAGGATTCGAGTACCACCATAATTCCGCTTCAAAATCGCGATTACCATTTGCTCCTGTGCTGTTACTGTTTTTATCCAGTTGCGTGCTATGCCCCAGAGAAAACGTCATCGATAACTCTTGCATATTGTAGATAGCCCAATCTTCGTTCAGACTTTCTGTTGACTTCAGTTCAGGGTAATTTTTCGCCAATTTCTTTGTAATACGACCAGCCTCTGGAAAATCGTATACCGACATTCTGCTGCCAATCACGCCGGACCAAGCACTGTATAAATCCGGTTTTATTTGCAGAGCATCACGCTGCCAATGCTCCGCTTGCCGTGGCCAACCACGCAAATAGTAGATTTGCCCTACCGCTGAGCGTAAATCTGCATTAAATGGCGCTTTTGCCTGATAACTCACCATATTGGATTGTACTTTATCCAGCATATTTCCCCATGCATCCAGCATCATTCTGTTGTAATCAGCATTCATCCTGTCCCAATTTTTTTCTGCCGAACCAGAAGATTTTCCATAACTCCACGAGACTTCATCCTTTATCAAAGCATCAATCGTCTTCTGAGCAGCAGGAAAATCTTCGCTTTCCAATTGCGCATAAAACATCAGTGTTCTGGTATTGGCATCTTTTGTATTTTTATCAATAAGTGGCTGCAAAATATCTCGAGCTTGTTCTGGCTTTTCTATACTTAATGCTGACCGTGCGACAGCCACACGAACATCATCCCTAATCTCCGCCCGCTCTGCCTCTAATGCACGATACTCATCCAATACCTGTTGATGTCTGTTATCTAGCCCCCATACTAAAAGGCGATCCATTCTCGCTTGCTGCATTGCAGCCTCGCGTTCAGGGTAATTTTCATATAAAAACTTGATTGCCTTATCACAGCGCCGAATAGCTTCATGCACATTTTTTTTACGAATTTGCCTATTAGGTTCGTTTATACCAGCCAATCGCACTGCATAAGCAGCACTGTCTGAATATAAACGTAGCCAACCTTCCCTATTAACAGCTTCTGGATAAACATGTACCAACCTGATGGCCTGATCGGGAACACCAATGGTGTCCGCCGTCTGTATGTAATTACTCATTGCCACTGTACTGCGCGGATTAATACGCAGCGCTCTTTCATAGCTAGTCAAACTATCAAAAAACTTCTTTTGACGATCAAAAAAATAACCCATAACCAACCAGTAATCCTCACTCTCGCCAAAACGAGAGTGATATGTCTGAAGGCTCTTTTCCGCCACTACAAATTTCTTTTGATCAATCTGCACTGTGGCAAGATCCAGCAAAAGAGGCGCAAAATTTGGCTGCCCAGAAATGGCCTGCCGAAAGACTTGTTCGGCACGAGCATAATCACCCGTATGGCGCAACTCACCTGCCTGATCTCGCAGAGATTCAGCCGCTACTGGCAATACAAACAAACAGCAGATAAAAGCAATAAAAGCTTTATACATCTAGGCATCCTTGTTATGGAGCGGCAATTATTTAATTACGAGTAGAATTGTCAACCAACATCTTCAAACAAAATCATTATCCGCAGCCAAATCAATCTCCAAAGCCGCCTTTTCCTGAAAATGACTAGGCAGCTCGGCTGTAATCGCAGGTGCCAATTTTTTGAAATCACTCACCTGCTTAACTAGGTTACCCTTGCCACTCAACAGCTGATTTTCTGCTTTACCGTAAGCCTCGGCTGCAGCATCAATACCCTTCTTCACCTTTTCAAAACTCGCCAAAAATGTATTGAGCTTATTGAATACAGACTCCGCTTTACTTGCTAGCGCAGCGGTATGCTTGTTTTGATCTTCAAACCGCCACAATTGGCGCACAATATTGAGGCTAGTTAGCAAGGTTGTCGGCGTTGCCACCAGCACGTTGTTTTCTATCGCGCGCTGAAACAATTGCTCATCGGCTTTCAAAGCTTCCACAAAAGCAGACTCGATAGGCACAAACATGAACACCATATCTGGCGAATTGAGGCCAGGTAAACGGTAATACTCACGATCCGCCAATTCTTTGATGCGACTTCCCACTGCTTGCACATGCTCTTTCAACGCCGCTGCACGCTCTATTTCATCTTCTGCATTCACAAAGCGCACATAGGCATTGAGCGACACTTTGGCATCAATAATTAAATGTTTACCTTGCGGCAGATAAACCACAGCATCAGGTCGCTGCCGCCCTTCTTCGTTCGTAATACTCACTTCACGTTGATAATCTTTACCCAGCTGTAAACCAGAACGGTCTAGCACATTTTCCAACACCAACTCACCCCAGTTGCCTTGCAATTTTTTCTGACCGCGCAAGGCGGTGGACAGCTCATGTGCTTCCGTCGTGATCTGCTGGTTTAATGCTTTTAATTGCTCTAATTCTTTTTTCAATTCACCTTGCTGTGTGGTTTCACGGTGGTGAATTTCTTGCACTTCTTTTTTGAAGTTGTCGATAGACTGCTGAAAAGGTGAAATAACTGCGCTCAATGTGATCTTGCTATTTTCCTGTAACGATTTAGCCTTGGCTTCCAAAATCTCATTGGATAACACTTTGAAATGTTCAGTTAAATTATTTTTTTGCTGTTCAAATGTTGCCATTTCTCGCGCATGACTGGCTTCCCTCTCCAACTGCTGCGCTTTCAACTCCGCAGAGCGCTTTTCGATTGTATAAATCTGCTGATTCGCCTGTTCCAATTTCGTTTGCCATGCATTGTATTCTTCCTTGTGCTCTCGCACAGCGGTCTGCCACTCCTTTTGCGCCGCCAACACTTTATCTTCTGCTGCCTGTAATTGCGCCTGCAAGGTGGCGACAGTTACCTGCAGATCCTGCCAACGCAGATCAGCAGCACGCACCTGCTTTTCTTTGCGAGTAGCCGCAAAAAGAAACCCCACCACTCCGCCGATGGCAACAAGGAGCAGCAGAACCACAATAACTTCAGGCGTCCAAAAGCTGGTAGGCATGATTATTCCTGTCTTAAAAAAATGAATATTTTAGCGCTCGGCAGAGCAGTACTACCGCGGCAATTAATCCAGTGGCTCATCTATAGGTATCTCGTCTCTCCTCGCCATCTCTAGCGTTTGGGTAGTCCTTATCCTTTGTAGTGATCCTCGATTAATCTCAACATGACTTTAAGATGGTCATCAATAGCCGGCTCCCGCCATTCATTATTGAATTTCTTCTTTGTATTGAACATATGTACTAGCTTCAGAGAAACCCAAGGTTTTTCTTTTAAGTCAAATTCTTTCTTGGCAACACTCTGGTTACCCAATGAGGAATTTTCACTTACCGACAATAAAGCCAAGTTTCCAAAACTATGCAGATACTTTTCTTTTAGTAAATTCTTATTTTCATTATTCTGGGCATACAAATGCTCTATGGAGCTCCTTGCTGCAATTCGGTACTCTTCCCGTCGTTTTATCAAGACAGCATCTTCTGATTTAAAAACAGAAGTCCTTTGCTTCCAGAGAATATATTCCAACTTCTGGAACCAATAATGGTGAAAGCCTGTGCCCTTATTGCCTTCCTTTAAGTCTCTCAGCAGATCCGCCATGGACTTTAAAGTAGTTTTCCTATTTAACAATAAATCAAAACTGGATTTCCCCCCATCTTTCACAGCTAGAGATAAAGTGTTATCAACAGATTCCAGATAAGCAATCACATTTATAGAATCAGCCGTAGGATGTTTGATACACCAAGCCAAAAATGGCGTCAGCCAGTATTGGGCATTGCGACCACTGGCAAAATACATAGCGCTTTGCAATTGAGTGATTGGCGTATGCTCCGACTTTTCAATGCCTTCACGCTGTAAGCGACTATTAACCTTATCTCCAAAATCTTTTACAGGAAGCAGTCTGAAATGTTCTCTCTCAGAGTCTTCCAAAGCAACCCGCTTCATTACCCATCGGTCGAACTGGTAGCGCACTTGCCATAACACCGTAAAAAACTCTGGAATTAATTCCGGTTTATCGAGCAAGGGTTTAAAATTGAAATGCAAGTGATCAGGATGGAAAGGTTTCGTAATATCCCCCATCTGATGCTTGCTTAAGAATATTCGCAGAGCATGAATCAATAACTGTGAAAAGCGGATAATCGACTTGCAATATACAGCCCCATCTTTAGATTTTTTTTCATTTCCCGTTTGTTTATGGTCTCCCTTCAAGTCTTTAAGAATCTCTGCGCAATCCATTTCAATATCTGCAAAGTTTTTACCATGAATTTTTTCTTCCTGTGTAAATAGAAAGTTTTTTAACAAATCAGCATTGAATGCTGACAGCTCCTTATTGGAAATTAAAGACCAATCAATACCTTCTGACAAATTACGCAAATTGCGCTCGAAGTAATTCTCCATATTTTCACAAGCCTGCCAAATAGCATTATAACGGCCTTTATTTTCTAGGGTTTTTTCAAGCAATAGCGACTTCAGAATATCAGTCTGTTCAAGCTGCACTCCACCAGTATTCATCGTGACAAACAGCCGATTCAGATCCATCCCCTCTGGCATGACATTGTTCACCCAAGAAACTTTATGGAAAATAAAGTCATCTAAATTTTTTAGATATTCTTCGCCTTTCTTTTCATCTTTTTTTACTTTATCAAGCCAATTAGCCACAGTCTTTTTAGCCTTTATCAGTGGAGACAAAAACTCCTTTTCGGTATTGGTATCCAAATCAGGCTCGATAAGGCCTTCAATACCTGCCCATGCACCTAACAATTGCTGAACTTTGTCGAGAATGGCAAATTGCAAGCGAGGTTGTTTGCCATATACAGCAACGCCTGTCAGTTCAGCGGAAGGGAATACTTCAGCAAAGGCCATTGCCATCAACATCAGCGTAGTTATTCTCTGTTGACCATCGACCAGTTCATAGACCGTTTTTTCATCGCTCAAACTGCGAGAACTAATCACTGTGCCAATAAAATAATCAGTCTGCTTTTCGTGATTCATAGCTTCTTCTATGTTATCCAGCAGCTTCTCAACATCATCTGGTGACCAGACATAAGGTCGCTGGTAGCTAGGAATAACAAAGCATGCATTTTTAGTAACAATTTCGCGTGCAGTCTGAACAACAGGCTGAACCTGACGGATAACATTAGCACTCATGATTGCTCCTCCAGCAGTTTAACCCTGTCTTTTATCCACTCCTTAAATTTCTCGTCATATTCAACTGAAATTTTTTCTACCGTATCAGATAATTCAGCACCTAATACCTTGTAAATATGTTTAACAAATGAAGATTTTACACCTCCAGTCATAATATTTTCCTTGTTAAATTCATAAGAAAAATCTTTAAGATAATTCAAGCACTCTTCAGCATTATGGCTACTGTAGATAAAATCGAACACCGCATAATTATCTCGAACAAAGGTATAAGGTGATCTTTCAGTAACGCGCAATTGATTACTCAATCTAGGGGAATAACACACTCGGAACAGCCATAGACCTGCTTCATGTAAACGAGAAACCCCAAATTGACTAGCAAAAAGCAAAACCGAACACTCAAAAAACCGCTTCAGATGATCGCTGCCACCTGATTTTTTCACTAGATTTTCATAATCAACTCTAAAATTCTGAAGACTATGCTCTGCTGGATACACAAACAACCGCTGATATAAGCCGTGGAAGTAGTTAATGTAGTGAATAGAATTGACGCCTGCATTCAGTGGCTGGCGCATGGCATAGCCATGTTGTTGATAATCCAATAGTTTTTTATCACTCTCATAGCGCTTTGCCAGCACGCCATAACCTATATCATCATCGCTATGACTACTGGTATCTTCTGCCAACTCTTTAACTATATGGTTAAGGTATTTAACCCGCTCGCGGTTACTGCTTGGCAATTCCTTGAGCTTTAATCGGTTCCAATAACGACCTTTCATTAGCAAGTCTACCAAATATTTGAGTGAACCCATCTCCCACCATAGACGAGCAAAGTCATTTTGTTTTTGTTTATCGGTAATTGCACGCAGATGATGAGCCTTGATAATCTGATGCCCTTCCAACCGTACACCGCCGGTATTTTGTGTTTCAAAATAACGGTAGGCGTGATCCACCGATTGAGTTACCACTAGCACAACATTAATTTTGCTGAAATCAATGATGATTTGTTTATTTCCATCAAGGTAATCATTCACCCACCCAAAGTTAAGGGCGATTCGTTGCTGGGCAGATGGCGCGCTGTATTTAATATCAGGCACAGGCAAGTGATTGCCAGACTGTTTATTCAGGCAATACGCTAACAAACCCATGGTGGTGATACGCTGCTGGCCATCTATAATATTCAGTAGTTTTTCTCCATCCTTTTCTTCCTGATGAAGAATGATGCTACCAAGGAAAAACAAGTGTTCTATTTTTTTTTCGCCTGGCTCTGGATGGAAATAGTTGCGCAGATCATTCAGCAATCGCTTCAGCTGCTCCTCATCCCAACAATAAGGCCGCTGGTATTCTGGCAGATGCAGTTTCCCATCTATAAGTGAATCCTTATTCCACGGTATTGATTTGCCTGAAAATAAATCTTCTAGGCTGCAACTAGCAACAACAACAGACATTATTCCACCTTGGACTTCCCACGGAAAGCATGACAGAGGCCGACTCTGTCATCCAAACCATGTGCGGTCAAGTTCATTTTGTAACCCTGCTTATGGCAGCAGCTAACCACCACCAAAAACATCATCAAGCTCACCTTGAGCTGTAGTGTAATGCGGGTCTGTCTTCCAAGAAACATTAACAGCGTGCAACACAAACAAATCAATGACCAACTGTTTTGCTGTTTTTGTCTGATATAAAGATTTATCCATATACACCACAGCTTTGTTTTCATGGCTTGCATACATCACTCGACCACGAGGAACCTGCTGATATTCTTGGGCGCGCAATTCTGGAAATGGCACCAAAAAATCTGGATCGCTTTCCCATAGATCAATGTGGTTGTCTGGACTATCTATCAAACCGAGAACAGAGGATTCCCCTTCAGCTAGATCATGCGCCTTGCCCAGTATTTTTCCTTGGTAAATCCAGAAAATGCCTATTTTTGGCATAAGACTTTCTCCCAATGCTGTTACCAGAACTACTGTGTTAAAAATTATTGGCACGACTGATCAATGCTGACGCCGCTTGTTCATGTTCCGGCGGTAATCGCGACAACTCTCCCAAATCGGATATATAAAGAGTAATTGGCTCATCAAGACTCCAGCAGTTGCAACGGACAATAACCACCTGCTCTGCTTGCAAAATATCCTGTGCTTGCCGACTTTTATCTAAATCTTTTGTACTGAAATAGACATTCATTGGTCGATGATATCCCATGGGCATATACGTGATAACATCTGCCTGCACTTCATAAACACCGTGCGCTATCGTATTGCCTACCACCTGATGTGGATGAGGATGAAACGCACACCAACACTTCTTAACCTTCACCATCAGCATCCATGTAAAACAACCCACTCGATCCAGATAGGCAAAGCAGGAATCGATGGATGCGTTGCAGAACATTTCTTCTTGTTCATGTGACATAACGAGAGTCCTATATAGTTATCAGCATTAACTACCATCATAAATTTTCAATGCGACACAAAATGTCGCATAATGCAAATAGAATGTCTTACCAGTAAATCCAGCCATGCCACACTATTCATGAAAAAAACAATGACTGACATAACTCACACACCGTCTGGCCCACACTTTCTGATCGCCCACTACGGTGTGGATGGTGCCGTAGCAACCGCATTACTAGCCCAAGCAAGTTGGTTGCAGCCCGAGCACGGGCTTTCAGGTAACGTAACCTTTACCTCACTGAATCATGTCACTGATATCGACTCAATAAGCCAAGCATTGGCAGGCATTGATATGGTTTTTATTCTCGGCAGTGATAATGACAGCACTACGCCAACATCTGCCCTAGAACTGGCCAGACAATGCAAAGAAAAAAATATTCGCTGCTTTACTGTGTTGACTGTAAAAAAACCGGAAAACCAGATGGATACCACGACAACAAGCCTGCGCAATGTATCCAATAACATCTTGTTGCTCTCAGCAGAAAAGCTCTCCGGCGACTTCTCCTCTTGCAACTATCTCAAAGAGGCCATAGCGACTATTGTCGGGCCATTAGTAGGGAAAAGTTTGATCGGTGTTGATATGGAGGACATGCAAAGCCAACTCAACCATGGAAAAATCATCCACTTTGCAGCTGGAACTGCACAAGGAAACAACAGAGCAACAAATGCAGCAAAACTGGCTATTCAACATTTGCCAGAAATCCATCAAGCCCGTGCAATTATTGGCAATATTACGTTTGGCTCTGATTTCAGCCTTGAGGAATATTCTGTTGTCTCTCACTTTTTGGATGAAACAGTCAGAAATAACTGCACCCTTTTGCTGTGCATGACGCAGGACAAGGAGATAAATGAAGAAGTTCTGGTGGCATTTATCTGCGTCTCAATACCTTAAATTGCGCATATCTACCTGTATTTAACATATCTAATGCAATTGCCAAAACCTGTGTTACCAGCAATGACAGACGCACCAAGAAATTTTGCAAATTGAATGGAAAATACAACCATGAAGCATGTAAATAAATTATGTCCAAATACATATGAGATAAAGGACGGAACTGAAAGATATTTTCTAATGCTAAATTCTTCAGTGCCATTCATAGATAAGAATGGAGAAATAGTCTGCAATGTTGTATTTACAAAGCCAAGTGACAATAAAATGTATATTCAATTTTCTGCACCGTTTATCTTTCTAATCACGATCTATTACTCAACGGGCACTCTTGCACACGAGTATCTTCTTAACCAAATTAAAATTGAAATAGGGATTGATTTTTCAGATATTTACATTGATCTGGCTAAACTTCATGTCGGCAACTAACAAATCTTATATTGCCGCATCAACATTGAATCGCGTCTTAAAGCAGCAAAACGGCATCCAAGGCGCTTGGGCGTTCGCAAAATTAGCCTCAGTAAAGCTGCCTAACCAGCAGTGGTGGCAAAAAAAGGCATTCTACCTTTAGATAGCAAATTGTAATTGGCAACGAATTGGCAACCAAAATCACTTATTTTGTAAAAACAAAAAAGCCGCTGGTTTCCCGAGCGGCTTTTTTGTTTGCTTTAATTGGTCGGGACGAGAGGATTTGAACCTCCGACCACTTGACCCCCAGTCAAGTGCGCTACCAAGCTGCGCTACGCCCCGTAATGCTGTCCGTATTATTTTTGGACTTGAGGCTGCGGCGACAACACAGCGAGCAGGTCTTCAAGATCGGTAATCATCTCACGCACCAAGGTGCGAAAACGCTCGGCACTTTCATCCACAATCGTGCCTTCGTCGGTTAAACGCTGACGCGCACCGCCGATGGTAAATCCGTGTTCATATAGCAATGAACGAATCTGGCGAATGGTCATGACTTCTTGGCGCTGGTAGTAACGGCGATTGCCGCGACGCTTTACCGGCTTCAGTTGCGGGAACTCTTGCTCCCAGTAACGCAGCACATGCGGTTTGACATCGCAGAGCTCGCTCACTTCCCCGATGGTGAAATAGCGCTTCCCAGGGATAGGTGGGAGTTCGTCGTTATTGCCGGGTTCCAGCATCATCTAATTCAATTTCCTGTTTGTTGCTACGAGCCGATCGATTGATCAGCTTCGCCTTCGTATGCTTCTACGCGCGCTTTTAACTTTTGGCCTGGCCTAAAAGTGACAACACGGCGTGCGGTAATGGGTATCTCTTCACCAGTTTTGGGATTGCGACCCGGACGCTGACTTTTGTCGCGCAGATCAAAATTCCCAAAGCCGGATAATTTTACATTTTTGTTCTGCGCTAATGAAGTACGAATTTCTTCAAAAAACACTTCGACAATTTCTTTTGCTTCGCGTTTGTTCAGCCCTAGCTCTTCATAAAGCTTTTCGGCGAGGTCAGCTTTTGTCAGTGCTTCGGACATTGTTAATTCCTTAACGTGGCACCGTGTTCACGCCCTACAGCAGCAATAACGGCATCAACCCATTCAACAATTTCGACTTCGTTTAGAGTGCGCGAAGCCTGCTGAAAGGTCAAGCCCAAAGCAATACTTTTTCTTGTAGATTCAATGTGTTCGCCCACATATACGTCAAACACCTTGAGGTTAATAAGACAATCGCCCGCTGCGCTGCGCACTGTGTCACACAACGTAGATACGGGCAGCGCACGATCCACCACCACCGCCAAATCGCGCCGCACTTCTGGGAAACGCGACACCGCTGCAAACGCAGGCTGACGCGCCGCCAGCAAAGCTTCACGCTCGATTTCAAACACTAGCACTGTGCTGGGAATATCGAGCTTGCGCAGCAACTCTGGATGCAAAGCGCCGATCAATCCCACCTGACGACCCGCTGCAACAATGGCAGCCGTCTGCCCCGGATGCAGCGCAGGATGTTGCGCTGGAGCGAATGAAAAATCACCCGCTCTGCCCGTGCGCGCCAGCAGTGCCTGCACGTCACCTTTGATATCGTAAAAATCTACCTTATCGACAGCGCCACCGCCCCAAGATTCAGGCTGACGAGCGCCATACAGCAAACCCGCCAGCACGGGCTGCTGTTCAAGTTGTCCGCCTACGAGTCGGAAGCGCAAGCCAGACTCAAAAAAGCGCGCCCTGTCCTGTTGGCGGTTCAAGTTGTGCTGTAAGGTACTCACCAAACTGGGGATCAGGCTGGCACGCATGGCTGACATGTCCGCTGAAATGGGATTGCGCACACTGACCGACACCTGCTCTGGCTCAAACATCGCCTGCAACTCTGGCGCAATAAACGAGTAACTGATGACCTCGCGATAGCCGCGCGCCACTAACACAGCAGCCGGCACATCGGCGGGCAGCGTTGTTTCCGGCACGCCAATCAAGTTGAGATCGGCTCTGATCGCACGCGCTGGCAAGCGGTTGTAGCCATAAACCCTCGCTACTTCCTCGATCAAATCCTGCTCGATGGCAATGTCATAACGCCAGCTCGGTGGCTGCACCGTCCAGCCGTCAGCTTCTGTAACAGGCGCAAAACCCAGTCGAGAGAGTATCGCCAACACCTCAGCCTCTGGCAGCTCGACACCGAGGTACTGTGCCAACAACTTGCGCGTCAGCTTCACCGGCGCGCGCTTAGGTAAGCGCTCTTCAGAAACTACATGAACAATGGGGCCGGCCTCACCACCCACAACATCCAGCAATAATTTTGTAGCTAATTCAATCGCTTGTAGCTGAATATTAAAGTCAACTCCACGTTCAAAGCGGTGTGAAGCATCCGTATGCAGCCCGTAAGCACGCGCCTTGCCCGCCATGCTGACAGGGTTAAACCAAGCACTCTCTAACAGCACATTACGCGTTTCGGCAGACACCGCACTCTCCGCGCCGCCCATAATGCCCGCCAAAGCCAAAGGCTTCTTGGCATCGGCAATCAGCAGTGAATCAGGCTTCAAGACAACGGTTTGGCCGTCTAGCAACTGCAATGTTTCACCTTCACGCGCCAAACGTACTTCAATACCACCTTCCACTTTATCCAAGTCGAAAGCGTGCATGGGCTGACCCAGCTCCAGCAGCACATAGTTGGTGACATCCACCACAGGATCAATGCAGCGCACACCTGCACGGCGCAGGCGCTCTGCCATCCACAAGGGCGTTACGCAACCGCTACTGATGTTTTGGATCACTCGACCCACATAGCGCGCGCAGTGTGCAGAGGTACTTAACTTAACGCTAGTTATAGCTTGAGATTTAGCTTCTACTTTGTTGATTTCAAATGTTTTTTTATCGCAAGCGGTCAGCGCCGCCACCTCGCGCACCAGCCCTACCATGCCGAGACAGTCACCGCGATTCGGCGTCAAATCCACCTCGATCACATGATCGTCCAATTGCAGGTATTCGCGGATGCAGGCACCCACCGGCGCATCCATCGGCAACTCCCACAAACCTTCACTGCTGTCCACCAAACCCAATTCTTGCTCTGCACACAGCATGCCGAAAGATTCCACGCCACGCAGCTTGGCCTGCTTGATTTTAACGCTCGGCAACTCCGCACCCAGTGTGGCAAAGGGGATCTTCAAGCCCAGACGTGCATTCGCCGCACCACAAACCACCTGCTTGAGCTCGCCATCAGGATGTCCTGCCACTTGGCAGACACGCAGCTTGTCAGCGTCTGGATGCTGCTCAATGGCAGCAATTTCACCCACCACAACGCCAGAAAAAGGTGGCGCTACCGGCGTAACAGCATCCACTTCCAAGCCCGCCATGGTGATCGTGTCCGCTAACTGTTGCGCGCCTACACCGCTACAACCAACGTAATCTTCAAGCCATTTTTTATTAAATTTCATAGTGTTACAGAACTCTTTTAACCTTAAATCGCAATAAAAGTCGTCAATTTATGCCGCAGGGTCAAAATTGGCGCAAAAATCTCGAATCATTCTCAAAAAACAACCGTAAGTCATTGACACCATAGCGAAGCATGGCCAATCGCTCAACGCCCATACCGAAAGCCAAGCCCGTGTACTGCTGGCTATCGATACCCACATTGGCAAACACGGAGGGATGCACCATGCCGCAACCCATCACCTCTAACCAGCCGGTTTGCTTGCAAATACGGCAGCCCTTGCCGCGACAATGCGTGCACTGCATGTCCACTTCCGCCGACGGCTCCGTGAAAGGAAAATAGGATGGGCGAAAGCGCACAGCTAAATCTGTCTCAAAGAAGGCCTTGAGGAATTGGTCGATCAGCCCTTTCAAATCGGCAAAGCTCACGCCCTTATCGACCAACAAACCTTCTACCTGATGGAACATCGGCGTGTGCGTTAAATCGGAATCACAACGGTAAACACGACCAGGGCAGATGACGCGAATCGGCTGTGTGCTTTTTTCAGCGACAAACTTTTCCATCACACGAATTTGCACTGGCGAGGTATGTGTGCGCAGCACGGTGTTGTCGCTGATATAAAACGTGTCGTGCATGGCGCGCGCGGGGTGATGATCGGGAATATTCAGCGCGCCAAAGTTGTGAAAATCATCTTCAATTTCGGGCCCTTCGACCAATTCAAAACCGACGCGCGCAAAAATATCGCGTATACGCGCAATGGTTCTGGTTACTGGATGCAGAGAGCCAATTTCTTCCCCGCGCCCATCCAAGGTCACATCCATCGTTTCTCGCGACAACTGCTCCGCCACTGCAGCAGAGGCCAGAACAGATTGCCGCGCTTCGATCTGCGCTTGAATCGCCTCTTTGACGACATTGATTTTTGCACCCGCAGCAGGGCGCTCTTCTGCCGACAACTGCCCCAGATTTTTTAGCAATGCCGTTAACGCACCTTTTTTGCCGAGATAGTTGACGCGCACTTCATCCAGCACACGCTCACTCTCTGCTGCGGCAATGGCTTGCTGTGCTTCATCCGCCAAGGTTTGCAAATGATCCATAGTTTTTTACTCGTTACTCGACGCTGCTATACAAACACGCTGCGAAAAATTCAATATCCCGATACAAAACGACCCGCAAAAGCGGGCCGTCTGGTGCTACTGACAGAACAGTAAATCAGGCAGCCAGTGCAGCCTTGGCCTTTTCTACTAATGCTGCAAAAGCAGGTTTGTCGTGTACAGCGATATCTGCCATTACGCGACGATCCAATTCAATACCTGCTTTTTTCAAACCGGCAATAAATTGGCTGTAGCTGATGCCTTCAGCGCGCGCTTGTGCGTTGATGCGCACAATCCACAACGAGCGAAAATCACGTTTTTTGACGCGACGGTCGCGAAAAGCGTATTGCCCCGCTTTAGTAACAGCTTGCTTGGCAACGCGATAAACGCGTGAACGAGCGCCGCTGTAACCTTTAGCGAGTTTAAGGGTTTTCTTGTGACGAGCATGTGCGGTAACACCGCGTTTTACGCGTGGCATAGTTCAGTTCTCCTCACAGATTACGCATCATTTTATCGACCAACACCACATCTGACTTGTGAACCAAATCAGTGCCGCGCAGCTGACGCTTACGCTTGGTGGTCATCTTGGTGAGGATGTGGCTCTTGTTAGCATGCTTGCGCTTGTAACCAGCCGCTGTTTTTTTGAAGCGCTTGGACGCTCCGCTATGTACCTTGATCTTAGGCATTGCAAATAACTCCGCATTGGAACACTTGTCTATCTGACAGCGGTGTTCTGGTTAATGATAAAAACAAGCCAACAACGGCTTATTTCTTCTTTTTGGGTCCTAAAACCATTGTCAGTTGGCGCCCTTCCATTTTTGGAAATTGCTCCACTGCACCATAGTCCGCCAGGTCGGCTTCGATGCGTTTCAGCATCTCCATGCCCAATTCCTGGTGAGCCATCTCACGACCGCGATAACGCAGCGTGATTTTGGCTTTGTCCCCGTCTTCCAAGAAACGCATCAGGTTGCGTAGTTTTACCTGATAGTCTCCGTCTTCCGTCCCTGGTCGAAACTTGATTTCTTTAATCTGAACACGGTGTTGCTTTTTCTTTTGTTCAGCTTTTTGCTTTTTCTGTTCAAACAAAAACTTGCCGTAATCCATCACTTTACAAACAGGCGGTGCGGCATCAGGAGAAATCTCTACCAGATCCAATTCTGCCTCTTCAGCCGCTGCCAGTGCTTCACGCAAACTAACAACACCTACTTGTGATCCATCTGCGCCAATCAGACGCACTTCACGCGCACGAATTTCATCATTGATGCGCTGCTTGTTAGCGTTAGCAGCGCCGCGCTCTTTGTTCTCAACTGGCTGATTAATAACTTGTTTCTCCGGTTATTGCCTTATAAACGCACGCGACCGCGCTGAAGCACCTCGGATTGCAGATGAGCCAATAGCTGATCCCAGCCCATGGTTCCCAACTCTGCTCCGTTGCGCGCCCGCACGGCCACTGTTTTAGATTCAGACTCCTTGTCTCCTACGACAAGCAGGAAAGGCGTCTTCTGGATCGTATGCTCGCGGATTTTAAAGCCTACCTTCTCGTTTCTCAAGTCCGCCTGGGCGCGAAGTCCATGATTTTCAAGAAATTCTGCCAATTCTGTGGCGTATCCGGCTTGTTTGCCCGTGATATTCATCACCACGGCCTGCACAGGTGCCAACCACAATGGAAAAGCACCCTCGTACTGCTCGATCAAAATACCGATAAAGCGCTCCAAGGAACCCAGAATGGCGCGGTGCAACATCACTGGTGTCTGACGCTGGCTGTGCTCATCCACATACTCAGCTCCCAAGCGGCCGGGCATATTGAAGTCCACCTGTACCGTGCCGCACTGCCACATCCGGCCTATGCAGTCTTTCAAGGTGAATTCGATTTTGGGTCCGTAGAAAGCGCCCTCGCCCGGCTGTAAATCAAAGGGCAGACCTTTGGCATTCAACGCATCCGCCAGTGCGGCTTCAGCCTTATCCCAAATTTCATCCGAACCCACGCGCTCTTCAGGGCGGGTAGACAACTTGATGATGACATCGCTAAAACCAAAGTCTTGATACACCGAGTACAGCAGATCAATAAACGCCGTCACTTCAGGCTGAATTTGTTCTTCTGTACAGAAAATGTGCGCATCATCTTGCACAAAACCGCGCACACGCATAATGCCATGCAGCGCACCCGACGGTTCATTGCGGTGACAAGAACCAAACTCTGCCATACGCAGCGGTAATTCACGGTAGCTGTGCAGCGCTGCGTTATAAATTTGCACATGACAGGGGCAGTTCATCGGCTTGATCGCGTAATCGCGCGATTCCGATTCCGTAATGAACATGTTTTGCGAATATTTACCCCAGTGGCCGGAGCGCTCCCACAGCGTCAAATCCACCACTTGCGGTGTGCGTACTTCCTGATAATTGGCTTTGCGCAAACGCTCACGAATATAGTTTTCAATTTCTTTGTAGATGATCCAGCCGTTGTTGTGCCAGAACACCATACCCGGCGCTTCTTCTTGCATATGAAACAAATCCAGACGCTTGCCGAGTTTACGGTGATCGCGCTTTTCCGCTTCTTCTATGCGTGTTAAATACGCCTGCAAATCTTTTTTATTCAGCCAAGCTGTGCCGTAAATACGCTGTAATTGCGCATTTTTACTGTCGCCACGCCAATAGGCTCCGGCCACTTTCATCAACTTAAAAGCTTTTAATTTTCCTGTGGAGGGAACGTGAGGACCACGACACAAATCTTTCCACTCGCCCTGCTGATAAATAGAAATTTCTTCGCCTGCTGGCAGCTCATTGATAATTTCTACCTTGTAGTGCTCACCCATCTCGGCAAATGTTTTTACCGCTTCATCACGACTCTTCACCACACGCTGGACAACATGGTCTGCCGCAGCCAATTCTTCCATGCGTTTTTCAATTGCGATTAAATCATCCGGCGTAAAGGCGCGCTCAGTTGCAAAATCGTAATAAAAGCCATCGTCCACCACTGGGCCGATAGTGACCTGCGTTTCTGGAAACAAGCCCTGCACCGCCATTGCCAACAAATGCGCGGTGGAGTGACGAATAATCTCCAAAGCTTCTGGACTTTTTTCTGTCACGATAGCCAAGGTGCTATCGTTCTCGATAAGGAAAGAGGTATCAACCAATTTGCCGTTGACCTGCCCTGCCAATGCTGCCTTCGCCAACCCTGCACCAATGGACGCAGCCACGTCTGCCACGGTTACGGCATGATCAAAACTGCGCTGACTTCCATCGGGTAGCGTGATAAGCGGCATGATGCTTCCAGAAAGCCCGCCAAAATACGGGCAAAAATTTGAAGGAGCGAGATTTTAGGAGAGCGCCGCACCTGAGACAAGCGCAACTCTCGTCTTGGCGACGCTTACTGCCCAGATTCCTCTTTCAGCTTGGCCTCAAGAATTTTGGCTGCCGCAGCGCGCTGCTGTGCCTTTTGCTCCTTACTGAGAGGCGCTTGCTGTTCAACAGGCTTGATATCACCACAATCAGCAGACAACCAGCGGGCTTTTGCCTCATTGTTGATCGCATGTGCGCCTTGCTCTTCCACGGTCATTTGCGTTATCGACGTCCAAGCTTCCGCGCTCAAACGTGTGATAGTTGTCTCACCTTGCGCCTTGGGCTTGCTACAGTGCACCGACACACGCGTAACATTGCCTTCCCTTTGAATATTATTGAATTGACAGCGATTTCTTGGATCATTTTCAGTGGTCTGTTTTTCCAACTGCGCCTTGGTTAAACACACCTGCACAGACTTACCCGATGCCAATTTCGCTGCTTTTTTTGACATCATCGCCTCAACTTGCGCTCGCATTTCCGGCGGTACTTTTTCGAGCATTTGATTCATATCGGGCAATTGTTGCCCATCTACTGCTGTTTTTTGCTGCACTTCCCACAAACCGGGCTTCACATCTTTAACCAAACTCGCCATAACAGCCTGAGAATTGTCTGCATGTACGACAAATGCAGACATACATAAAATAACACCCAACCAAAGTTTTTTTTGCTGCATGACGCGTCTCCTCA
Source organism: Pseudomonadales bacterium (assembly GCA_046347205.1). GTDB lineage: Bacteria > Pseudomonadota > Gammaproteobacteria > Pseudomonadales > UBA7239 > UBA7239. The sequence goes on from JAXMGN010000002.1 coordinate 474,599, forward strand.
TTTAGCTCATCGTCACTGAGTAATTTTTTGTGCAACGGTAACGCGAAGTTCATCAGGAAGCGCACCTTTTTGCAATGGCTCACTAACACCTTCCCAGTCACCTACCGCTGGCACTGGCTGTCCACTGCGCGACAAACGTGCCACGACCTCAAAAGTATCAATCGCTGACAAATCTATCTGTCCTTTCATCGGTGAAGTCGCCGTATCTAACACAACACCGTCTGCCAAGGCTGCCACCGTAGTTTTAACTACCGCCAAAGGCATACGCGGCCCATTTTTTGCGCGCAATAGTGCAAACACCACATCGGTAGGCTGTGCATTGGCTGACGCTGCAATATTCACTTGCACGCGCAATTTAATATCCAATTCGGCGGTTGTCGTTGGTTGCAAACCGCCCAATTCACGCGCCTTGGCCACGCCTTCAGCTATTGCCGCTGCCTGCGGCGTACCTTGCGGAATAGATTGCAGCAATCGTTCCCACAATGTCACTGCGCCGCGATAATCCTTCTGCTCAAAAGCTGCCATACCCAACAAACCAAGCGCCGTAACATTATGTGGATTGATTTCTAAAGCGCGCTGCAGAAGTGTACGCACATCGTCGGTCAACGCACGATTATTTTTTAGGAACAATGTCTGTGCATATTCCGCTAAAAAATTATCTTGATCGGGATAGTTAGTCACGAGCTGTTGATAGTCGTGAATTGCCTTATCCCATTCACTTGCTATCGACAGCAGGCGCGCACGCATATAAACAAAACCTGCATCATTGGGATGATCGGTCAACCAGTTATCTAACTCACCCAACAACACATTTTGTTGACGCGCTTGTTCGGCGTCAGAAAACTGGTGTGAAAAAACTGCCCGCCCCAAGTCTGTGATTTGCAATGCTCGCACCGAACCCATATGGCGATAAATCAAGAAGGATCCCAGCGCAACTGCCAACAAAGCCAGCAGCGAAAATCCGTTGATCCAACGCGCGCCTATCAGCGGTTTATTGGATGCTGTAGAGACTGAGACAAAACCCTCCTCAATATCTGCTCGCACCGCTGCGTTCGCATTTCTTGCAAGCCACAGACGCAGCGCCACAACCAACACCAACAACAGCGGAGAAAGCCAAAGAAATAAGGTATTCCACTGCATACGAGGCTTATACAGCACGAAATCACCGTAACGCTCGCGCATAAAATCGATGATTTCGTTCTCAGATTTTCCCGTCAACAATTGCTGGTAAAGTTCTTTGCGCAAATCTTCTGCAATCTGCGAGTCAGAATCGGCCAAGTTTTGATTCTGGCATTTTGGGCAGCGCAGTTCTTCCGTTAATTTTTGATAAAGATGACGCTGCTCATCGCTTTGAAATTCGTAAGCGTCGATAGAGGCATACAAGACGCTGCAACACAGCAACAACATCAAACATACCGTTATACGACGCATAAATCTCTACCACACTTAGTTACGGAATAAAAAACGGCCTATCGGAGACTTCCACATGAAATTCATAATCCACTTCATCTGGTCAAATTTTTTCTGCTCGTGTGGGTAGCCGGTATCCATGCCACCGTAACGCCCAACAATAATCGGCATCGCTTGCGAATAACCGCGCAAACCATTTTTTCCGTTGACTGTGCCAACGCCACTTTCTTTTACGCCACCGAAAGGCGCATTAGCAACGCCGTACATCATACCGATGTCATTCACAGCCATTGAACCCGTTTCTATGCGTTTGGCAATATCGATTCCTTTCTGCACATCTTTTGTCCATACGCTGCCGTGCAAGCCATAAACAGAATTGTTGGCTTTTTCAATCGCTTCATCCACGTTATTGAATTTAACGATTGGCAGAATAGGACCAAAAGTTTCTTGTGCCATCACATCAAAATCTTCTTGCACATCCACCATAATCGTTGCTTCGTAATACAGTCCCTGCAAATCCGGATTGCGTCTACCACCCGCTAGGATTTTTGCGCCGCGTTTTTTTGCATCTTCCACATGCGCTTCCATGATGGTTAACTGGCGATCCCAAAACACCGCACCCAAATCTTCATTTACGCCATGTTTTTGTCCTTGGCGTATGGCTTTGGCCATGACTGTCGCGCGGCGCACAAATTCGTCATAAATCGGCGCTTGCACATAAATGCGTTCGATACCGCAACAGAAGTGCCCCGTATTTACGCAGCCACCCCACACCGCACCGTGTACGGCTTTATCGAGATCCGCATCGGCCAGCACGATCATTGCATCTTTGCCACCCAATTCCAGCGTGACAGGAATTAAACGCTCGGCGCACACCGCTGCAATTTTTTTGCCCGTATTCACAGAGCCTGTGAAAGAAATTTTATTGATATCCGCGCGCGTCAAATCCGAACCGGTTTGACCATCACCCATCAATACCTGTACCACGCCATCTGGAATGCCTGCTTTCACGCACAATTCTTCAAACAATTTTGCGGAATATGGCGTGACTTCCGAACCTTTAATCACAACTGCGTTGCCAGCAAGAATGGCTTGGACACCTGGGTTGGCTGTCAATACAAAAGGCCCATTCCACGGCGTGATAACACCCACTACACCTAACGGTTTGTAGGTCAAATGCACTTTTTTCATTAAGCCCATGATGCCCGGCGCACGCATCACTTCATCTTTCAGGGTTTGCTTCGCCTGCTTGCACCAGTAAGTGATGAAATCACAGACGGCATACACTTCAAACGTCAATGCGTCTTGCAGGGGCTTGCCAGTTTCGCGGATAACTGTTTCTACTACGCGGTCCTGCTCATCCAAAATCACATCGCGCAACTTCAATAAATATTCAACGCGCTCATCAACCGATTTTGCGCCCCAACTTTTTTGCGCTTGGCGCGCTTTGGCAACGGCGGCTTGCACATCTGATTCAGAAGCACAAACCAATTCACCAATCGGCTCCAATGTGGCGGGACTCTTCAGCGCCAAACGACGACGACCGTCAGCCGCCTCTGCAATACGTTCAAAAATAGCCATAAAAACTCCTTAAGTTCAGTAATAGAAACCGTCAATAATTTGGAGCTCGATACTACCTGCTCAGCACAGGCAAACCAATTAGCGGGACATCGTACCCACAGAGTTGGCAGGCGGTGGAAAAAGCCCTTGCTGCTGAAGATGCTGCCAAATAAAACGCGCAGACACCTTATTGCCCAGTGAGGTGTGATGCGGGTCGTGATCCATCGTTAAAGGGAACTCCTTGGTGTGCCGAAAATCCTCCAGCAGCGAAATGATTGGATACGGCTTGCTCGGTGCCACTTCCGCAAAATAGCTGAAAGGCTCCAGCGACCAAGGCCCAAGCCGCGTGTATTCATCCGAGTGGTCATTGGGTGTTTCGGTTTTGCTGTACTGCACCGAACGCGGCATGATAAATGTCACAAATTTTGTATGCAGTTCGTCGGTCACATAGCGATTGGTTTCATCCAAATTACTGGTTAGCTCATCCAAATACGGTCGCGTCTCACTCAGCGGTCTTTCCATCGGGAAATAACGCTGCCAAGGCGTACCCCACAGAGGCTTGGTGAACCAATCCGCCTTTACCACTTCCCTGCCCCATTTACCCAACATCATGGAGGTGGCGGGAATCCAGTGCGCTATTTCAAAAAATCCGCGACGCTCCGCTGCACGACGATAGAAGGTGTCATCCCAAAAGTCGGTCATATCCACCACTTCTATTACCAAATCCGGCTTATATTTTTTACCAATTTCTTTTAACAAGCGCAGTGATAAATAGGGCGATGACGATATCCAGCCATAATTAAACACATGCACATTGTTATAGTCGGCCTTGTGCGCCAGCTCTTCCAAACGAAAAGGCAAGGTATCCTGCCTACCCAACCACATACCGTAAACAAATGAATCACCCAGCACGATGATATTAAAATCCTCATCGCGTACTGCGCTGGGTTCAACGGCAGAACGAATGCTGTCTGAGTTCAAATCTTGGTACTGCTCGCGCGTCATGCGGTGGTCTGGATTGCCTACAATATTGATAGACGACCACCATTTACCAAAAACCAATGGCGTAGCAATTTCCAGCGCCAAAACAACCACTGACAGCAATAAACATAAAAACAACAGCGAGAACAGGAATACTCTGAAAGGAGAGCGACTTTTCTTCACGGCACGTTAACCTCAGCATTCTGACCTGTTTTTCTGTAATAGGCATAAGCAGGCGGCAGCTGATTGATTTGCAACTGGTTATAAGGCAAGAATGCCAAAGGCTGTTCCATAGCAGCAATTTTTACAAAATCATTTTTTTGCAGAAACACTTCTATCATATCCGTAGAACTTATCTTAGGCATAGGAACGCGCAGCAACGTCGATGACGACAACTGTCGAGAACTCGCCGGATTTAATACATTTAGCGCGACTATTTTAGTCGCAGAGAACTCCTGCAAAAGCGCCTGTTCATAATGGGCAATCTTGTTTTTATTTTTTTCCAAACCAATAAACATTTCTTTGTCAATACTGACTGATAAAAACAATAGCCACACCAAACAACAGCACAACAGACCTTTCATGAGCAACAAAGCGCTCTTCCCTTTCATCCTTGTTAATAACGCATCAGCGCCTGCGCCAAATAAAACACTCCACAACGGCAGTAAATGGCTCAAGTTTCGCTCAAAGAATACGCCTTGCACCGAAAACAACAGCAAATAAAACACAGAACACAGTGCGCTCAATACAAAAAACAATCGCGCAGCCCGCTGCAACTGCAATCCAGCCGCCAGCATCACCAGAAAAATTGGAATACCGAAAAACACAGCGAGATAAGCCAGCAGTTGCCACAGAGAAGTGAAATACCACCACCCACCTTGCGCATCTGTTGCTGCATATTGATGCCTTAACAGACCAATGCCATGCCAGAAACCCGACAAATCTTTAGCCAGATAAGGCGCAGAGATCGCAACGCCCAATACAAAACCCACTAACCATAGCAATATGGGAGAGAATCGCTGCTGCTTCCAAATACTCACAGAAAAAGCCAGTAAAGCCATAGGAAAAAAACTGAACTTACAGGCAAATGCCACACCCCAAATACTGGATTCCAACAACCCCCATGACAGCTTTCTTTGTTGGCAATTCTTCAATGCCAAGTAACAAGCCAGTGCCACCAAGAAAATCACAAAAGATTCCGGCCTTGCATAATGCGCATCCACTACGGCCTGCGGTGCGATAGCAAGAAATGCGGCGGAACATAATGCCGCTCTATCCCCATACAAATGTTTGGCCATGAAATACACCAAACACATCGCCAACAGTTGGCATAGCACAGAAAAAACTCGATAGACAATCAACACGGGAACATCGCGCATCCCCAATATTTCACCTACTGATTGAAAGGCGTATAACACTGTGTGGTAACTGGAAAAATTGTACTGCTTTAATTTGTAAAAACCACCGGCGAAATCACCGCGCCAATCGGCATTTTCCCAGTTGGTATCCAGTGTGCCACTGGTTTGCATGTGTTTGATAACCGCCTGCGGAATCAATTCATCAGCAAAATAGGTTTTAGGGTACACATCCCAACGCAAAGCCAAAGCAAGTAGCAACAAGCCAGCCAAGCCGATATGCGATAAGCGGGACAAGAACAGTTGCATCACAACAGCACTGCGTGAGTGAAAGTGCTGCAATCTAGCAAAACAAGGCGCGGAGAGGAATAAATGGGGTGGCTGACGGGGCTCGAACCCGCGACAACAGGAATCACAATCCTGGACTCTACCAACTGAGCTACAGCCACCATAGAGATGCCGGTGCCCCAATAAGCGAGACAAACGACGAAAGAAAAGCGGAGCGCATTATAGAGTTTGATGCCATAAATGCCAGCCCTAGCAAGCAACAACAAGCTGATCCGCAAAAAATAGCACTGTATTAAGCAGGTCTTGCAACATTGCCTGCCGGCACCGTGCTCTTTTTGGGATACAAATAAATGGAAATTTTGTCACTGACGGCGCGCGTAATGCCCTGTAATTCCAAGCTGGACAAACCACTGATGCGATCAATATTGATTTTGTGTAAATGCACGCAGGGAATATCTGACTGAAACTCGCGCAAATCCCCTTTGGTCAGCACCGGCAAAAATGGGCGCTCAGGCGTGTGGCGCTTGATAATGGCGTGCAATCCAACTGTCAACGGCATCGCTTTCGGCGCTTCATTCGGATTGCGTGAAGGCATGGCGATATACAGCCCCTGCTTGCCAATCAGCGCACCAGGAATAATGTTCAGCCCGGTAGGAGTGACTGCGCTATCGGGAATTTTGAAGAAAGTGTCGTGGTGAGCATTCGGATTGGGCAGGATCACCAGCTTGCGATCCTCATGCTCAGGCAAAAAAATGTCGTAATTACTGTACAACTGCTGCACAGGGCCGGAGTAGACGCACAGCGTTTTCTTGAACTGCATAATGAAAGCGATAGCGCGTGAACGGTTCTGGATTTTCTCCAAATCCCACACCAAGGGATCATTGCCACGCTTCAACAGCTCTTTGGCATCAACTTCAGACACGATTGCCACCTTGTAAAGTCTAAAAACGCAAACCGCAGGCAGTATACATGATGGCTCCCACTCCATGAGAACAAACTACATCAGCAAAAACATCACGCTCAATTAGTCCACAGTAACTGTGGATAACTCTGTGGATTCGCCCCCCCAAAATCCACTGAAATCCAGACAAATCAAGCCTACCCAACAAAATGCTCAAAAAATAGCCATAGGAAATAATTTCTTGATATTCAATAAGTTACAATGATAACTTCACAAGCAACATGATTATACACACCCATCTTCACGTTTTTATAACAAAGCAAGATCAAATGTGCATAACCACGTTAGCTACCATTAACTGTGGAACATCTTTGGCGAGACACCGCGTTTCACATTTCCTAAAAATGCCCCTCCGACCTTCAGTTACAATGCGCCACCTTTTCTCTAATCACGACTTTTCGGAAATCGCACATGAGCAATCCCCCTCTCCCATTAACCGCCCTGACCGCTATTACCCCTATCGACGGGCGATACGGCAGCAAAGTGGAAAGCCTGCGCGCTATTTTTAGCGAGTACGGCTTAATTCATGCGCGCGTACTGGTGGAAATTCGCTGGCTGCAACAGTTGGCTAACCATGCCCAGATCTCCGAATTACCCTCTTTTTCCGCGCAAGCCAATACACAACTTGAGCAAGTGCTGCACAGCTTCAATACCACACACGCTGAGACCATCAAAAACACGGAACGCACCACCAACCACGATGTAAAAGCCGTGGAATACTTCATCAAGGCACAGATGAAAGGCAATGCCGAGCTGGAAGCCGCCAGTGAGTTTGTCCACTTTGCTTGCACCTCGGAAGACATCAACAACCTGTCACACGCCCTAATGCTGCACGATGGTCTACAACAATGCTTGCTGCCACTCGCCGATCAAATCATTCAAAAATTGACCGGTTTATCGTGTGAATTTTCTGCGATCCCAATGCTGGCGCGCACACACGGTCAAACTGCATCGCCCACCACGGTTGGCAAAGAGCTGGCCAATGTTGTCGCACGTTTGCGCCGTCAGCGCGAGCAAATTGCGAGCGTGCCACTGCTGGGGAAAATTAACGGTGCGGTAGGCAACTACAACGCGCATTTGTCTGCTTATCCCGATGTGGATTGGCAAGCCAACGCTAAAACTTTTGTGGAATCATTAGGGTTGACGTGGAATCCTTACACCACGCAAATCGAACCGCACGATTACATGGCTGAATTATTCGACGCTATCAGTCGTTTCAATACGATTTTGATTGACCTAGACCGCGACATTTGGGGCTATATTTCTCTCGGCTACTTCAAACAAAAAGTCATTGCCGGCGAAGTGGGATCATCCACCATGCCGCACAAAGTCAATCCAATTGATTTTGAAAATTCCGAAGGTAATTTAGGATTGGCGAATGCGATGTTTGGTCATCTCGCCAACAAACTGCCCATTTCACGCTGGCAGCGTGACCTCACCGATTCCACTGTACTACGCAACATGGGTGTAGGTTTTGCGTACAGTGCCATCGCTTATGAAGCCACACTCAAAGGTTTAGGGAAACTCGAGTTAAATCAACAACGCATTGCGGAAGATTTGGATAATAGCTGGGAAGTATTGGCTGAGCCGATTCAAACGGTGATGCGCCGCTACGGCATTCCTGAGCCCTACGAAAAACTGAAAGCACTCACGCGCGGTCAAGCCATGACACGCGATGTGTTGCAACAATTTATCGAAACACTGGCGATTCCCGATGATGCCAAAACGGCTTTGAAACAACTGACTCCAGCGAGCTATATTGGCAACGCCACACAACAAGCAAACGCCATTTGATAAAACCATCGCAGGAGCGCAATACATGAAAATGATTCCAGCGTTCTATCTAGACCACGACCGTATGCAGGCCTTGGCTCTGGAGCACGCGGAATCATTCAAAAACGCCAAACCTTTTCGCTATTGCTACATTGATAATTTTTTACCCGAAGACATTGCCAACCTTCTAGCCGATGAATACCCCAGCCCAACGGATATCCCTTGGGAGCGCGGCGGCGATCGTGCCACACTGCAAACCATGCACAAACTCGGCCACTCGAACGAGCAGCAATTTCCGCCGTTTATTCGTCATGTGATGCACGAATTTAACAGCTCTACCTTTATTCGCTTTATGACCACACTCACCGGCCAAGCGGGACTGATTGTCGATCCGCACTATCGTGGCTGCGGTCTGCATTCCACCGGACGCGGTGGAAAATTGATGATACATGCAGACAAATCGCGCCACCCCAACAAAAAAGTCGATCAAATTTTTAACATGATTTACTTCCTCAACCGCGATTGGGATGAAGCCTGGGGCGGTCACTTGGAACTGTGGGATAAGAATCTCACCCAATGCGAAGCCAAAATTGCCCCCATTTTTAATCGCGCTGCTTTCTTTTTAACGGGTACCAACACGTATCACGGCCACCCTTATCCGCTGGAATGCCCAGAAGACCGTCGCCGTAACTCACTCGCTGTTTATTATTATCTGATCGAAAGACCGCGTTCAGAAAACTATGAAGGATGGCGTAATTTTGTGGATTGGATGCCAACCACAGAAGATGAAAGATCGCGTCCACAGCGTGAGAGTCAGCCACAAGTATTCCGTTTTGAGGGGAAAGATTTAAGTATCCCCGCCGATAAAAAGCCCAAATAAACCATGCTTGTAAAGTTTTTGCGCAGCACGCACTGGCTACTAGCGATCACCCTCTTAGTTGCTACCAGTGCCACTTTTTATTTTTCACTGAATCATCCAATTACTGCTGATTTGGCCATGCTGCATTACAGTGCATGGCTTATCAATGAAAAACATTTTGTGCTGTATCGCGATATTTTTGACATCAACCTACCAGGCCCCTACCTATTTCACAGCATCTTGGGCAAAGTTATCGGTTATGACGCGCTACCACTGCGCTGGGTTGATTTTGTTTTAATGAGCATTCTTGGTTGGGCGAGCTGGAAAATTGTTTCTCCGCTCTCTAAACCTGCCGCCATTTTTGGTTTTAGTCTTTTTTGCCTGCTGTATTGGATCAATGGCGGCGAATTTGTACTAGAGCGAGATGTGTTAGCACTTGTCCCCGCCGCAGTTGCATTTGCTCTAGCTTGCGATAATCAGATCTCCAATCGCCGCATTATCATCATAGGCATATTCGCTGCCATGGCTTGCAGCATGAAGCCCAATGCGGTTGTTGTAGTTCCTGCCTTGCTGTGGATGCTGTACTGCAACAGCACCTACAAAAAACATATCTCTATTGCACTGTTACTTCTTGCTATAAGTTTTGTAGCACTGATTCCATTTTTGTGGGTAGTAACCAATAGAGGACTCGGCAGTTTTTTTGATATTTACCATCAATACCTACCTATTTACGCCAACAGTCGTTATGACCTCTATCACTACGAAAGCAGCTCAGAACGCTGGATGACGCTACTTACACAATATGCACAATTTAGTGGTATTTCTTTGCTGTTAGCAGCACCCGGGCTAACTTGGGCATGGCTTCTACACCGACAAAACACAGTCGCATGCAAACGCATTATTCAAATAGCCGCTGTCACATTTTCTTTTACGCTCTACGAGGCGATTGCAGGAAAATTTTGGTTAAACCATCTATTTCCTTCTGCGTATTGGAGTTTTCTAAGCTTCTCTCTACTGCTTGTAGCACCAGACAAAACAGCCATCGCCACAAAGAAAATATTCGCTATTTTTTTAATGATTCCTTGTCTTTCTCTTGGTTGGTTAGTCTCCGATAAAACGCTCACCGGCATGAAGCTCTCATATGACAAGGAACAAATAGAACCTCTGTCATGGCGCGCAAGGCAAGTTGCCACTTATCTGCAATCACACAGCCTACAAAAGACAGACACCGTGCAAGTGCTAGATATGGCGGGCGATGGACAAGCAGCGTTGTTGATGGCTAAAGCCACTTCCGCTACGCGTTTTTTAATTGACGTACCGCTGTGGATGCAGCCTGACTCACAAGAAACACAAACCTTGCGCCAAGATTTCCTACAAAATTTACAACAAAAAAATCCTGCCTATATTGTGTACTTCGAACAATTTCTACATCCAGGTGGCGGCAATCGCTTGAAAGAGTTTCGCGCCTTGTTTGAATGGATTAACAACCACTACGAAATAGCTGACCAGCGTGATGCCGCCTACACCATCTACCGCAGAAAAAACATTGGTCAATAATTACGCTTTCGGCAAAGTCACGCCACGCTGTCCTTGATATTTTCCGCCACGATCTTTGTAAGAGACTTCACACACTTCATCCGACTCAAAAAATAACATCTGCGCCACACCTTCGTTGGCATAGATTTTTGCAGGCAGGTTGGTGGTGTTGGAAAACTCCAGCGTCACATGCCCTTCCCATTCCGGCTCTAAAGGCGTTACGTTGACGATAATGCCGCAACGGGCATAGGTGGATTTTCCCAAGCAAATCGTCAACACATTGCGCGGAATACGGAAATACTCCACAGTGCGCGCCAAAGCAAAAGAATTGGGTGGAATGATGCAGACATCACTTTTTATATCGACAAAACTTTTTTCATCAAAACATTTTGGGTCTACCGTTGCCGAATGCACGTTGGTAAAAATCTTGAACTCATCCGCGCAGCGCACATCGTAGCCATAGCTTGATGTCCCGTAAGAAATCACTTTGCGTCCTGCGTCTGGCTCACGCACTTGCCCTGCCTCAAATGGCTCGATCATGCCGTGCTCCAACGCCATGCGCCGGATCCATTTATCTGCCTTGATTGCCATAGGAATCTGCCCTGTTCACTGATTGAAAGTTCCGCATTCTAGCAGACCGACTCGAAAATCCACGGTCAAACCGCTATAGTTTTGCCCCTTCCGCTTCTCTGCACTGACCGGCTTATTCCATGACAGCACCACGCAAAATTCTCGTTACCAGCGCCCTGCCCTATGCCAACGGCTCACTACACCTTGGACATTTACTGGAAACCATCCAAACCGACATCTGGGTACGCTTTCAAAAGGCTCGCCAACAGCAGTGCATCTACGTTTGTGCGGATGACACGCACGGCACTGCCATCATGCTAAAAGCTGAACAACTCGGCATTACGCCAGAGCAACTGATAGCCGATGTGCGCAAAGAGCACGAACAAGATTTTGCAGGCTTTTTAATTGGCTTTGATCACTACCACTCCACGCATTCCGAAGAAAATCGTCACTACAGTGAACTGATTTACCAGCGCGTAAACGATTTAGGATTGATAAAAACCAAAGCCATCACTCAAGCCTTTGACCCAGAAAAAAATCTTTTTTTAGCGGATCGCTACATCAAAGGCACCTGCCCAAAGTGCAAAGTTGAAGATCAGTATGGCGATAACTGCGAAGCCTGTGGCGCCACATACGCTCCCATGGATTTGCTCAATCCCGTATCAGTAATTTCTGGTGCTACACCGATTGCTAAAACATCGGAACATTTCTTTTTTGATCTGCCTGCCTGCACGGATTTTCTCAAGCAATGGACACGCGCCGGTCACCTGCAAGATGAAGTCGCCAACAAAATGGCAGAGTGGCTGGATAACGGCTTGCAGCCGTGGGATATTTCACGCGATGCACCCTATTTTGGCTTTGAAATCCCCAATGCGCCCGGTAAGTTTTTTTATGTGTGGCTGGACGCACCTGTTGGCTACATGGCTAGCTTTCAATATTTTTGTCAGCAAGAAAATATTGATTTCAATGAATACTGGAAACAAGAATCCAAAGCTGAGCTATACCACTTTATCGGCAAAGACATCATCAATTTTCATGCCCTGTTCTGGCCGGCACTGTTACACAACAGCGGATTTCGCACACCGACGCAAATTTTTGCACATGGATTTTTGACGGTTGACGGGAAAAAAATGTCAAAATCGCGTGGCACATTTATCCGCGCACAAAGTTACTTAAAACATTTACAACCAGAATATTTGCGCTATTACTTTGCCGCCAAACTCAGTGACGGCGTGGATGATATTGATCTCAACCTCACGGATTTTGTACAGCGCGTGAACGCCGATTTGGTTGGAAAATTAGTCAATATCGCTAGTCGCTGTGCCGGTTTCATTACCAAAGCTGGCGGCACCTTATCGTCACATTTAGATGCACCAGAACTTTGGCAGCGCGCTGTTGCGCAAAGTGAAAACATTGCAGCTTTGTATGAAAAACGCCAATTTGGTCATGCCATGCGTGAAATCATGGCCTTGGCCGATGAAGCCAATCAGTACATCAACGATAAAGCACCGTGGGTACTCGCCAAAGAAGGGCATCAATTTGCAGCACTGGATGTTTGCACCATGGGCATCAACTTGTTTCGTGTGTTGATGATCTATCTGCAACCCGTTCTGCCTGCTACCGCACAAAAAGCCGCTGCCTTTCTCAACAGCGATCTGGCCTGGAAAGACAATATCCAACCCATGCTGAATCACAGCATCCATCCATTTGAACCCATGATGCAGCGTGTAGATACCAAACAAGTAGACGCCATGTTGGCTGAAGAAAAGCCAGCAGAAACACCAACCGCAAAAAAATCCGAGAAAAAATCTGTGCCACCTAACGACAACAGCATTGCACCAATGATTGAATTTGACGACTTCGCCAAAATTGATTTGCGTGTTGCAAAAATTATTGCCGCACAGCATGTAGAAGGTGCAGATAAATTGCTACAACTGACACTAGACCTTGGCAACGAACAGCGCAATGTCTTTGCCGGTATTAAGTCTGCCTATCAACCTGAGCAATTGATCGACAGGCTTACCGTGATGGTTGCCAACCTCGCGCCGAGAAAAATGAAGTTCGGCATGTCGGAAGGGATGGTGATGGCAGCAGGCCCCGGTGGCAGCGATATTTTTCTGCTGACACCCGACAGCGGCGCGCAACCTGGCATGCGCATTAAATAATTGCACCGATCTCAAGCAATGCGGCTATCGCTAACCTTTTGGAAGAGAGCTACCGTCTGCGCTATCCACGGCGCAGACCACTCCCCCATCCACAAATGCTCTGGCGTCAGCATAGCCATTTTTTGTAAATAACTTTCTACCAAACTTGCTAATTTTTCTGACGAAAAATCCCCCTGCAAACCGCGATCTAGCGATACGCTGGAGCAAGGACTTTTGTTACTCACCGTCAGTGCCGCATCCAATTGCTTCACCATCGCAAAATTAGCCAAGGTTTTTTCAGCGATCGCATGCTGCGCTACTTGAGGTATTTTCTGAAGATGATCCAACCACACACCACTCACAGCGTAATTGTTGGTCATACAACGTCCATTCAAACCCCACACAAATACCGGATGTTCTTGCTGCGGACTGCCTACACTCACCGTACGCCACAACAAGGCTTGCTCTGTTTCAGGTGATTGCGCAGACAATACCCCTGCAATATCTGGAGCCACCCAATCATCATCATCTAAAAACACATAAAACCCTTGAGTATCTGGGATATTTTTGTAATTTTTATAAGGAATAAATTGCGCATCCGATTCAGCAATATTGAGCAAAGCAATATTTTTTAATGCGGCGCGCGTTTGAAAGTAATCCAATGCAAATGTTTCATTCCACAACTGCATCAAGCGAAATACATAATCGCTAGGCTTCCCCCACAAACGGCAAAAATCTTCCGATACAGAGCGAAATGTTTCCACTGTCATGGTTGACCATTCCAATGTCTGACGCTGCACCACGAACACCAGCGTTTGTTGATTTATCACCTGAATAAACCCTTGTTCCTTGCGGAATCTCCAGCGGTTTTAATACGGCAAGCAGGCTATCATAGCGCCGAATACTTGTGTCGCTACTATCATGTCAAATCTCATCCAACACACACTGCGCGAATGGAAAACACTGGCCTCACTTGGCGGCCCTATTCTTGTAACGCAGTTAGCACAAATGGCCAATGGCGTCATTGATACGGTGATGGCCGGTCGTTACGGCGCGCGCGACCTCGCTGGTGTTGCCATTGGCAACAGCTTTTGGATGCCGATTCTTTTATTTTTTATCGGTGTACTCACTGCGCTGCAACCCACTATCTCCACGCATCGCGGCGCCAATACGCTGCATAAAATCACGCCTGTAACTTGGCAGGGCATCTACATTGCGCTGTGCTCCGCCATCATCATGATGACTTTACTGAGTCATGTAGCACCCGCTTTGGTGTGGTTAAAACTGGACACCGCCACCGCACAAATCACACAAGGCTATCTGCACGGTTTTTTATGGGGCGTGCCAGCCATGCTGCTGATTGTTGCACTGCGCGGTTTTACCGACGGACTCGGACACACCAAAGTCATCATGGGCGTTTCTCTACTCTCAACACTTATCAACATGCCACTCAATTACATTTTTATTTACGGCAAGTTGGGTATGCCAGCCATGGGCGGCGCAGGCTGCGGCTGGGCAACAGCTATTGCCAATATTTTAGCGTTCATTGTTTTACTCACTTATTTACAGCATAGCAAAACTTTTCAGCATCTTTCTCCACTGCAACACATCCATAAACCCAGCTGGCAAGAAATCAAAAAATTATTGCGCCTTGGCATCCCTATTGGCTCCACTTTATTTTTTGAAGTCAGTATGTTTACTGTGATTGCACTATTTCTCGCACCGCTAGGGCCCGTTGTTGTTGCAGGTCATCAACTGGTGCTCAATTTTGTTTCCTTGATGTTTATGGTGCCGTTAAGTCTCGGTATGGCACTCACGCTGCGTGTGAGTTTTTTGGTCGGTCAAGGTAAACATCAAACAGCGCACCAGCTAGCGCGCAGCACTTTGTTATTGGCATTGTGCATTGCGTTATTTTATGTGCCGCTACTGACACTCGGCACACAACTCATCGCCTCGGCTTACACCAAAGATGCCGCCGTCATCGCCATTGCGGTGCAACTGCTGAAGTTAGCGGCTATTTTTCAAGTGGCTGATGTACTGCAAGTGACTGCCATCAGCGGCCTGCGCGGCTTTCACGATACGCGCATCCCCATGCTGATTATTTTGCTGTCGTTTTGGGGCATCGCCATGCCGCTGGGCTACGTCCTCACTTTCACCAACTATCTAACACCTGCTATGGGTGCAGCCGGTTTTTGGTTGGCACTGATTGCGGGTTTAGTCTCAGCTTGCGTTTTATTATTGATACGCTTGTTTCGCTTTAGACCTCGCGTACAATCCAGCCATTAATTTTATTGCCATCGTCCCCATGACAACTCAGCAGTCAGACACAGACAACAGCTTACACACGCCCATGATGCAGCAATATCTCGCCATCAAAGCGCAGCATCCGCATGAGCTGGTGTTTTATCGCATGGGCGATTTTTACGAATTATTTTTTGATGATGCGAAAAAAGCTGCACGTTTATTGGATGTCACACTCACTGCACGCGGAAAATCTGCTGGCAATCCCATTCCTATGGCCGGCGTTCCTTTTCATGCGGCTGATAATTATTTGGCGCGCTTGGTACGTCTCGGTGAATCAGTAGCGATTGTTGAACAAATCGGTGATCCCGCTACCAGCAAAGGACCGGTAGAGCGCAAAGTTGTACGCATTGTCACGCCAGGTACGGTAAGCGATGAAATACTATTGGACGAAGCGCGTGACAATTTATTGGTCGCTCTGTTTCTTGCGGAAAACCGCACAGGCATTGCTGCACTCGACATCACCAGCGGGCGTTTTACCGTACAGGAAACAGAAAACATAGAGGCCTTGATCGGCGAATTGCAACGCCTGAACCCTGCTGAATTGTTAATTCAAGATGATATCGTTTTACCCGAAGCGATTACGCGTCGCGCTGGTATACGCAAACTTGCGCCGTGGGAGTTTGATTTTGATACCGCGCAGCGTTTACTCACACAACAATTCTCCACACAGGATCTCGCTGGTTTTGGCTGCGCAGACATGACACTCGCTCTGTGTGCTGCTGGCAGTTTAATGAGCTACGTCAAGCAGACGCAGCGCGCTGCTTTGCCGCATATTCATGCGCTATCTGTCGAGCGACGCGGCGAAGCGGTTGATATGGATGCATCCACGCGCCGCAACTTAGAGCTCGACATTAATATTGCCGGCACGCAAGAAAACACTTTATTTTCTGTCGTCAATACTTGCACCACAGCAATGGGCGCGCGTTTGCTGCGGCGTTGGCTGCACCGCCCGCTTGCCAAGCTATCTGCACTGCAACAGCGTCAGCAGTGTATCGCCGATCTATTAGAAAACTACCGCTATGAAGTGCTGCGCGATGTCTTAAAAGAAGTGGGCGATGTGGAGCGCATACTCTCGCGTGTTGCGCTGCGCTCTGCACGCCCGCGCGATCTCACACGCCTCGCACAATCCTTAGTTTGTTTTCCTCTGCTGCGCACACAACTGCACAGTAGCGGCGAATCGCTCGCTCACCTAGCCGTTCACATCAGCGAGTTTCCAGACAATGTTTCATTATTACAAAAAGCACTGGTTGAAAATCCTCCGATGGTGATTCGCGATGGCGGCGTGATTGCTGAAGGCTACGATGCAGAATTGGACGAACTGCGCGCTATCAGCGAAAACGCGGGCGATTATTTAGTGCAACTGGAATTGCGCGAACGCGAGCGCACAGGTTTACCCAATCTCAAAGTGGGTTACAACCGCGTTTCCGGCTATTACATTGAATTGCCGACAGCACAATCAAAACAAGCACCTGACGATTACATTCGTCGGCAAACATTAAAAAATGCGGAACGCTATATCACGCCAGAATTAAAACAATTTGAAGACAAAGCACTCTCAGCAAAAAGTCGCTCACTGGCGCGTGAAAAACAATTGTACGAAGCGCTGCTGGATCGCCTGCATGAACATTTGCTCGCTATGCAAACCTCGGCACACACCGTTGCTGAATTGGATGTGATGACTGCTCTAGCCGAACGCGCAGAAGCACTGAACTGGTGTCGCCCTGCACTGACCGAAAAAACGGGGCTCGACATCATCAACGGCCGTCATCCGGTTGTTGAACAAGTGGTACAACGTCATGGCGATGCTTTTGTGCCGAACGATCTCACCCTAGATGAACAGCAGCGCATGTTGGTTATTACGGGGCCCAATATGGGTGGTAAATCCACTTACATGCGTCAAACCGCGCTAATAGTTTTGCTCGCTCACATCGGCAGTTTTGTGCCAGCAGAACGTGCGCAAATTGGATTGGTGGATCGTATTTTTACGCGCATCGGTGCATCGGATGATCTCGCTTCCGGCCGTTCTACCTTCATGGTGGAGATGACAGAAACCGCCAATATTTTGCACAACGCCACGCCAAACAGTTTGGTGCTGATGGATGAAATTGGACGCGGCACCAGCACCTTTGATGGCTTGTCGTTGGCGTGGGCTTGCGCGCATTTTCTCGCCGAGCGCGTGCGCGCTTTCACCTTATTTGCCACGCACTATTTTGAACTGACAACGCTACCCAGCGAGTGCCAAGGTGTTGCCAATGCGCATTTGGACGCCAGCGAACACCACGATGGCATTGTGTTTTTGCACAAAGTGCAACACGGTGCCGCCAGTAAATCCTACGGCTTACAGGTGGCGAAATTGGCCGGTATTCCGCGCGAGGTGTTGGCGGCCGCCAAAGACAAACTGCATGCACTGGAGTCAGGCGCGACAACATCGGCGCTCGCAGCAGCTCCTCCGCCCCGTCAGCCAGACCTGTTTGCCGCCCCGCTGCCGCGCTGCGTCGAAACACTCAATAAGATCAACCCTGACGACTTAAGCCCCAAAGCCGCGCTGGAGCTGCTATACCGGCTAAAAACCGAGCTAAATTAGGCGAATTTCCAAGCATTTCAGCCGTTTATCGTAGGACAACTCCCATGCAAGATGGGTAAAATGTCGCCCCGACTTGAACCCCCTTTCTTCTCTAGTATTTGAGGACATTGCAATGGCCTTTGTTGTTGGCGAAAACTGCATCAACTGCAAACACACTGACTGCGTAGAAGTGTGCCCAGTAGACTGTTTCTATGAAGGTCCTAATTTTTTGGTTATTCACCCTGATGAATGCATTGACTGTGCCCTGTGTGAGCCAGAGTGCCCTGTAAACGCCATCTATTCAGAAGATGAGCTGCCTGCAGATCAAGCCGCTTTTATCGAGCTAAATAGCGAACTGTCCAAGCAATGGCCAAACATTACCGAGATGAAGCCAGCCCTGCCGGATGCCGAAGAGTGGAACGGCAAGCCCGGCAAATTAGCGCTATTGCAGCGTTAACAACTCAATGCAGCGACGCGCACAACTCCTCTTGTAGCTTCGCCTCATTCAAAAAATACGGCCAATCCCCCACACGATTGGCGCGATGGTAAAAAACAGCCGCTGACATTTTTCCTTGCCAGCGGCTTTTTTGTGTCGCAGAAATACCCAACCACGTCGGCTCGCTGGTTTTTACATCAGCTAATGAGTCAATCTGCCATTTCTCGATACGCGCCTGCTCTTTGCCATTGATCGACAGCGCCACTTTCGTTGGATTAATGGTTTTGCTGATATTGGTGTAGCGGTCATAGATATCTGCATTCAGTCCAATCAATGTGCAGGATGCTGGCAGCGTGTATGGCACTTCCCAATGATAACCATGCAAGTCCAACAACATTTTTTTCTGTTTTGCGTTGTAGCGTAAAGACCATACACCCGCCTGCTCTGCCAATACCTGATCTTCTGACGAATCAGTCGGCGCACTCACTGCCACATAAAAATCCCAAACCATCAGCGGTGTACGCAAAAAATCACTACCGGTAATTTTCATCCCACCTTCAGGCAATTGTTGCTGTTTAACGACGGTTTTAGACACATCGTTCAACCAGGCCAAAAACTGATTTTTCATCTTATCTAACTGCAAAAAATACAAAAAACGTAAATTTTTTTTATCTACTGAATACTGATCTTCAATGTGCCATAAATAAAAAGACTGCATTTCCCTAAACATCCATTTTCGAGTTGCTCGCCACTGCTTGTCCGCAGATAAAATTGAACCATCATTTCTTGTCACCCAAAACAATGGACGATCAATAATCGTTTTGACAGCATCAAAACTATTGAAATCAACACCATCGGTTGCAAATGGCAAGGGCTTACCTAAACGCGCTGCCAATGTCGGGAAAAGATCAGCAATCGTAATCGCTCTTTCATCTAACGCCTTGGGCAGCACATGTTTGGGATCTACCCAAAACATAGGTGTGCGCACAGCGCCTTCGCTATAATGCGCTTTTCCTCCAGCAAAACCAGCATTGCTGCCAACACGTTTTTCTGGTGCGCCGTTATCGCTGAGAAAAATAATAATCGAATTGTCCCGCTGCCCTGTTTTTTGCAAAGTCTCTAACAATGTGCTGACGTTGCCATCTAAATGCCGAACCATCGCACGATATTGTTCATCTTCTGTTATTATTTTTTTTAACTCTTCTGGTGGTGTATGTATTGGCCCATGCGGCAACGGTGTTGCGTACATTAAAAACCAAGGTTTATCACTGCGCGCCAATGTTGAAATTTCCTCCGTGGCACGTTGCGTCAAAATATCCGGCAAATAACCTTGGTATTGCTTCCACGAATAGCTTTCATCTTGCAGCCACGGATTCTCATACACGGGCGCACGCATTGCTGGCTTACCTTTTTCATCAGCTCCCTGCAAAAACCACTGGTTGAGATAACCAAAAAAAGAATCAAATCCTTGCGCTGTAGGCATAGCATCTGCGTTCAATTCACCCATATGCCACTTACCAACTAAATGTGTGCTGTAGCCCATGTCGCGCAACCACTCAGGCAGCGTAACCACGTCGGGAGAAATACCACGCGCTACAGGGTGAAACCCCAACCTTGCGGGTGATTGCCCCGTCAGTAAAGAGGCGCGGCTGGCTGAGCAAGTGCTGTCTGTGTAAAATCGGCTGAAACGCATGCCTTGTGCTGCTAGCGCGTCAATTGTTGGCGTTTGTGTTTGTGCTGTTGCCGAGAAGCTGTGTAAATCACCTACACCTAGATCATCAGCAACAATCAGCAGCACATTGGGCAGAGGCGTGTTTCCTGCTAGCGCAGGATTCATCATTACCAAAACAATCGCACCCAAGCTAGCCGTCAACCAACGAGCCACCACCCCATAACTCACACTGATCATCACCAATCACAATAATTTCAATGAATAATCTCGGCATTGAACGCAATCAATCCCAGAAAAGCAATGTCGCTCTAGCCGGGTTTGCTTGGCTGTACGCACTATTGGCAGCCTGCCTCACGCTATTCTCACTGTACCTCACATACATATTGCACTGGCAAGGCGCCTTCCGCGATTTATGGGAGTTTGTTGATGACATAGAGCAGCAATTTCAAGGCCTGTGGTCTACCGCTTACTTGCTAGATGCCTATGGTGGCGCACACCGACTTTTTTTTCCAAAATTATTATTTTTTGCTGATTACTACTGGTTTGGCGGTCGCAATGACCTCACCACCGCCATTGCGTTGCTGTGCCAAACGATTTACGCAATCATGATTTGGCGTGCGATGCGCACAGCATCATGGAGTTATAGCGAGCGCATTATTCTGCTGAGCTTATTTGTGTTGGCGCTGTTCAGCACCACACAAGTGAGTAATTTTTTGTATGCCATGGATGTGCAGTGGTATATGTCTAACGCATTGGCTCTAATAAGCCTTTACGCACTGGCATATTGTGAAGACTCCATACAAAAATGGCTGACCGTTATTGTTTTTGGAACCATTGCCGCTTTATGCAATTTTACGGGCTTGATGCCACTGCTAATTACCATACTCACGCTGCTGCTTCTACACAATAAAAAACTCATTCATTATTCCTCCCTGGCACTTCTAATCGCCACCTGCTTTCTGTATGTACACAACGACAAAAACAGTACGCATGTCGTAATTAATGCCTTGCAAAATAGTAATAGCATGGCGCTATCTATTAGCATCATCCTCAAAACACTTGGCGATATAGCTCTTTATGTGCCACGTTATTTATCCAGCCCGCTGTCGCGCGAGTGGCCGATAGCGGGAACCGCACTTGCTATCACTGGCATCACCACCACACTGTACTATTGGATTTATTATTTTCGTCATCCAATGCAGTTAAATGCACTGCAAAAACTCTGTCTTTACTTGTCTACAGGCATTATTGTCAGTGCTGTATTTACTGCCTTTGGCCGTGTGATATATCCCAACTCTGCAACAGCAGAGCGTTATCAAACCTTGGTGTTGCCATGGCTGCCATCCATGTTCGGTCTAGTGTGGTCTGATATACGCCATCACAAACAACGCGCAGGCTATCTCACCGCATGGAGCGCAATATTTTTCTGTTATTTATTGCCGACGCAGCTGACCAGCGCAAAAAGTATGGTGGTCTTGAGTTCGCGCGTGCAACAAGCTCACACTGCAGCACACGCCGGTGTGTTAGAGCTGCCGTATGTTTCAGCCACACTGTCTTACCCCTTGCTAAAAAATAAAATCAATACTGTAAAAGACAATGATGTTTTTTTACGCAGTCATAGCCTGGGGTATTTTCAACATTTACCGCAATTCTCGTTGGGCGAACGCCTTTCCATTACCCATGCACCGTCATGCACAGGCAATGTATCGTCACGACTCGACACTACAGCGCAAGCATGGATATTCGATGGGCAATTACTCATCCATGCACAGCAAGCCGCGACCGATATCGTCATCACACAAGACAATATTATCAAAGGGCTAGGTATTCTGATCGGCGCGGATGATTCTCTATTGCCAATCACACTGCAAAATACACAGGAAACTCGCTTCCGTGCTTTTGCCAATGGCACTGCACTGCAACAAAACACCCCTATTACACTATGGGGTGTACGTGACAATAGCGTTCAGTGCCAGATGCCGTTCAACCTTACGTTTTAACGCTTTAGTTTTTTCATGGACGTTTTTTTCGATGCACTGTGTTTTTTTATTTTTGAATTCGATTGAACATCGAAAACAGCCAGCACTTCAATATGTGATGTTTGTGGAAACATATCCACCATACCAACTTGCGATAAGACAAACCCTCTCTGCGCCAAGATAGCTGCATCGCGCGCAAAGCTGGACGGATTGCAAGACACATAGGTAATACGCTCCACCCCATCTAACGGCGCATGCTGACAAAACACTGCTGCACCTTCACGCGGCGGATCCAACAATACCTTATTCGCGTTTACTTTTATCGTTTCACAATTTTTCTTCTGAGCAAGATCAGAAACCATCCATGACACATTCCTCACATTTTGATCAGCAGCCTGCTTTTTTGCGCGGCTCACCATGGTTTCGCTCACTTCCATCGCAACAATTTTTCCCACTTGCTTAGCTAAAGGCAGAGTGAAATTACCCAAGCCACAAAAAGCCTCCAACACACTATCAGCCTTGCTGGGCGACAGCGCCGCCAACACTGCATCAACCAACAGAGCATTCAGCACACCATTGGCCTGCAAAAAATCACCCGGCATACACGCCAACGCAGTCTTAGATTTTTCGTGCTGCAACAACACCTGCTCTTTGCCAAACGCATACTGCGCGGAGCTTTTTTCTTCTTGTTGGATAAACACCGTTACCGCCTGCTCAACAGCAAATGCCTGCAACAAGGCCTGATCTACTGGCGATAGTGCTGCAGTTACACGCAACAACATGCCTATGCCATTATCCGCCGCTAATAATTCGATGTGCCCCAACTGCCTTGGCTGCGACCAACGCGACAAACACTGCCGTAAACTCGGCAACAATTTCTGCAAAGCTGGCACTAAAACTGCGCAGTGCTCTATTTCAACGATTGTTTGGCTGTGACGCTGACGAAAACCCAGCGCCAAATGTTTTTTATCTGCCAACCAACGACAGGCAATGCGCGCACGACGACGATACGCCCACGGCTCTGCAGCCAGCGTTGGCAGCCATTGCACAGCGGCAATATTTTCAATGCGCGCTAATTGCTCTTTTAACACCTGTTCTTTATTGACGAGCTGCGTTGCGTAATCCATGTACTGCACATCACAACCGCCACAAACTGTTGCATATTCACAAGGCGGCACAATGCGTGTAGGTGATGCTTGCAGCACATCTACCACTTCTGCTTCAACACGATTGCTATAGCGCGCGCGTTCACGCACCAACACTCGTTCGGCCGGCAATGCGCCATCTACCAGCCACACCACACCTTCAGCGTGCGCCACACCGCGCAAATCGTGCGCCAGCGATTCAATCGTCAGCTCTTTCATCTATCACTCAACCAGACACGCAATCAAACACGCCATCAAACACTCAGAGACAAAAAAGCCCGCAGCAGCGGGCTTTCTTTCCACGCAAAGTGATGGCATCACTCTTTGGGATAAACGCGATAGTTAATGCCTGCCAAGCGCTCCAATACGCGATGCACCTGACAGGAGTAACCAAACTCGTTGTCGTACCACAAATACATCACCGCATGATTGCCTTTCACGATGGTCGCTTTCGCATCAAAAATACAGGCGTGACGCGAGCCAACAAAATCACTAGACACCACTTCCGTGCTGTTAGTGAAATCAATTTGCTTGCGCAGTGGTGAATGCAGCGCCATGTGACGCATGTATTCGTTCAACTCTTCCAGCGTAGTTTCTTGGTTCAATTCCAAGTTCAGAATTGCCATCGACACGTTAGGAATCGGCACGCGAATCGCATTGCCGGTCAGCTTGCCTGCCAATTCTGGCAACGCTTTCGCCACCGCTTTTGCCGCGCCAGTTGAGGTGATAACCATGTTCAATGGCGCACTGCGGCCACGGCGCTCGGCCTTGTGGTAGTTGTCGATCAAGTTCTGGTCATTGGTGTACGCATGCACGGTTTCAATGTGACCAGACTTCACGCCGAATTTATCGTTGATCGCTTTCAGTGCAGGCACTACCGCATTGGTGGTGCAAGAAGCGGCAGATAGAATTTTATCTTCTGGCAGAATTTGCTCGTGGTTCACGCCAAACACGATATTTTTGATGTCACCTTTCGCTGGAGCGGTGAGCAACACTTGGCTCACGCCTTTGGCTTTCAAGTGTTTAGACAAGCCCGCTTCGTCAGTCAGTTTGCCGGTGTTTTCAACAATAATCGCGTTGTTGATGCCGTACTGCGTGTAATCAATGTCTTCTGGATTATCGGCATAAATCACTTTGATTTCGTTGCCATTGGCAATGAAGCTATTGGTTTCTTCATCGACGCGAATGGTGCCACGGAAAGGACCGTGCACAGAATCGCGGCGCAGCAGTGAGGCGCGTTTTTCTAAATCGCCATCACCTTTGCTTTTGCGCACTACGATGGCACGCAGACGCAACACATCGCCACCGCCAGTTTTTTCAATCAGCAAACGCGCCATCAAACGACCGATACGACCAAAACCATACAACACCACATCGCGCGGTTCTGGAATTGGTTTTACATCGGTGCCAATAGCATCAGCCAGTTCGCGCTTCACAAACTCATCAACCGACAAACCGCCGCTGTCTTTCATAAAGTTAACAGCAATACGACCTACATCCACATGCGCACGACCGAGGTTCAGCGCAGACAGTGCTTTTACAACGGGAAACGTATTGAACTCAGACAATTCGTTTTGTTCAACCTGACGCACAAAGCGGTGCGCTTTCATGATGTCGATGACGGAGCGGCTGTAGAGTTGCTGCCCGTAAATATAGGTGTTGACGTTATGCTCGCGGTGCAGCTTGCCAATCAATGGGATCATGTCTTCCGCCAACGCCTCGCGCTGCTTCCAGTCAGAGAAATAATCTGCGGGTTTAGGACGTTTTTGCTCTTCGGCCATGGTGCTGCACCTGTGGTCTGGTTTGAAAGAGGCGTTATTATCGTGGTTCACTTATGGGGCTGCAACACAGCTCTTTCAAGCAGCAAAACGCAATACACTTCACCGCCTCCAAGTTTGACCTGCAAATTGAATGCGCATAACCTATGCGCATAAACACTCCTGGACTACCGCCATGCTTAGCGCCTATGACCTCGAAGCTCCTAAAAAAGCCACCAATCTCAGCATAAACAGTGATTTACTGAAAAAAGCCAAGGCGCTAGACATCAACCTTTCCGCCGCCTTGGAGCAGGCACTCGCTGAACAGGTGCGCGCCAAACAGCGCGCCAGATGGCTGACAGAAAACCGTGCTGCCATCGCCGCTTACAACGCCTCGGTAGAAAGCCATGGGACTTTTAGCGATAGCGTGCGGAGCTTTTAATGTCGCAATTTACCGCTTATCAAAATAAAAACGCACAAACCAAAAAATCA
The DNA here is from genome assembly GCA_046347205.1 of Pseudomonadales bacterium. Classification (GTDB taxonomy): domain Bacteria; phylum Pseudomonadota; class Gammaproteobacteria; order Pseudomonadales; family UBA7239; genus UBA7239. The sequence goes on from JAXMGN010000002.1 coordinate 500,384, forward strand.
ATCCCATTCTTATTAGATGTACAAACTGGTTTACTGGATGAACTGCAAACGCGCGTGGTGGTACCTCTAACAGCGATTGAAAAAAACATCACTAAACCCATGCCAAGGCTGACGCCATTATTAAAAATTGATGGTGAAAACTACCTAATGCTCACGCCACAATTGGCTGGCATCAATAAAAAAGAACTGGGAAAACCAGTAGCTGACTTATCCAACTCACGAGCAGAAATTGTGGCAGCACTAGATTTTCTTGTTATGGGATTTTAAGAATCTAACGGATAATGGTTGCCAACCTCTCATATCTCTCCCAAGGAATTGACACATGTCCAACACTGCACAGCTAGAAAAATTATTGCCTGAAGCACTGCAACTCGCCCGCGCCGCTGGCGATGCCATCATGGCGGTTTACGACACCGCTGATTTTGGCGTTGATATGAAAGCCGACAACTCACCACTCACCAAAGCCGATTTGGCTGCACACGCCATTCTGGAACCTGGCTTACAAAAACTTGTCGCCGGTGTTCCCGTGCTGTCGGAAGAAGGCAAAATGCCCGCGTGGGAAGAACGCAAACAATGGCAGCGCTATTGGATTATTGATCCATTAGATGGCACCAAAGAATTCATCAAACGCAACGGTGAATTCACCGTCAACATCGCTTTGATTGACAACGGCGAGCCGATACTGGGCGTGGTGCATGTACCAGCACTCAACATCAGCTACAGCGGTGTTAAAGGCGCTGGCGCATTCAAATACGAAAAAGGCGAGAAAAAAACCATACACACACGCGCTATCAATAATCGCCACAACGAACCCGTTGCCGTGGTTGCCAGCCGCTCACACGGCGCCGATGCCGTTGACGCGCTGCTCGCTAAAATCAGCGAAAAACTCGGCGAAGTTGCACTGAAAAACATGGGCAGCTCACTGAAACTCTGCTTAGTTGCCGAGGGCGCTGCCGATATTTATCCGCGCCTTGCACTTACTTCAGAGTGGGATACCGCCGCCGCACAAGCCGTGGTTGAAGCCGCTGGCGGTCAAGTACTCACCGATCAATTATCTGTGATGCGCTACAACACCAAAGACGATATTTTGAACCCGTTTTTTTATGTAATTGGTGATACAGCGTTTGATTGGCAATCACTGCTAAAAAACTAAAATCAAACTATCTAATCAAAGAAACCCCATCAACTCCCTTGCTGCACTGTAAGGGGTGATGCGCCCTGCTACGAGATCACTCTGCAGCGACGGCAAACGCGTAGCCAGTGTAGGATTTTTTTGTAAGCGCGCGTCGATCATTTCGTGCAGCAATTTTTTCATCCACTCGACATTTTGCTTTGCGCGTTTTTCTAGGAATGCGCTGGCATCGTGACTAGCCGCACTGTAATCCAGCACCATTTGCCACACTTTATCTACACCTTGATGTTGCAGCGCCGAGCAACACACCACGCGTGGTTGCCAATAATCAGGATGCTTTAATAATTTGAGCGCATTGCGATAGTGGCTGCGTGTTTGTTCAGCAAACACCAAGGCATCACCATCGGCTTTATTCACCACAAGACCATCCGCCAATTCCATAATGCCGCGTTTAATACCCTGCAATTCATCACCGGCATTCGGCAGCATCAGCACCAAGAAAAAATCCACCATGCTGGCCACTTCGTATTCCGATTGCCCCACGCCCACCGTTTCTACCAAAATCACGTCATAACCTGCCGCCTCACACAGCAACATGGTTTCGCGTGTTTTGTGTGCCACACCGCCGAGAGAACCTTCCGAAGGTGATGGACGAATAAAAGCTTCATCGCGGCGCGACAATTCTTCCATGCGCGTTTTGTCACCCAAAATACTGCCACCCGCAACAGGGGAGCTGGGATCCACCGCCAGCACCGCCACTTTTTTTCCCTGCGCAATCAAATACAAACCAAAGGCTTCAATAAAAGTAGATTTACCTACACCCGGCACGCCGGTAATACCAATGCGAACACTGTTACCCGTATGTGGCAACACTGCTTCTAACAACTGTTGCGCCTGTTCACGATGATCGTCGCGCTTGCTTTCAATCAAAGTAATGGCTTTTGCCAATGCACGGCGATTGCCGGCGCGTAAATTCTCTATATCCACAGCAATATTCATCGACATATCACACAAAAAACGAACACTTCAAACACATAAACTAGCGCGCAGGCGATGCCAATCAAACGATTCACCAGGATCGGTTTTACGCGCGGGCGCCACATCACAATGCCCGACAATTCTATCTGTTGTCATTGAAGGGAAATACGCCATGATCTGCCGCACAATTTTTTGTAGCGCGGTATATTGTGCATCGGCATACGGCAGCGTATCCGTTCCTTCCAATTCGATACCTACAGAAAAGTCATTGCAATTTTCTTGCCCATCCCACTGCGAAACACCCGCGTGCCAAGCGCGCTGATCCAAAGAGACGTATTGGGTCACCTCGCCACTGCGATCAATAAAAAAATGTGCCGACACACGCAAATCACGCAACTGCTCAAAATACGGATGCGCATTGCAATCTAACGTATTACAAAAAAGTTGATCCACATAACCACCGCCAAATTGTGCGGGCGGCAAGCTGATATTGTGGATGATAAGCAAATTGACGGCCGCATTTGTCGGACGCAAATTACAGTTGAGCGATGGCAAATGACGCACGCCCTGCAACCAACCATCATCAGAAAAATGAGCAACCATTTATGAGGCGGATAACAGCAATAAATGCGCAGGCGCGGAAAGCGCTTCCAAATTTCCTTCATAAAACGCTGCCTGCAATGCCGCTGTGCTATGGCACTCGAGCGCAGCGTCGTGCGCATCGCGCAATGCAGTACACCAGCGATCAGAAAACTCGACCGCCAACACACGACCATCAGCGCTGTGCAACCAAGCACCTACATCAAAAGGATCGCCCTGCGCCGGCATGGCTCCCGCTGCTGACCAGCGCACAAACGGCTCGTCCAATGCATTGGCTTCATTTTTCATCAAAGCTAGATGCACAGTTTGTAAGCGCGCCAATAACGCGCTGTATGTTTGACGATTACAACCCAAGGCATCAAACCCTTTGCGCAAATCCTGCAACAACTCAGGAATGCGCTGTATATTTCGCTGCCGCGTTTGTCTGTCTTGATTTGTTTGCACCGAAGCCAATAAATCATCCACAACCGCCAATGCGCTCAACCAAGCATCGGAAGCAGTACCTTCACGCCAATGAATAGCCATCAATAAACTCAACCAGTAATCGCGCAAAATATCGATGACCACAGGTGGCCAATCATCTGCATTCATGCGCTCAGCTAACAGCGTTTCTACTTCTGCGCGCACTTCTAACACTTGCAACGACAGACGCGTACTCGCTACCACCGTGGACATATCTTGCTGTACGCGATAGCGCAACTGCTGCAAATAATCCAACAACGGCAACCAAGCTGACAGCGGCAGCGTTGCGTCCTGCTGTAACTGCTGCGCTAATGCAGTAGACAACTCGCGACAATACTCTGGCACAACACCATCAATACCCAAACTTGTTTGCCAGCCGGGTGCCCAGTGACTCCACTCCAGCAAAACTTTTCTCGCGGGATGCGCATGATCAGCAAAAGATTCATCACAAGCCGCTTGTAACAATGGGCCAGCCAATAAACACAAAACCTCTTGTGCGAGAGGAGGAATACATCCTTCGGTGTCGCGGATGCGCTCAGACAACCAAGAAAACAACGTGGTTAAACGCTGACTCTCCAGCAGCGATTGCACGCTGGCATAATCCGCCGCCAATGCCGCAGTTGCTAAATTTTTTGCCAAGGCTGTTACGCGCTCAATCGAACGTGGCGGCACAATCAACGCCAGTGCTGTAACCGAAGGTTGGCGCGCTTTTTCCAGTGGCTCCCACCACTCCGGCATAGCCACAGACGCTTGTGCATCTGCAACACCGCGCCGCTGCATGGCGCTAAAAATAGCATCCTGCAATACGGTAGAAAATCGCGCCATGTCTTCTACAAAACTCTGCGCCAACTGGTAACGCACGCGCACTGGCACATGGATATCGGGCAACAAAAGAAAAAATAATCGCAGCAGTGCATGCGGTGCGAATGGGCAATCAAACACCGAGCCAGCGATGCCAGTTTGTTGTTTCCACGCCGCCACCAAACGACCGATACGATCCGCTTGCGTTTGGTATATAGCACGCGCCACCGTGTTGGCATCGGTGAAATCAATCAATGTACGAGCGCGTGTCGCTGCACTGCTGCCGCCGATGACCCATTCATCCGTGGGATTTTGGCAGCGCAACCACAATTGACTCAGATAACTATCAACAAACGGGCGACGCGCTCGGCGCAACTCGCAACAAAGCGCTGTTTGTTCGCCAGCCTGCAATAAAGTCCGTTCGCAGGCATCAAACACACTGCGCAGTTGATCGTGCAAATACACACTGGCCAATGCAAACCAGTGTTGTTGCGATGAGAAGTGTGTTGTTTCCGCGTTAGAGGCAGCCATGGTTGCGTTCCTTCACTTGCGCGTTAGCTGAGTGCTTGGCTCAGCATAAGCGAAGAATGCGCCGCGGTCACTGCATCAAATCGTCAATATTGTCGTCTTCGACGTCAGTGTGTAAGGCATCATCGCCCGTGGTTTTGGCGCGCATTTGCAGCCAGCCATCACGCGTATAGGCGTAAGGATCCAAGGCTGCGGCTTGGATGGCGTCTTCCAGCCCCAACAGGGATTCGCGCGTACTGACCGCCGATACGGAAGTGGACAGAAAAATACGATCATCGTGCGGATGGCTGTAAATCACTTCATTGCGGAAAGCCAAATCCGCCAGATCACCTACGCCATCGCGAATGGTGGATGGACCAAACAAGGGTACGACCAAGTAGCTGCTGTTTTTCCAGCCCCAGCGCGCCAAAGTTTCACCAAAATCCGTGGTAGGAAAACGGCGTTGTTTTTCACCCGTCAGATCAAACAAACCCAACACGCCCGCCGTTGAGTTCAGCACCGTTCTGGAAAAACAGTAAAAACTGGGCAGTGGCTTGGCTTGCAGCGCGTAATTTACCGTGCTGGACATATCGTCCAAGTTATTAAAGAAATTGCGTACGCCCGTGCGCACTGGCTGCGGCGCAACCGCGCGATAACCTTCTGCAACAGGCTTCATCACGTAGGTATCTGCTTTATCGTTAAAGCGGTAGATCACGCGATTCATGGGCTCCAATGGGTCACGCGTGCTACTGGCACAACCCATCACCGTTAAAAACAAACCCGCCAATAAAAAATATTTTCCGTAGACTTTTATCATTGTTATGCCACTTCCGTCATATCTTCTATCAAAGTTTCAATACCGTAGACACGCGCCAGTCCCAGCATACCCTCTTGCAAACCTTGCACACGCAAACGCTTTTGCTGTTTTTGTAGCTGGCGTTGTAAATCCAGTAACACGGCCAACAACAACGAATCCGCAAAATTCAATGCACGTATATCCAAATGCACATCGCCGCCTGTGTGTGTTTTTGGTAATGCCAGCAACTCTCGCAACAGCAAAGCGTTGTTCTGCATGCCGATCTCACCCTGCACGCGGTAATGACTGTCTGATACACGTTGCAACACGGCAATACCGCTTACGACTGCTGCGCTGGCTGCGCATTTTTGTTGTGCAGCGATTGAATCAAACCGGCAATACCGCCTTTATTCACTTCATCGGCAAACTGGTTGCGATACACCGTCACCAAGCTTGCGCCCTCTACCACCACGTTGAAGACTAACCAGCCTTTGTCGGTGTTGTACAACACATAATCAATTTTTACGGGCTGCTGCCCAGCAGACATATCAACCGTTGTTTTGACTGTCGCCTGTTTGCCGTCATTTTCCAATATGGTGTCTGGGCTGATGTTCACTTTGACATTACGGTAGCGCAGCATGGTGGTGTAGTAAGTGCGTGTGAGCAGTGTGCGAAACTCTTCACTTAACGCTGCTTTTTGTTCCGGTGTTGCTGTGCGCCAGTATTTACCCACAGCCAGCGCCGTCATGCGCGCAAAATCAAAACGCGGATGCACCAATTTCTCAACTTCTGCGCGCACGGCATCGGTATTGCTGCCATTTTCTTTTACCAATTCAGCACGCACGGCTTCCGATGTGGCACTCACGATAGACACTGGCGTTTCCTGTGCATACACATGAGCACTCAAAACCAACAAAGCCGCTGAAAAAAACTGCCACCATTTCACTTGCATTGTCATTTACTCCACAAATCTCAATTCGCTTACGGTGTTGTTGGCACAGGCATTGGTGCAGGTGCAGGTGCAGGTGCAGGCGCTGGCGTTGTTGTCGCCGGCTTTTCTGCCATCGACGTCATAAACTTTCCGATCAATTGTTCCAACACCAAAGCCGATGACACCAAAGTAAACTTCTCACCCGGCTTGAGCACATCTTCATCACCACCTTGTGTAACACCAATATACTGCTCACCCAATAAACCAGACGTTAAAATTTCTGCGCTGGCATCGCGGCTAAATTGGTATTGTGAATCCAACGATAACGTTACATGAGCGCGATACGTGTCTTTATCCAAACCGATACTCACTACGCGCCCCACCACAACACCAGAAGATTTTACCGGCGCTTTTACTTTCAGGCCGCCGATATTGTCGAAATCTGCATAGAGCGTATAAGTGGTGTCACCGCTGGCACTGGTGAGGTTTGCCACTTTCAAGGACAAAAAAGCCACCGACAACAAGCCGATTGCCACAAACACGCCCACCCATAAATCTACCGTTGCTCGTTTCATTGTTTCGTCGTTACCTTTTTGTGTTTCTTATCTCAAAACATAAATGCCGTGAGTACAAAGTCCATCGCCAGAATGACCAAGGCCGATGTCACCACGGTGCGCGTAGTTGCCGCCGACACCCCTGCTGCGGTTGCCTCGGCGTCATAGCCCTCAAACACAGCTATCAAAGTTACAGCGACACCAAAAAACAGACTTTTGATCAAACCGTTGATGACATCGTCATGCAGATCTACCGCGTTTTGCATCTGCGCCCAGTACGAGCCTTCATCAAGACCGATCATCACCACGCCAACATAGTAGCCGCCAATAATACCCATAACATTGAACAATGCCGTAAGAATAGGCAGAGAAAACAAACCCGCCCAAAAACGCGGCGCGACCACGCGCGCCAGTGGGTTTACGCCCATCACCGCCATCGCATCCAATTGTTCCGTGGCTTTCATCAAACCAATTTCCGCCGTCATGGCCGAGCCGGAACGGCTGGCAAACAACAGCGCCGCCAACACCGGCCCCAATTCACGCAGCAAAGACAGCGCCACCAGCGTGCCCAGTGCATCCGCCGAACCAAAGCGCACCAACGTGTTGTAACCCTGCAAACCCAGCACCATGCCGACAAACAAACCCGACACCACGATGATGATGAGCGAGAGCACGCCGGCAAAAAAGATTTCGCGGATCAGCAGTTGCGGGCGCAGAAACAACTGCCCCGACTGCAACACCACCGCCGCTAAAAAACGACTGGCAAAACCGAGTTTCCACAGCGTGTTAATGAACCACGCGCCCAAAGCACGCACGGAGTTCAATAGGCCGCTAGGCAATTGGCTTTCGTCAGACATGCAATGGCTCCACACCAAAATCTTGCGCAATGGATGTCTGCGCAGGAAACGCAAACTGCACAGGTCCATCCGCCGCGCCTTTTACAAATTGTGCGACCCATGGATCGGATGAATTCAATACTTCAGCCGGTGTTCCTGATGCAATGATTTCACCGTGCGCCATAAAACATACGCGATCTGCCAGTGCGAGCGAGTGGTGGATATCGTGCGTCACCATGATGGCCGTTGTGCCCAAAGCCGCATTAATTTTTTTAATGAGATGCGCGATAACCCCTAGCGAAATAGGATCCAAACCCGTGAACGGTTCGTCGTACAACATCAGCGCCGGATCCAGTGCCACCGCGCGTGCTAAAGCAACACGGCGCGCCATGCCACCCGATAGCTCCGAGGTTTTCATGGTCTGCGTGCCGCGCAAACCGACAGCAGCGAGTTTCATCAACACCAAATCGCGTATCACGCTCTCCGGCAAGTCGGTGTTTTCACGCAGCGGAAAAGCCACGTTGTCAAAAACCGACAAATCCGTAAACAGCGCACCAAATTGAAACAACATGCCCATTTTGCGACGAAAACGGTACAGCGCCTTGGTGTCCATTTGATCGACGCGCTCGCCGCCCACCAACACTTCACCGCGCTGCGGACGGTGCTGGCCTGACAGCAGCCGCAGTAAGGTTGTTTTGCCACAACCGCTGCCGCCCATGATGGCGACCAATTTACCCTTGGGTATGGTCAAGTTGATATTTTGCAGAATGGGGCGATCGCCGTAGGCAAAGGCCACATTCTTGAGATCGATGTAAGGGTCTGCTGCCACTGGCATGCCGCTAAATCAAAGAGTTTCTGTATTGTATCGGTTGAAAGCGAAATCCACTACTTCCGCTGGGCATCCTTCGCAAACGCCACGCGAAATGGAACGTGTATCCACTGTGGAAACAGGCGTTTGCCAATTTCAAACAGCCACGCATCCGGCCCGATCACCACGCGCATGCGGTTAGCTTTCACCGCCTTCAACACTTTCTTGGCGAGATACTCTGGCGAGCGACCAAAGCGCGCCACCAAAGCCGCCATGCGCTGCGTGTCTTTGTCTGCGCCGGAATGCGCCATCGTGGCGTTGAGAATATTGGTGCGAATCGCTCCTGGGTGAATACTGGTCACACCAATATTGCAGTGCGCCAACTCTACGTTCAGCGTTTCACTAAAGCCTTTCACAGCGGCCTTAGTGAGAGAATAAGAACTCTGATTGGGAAAGCCGAGAAAACCCGTCATGCTGGAGGTATTGATGATGTGGCCTTCGCCCTGCTTTTGTATATACGGCAAAAAATAATGACAGCCGTACAGCACGCCCCATAGATTGATACCTATCACAAACTCCAAATCTTGCAAACTGTGTTTAGCAAAACTTTTATTGATTGTCACACCCGCATTGTTAAACAGCAGATGAATCGCGCCGTGCTGTTGCTCTACCTCTTCTGGCAATGCAGCCATGCGTTCACGATCTGCCACGCTCGCCACATGTGTGCTAACGCGGATATTTTTTCCGGCGAGTAATGCAGCCGTTTCTTGCAAACCGGCCTCGTTAATATCCACCAACGCGATGTGGCAACCTTCCGCTGCAAATGCCTGCGCCAACGCGCGACCTATACCGCTGCCAGCACCGGTAATCACCGCCACTTTTCCTTGTAAATTTTTCATTTATTGATACCCGCCTGTGTGTGGTTTGCCTACAAATACATCTAACAAATGCACCAATCCCGGCAGCAGTGCTGCCATAGATTCTTCTGCACCGCGTCGACTGCCAGGAAAAGTCACCACCAAACTTTGCTCGGCAAAACCTGCCACGCCACGCGACAACATCGCATACGGTGTGCGTTTTTGTCCGAAGACACGCGCCGCCTCCATAATCCCTGGCACTTCTTGCGTGAGCAACGGCGCGACGACTTCCACGGTTCTGTCTCGTGGCCCTAAACCCGTGCCACCCACGGTAATAATCAAACTCACTTGCTGCGCAATGTTTTCTTTCAACACCGCTTCCAACTCGGCGGATTCATCGGGCAGCACACAGTAGCCAATCGGGTCAAAGCCCGCCGTGGTCAGCACTTCGCAAATGCTACGCCCTGCTGTGTCTTCTTTTTTGCCTTGCGCCACAGTGTCCGACAACACGATCACCATCGCGGAACAGCGCCGTTTTAATTTGCGTTTGAAGTGCGATTTGCCGCCGGTTTTTTGCAAGAGTTTGCAATCGGTCAGCAATAAATTTTCCTGCTCGGTGTGCGGCTTCAACATATCGTAAATCGTGAGTGCGGCAACATTCGCCGCCAACAGCGCTTCCATTTCTACACCGGTCGCGGCAATAGTTTCTACGCTGGCTTGAATGTGCACAGCCGCTTCATCCAACACAAACGTAATTTCTGAACTGTAGATGGGTAGCGGATGGCAGAGCGGAATCATTTCATCGCAGCGTTTTGCCGCAAGTATGCCGGCCACGCGCGCCGTTTTCAGTGCATCACCTTTTTCTGTTTCACCACGGCGCAATAATTCAATACATTCTGGCGGTGCTTTTAAGGTGGCAGTAGCGATTGCTTGACGCAAACTCTCCGGTTTTAGCGTGATGTCTTTCATGCGTATTCCTTGTGATGGTGATGATGGTGCGCAACTTCCTCGTCATCGTGATTGTGTAAACAACAACCTTCCACAAACTGGCTGCTGCCATCGGTATAAAACTCTTCTTTCCAAATTGGCGCGCCGTGTTTCACTGCATCCACTGCCCAACGACAGGCGGCAAACGCTTCTGCGCGATGCGGCGCTTGCGCCACACACACGATCGCCAATTCGCCAATCGCCAATTCGCCCACACGATGACGCACGGCAATATAGCTCACACCAAATTTTGTTTTTGCTTCCGCTTCAATCTCTGCCAATAAACGCTCGCACACCGGCAAATACGCGCTATAAATTAAACGCTGCACTGATTTGCCTTCGTGGTGATTGCGCACTGCACCGGCAAACAATGCCAAGCCGCCGCAATCGGGATATTCGCTCAAAGCCAGCAGCGCGTTGATGTCCAACGGCGCTTCGCCCATGCGCTGAATGTGTTCACTCATGCCATCAACCTCCAGACACTGGCGGCAGCAACACAATCGCGCCGCTCGCAGGCAATGCCGCTTGCCGACGCACAATGGCATCGCCCACCGCGCAAGCGCAGCGTTCAATCGCGTCATGCAATTTTGGATATTCGTTTTGCAGCACGCGCAAAGCATCGCCAACCGTGGCTTGCGCGCTGTCAACTTGCACATCGATATAACGGCAACCCGCTTGGCGTTCTATGCCCGCCAATAATTCAAATGTCACCGTTTTTTGTTCGGCACTCACACTTAACCTCCCATTGCATACATTCGGATAGGCCGTTCCACCGGCTCCGGCACGGCGGCGTAACCGGCTTGTTTATGCCACACGGCTTGCGCAATTTTTTCTTGCAACTGTTCATCGCTGGCACCTTGGCGCAGCGGCTCGCCCAAGGGCGTGCCGTTGGCGGCAAACAAGCAGGTATACAGCTCGCCTTTGGCCGTGAGGCGCAGGCGATCACAACTGCTGCAAAACGGGTGCGACACGGTGCTGATGATGCCCAGCGGGTAATGCCCATCCACCCAATACGGGCTGGCTGGGTCACTGCTGCGCGCCAGTTTTTCCACGCGATGACGGCTGCGCAGTATCGCCAGTACAGCGTCTTCATCCATCACCGATTGCCGCTGCCAACGCCCCGGCTCATCCAAGGGCATGTATTCGATAAAACGCAGTGGGAGATTTTTTGCCATCGCCCATTCCAACAATGGCAGCACTTGATCGTCGTTGTAACCGCGCACTAAAACCGTGTTGATTTTGACGCTGACACCCGTGGCGCACGCGGCATCAATGCCGGCCAACACGGGGTGAATATCGGCCTTGGTCAAGCGCGTAAAAACGGATTCGTCCAGCGCATCCAAACTGATGTTGAAATCATTCACACCGGCATCCACCAGTGCTTGCGCGCGCTTCGCCAACAGCGTGCCATTGCTGGTCATGGAAATGCGTTCCAAACCTTTGGCGCGTAGCCCGTTCAGTTGGGCAACCACCTCTTCCAAATCCACGCGCAGCAGCGGCTCGCCGCCGGTGAGTCGAAATTGCGTGATGCCCTGCTCCACAAACAGTGTCGCCAAACGCAGCAACTCAGCGTTACTCAACAGCTCTTTGCGCGGCAGCCATGTGGGTTCGTCGGGCATGCAATAGCGGCAACGGAAGTTGCAACGATCGGTGAGCGACAACCTCAGCTTGCGCTTGGTGCGACCATGACGATCTACCAACAACTTCATCACTCATACTCCACGGATTGCCGTCAGTTTATCGCAAGACCTGTGTTCATAAGACCTAAGACTCACCCAATGCGCAAAAACGGCAACACGGCACCTTCTTCCACGGCATCTGCGCACACGGGAAACCACACCAGCGCGTTTGCTTGCGCCAAGTTGCTCAGCTGGTGCGAGCCCTGATGCGGCAGCGGCACCAACCACACCGCGCCACTTTCGTCTTGCTGTTGTTGCATGCGTTGCAACAACGCTACGGAGGGATTCGCCTTCATGGATTTCACCAAACGCCCGCGCTGCCAAGTGAGCGGTTCGTCGCCCTCCAAGCGTTTGAGAATCGCCGCCGCATGCACATACAAGCCCACCCACACCGCACCAGGGTTGCCCGGCAATGCCAACAGCAGGCAACCCAGCTTGCGCCCAAACCACACCGGCTTGCCCGGTCGCTGCGCCACTTTGTGAAAATCGCAAGTAAAGCCTGCTTGCTGTGCCGCTGCGGGCAGGTAGTCGTAGTCTCCCACCGAGGCACCACCCGTGGTGATCACCCAATCGGCCTCTGCACTGGCTTGTGCTAACGCAGCCGCTAATTCGCTCAAATCGTCACCCACCCACCGCATCTCTGTGCAAACCAAGCCTTGAGCCGCCAGCCAACTGGCGATCAAAGGGCCGTTGGCATCGGGGATGGTATGCCCCACTTCTTTGCCGGTGATGATGACGGCAACTCTCGGCCGACGATACGTTGTCACGCGCGCAACGCCTGCCATCGCCAGCGCTGCCACGCGTCCTGGCGTCAGCCGCTGCCCAGCCGCCAATATCTGCGTACCACAGCTCGCCTCTTCGCCGCGCAGGCGCACATCTTGCCCCTGCTTCAAAGGCTCAGTGATCGACAACTGCATACCGTCACGCTGGGCAATTTCCTGTCGCGCAATCGTGTCGGTACCTTCTGGCAAGCGACCACCGGTAAAAATGCGCACCGCTTCGCCTGCACGCAACGGGCGCGGAAACACATCCCCCGCTGCCACTTCGCCCACCACGGTCAACGCACTGCCGAGATCCGCATAGCGCAGGGCGTAGCCGTCCATCGCGCTCTGCGTGAACGCAGGCAAATCGCAGGCGGCATACGCAGGCTCTGCCAACACTTCACCACTCGCCGCTAACAACGATTTTGCTGCAGGCTCTAGTAACGGCAGCGCGGCGTAATACGCCAGTGCGTTTTCCAGTGAGATCAGCGCTTGCTCGCTGCTACAGTCATGCATGGTGTTCTCCAATGTGTAAGGCCGCGTGTGCCAAATCCTCTGGCGTATTGATGCTCCAGCAATAGTTAGCGTCGCTATCAAATTCACAGCACTGCGCATGGATGGATTCCAACCAGCGCACAACGGATCGCTCGCCCGCCAGAAAATCTTGCTCCAGTTTATTCACCAACGAGCGCTGTAAAAAACACACCAAGGGCTGTGGTTGCTCACCGACCACAGCAAAAACAGCGGGCGCATTTGTTTGTTCACAGCACGCTTGCAATTTCTCAACCAAACTCTCTGGCAATACTTGCGCATCACAAGGCAGCACCAGCAACCAATCCGTCTGCGCGTGCTGCAACCCCGTCAAAACACCTGCCAATGGCCCATGAAACCCCTGCTGCGCATCGGGCAGAACTTGCGCTTGCCACGGCGCGGCAAGCGTTTGGTACACATCCAAATGACGATTGGCAGAAATCAACACCGCGCTCACTTTCAGTGCAAAACGCAGCAGCAAGCGCTCTACAAAAGTTTTGCCATCCACAGTGAGCAAGCCTTTGTCTTGCCCGCCCAAGCGCTCACCGCGACCGCCCGCCAGCAGCAACAAGGTCAGGGAGTTTGATGTTTTTTCGACAGATGTGGGCATGGGCATGTAATCGGGTGTGTTGCGGTGCATTTTCCACGGCAATCACAAGAAGAGGTAGATATTTTTTGTTGCTGATTTGTTTACTATGACGCAATCAATCCCATCTCTAGGAGCAATTATGGACAAATGGGTTACATACGCATTCATTTCCATGATCTTTGCCGGCTTCACCTCTGTTATCGCCAAGATGGGGCTAAATGGAATTTCTGGCGAACTTGGTCTTTCAATACGAACGGGATTTGTAGCCATATTTGTCTTTATCTTCGCTCTGTTTTTTGTAAAGCAGCAAGAGCTAGGAAATATGACTTCAAATAATTTTTTATGGCTTGGAATCTCTGCGATTACAACATCGCTATCGTGGATTTTCTATTACAAGGCGCTCAAAGAAGGCAATGTCTCTACCATTGCCCTAATCGACAAAGGCAGTTTTATTGTCGCAGTCATTCTGGCATGGCTAATTCTCAAAGAGCAGATTACGCCACGGGTTTTATTGGGCTGCGCATTAATCGCCAGCGGCATATTTGTTGTAGCGCACCGTTCACCCACATAACTACTCCAGAATATAGCTTTCAATACCGCTGCATCACGCCCTCACCGACACGGTGTTGTCATGCAGCGCAACAGCCCACGTCTGCACTTGCAAGGGTTTTTCCAAGCACTGCCCGCTTTGCAATGAGAAATGCTCTTTGTACAGCGGCGAGGCAACCACCAATTCACCGTTGACATCACCCACAATGCCGCGCGCCAAAATATTTGCTTCTGCGGCAGGACACCAGTTATCCAAGGCGTACACGGGCGGCTCTGCGTTGGGTACATAAAAAATAGCTACTTGGCGACCATTGACCATCGCCGCTACGCCGCCGTTTTCTACCAAGTCATCGCGCTGACAAATCGTTTTCCACTCTTGGCTCATACCGCAAGCTCCTCCACAGGTGAATACTGTTGCGTTTGTTTTTCTACCATAGTGGCGGGGCGCGGCTGGCTGCGCTCGTTCACAAACACGATATTCTCATCCGGCACTTCGGGCGCATTCACAAAACTGCGGAAGCGTTTGAGTTTTTCAGGATCGTTAATCGTGGTTTTCCACTCGCATTGATAAGTATCAACAACATGCGCCATGCGCTGCTCTAACTGATTGGCAATGCCGAGCGAGTCTTTAATGACTACGTTTTGCAAATATTCCAAACCGCCTTCCAAGTTTTCACGCCATACCGAAGTGCGCTGCAAGCGATCTGCTGTTTCCACATAGAACATCAATAAACGGTCGATATATTGAATCAGCGTTTCATCATCGAGATCCCTGGCAAACAACTCTGCATGGCGCGGACGCATTCCGCCATTACCACACACATACAAGTTCCAACCTTTTTCGGTAGCTATCACACCGATATCTTTGCTCTGTGCTTCTGCGCATTCACGCGTACAACCGGAAACAGCAAACTTCAATTTGTGCGGTGAACGCAAACCTTTGTAGCGATTCTCCAAGCGTATAGCCATGCCAACAGAATCTTGCACGCCGTAGCGACACCAAGTAGAACCCACGCAAGATTTCACCGTGCGCACAGATTTACCGTAAGCGTGTCCCGTTTCAAAACCGGCATCCACCAATTCTTTCCAAATCAAAGGTAGCTCATGCACGCGCGCACCAAATAAATCTACGCGCTGACCGCCCGTGATCTTGGTATACAAATTGTATTTTTTAGCCACTTGCCCTACAGCAATTAAACCGTCTGGTGTCACTTCTCCACCCGCCATGCGCGGCACTACAGAGAAAGTGCCATCTTTTTGCATATTGGCGAGGAAGGTATCGTTGGTATCTTGCAGAGGCGCCAGATTTTTTTTCAAAACGTATTCGTTGTTGAGCGAAGCCAAAATAGAGCCCACCGTTGGCTTGCACACATCGCAACCGTGACCTTTTCCATGCCAGCGCAATAACTCTTCGAAGCTGGTGTAGCCATTCACTTTGACAAAATGAAACAGCTCTTGGCGCGTGTAGGCAAAATGCTCGCAGAGTGATTTGTTCACTTCTACACCACTTGCCGCCAGTTCTGTTTCCACCACATTTTTCAGTAAAGCGGCGCAACCACCGCAACCGGTGCTGGCTTTGGTGTCGGCTTTTACATCTGCCACAGAGCAACAACCGGCGGCGATGCTGTCGCAAATCATTTGCTTGCTAACATTCAAGCAAGAACAAATAGTCGCCGTCATGGGCAGTGCGGCTGCACCCAGTGTTGGCTTGCCCTCTCCTGCTGGTGCAATTAATGCGAGCGGGCTGCCAGAAATAGCAATGCCATTCAGCATGTATTGCAACAAGGTGTCGTAATCACCGTTGTCGCCCACCAGCACAGCGCCCAACACTTTGGTGGCATCTTCATTCACCACCACTTTTTTGTAGATGCCCGCATGCTCATCCACAATGCGATAACTTTTGCTGCCCGCTGTGCGCGCATGGGCATCGCCAATCGAGCCCACATCCACGCCGAGTAATTTTAATTTGGTGCTCATGTCTGCGCCGTTAAAGCACAACTCGCCACCTTGCAGCGCATCAGCCGCCACTTTTGCCATTTGGTAGCCGGGCGCGACCAAACCAAATAATTTTCCACCCCACAATGCGCATTCACCAATGGCAAAAATATCGGAGTCACTGGTTTTGCAGTGGTAATCAATCATGATGCCGCCGCGCTCGCCCATTTTTAGATCGGCAGCTTTGGCGAGTGCATCGTCTGGGCGCACGCCCGCTGAAAAAACGATTAGGTCGGTGTCTAGCGTTTCGCCATCGGCAAATTGCATTTGCATGGCGCCGTTTTTTAGCGAAGCAATTTTTTGTGTGTTCTTGCTTACATGCACATGTATGCCTAGCTCTTCAATTTTTTTACGCAGAATAGCGCCGCCATCGGCATCCACTTGTGCATCCATTAACTGCGGTGAAAATTGCACTACATGCGTTTCTAAACCTAGGTTGCGCAATGCGTTCGCTGCTTCCAAGCCTAGCAAGCCGCCTCCGACCACAACGCCTGTTTTGGCATTTTTGGCGGCGGCGCGGATGTTGCCGAGATCGTCAATGGTGCGATAGACGAAGCAGTGTTTGTGGTCATGCCCAGGCACGGGCGGTACAAAGGGATAAGAACCGGTGGCGAGCACCAATTTGTCATAAGAAAACTTTCTACCTAAGGCAGTAACAACCGTTTTGTTTTCACGATCAATCGCCGTAACCGCTTCACCAAAAATCGCTTGCACGCCAGCGGCCTCATACGCTTCGCGTGTGACCAGTGCTAAATCGGCAGGCGTGCTGCCATCAAATACAGCCGATAAGTGAACGCGGTCGTAAGCTGGACGCGGCTCTGCACCGATGACGGTGATCGCGTAGCGCCCGTCGTTCATTATTTGCTCAACAAAGTGGTGACCCACCATGCCGTTGCCGACTACCACAATTTTCTCTTGTTGCATGACTTCTACCTCGCGCCGAAGTGCTTTACGCGATATGCATATCAAGAACTGTGCCAGCGATGTTTTTGCGGCGAACCCCCTTAGTTTTTAGTGTTAATTTCGAGTTTTTGCGCTATGACGGTGCAACTTTTTGGTGTGCGGTACAAAAGCGTGCAAAAAAAATAATTTGAATAAATAAATGTGTGGTGCAATGGCAACAAAGTGGTGCATCAGTAGCGTATGTCGACATTTTATGGTGCGTGATGGTGTTTTTAAGTGGGAAATTTGCAGCCTATTAAGTGTTTTGTTGCGCATGGCACGGTGCTTGCTCTGTCACTCCTATCATTTGTTGTTGATGGAGTTTCACCATGCAGAAATCGTTCTGGCAGTCCGGTCATACACCGACTTTGTTGTCAGCCTTTCTCTATTTTGATCTCAGCTTTATGGTCTGGTATGTGCTGGGGCCGCTTTCGGTACAGATCGCGGCAGACCTATCACTGACGTCTTCACAGCGAGGCATGTTGGTGGCAACGCCAATTCTTTCCGGCGCGCTGTTGCGCATGGTGTTTGGTGTGTTGGTGGATCATCTAAAGCCGCGCATGGCAGGCATCATTGCCCAACTCATCATGCTGGCAGCACTCGCCGTGGCGTGGCTGGCCGGTATCCACAGTTATACCCAAGCCTTGGTACTGGGCTTATTTCTCGGCGTGGCAGGCGCGGCATTCGCCGTGGCGCTGCCGCTGGCCTCACGCTGGTATCCGCCTGAACACCAAGGAAAAGCGTTGGGCATTGCAGGCGCGGGCAACTCCGGCACGGTGTTCGCTGCGCTGTGCGCGCCGTGGCTAGCCTCTCTGTTTGGCTGGACCAACGTGCTCGGTTTCGCGCTGTTGCCGCTGTCTGTGGCTTTTGTCATCTATCTGTTGTGCGCCAAAGACGCTCACGACTGCCCACCGCCCAAGCGTTTTGAAGAGTACCTAACGGTTTTGCAAGACAAAGATGCCTGGCTGTTCATGGGCTTTTACTGCGTCAGTTTTGGTGGCTTCGTCGGTTTGGCAGGGGCGTTACCGGGCTACTTTTACGACCAATACGGCCTCTCGCCGATGATGGCAGGTTACTTCACTGCAGCTTGCGTCTTTGGCGGCAGTTTGATGCGACCAATTGGTGGGTTACTCGCGGATCGCTTTGGTGGCATACGCGCGCTGACGCTGGTGTACACGCTGGTTGGTCTCTTGATCATTTTAGTTGGCACAGCACCGACAGAGGCGTATGTCGCGCTGGCACTGTTTGTGTTGGCGATGTTGGTGTTGGGCGCGGGCAACGGCTCGGTGTTTCAGTTGGTGCCGCAGCGCTTCAACAAAGAAATTGGCGTGATGACAGGTTTGATCGGCATGGCCGGTGGCATCGGCGGATTCTTGCTGGCCGCTGGGCTTGGGTACAGCAAATCGCTGACGGGTTCATACCAATGGGGCTTGTGGCTGTACGCGGCGTTGGCGTTGTGCTCTTGGGCGGGTTTGCTGTCGGTGAAAACGCGCTGGCGCACCACTTGGGGTGCGTTGACGGCAGCGCGCATCTGACCGTCGATTATGAGCACCATGGCCGCCTATTTGCTCGCCGGCAGCGACTCTCGCGCCGGCAACAAACCGCGCAATGAAGATGCTGTGGGCATGACATCTCCCTCCGTGGCGGAGTTTGCTGCGCGCGGCGCAGCTTTTGCCATTGCGGATGGTGTCAGCGCTTGCGATCACGGTGATCGCGCCTCGCAATACGCTGTGCGCGGTGTGCTGAATGACTACTACGCCACACCGGATACTTGGGCGCCGCCGATTGCACTGGATCGCGTCATCACCGCACAAAACCGCTGGTTGCGCTCGCAGCGCAGCAACGGCAGTGACGCATCACTGGCCACCACGTTGTCGCTGTTGGTGTTATCGGGTGCGCGCTATTGCATCGCTCATGTGGGCGACACACGCATCTACCGTTTGCGCAATAACCGCCTCGAATTGTTGACCACCGATCATGTGTGGAATCACCCGCAGATGTCGCATGTGCTCACGCGCGCATTGGGTTTAGATCACTCCGTTGCTGTTGATTACATCGAAGGCAACTGGCAAACCAATGACAGTTTTTTATTGGTGAGTGATGGTGTGTGGGCGCACATGCCAGAAGCAGAAATGCTCAAAACTTTATTGCTGTACGACGATCCAGAAAGTTGCGCACGCCAATTGTGCGAGCAGGCGCTGGAAGCTGGCAGTGAAGACAATGTGTCGGCCGTGGTGGTGCGCTGTTTACAAACCCCGCCCGATAGCGTGCAGCAACGCGTAGCAGCGGGGCGTATGTTGTCGCCGCCGGCGAAGTTAAAAGTGGGCAGCGTGCTGGATGGTTTTACCATTGAAGAGCTGATGCACGAATCGCGGGAATCGTTTGTTTATCGCGTGCGTCACCCACAACACGATGGCGATTGGGTGTTGAAAACATTGGCTCCTGCAGTAGCTGATGATGAATTGCATCGCCTCGCACTAATCAGCGAAGAATGGTTGATGGCGCGCATGCCGTCGAAACATTTTGTGGATGTACTCGTGTTGCCACAGGAGCAACGCAGTGCCTTGTATTTGGTGCAGCGCTTTCACATGGGCGCAACATTGGCGCGGCGTTTGGCGAACGGACAACGATTTTCTGTCAATGAAACTGTGCAGCTCGCACAGCAGTTGTTGCGTGCGTTAGGTGCTTTGCATCGTCTGCATGTGGTGCATCGCGATATCAAACCAGAGAACTTGCATCTGGGTGCTGATGGTGTGCTGCGTATTCTCGATTTTGGTGTGGCATTACACGCCAACAGCAATGAGCGCCAATTGACTGCCGCCGGTACGCCTTCGTACATGGCACCGGAGTTATTGCGTGGAGAGAATGCCACCACGAACACCGATATTTATGCCGCTGGCGTGACTTTGTACCGACTGTTGTCGCAGCAATATCCATACGGCGAGATTGAGCCTTTTCAAAAGCCTGTATTTGGCGACCCCACACCGGTGTCGCGCCATCGCCACGATGTACCGCTGTGGTTGGACGATATTTTGTTGAAAGCCTGCGCGCGTGATGCTCAAGACCGATTTGAAACAGCGGAAGAAATGCTGCTGGCTGTGGAACGCGGAGAAACACATGGCTTGGTCGTGCGTCGTCACAGCCCACTACTGGCGCGCAATCCGGTTGGGTTGTGGCGCACGGTGGCGCTGCTGTCACTGCTGGCGAATTTTTTTCTGTTTTACGTTTTGCTCGTGCAGTAAGTAGCAAACCAGAGAGGAGACTGTTTATGTTGTTCGGTCGCGGAAAAAAGAATCCTATTCACTTGCACGATAAAGGTGTAATGGAATGGAAATACGCCACTTGTGGCTACTGCTCTGTTGGCTGCTCGATTGAAATTGGCGTGGATAAAAATGGCGTACCCGTCACCACGCGCGGCGTGGGCGATGCCGATGTCAATCGCGGCAAACTGTGCATTAAAGGACTGACCGAAGCGCAAATTTTTCAAGCCAGTGGGCGCGGCACAGAGCCCATGATTCGCAACAAAACCTTCGAGCCTTGGCAAAAAACGGATTGGGATACCGCGCTCGACAAAACCGCTACCGAGTTCCAACGCATTCAAGACACTTACGGACGCGATGCTGTCGCGATTATTTCTACCGGACAAATTTTTACCGAGGAGTTTTATACACTCGGCAAATTGGCGCGCGGCGTAATCGGCACCAACAATTACGATGGCAACACTACACTGTGCATGGCATCGGCGGTTTCCGGCTACAAACGCTCCTTCGGTTCTGACGGTCCGCCCGGCTGCTATGACGATTTTGAACACACCGAATGTTTAATGGCATTCGGCTCCAATCTGCCCGAACAACACCCGATTATTTATTGGCGCTTAAAAGAAGCATTGGAAAAAAGAAAGTTTCCGCTGATTGTGGTGGATCCACGCGTCACCATGTTTGCACAATTTGCCGACATTCATTTGCCGATTACGCCCGGCACAGATTTAGTGCTGCTGAACAGTTTGGCGCATGTCATCATCAACGAGGGTTTGCACGATAAAGATTACATCGACCGCTGCACGGTCGGTTTCGAAGAATTGAAAACGCTGGTACAAGATTACGACCCGACATCAGCGGCAAAAATTTGCGGCATCGACGAAGACACCATTCGCCTCGTGGCGCGCACCTATGCGCAAGCCGATGCGGCGATGAGCATTTGGACCATGGGTATCAATCAGAGTACGCACGGTTCCGACGGCGTAAGCGCCATCAATAACTTGAATCTCATTACGGGCAACATCGGCAAGCTCGGTGGTACTTCGCTTTCAATTACGGGTCAGTGCAATGCGATGGGAACGCGTGAGTGGTCATCCTGCTCCGGCCTCCCTGGCTACCGCATGCTGGAAAAACCACAACACCGCGAAGAAATTGCGCAATTCTGGGGCATTGATGCAGCATTTTTTCCTGAAAAACGCGGTTTAACTGAAACGGATATTTTTCCTGCTATTGAAGCGGGAAAAATTAAAGCACTGTGGATAGTGGCCACCAACCCCATGACATCCATGCCCAATTCACCGCGCATTCGCAAAACACTGGAAAAACTGGAACTGTGTGTGGTGCAAGATTCTTATCAAGACGTGGAATGCACACAATACGCACACGTTTTCTTGCCTGGCGCGGTGTGGGCAGAAAAAGAAGGCTGCTTCACCAACACTGAAAGACGCGTCAACGTCACACGTTCTATCGCACCGCCATTTGCCAACAGCAAATCAGATTTATGGATATTCACACAACTCGCCAAACGCTGGGAGCAAGGCAGAAAAATCAGTTTCCCAGAAACAGCGGAAGCGGTTTTTGAAGAAATGAAAGTGCTGTCAAAACTTGGCAAGGGTCTAAATGGCCACGAACGCATGTTGGATATTTCAGGCATGAGCTACAACAAAATTGAAGCAGCACGCGGCATACAGTGGCCGATGCGTGAAGGCGAAGAAACAGGCGCACAACGTTTATACACAGACGGAATTTTTCAATTTCCTGATGGCAAAGCGCGCTTGCTGGCACTGCCCTATGTTGAAAACAACGAGGTGCCAGAAAACGCTTTTCCCTTCTGGCTCAACTCTGGGCGCGTGGTCGAGCATTTCCACACACGCACCAAAACGGGAAAGGTGGGCAACTGCAACAAGTTCAGCCCAACGCCGTATATGGAAATGAACCCTGATGCAGCGGAAAAACTCGGCATACAACAGATGGAATATGTGCGCCTTGTTTCTAAACGCGGCGACGCGGTGGTAATGGCGCAACTGACACAGCGCGTACCGCACAACATGGTATTTATTCCATTTCACTATCACGATTGCGTGAACCGTTTAACGCTGGGTTTGCTAGACCCACACTCGCGCCAGCCCGCTTTCAAACAGTGTGCAGTGCGCATAGAAAAAACCGATCAAGCAGAAGCCGCACGTCTCAACGTGCAAATGAGAAAGTTCTGAGAGCCGAGGTGACGCATGTTAGTAGAAACCTACTCCCCAGTTAGCACGGCCACTGTCACAAAAACTGGCTGCGGCAGCGGCAGTTGCGGCTGCAAAAGCAACACAGAAACACACGCCAATATTGTCAGCAAAAAGCCGACGGCATCGCTGTTTCCAGTGCGCGACAATGAGCCTGAGTATGCCAAATTAAAAGACCCCATCACGCAAGACAGCAATCGCTACGGCAACCCGATCGTTCTCGCCTCGGATAGCGGTGTCAGCTTAAAAATTAATGGCGTGGATGAAATCGGTCTCAATCCCAATCGCACCAAACAACACGCGTTTCACTTTACTGCGGATAACTGTATTGGCTGCCACGCCTGCGAAGCAGCTTGCAGTGAAAAAAATGACATGCCGCCGCATTTGAGTTTTCGCTCTGTCGGTTATGTGGAAGGCGGAACATACCCAGATTACAAACGCATGAATATTTCTATGGCATGCAACCACTGCGACGACCCCGTGTGCTTAAAAGGCTGTCCAACCCGCGCTTACACCAAACACGCGGAATACGGCGCTGTGATTCAAGACCCAGACATTTGCTTTGGCTGCGGTTACTGCACTTGGGTTTGCCCTTACAACGCACCACAGCTCGACCCAGTCAAAGGTCGCGTTGAAAAATGCAATATGTGTGTAGATCGTTTAGAAGTTGGCTTAAAACCAGCCTGCGTTTCCGCTTGCGTGGGCAACGCGCTCAACTTTGGCGTGGTAGAAATCACGCCGGAAAACCGCGAACAAATCGAGACGCATATTCCAGGATTCCCCGATCCATCCATCACCAAACCCAATATTCGTTTTCAACAAACTAAAACCATGCCACACGAGGTCACGCGTACCGATTCTGCGCCGGTAAAATACAAACGCGATGAAAAAACTGGCTATTACAAACCGGCCGTCGATCAAAAAGCAGGCAAACAAAAAAGTTGGAACCTCACGCGTTTAAGTTCGCGTGAAAACCCGCTGGTTATTTTTACACTCGCCGCACAAGCTGCCGCAGGAGCTTTCGCCCTGCTGTTCTTCGGCAAGTTATTCAACAGCGCCGTACTGATGCCCGTTATCGCTTCGCCGATCTCCTCATTGATCGTAGTAAAAACCTTGGCGTTGATTGCGTTGGGCTTGCTGATGTCTACCATCCACCTTGGTAAGCCAATGCGTTTTTATCGCGGATTTAATAACTTGCGCCACTCACCTGTTGCGCGTGAAGGCTTGGGCATTGTGCTGTTCATGGTGTTTGCTGGCATACATTTCTTGGCCGCACTACCCAACAATGCGTGGGTGCAACAATCTATTGGCGTGCTGCACGCTGATTGGCAAAACTTTGCCAATATCATCGCCAACAGCACGGCGGGATTAGCCGTACTTTCTTCCATCGTGGCGTTGTATTACATGTATCGCTGCTATCGCATTAAAGCGCGCCCATTTTGGAATCACTATCAAACGGCTTTTACTTTTGTGGGCAACGCTTTGATATTGGGCAGCATCGTCATTGGCGTGCTGGCTGTGCCTTATTTGTTGTGGATAAACGCAAGCGCAACATCACTCTTATCGCTGCTCGGCAGCGTGATGGCAGCCGGCATGCTGCTGGAAGCCATCGGGCTTTACTGGCACGCGCACGATATGCACGAAGCTGAACACGAAGGCGCTGCGTCGTTTTACATTCAGCTCACCACGTTTGGCAAAACGTATTTCACACGCAATTTGCTGCTCGGTATCAACACCAGCGCCGCCTTGTTGTTGGCCGTTTTTGGCAGCGACAGCGCGTTGTCACTCAGTTTGTGGGCTGTTTTGTTAGCATCAACCGTGATGGTTTCTTTGGTAGGTCGCTCACTGTTTTATGTATTAGTGGTTCCCACCACCATGCCCGGCGCATTTTTTTGGAAAAATAAAGCGTTCGAACAACACGCGCGCGATATTGGCTTGGCAGACCTGCCGCAAGTGGGTGTGGCACCGTTGCGGCATTGAAGAGCGCATTGTGCATGAGTTACCAACGGTTCGGCTTATCTGCAACAATATCGCCCTCTAAAAACCACGCCAGCCGCACGCCATGCACAAAATCCAACACCTGCAACCGGACATCATCGCGCAAGTACGCGCCGCACTCGCGGAAGACATCGGCACCGGCGATATTACCGCCCAGTTAATCCCCGCACAGCAGGCAGGCCAAGCGCGCATCATCACCCGCGAACCGATGATCATGTGTGGCAAGCCGTGGGTGGATGAAGTGATGCACCAAGTGGATGCAAACATTCGCGTGGAATGGCGTGTGAATGATGGCGATACCGTAGAAGGCGACAGCACGCTGTTTACGCTGCACGGTGCGGCGCGCAGCTTGCTGACGGCCGAGCGCACCGCGCTGAATTTTCTGCAACTGCTGGCTGGCACGGCTACCACCTGCCACCACTACGCCGATCTCGTGACTGGCACTAACGTGCGCCTGCTCGACACCCGCAAAACCATCCCCGGTCTGCGCACAGCACAAAAATACGCCGTGACCGTGGGCGGCTGCCACAACCACCGCATCGGGCTGTACGACGCTTTCCTCATCAAAGAAAACCACATCGCCGCTTGCCACGGCATCACCGCTGCTGTGCAACAAGCGCGCCGCATTGCGCCGGGCAAACCCGTCGAAGTGGAAGTGGAAAACTTTGATGAATTGGATGAAGCGCTGCGCTCGGGCTGTGAAATCATCATGCTGGATGATTTCTCACTGGATGATATGACGCAGGCTGTTAGCCGCACCGCGCAGCGCGCCCTGCTGGAAGCTTCCGGCAATATCAACGAGAGCAGTTTGCGCGCCACGGCAGAAACGGGCGTGGACCTCATTTCTATTGGCGGATTGACTAAACATTGCCGAGCGATTGATCTGTCGATGCGCTTTTTTTAGCAGCAGACCTCGTTATCATTGCGCGCTGACGCAACGCATTAACAAAACCACCAAGGAGGCACACGCATGCGCCAGCTCACTCTATGGCTCCTGCTGATCACCAGCGCAACCTTTACTCACCTCTCGTTTGCCAAAGACACACTGCGCATCGGTCTATCCCCTCACTACGCTCCACTTGCCTTCAAGCAAGATGGGCAACTCACTGGTATAGAAGTAGCCGCGGGGGCAGCAATTGCGCAGCAACTCGGCCGCCAGCCGGAATTTGTTGAACTGGAATTCAATCAACTCATCCCAGCTTTGCAGGCAGGAAAAATCGACATCATCATGTCAGGCATGTCGATTACTCCCGAACGCAGCAAGCTAGTCGATTTCAGCAGCAGCTACCTCAGCGCAGGACAAATGGCGATTATTCGTTACAACGATGCCGGTCGCTTTGCCTACAAAGGCATGCTGTTTCGCCCCAATACGCGCGTTGCCGTGGTGAAAGGCACAACGGGCGATAATTTTGCCAGCAATAATTTGCGTGATGCTGTCGTGTCACGCTGCGATTCCATCAATGAAGCACTAGCAAAACTCAAGAGTGGCAGTGTCGATTTTGTGATTCACGATGCCGCCACCAGTTGGTCTCTAGCCACTGACACTTCACGGCAAGAATTCATGAGCCTTAACAATGAATTAACCGAAGAAAATCTCGGTTGGGCCGTTAACAAAGGCAATAACGTATTGCTACAAGCCGTCAATCAACAACTGGCCATCATGCAAAGAAATGGCATGCTTCGCGCTATTATTAACAAATGGATTCCAGTAACAGTTGAGGTAGATGCTGCTACATCAACGCATCTGTCTGACACCTCCCCTTCATCTTCCAACCGCGGTAACAGGTAATGATTCAGTCCGTTCTCTTTCGTCAAACACTTCTTCGTTTTTCATGGGTTTTACTCGCCTGCTTGGCTTCCGCCTGCTCAACATCCAGTGGTACACGTGTTGAAAAATACAGCACAGAAGCCAGCGCAGATTTTGAAGACATGAAAACCTACCGCTGGGATTTTTCCGCCATGGACAGCACGGTACCCACCGGTGGTCACACACAAGAATTTAACCGCGTGGTGTGTGAATACGTGGACATGCTAATGAATGATCGTGGCTTCAAGCGTGTAGCAAAAGGCAGTGCAGATATTACGCTCGACTACCGCGTCGTCGTTACGCAAGAAGAATCTGAAGAAAGTGACACCACTGCCGTTAACAACAACTCGGAAGCCAATGACTACGGTTTGCGTTGGACTTTTGAAAAGGATGAATTACCGACCTTTCAAGGCTTGCAGGCTCCCAAAGTGCAAACTGTGCTCTACAACCGTGGCGAATTGCACCTAGCTGCCCTTAATTCACAAGGGCAAGTAATTTGGCACAGCTCCGCTGCACGCATACTGGATGGTCGCGGCAATGAAGCCGAACGCCGCGCCGCACTGCGTATTGCGGTTGAAAAAATTATGAAAACTTTTCCAGTTGGTCCTTCTGTCGAATAACTCTTGCCTAGGGCAATTTCTCAACAAGGGCAGCGTTTAATACTGCCCTCTTCTGCACCGTAGCGGCTATTTTGACAATAGCGAAAATACTCTCGCTCGGACATCACTGGCAATGCCGCGTGATGTTGTTGCATGTGTGCAACATAGGCATGGTAATTACCCACACCGACCATGAGCTGCAATGTTTGTGCAGAGCGCTGCCAAATAGTTTTCAGGGTGATGCGATCACTCATGCCACACCGCCTCATCGCGCCACTCGTGCTCAGGACGCCACACCACGAGCGATTCATTGGCGGTCACCGCTGGATGCTGGTGCGCCTGCCAAATTGCATGCAGCGCAAAAAACAGCATCGACACCACCACGGCAATAAAAAATAAGGCCATCGCCGCATCCACATAGTTATTAAAGATAACTTGCTGCATTTGCTGCACACTTTTAGCAGGCGCTAATATTTCGTTGCGCGCCAAAGCCGCAGAGAATTTTTCTGCATGCACTAAAAACCCTATTTTTACATCGGATGAAAACACTTTTTGCCAACCCGCTAGTAACGTCACCAGCAGCACACCGAAAGCCGGTACTGCCGTTACCCACACATAGCGCATTTTTTTCATTCTCACTAACACAACGGTGGCGAGAATCAACGCCATGCCCGCCAGCATTTGATTGGCAATACCAAACAATGCCCACAGGCTATTGATGCCGCCAAACGGATCTGTCACACCTTGATACAAAAACCAGCCCCAAGCACCCACAGCCAATGCCGTGGCAAAAATATTCGCTAACCAAGAGCGCGTATTACCTAGCATGGGCACGGCATTACCCAAGAAATCCTGTATTAAAAACCGACACACACGCGTGCCTGCATCTAGCGTGGTGAGAATAAAAAGTGCTTCAAACAAAATCGCAAAGTGATACCAGAAAGCCATCATGGATGAGCCACCTGCAATATCAGACAAAATTTTTGACATCCCCACAGCAAAAGTGGGCGCGCCACCCGTGCGCGAGAGCACCGAATGTTCACCCACATCTTTCGCCAACTGCGTGAGCATGTCTGGCGTGACAACAAAACCCCATTGCGTGATGGTTTGTGCGGCAGACTCCACCGTAGTACCAATAACAGCCACCGGACTGTTCAGCGCAAAATAAACACCAGGCTCCAACACGCACGCCGCAATCATTGCCATCACCGCGACAAACGATTCCATCAACATCGCACCGTAGCCAATGGTCACAATATGCGACTCACGCTCCAACATTTTTGGTGTAGTGCCTGATGACACCAGTGCATGAAATCCGCTGACCGCACCACAAGCAATGGTGATAAATAAAAATGGAAACAGCGAGCCAGCGAACACCGGTCCCGTGCCATCCACAAATTGCGTCATGGCGTGCATTTTTAACGGCGGCGCAACAATCACAATACCGATTGCCAACGCGACGATGGTGCCAATTTTCAAAAATGTGGATAAATAATCGCGCGGCGCTAACAACAACCACACCGGAAGCACGGAAGCAATAAAACCGTACCCAATCAAACCGATAGCCAATGCCTCGCCTTTCAAAGTAAACAACGCACTCCACACCGGATGCGCTGCCACCCAGTGACCGCCATACAACGCAGCCATCAACAACACAAAACCCATCAGCGATACTTCGCCCACTTTTCCAGGGCGAAACCAACGCGAATAAACGCCCATCAACAAAGCAATAGGAATGGTGGCGAGCAAGGTGGAAACTGCCCACGGGCTATCGGCCAGCGCTTTCACCACCACCATGCCGAGCACGGCCAATAAAATAATGACAATCGCTAAAATGCCGAGCATCGCCACCGCACCGGCGGTGTTACCCATTTCCATGCGAATAATTTCGCCGAGTGAACGCCCATCGCGGCGCGTGGAAATAAAAAGAATGATGGTGTCTTGCACAGCACCCGCGAGTACAACACCCACCAAGATCCACAAAGTGCCGGGCAAATAGCCCATTTGCGCCGCCAACACCGGGCCTACCAACGGCCCTGCACCAGCAATCGCTGCAAAGTGATGGCCAAACAACACCCATTTGTGCGTGGGCACATAATCCAGACCGTCGTTGTGACGTTCGGCCGGTGTTAAACGTCTATCGTTGAGCTCCATCACGCGCCGCGCCACAAACTGCGCATAGAAACGATACGCGATGGCGTAGGTGCAAAGCGCGGCCACAACCATCCATAAAGCATTGACGCTTTCACCTTGCGACAGCGCCAATACGCTAAATGCTGTCACACCTAGCGCAACGACTATCCCCCATAAAAAAAACGCTTTCATGCGTAATCCTTATAAAAAATATATTCAGCTAACAACCAAATTATCTCGGTGAATCAATTCTTCGCCGCTGAAATAACCCAGCTCTACCGCGATTGCCGCCGTTGATTTGCCAATAATTTTTTTAGCTTCCTCGGCGCGATAGTTAACCAAACCGCGTGCAATTTCATTGCCGCTTTCATCAACGCAGATCACCATATCACCGCGTTCAAAATCGCCCTGCACCGCTTTCACACCGACGGGCAGCAAACTTTTGCCTTTGCTGCGCACCACATCTACCGCACCTGCATCCAATATCACTTTGCCGCGCGTTTGTAACTGCCCTGCCAACCAGCGTTTGCGCGCCGCCATTGGTTTTTCATCCGCCACCAATAAACTGATCGGCGTGTTTTCTTCGTGCAAAGTACGCAGCAGAGATTTTCTGCGCCCACTGGCAATCACCGTGTGGCAACCGGAACGCGCCGCCAATTTTGCTGCGCGAATTTTTGTGCTCATGCCGCCACGACCTAAACGCCCTCCCGTGCCACTCGCCATGCCTTCTAGCGTTTCGTCACTGGCGCGCGCGCAAGCAATTAATTTGGCATCTGTATGGCTGCGCGGATCTTTATCAAATAAACCGTCTTGGTCGGTAAGAATAATCAACAAATCGGCTTCCACGAGATTGGCAACCAGTGCGGCCAAAGTGTCGTTGTCACCAAAACGGATCTCATCCGTGACGACTGTGTCGTTCTCGTTGACGACAGCAATCGCACCCAACTCAATCAGTGTTTGCATGGTGCTGCGCGCATTCAAGTAGCGTTCACGATTGGAAAGATCATCGTGATCCAACAAAATTTGCGCCGTATGAATGCCATATTGGTGAAAGCAAGACTCATACGCCTGCACCAAACCCATCTGCCCAATCGCGGCGGCCGCTTGCAATTCGTGTAATGCCTCTGGACGATTTTTCCACCCCAAACGGCTCATGCCTTCGGCCACTGCGCCGGAAGACACCAACACAATTTCAATGCCGCGCTGGCGCAACTCGACAATTTGTTCCACCCAATGCTGAATGCTGTCGCGATCCAAACCGCGACCATCATCCGTCAATACCGCGCTGCCAATTTTAATGACCCAGCGTTTGGCTTCCTGTATTTCTGCTCTCACCGCCCCTAACCTTTTGCTTGTTTTTATTTATTGGACGTAATGCACTTCCACATCGCCGTCGTCCCAATCTTCATCCCAGTCTTCGTCGTCATCACTGTCTTTTTGTAAACGTGCTTGTTTGCGCGCTTCTGCCAACTGTGCAATCGCCTCACGGGATTCTTCTTGCATGGCGCGTTGAATATCCGCTTCGGCGCGCGCCAATTCTGGATTTTCTTGCTGCATGTCACGCTCCAATTCAATGTGTGACATGATAGCTTCGCACAATGCCTGCGTGCCCTCACCGCTGGCAGCGATAATGGCAAAGTGCGGCATTTTTTTTGTTAGCTTCAAACGCTTGTACAATTTTTTGCAAAAGGCTTCGCGCTCGTCTTCTGGAATCAAATCCAATTTATTCAACACCAACCAACGCGGGCGCGCAGCCAGCGTGGGGCTAAACGCTTTCAATTCTTTTTCAATTGCGCGGATATTATCAAAAGGATCGGAGCCATCCGGCGGCATCACATCCACCAAATGCAGCAGCAAACGCGTGCGCGTGAGGTGTTTGAGAAAACGTATGCCCAAGCCCGCGCCTTCGGCGGCACCTTCGATCAAACCGGGGATATCCGCCACCACAAAGCTGCGCATTTTGCTGACGCTGACCACGCCGAGATTCGGCACCAAAGTGGTGAACGGGTAATCCGCCACCTTGGGACGCGCCGAAGAAATCGCGTGGATCAAGGTTGATTTGCCTGCATTGGGCAAGCCCAGCAAACCCACATCGGCCAACACTTTCAATTCGAGACGTAGGTTGCGCGCTTCACCCGGCTGCCCCGGCTTGGTCTGACGCGGTGCGCGATTGATGCTGGATTTAAAACGCGCATTGCCAATACCGTGAAAGCCACCCTGTGCCACCAGCAGGCGCTGCTTGGCCTGCGTTAAATCGCCCAGTACTTCGCCGGAGTCTTCGTCGATCACCGTGGTGCCCACCGGCACATTCAGCACCAAATCATCACCACCGTGACCGGTGCAATTTGCGCCGCGCCCCGATTGGCCGTCTTTGGCGCGGTGTCTACGCTGGTAGCGGTAGTCAATCAGTGTGTTGAGTGCGGCATCGGCTTGCAGATACACACTGCCGCCATCGCCGCCGTCACCGCCGTCAGGGCCGCCAAACGGCACATACTTTTCACGACGAAAGCTCATGCAGCCATTGCCGCCTTTTCCCGCGTGTACGGAGATGGGCACTTCATCTACAAATTTCATGGGGATAATTCCAACAGCAAGGCTATTTTGGTGCTTTTGAGTCGATCTAGCTTAAAACAAAAAAGCCCCGCATTGCGGGGCTTTCTCAGAGCAAAACAGCAATCAAGCAGCGATGATGCTGACAAAACGGCGGTTATGCTTGCCTTTCACTTCAAACTTCACTTCACCGTCTGCTTTGGCAAACAGCGTGTGGTCTGTGCCCATGCCTACGTTCGCACCGGCGTAGTACTCCGTGCCGCGCTGACGCACGATAATGTTACCCGCTACGGCTTTCTGGCCACCGAACATCTTCACGCCCAAGCGTTTGGACTGGGAATCGCGACCGTTCTTGGTACTACCGCCTGCTTTCTTGTGAGCCATGTCTGTTTACCTCTGTAGCTGCGCTGCTATTACGCGCTGATTGCGGTGATTTTGATTTGGGTGAACCACTGACGGTGACCCTGCTGCTTGCGATAGTGCTTGCGGCGACGGAATTTGATGATGCGGATTTTGTCCGCACGACCGTGACCCACCACTTCAGCAGTCACTTTGCCACCGGCTACAAATGGCGCGCCGATTTTCACTTCTGCACCATTGCCCACCATCAGCACTTCGCTGAAATCAATTTTTTCGCCAGCTGCTGCTTCCAGCAATTCGACGTTGAGAACTTCACCTTCAACAACCCGGTGTTGCTTGCCACCAGACTCAATAACCGCGTACATGTCTATTCACTCCAAATAACGCCCGCCTTTGGAGGCAGGTCGAAGGGCGCGCATTGTAAGAAAAGCCAAGCCATCAGGCAAGCCGTATCCGGCCTTTTGCCGCCTTTTTATGGTCGCTTTTCCACCTAATTGCTTTAGAATCGCGCGCCACTGCCCCTTTACCCCGTTTTACCGTCGAGAGCCGCATGGAAATCTACAAAGAATTCTCCATTGAAGCCGCCCACCGCCTGCCTCATGTCCCCGAGGGGCACAAATGCGCGCGCCTGCACGGTCACTCCTTTCAAGTTTCTATCCATGTCTCAGGACCCGTGGATGCGCAGAGCGGCTGGGTGATGGATTTTGCCGACATCAAAGCCGCTTTCAAACCCATCTGGGAACAGCTCGACCACCACTATCTCAACGATATTACCGGCCTTGAAAATCCCACCAGCGAAAACTTAGCGCGCTGGATTTGGCGCGAACTGAAACCCGCATTGCCGCTGCTAAGCAAAATTATCGTGAAAGAAACCTGCACCAGCGGTTGTGTGTATTGCGGGGATTGATTGCCACGAGCCATGATTAACCCACGCCAACACTTCACGACATACATCCCAACAGCAGCAACTGCCCTGCTGTTCATTGCTTCTGCCGCACTCTCATGCTGGGCAGTCAGCCTATCCATTGTTAAGTTGCCTGCTGAGGACGTATGGCAACATATTGACCTAATTAGTAGCGCATCAAACGGACATTTAAATATTGATGCTCTTTGGAAAAAACACAACCATATACATTTCATTCCACTACCAAAACTCATCTATGCACTAGATATTCTCTGGTTTAAGGGGTCAGGGATTTTTACTGTCTCTGTTTCAATGACCGCAACAGTACTAACCTGCTTCCTATTTGCTCGAATAGTTTTACGCGAAACACCACAACTTATTTTTCCCTACCGCCACAGCATAGCCCTGCTTACAGCCAGTTGGCTGATCTGCATCCTACAATGGGAAAGCTTCGTTAACCCAGCCGATCTTCAATGGGCTGGACTTAGTTTGGGGTTATTGCTTTTAGCAAATGGGTTGCCCAAACAAATACCATGGATATTCACAGGTTGTGTTGTGTCCATTGGTAGCGGCGTACCCTGGTGGCTTCTGCTAGTCGTCCTCCTACTATTTGCCTTGCTATACAAAGGATACAAGCCTGTTGTTTTCTTATGTTTATTGGCAGCAGTCGTTATATTTTGGGAAATAGCCAACAGTGGGTGGCTACATCAATTTGTACCACTACCACTACGAGCCATACAAATCGGAATCCCAAACGCCGACCCAACAACAGCGCAGATAACTGCATTTGAAGCGCATTGGGCTTTTTTCGGTAACTGGATTTACAACATGGCGAGTTTTATTGCTAAATTTTGCCTCCCCCCTTTGTCATTAGTGCTCCCTAATAGTTGGCTAACTGCCTTGGGGATACTACCCATTAGCCTCATGCTTCTTGCCTTAAGGCCATACAAACAAACCAGCACAATATTTCTGGTGCTAATCACTTTCTTTTTGTCAGTAGCAGCTGCAGCAGTACGAGCACCATGGCCAAATGCTTACACAGAGCGCTTTGTTAGCACTGGGTTGTTATTTGTTTGCGGTAGTCTCTTGCTCGTTTTATTACATTGCAGAAACACCACCCACGTTCGCTTGTGGTGGTGTATTGCCGCCATGTATAGCCTATTACTAGCAATCAACAGCTGGCAAGAAGCAGCGAATATTGTCTCTAAGAGCAACCAACGCCGCCTAAGCCAAGTAGCTTACGCATTAGATATCAGAGACATGCGCGCCTCAGCCGAGCTCCCATTTTTGCCCACAATAGCTCTGAGCTATCAACAAATTAGTGAACGAAAAAGCGTGCTGGCCGAAAACCACGTTGGCATTTACAACAGTAGAGAACATCGAGTTTTTGCTGGTGTTGATCAATTACCATCCCAAGAATACGCCTGCATCTATAAAGACTTGGTCTCCAAGCCTCTCAGAGACGATCCAACAGCACGAAAAATAATAGGCACAACACTGGATGCCAAAGAAAATTCTCTGACTAGCCTGCTGATCCTTAATTCACATGGGCACGCCATCGGCTACGGTATTCGTCGAACACTAGGGAACAATGTTATCCAACAGCTCTCCGATAAAGCGCAGTGGGCTGGCTTTTTACATCGCCCGGCGGAAGGTAGAGTTACTCTAATCGCGTACAACTCTTACCAACGCTGCCAACCCTACAACATCACACTCCCCTGAAAATAGACACTTGGAAAAAACCGCTCTGCGGGATTATCATTCCCGCAACATCATTTGAAACGCCTCCTATTAGCCATGCAACGCAAGCCTCTCGACAAGCATTGCACCCACCGCGGACTCGCCCTGCAGTCCCCGCATGGCTTTTGCCTGCTCCTGCTGCCCTGAGGGGCATCGGTATCGCACGCCCCGCGCGGGGCACCCAAGCACGCATTTTTTTCGTTTTTAATAACAAACAAATTTTTGGAGCAAAACCATGTCCACTAAAGAGCAGTTAATTATTTTTGATACCACTTTGCGCGATGGCGAGCAGAGCCCCGGCGCTTCCATGACACGCGATGAAAAAATTCGCATCGCGCGTCAATTAGAAAAACTGGGCGTTAATGTGATTGAAGCCGGTTTCGCCGCCGCCAGCCCTGGTGATTTTGAAGCGATTCAAACCATCGCCAAAACCATCAAAACTTCCACCGTGTGTTCGTTAGCGCGCGCCAACGCCAACGATGTGCGTCGCGCGGGTGAAGCAATTACGCCTGCACAATCGGGTCGCATACACACCTTTATCGCCACCAGTCCCATTCACATGGAAAAGAAATTGCGCATGGCGCCCGATCAAGTGGTGGAACAAGCGATCATGGCGGTCAAACTGGCGCGCGAATACACGGATGACGTGGAGTTTTCTGCCGAAGATGCGGTGCGTTCTGATATGGATTTTCTTGTGCGCATTTTTAGCGAAGTAATTAAAGCGGGCGCAAAAACCATCAACGTACCCGACACCGTGGGCTATTCCATTCCCGCATTGTGGGGCGAGCGCATGCGGCAGTTGATTGAGCAAGTGCCAGGCTCGGACAAAGTGATTTGGTCCACACACTGCCACAATGATCTCGGTATGGCAGTTGCCAATTCACTTGCTGCGGTGATGAACGGTGCGCGCCAAGTGGAATGCACCATCAACGGTCTTGGCGAGCGCGCTGGTAATGCATCACTGGAAGAAATTGTGATGGCGGTGCGCACGCGCAAAGATATTTTCTCCGTGGAAACGCGCATTGATGCCACACAAATTGTGCCAACATCCAAACTGGTTTCCAGCATTACCGGCTACCCTGTGCAGCCCAATAAAGCGATTGTTGGTGCAAATGCGTTTGCGCATGAGTCCGGCATACACCAAGACGGTGTGCTCAAACACCGCGAAACCTATGAAATTATGCGCGCGGAAGATGTGGGCTGGAATGCCAATAAATTGGTGTTGGGAAAATTATCTGGTCGCAATGCGTTTCGCACGCGTCTGAAAGATCTCGGCATTGAATTGGATGACAACGCATTAAACGAAGCCTTTGCACGTTTCAAAGATCTCGCTGACAAAAAATCAGAAATTTTTGATGAAGATTTGCAAGCACTGGTCAGTGATATGGAACCGAGTGAAGTGTTGGAAACTTACCAACTCGACACCCTGGAAGTGCAATCCAAAACCGGCAGCCGTCCGCACGCTAAATTGTCTTTGCGTGTGAAAGGTGAAGCGATGCAAGCAGAAGCCGAAGGCAGTGGCCCCGTGGATGCCGCTTTCAAAGCCATTGAAAACATTGCACAAAGCGGCACAGATTTGTTGCTGTACTCCGTCAATGCCATCACCAGTGGCACCGATTCACAAGGTGAAGTGACGGTACGTTTGGAACATGCAGGACGCGTGATTAACGGCAACGGCGCGGACACCGACATTGTGGTGGCTTCCGTGAAAGCGTATCTCAATGCACTGAACTTGCTCGCCTCCGGCAAACTGCGCATCAACCCGCAGGAAGGCGATCACGTTTAACGCGGTAACGGAGAACGCATGATGAACGAGCGGCTGCGACTGAATTATCTGGATGCCATGGGCATTGTTCAGTACGCAGCACGCTTTCCTCTGTTGGGCGCGCTGCCCTCCCCAGAAATTGAACAAGATGATGTTTTTGATGACGCTATAGAAACCAGCACTGCGCCAGCAAATAGCGCACAACAGCTTCGACAATTATTGGACGCAGAAACATCGCGCCCACAATCACAAACCACACCGTCGCACCACGTCGCTTCACAAAAAATTACAGCACCGACACAATCAATAGACAACTCTGTTTTTCGTTGCCAAATTGCATTGTGGCAAGCGGATGATTTACTTGTGTTGGCTGAAACAGCGCGCATGGATAACACACAACTCACTTTGCTGCGCAATATCTTGAAAGCGATTGGGCGCGCAACCCAATTAGCCAACGCCAGTCAATTTTCTTGGCCACTGCCGCAGCACAAAGACAAAAGCCTCACCGCGGCACGCGATCATTTTCAAGGTATGCTAGATGGTGGTGCATTGCACAACAGCACCGTGCGACAAATTTTGTGCTTGGGTAACAGCATCACTAGTTTATTACACAGCGACAGCGAATCCAGCAGTACACAGCAATACCGCGACTGGCCAGTCATTACCGTCTGCGCACTCCATGAAATGCTAGAGAAACCCAACAAAAAAGCCGACACATGGCGCACCCTGCAAGTATTGGTGCGGACTTGAGCATTCGCAAAGCCAATATAAAAGACCTCAGCGAACTGCTGTTTATTGAAGAACAGGCGCACCACTATCCGTGGTCAGAATCCACCTTGCGTTGGTGCATAGAGCAGCCGCATATTCACTGTTTTATCTTGCATGAGACACGCGAACTGATTGGCTTTGCAATTTATGAATGCGTTATTGACGAAGCCACTTTACTGAATATTGCCGTTCATCCTTTTATGCAAGGTAATGGCTTTGGCAAACAGTTATTGCAACAATCTTTATTACTGCTCGACAATAGCATGCAAAAGATTTTTCTCGAAGTGCGCGCTTCCAATGTGGTAGCGCAGCAGCTTTATCAGACCATAGGATTTACAGCTTTTGGCTCGCGCAAAAATTACTATCCAACAGCCGACGGCAAAGAAGATGCACAACTGTTTATGCTCGACATAAACCAGTACCGCGCTCTGCACACTGCTTCACGGTGAAGCAACCGCCATGCTGCGCAGCGGATAAATATCAAACCGCGTGGATTCTCCTTCCAACACCAAACCTGGCTTGATACCCGCCAACACCGGCGCATGGCGCGGGCGTTTTACCACCACGCGCCGCTG
Organism: Pseudomonadales bacterium; assembly: GCA_046347205.1. GTDB lineage: Bacteria > Pseudomonadota > Gammaproteobacteria > Pseudomonadales > UBA7239 > UBA7239. The sequence goes on from JAXMGN010000002.1 coordinate 538,366, forward strand.
CGCGACTTGCAGGGCAAGCGGCAATAGCGCATCCGCGTCTTCATCTGCGCCAATTAATTGGTGAAAAGCCAGCATCTCTTTTTTAGGCGCAGCATTTTTGCGTTTTTCTGGAAACATGGGATCTAAAAAAATCACATCGGGTTTTGTTACTACTGCCTCCCCCGTTAATAAATCTTGCATGTACTGCTTGGCATCCACAGCCAATAAATTCATTTGCTCGATAATTGCCTTCACCGTTGGATCACCGCCATTTCTTGCGCGCGCAATACCGTCACTGAGCAGAGCGTGCGCCACTGGCGAGCGTTCACACAACTGCATAGAACAACCCAAGCCCGCTAAAACAAATGCATCACCGCCCAAACCGGCCGTCGCATCGAGAATCGAAGGAATAATATTGCCAGCTTTTATACCCACTGCTTTTGCAATCGGCTGCCCGCGTCCGCCGCCATGCAAGCGTCGATGGCGACTAGCCCCCGCCACAAAATCCACAACAATGCGTTGCTTACCTTGTACAAGACTGCAACCACTTGCATCCAGCACAAACAAAAACACATAAGCAGCGCGCTGTGCTTTATCTGCATTACTGTGCAGCAGTGGCACAGCGAGATTTTGCGCCAAGGCAGCAGCTTCGGCTACGTATTGCTCTGCAACAGGAAGAACTGCCAGCAAAAGACTCAACCTGCAGCAACGCGCCGCAGCCGATAACGCCGCCACAACGCCATCAATAGCGCGAAAATAATTAGCAATACCGGCACAGCGACAGTATTGATCACTTTTAGCACGGTGCCGAGTTTATCTACATCGCTATCTAGCTGATGCTGCACATCGCGCAAGTTTTTTCTAATTTTCCATTTTTCCTGCTGGAACTTAGTTATTTCTTGTTTTTGCGCAGGCGTTAGCTCATGCGCCTCTCCGGTATTCTTATCTTCTGTCGCAGCATTTAACTGCGCCAATTTTTTTTCAGTTTCAGACAAGGAAGCCGCTAGCACATCCTGTTGCTCACGCAAACGGCTACTGGCTGCTTTCTCCAATGCGTCAACGCGTGTAAATGGTCGCTGATAAGTGCCGCGACTGCGCAAATTAATCAAATCCGCACTACCGCCGAGTGCGTCCAGCATATTCACAACCATATCACCATTGGCTGCAAACGGCGTTGCTACGGTCTGTCCATAAAAATCTTGGCGATCCACCCACATGCGATCCGCTAATATATCGGTGTCCGCCACCACAATAACTTGTATAGGCGCTTTGGATTTTGTCAGTACATCGCCCGCAAATTGGCTAGTGGCCGGTTTACCCGAAGGAAATGCTGTATTCACCTCACCACTCACCCACGCAGCAAACGTGTATTGATGATCACTAGGCTTCATTTTCTCTAACAGCTCAGCGTGATTTCCTATCATTCCGTACGTTTGCACATCCATCAGATCTGTTTGATGACTCGACATAAGCAAAGGCACAAACTGCGTACTACTGCCTGCATGGTGTGCCAGTGACCCTGTGGAAGCGATGTTGATATTTTCCAATTCCGCAATCACATTTTGTGTGCGATTAATGGAATCACCTTCTAAACCCAAAATACCCACATGCGGCATAGGCTGGCCGTCGCGCTGCACAGGGATGCTGTGCGCATTGCCCAAATCCAACACCACTTTGTCAGCATCATAATCAACACCCCACACGGCAAATAATTGCTCTAAATCTGAACTGCGATCAGCAAACCCCTCTGCCAGCAGTCGAGAATCACTGTCATCCATTTCTGCTAATGGATCCACAAATACCAGCAACTTGCCGCCGCGCAACACAAACTGATCTATCGCAAACAGCGTTTTTTCTGGCAGTTTATTGGGGTGCACCACCATCAGCAAATTCAAATTATCGTCAATCTTATCCACACCGGGATCAATCATGCGACGCAAATCAAACAACTGCGTTAATTGATTCACAATCAACCATTCTGGGCGCGCACGATTGGTTTTTGGATCTACGCTGCGAAAAATAGGTAGTCCACTAATAACTCCTACCGCTATTTGCTTAGACTTATTGAGCCTATACACCAATTGGCTCAACTGATATTCCAACAAATTTTCTTTTTGTGGATTAAAAACCGCAATAACTTCTGAGCGATCTCCCACACTGCCAACCAAACCAAAATAAATTTTACCACCACGCCCATCCGGCATGCTCTTCAAGCCACTAGACGCTGCCTCATCCTCTTCCTCAGAAAATGGCTCAGGATGCACAATTTGTAATTTTATTTTCCCATGTGATTTATGCTCATATTCACGCAGCATATCCTGCACACGACTGGCATAGTTGCGCAGCATGGGTATATCACGCGTCAGCGATTCAGAGTAATACAACTTCAAAGTAATAGGCTGCTGAACTTGCGCAAGAATATTGCGTGTACCCTGCGATAGGGTATACAACTTGCCTTGCGTTAAATCGATTTGCCATTTATTCAGAGAGGCCAACAAAACAGCACCCACTAACAGCGCAAAAACCAACAACACCACATGCAGTGCAAAAGGCAGTTTCTGCCAGCGAAAACGCGAAGAGTTTACCTGCTCAGTCATATCGCCACCTCACTCCGACTTTTTCTTTTCAATGACGACAACAGTAGCCGTCAGCCAGCAGGCAATAAACCACGCGTAATACAGCAGATCAGACACATTCAGCACACCACGCGAAATTGCATCAAAGTGCGCCAATAAACTAAGCTGCGCTACGGCATCAATACACCACTGCGGCAGAACACCCTGCAAGGTATTGATTAGCTGCGGCAAACCCAATAACACAAATAAAAAGCACACCGTTACCGTCAACACAAACACAATCACCTGACTTTTGCTCAAGGCAGACAAGCAACAACCAATCGCAAGAAAAGCTCCCGCCATCAACCAACTGCCTAAATATGCCGCCAAAATTGCACCGTTATCCGGTGAGCCAAGATAATTGACTGTCACCCACATGGGAAATGTCAGCAATAACGCCAAGGCAATAAATAACCACGCCGCAAAAAACTTGGCCAACACAATGGTGCGCAAATGCAGTGGTAAGGTCAGCAACAATTCAATCGAACCGCTTTTACGTTCCTCTGCCCATACTCGCATAGAAATGGCCGGCACCAAAAAAAGATACAGCCATGGTTGATAAGAAAAAAATACCGACAAATCAGCTTGGTTTCTTTGATAAAAACCACCCAACTCAAAGGTGGTAAATCCGCACAACACCAAGAACACCACGAGAAACACATAGGCTAACGGCGTGGCAAAATACGATTTCCACTCGCGGCTTGTCACCATCAAAAAACCTGACATCACATGCCTCCTGTCAGTTGACGAAACACGTCATCCAAGCGCCCAGTTGTTGCGCGCGCCGCTAACGCCGTTGGCGTTTCGTCTACTACCAATTTTCCACGTGCAATAATCATCGCACGCGTGCACACCGCTGACACTTCTTCCAAAATATGCGTAGAAACAATCACCAATTTTTCTTGCGACAAACTGCGTATCAATTCGCGCACATGGTGCTTTTGATTGGGATCCAAGCCATCCGTTGGCTCATCCAAAATCAGCACTTGCGGATCATGCAAAATCGCTTGCGCGATACCCACGCGACGACGGTACCCCTTAGACAAAGTATCCACTGTCTGCGCCATCACTTCTGTTAATGCGGATTTCTCTGCTGCTGCAGCAATAGCGCGTTGTTTTTCTGCGCCACGCAAACCGCGCACATCCGCAATGAACGCTAAAAAACTTTGTACCGACATTTCGCCATAGCTAGGCGCACCCTCAGGCAAATAACCCAACATTTTTTTAGCTGGCAGCGGGTTGCGCCACATGTCATAACCAAAAATATCCACGCGCCCACTGCTGGGCTGCAAGAAGCCGGTAATCATTTTCATTGTGGTGGATTTTCCTGCGCCATTTGGCCCGAGAAAACCCAGCACTTCGCCCGGCTGCACTTGAAAACTCAAATTATCAACCGCCGTGAACGCGCCAAAATGCCGCGTTAAATTCTCAATACGAATCATGGATCACCACTATTTTGAGCAAGCGTTTTTCACAGGATTGGCATACATCGCCAACCAATACGGAAGATCACTTTCTGGGCACTGCGCCATACGCTGCTGAAACAAGGCTTTTTCTGCCGCAACATTGGCACCGTGAAATGGACGAGCGGGAAAACCATAAGTTCCCGACACATCCCAACCTAACTGTTCTGCCGCTAAATAATTTGACGGGAAGCACACATAATTGGCGAGTATCTGGCGATCAATTTCTTCCGCCACAGCTTCCGTGGATGCGTAATTGCCGCGCAATACATCCCCAAAACTGACATGCACCCTACCCTTGCTGCCCGCAATACCCATGGCAATGCTTTGCACATCTTCGTGGGTTTCTTTTTGATAACTGCCCAAGGCTGCTTTTTGCTGCAATTCGCGCGCTTTAGCCAGATCACAGGGATCCCACTCATAAGAAATAGATACCGGCACGATATTTAACTCACGCACAAAATCTGCCAAGGCCTGTTCTTTGGGTTTGCTCATGGCAAACATTTTGATGATGGCTTCTTCAGTGCGATCCACACCATCTTTAGCGCGTCCTTCGCGCTGCGCAATCCAGATAGACGATTTCTCTTCCATGACAGAAAAGTGAATATAGGCCGACAACTGCTTCAAGGCGGCATATATTTTTTTCGGTGCTGTTTCACCACGCTGCACCAAAAAACTTTTGTTTAAGCGCATTAAATCTGACACAAAGGGTTTGGAAAGCAAGTTGTCGCCAATGGCAATACGCACCGTATCCATTCCGTTATGCCACAACACCCAGTTCATAAACGCTGGGTCCATCGCAATGTCGCGGTGATTACTGACAAACACATACGCCTGCCGTTTATCCAATTTTTCCAAACCAGACACTGTCAATGCCGTTGTAGTGCTCGACACCATGTGCTGCATGTACGATTCAACAATGGTCTGAAAGCCCCTTACATCACGCACCGATTTCGTTTTGGCGCGCAAAACCGCCCGCACCAAAGGCGCCAATAAACCATGCGACCAAGCGGGCAACCAAGGAAGGCGAAAACGCACGAGTACGGCAGCCAACTCGTCATCGGCAATGATACGATTTAGAACAGCAGGAACTTCTTCATCACGAAACGGGCGAATATTATCAAAGCGAGAAACAGCGTCAGACATCAACAATCCTTACACAAACGATCAACCAACTCCTTGAATGTCTCTTTATTTTTTTGATTCAAGGTCATCAAAATTTGATGTGCTTGCAGCACTTTTTCTTTGGCTTGTTTTTCATCCAAGGCAGCTTCATTTAGAGCCGTTGGATGCAACTCACCATCTACCACATCGCGCAGTGTTTGCGTGCGCTGAATATCCATAATCTGCTCAAAACCCATACTGTTGAGCAAATGAATAATGCTGTCGTTATCCGACACCGCCACAGGACGCAAATGCAATTGCTTGCGCACAAACAACGCCATTTTTGCCAGCATACCCAACGTAGTGCTGTCTAAACCTTCAGTTTCTGTCAAATCAATAATCACCGATTGACAGGCGATACTGGAAAACATGCGCTCGACGCATTGATCTATCGTCGACGATAAGGTTAAGCGTACATCGCCCACCAATTTCAAGACGTATGCACCGTTGTGTTCAGCCACTAATACGCGTCCGTCCATCTCACACCTGTACCTGAAAACGCTGCGCGTTTTCATCACAAAATATTGTTTGCATCACGCTGTTTTTACCAAAGTCATCACGGCAATATCATCGGGTGCGCCACTGACACAATCGAGATCCAAGGCCTGCTCCACACCTTGCTGCGTGCGATCACTCGCAGCAACACGCTCCAATAATACGGCTTCTTTGTCCAACAAATTATCGGCTGGCAGTATTTCTAAAACACCATCAGAACACAGCACCAAGGTAAATGTTTCCGGCAGTTGCACTGTCACATTTTGATACTCTGCTTCTCGCAAAATACCTACTGGCATACCACTGCCTTTCAAATACTGCGCACTGTCTCCAGACACCAAAATTGGCATGGGCAAATGCCCCGCCACACTGTACGTCAGCGTGTTGTGCACGGTATCAATCAAGCCCATAAAAATCGTAGCATATTTATCAATACCGGCTGCTAACAACTCGCGGTTGTAGTACGCCATGGCATCAGCAGGTGTTGGGAAGGGAATTGGTTTGCCATCCAGTGTCGCTTCGCGCGTTTCACGGTGAATGTTCAGCGAAAAATGGCGCAACAGCGCGGTGACAAAGGCCGATGACACACCGTGTCCTGAAACATCTGCGATATAAAAGCCTAAATGCTCAGCGCCAAAACGAATGTATTCCAAAAAATCGCCGCTCAAATACAGCGAGGGAATCATGCGGTGCGAAAAATGGTAGTTGCCGATCTGCAAATCCTGCTGCGGATACAACTTCAACTGCAACTGGCGACCGGATTGTTGATCTTGCTCCAAGGCACGCAAGTGCGCCGTCAATTCACTATTGGCTTTTTCTAACTGCGCTTGATACAGGCGGTTTTGTTCCAGCAGACGCACGCGCTCAAGGCATTTATCGATGGCGTGGTACAAGATATGAAAATCCACTATCGGTTTGATTAAAAAATCTGCCGCACCACTGCGCAGAGCGTCTACCACTTCCGACACACCGCTCACGCCCGACAGCATAATGACTGGCACTGGATGCTCTGAAGCCGCAATGCGCTGCAGCAACTCCAATCCCCCCATGCGCGGCATTTTGAAATCCGCAATGACCAGCGTCGGTGGCTGCTGCTGAAAACGCTCCCAAGCATCAACGCCGTTCATGGCTTGAATAACGCGATATTGCTTGCGCTCCAAAAAACTTGCCACACTCAGACGCACGCCTTCATCGTCCTCAACCAGCAAGATAGTCGCAGGTTGCGGCGCAATGGATGGCTGTGAAAGATGGGCTTCAGGCATGGATGCCATTCTCCGGCTCAGGTACCGGCTCTCAACGGGGTGGCAAACCCTACTCCGATCATTAGAGGGGTGCAAGCTTGACGGCATCGCGTTTAACATCCCCAAAAATCACAGGAGAACGCTATGTTATTCGCTCGCATCATCACTGCCTTTGCCGCCTTGGTCTGGATGGGCTACGGCACTTGGTTGATCTTTGATCCCAAAGGTCTTTCTTACATCGGCATGGAGTTCAACCACTGGAGCGTCACTGTCGAAGTGCTAGCCATGTACGGCTTTGCCGAGCTGGCGCTGGGTATCTTTGCACTGCTGGGCGTGGTCAAACCGCAGCGTTATTTACACGCCAACTTGGTGCTGTGGTTCATGATTTTTACTGGCCTGTGGGTAGGCCGGATGATCGGTATTGCCGTGTGGGGCGGTGACTACAGCTTTACCTTTGGTGCCAACGGTCTACCGGCGGGCTATAACCCTGGAGCAGCTTATTTCTATGAGTTGCCCTTCTCGCTGATGTTTGGCATCGCACTGTGGAAAACACGCGGTCAACTCTAGGCCGCTTTCTCCTCTGCTGTCAGCGGGCGCGCTTCTTCTTCCAACATCACGGGAATGCCATCACGCACAGGGTATGCCAAGCCGCTGGCCTTGCAGAGCAGCTCTTGCTTCTCTACGTCATAAGTGAGCGGGGCTTTACTCACGGGACACACCAAAATGCTGAGTAATTTTTCGTCGATCATGTTGTTAGCTCTCCACACAAGACGCGCATCATAGCAAATCAGCGCAACTGCCTCAGAAAATCCAATACCGCCGCTGAAAAAACATCGTTTTGATCGCCCGCCACCATGTGGCCTGCATCTTTAATATCCGCATATTGTGCGTGCGGCACCATTTGCAAAAACGCTTGCGCCGATTCAGGACTGATTAAATCACTCATACGACCACGCACCAACAACGTGGGAATTTGTAACGCTTTCGCTGCATCTTCCAAAAAATTGACGCGGATAGTGGAGCCATCCTCATGCTTTGCGTGATTGGCGCGCATGATGAAATTAGGATCCCAATGCCAGCGATAGCGACCGTCATCGCACAGCCGCAAGTTTTTACGCAGACCTTCATTGTTCTCACCACGTTTACGGTGCGAGGTGTAACTGGCGACAAACTCTGCCGCCTCATCCAGCGATGCAAAACCCTGCACAGCGCGCTCCAACATAAAATCGCGAATGCGCGACAAACCGTCTGCTTCTAAATGCGGCGTAATATCCACTAGGATCAGCGCATGCAATAAATCATGCTGCGTAATGTGTTGTGCTGCTAGCGAAGAAATACCGCCTAGCGACGCACCTACCGCTACAGGTTTTTTCTGAAAGCTGCGCGCAATATCAATGAAATCCTGCGCGAACGTATCAAAGGTGTAATCTTTATCTGTCGCCCAATCACTTTCACCGTGACCGCGCAAATCCACCGCCACTGCATAAAAACCTTCGGCGGCAATTTGCTGTGCGGTTTTGCCCCAAGCGTGGCGCGTCTGCCCGCCGCCGTGCGCCAGAATCACCGGCTGCTGCATTGGGTCGCCGTAGGCATCGGCCACAAGACGCAAATTGCCGCGCGTGGTACGAAATTCTATTTGCTTATGCATCACTTCACCCTTGGTAGATTTTCTTGCATCGTAACCAACTATAAACACCACCATACAGCAGTAAAAACCGTAAAATTGTGCACACCCTCCATACCGACCGCATCATCATGCTACATATCGTGCTCTACGAACCAGAAATTCCGCCAAATACCGGCAACATCATGCGTTTGTGCGCCAATACGGGCTTTGCATTGCATCTTATCGAGCCACTGGGCTTTACATTGGATGAAAAGCAACTGCGCCGCGCGGGGTTGGATTACCGTGACAGCGCCTGCACCACTACCTACCGCAACTGGCAGCATTTTCTTGAAACGGTACAACCTACGCGTATTTTCGCGTTAAGCACCAAGGGTACACGCACTTACAGCGACATCGCTTTTCAAAAAAATGATGCTGTGGTGTTCGGACCAGAAACGCGCGGCTTATCACAATCTTTTCGAGACAGCTTACCCAACGAGCATGTACTGCGCTTGCCGATGCAACCGGATAGCCGCAGCTTAAACTTGTCAAATGCCGTAGCCATCATCGCCTATGAGGCGTGGCGGCAATGGAACTTCTCATAAACCTTTTTACGGCAGAGCATAACTAGACAAGCTGTTTTTGAACGCAGCCACATCATTCACACGACGATACACTTTTGCTTCGCCATCTAGCCAAGGCTGTATTCCCAACTTTCCTGGACTAACCACCAACAGTTCGCGCTTAGCCGGCTCCAACAGAACTGTTTTATAAGCATCCAACAAATCCTGTTTTGTCATTTTTTGTAAGGCTGCGATTTTTTGTGCGCGTGAATCAAAATTGATATAGCCCAGCACCAAATCACTAAAAAACTGCTCCGCTTGCTCGGATTGGTTTTTAGGCTTTTCTTCCAGTTGCACCATCACAGCGCGCTTTTGTTGCTCAAACCACACCGCGTCTTTTTTATCTATCACAGAATAATAATGCGTGATAAATGCATCTACTTTGGCGCTGATGTCGGCAGCACTGTACGATGGTGACTGCACCAAAAAAGTTAAACCAGGCACACGCACCAAGGGCAAATAACGCTCCCCTACGATATACCCCAACTGCTGCTCTGTGCGCAGGCTATCAAAAAATGGCGCGGCCAACACTTGATCTAACATCAACAGATGCGCTTGCTGTGTCACATCATCGGCTGACGCCTGAAAATATTTAATCAGCGTGGCATCGTTATGCGCTATGGCATCCACATACAAAACAGGCTGCGGCATGGACGGCAAGTTTACCACCAAAGACGGCGCAGGCTTTTGCTCGCTCTGCACAACACTGACAACACTCTGCACGACTTTGCCTAATTTCTTAGCATCGTCCTCGCGGTAGTTCCCATAAACCAAGGCATCAAGCTGGGCGCTTTGCACAAAGTTCAACATAAACTGCTGTACGTCTTTTAATGTAATTGCGTCCAACGCTTGCAAATACTGCTTACGCTCCCAATACCCGTGCACCAGTACCGTCGGCATATCCGCCATCAGCGGCAAATACGGCGCCTGTTTGTCTACATTGTGCAACTCATCGGCAAATTGCTTTTTTAATAACTGAAATCGCTCTTCTGCAAACACTGGCTTTTGTAACAAATCTGTCATCATTTTGAGTAGCAAACCTTGTTTTTCACTGAAACCCAACAGTGAAAAACTGATACCGCGTGAACGTCGCTCTATCGACAAATCCATGCCACCCAACTGCGCTGTATACAAGGTGGGATTCAATTTATCTCGCAATAAACGCACAAACAATTCCACTATCGCCGCATGGCGCACAGAATCCGAGGCCTGGCCGCCGCGCAAATAAACCATGACACTGCCTTTCGGCACATGAAACTGCGTGTCTTGCAAAAACCAAAGATTAAAATTGGCCGCTGCCTCAATTTTTCTTGGGATAGTCGCATTCTGCGCTGTTGCATCAACGACTGTTTTTAATTTCAGATTATCTGGCACAAAAGGATTGGGGGCTGGCAGCGCGAGGCCAGAATTTTTTAATGGATGCGCCCATGTTTTTTCTGTCGCAACAGGGATATGCGACACGCTGTAAGGTACATCATAGTATTGCGAGCGCTTACTGCCCTGTATATCAGGCGCACTAATACTAACCAGCATATTATTGGACTGAATTTTATTCAGCACAGCAGTGACTTGCTGTTTATCCAAGCCTTCCATCAATGCTGCGCCGCGCATCACATCCTTGGCTGGGTAGTATTGCAAATTATTTGCCAGTGTACTGACGTACTCCATGCCATCACTCTTCTCGGCAAAACGAAAAGCAATATCCAACATATTTTTTGGTTCTTTATAACGCCAATCTTCCAAACTTTGTTTGCACAGCAAATCTACCGTGTTAAAAAACAGGCCAATAATCTCGTCTATATGCTGATAACCCGCGTTCGTCAATTTAATATCAATATCCATGGATGCAGCAAAGCGATTGGAAAAACTGCTACCTGCCATTAGTCGTTCAGCCCAGCCTTTTTGTTTGAGCACGTACAACAAGCTACCCTCACCTTCATGGCCTAATAAGTAGCTAATGTAACTTTCTGGCTTGGTGCGGTAGAACGGCTGCATCGCGGGCAAAGGAAACGTCAGTACCAAATGGCGCTCATCCTGTTTGGATTGCAGCAACACTTTGGCGGGCAGAAAATCTTGACGAAATACGGGCTTCGCAGTGTTATCTACCAGCAAATGACGATTAGGCACATCGCCAAAATACTGCTCTACCATTTCTTGCAAGTCAGATAACGGCTCTCGCCCCAACACCACCAAGGTCATCGTATTTGATGAATAGTGCTGCTGATAAAAATTCAACAAATCATCGCGTACTTTGTCTTTTTGTGTATCGGCGAGCGTCTCTAAACTGCCCACACTAAACTTAGCTGCCGGATTTTCTTTGGCATACAGCTCACGGTAAACATCGTAAGTGCGGCGCATATCGTCATTAATGCGCGCCTTGTACTCAGCATTGACCGCATTTTTTTCTCGATCGACATATTTTTCATTAAACAGTGGCGCAACGAAAAATTGCGAGAACCGCTCCAAGGCCGGTTTGAGCTGCAAAGGATCAATATCAAAAAAATAATTGGTATGTTCCAAACTGGTAAAAGCGTTGTGTGAGCCACCGTGCGCGCTGATGAACGCTTGATACTCACCAGGATTGGGAAATTTTTTAGTGCCTAAAAACAACATATGCTCTAAAAAATGTGCCAAGCCAGGTCGTTGTTGTGGATCATCGCCACTACCAGTAGCCACATCCACGGCTGCCGCTGCTTTGTCAGCCGTGGCATCTGAAATCAGCAGCACCTTCATGCCGTTAGCTAATTCCAAATTCCTGTAGCTGCGCTGATCGACATCACTCTGAATAGGTGCGTCTAACACGCGCGTTCCCGCTGCCTGCGCCAACGCAATAGGTGATGCCAATAACGCGACAACGATTGCCAACCCTGCAACAGCAGGCAAACCCAAGGTACGCAATCGTGACATAAGAGCTCCGTTTAAAAACACGAAAAATGAAAACAGCGGTTCAGGTGCGATGCTTGAGCAAGTAGTAATACACCGCGTTGATTTCAGCGGCTTCGAGCAAAATATGCCCGCTTTGTTCCGCAAAGGCAGAAAAATCGCGCCACGAACCCGCATCTGTAGCTGCCACCAACAAAGTCTCACCCGCACTTAACTCACGCAGGGCTTGGCGCGCTTTCAACAGAGGCAGCGGGCAATGCAAACCACAAGCGTCCACTTGCCTATCAATACGCAGGGCTTGAAACTTTTCTGGTAACTCTAGCGTCATAAACGCACACATCTCACATCAACAGATACAACATCCGTGTAGTATATCCCAGCATCTTTCGCAGGCTGATACCTATCATGACGACAACACAGCACACACTACGACAACTTGCACATTTTTCCCTCGCTTGTGTATTAAGCAGCCTCTGCCTCTGCGCCTCTGCGCAAGAGAAAAAAATTCTACTTCCCGAATTGGGGGATAGTGTAGGCGCACTCACTTCAGACGAAGAAACACATAACCTAGGACAAGAATGGCTGCGACAGTTTCGCGCCAAAGTTCCTGAATCCAATGACGCTGTGATGTATGACTACCTGCAAAAACTGATACGAAAAATGGCAGATAGCTCTGATCTCACTGACAAACGCATTGAATTGATTGTGGTAAAAAATCCTACACTAAATGCCTTTGCTGTACCCGGCGGTATTATGGGCATACACGATGGCATGTTTTTATATGCTGAAAATGAACAACAATTAGCCGGCGTTATCGCACATGAATTAGGTCACCTATCTCAAAAACATTGGCAGCGCAGCGTTGAGCAACAACAACAAACACGACTACCAACAATGGCCGGCATGCTCGCAGGGTTAGTACTGCTGGCTACGTCAAAATCTTCTGATGCAGGGATGGCGGCCATCATGTCCACGCAAGCCGCCTATATACAAAACATGTTGCGCTTCAGTCGAGAAAACGAGGCGGAAGCTGATCGTGTTGGCATGCAAACCATGGTGAATGCTGACATGGATCCTCGTGCAATTCCTGCCATGTTTGAAAGCATGCAACGCGCTGCACAATACGCAGGCGATAGACCACCTGAGTTTTTGCTCACTCACCCTGTCACAGAAAAACGGATTGCCGATTCACGCAACCGCGCTGAACAATATCCCGCCAAACAATATAAAACAGACCTCGACTACGCACTGATTAAAGCACGAGCGCGTTTGGAAGTTGCCGACAACCCATCCGTAGCCATTAAACACTTTCAAAGCGAAATGAATGGTGACGCCATAAATCCAGATGCCAGCCGCTACGGTATCGCACTGGCACAAACGCAATTGCGACAATTTGATGCTGCCCAAAAAACACTAAAACCGCTTTACGACAAAGCACCCGATAACTTGTTGTACGCACTGGCACAAGCAGATATCTTGAATGGATTGGGCCAATATGATGCCGCACTCGCACTGGCGCAGCGCATACAAACTGCGCATCCGCACAACTACCCCGCCACGCTGGTGACAGTAAATATTCTGGAAAACATGAAAAATTACCCGCGCGCCGTGCGCGAATTGGAAAATTTACTGCCCGATTACGAAGATTTACCCACTGTTTGGCATGAGTTAGCGGAATTACGCGGCTTGGCGGGTGACACCGGCGGTGTACACACAGCGCGGGCTGAATACTTCATTCTGAATGGCGAGTTTGATAAGGCGCGACAACAACTGACTTACGCGTTGAATTTTTACCGCGACAATCGCTCACAAAGCGCACGCGTGCAAAAACGCCTGCAAGACATTACGGAAATGGAAAGCAATAAATTACTGGACGGCTGATTACTTTCTGGCCGCCGTAAAATCGAGCATGCGTTGCAAGGGCTGCATGGCGCGCTCTGCCAGTGCCAAATCCACATGAATTTCCTGTTGCTCACTGGGATTGCGCAATACCGCTTCCAACGCTTTCAAATCATTCATTGCCATCCACGGGCAGTTGGCACAACTGCGACAAGTTGCACCACTGCCAGCGGTGGGCGCAATAATCAATTCTTTTTCGTCGCCAGCGGCCTGCTGCATTTTGTAAAAAATACCGTGGTCGGTCGCCACAATAAATTGTTTGCGATCCATGGTTTTTACGGCATTAATCATCTGTGAAGTGGAACCCACCACATCCGCCAATTCAATGACCGAAGCCGGTGATTCGGGATGCACAAGAATTGCCGCATCTGGGTACACCGCCTTCAAATCCAGCAAGCCACGCGCCTTGAATTCCTCATGCACAATACAACTGCCGTCCCACAGCAGCATATCGGCGCCAGTTTTTTTCTGCACATAATCGCCGAGATGTTTATCGGGCGCCCAAATAATTTTTTTGCCCTGTGCATCCAAGTATTCAACAATATCCACGGCACAACTGGAGGTGACTACCCAATCCGCACGCGCTTTCACGGCAGCGGAAGTATTGGCGTACACCACCACCGTGCGCTCTGGATGCTCGTCGCAAAATGCGGTGAAAGCTTCAGCGGGGCAGCCCAAATCCAGCGAACACGTAGCTTCCAGTGTTGGCATCAATACGCGTTTGTGCGGCGTGAGAATTTTTGCGGTTTCCCCCATAAAGCGCACGCCGGCTACAATCAATGTTTTCGCTGAATGGTCGCGTCCAAAGCGCGCCATTTCTAAAGAGTCTGCCACACAGCCGCCGCTCTCTTCCGCTAAGGCTTGCACCACAGGCGCCGTGTAATAGTGCGCAACCAACACGGCATCGCGCTCACGCAACAGCTGCAAAATTGTGCGCCGACTCTCTTCCACTTGTTCCGGCGTCATATCAGGCTCTGGCGTGTGATTCAAATACGCGCGCACCACTTCACGCTCGACTGCAGCAGATATTTTTTGGGTATCCATGGCTTTTTTGTTTTCAACCATTGCTTGCTTCATCTTTGCGATACCACTCCAACAACAACGCAATACCCCACATCACTATCACACCACCAGCAGCCGTCATACTTTGAATCCACAGCCCATCGCCTATCAATGCATTTAATGCATCAGCCATTGGAGACAACATGACACTGACACAAAAAATAGGGAGAGAGTGCCGCCCCATCGCCTGCAAGGCGCGCGGCAATGCCATTTCCAACCAATGACCTTTTGGCACAAAAACGGCCACCACAAAAACCAGCGACAAAAAATGCGCCAACCGCACACCAGCTAAATTCGTTTTACTGATGGGATAAAGCCACTGTGCAATAGATAGAGGCATCCAACTGTCATGCCATGCCGGCCAGCGCCACGAAAGAGTCACCACCAAAGACACCAATAAAAATAACAAAGTAATACCCATCACACTGACACGGATAGTTTCACTTAACCCTCTAAATCTCCGTGAAATGCTTTCACGATGAGTGCCAAGCAAAGCACCAATAAAAAACAAAAATTGCCATGTAAATGGATTAAAAAACCACACCTTTCCAGGACGAGACTCTAAATTCCAATCGAAATAATTGGCAAAGAAATACAGAAGCGCTGAGGCACAAAAAACCCTGTAAGGGCGTGCAGAAAAAAAAGGGATCACCAAAACCAACATACCCAAAAGAACGATATACAAAGGTAACGGATCCATCAAACCTGGTCGAAAACTGAGTAACGTACTCGCAATTAATGCTTGTTTAGGGTTATCTAAAAAATACTGCAATCCCATTTCTTTCACAAAATCACGCGTCAACACATGATCATTGACAATAAACAGCATCGCCATCAATTGCGTCAATACAAATACATGTGCGATATACAGCGTCCAATTCCTACGCAAAATATGCATCGCGGTTGAAATATAGCCCTTGCGCTGCAAGCGTTTGCCATAGGCAATAGCAACAGAAAACCCAGACAGAAATACAAATAACTCAGCCGCATCACTAAAGCCAATATTGCGCATAGTGAGCTCACCAAAAACACTGCCCGGAATGTGATCCCAAAAAATAAAAACCAAGGCCAGCCCGCGAAAAAAATCGATACGTAAATCGCGGGACGAGGGGCGCGCTGGCTGCATGGCAATGCCTACTACGGCGAAAAGAGGTGCGGCATTATGCCACCTCAGCACAATGCTGTTGGGGCGTAGCGAATCAAAGGGGTTGCTGCCCTTTACTGGTCGCGGCAAAGTGCCGCTCCTACAAAATATTGCGTCTTTCTATAGGGGCTCCCCTACAAGTTACAGCGCCGTGGCATTGAGGACAGTGTCTTTCTGATTTGCATTTTTAACGGACGGGCAGTTGTCTCTGACCAGCGATATACATACCGCCCATCGCCAGCAGCGCACACAAATTGACTCTTCCAAACCTCAGGTGTAGCATTTAAAGAGACACCTGAAAACCATGCACAAGGATGTGCATGAAAAAACGAACAGCATGCTTGCTTGAACGCGAGCAAATTTATCTCAAGGCATCGCGCGGTGGAGGCATTCTTTCGTACGAAGTGTGGAGCTATAGCGAACAAAGGCAAACGGTCGTTACTCGCTACAACTTGGCTTATATCAATCCAGCTATTTACGCTGGCGACAACGGGCGTGTATTGGGTTACGACAATGCCCACGGTCATCACCACCGTCACAAATTCGGCGAAATTGAGGCAGTAGATTTTTCCAGCTACGAGGAACAACTGGAACGCTTTCAACAGGAGTGGAATGAACTCATGCACAGCATTCGGAGAAAGCCATGACACGCGTAACGCTTCGCACCGATACACCTGATCGCTTTTTTCAACGTGCGCGCAGTGCCGCCAAAAAAGCAGATACTGGTGCGCACTTTGAACCCAACATCACCCTCACGTTTGAGAACCCTACTCAACTGGCTTCCGTGCTTACTGCTGCACGCTGCCAGCTGATTGATACGGTAATGAAACACCCTCGGTCTATCAGTCAATTAGCCCATGATCTGCAGCGCAACCGCACCGCTATCAGCCGTGACATTCACCTACTCGAAGCAGCAGGACTGCTGACTACCGAACGCCAAACCAACCCCGGCCATGGCATCAGTCGCATTGTGAAAGCCACGGCGGCGCGTATCGAACTGTCCACTGTGTTTGGCTCTTAAACAAACCAACAAAACCTATATCAAAAAACTTTGATATAGATTGGCGGGCTGCTATGATGCCCACTCCCTGTAGCACAGCTAGGAATACCACCATGTCTAAGCCCAACGCCGCTTCTATTGCCGCTCGCACCGCCCTGCTCCAACAGGCTTTGCAGCAGCGCATTCTGATTCTGGACGGCGCGATGGGCACGATGGTACAGACCTACGGGCTGGAAGAAGCGGACTACCGTGGCGAGCGCTTCAAAGATGTGCACCATGATGTCAAAGGAAACAATGACTTACTGGTGCTTTCTAAACCAGAAGTGATACGCGAGATTCACCAAGCCTATTTAGATGCGGGCGCAGACATCATCGAAACTAGCACCTTTAACTCCACGCGCGCCTCGATGGCCGACTACCATTTGGAAGATTTGGTGCCAGAGTTGAACCGCGAAGCCGCCCGCCTCGCCCGCGAGCTGTGCGATGCCGCCAGCACGCCCGACAAACCGCGCTTCGTGGCCGGCGTACTCGGCCCCACCACCAAGGCCGCCTGCACCATCTGCGATGTGAACGAGCCGGCCAAACGCTCGATCGAGTGGGACGAACTGGTGCGCGACTACTACGAGGCCTGCCAACATTTGGTGGAAGGCGGCGCGGACATCATCCTGATCGAAACCGTGTTCGACACCCTGAACTGCAAAGCGGCCATCTTCGCCACGCGCCAGTATTTCGACGACAGCGGCTTGGAACTGCCGATCATGATTTCCGGCACCATCCCCGATAAAAGCGGCCGCACGCTGACGGGACAAACCGTGGAAGCGTTCTGGAACTCCATCGCGCACGCCAAGCCGATTTCCGTGGGCTTGAACTGTGCGTTGGGCGCCGATGAATTGCGCCCGCATGTGGAAGAACTGTCGCGTATTGCGGGTGTGTATGTCAGCGCACACCCGAACGCCGGCCTGCCCAATGAAATGGGCGGTTTCGATGAAACACCGGAATCCATGGAACAGGTGATACGCGATTACGCCGACAGCGGTTTTATCAACATCGTCGGCGGCTGCTGCGGCACCACACCCGCACACATTTCTGCAATTGCCGCTTCAATGAAGGAGTGCAAACCGCGCGCGGTTCCCGTCATTCCGCCTGCGCTGCGTTTATCCGGCTTGGAAGCCGTCACGCTGGACAACGATTCTTTATTTGCCAATGTGGGCGAACGCTGCAATGTCACCGGCTCCGCCAAATTCAAACGCTTGGTGATGGACGGCGATTACAACGCTGCACTCGCGGTGGCGGAAGAACAAGTGAGCGACGGCGCGCAAGTGATCGACCTCAATTTTGATGAGGCGATGCTGGATTCGTTTTACGCAATGAAACATTTTTCACAACTGATTGCGGTGGAACCGAATATCGCCAAAGTGCCGGTGATGTTGGATTCCTCCAAATGGGATGTGATCGAAACCGGCCTGAAATGTACACAGGGCAAAGCCATCGTCAATTCCATCAGTATGAAAGAAGGCGTGGAAAAATTTGTCGAGCAGGCAAAATTGTGTCAACGCTACGGCGCGGCGATTGTGGTGATGGCGTTTGATGAACAAGGCCAAGGCGACACATTGGCACGCCGCATTGAAATCTGCCAAAAGTCTTACGACATTCTGGTCAATGAAGTGGGCTTTAATCCCAACGACATTATTTTTGATCCAAATATTTTTGCCATCGCCACCGGTATTGAAGAGCACAACAACTACGCAGTGGATTTCATTGAAACCACGCGCTGGATCAAACAAAACCTGCCCGGCGCATTAGTGTCTGGCGGTTTGTCGAATGTGTCGTTCTCATTTCGCGGAAACAACCATGTGCGCGAAGCGATTCACTCGGTGTTTTTGTATCACGCCATCAAAGCCGGTTTGGATATGGCAATCGTCAACGCCGGGCAACTCGCGGTGTATGACGACCTACCAGCGGAACTGCGCGAAAAAGTGGAAGACGTAGTACTCAACCGTCACGCTGGCGCGACCGAAGCATTACTCGCGATTGCCGACAATTACAAAAGCGGTGGTGCGACAAAAAAAGAAGAAGATTTGAGCTGGCGCGAACTGCCTGTCAACAAGCGCATCGAACACGCACTGGTGTTGGGCATTACCAACTGGATCGTGGAAGACGCTGAAGAAGCGCGCCAAAACAGCGAGAAACCGCTGGATGTGATTGAAGGTCCTCTGATGGACGGCATGAACGTGGTCGGCGATTTGTTTGGTGCTGGCAAAATGTTTTTGCCACAAGTGGTGAAAAGTGCGCGCGTGATGAAGCAAGCCGTAGCGCACCTCACGCCCTTTATTGAAGCAGGAAAATCTGCCACCGCGAAAAAAAGCAACGGCAAGATTGTGATGGCGACAGTGAAAGGCGATGTACATGACATCGGAAAAAATATTGTCGGAGTGGTACTCGGCTGTAACAATTTTGAGGTGGTCGACCTCGGCGTGATGGTGCCTTGCGATAAAATTTTGCAAGTCGCCAAAGAAGAAAATGCAGATTTCATCGGCCTCTCGGGCTTGATTACGCCGTCACTGGATGAAATGGTGCATGTGGCACGTGAAATGCAACGACTGGATTATCAAGTACCACTGTTGATTGGCGGCGCGACCACTTCTAAAGCGCACACGGCTGTAAAAATTGAGCCACGCTACACCAACAACCAAGTGGTGTATGTGCCAGACGCCTCGCGCGCCGTGGGCGTTGCCACGACTTTACTGTCAGCCGATTTACGCGACGACTATGTCGAAAAACTGAAAGCTGAATATGTGCAAGTGCGCGAAAGAACAGCCAAACGCCGCAGCGGTGAAAACTTGGTGTCGTTTGAAAACGCCAAAGCTATCGGCTCTAAAATTGATTGGGACGGCTATGTGCCTGCTGTTCCGCAACAGCCAGGCTTGCATGTGTTGGACGATTATCCGCTGGAAGCTATCGTGCCATTTATCGACTGGACACCGTTCTTCATTACTTGGGAGCTAGCCGGCAAGTATCCGAACATTCTGGAAGACAATGTGGTTGGCGAAGCCGCAAGAAACCTATTTGCCGACGCACAAAAAATGCTGCAGGAAATCGTCGACAAAAAATTACTGAAAGCGAGCGCCGTATTTGGTTTGTGGCCTGCCAACCAAGTGAACGGTGAAGACATTGAAATCTACACCGATGAAACCCGCAGCACCGTGCAAACTACGCTGCACCACCTGCGTCAGCAAAATCACAAGAATGATGAAGCGCCATTGTTGTCATTGGCAGATTACGTTGCACCAAAAACCAGCAGCTTGAAAGATTATATGGGCGCATTTGCTGTGACGGCTGGCACAGGCACAATGGAATTGGTTAAAGCGCATCAAGCAAACAATGATGATTACTCCGCCATCATGGTAAAAGCGCTCGCCGACCGTTTGGCCGAAGCCTTTGCCGAACATTTGCATCAGCGTGTACGCAAAGAGTTTTGGGGCTACGCCGCCGAAGAAAACTTCAGCAATGAGGAATTAATTCGCGAACGCTATCGCGGTATTCGCCCTGCCCCTGGCTACCCAGCCTGCCCCGATCACACAGAAAAACGCAAACTGTTTGCGCTGTTGGATGCAGAAAAAAATGCGGGAATCACGCTGACCGAACACTACGCCATGCTGCCAGCAGCCAGCGTTAGCGGTTGGTACATGGCGCATCCACAAGCGCGCTATTTTGCCGTAGGTAAAATATTGAAAGACCAAGTGGAAGCCATCGCCGCGCGCAAACAGCAGGACATCGCACAAGTGGAGTACGATTTATCGCCTGCACTGAGCTACGAACACTGAGGCACATCCATGAGCGAAAAAGACAAACCCAACAAACCCAATTTCCGCGCGATTGTGATGAGCACACTCGCAGCAGCTATTGGCATTCAAAGCAATAAAAACCGTGAGCGCGATTTTGTGCACGGCAATATCAAAATCTATATAGCAGCAGGGCTAATCTTCACTACCCTGTTTATCGGCAGCATTGTGCTGCTGGTGAAGCTGGTGATTAAAAATGCGGGGATGTAGCTCAACCATCGCCGTTGGACAATAAACTCTGTTAGGCTGAACGCAACATACTTACAGCAAAAATACCGTTGCCATGTCTAATAGCATCTTCAGCCTGTTGCCACCGCAGGCAGGCCCAACGAAAAAGCTAAAGACCGGCTCTCAAGGTCGTTCTAGCGTAGACATTGAATGGACTAACCGCTGTAACGCCACCTGCTCTTTTTGCCCACGCGACAAAATGCCCGCCATGGGCATGATGAGTTTTGATGTATTCAAGCAAACCATTAAACGCTGCAAGGAGTTACCCATACTGCCTGTAGCCAAAGCCTGCGGCACGGGAGAACCATTGATACATCAAAATGCTGTTGAGTACGTCCAGTACGCCACCGATCAAGGCTTCGACTTCAATATCACCACTAATGCCTCTCTGCTAACTCCAGAAAAATCCCGTGCACTATTCAAGGCAGGACTTTCACAGCTAAATCTCAGCATTAGTGCCACCGGCGATCTTTACAACAGTATTTATAACTTGGAATTTGATACTGTGAGGCGCAATGTAGAAGCCGCCGTACAGCAAAACCCAGGAATATGCAAAATCATGGTCACCATTGTGGATTTTGAAGGCAACCATGAGCAGGTACAGGAAATTAAAACTTTCTGGAAAAATCTCGGAATCAATCGCTTCAACATAAATGACATACACAATCGCGGCGGTTATGCAGAGCAGTATTGCCAGGACGCAATGACAACCACTTACGAACAAGAGGCTCTGCAAATTCTGAAAAATAACAACATGTCACATCTATGTATGGTTCCTTATATTTTTGTCATGATTGGCTGGGATGGGCAATATTATTTATGTTGCCATGACTGGAAAAAACGCCACCCCATGGGTAGTGTGTTTGATTTTTCTATCGAAGAAGTTGAACACAAAAAACTGGCAGCCACACGAGATAGATCTCCATGCAAAAACTGCACAGCAGACCCCACAAATCAAGTTCGCATGGCTATGATAGATGACAAAAAAAGCGGATCTAATGGTGAGTTATTGCGATCTACCTTAGAAAAACTTGGCAATTCACAACGCTTTATGTATGAAGTTGAAAAAAACTATCACAATTAAAGCTATCGGCAACGCTGCCGCAACCACTGTGCCAATTGCTGTTCATCCAACTTGCGTTGCGCGAGTTGGATGATGACATCAGCGGCTTCAATTACATCGTAATTTGGCTCTATACCATTTTGCACGAGACAAATATCCATCACGGTAAACGCCGCTCTTTTATTGCCATCATTAAATACATGACCAACAGCCAACACTTGCGCATACGTTGCAGCAAGATCAAACACATCTTCAATCAAACCGTATTGCAATCGATTCATCACACGCCCTAAAGTTGCATCCAGTGATTTATCTCCAGCAAAACCAGCCAACTCATTGGGATTCAAAATAGCTTCGTGCAACGCCAGCACCGCATCATTGCTAATCAGCAACATTTCCATTTTGTATCTCGCGCTAATTTACTTGTCCTTGAGGTAATCGAGCGCCGGCTGTAGCCGCGCTTTTTGAGCCTTAAAGTGTTCCAGGGTGTATTCAACTGGAGGCTCATAAACTGCACGGTCTTCCACAGCCGCCACCGGCACGAAGTAGCCCACGACCTTATTGCGATTCAGCACTGCAACCGGCGACGAACCAGCCTGCTCGAGCACCTTGGCAGGATCACGCAGCTCGGTCAGTGAGACGGTTTTGTGGGTCAGCAGATGTTCCATGGCACACTCCAAATACACACTTAAATGTATATTTAAGTGTTATACAAAGACCACCGCACCGCAAGCCCTCTATGGTAGTTTATGAAACTCAAGACCGTTGGAGATCTCCATGCCAGAAATCAACATGGCTGCGGATAGCACAGAAAATATCGCTCTGCATTTACTCGACGCCCTCGCTGCACAAGGTAAAACGCTCACCTGCGCGGAATCCTGCACGGGCGGTCTGGTGTCGTCGATGCTGACAGCAATCCCAGGAGCGTCACGCGCCTTTCACGCAGGCTTTGTCACTTATTCCAACGCGATGAAAACTGCGATGCTCGGCGTACAGGCATCCACACTGGTGCAATACGGCGCTGTCAGTGAACAGACCGTGCGCGAGATGGCACAGGGCGCACTGCAACGTAGCGGCGCGGATTACGCCATCGCCCTCTCCGGCATTGCCGGGCCCGATGGCGGCAAAGAAGAAAAACCTGTCGGCACGGTGTGGATCGCCTGGGGAACAGCAACGCGCCTTTGCGCGCAGCATTTTCTGTTTGATGGCTCACGCCAACAGTGTCAGCAGCGCGCAGCCACTACCGCCTTGAATTTGTTGTACCGCACTGCCCTTACTGATGGGGATACAATAACGCCACCTGATGATTCTATTTAAAACTGCGCCACTCCATGACACCCACTTTATTTCACGAGATTCCGCAGCAGCGCCCGCACACGCCGCTGCTGGATCGCATAGATACGCCTGCGCAACTGCGTGAATTAGACGAAGCACAACTGCCCGAACTCGCCGATCAATTGCGCGAATATTTGCTATACAGCGTCGGGCAAAGTGGCGGGCATTTTGGCGCAGGCTTAGGTGTCGTCGAGCTCACGGTGGCGCTGCACTACGTTTACAACACGCCGGAAGACAGATTGGTGTGGGATGTCGGCCATCAAACCTATCCGCACAAAATTCTCACCGGTCGCCGCGAACAACTGCCAACGATTCGTCAGCAAAACAGTTTGTCCGGTTTTCCTAAACGCAGTGAAAGTGTTTATGACACCTTTGGCGTGGGGCATTCCAGCACATCCATTTCTGCCGCGCTCGGCATGGCACTCGCCGCCAAAGCACAAAATTTATCGCGCAAAACAGTGGCCGTGATTGGCGACGGCGCAATGACGGCCGGCATGGCGTTTGAAGCGCTGAATCACGCGGGTCACACGGCTGCCAATATGGTGGTGGTGTTGAACGACAACAATATGTCGATCTCACACAATGTCGGCGGCCTTGCCACGTATTTTGCCAAAATCTGGGCAAGCAAGTTGTACACATCCGTACGCAGCAGTGGAAAAAAAGTGTTATCTAAAATTCCGCCGGCTTTTCAATTGGCACAGCGCACTGAAGAACACATGAAAGGCATGGTGGCACCCGGCACGCTGTTTGAAGAGTTAGGTTTTAACTACATCGGCCCCATCGACGGGCACAGTCTAAATGATCTCGTGCGCACGCTGGATAATTTGCGCAATTTGGAAGGTCCACAACTGCTGCACGTCATCACCACCAAAGGCAAAGGTTTCGCACCGGCAGAAGCAGACCCCATCACCTATCACGCTTTATCAAAAATTGAAGCCAAACCGCAAACGATTCAACTCGTTGATGAAAAACCTAAAGCCAAAAAATATCAGGATATTTTTGGCGATTGGTTGTGCGATATGGCTACCGCTGATAAAAAACTGATCGGCATTACACCCGCCATGAGTGAAGGCTCTGGCATGGTGACGTTTGCCGAACGCTTTCCCGAACAATTCCACGATGTGGCGATTGCCGAGCAACATGCCGTCACACTCGCGGCGGGTTTGGCCTGCGATGGCATGAAGCCCGTTGTTGCGATTTATTCCACGTTTCTGCAGCGCGCTTACGATCAATTGATACACGATGTCGCCCTGCAAGAATTGGACGTATTGTTTGCGATTGATCGCGCTGGACTCGTGGGCGAAGACGGTGCCACGCACGCCGGCAGTTTTGATTTGAGTTATTTGCGCTGCATTCCCAACATAGTGGTAATGGCACCTTCCGATGAGAACGAATGCCGCCAAATGCTGTACACCGGCTATCAACACCGCGGCACAGCAGCCGTGCGCTATCCGCGCGGTACCGGCCCCAACGCAGTAGTCGCGCGCGAAATGACGGCATTACCTATCGGCAAAGGTATCGTGAAACGCGAAGGTCAACGCATTGCCATCCTCAATTTTGGCGCCCTATTGCAACGCGCGATGGGTGCAGCGGAAGTTTCAAATGCCACTGTAGCGGATATGCGTTTTGTTAAACCGCTCGACGAGCAATTAATTTTGTCATTAGCTGCGCGCCACGAACTGTTGGTGACGCTGGAAGAAAACACGGTGATGGGCGGTGCGGGCGCAGCCGTCAGTGAGTTTTTGGCGGCACAAGGTATTGTGATTCCCGTATTGCATCTCGGCTTGCCCGACAACTTTCTCCATCACGGCAAGCACAGTGATCTGCTAGACGATTGCGGGCTTTCCGTTGCCGACATCACAAAAACTATCGCACAACGCTTAGAACAAATCTCGCACAGCCATCAGTGCGCGGTTTGAAGATATACCGTATCTTGCGTGTCTTTTGCTTGCTGCAACAGCTGCTGATGCATGGCATCGCGCGTTGCGGTAAATGCTGGGTTATCTGCCAAATTGTGCAAGGCGAGTGGATCTTTTTTTGCATCGTACAACTCCTCTGCCGGAGGATGCGGATCAAAACACAACAACTGCGTTGGATTCAGTTTTTTCTCATGAAAGGCTTTGACTAACTCTCTCCCCATCGGCTGCGCCTCCAACAGACAGCTATGTTTATTCTCTGCAAAATTATGGATATACAAATAATTTTGATTGCGCACCGCTCTGCGATTTAATACGTAGCCATGATCAA
Organism: Pseudomonadales bacterium; assembly: GCA_046347205.1. GTDB lineage: Bacteria > Pseudomonadota > Gammaproteobacteria > Pseudomonadales > UBA7239 > UBA7239. Next base: position 564,255 of record JAXMGN010000002.1, read on the forward strand.
ACTGCTCGGCAAAAATTGCCGCACGAAAATCCGCAGCCGGATTCTTAAACAAAGAGACGAAAGATTTCCCCTGTATCGATTCAGCAGAAGTAACACCCGCCAAATCCAACACCGTTGGCATAATGTCGATTGAACTCACCAAGGCATTATTTTGCGATTGCGCAGCAATGCGCGCACCCACCATAATCAATGGCGTTTTGATACCCGCATCATACAGCGTGGTTTTTGCGCGCGGCATCGGCGCGCCGTTATCTGATAGAAAAATAATATAGGTGTTGCCCAACAAGTTTTGCGCACGCAACTCATCCACCACTTTGCCAACATAACTGTCGAGCCGGCTAATTTCTGTGTAGTACTGTGCGATGGTGTAGCGTGCATCTGGACTATCCAAATATGCTGGCAAAATCACGGCATCTTTGGGCTGATACGGGCCATCTGGCTGTAAAGGGGCATACGGCACATGCGGGTCGCGGCTGGCAAACCAAAAGAAAAACGGCTTATCTTTCGGACGATTGCGCAGTGCATCCACCCAACCTTCTGCACCACTTTCTCCTGGAGGGTCTTTCACCACATCCCACTGCGGAACCACCAAACTGCCGTTGTGCCATTTGCCAATAGATGCCGTGTAATAACCGGCATTGCGCAAATACGTCGCTACTGTTTTTTGGTCCGCCGGCAACACATCATTTAGCTTGGGAGAGCCGGTGCTGTGCGGATAGCGTCCCGTCAAAATACTGGCACGGCTGGCTGTGCAAGAAGAAGTCGACAAAAAGGCATTATTGAATTGCATGCCTTGTTTCGCCAGCTGATCAATATTGGGCGATTTGATAACCGAATGCCCAAAAACGCCTAAATCATTGGCGCCGAGATCGTCAGCAACAATCACCACAAAATTGGGTGGCACGGGCGCAGCTTGTACAACGCTGTATAACAAACCGATCAGCAGCCAACTCAATTTTGTTTTCATCTATTTTCTTCTCTGGATTGATGCGCCGCTAAAATACTTGCAGAGGATGGCACAGCGCGCACGGCATCTCGCACTTCTGGCAAAAACACCTGCTGGAATACCTTTTCAAACCATTCTGCATACATAGTAAAGTGACTTTGAAAGGAATGTTGTTTGGGGTAGGCATTTTTCTTCATGCAAGCGCCACACATCGCCGTGAGGTATTCGCCGTTTAGTGCGTGCTGTCTAATGGCTTGATAAGCGGCGTTATTCCAAATTTCACTGCCGGATACCTCTTGCAAGTGACCTATCCAGTGTTTCGTTTCCGCAAAACAACAGGTTTTCACCCTGCCATCAAACGAGGCGTAAAAGGTTTTGAATGGCTCAAAACAAGGAATGCCTTTGTGCGCAAAAAAATTGTCGTTCGAAACAGACAAAGCATGCCGCTCACGCATTTTTCTTTCATCATTCGCCGCCGCCTTTTTCTCTTCGCGCTTTTCAGCAGAACTTGCTACGGTTTTAATCTGCGAGACAGGTAATTTCTCATCGAGTATCCGACGAAACAATGCCTCTCTCTCAGCATCAGGCATAGCATTAAATGTACGCTCATAATTCAACGCGTGTTTTTGCGTCGCTTCATAGGGCGCGCTTGCCAAACGCACACCCAAAGTATCTGCCAGCGCCTTTGCCTCTTGCACAAGATGCGCTTCTCGCTCTGGATGCATATGCGATTCATGGTGCTTCAACTCAGCAATTTTCCCTGCGTACAACCGCAGCGGTTTGACATGAATCACATTGGCACCTGCATCGGCCATCAACTGCACGAACGCGGGCAATTTTTCTATATGGTGTTGAAAAGCCAAGCTATTAATCTCAATGCGCGGATACTGACTATTCGCCGCCTGTTTTGCCTTGGCCAATCGGCGTATACCACCTAGCACACGATCAAAATCACCGCCGATGTATATATTTTCGTACTCTTCTGCGGTAACGCCAGAAAAACTGATGGATAGGCGATGTACATGCCCTTGCACTAAAAATTCGCACAGCTCTTCATCCAAATGCATGCCATTGGTAAAAAAATCGATCAGCGCTTCGTAGCGCGACAAGTATTGCAGCAGTTCTTTGTATTGCGGGTGTATGGTCGGCTCACCGTAGCCGCTAGCGTGAATCACCAAGGCGTGTTTCAGCACTTCATCCAAAGGCTCGGTAGCAGTTTCGTAAGCAATCACACCGCGATCTTCGCGTTTCAGCGCAAAAAATCTATCTGTGCTCAGCGCAGAAAATGTGGGGCACATTGCGCACTGCAAGTCACAGATATTGCTGACTTCAATAAACACTTCCAGTGGCCACGCAGGAAAAGCCCCCCCCTGCGCAAAACGTAAAAATGACTCAACGGCTTGTTGTTTTTCGCGATAATACTGTGGCGCTGCCACACTCATCCAAGTATTTCCCGCTGAATACTGGCGTGCAGCGCAGGCTCTAAGCGCGGACCATAATGACTCACCACTTCTGCCGCCGCGCGACTGGCTAAATTACCCGCCTCTATCCATGAATAACCATGCGTGATGGCGTACAAAAATGCGCCGGCAAACATATCGCCTGCGCCGTTGCTGTCGATGGCTTTTACCGCGTGCGGCGCGATGCTGTGCAGCTGCTCACCATCAAACACCAAAGCACCGCGTGAGCCGCAAGTGATAGCAAAAGTTTTTGCATATTTTTTAAGTGCTTCTACTGCGGATTGCGTATCGCCGCAAACGGTGAAACCGCGCGCTTCATCTTCATTGCAAAATAACAAATCCACGCCACCGCCAATCATTTCGCGCAAACCATCACCAAAAAATTCCACCATTCCAGGATCGGACAGAGACAGTGCGGTTTTCACGCCGTGTTTTTCTGCACTTTCACGCAACTGAATCGCTGCTGCGCGCCCCGTGGGTGACGTCACCAAATAACCTTCGATGTAAACGTATTGCGCCTGTGCAATAGCTGAGGCATTCAAGGTTTGACTGCATAATGTTTCACTGATGCCTAAATGCGTGAGCATAGTGCGCTCCGCGTCCGGCGTGATCAGCACCAAACATTTACCGGTTTCCCCTGCTGCGGACGGCTCAATACCATTGCAAGCCACACCAGCCGCTTTCATATCGTGATGATAAAAATTTCCGTTGTCGTCGTCGGCGACTTTGCAGGAATAAAACGTTTTTGCACCAAAATAACTGGCTGCAATCACCGAATTGGCTGCACTGCCGCCACTGCGTTTCGTATGAACAGTGTGATTTGCCAGATACGTCATGACGGCCTGCTGCTTTTCCGCATCCACCAAAGTCATGTGTCCTTTGGTAATGACCAGCTGTTCGAGATCGCTATCTGATACTTCAATCTCCGTATCAACCAGCGCCGCCCCTATACCATAAATGTGATAACTCATTGTATTTTCATTCACTTAATCAACCGAGCAGGCATTATCCCCCACAAAAGCCTTGCCTGTAATGCCTGTCTGCGTACACTGGCGCGATGTCTGAACGCCGCCGTACTTCCCGTCGCACTCGCCACTCACACGCAGCACGCAGAAAGCGTCGCTGGTGGGTATCGCTGCTGATTTTTTTTGCCAAATGCACTGCGGTCATCATTCCGTTTGTACTGCTCACCAGCGTGTATGTCGATTCACTGGTGCGCAACAAATTCGAAGGGCAGAAATGGACGATTCCAGCCAAGGTGTACGCCAAGCCGCAAGAACTGTACCCGGGGCAGCCTTTTTCAGCCCAAGGTATGGCTGATGCACTGACCTTGCTCGGCTACCAACCCTCCAGTGCAGCAGGAACACCCGGGCAATATCACCTTGCAGGCAATGCTATACAAATCCACACGCGCGGCTTTGCCTTTGCAGATCAACCAGAGCCATCACGCTGGGTTTCTCTCGATTTCAACAACAGCGGCATTGCACGCATTACCGATCGCAATGGCAACACACTGCCGCTGCTGCGGTTAGAGCCTTTGATGATCGGCAGCCTGTATTCCGGCAAGCACGACGACCGCTTGCTGGTGAAACTGGAAGATATGCCACCGGTAATGCTGGCAGGTCTTGTTGCCACCGAAGATCGCTATTTCATGGATCACCACGGCATTTCCCTGCGCGGCATTGCACGCGCTATGTGGACCAACATTGCTGCCGGTGGATTAGTACAAGGCGGAAGCACCATCACACAACAGCTCGTCAAAAACTTTTATCTCAATTCTGAGCGCACCTTGTCGCGCAAAATTTTAGAAGTGTGGATGTCAGTGTTGCTGGAAGCGCATTACAGCAAGCGTGAAATCTTGGAAACTTACATCAACGAGGTGTACTTCGGGCAAGAAGGCGGTCGCTCAATCAACGGTTTCGGCCTCGCCAGCCAGCAGTTTTTTCGTCAACCACTCAATGAATTAAAACTGCATCAGATGGCTCTGTTGATCGGCTTGGTCAAAGGCCCGTCCTACTACAATCCTTGGCGCAATCCTGACCGCGCTACCGAGCGCCGTCGGGTTGTCCTCAGCACAATGCTCGATCAAGGCATTATCAGCAAAGCCGAATATGACTGGGCCGATGCACAGCCACTCGGCGTTGGCGACAGCAGTTTGTCACGCCTCGGGGTTTATCCGGCCTTTTTGGAACTGGTGCGACGCCAACTGAATACCGAGTACAAAGACGAAGACTTGTTGACAGAAGGCCTGCAAATCTTCACCACTATTGATCCACAAGTGCAGTGGTTAGCAGAACAGTCTTTGCAAAACGGCATCAATAAGCTGGAAAAGTCATACAAATCACTGACCAACGCCAACGGGCAACTGCAAGGTGCTGTTGTAGTCACCAACCCTGCCAATGGCGAAGTGGTGGCACTGGTGGGAGATCGCAATCCCAAGTATTACGGCTTTAACCGCGCGATAGATGCCAACCGCCCTGTCGGCTCACTGCTGAAGCCTTTTATCTTTTTGTCTGCGCTGGAAAGCCGACAGTTTTCCTTGGCGACCCATGTGGACGATTCTCCACTGCGCTATCGCAATGCCAATGGCACATGGTGGCAACCGCAAAACTACGATGGCAAATCACACGGTAAAGTCTCTTTAGTGGAAGCCTTGGCGCACTCCTACAACTTGGCAACAGCGCGAGTGGGCTTGCAGGTAGGCGTAAAACCGCTGATCGACATCATTCGTCGCGCGGGCGTGCAGGCCAAGCTCGATCCTGTACCTTCACTGCTATTGGGCGCGGGCGGTATGTCGCCGCTGGAAATTGCGCGCCTGTACCAAATGCTCGCCGCCGATGGTTTCACTCTGCCCGTACGCACCATACGCGATGTCTACACCGCCGCAGGCAAGCCGATCAAACGCTATGGTTTAGAAATGGAACAAACCGTAGACCCCGCTTATGCACAGGAGATCACTTGGGCGATGCAAGCCGTGCTACGCGAAGGCACGGCACAAGCCGCCTACGCACGCCTGCCGTTTGGCTTACACCTAGCGGGCAAGACCGGCACCACCGACGATCAACGCGATAGCTGGTTTGCCGGCTTCTCCGCCAACTACAACACCGTGGTGTGGGTGGGACGCGACGACAACCAAAAAATGCCGCTCACAGGTGCTACCGGCGCGTTGCCCATTTGGATCAACCTCATGGCCGCCCTTCCCAATCAGTCACTGTCCGACCCTTCGCAAAGCAACATCGAATGGCAGTGGATAGACGAGGCCACGGGCAACCGCACCGATGAAGGATGCAGTGGCTCGCGCCGCCTGCCGATTGATCGCCGCTCACCGCAGCCCACCTATGTTTCCTGTCACGGTCGTGCGCCAGTAAACTTGCTGGATCAGTTTCTCGGACACTAAACCATGACGACATTTTCTCAACGCCAGTTCTTGCTGTGCTGCTTTGCCGCTGGCTCCGTATTTCTCAGCGCTTGTGCCATGGAGCCCGCCACTACGCGCGCCGTACCCATTGAAGACATTCATGCGCCTGCACACCATCAGCGCAGCACGCCTGCCACGACAGAAACCACTGACACAGCCGCCGTCAACACTGACACAACACCGCAGCCCACTGCGCCACCTCAGCCCATCACCAATCCAGCCGCCGCTAATTTGTTGAGCGAAGCCGCACAAGCGCGCACGCAGGGCGATTACACCCGCGCACAAACGCTGGCTGAACGCGCGCAGACCTTGGCTCCACAAGAAGCACGCGCCTATCTCGAACTGTCGCGCATTTATGCACAGCGCGGCGACAGTACGCATGCGCGACAAATGGCGATACGTGGCTTGTCGGTGGTGCGCGACGACCCCACGACTGAATACGATTTACAGCAGTTGAGTGCGCCTTAAATTACAGCGCATATTTCGCACACTGCTCGTATGAAACGCCTGCTGCGCCTCACAGCATTTTGCCTGCTAGGTTTTTTGGTCAGCACCGTAGCGTTGACACTGCTGTTACGTTTTTTTCCACCGCTCACTTCGGGTTTGATGATGGAGCGGCGTGTGGAATCGTGGTTTTCTAGCGAACCCTATCAACGCCGTTATCAGTGGGCTCCCATAGAAAACATATCCCCCTCCTTGGGTGTTGCTGTGGTGGCCGCTGAAGATCAATTATTCGCTGAACACGCTGGTTTTGATTGGAAAGCGATTGAAAAAGCCGCCATCTACAATCAAAAACACAAAAAAACGCGCGGCGCCTCCACCATCTCGCAACAAACCGCCAAAAATCTTTTTTTATGGAGTGGACGCAACTGGTTTCGCAAAGGCATGGAAGTGTATTTCACCATCTTGATTGAAATGCTGTGGCCGAAAGAACGCATCCTAGAGGTGTATCTCAACATCATTGAATTGGGCGATGGTGTTTACGGCGCAGAAGCCGCCTCGCAATACTTTTTCAAAAAAAGCGCAGCGAAACTATCGCCCGCAGAAGCGGCGCTACTCGCCGCAGTGTTACCCAACCCGCGCGTCTACCAAGCCAATAAACCCAGTGGTTATATACGCGGTCGTCAACGCTGGATACTGCTCAACATTCAACGCTTGGGCGGAAAAAATTACATCGAAGAGCTACCGAGATAATTTTCAATCAACCCTCACAGGAGAATTTCGTGAAAATCAGTATCTGCCTGCCCTACATGAAAAAATCCATCACCCGCCGCACCATACTCGATTGGTGTGCACGCATTGAGCAAGGGCCTTTTCACAGCTTGTCTTGCGGCGAACGCATCACCGGCTACACCTTGGAAATGCGCAATACACTGGCGTTTGCCGCCGCCGTTACCGAGCGCGTGCGCATCGTACCTTCGTTGTATGTGCTGCCCATGCACTCCGCCGTGTGGGCCGCGAAAGAGATTGCCACCTTGGATTTACTCTCCAACGGCCGCGTTACCGTCACGGTGGGCGTGGGTGGACGCGAAGTGGATTACCGCGCCGTGGGTGCAGATTTTTCACAGCGTCACGCCAGACAAGATCAACAAATTCTCACCATGAAAAACATCTGGGCTGGGCTTCCGCCTTTTGATGGTGCCGACCCTGTTGGCCCCACACCTGTACAAGCGGGCGGCCCACCAATTTTGGCGGGAGTAATGGGACCCAAAGCCATGGCGCGCGCGGCGCACTGGGCAGACGGCGTCTATTCGTTTTCTATGTCGGGCTCCGCTGCGGAAACTGCGGGATTTTTTCGCATGGCCGAGCAAGCTTGGCAAGCAGCAGAACGGCAAGCGCCACCGCAAAAAGTGGGCGGCTTTTGGTACTGCTTAGCAGACAATGCCGAAGAAAAAATGAAAGACTATGTTTACGATTATCTAAAAATTCTCGGCGATAAAATTGCGCGCCCAGTCGCCAACAGTATGAAAAACTTTGATGCGCATGTCATCAAAGATACGCTGACAGTAATGGCTGCCACCGGCTGTGAAGAAGTGTTTCTGTGTTCCGCTACCGATGAATTGAGCGAGCTAGATCGCCTGCTGAATATTCTCTAGTATCCTCACTCTGTCTACGTTGCACAGCCAAGGACACAGCGCCATGAGTACGATGCAGGAACAAGTCAACCAGCTCACTCGCAACGGGCAGTGGCAGGAAGCCATTGCGCTGCTATCGGAGCAAAATCGTTTGCACGCCGATGTTGCGCTGGAAAAGCAATTGATAGATTTGCGCGTGCAGGGTTTTCACCACACGCAATGGCCTGTGCCAACAACCGTTTTTCCACCCGCTATTGATGCCAAGCTATCGCTGAACACTGCTGCAACCATTCCTGAAATAGCAGCAACACAACTCGACGCGCAAATACTCAACAAGACCGTGCAACAACAGGGTTCGCTGTTGGTGCGCAATTTAGTGCCATCCTCCATGCTAGAAATACTGCGCCACAACATTGAGCAAGCCGTTACCACACGCAATCAGCGCGCGGCAGGTGAAGTGATAGACAGCAACAACCCTTACTATTCACCGTCACAGTATTTGAACACGCACCACAAACTCGGCGTGGGCAGAAAGTTTATTGCGGAAACGGGCGGGGTGTGGGCAGCAGATTCACCGCGCGGCTTGTTTGATGTGATGGAGCTGTATCGCCAACTGCAACTCAAAAAACTACTCACGGATTATTTTGGTGAAACACCCTGCGTCTCGGTAAAAAAATGGGTGCTGCGCCGCGTCGACCCTATCGCTGGTGAAGCCGACTGGCATCAAGACGGCGCTTTCATGGGCAAAGACGTGCGCAGCATGAATTTGTGGATTGCGCTCACCGACTGCGGTGGCGACTCCATCAACCCAGGCATCGACATCGTGCCGCGCCGCTTTGACAACATTGTGCAAACGGGTACCGATGGCGCACGTTTTGATTGGACTGTCGGCCCCGCTTACGTCGAAAAAAACTTCAGCGACACCCCGTGGCTACGCCCTGCTTTCAAAGCCGGTGACGCACTGTTTTTTGATCACATGAATTTGCATCGCACCGCGTGGTCGCCCAGCATTACCGGCAGGCGCTACGCGATTGAGTGTTGGTTTTTTGCGGCCAGCGCCAGCGCGCAAAATCAAATTCCTATGTTGCTGTAGGCAAAACGCATGCAAAGTTTTTTGCCACTCCAGTCAGCGCTCAAACCCCTGCGCTTCGACCCAGCCCTCGACTTCAAACCGGAAGGTTTCGAGGAATATCGCCGCTTCTATCAACTGGATGCACTGCGCGGCCAACACCACATCGGTACGCTGCACAGCGGCAATTACCGCCTCGCGGTGCAATATTGGCTGCCAGAAAATGTGCAGCAAACGGCATTGGTGGTGCACGGCTATTTTGATCATGTAGGCCTGTATCGCCACGTTATTCAATTTTTGCTGCAAAAAAATATTGCCGTGATTGCTTTTGATCTGCCCGGCCACGGCTTGTCGTCCGGCGCACGCGCCGTGATTCACAACTTTGACGAATACGCGCAAGCCATCAACAGCGTGATAACCGCCAGCGCCAACACCAAACTGCCGCCGATCACGCTGGGTTTTGGACAAAGCACCGGCTGTGCCGCGTGGATGAATTTTTTGATGGAAGACTTTTCACATGCCATACAAAAACTGATTTTTTTCTCGCCACTGCTGCGCCCTCATCACTGGCAACCGCAAGGATATGCAGCGTATCTTTTGCTGCGCCACTTCATCAAGTATCTACCTAGAAATTTTCACGACAATTCATCCAATCAAGAGTTTTTGCACTTTTGTCGCTACGAAGACCCTCTACAACCGCGCTATCTCACCGTGGCCTGGGTGGATGCGATGAAAAACTGGCTGACACACTTCTCTAAACAATCTGTTATCAAAACTTCCACACTGATATTGCAAGGCGAGCAGGACGACACCGTAGACTGGCGCTACAACATCCCCGCCATCTGTAAAAAAATGCCCAACGCACAAGTGCACTACCTCGCTGAAGCACGCCATCATCTCGCCAATGAAAGTGCCAGCATTCGCGCGCGCGCTGAACAAATCGTCAACCAATTTTTGGACTCTTGAATGCGCAAATCCCTGTGGAAATACATCAATATCGTGATGGACACACTCCCCATCACCGAACCTATTTACGAGTTTGGTTCGTATCAAGTGGAAGGCATTGCACAAGACACCGATCTACGCCCATTGTTTACCGATAAAGCGTTTGTTGGCTGCGATATGCGTGCAGGCCCCGGTGTGGATAAAGTCTTGAACTTGCACCACATTGATCTACCCGACAACATCGCTGGTACCGTTTTTTTAATGGACACACTGGAGCATGTGGAATATCCGCACCAAGCCGTGTCGGAAATCTATCGCATACTCAAACCTGGCGGACTACTGGTGATGAGTTCCGTGCTGGATTATTTTATCCACGAAACACCTAACGATTACTGGCGCTACACGCCGGATGCGTTTCGCTCGCTACTGAAACCTTTTCAGCAAGCGCATGTCGGCTGGTATGGTCCAGACTATTTTCCGCAAACCGTCGTCGGCATCGGCATTAAAGAAGCGGAGTTACCATTAACAGACTTTGAACAACGCTATGCGGAATGGAATAAAAAATTTACCCACATGGCACGACAAGTGGAGCTGGATTTAATGCGCAAAACCCTGCGCGAGCTAGGTGAGTTGCCTTGATCTCCATCAAACAGCCAATTCACCACTCTTTGATTTAGCACATCTTTTTGCCAAAACCCTGCGCCTAGAATGGAGCTGTTTTTCACACTCCTTCTATAAATTCAAATCAGGCGGATTTTTGCATGGCAAAAGTGATTTCACCTTACGGCGATTACATCCATCAACCCAATGCTACCGAGCTGGATCACATTCCAGGCGATTACGGTCTACCCTTGATTGGTCACACCTTTAGTTACCTAAAAGATCCACTAACGTGGACACAAGAGCGCTACCAACAATTTGGCTTATTGCAGCGTGTGCAAACCACCGGCGTGCGCGGTTTATTGGCTCTAGGTCCTGATTTGGCACAGCAAGTCATGCTAGACATGGATCGCAACTTCTCTTCCAAAATGGGCTTCCATACAAGACTGCAAACCTTCTTTGAAGGCAGCTTGATTATGGAAGATTTCGAACATCACAAACACCAACGCCGCATTGTACAAAATGCTTTCAAAAACGATGCGCTACAACATTACACGCGCGAGATTAACCGTATTTATGACCGTGCGCTGGATGAATGGGACGCTGATGTCGGCAAAACCATTCCATTTTTTATGTACATCAAAGATTTGTTGTTAGTGGTTGCTGCAGAAATTTTTGCCGGCGAAACCGATTACAAAGGCGAGCGCGTGCGCCAGTTAAACAAAGCATTTCTTGATGCTGTGAACGGCGTGATGTACCTCGTGCCTTGGGATATTCCAGGCACCACCTACCATCGCGGCATCCAAGGTAAAAAATTCTTGCAACAATTCTTCGGTGCCATGATCGACGAGAAGCGACGTGGAGACGGCAAAGACATGTTGAGTTTCTTCAGTCGCGAAAAAGATGAGTTTGGCGAATATTTCAGCGCAGAAGAAGTGACCAATCAAGCCATCTTCCTGATGTTCGCCGCGCACGACACCACCACGGCCGCCATCACTCACACCATCTACTATCTGGCGCGCAATCCAGACGTAAAAGAGAAGCTGATGCAAGAGATCGATTCTGTCGATCTGGACGGCCTGCTGTGGGAAGACCAAGAAAAGCTGCCGTATATGTCGATGGTGTTCAACGAAACCCAGCGTATTCGCCCTTCCGTACCGCTCATCCCACGCCGCACCATTCGCGCGTGTGAAATGGCCGGCCACAAAATTCCTGCACATACCATGGTGTTTGTGATGCCGCGCTTCACGCACTGGATGGAAGAATACTGGAGCAACCCCGCCAAGTTTGACCCAGAGCGTTTCTCGCCTGAACGCGCCGAACACAAAAAACACGCCTTCCAGTTCTTCCCCTTTGGTGGCGGCGCACACAAATGCATAGGCATGCACTTCGCCCAGATGGAATACCGTAACTTCCTGTTCAAATTCCTCAAACGCTTTGATTTTGAGTCGCGCCACGCCAAGCAGGATGTGTATATGCAGACCTTCCCGCTGCCCAAGCCCGACGACGACATGCCCATCGTGATGCGTCGCAGAAGGTAGTTTGCGCAAGGGATACCCGACGAATATCGGATAGGTAAGCCGCCTCGCACTCCTTATGATGCTCGCCATCTGTAAGGAGTGAACTCATGGCTAAAGTTATTGAACCGTACGGCGATTACATTCATCAACCCAACTGCAACGATCTGGATCATATCCCCGGCGACTACGGCTTGCCGGTGATTGGCCACACCATCAGTTACGTCAAAGACCCTTTTATTTGGGCACAAGAGCGCTATAAAAAATACGGTCTGTTGCAGCGTGTTTCTACTATCGGTATGCGCGCTGTGTTGGCTATGGGCCCCGATTTGGCGCAACAAATACTGCTGGATACCGAGCGCAATTTCTCCTCCAAAATGGGTTTTGGCGATCGCGTGCAAAAGTTCTTCGAAGGCAGCCTCATCATGGAGGACTTCGATCACCACAAACACCAGCGCCGTATCGTGCAAAACGCGTTCAAAAACGAAGCGTTGCAACACTACACCAAAGAAATCAACCGCATTTATGATCGCGCACTCAATGAATGGGAAGCTGATGCTGGCAAAACCATTCCTTTCTTCACTTACATCAAAGAATTGTTGCTGATCGTTGCCGCTGAAATTTTTGCAGGCGAAACCGATTACAAAAGTGATCGTGTCAACTACCTCAATAAAGCCTTTATTGATGCCACGGCCGGCTTGATGTATTTGGTGCCATGGAATATCCCCGGCTTTGTTTACCATCGCGGCATGATCGGCAAACGAAATCTGCAAAACTTTTTCAGCCCCATGATTGAGCAAAAACGTCGTGGTGACGGTTTGGACATGCTGAGTGTTTTCAGCCGTGCCACCGACGAAAATGGCGAATTCTTCTCTCATAAAGAAGTGACAGATCAAGCTATCTTTTTGATGTTTGCTGCGCACGACACCACCACTGCAGCAATAACACACACTATTTACTATCTTGCACGTCATCCAGACATCAAGAAAAAATTGCAACAGGAAATTGACTCGATTGATCTCGACGGCTTGCTGTGGGAAGACCAAGAAAAACTGCCTTACATGCAGATGGTATTCAACGAAGTACAGCGTATTCGTCCTTCTGTACCTTCAGTACCGCGCCGCACTATTCGCGAATGCGAAATGGCCGGTCACCGTGTACCTGCCAACACCATGGTACTGACGCTGCCACGCTTCACACATTGGATGGAAGAATACTGGACCAGCCCTTTCAAATTTGATCCAGAACGCTTCTCACCAGAACGCGCCGAACATAAAAAACATGCATTCCAGTTCCACCCATTTGGCGGTGGCGGTCACAAGTGTATTGGTATGCACTTTGCGCAAATGGAATACCGCAACTTCCTGTTCAAATTCATGAAGCGTTACGATTTTGAAGCGCGCCATGCCAAGCCGGATGTTTATATGCAGACCTTCCCGCTGCCTAAACCCAGCGACGACATGCCCATTGTTTTTACCCGCCGATAAACCCAACATCGGCACCTATAAAAAAACCGGCACGAGCCGGTTTTTTTATATCTACAAATTATCCATTCCTACAACACAGCGAGATACTCATCACCGTGTCGGTGTTGCTTGATCAGTTCGACAATGGTTTCACCGTAAGGACTTTTGGCCTCGAGGTTTCGCCCAGCCTCTTTGAAGAAAGCAATAAATTGCTCAAACTCATCCGGCTTCAAACTTTTGTATGCATTGTGCAGCGCATGAAAATCCGCATCAAAACCGGCGGGGGGCAGCACATGCAAAAACTCCCGCAACTGCTCCTCGGTGCGGTGCTCGTCTTCGACAATTTTCTTGTCTTTCTTCTTCACCAATACAGGGTCAGTCACGGGCTCTGTCATTGTTCCACCACCTCAACTTTGTAATTTCTTCAACAGTATTTCATTCACTTGTTGCGGGTTCGCTTTGCCTTGCGAAGCCTTCATGATTTGACCAACAAAGAAGCCCAGCATCTTCGGACGTTTGTCCTCTGTTGCACTGCGGTAGTTCTCTACCTGCTGCGGATTGTTGGCGATGATGTCATCCACAATTTTTTCGATAGCGCCCGAATCCGACACCTGCTTCAAACCGTGTTTTTCGATGATGGCATCGGCATTGCCACCTTCATTCCACAACAACTCAAACACTTGTTTGGCAATTTTGCCGGAGATTGTGCCGTCTTTAATACGCGCAATCATGCCGCCCAACTGCGCAGCCGACACGGGGCTTTGCACCAAATCCAAACCATTTTTATTGAGTGCAGCGAGCAGCTCCACCATCACCCAATTGGCGGCGAGTTTGGCATCACCACTCGCAGCTGCAGTCTGCTCGTAAAAATCAGCAGTAACACGCTCGGCACTCAACTGGCTGGCATCGTAATCTGACAAGCCATACTGCTGCACAAAACGCGCCTGCTTCGCATCGGGCAATTCGGGCAGCGCAGCGCGCAGCGCACTGATGTAATCGTTATCCAACACCACGGGCAGTAAATCAGGGCAAGGAAAATAGCGGTAATCGTTGGCCTCTTCCTTGCTACGCATGGAACGACCGTTTTTTGTTTCACCGTTATACAAACGCGTTTCCTGTACCACTTTGCCGCCGTCTTCAATCAATTCGATTTGACGTTCCACTTCGTAGCGGATGGCATCTTCCATAAAGCGGAAAGAATTCAGGTTTTTGGTTTCCGTGCGCGTGCCCAGTTTTTCATCACCTTTCTTGCGCACAGAAATATTGACATCAAAACGCATCGAACCTTGCGACATCTCGCCGTCACAAATACCCAAAGTTGTCACAATGCTATGCAATTTTTTAGCAAATGCGACCGCCTCTTCTGCGCTGCGCATATCTGGCTCGGTGACAATTTCTATTAACGGCGTACCTGCACGATTGAGGTCGATACCACTCATACCGGCATAATCTTCGTGCAGCGATTTACCTGCGTCTTCTTCCAAATGCGCGTGGTGTATACGTACCTGTTTTACGCTGCCATCCGACAAAGTGATGTCCACATGACCTGCGCCCACAATCGGCTCGGCCAACTGCGTGGTTTGGTAGCCTTTCGGCAAATCGGGATAAAAATAATTTTTGCGCTCAAACACCGAACGCTGTGGAATCTTGGCATCAATCGCCAATCCAAACATCACTGCCATGCGCACGGCTTCTTCGTTCAATACCGGCAGTGTGCCAGGCAGTGCCAAATCAATCGCACAAGCTTGCGTGTTTGGGTCGGCACCAAATGCGGTCGAACTGCCAGAAAAAATTTTTGTTTTGGTGGCAAGTTGCACATGAATTTCTAAACCAATAACCGTTTCCCAACTCATGCTGCAACTCCCGCTGGCTGTTGCGTGTGCCAGTCTGTCGCCTGTTGAAAACGGTGCGCCACATTCAACATGCGCGCTTCATCAAAATAATTGCCAATAATTTGCAAACCCACGGGTTTGTTATCCACCAAACCGCAGGGTAGCGACATGCCGGGCAAGCCCGCCAAATTGGTGGCGATGGTATAAATATCTTCCAAATACATTGCCACGGGATCATTGCCTTTTGCGCCAAAAGCAAAGGCTGGCGAAGGCGATGTCGGCCCCATAATCACGTCCACCGTTTTGAACGCTTCGACAAAATCTTGCTGAATTAAGCGGCGCGCCTGCTGCGCCTTGCGGTAATACGCATCGTAAAAACCAGCAGACAACACATAAGTGCCGACGAGGATGCGGCGCTTCACTTCTTCACCAAAACCTTCGGCGCGCGAACGGCAGTACAAATCCGATAAATCTTGCGGATTGTCGCAGCGATAGCCGTAGCGCACACCATCAAAGCGCGACAAATTGGCCGAGCATTCTGCCGGCGCAATCACATAGTAAGCCGGCACGGCAAGATGCGAATGCGGTAGAGAAATCTCTACCAACGTGGCACCCATTTTTTCGTATTCACGCAAGGCCGCTTGCACACGTTCTGCGGTTTGCGCGTTCAAACCTGCACCAAAATATTCTTTCGGCACACCGATTTTTAAGCCGGTTAAATCGTTATTGAGCGTCGCGTTGTAATCCGGCACGTCGCGATCAAGGCAGGTGGAATCTTTGGCATCAAAACCCGCCATTGCACCGAGCAACAAGGCCACATCTTCTGCGGTGCGCGCCATCGGCCCGGCTTGATCGAGGCTAGAAGCAAACGCGATCATGCCCCAACGCGACACACGGCCGTAAGTCGGCTTCAAACCGGTAATGCCGCACAGCGCTGCCGGCTGGCGAATAGAGCCACCGGTATCTGTTGCTGTTGCCGCCGGCACCAAACGCGCCGCCACGCACGCCGCACTGCCGCCCGATGAACCACCCGGCACGCAATTGACATCCCAAGGATTCTTTACTGCACCGTAAAAACTGGTTTCATTGGAGGAGCCCATCGCAAACTCATCCATATTGGTTTTGCCGAGCATCACCATGCCCTGCTCACGGTATTTCGCTACAACGGTTGCGTCATACGGCGCAATAAAATTGTTGAGCATTTTTGAACCGCAACTGGTACGCACACCTTGCGTGCAAAAAATGTCTTTGTGCGCAAATGGCACGCCGGTTAACAACGCGGCTTTACCTGCGGCGCGGCGCGCATCTGCCGCTTTGGCTTCAGCGAGCGCGAGTTCAGCCGTCACCGTAATAAAACTGTTGTAAGCCACATCGTGCTGCGCAATGCGCTCTAAAAAATGCTGTGTGGCTTCGCGACTGGAAAATTGTTTTTCTGCCAGCGCCTTGGCAATCTGTGCGACAGTGAGCTTGTGTATTGCCGTCATCTCCTGTACCTCACTCAATCACTTTGGGCACAAGAAACAGACCGTCAGCCACGGCGGGCGCGATCGCTTGCAGTGCGGTGCGCTGATCCGGTTCACTCACCACATCGGCACGCAAGCGCTGTACAGCGTCCAGAGGGTGCGCCATGGGCTCCACGCCAGCGGTATCCGCAGCCTGCAACTGGTCAATCAGCGTCAGCACATCCCCCAAACTCTGCGCCGTGCGCGTTAACACAGCCTCATCAAGCCCAATACGCGCCAATCGCGCCAGTTGTTCAACCTGTTGGCGTTCAATGACCATTGAAATACTCCAATACGGGACTGCAAAATACGGCGGCCAAGCTCCCAAAGGAGGAGCGGCGAAGGGCGGGCAAAATACCATATTTTGCCGCATAAATCCGTTGCAATAAGGCGGTTCATCTTGCCCAAAGCCCGCGTCATTGTTAGAGTTGCGCGCCCTATCTGCAGCATGACGCTGCGCCGCCAATCTAGGTATCCCATGTTCAAGAAAATCCGTGGAATGTTTTCCAGCGACTTGTCGATTGACCTCGGCACAGCCAACACCATCATCTACGTTCGAGGCCGCGGTGTAGTGCTTGACGAGCCATCGGTTGTTGCTATTCGCCACCACAACGGCCAAAAAACCGTTGAAGCCGTTGGCTTAGACGCCAAACGCATGCTCGGCCGTACCCCCGGCAACATCACCGCCATTCGTCCACTAAAAGATGGCGTGATCGCCGACTTTCAAGTCACCGAAAAAATGCTGCAACACTTCATCAAAAAAGTGCATAAAAACAATTTTTTAGGATCAAGCCCCCGTGTGCTGGTTGGCGTGCCTTGCAAAGCAACCGAAGTAGAAAAACGTGCGATTCGCGAATCGGTGCAAGGCGCGGGTGCCAGCGAAGTGCGTTTGATTGACGAACCCATGGCAGCAGCCATTGGCGCAGGCTTGAATGTTGGTGAAGCAAACGGCTGTATGGTTGTTGATATTGGCGGCGGCACAACAGAAATCGCCATCATCTCGTTGAGCGGCGTGGTATATGCCGATTCCGTGCGCATAGGCGGTGATCGTTTTGACGAATCCATCATTAACTACGTGCGTAAAAACTTCGGCATTATTATCGGAGACGCCACTGCAGAACGCATCAAACAAGAGGTAGGCTGTGCTTTTGGCGGGCGTGAACTACGTGAAATTGATGTGCGGGGACGCAATTTGGCCGAAGGCGTGCCACGTCAATTCACACTGAACAGCGACGAAATTTTGGAAGCATTGCAAGAGCCGTTAAGCGGTATTGTGCAAGCGGTAAAAAGCGCGCTCGAACAATCACCGCCAGAGCTAGCATCCGATATTGCAGAAAACGGCATTGTGCTCACAGGTGGCGGCGCCCTGCTCCGCGATATCGACAAACTCTTAATGGAAGAAACAGGGCTGCCTGTCATCATTGCAGAAGACCCACTCTCCTGTGTAGCCAAGGGCGGCGGCAAAGCACTAGAGACGATGGATCCCAAACATTTTGCGCTGTTGTTCTCGTGAGCACAGGGCATGGCCGGTAAGAAAAAAAATGACAGCGACCTGGATCTCGAAAGCGCACTAGAAAAACTGGAGTTGCTGGTTGAGAGTTTGGAACGCGGCGATCTCAGTCTAGAAGAATCGCTAAAAGTGTTTGAAGCTGGCATTAAATTGACGCGGCAGTGCCAAGAAACACTCTCTGCCGCTGAACAAAAAGTGCAATTACTGGTTGAGAAAAATGGCACTCTAAAAAGCGAACCCTTTGACGATAACTAAACTGAATAAGCAATGACGGCTGACTTCCAACTTTTTTTACAACACAGTCAGCAGCGTGTTACCGCCGCACTGGAATGTGCGCTACCTGAAACAACAGAACCGGCACAACGGTTAAAACAGGCAATGCGTTACAGCGCACTCAATGGCGGCAAGCGCGTGCGCGCCACTTTGGTTTATGCAGCTGCCAACAGTATTAGCAGCAACGTGCCTGCTGCTATCGACAATATCGCTTGCGCGCTGGAATTGATTCACGCCTACTCCTTAGTGCATGACGATTTGCCCGCCATGGACGATGATGCGCTGCGACGCGGGCAACCCACTTGCCATATCGCTTTTGATGAAGCCACAGCCATTCTCGTTGGCGACGCGCTACAAACACTTGCATTCGAATGTTTAGCAAAAATAGATTTACCCGCCGCTGTGCGCTGCGAGCTAATTTTGACACTAGCACAAGCCTCTGGCGCAGCCGGTATGGTGGCTGGGCAGAGCTTAGATCTTGCAGCAGAAAATCATCGCATTGCGCTGCACGCATTAGAACAATTGCATCAACTCAAAACGGGCGCATTGATACGCGCCAGCGTGCGCTGTGGTGCATTAGCTGTTGGCGCGAACTCCGTGCAACGGGATGCACTGGATCGCTACGCGGCGGCTATCGGTCTCGCCTTCCAAGTGCAGGATGACATTCTCGACATCGAAAGCAGCACGGAACAACTGGGCAAACAACAAGGCGCCGATATTTCTCTGAATAAATCCACTTATCCCAGTTTGCTCGGCTTGGCATCAGCCAAGCAACTTGCAAAAAAACTTTATAGTGATGCCATTGATGCGCTACAGGGATTTAATCATCACGACGCCATGCCATTGCGTGAATTGGCGCGCTATATCATCGAGCGGCAATTCTGATGCGCTGGCTGCAAGCAGTTCGCTCACTGTTTGCTCGCTCCGAGATAGAATCTTACGCGGTTCACTGGCCGCACCAAATGAGCGCACAACAAATTGATGCCGCAGTAGAAAAACTCTTACAAGACCTGTCGCTAACTGAAAAAATTGCACAAATGTCGGGTGATGGTGGCAATTTTTCGCTGCTAAAACTTGGATTTTTTGTTTTTCTGCTGAAGCGCTTTCCCAATATGTATGCAGGAAAAAATGATCGCCTGCGCATTCCTCCCCTCTCCTTTACCGATGGACCGCGCGGCGTAGTTATCGGCAATGCCACTTGTTTTCCTGCCGCCATGACACGCGGCGCCAGTTTCGACACAGAGCTAGAACAGCGCATTGGCGCAGCGATAGGTGCAGAAGCGCGCGCCAGTGGTGCCAATTATTTTGCCGGTTTATGTGTAAATTTATTGCGCCACCCCGCCTGGGGACGCGCCCAAGAAACCTACGGTGAAGATTCACACCACCTCGGTACAATGGGCACAGCCTTGATGCGCGGCGTGCAAGCGCAACACGTCATGGTGTGTGCCAAACACTTTGCGGTGAACAGCATTGAAAACTCACGCTTTTACCTCGACGTCAATGTCGACGAAAAAACACTGCACGAAGTTTATCTACCCCACTTCAAAACACTGGTAGAAAATGGCGTAGATTCTTTAATGAGCGCGTACAACCAAATCAATGGCGAATATTGCGGTCATAGTCACTATCTACTGCACGACATACTGCGAAAACAGTGGCAATTCGACGGTTTTGTTTCATCGGATTGGCTGTGGGGCATTTACGAAACGGTAAAACCTGCATTAGCCGGCATGGACATCGAAATGCCGCGTGGATATTTTTACGCCAAGCGTTTGGAAAAAGCCGTACAGCGCGGCGATGTATCAGAAGAAACTATCAACACGAGCGTGCGACGTATTTTGCGCAAAAAATTGCACTGGTTGTCGCATCTGCCAAAAGAAAAATTACCGCAAGGCACGATTGCTTGCTCACAACACCAGCAACTTGCACAAAAGTCCGCCGAACAATCCATCGTGCTACTGCAAAACAACGGCCTGTTGCCGTGGAGCAAACAGCAGCTCACCGGAAAAACTATCGCGGTGATTGGCGAACTGGCCACACTGCCCTGCTTGGGCGATCACGGCAGCAGTCGCGTATCGCCGCCTCACGCTGTCACATTTCTTGCTGGCATGCAGCAATACGCAAAAGACAATATTTCTATTGTGTACTGTGATGGTCGCGACATTGCCGAAGCAGAACGCATCGCCA
Source organism: Pseudomonadales bacterium (assembly GCA_046347205.1). Lineage (GTDB taxonomy): Bacteria > Pseudomonadota > Gammaproteobacteria > Pseudomonadales > UBA7239 > UBA7239. Next base: position 585,055 of record JAXMGN010000002.1, read on the forward strand.
GCACAGCCAACACCGTGCTGCTGATTGCGGGTTATCACGCCGAAGATGAAGGTGAAAACCTCACATCAAACCGCAAACCGGTTGCCAATCCCAAAGTGCCTCGCGGCGGTGATCGCGCTTCACTGCATCTCAACACGCAGCAACAACAACTGATTACACGCGTCTGCACCGCCAATCGTGACACGGTTGTTGCACTGGTTTCCGGTAGCGCTGTGATGATGAACGACTGGCAAGAAAAACCAGCCGCCATACTACACACAGGCTACTTGGGCATGAATGGCGGTCACGCCTTGGCGCGCATTTTATTTGGCGATGTAAACCCATCAGGAAAACTGCCTTTCACGATTCCTGCCAACGAGAACCAGCTGCCGCCTTTTAATTGTTGGGCAAGCACAGCGCATTACGATTATTTTCACGGCTATGCATTGTGCGATCACTTACAACAACAACCTGCTTTCGCGTTTGGTTTTGGACTGTCTTACACACAATTTCAATGCAGCGCACCACAAACACAGCGAACAACGTACAAACCACAAGATACCATTGCAATTACCGTCGCAATAAAAAATACAGGGCAGTGTAAAGGCAGCGAGGTTGTGCAGTGTTACATCGGTGAAGCGCATCCAACAACCGAGCCTACGGCTATAAAAAAACTGGCTGCATTTGAAAAAATCGAGATGTCTGCCGGCGAGAAAAAATCCATCGCCTTGCGCATCCCCGCACAACAACTGGCGCGTTATGATGCCAACACTAAACAATGGCACGTTAATGCTGGCTTGTATCAGGTTTGGACAGGAACCTCATCGCGCTCCATAGATCTACAAACCCTCTCGATAAAAATAGACGCATGATGCAATGCCCTAAATGCCACTACACACGCAAACCGAGTGACACACATGTGCATGATGGTGTCTGCCCAGCCTGTGGCATTGCCTATCAAAAGTGGCTAGACAAACATCAAGCTCAACACGCGCCCGTCATCTCTGAAAACACGCCAGAAAACACCACTGGGGATGACTTTGAAGATAGCGATAAAACAGGTGCTAATTTTTTTTCGCGCTTATTGATTACTTTTACCGACACACCATCCACCATAGATCCCGCAATATTTGGGCTGCGCGCCGCACTTTTGCTCGCCCTGATATTCTGGTGGGGTGGAATGGCAATGCACGGCATTGACTGGGAAGTTATTGGCGGCTCATTTATGCACAATATTGACCTCGCCTTCCATGAATTTGGACACGTTTTCTTTAGTCCCTTTGGCACCTTGATGATGTTTCTCGGCGGCAGCCTGTTTCAAATTTTGCTTCCCTTAGTGCCACTGGCTTCTTTTACTTTTCAACAACGCGATAATTTCTCAGCAGCAATCATGCTGGCATGGTGCGGACAGAATTTTATTGATGTTGCACCTTACATTCGAGATGCAGAATACCGCGCATTACCACTTGTGGGCGGCGCCACAGAAGCGAATCACGACTGGGGCAACATTCTCACCATGTTAGATACCGTGCAAAGTTGTTACGCACTGGCAAAAATCAGTTTTACGATAGGCGTAATTGTGATGGGCATGGGTTTTTTTTGGGCAATTTATATGCTGCAACGGCAATATCAAACGATGCAAAACAAAGCGCTTTAATCCCTTTCCTCGTTTTCTTCTTTTTCTAACTTTGCCGCTATCGCGCCATCTTCTGCGTTTAACACAACCAAGGCTCGACGCACACTACTCGTCAAACCCGCACGCCACGGATGTTGCTTGATACCAAATGTATTGCGAATTTTTCCGCAATCCATTGCCCACGATAATGGCTGTGCATTTTCTGCCATATCCTGCATTTCGGTAACCAAGCTTAACTCTGGCTGACTTTCTACTATCTGTTTGATCAAACGCGCAAAGTCGTAATAACTAATCGCATCGGTTCCGCCGTAATGGTAAATCCCCCAAGGCTCAATACCGCAACTTAACTGATGCAATAACGCCACAACAACGCGCGCTGCATCACGCACCGATGTTGGGCAAAAACGATACCGCGCGGACACACGCGCCGAACCGCCGTTACGCCATGCTTTTAATAAATCCGTCAGCACGTTTTGGCCGATGCTGCTAAACAACTCTCCTGTACGCAAAATCAAATGTTGCGGACAAGTGTCGATCACTGCGCGCTCACCCGCCCAGCGCAAAGCACCGTACGCACTCTGCGCGTCTGGCTCGTCGGTTTCACGGTACGCAGTCATCTGCTGACCAGAAAACACTTGGCAGTCTGACAGTTGCAATAAAAAACATCGTGTTGTTGCTGCAGCCAATGCCAGTTTTTCAGGGTTGCGCGCATATTGCACTGCCTGCTCACTCGAAGCAGGATCAACTGCGCCACCACCAAACGGCAAATGCTGCACATTGACGATGCCGTGTATCTGCTTTTCTCGCAGTAAATTCCCCAGCTGTAATGCACTAATCGTCGCCAAGCTACTGGCATCTAACTGCACCAGTGGAAAAGACAATTGTTCCAACCGAAATAGCAGTGAGCGCCCCAAGGGAGATTCACCGCCGCACAATAAAATTTTCATTCACCCGCTTCCTTTGCAATACAAACAGTACGATATGGATAGAATGTTACAGAACCCCGTTGATGACTGCGAATATTCTGTCGCTATTTACGATGACCAACCAAACCATCACCTTGTTAGTCACACACCCACATCCTTGTAGCTATCTACCCAACCAGCTGGCTTCGACTGCTTTTGTGAACCCTGAATGCCAGATCACACCCTTTCTGTTTTCACGTCTTGCAGAAGCCGGTTTTCGCCGCAGTGGGCAACACGTCTATCGCCCACAGTGTCAGCACTGTCAGGCCTGTATTCCTGTGCGTATTCCCGTGCAAAAATTCACACCCCATCGCAATCAACTGCGCTGCATTAAACGCAATGACGATCTCGCGGTGCAGCAAATCACTACCATTGATAACGATGCCTGTTACGCGCTGTATGAAAAATACATCAACACGCGCCACAGCGATGGTGACATGTATCCCGCTTCGCGCGAGCAGTACCAAAACTTTCTCGGCGTACACTGGCCAAACAGTTTTTATCTCACCTACTACGCACAGGATCGTTTGATTGCTGTCTCGGTTTGTGATCGTTTCGATAATGGCTATTCAGCGGTTTACACGTTTTTTGATCCAAACGAACACGCGCGCAGCTTGGGTGTATTCGCCGTACTGAATCAAATTGCGCGCGCCCAATTAGAAGGGTTGGATTACCTCTATCTGGGCTATTGGATCAAAGATTGCGCCAAAATGCGCTACAAAAGCCAATACCGACCGTTGGAAATGCTGGTCAACAATCAATGGCGATTGCTGACGTAAACCACGACAATTTTGCGGATATTCAGTAGTGGACAGCCCCCCCTCAAATCCCTACCCTAGATGCCACTTTTGCGGCGGTCATTGCACCCGCCCACTCACCACACAGCATTCATCCGTTTTTACTTTTACTACCTTTTCATTAACCCTAGGAGACTACGCATGGCCAATCCACATGCCGCAAAACAGTACGACGATGACGTGCTGCGCGACGGCTTTGAACTCGGCTTTACCTACACCCGCTCAACCGGCCCTATCATCGGGGCGTTTCTCACCGGCCTGCGCGACGGCAAGCTGCTCGGCATCAAGGGCAGCGGCGGCAAAGTGATCTGCCCGCCCACGGAATACGACCCGCAGACCTCGGAAGAATTGAGCGAGTTGGTTGATCTGCCATCGACTGGCACCGTGACCACTTGGAGCTGGATCAACCAGCCGCATCCCAAACACATCCTCACGCAACCGTTTGCTTGGGCGCTCATCAAAATCGACGGCGCAGACACAGCGATGCTGCACAAAGTGGATGCGGGCAGCGAAAGCAACATGAAAACCGGCATGAAAGTAAAAGTGCGTTGGGCTGCGGAACGTCGCGGCTTTATGACAGACATCGCCTGTTTTGAACCGGCTTGAGGAATAAAACATGAGTGATCAAAAATCTATTGAAAATAAACCTGTAGAAATCATGGAATCGCCGGTCTACATGCAATACAGCTTCGCCGCTGGTCGCGCGACCTCGCGTTTTCTGAAATCGATTAAAGAAGGCAAATTGGTTGGACAGCGTTCGTCTGTCACCGGCAAAGTGATCGTGCCGCCACGCGGCGCTGATGCGGAAACCGGCACACCCACCACAGAAGAAGTGGCTGTGCCTGATACCGCCACCGTTATCACTTTTACCATCGTGCATTTGCCTATTCCTGGCTCGAAAGTACAGCCACCGTTCATCGTTGCCAACTTGGTACTCGACGATACCGATCAAACTTTTATTCATTTGATCTCCGGTTGCAAAAACGAAGAAGTGCAAATCGGCACGCGCGTAAAAGCCGTGTGGCGCGATAAAAGTGAGTGGGATTACACCTTCAACAATATCGAATATTTTCAACCGATTGCGGGTGAAGCACCCATCAATATTAGCGACTTGAAGGCCAAACGCCTGAAAGAAGTGGAGGCACACAAAAATGCGTGAAGTAGCGATTATTGCCTATCACCAAACACCCATGGTGCGTGATGCAGGCGCAAAAAATGATGTAGAGCTGGTGATGGAAGCCGTACACGGCGTAAAAAATCAGCTAAAAATTACCAATGCCGATATCGACTTTGTTTGCTCCGGCAGTTGCGACTATTTAGGTGGCGCTGCCTTTGCTTTCGTCGGTGCGTTGGATGCGATTGGCGCTGTGCCGCCGATGTCAGAATCCCATGTAGAAATGGATGCCGCGTGGGCGCTGTATGAAGCTTGGCTGAAAATTCAAACCGGTCACTTCAACACTGCATTGATTTACGGTTTTGGTAAAAGTTCGCACGGCCCGATGCACGAAGTGTTGGCGCTGCAATTAGACCCCTACTATTTGCAACCGCTGTGGCCAGATCAAATCAGCCTCGCCGGTTTGCAAGCACGCGCGATGATGGACGCTGGCAAGTTGACGGAAAAACAAATGGCAGAAGTGGTAGTAAAAAGCCGCAAAAACGCCAAAGCCAATCCGAATGCGCAATTGAAAGGTGATTACACCGTGGAGCAATTATTGGCTGAGCCGATGCTGTCTTCACCGCTGCGCAAACACGATTGCCCACCGATCACGGACGGCGCTTCCTGTTTGTTTATCGCCACCAAAGAGATCGCCGAAAAAATGCTCGCCGGCACCGGCAAGCGCCCTGCGTACATCACTGGCATCGATCACCGCATTGAGTCACATCAATTCGGTACGCGCGATCTCACGCAATCCACTTCCACACGCATTGCAGGCGAACACGCCGGCGTAAAAAAAGGCAAAGTGGATATTGCGGAATTGCACACGCCTTTCAGCCACCAAGAACTGCTGGTTAAAGAGGCACTCGGCCTCGATGACAGCACCGTGATCAACGCATCGGGCGGCCCACTCGCCGGCAATATTTTTATGTCAGCCGGTTTGGATCGCATCGGCGCGGTTGCTACACGCATCATGAATGGCGAAGCGAATCGCGGTGTTGCACACGCAACGTCCGGCGCTTGCTTACAACAAAACTTGGTTGCAGTTCTGGAGGGTAAATAAGATGGGTAATCCTTGTGCCATCGTAGGTATCGGCCAGACCGAACGCTACAAAGCAAAAATTAAAAAATCTGTCGCAGGTCTTGTGCGTGAAGCTGCGCAAAATGCACTCACCGATGCGGGCTGCACGTGGGCCGACATCGACGCGGTCATCATCGGCAAAGCCCCTGACTTTTTTGAAGGCATGGTGATGCCGGAGTTGTATTTAGCGGATGCTTTGGGCTGCGTAGGCAAACCAATGTTGCGCGTACACACGGCCGGCTCTGTGGGCGGATCAACGGCGATTGTCGCGGCTTCTTACATTCAAAGCGGCATGTTCAAACGCGTGCTGACTTTGGCGTATGAAAAACAATCGGAATCGAATGCGATGTGGGGTTTGTCATCACAACAACCTTTCTCGCCGCATTTGAATGCTGGCGCCGGCGGTTTCTTTGCGCCAATTATTCGCGAATACATGAATCGCACCAAAGCGCCACTGGATATCGGTTGCAAAGTTGCGTTGAAAGATCGCAAGCACGCACTGAAAAATCCACACGCACACATGCACGAAGAAGCAGAAAATTTGGATCTGCAAAAATATATGGACTCGTTCATGTTGTGGGAGCCGCTGCGTTTTTCTGAAGTCTGCCCTTCATCAGACGGCGCTTGCGCCATGGTGTTGTGCAACGAAGACCTCGCCAAAAAAGCGCCCAACAAACCCGCGTGGATACACGGCACAGCCATGCGCTCTGAACCGACCATGTATCCGTGGCGCGAAGAAGTGAATCCACAAGCCGGTATCGACTGCGCGAAAGATGTGTACTCCCAAGCGGGCATCACCAATCCGCGCAAAGAGCTGGACATGGCGGAAGTGTATGTGCCGTTTTCTTGGTACGAACCCATGTGGCTGGAAAACCTCGGCTTTTGCGATGTGGGCGAAGGCTGGAAGCTCACCGACAGTGGCGCGACTTCACTCGACCAAAACGGTGATATTCCGTGGAACTGCTCCGGCGGCGTACTCTCCACCAACCCGATCGGCGCTTCCGGCATGATCCGCTTCGCGGAAGCCGCACTGCAAGTGCGTGGCATGGCGGGTGCTCGCCAAGTGCCGAACGCCAAGAAGGCACTCGGCCACGCCTACGGCGGCGGCGCGCAGTTCTTCTCCATGTGGATCGTGGGCAGCGACAAGCCGTAAGGTTTTCTCACTGGCAAACCACAAAAAGCCCAGTTCAAAAAGCTGGGTTTTTTTATGCTCGTAATTTATCCACGCCGCAAGCGCAGCGCGTTGGAAATCACCGACACCGAGCTCAAGCTCATGGCAAACGCGGCAAACATCGGTGACAGCAGCCAGCCAGTCAGCGGATACAACACGCCTGCCGCCAGCGGCACGCCCAGCGCGTTGTAGCACAGTGCAAACCACAGGTTTTGGCGCATGTTGCGCACGGTGGCAGCTGACAATTCGCGCGCTTCGGCAATGCCGCGCAAATCGCCTTTCACCAAGGTCACAGAGGCGCTGTGCATAGCCACATCCGTGCCCGTACCCATGGCAATGCCGATATTGGCCTGCGCTAATGCAGGCGCGTCATTGATGCCGTCACCCGCCATCGCCACCACTGCGCCTTGTTGTTGTAGAGATTCCACCAGCGCCAGTTTGTCGGCGGGAGAAACTTCGCCATGCACCTCAGCAATACCCAAGGTTTGTGCCACGGTTTTGGCGGTGGTGATACTGTCACCCGTCGCCATCACCACGCGCACGCCCGCAGCCCGCAGCATGTGCAAGGCTTCAACAGTGGTGGGTTTGATCGGATCAGATACCGCCAGAAGCCCAGCCAACTGCCCATCCACGGCTAAAAACATCACGCTGGCACCGCGTGCGCGCAGGGTTTCTGCTGCCGTGTGCAATGCTTGATCCACAGCTATACCGTGCTTCGCCATCAGCACCACACTGCCTAAAATGAGCTGATGCCCAGCTACGCGCCCCGTTACGCCCATACCGGTATCCGACAAAAACACCTCCGGCTCTTGCAGTGCTAACCGCTGCGTACGCGCGGCTGCCACCAGCGCCTCTGCCAAAGGGTGTTCGCTACCCAAGTCCAAGCTCGCCGCCAATTGCAGGGCACGCTCCGCCGTATAACCCTCAGCAGGTATCGCCACATCAAAGCTCGGCCTACCTGCGGTAAGCGTGCCGGTTTTATCGACGATCAAGGTATCCACCGTGCGCAAATGCTCAATCGCTGCAGCATCTTTGAACAAAATGCCGCGCACCGCGGCGCGACCTGTTGCCACCATGATCGACATCGGCGTCGCCAAGCCCAAAGCGCAGGGACAAGCAATAATCAGCACCGCCACGGCGTTGATAAAGCCGTACAGCCAGCCTTGCTCCGGCAGCAGCAAACCCCAAGCCAAAAACGCCAGCAGCGCCACACTCACCACCGCCACCACAAAGTAGCCCGCCACCACATCGGCCATGCGCTGCAAGGGTGCTTTGGAGCGTTGCGCCTGCGCCACCAGCTGCACGATCTGCGCCAGCATGGTCTGCGCACCCACTCTTTCAGCACGCATCACCAGCGCGCCTGAAGTGTTCAGCGTTGCACCGATCAGGTGATCGCCCACCTGCTTGCTCACCGGCAGCGGCTCACCCGTCAACATGGATTCATCCACCGCACTGCGGCCTTCCAGCACCACGCCGTCCACCGGTACTTTCTCGCCAGGGCGCACACGCAGACGGTCACCCAACTGCACATCATCCAAAGGCACATCCTGTTCACTGCCATCAGCATTCAAACGGCGCGCTGTTTTGGGCGCCAAGCCGAGCAGCGCGCGAATCGCCGCTGAAGTCGCCGAGCGTGCCTTCAGCTCCAACATCTGCCCCAACAGCGTGAGCGAAATGATGACGGTTGCTGCCTCGAAATAAACGCCCACCTGTCCGTGCTGATGGAAGCTCTCAGGGAAGAAATCGGGAGCGACCGTGGCCACCACGCTATAGAGAAACGCTGCCCCCGTGCCAGTGGCGATCAGCGTCCACATGTTTGGACTGGCTTGGCGCAGCGATTCCACCGCGCGCACAAAGAACGGTTGCCCAGCCCACAGCACCACAGGCGCTGACAACACCAACTCCACCCACGGCTGCACGCCAGGCGCAAACCACTGCACGGCATGACCGGACATTGCCAGCGTCATCACGATCAACGACAAGGGCAAGGAAAACCAAAAACGGCGACGGAAATCTGTTAGCTCAGGGTTCTCCTCCTCTTCTGCCGTCGGCATCATCGGCTCCAAGGCCATGCCGCATTTGGGGCAAGTGCCAAAACCAATTTGCACAATTTCGGGATGCATCGGGCAGGTGTACTGCGCACCGGGAATTTCAATCGGCATCGGTGGCTTTTCACCGAGATACGCCTGCGGATTAGCGGAAAATTTTTTCAGGCAGCCGTTACCGCAAAAATAATACGTGGTGCCGCGGTGTTCATGATGCAGAGGCGAATTCGCTTGCACTGTCATGCCACATACAGGGTCTTTTAATACTGTCGCTGTATTTTCTGTATTGACAGCGTGTTTATGACAGCAATCACTCATACACTTTTTCTCCCACTTCAAAACAACAAACGAACACCGGCTTTGATCGTGCTATCACCGCTATCTTCACCACGCCGATTGGCATAATCCGCCGTGTCGCCGTACAAACGCTCATATTCCACGGCGATATACGGCGCAAATTTGCGCGTGATCTCGTAGCGCAACTGCAAACCCAGTTTGGTGTCTGACAAACCAGAACCGACTTCCAGTTCTTTCACTTCTTGTGCAAAAGCATTCATTTCAAAATACGGTTGTGCAATAAGTTTTTGTGTTAGCAGCCAATCGCGTTCCACGTGCAAACGCGCGCTGACATCCCCCTCATCGCTGACAAAAGCATGTGCTTCCATTTCAACAAAATACGGCATCATTCCAATCGCGCCCACCACAAAATACGTCGTATTTGCAGGGTGATTGTCGTAGCGCAGACCCGCCTGCAAATCCCAAAACGTATCCACGTTATAGCTATACAACGCCCACATTTCGCTGCGCGTCATGGCGTGCTCACGCACCTCGCCCTCACTTTTTATCCACAATTTGTGCGTATCACCGCCAATCCAGCTATCTACATTCCAGCTGGCGACCGATTCATTGTCACGACTCTCACCCGCATCCAACTCCAAACGCAGTGCATGAAAAATCGCATCGTGTTCATGCGCTTGAGCCGTTGAAACAACAAACACCAGCAGCACTGGCAATAGCGTTTTAATGTGCATGCTCGTGCTCCTGCCCAGCTTTCACAGGTGACGAGGATTGCGTTGGTATTTCGCCCTCTTTCAGTGTTGCCACCACGACTTTATTCATCATGCCAGCACGCATGTGATAGAGCAGATGACAATGAAATGCCCATTCGCCAGCAGCATCCGCTGTAACCAACACAGAATAAGATTTACCCGGTGGCACTGTTACTACCGTTTTATCGGGCAGTTTTTCTGTAGGTTGACCGTTCGCCAATTGCACAAACATACCGTGTAGGTGCATGGGATGCGCCATCATGGTTTCATTCACAAAAGTGAGTTTGACGCGCTCACCGTAGCGCAGCGTTATGGGTGTAGCCTCCACCATGGTTTTTCCATTCAGCGTCCAGATATACCGCTTCATATTGCCGCCCAAAGTCACGGTAATTTCACGCTGCGGCTCACGCGTATCGCGCTGCTCACCGAGATAGCGTAAATCCGCATAGGACAACACTTTGTCTCCGCGCGGTGTACCCGCTAGAGCCCAGCCACTGCGCATTTGTTCACGCATATCCTGCATATCCGCTTTGGTCATTTTGCTGTGATCCATACCGCTCATGTCCATCGGACCCATATCCGCCATCGTCAACAAGGCACGCGGGCGCTGTTCTGGCTGCACACCTTGCATGCCTTCGCGCGGTGCAAGTGTGGCGAGCGCAAAGCCGCTGCGATCTATCGGTTCCGCCACGATGGTGTACGCTTTGTTTTCAGCTGGTGTCACTAACACATCGTAAGTTTCTGCCACACCAAAACGGAACTCATCCACAGGCACCGGCTCCACGTTGCGCCCATCTGCCTGTACCACAGTCATCTTTAACCGCTTTTGTTCCGTATCCAGAATGCGAACATCGTAAAAAGACATGGCCGAAGCATTAATCATGCGCAGACGTACGGTTTCACCCGGTTTGAATAACGCGGTCCAATTCTGCTGCGGCGTTTTACCGTTAACCAAAAAGGTATAACCGCTGACATCGCTTAGATCTGTAGGCAACATACGCATCGCATTCCAATCGCGTGCATGCTGCCACGCCACTTTCCAGCCTTTACTTTGTACATTGCGCCAAAAATCCACAAGAGTTGGCCGCACGGTGCTGTAGTAATCGGAGGCTTTTTTCAGATTGGCTAGAATCTCATCACCAGTTTCTTCACTGTAATCAGAAAACATCAACACCTGTTCACGATCAGCGCGCACTGGTTCTCCAGCTTTTGGTCGAATAATCAGTCCACCGTACAAGCCATCTTGCTCTTGGCCTTTGGTGTGCGCGTGATACCAATACGTACCGTTCTGGCGCAGAGTAAATCGGTAGACAAACGTTTTCCCCGGCTCAATGCCAGGATATCCATCAAAACCTTTGACACCATCCATATACCCTGGCAGCAGCAACCCATGCCAATGTACAGAGCTGGGCACCTTCAGGTGATTGGTCACACGCACAACAACGTCTTCACCTTCTTGCCATAGCAAAGTCGGTGCTGGGAAGTGGTGATTAACAGTGATCCGCTGTTGTGTCTTACCCGTGATATTCACGGCTTCTTCGCGAATATCGAGCAGGTACTCTGCTGTCCATCCCGTGTTCACCAGTAACAGCGTGCACGCCAAGAAACTCAGCCACCTCAAGATAGGCAAAGATAAACGTCGTCGATATGGCATAGAGCCTCTCACTAGCAATTCAGCAAGAGAACCCTACACTCTGTACCCAAGAACAGAGTCAAGGGCTTCCTGATGAACAACACATCATTAACCATCGGTCACCTCGCCAAGTACGCTGACGTCGGCGTAGAAACCATTCGCTACTACCAAAAACGTAATCTATTGCCGATACCAACGCGCTGCGGCAGCTATCGGCAATACCCTGCTTCCATGATTGAACGCATTCGTTTTATCAAACGCGCTCAAGAATTGGGATTCACACTCAATGAAATTAATGAATTACTGACGCTAGATGATCACACCGACAAAGCAACTATTCGCGAAATTGCCAGTCATAAAATCGAACATATCCAACAAAAACTGGATGATTTGTCGCGCATGAAAAACACACTGCAAACACTGGTGTCGTGTTGCGCCAGCTCTACCACAGAGCAACGCTGCCCTATTATTGATTCACTGTCCACAGCCACAAAAAAACATTAACGCGCGCGCAACGCCAGCAACACTTCTTTTGATGGATAACCCGTTTGTGCTGCGCCACGGCTGGCCTGAAAGCGCATCACCGCTTTGCGTGATTCATCGCCAATCAAACCATCAACCACGCCTGTATAAAATCCTTTTTGCGACAACAAGCGCTGTAATTCTTCTTTTTCAGTCATCGATAATGGCGTATAAGGCCGCACCCAATCGCGCTGCGGCGCAGGTTTACCCGCAATGCGATCTGCCAACAATAAAACAGCCAAGGCATATTTATCGGCATTGTTATAACGCTTAACCACAGCAAAGTTTTTTTGCACAGCAAACACAGGCCCTTGGTTGCCTTGCAATGCCAATAATTTATTGTCTTGTGCATCGCCTGGTTTCAACACTTCATAACCCCAACGCTCTCCTGAACGCCAGCCATTTTTTTTCAGCAATTGCGCTGCAGTTGCCAGGGCATCAGGCACCGACTGCCAAATATCACTTTTGCCATCGCCATCACCGTCTGTTGCGTAAGCCAAATAACTGGTAGGAATAAATTGCGTGTGCCCCATCGCTCCGGCCCATGAGCCGAGCAATTCTTTTTGCGAGACATCGCCGCGCTGTAAAACTTTCAATACAGCAATTAACTGCGAGCGCGCATAACTGGCACGTTTAGGATCCGCATACGCCAGCGTTGCCAATGCGCGTGGAATGTAATGCAGGCTGTCAGGTTTTTTCAGTGCCGCACCATAGCCCGATTCCATGGACCATATCGCCAACAACACATAGCGACTCACTCCACTGCTGCGTTCGATGGACTGCAACACATTGCTGTACTGACGCAACATATCACGCCCCGTGTTAATGGAACGATCCTGTACACGGTTATCCATATATTCCCAAGCTTCTGTGCGAAACTCTGGTTGATAATGCGCCTTTTCCAACACCACATCATCCGGTGTATTCACCTCACGAAAAGCACGATCATAAATATCGGGTCGAATGCCCTGTCGTAAGGCTTCCGCACGAAATGTGTGTATCCAAGATTGAAAACTGCGATCACTGCTGGTTTCTGCCTGAGCGAAATGACTAAACACAACCCAACAGAAAACAAGAACACCACGAATAAAAATTTGTCTCACAGACGCATTCATCAACAACACTTCACGCTGCATTGGCGGCGACTTTTAATGCATCCATGTCCAGTATTTCAATTTCACGATTGTCCACTTTGATAATGTTTTGCTTCTGTAAACGACCGAAAACACGGCTTACTGTTTCTACCGTCAAACCCATATAGTTACCCATTTCTGCACGCGACATACTCAAACGAAAACGATTAGCCGATAAATTGCGATGATGGTGTCGCGTAGAAATACTCAGCAACAACGAAGCAATGCGCTCCTCTGCGGAATTTTTGCCGAGCAATGTAAACATCTGCTGATCGCGCGCAATTTCCTTACCCATCATCTGAAAAAAACGACGCTGCAGTGCAGGCAGGCGTACACTTAACTCCTCTAAACGCGCAAAAGGAATTTCACATACTGTCGACGTTTCTAAAGCCACCGCCGAACTGCAATGCGATAGATTGCTAATGCCATCCAAGCCCATAATCTCACCCGGCAAATAAAAACCGGTCACCTGCTCAGTACCATCATCCGACGTTGCATACGCTTTGAAACTACCTGACCTCACCGCATAAACGGCATCAAAAGGTGCCGCTTGACGAAACAAATGCTCGCCCTTTGCCAAGGGTCTGCCGCGCTTAACAATCTCATCCAATTGATCTATTTCTGTCGCATCCAATGCAATGGGCAAGCACAAAGTATTCAACCGACAATCGCCACAATTGGTTAATTTGTTGTGGTGGCAGCGAACAGCGTCTGAACGGCCAACAGGAATACTCTCTTGCATGATTTCTCTCACATGACAATGACATAGCAACATCATAGCGCGAAGGGCTCGCACCCTTCAGTATTTTATGGGCTTACTGTGTATTTTTTGTTATGGCAAAGGAGCGGTTTACAAGATCATGGCTCACTGGTACATTGCCGCCCCTGTCTGCAACTGGACAGTTTTTTGCAAGGGCACGTAGCTCAGTTGGTTAGAGCACCACCTTGACATGGTGGGGGTCGATGGTTCGAGTCCATTCGTGCCCACCAATCTGCATTGCACAGATTGGTGGCAGAACAATTACGAGATTTTCTTCAGCAAATCTGTTGCAGCCTGCTTAAGCTCTTCGTCGCCTTCTTCCAAGACTTCTTGCAACAAATCTCTAGCACTTTCTGCGTCACTCATTTCCAAATACTGTCGCGCTAGCTCCAGTTTGGTGACCACAAAATCTCTGTCAGTTGCATCATGGAAAGCCTCGTCCACGATAGGCTCGGCTTGCGCAGTCACTACCGGTGCAGGCGTTTCCATTTCAACCGCAGACACTTCCGGTTCGGCGAACAACTCCGGCTCGAACACAAAGTCTTTATCAATAGGTGCCGCCTCTGTCGATAGCGTTTCTGTAGACCAGTTTTCCAGTTCTTCCACCGAAATTAACTCATCTGGCGGCAAAAGTTGATCCATTGAAACGGCTTCATCAACCGTACTGGCTTGCGTATCTGGCGGAACATCCAGTTGACCCAAGTCCATATCGACCAACAAACGATCCAGAGCTTCATCAGTCGTCAGTGGTTTTTCTTCTACCGGTGGCGCTGCCTCTTCTTGCTGCGCGGCAATAGGATGCTCCGCGCCGTACTGCGCCAACGCCACATCAACCTCTGAATCCGTATGAGGAGCCACTTCCACATCTATCGGCGGCACCACTTTTGGCTCAGTTGCACTCTGACGCTTACGGACACCCCACAAACCTATCGCAATCACCAGCACAACAGCTAAAGCGGTAAACACAGACTTCCAACTACCCTCCGACTCTGACTCAAGCTCATTGGACACCTGCTGCACCGGCGGCTGTGTCGCAACAACAGGTTGCTCAGGAACGGCTTGTACAGGAGCCGTTTCTACGACTGGGGCTGCTTGCACAGGGGCTGACGGCGGCGGCGGCGTAACAGCTGTTGCCTCTTCTGAAGCAGGTGCTGGCGCAGCAGAAACCGGCGCAGCTGGTGTAGCTGAAGGCACATCTACCTGCTGCTTAGCCGCATTAGCGGCAGCGAGTGCCGCTTGAGCGGTTTGCAACTGAGCATTCAGTGCTTCTAACTGCGCACTAGCGTCTGCTAACTGCTTAGACAAATCCGCCGACTGCTTTTTTAAGGCTTCATTCTCTGTTATTGCATGATTTGCCTGCTCTTGTGCACTAGCCAGTTGCGCAGCCAATGCTGCTTTGGCTGCAGCTTCTGCGGCAACTTCTTGCTCGCTGGGTACTGCTGGCACTGGTGCCGCTGGCACTGGTGAGACTGCTGGCGCTGACACGGAAGGCGTTGCAGGAGGAGCGGTAGAAGCAACGGGATCCGCTTTAGGCGTTGCTACAACAGGATGCGCTCGCTTCACTACCACCGTCGAACGGCGAGTAGGCTGCCGCGCCGCACCAGCCTGAGCGATATCCAACAACAAGGTGTATTCACGCAACACTCGCCCAGATGGCGAACGCAGTTCAACAATAAAATCCAGAGAAGGCTCGCGAATAGGATTCGAGGTAGTCACTATCAGCACAGGATTTCTTCTGTCTGATAGATCCAACTGAAACGCCAAACTGTTGAGTTGATAACTGCGCTCAACCATGGCTTTATCAAAATCTTCTTGAGAAGCAAGATTTACCAGCACTTCATTGGGTGAAACATCCCCAACCGACACCAGCTGAATACTGGCGGACAAAGGCTCATTGAGATTGGAATGCAAGGTGATCTTACCCAACCCCAACGCGTAGATCGGCCCTGCCACCAAACTTCCTAGCAGGATCAACATCTTCAATATTGTGCGATTCATCATCCCCAAACCCCTGGTTGTTTTTGTGCGCCATCCTCGAAACTAGGCGAAGATAACGCTGGTCTTTATTGTTTTTCAAGGGGCATTGTGCGCCTTAGATGCACCACCAAGCAATACCTCAAGTAAATTCTAGGATACACTGCGTCTGATGACGTCCTAATTTGTGAACCACCTCTCAGAAATTTCACATACCAACGATACCATGAGCCAGTCTAGGCTGCTCTTACGCGCCTCGTCTTGATAACAAATACTGACAACGCTATTTACTGAGGATAACCATGAAGTCATCAACAAAAAAATTGCTCTCACTGGCCTTTGGCATCAGTGCACTCGCCTCAACATCTGTTTTTGCCGGCAACTGTGGCACTGGAGGTCATGGGGACTATTACAGATTTGAGACAGTAGGAAACGCCAAAATCACAATGAATCTCCAAGGTTTTGGAAAAGTAGCCATCCCCAACAAACTTATCTCAACAGCAAAACAGTCAATGGAAATGACATCCGACTGCAAGTTTGTCAGCAAAATTTCGCTAGATCTTTCTGGAACAGGGCTGGGTTCTCCAGGCACCCTGACAGATATTT
Source organism: Pseudomonadales bacterium (assembly GCA_046347205.1). Lineage (GTDB taxonomy): Bacteria > Pseudomonadota > Gammaproteobacteria > Pseudomonadales > UBA7239 > UBA7239. The sequence continues at coordinate 601,562 of JAXMGN010000002.1, forward strand.
TTGTTCTGAACGGCTCATGGGCTTACCCAGCAGAAAGTAATGTCATCTATTTCACTATCGATGGAGATGTTTCTGCTGGCTCAGCATCTACAGGCACTTGGGGCGCACTGTTTGATCCTGAAGCAGTAACAGGAATTCCTTCTTTCGTGCCAATTTTGTACACAAAGTTTGATAAAGCTGGGAACCCAATACCGACTATAAAAACCCCTATTGCTCCGATACACCAAACTTTCTTGCAAAAAACAGGCACGGTCAAAATTGATAAAACAGGAAAAACTGCTGCCCTCACAACACTGATCACAGGCAAAACGGTTGCTCAATCTTTTAAAACCAACATTTCAAAAGAAGCAATTTTCTCTTTTGGCGCCACAGCGAAAGCAGAAGTGTTTACTGTTCCAAAAGACTGATGCAAGCAAGAAAAACACTAACTTGCTTTAATAAAAACGCCATCTTCCACTCGGAAGGTGGCGTTTTTTTATTGCACCACCCACACAACCTGCCCACCACACTTTCAACTGCAAGTATCTGCACTCTCCCATGAAGTCTGAAGACGGCATTTTTGCCTCTCCACTATCCACTCCATACAACCCAACGTGATACGCCAAAGACAGCGCAGCAAATTGTTCTGCATACGGTGCGCCTGCAGCACGGATACGCTCCGCATACTGCAACGGCGTTTCAGACATATCCCGCGCAAAGCCTAAACGCGCATACGCGCGGCAAAGTTTTCTATAGCTGCGTGTAGCAGGCTGCTCATGTGCTCTGTCGCGCTCTCGCCAGTAAAGCCATACACAAAGCAATAAAAAAGCAAACGCCACCCCAACAGCACTCCACACAGCGATACGCCACGGCATCAGCAGCCCCAGCTTTTGCAAAAATGCAGATTGCTGCTCGTCGCGGTAGCCCAACACCCAGCGCGACCACAAATAATCAAAGTGATCAAAATTGAGCCGGATGCGGATCAGCAAAGAGAAGCGCCGCAACTGCAATATGCCTGCGCTACCTGCAAAAGCGGCATTGGATTCATACGCCCCCGCAAACCCCAGATCAATGCGCTCAGGCGCAACGGCGGCTGTTGGATCCACACGCTGCCAACCTTTATCGGCCAACCACACTTCTGCCCACGCATGAGCATCGTATTGCCGCACCACTACAAAACCCTTCTTGGCATCCACCTCGCCGCCCATATAGCCCACGGCCACGCGCGCAGGAATGCCGGCAGCACGCATCAAAAACACAAAGCTGCTGGAAAAATGCTCACAAAAACCACTGCGCGTATTAAATAAAAAATCATCTATGCGATCACCACGCAGCAACGGCGGCTGCAAGGTGTAATGAAAACTGGCGTGATAAAAATCTAATGCCTTTTGCACAACAATTTCATCGCGGTTGGATTGCTGTCGCCAGGTTTGCGCCAATTGCCTAGCTTGACTATTGCCTATATTAGGCAACACAAGATACTGCGTGCGCTCCGCTCGGCTCAATATTTTTTTCGCAGGCGACGACAGCAAGGCTGCACTATAGATTCTGCGCTCTGCCACGTTATCTGCATAACGCACAACACCATCTGGCTTGCGTTTCATCCGTGTGTCATTGATCGCCGCTGGATGCAATAAATACACCCATGGTTGCCCAGAAGGCTCCAAAACCACTTGGTAGGACATGCTGTTATTTTTCGACAGCGCATCCGAAAAAAAATCCAAGCACTGCTTGCACGATTGCGACCAACTTACGCCATCAAACTGGTCCAAAAACAAACCATACCAATACAGCGATTGTCTTGGAGGAACGCCGCTTGGAAAGGAGGCACGAAAAGCAATCTCCGAAGATTGCGCCAAGTTCGCAATATCGCCAGGGCTCATGCTGTCGCTCATGCCCGTTTTCGCTTGCTGCGCTTGCAAAGGCATGGACCACAAAGGCGGGAAACGCGGCATCACCACGAACATAAATAACATCACTGGCAACGCAGCAAGAAAAATCCACGCTCCTCGTCGCAATGGCTGCCACGCCGTTGCCTGCAAAACCACCTCATCGCTATGCACCGCCACAAGCGACGACAAAACCAGCACCACCGCAGCAAATACCAATACGGTGTAGCCCACCATTTGCGAAAACAAAAACACTGTCATCAATACAAACAGTGACAGATACAGTAAAAACTGCGCGTCTTGTTTTTGATAGATCTCCAATAACTTCAAAGAAAACCCAAGAATAAGCAGCGTCACAAACACATTCAGCGAAACTGCAAATCGATATTGCCAAAACAGTGCCGCACCAGAAAGAAAAACCAAACCCACCTTCATCCACAAAACTGGAAACGATGCACGGCCAGAAAAAATCAACATGCGCCACACTGCACAGATAGCCGCCACAGCAAACAACCACCACGGCAAAAAATTTACCAGCAAGGCATTACACGCGACAAAAGATGCCAACAAATACAATAAAGCTGTGCGTGATAATTGATTGGAAAACACCGTTACACCGCAAACATGGCTAGAGCCGTTAACACCGAGCGCAAATGCATCTCCCCACTGTCCACAGCAATCACCGGCTGATTCGGCAACAACAAACCAAAAGCTCGCCCTTGCCCATGTAAAAAACAAGCGCAATAGCACAGCTTCGATAAGCGCAATTCAATATCTGGCTCGTTCATCACAGAAAAATCCAACATCACTTCACCGCCGCGCTCCTCCGCGTATTCGCGCACGAACAAACCACGACCAGCGGCAAACTGCTTCCAAGCAATGCGTGAATTAGCTTCCCCAACCGTGTACGGCTTTAACGCAAAATATTCGTCGCCGCCCACTGCGCGTTCTACAGCCACGCCTTGCTCGTTGTCGCCACGACTACAAAAACGATAATCCGCTTCTACCGGTGCTGGATACACCAGAGCTTGTACCGCCAAATCCAACCAACTCCAGCAACGCACAACACCCAGCGGATAAACCGACTGCAAGCGCAATCGACCCAACTGTATCATGCCGCGTTTTTTTGTCGCGTGTGGCAATAACAACAACGTGGGTGCATCTGCAAAAATTGAAACCGATACAGACGGTTGCTCTGGCCAGTTAAAGCACAACTGCTGCCTCAATGAAGCAGCAGACAACTCAATACGCGCAGTCAACACCTCACTCGCAAACACGGGTTCCACATCAATGAATCGCAACTGTACTCCGCTCAAATTAGAAAACGACTGCAGAATGGCTACGAACAACACCGCTAGTAGCAAAAAACTGAGTGCGTAAATCAAATTATTCTGGAAATTGGTAGCACCCACCCACAGCAATGCATCCAGCAATAAAAAATACAGGCCGTGTCGCGATAAAAAAATAAACAAATTGCGCTGGCTAAGTTGAACAGAAGAATGGCGAGGAATTCTACGATCCAGCCACGCTTGATAACGCTGCCGCCAGTACGACACAAGTCAGCCCAACACGTCCACTTTATCAAGCACTAACTTAGCCGGATCCGCCTGCTGTTGACTGCGCAATTGATACCGCAGACGATGCGACACCACCGAGGCAAAAACAGCTTGCACGTCTTCTGGTACCACATGCTGGCGGCGCTGCAACAATGCCCATGCTCGCGCCACTTGCATTAAACCGAGAGTAGCGCGTGGAGAAAGCCCCCACTGAAAATCACCCGAATAGCGCGTGTAATCCACCAAACGCTGCACATAATGCAATACGCTATTGGAAGCCTGCACAGCACTCACTTGCGCTTGCAAAGCAAACCACCCCTCTACAGAAAATAACGGTTTGATGTTCTGCAACGCAGCGCGTGGATTTTTCCCTTCGAGCAATTGACGCTCAACCACATGACTGGGAAAGCCCAAAGAAATTTGCATTAAAAAACGATCTAGCTGCGATTCTGGCAGTGGATAAGTGCCAGATTGATGCAGCGGATTTTGCGTAGCAATCACAAAAAAAGGATCAGGTAGAGGCATGCTCTGTCCATCAATAGACACTTGTTTTTCTTCCATCGCCTCCAACAGTGCACTCTGTGTTTTTGGCGAACTACGATTGATTTCATCCGCCAGCAACAACTGTGTAAAAATAGGTCCGCGATGCAAAATAAACTGCCGTTTTTCTGCGTCAAAAATATTTGTGCCGAGAATATCTGCCGGCAACATATCGCTAGTAAATTGTACGCGGCGATAACTAAAACCCAGAACTGCCGCTAAGGCATGAGCAAATGTTGTCTTTCCCATACCAGGCAAGTCTTCCAGCAACAAATGCCCTTTGGCCAACATGCAAGCCAAAGCCAGACGAATTTTCTCTTCTTTGCCCAGCAATACCTGTCCAACAGAAGCGACAATTTCATCCAATGTTTTACTTACGTCCTGCACAACGTTTCTCCACCGATTGTTAAAGCGCAGACAAACCGCGCTGCATATCTGCTTGAATATCTACCAAAGATTCCAAACCAACAGACAGGCGAATCAAATTATCGCCAATGCCTGCTTGCGCGCGTTCTTCGGGTGTTAAACGGCCGTGAGTGGTTGTGGCTGGATGCACGATCGTTGTTTTGGCATCACCTAAATTGGCCGTCAATGACACCATGTTGGTTGCATTGATAAAACGCCACGCTGCGGCTTTATCGCCCTTTACGGCAAAAGACAACACGCCGCCAAATCCACCAGGCTGCTGTTGTTTCGCTAACGCGTGCTGTGGGTGTGAAGACAGACCACAGTAATGCACGGATTCAATTCCATCTTGTTTTTCTAGCCACTGCGCCACAGCCAGTGCATTGCGGCAGTGCTCACGCATACGCAAAGCCAATGTTTCCAAGCCTTTCAACATCACCCACGCATTAAATGCACTGAGTGTTGGCCCAGTGGTGCGCAAAAATACCATCACATCATCAAGATATTTTTTAGCACCGACCACAGCACCACCCAAGCAACGCCCCTGCCCGTCGATATATTTTGTCGCGGAATGCACCACAATATCTGCACCAAGTTTTAACGGCTGTTGCAGTGCTGGCGAGCAAAAACAATTATCTACCACCAACAATGCGCCAGCCTTGTGCGCCAGATCCGCTATCGCAGCCACGTCAGCAATTTCATTCAAGGGATTGGATGGTGTTTCCAGAAAAAATAACTTGGTATTTTTTTGGATAGCCTGCTGCCATGAAGCCATATCAACCAAGGTCACAAAACTGACTTCCACGCCAAACTTTTGCAGATAACGCGTAAAAAGTGCCGTTGTTGTGCCAAACACACTGCGCGAGCACACCACATGATCACCACTTTTTAACAACGCCATGCACGTTGCCAGAATAGCAGCCATGCCGGAGGCAGTGGCCACCGCCATCTCACCACCTTCTAGCGCTGCCAAACGCTGCTCAAAAACAGCGACGGTGGGATTGGTGTAGCGCGAATACACATTGCCGTGATCTGTGCCGGCAAAGCGTGCAGCCGCCTGCTCTGCTGAATCAAACACATAACTGGACGTAAGAAAAAGTGGCTCACTGTGTTCGCCAAAAGCTGTAGCCTCGAAACCGGCACGCACACCCAAGGTTTCAAACGACCAATCATCACTGTGTTTATTTTTATCTCTCATTGCTTTCTCTCCAACCAAAATGTCGGGCTATAGCCATTAACAGGGAACCGTAGCCCACCATCGGGATACGCTATTTTTGTCACTTTGTAAGGAATTTCCGAAAAACTTAAACCCAAGTCGAGCAATTCTTTTTCTCTATCCAACACAATAACAGCATAATCGCCACTGATAATTTTTTTTCGCGCATCTGTGCGCAACAAATCTGCCATAGTGGGATCGCTACCTGTCATGACATCCGTTACCTGCGTATTGTGCGCGCAAAATGTTTTGCCTGCCATCCAACCGAGATAACCGTGCGAAGTCACACATACCGAACCTTCCACAGCGCGCAACTTATCCAACAAAAATTGCGTAGCTACTGTATCGCGCTCTGTAGGTAGCTGTGTCGCTGGATCGTAGCGAAAACGCGATATATCCAGAGACAGCACTGTCACGACAAAAACAGACAGCACACCCACTACAACAGAACGCGATGCTGAAAATTTGTCTAGCAAAAGGACAACCACCACAGCACCCACCACAGCAAGGCAAACATACATGGGCATCAATACATTAAAAAATGCGCCAGCGTAAGCACGAGACAAACCGGACAGAAAAACAAATCCAGCCGTCAAAAAAAACCAACCAGCGCGCTCGCGCCAAGCTTTTCCTATCAACCAGAAAAAAACAGGCAGTAACAATAAAAACGACGGCACGCTCCACAACACAATCTCTGCAAAACGCCGCCAGCCAAATAACGTGACGCCATGCGTACTGGCCATCTGCATGGTATAAAACCAAAACTTACCGCCCGTGCCGACGATTAACACGCACAGCAAGGGCAAACCAATAGCGGCACTAAACGCTAAAAAAGCAACCACAGCGCGCCAACCCAACCAACTCACGATGGTTAGCAACACAAATGGCAGCAAAAACAAGGAGGCTTGTTTGGTCGAAAAAGCCAGCACACTGACGAACGCGCACACAAAAGCAGCGCGCAAAGCTGGCTGCTCACGCCAGCACAGTAAACACCACCATGCCAGCATCAACCACATAACCCACAGCGTATCGACACGCGCTAGATCAAACCAAAATCGGGTATGCGGATACATCGCCGCACAAAACAACACCGCCAACACACCGGCCACATTGGAACGCGCCATGCGCTTGGCAAGCAAAAAAACCAACAAAAAAATGACAGCGAGCGCCGCCACGGATACTGCACGCAGCGCAAATAAATTTTCACCCAAAAATGCCATCGAAATAGCGGAAAAATAGTAGTACAGCGGCATATACAAGGCCGGCACAAAATCCAGCGATGGCTCGCCATACAAGGGTTGATGCTGCACCACGCGCAACACTTGCAGCAACACGCCGCCTTCCATCCACTCCAACTCAAAGGGATAGGCAGCGCGCTGAGCAATCACTTGTACCAGATGGAAAAAGGCTTCGCCGCCCAACAGCAATAGCGGCAAGCACAGCAGGTAGTGCCAGCGCGTGCGAAGCATCAACGCTTCGCTCCGCTTTGTTTAACGCGCGTTGTGTATCCCAACCACGCTGCCATTGACATCTCCGCCAACCCTTTTATTTTTTGCTGCATCATTGCGATGCGCATCCAAGCGTTCCAAATACGCCTGATCAACATCACCAGAAATATATTCACCAGTAAACACCGAGCACTCAAAACTCTCGAGATGCGTGTACTCACCGCAGCTTTCCACCAGATCATCCATATCTTGATACACCAACCAGTCAGCACCGATTGCCTCACACACGTCTTCTTCGGTGCGACCGTGTGCAATAAACTCCGTCGCCGATGGCATATCAATGCCATAAACATTGGGATATTTAACGGGCGGCGCAGCAGAGGCAAAATACACTTTGTTCGCACCCGCATCGCGCGCCATCTGCACAATTTGCTCACAGGTTGTGCCGCGCACAATGGAATCATCCACTAGCAATACATTTTTTCCGCGAAACTCTAAATCAATCGCATTCAATTTCTGGCGTACCGATTTTTTGCGCTGCTTTTGCCCAGGCATAATAAATGTGCGCCCAATGTAGCGATTCTTCATTAAGCCTTCACGAAACTTGACACCTAAATTGTGTGCCAAAATCTGACCTGCCACACGACTGGTATCCGGTACAGGAATCACCACATCAATATCGTGATCAGGGCGCAGACGCTGAATTTTTTCAGCCAACTTTTCGCCCATGCGTAGACGCGCTTTGTAGACAGAAATGCCATCCATAATGGAATCGGGGCGCGCAAAATACACATATTCAAAAATACAGGGTTTCAGTTGCGGATTTTCTGCACACACTTTGGCGTGAAACGTGCCATCGCTTTGAATGTAAATGGCTTCCCCTGGTGCTACATCGCGAATCAATTGAAAGCCCAGCACATCCAGCGCCACACTTTCTGAGGCAATCATATATTCCGTGCCGCCTTCACTCTCGCGGCTGCCAAATACCAACGGGCGAATACCGAGAGGATCACGAAATGCCACGACACCGTAATCCGCAATCATCGCTGTGACCGCATAACCGCCACGACAACGTCGATTCACTGCCGCTACCGCTGCAAAAATATCTTCTGCCGCTGGAATTAGCTGGCCACGATTTTGCAATTCCAAAGCCAACACATTGAGCAACACTTCGGAATCGGATTCCGTATTGATGTGCCGCAAGCCTGTGCGAAATAACTCATCCATCAACTCTTGTGTATTGGTGAGATTGCCGTTGTGCGCAAGCGAAATGCCGTAAGGAGAATTCACATAAAACGGTTGCGCCAGTGAAGCACTGGAACTGCCCGCTGTTGGATAGCGCACATGCGCAATCCCCATATTTCCTAGCAAATTTTGCATGTGTTCCTCCTTGAACACATCGCGCACCATACCATTACCTTTTTTCTGAAATACGCGCCCTTGATAACAAGTAGCGATACCAGCGGCATCCTGACCGCGATGTTGCAACATCGTCAGCGCGTCATACAGCGAAACACTGACGTTGCTGGTTCCAACCATTCCGACAATCCCGCACATTTTTATTGCCTCTTGGATTTATACAGCAGTTTCGCCTTACGGCTTTTTATCTGGTTCGCCATGAATACTGTGCTCCGCTTGTATTTTTTCAACCCATTCACTGTTGTGATCCAGTTGATCCATTCCCCAGCCTGTCAACAGGGATGCGGTTTGACGCGACCAGTTTTCCAACACCAGCACTCGCGGAATCAATTTTGACTGCTGCCACCAATTGTCTTGCTGCACCGGCAATATTTTTGGAAGGAAAATCAAAATTAACAACACAATTAATACGCCACGACACAGACCAAACATACTACCTAGCAAGCGGTCCACCGCCGATAGCCCCGTCATCTTCACCAACTGCGCCACAATGTAGCTAATCAAACTACCAACTATCAGTGTTACCACAAACAACAAGGCAAAAGCCGCTGCATAACGCAAGGACGGCACATCAATCGCATTAGCCAGCAACGGCGACAATTTTGCACTAAACAAAAATGCCACCACAAAAGCCGCCACCCACACCAAAAGAGACAAGGCTTCGCGCACAAAACCACGCGACAAGCTGATCAAAATCGACAAGCCGACCACAACAACGATTGCCCAATCTGCGCCATTAAATCCAGTTTGTACCAGCACGTCGTTCAACAAATTTCTCCCAACATCAAGGGGTAAAAGGCTTCACTATGGTTTGCAGTTTTTGTTCGCTATCAATTTGCTGTTTGATTTTTAGTGCCTGCGCTTTATCTAACTTGGGGCCAATATATACACGCGTCGTTTTATTACCTTTGCCGTCTGGTGTAGTGCGGGTAAATACCGTGTGGCCGCGCAATTTCAAACCTGCAACCAAGGCATCAATTTTCTTTTGATCTGACATCGCAGCCACTTGCACCACCCAAGCTTCTGGCGTGCCATTTTTATTCAACTTACCACCCGCTGCCGGTGGCACTGGTGGCACGCTTTTACCATTGGGCACAGCAGCAGCCACCGCTGTTGAGGGTTTTTGCTCTGGCACCGGCTCTACAGCCGCTTCTACACCCGTGCCTTGGCTCATGGCGTACATATCAGCCACTGGCGTAGGTTCTTCTGTTGGACGATCTGGTGGTAGCGCAACCGGATTCGGGTTTTGCACAGCCACAGGCGGATACGCAGGTGCAGGAGGAATCACCTCGGGCACTTGCACACTCGGCGGGCGCTCAGCATCAAAAATAATAGGCAGAGTCACCACGGCAATCGCCGCTAACACCATTGCCCCCACCAGACGTTGCTTGACTGCCTGCTCCAAAACGCCTCCAGTGATACCGCTCAGAAATGAGGCGCCAATTCTAGCCGTTTCAACCCTTGCTGACGATTGGCTGCACGCCCAAATCCACAATAGAAGTCACCACGGGCAGTAGATCAACAAAACGATCCAAACAAGCCACCGGCTCATAGCGCAGCATTTGCTCAATGCGGTGCGCGCCGTAGCTCACTGCCACGCGCGGCACACTTGCAGCCTGCGCCATTTCCATGTCATAGCAAGAATCGCCTACCATCAAAGCCTGCTCAGGCTCGCACACAAAAAAATCCAACAATTCGTGCAGCATTTGCGGATGCGGTTTTGAGCGCGTTTCATCCGCACAGCGCGTGGCGTGGAAGAATTTCTGCATGCCCATCTGCTCCAATACACGATCCAAACCGCGCCGCGCTTTGCCCGTCGCCACCGCCAAGGTGTAGCCCGCATCGCGCAGCGTATGCAGTGTTTCGGTTACGTCGGCAAACAAAGGCGTAGGCGTTTGATCCATGCCGATGTAATGGCTCACATAACGCTGGCGAATGTCTTCGTGCAGCGCTGGCGATTCATTGGGATACAGCACAGCAATCGCCTGCGGCAAACTCAAACCGATAATTTGCCGAATCGGCTCATCCGGCAAGGGCTCAACACCGGATTCTTCAGCCGCATACTGCATACAGGTCACAATTTTTGCCGCGGAATCAATCAGCGTGCCGTCCCAATCAAAAATCAACAACATCAGTTTTTTGTCTCCAGTTTTTGTAACGGCACGGCAATATCCTCTGGTAATTCTGCTGTGATATGCAACTTTTCTTGGCTGATCGGGTGCGTAAACACGAGCGATGCCGCATGCAAACACAAACGCTTAAACCCCTGTGTTTTTGCAACGGCGTTCTTTTCTGCGTCGCTGTATTTTTCGTCACATACCAGTGAATGTCCTGCGTGTTTTGCATGCACGCGAATTTGATGCGTGCGTCCGGTGTAGGGCTTGACTTCTAACAAGGTGTAATCCGTAAATTGTTGTTTGATTGTAAAGCCCGTGTGAGCAGATTTACCCGCATCACTCACGCGTACCACACTCGCCACTTCATTTTTTAGCAGAGAAACTTTCACGTCTTTGATGCGTGCCGGCCAGCGACCGTACACCAGCGCCAGATAGCGTTTATCCACGCGGCCTGCGCGCAAATCTTCATGCAATGCTGTCAGTGCAGAACGCCGTTTTGCGATCAACATGCAGCCGGACGTATCGCGATCCAAACGATGCACCAGCTCCAACATTTTTTCTTGCGGACGCATCTGGCGCAGCGCTTCGATCAAGCCCAAACGAATACCGCTGCCGCCGTGTACCGCTAAACCAGCCGGTTTATTAATCGCAATCAAATATTGATCTTCAAACAAAATACGACTTTCTAAAACTTCCAACAGATTGCCGCTCGCCTTCGCTGGCGCATCTGGCTCTGGAATGTGCAACGGCGGAATACGCACCACATCGCCCGCTGCCAATTTATGCTCCGGCTTGGCGCGCCCCTTGTTCACGCGCACTTCACCTTTGCGCAGGATGCGATACACCAGTGTGCGCGGCACGCCTTTGAGCTGGCCGAATAAAAAATTGTCGATGCGCTGCCCGTCGTGGTTGTCATCCACGGTGACGAGCTGAACGGGGGTTTTAGAAGATGGAGAAGCGGGTTCGATCATGGTCGGCATCATAGCAGCGGCGGCTGTTGGAAGGTCGGCCATATCATGTATATACTGTAATCACACAAAACTTAAGCAAGACTCGCACCATGCAAACGCGCGTTTTCAAAAGCGGCAATTCCCAAGCCGTTCGCATTCCCAAAGAGCTGGGTTTTCCCGATGGTCTGCAAGATGTGGAGATCGAGCGCAGAGGTGACGAGCTCATCATTCGCCCACTCCGCCAACATCGGCTGACGAGTTTACGCAGCAAGTTGGCGGCATTCAGCGCGGATTTCATGACCGCAGGCCGCCCAGCCGCCGAGCCAGAAATCGAAAGAGCGGACTGGTGATATGCGCTACCTGCTGGATACCAGTATCTGCATCTACTTGATTCGCCAGCACCCTCCGCAGGTACTGCACAAGCTAGAAAGCCTGTATCGCGGCGATGTGGTGATGTCGATAGTGACGCTGGCAGAGCTGCACGCGGGCATAGAAATGCATCCTGCCAACCGCCAGCAGAACGAACACGCCCTCGCCGCGCTGCTAGAGGATATTCCGGCGCTGCCCTTCACCGAAGCCGAGGCACTGCACTACGGCGTTCTACGCGCCGCCGTGCGCGACCGTCAACGCAATGCGCTGGATCGCTTGATTGCTGCTCACGCCTTGAGCCTTGATTTAACGCTAGTGACCAACAACGAACAGGATTTCCAACACTACCCTGATCTGCGCGTGGAAAATTGGGTAAGCCAAGTGCATGAATCTGTGGCAAATTACCCACTCTAGCTTGGAGAAACATGATGTCTGCCATCGCCATTCTGCTCGGCTTAATCATCTTCTTGGTTGGCGGCATTACTTATTTAATCGCCGCTTTTCGCGCCGGTATTTTGTGGGGGTTGGGATGCCTATTTCTGCCGCCCGTCTCGCTCATTTTTTTGTTTGTACACTGGAAAACGGCCAAAAAGCCGTTCCTTACTCAATTATTAGGATGGGGGATTATTTTGTTTTTTACGTTTGCCGAGCAAGGCGGTATTCGTGTACCGACAGCAATCCCCAGCCATCTTCCTTTTTTGCAAACATCCACTTCTTCCCCGCCTTCAAAATTTGTTTGTGATGGACGAACTTACTGCTCACAGATGACGTCTTGTGAAGAAGCAACATACTTCATACAAAACCGCCCGAATACCAAAATGGACGGCGATAACGATGGTATTCCCTGTGAGAGCCAATGGTGTAATTAGTGCTTGTCTACTAGCCCCGCCTCGCCTCAGCCCGCTAAAATGCCGCCTCTTTGTGGCTCCCCACTTTCTTTGAGGCTCCGATGATTACCCATCTCGACCATATCGCCATCGCCGTTCCCGACCTGCAAAAAGCCATCAGCCGCTTCTTGGAAGACTTTGGGCTAACCTTCAACGGCACGGAAGATGTGGAAGCCGCTAAAACCACCACCGCATTTTTTCCCGTGGCTGGCACACAAATTGAGCTGGTGCACCCGCTGAACGGCGAAGGCCCCATTGCGAAATATCTGGAAAAGAACGGCAAAGGCGGCATCCACCACATTTGCTTTCGTTCCGACAACATTCTGGAAGATGTGGCGATGCTGCAAGGCAAGGGCTATCAGTTCCTCTCCGATGCGCCCACCCCTGGCGCACACGGCTGCCAAGTCATTTTCATTCACCCCAAATGCTGCGACGGCGTGCTGATTGAAATTAACCAGCCCGCTGACGACCACCACCACTAAATACCTGTACGGGCGCTGCTTGCTGCGCCCCTTCAACCGCATTCATTTAACGGGCGCAGCAAGCAGCGCCCCTACAAGAGAAAAAAAACATGACCAACAAAACCGTCGCCGACTGGCAAGCCTCTGTCGAGAAACAACTGAAAGGCAAGCCGCTGGACAGTCTGAACACCGAGACGCCAGAAGGCATCACCCTGAAACCGCTGTACACCGCTGCCGACACCGCCAGCCTACCCCACGCCAACACCTTGCCCGGCTTCGAGCCGTTTGTGCGCGGCCCACAGGCCACCATGTATGCGGGCAAGCCGTGGACCATTCGCCAGTACGCGGGCTTTTCCACCGCTGAAGAATCCAACGCCTTCTACCGCAAGGCACTGGCGGCGGGCGGCCAAGGTGTGTCGGTGGCATTTGATTTAGCCACCCACCGTGGCTACGACTCCGACCACCCGCGCGTGACCGGCGATGTGGGCAAAGCGGGTGTGGCAATCGACTCTGTAGAAGACATGAAGGTGCTGTTCGACGGCATCCCTCTCGACAAAGTCTCGGTGTCCATGACCATGAACGGCGCGGTGCTGCCGGTGCTCGCCGGTTACATCATCGCCGCCGAAGAACAAGGCGTGTCGCAAGACCTACTCGCTGGCACCATCCAGAACGACATCCTGAAAGAATTCATGGTGCGTAACACCTATATCTACCCGCCTGCGCCGTCCATGAAAATCATCGGCGACATCATCGCCTACTGCTCAAAAAACCTGCCGAAGTTCAACACCATTTCCATCTCCGGCTATCACATTCAGGAAGCCGGTGCCGACGCCGCGCTGGAGCTGGCGTACACGCTGGCCGACGGCAAGGAATACATCCGCACTGCACTTGCCGCTGGTTTGGACATCGACGCGTTTGCTGGTCGTTTGTCGTTTTTCTGGGGCATCTCCATGAACTTCTACATGGAGATTGCCAAACTGCGCGCGGGGCGTTTGCTGTGGTCGCGCATCGTCAGCGAATTCAATCCGAAAGACGCGCGCTCGAAAATGTTGCGCACACACTCACAAACTTCTGGCTGGTCGCTCACCGAACAAGACCCGTACAACAACGTGGTGCGCACCACCATCGAAGCGATGGCAGCGGTGTTTGGCGGCACGCAATCACTGCACACCAATGCACTCGATGAAGCCATCGCCCTGCCCACCGAGTTTTCTGCGCGCATTGCCCGCAACACGCAGCTCATCATTCAAGAAGAAACCGGCATTTGTAACGTGGTCGATCCTTGGGGCGGCTCTTACATGATGGAAAGTTTGACGCAAGAACTCGCCGACAAAGCCTGGGCACTGATCGAAGAAATCGAAAGCAAGGGCGGCATGGCGAAAGCGGTGGAATCTGGCTTGCCGAAAATGCGCATCGAAGAATCGGCCGCGAAAAAACAAGCGCGCATTGATCGCGGCGAAGATGTGATCGTCGGCGTGAACAAATACAAACTGGCGAAAGAAGACGATGTTGAAATTCTGGAAATCGACAACGTCGCGGTGCGTGAATCGCAAATCAAACGCCTGAATGATTTGAAAGCCAAGCGCGATAACGCGAAAGTGGAAGCCATTCTGAACCAACTTACCGAAGCGGCAAAAACAGGAACCGGCAACTTGCTGGATTTAGCGATTCAAGCCACGCGCGCCCGCGCCACCGTGGGTGAAATTTCTGCTGCGCTGGAAAAAGAATTCGGCCGCTACAACGCGCAAGCCCGCACTATTTCCGGCGTTTACGGAGGCGCTTACCAGATGGATCAGGATTGGCAAGCCATTGTGGAAGACGTAAAGCAATTCGCTGACAAACACGGTCGTCGCCCGCGCATGTTGGTGTGCAAAATGGGACAAGACGGCCACGATCGCGGCGCAAAAGTGATCGCCACCGCCTTTGCTGATCTCGGCTTTGACATCGACTTGTCGCCGATGTTCTCCACACCGGCAGAAGTCGCTAAACAAGCGGTGGAAAACGATGTGCACATCGTCGGCTGTTCGTCACAAGCTGCAGGTCACAAAACATTAGTACCAGAGTTGATTGCCGAACTGAAAAAACTCGGTGCGGATGACATCATCGTCATCGCGGGCGGCGTGATCCCGAAACAGGATTACGACTTCCTGTTCAACGCCGGCGTGAAATGCGTGTTCGGACCCGGCACGCAAATTCCTGTCGCCGCAAGAGAAGTGTTGGCCGCCATCAACGCCTGATGTTTTTTGCAAAATAATGTGTCGAAAAATAAAAAAGCCCGCCGGGCTTTTTTATTTCTTGTCGCACAGCGTTATTCACAAACCCAAAGCCGTCACGCTCCCCGCCCCTTCGCGCAAAATCACTGGCGCACCATCACGCAAATCTACAACGGTAGTGGGCTCTAATCCGCAGTAACCGCCATCAATAATCAAATCCACCTGATGCTCTAAGCGGTCGCGAATATCGTAAGGATCATTCAGCGGTTCAGTTTCACCAGCCAATATCAAGGTGCTCGTAAGCAACGGTTCGCCAAGTTCTTCTAGCAATGCCAAGGCAATCGCATTGTTTGGAATACGCAAGCCAATACTTTTGCGCTTTTCATGCAATAAACGCTTGGGCACTTCACCTGTGCCCGCCAGCACAAAGGTGTAAGCGCCGGGGGTGTTGGCTTTCAGTAGACGGAACATACTGTTGTCTACTTTGGCGTAAGTGCCTAGCTCCGACAGATCGCGACACATCAACGTAAAGTTGTGATGCTTGTCTACGGCGCGCAACGCCATGATGCGATCCAGCGCCTTGCGATCCCCCAGATGGCAGCCCAAGGCATAGGCAGAATCGGTGGGATAGACGATCACCGCGCCATCGCGAATCAACTCCACAGCGCGTTTAATGAGCCGTGCCTGCGGATTTTCTGGGTGAATTTGGAAAAACTGGCTCATACCGCCTCCGAGTTAGTCGTAGCAGAGATTATCGAGAGACTCGGTTAGAATGTCGAACGCCTCGTTCACACAAATACCCCATGCTAGCTCTACTCGAAATTTTACCCGTTATCCTTTTCGGTATCGTTTACTTTCTAAACGGAAAAGAGGTAGCCATAGCAAACCTACATTATCAATTTGATGGCATCTACAGCGCCACTGCTGCGTTGATGCTATCCACTGTCATTGTATTTGTAACAATTTGGTTTTGGAAACGCACGCTCACTAAAGGACAAATGGGTATGCTCGCCATGGTGCTGATACTGGGCGGCGCAACAATTATTTTGCACAATCCCAATTTTCTGAAATGGAAACCCACCGTGCTCAGCTGGGCGTTAGCCATTGCCTTTGCTGGCACGCAACAATTTTCACAACAGGGCTTAGTGGAACGCGCATTAGGCGAACAAATTACGTTGCCAGCAAAAATCTATGCAAGACTCAGTTTTTTGTGGGCCGGCTACTTTCTATTGTTGGGCACATTAAATTTGATTGTTGCCTTTCAATTTCCTGAAGCTTTCTGGGTGAAATACAAGCTATGGAGTATGGCATCCTCACCTATTTTGGCTATTATTTCAGCGGTAATGATTGCTCCAAATATTAAAGAAACGCCTGACACAAAAAACGCGCAACAAAACGAAGAAAAATCACCATGAAAAAATTAATGCTCTTTTCGATATTACTCGGCAGTGTAGGCTCTCTTGCAGCAGAATCACCGTACTACATTACTGACAAAGTTTATGCGCCAGTGCGCGCTGAACAAAATGACAAAGGCAAGCTTATCCATAACGGACTTATCAGCGGCACCGTCGTTACCCTGCTCGAAAAGAACGATAAAACAGGCTATGCACACATCCGCACAGCGGACAACATAGAGGGCTGGATTCGTGCTCAATACCTCAGCACAGAGGCGCCAGCCAGCTTACAACTGGAGCAAGCAAATACCCTCATAGCCAATTTGCAAGCCGAGAAAAAACAAATAGAAGAACAGCTGGTTGCTCTAAAACAAATCTCCACTTCACAAATAGACACACACGCGCGTAACGCGGAGTTGGTCAAGCAAAACAGTTGGCTGATTGCAGAAAAAGAGCTATTGACAACCGATAATGAGCGCTTAAAAGACCGAAAAAATCAGACATGGTTTTTGTATGGCGGACTGCTGGTGGCATTGAGCTGCATTGTCAGCGTTCTTCTATCAAAACTTTTCACAAAACGTCGCAATGATGGGTGGTACTAATGAAAAAAATCTTCCTTACTCTCTTATTGGCCTGCCTAAGTATCAGTAGCTTTGCCGAGCAAGCAAATAATATTCGTGTTCTACTGCATACCAGTGCCGGCGACATCACTCTACAACTGAATGAAAAATCAGCACCCAAAACAGTAGCCAATTTTCTACAGTACGTTGATGAAGGCTTTTACAACAACACGCTATTTCACCGCGTAATTTCTGACTTTATGGTTCAAGGTGGCGGCTTTGAAAAAGGCATGACCGAGAAACCAACACGCGCACCCATTACCAATGAATCCATGAATGGGTTAAACAACGCCAAAGGCACAATCGCGATGGCGAGACGGCAAGATCCAGACAGCGCCACTGCACAATTTTTTATCAACTTGGTCGATAACGCTTTTCTGGATGCCAATCCGGGCAAGCCTGGCTACGCCGTATTTGGCAAAGTCATACAGGGTATGGATGTCGTGGAAAAAATCGCTGGCACTCGCACAGGCGAACGCGGTATGTTTCAAGACGTACCCCTGCAAGACGTGATTATTCTCAGCGCAAAACGCCTGCCATAAAAAATACCGTGATTGCTCTCAGCGTCAACATTAACAAAATTGCTCTGCTGCGCAATTCTCGCGCTGGCGATTTCCCTAATTTGCTGGAATACGCCCAGCAGTGCATTACTTTGGGTGCAAACGGTATCACTGTGCATCCGCGCCCAGACCAACGCCACATTCGCGCCAGCGACATTCCTGCATTAAAAAACTTTCTCAATAATTTTCCACAAATTGAATTCAATATTGAAGGCAACCCGTTTGCTGACGCACGCGGCACTTATCCTGGTTTTATGGCATTGGTGCAGCAATCATCACCACAGCAGTGCACATTGGTGCCAGACACAGACAGCCAACTCACCTCCGACCACGGCTTTAATTTACAAAAAGACGGTGAGCGTTTGCGCCCCATTATTCAACAACTGCATGCAGTCGGCTGTCGCGTGAGTTTGTTTATGGATCCTGATTGCGAGCAAATTAGCCTTGCCAAAGCAATCGGCGCGGATCGTATTGAGTTGTATACAGGACCGTACGCCGAAGCGTATCAAAACAGAAAAAATGATGACAAAACTTGGAAAAATCTTTTGCAGCAACACGCCAGCGCTGCCGCGCATGCTCAAGCAATTGGCTTGGGCGTGAATGCAGGACACGATCTCAACACAGAAAACCTGCCGGCATTGGTCAGCGCATTGCCCATGCTGGACGAGGTATCTATTGGTCATGCACTCACGGTAGATGCACTGTACAACGGTTTAGCACACACCATCGCCGCCTATAAGCAGGCGCTGCAACACTAACATTTTTTATTTTTTCCCCCAACGAGTACACATCATGCAAATTGCACACAACAGCGTTGTTTCCATTCACTACACACTCACCAATGATGGCGGCGACGTTATCGACAGCTCAGCCGGTAGCGAGCCTTTGGTTTATCTGCAAGGCGCAGGCAACATCATCCCTGGCTTGGAAAATCCACTCGCAGGCAAAAAAGCGGGCGACACGTTACAAGTACGCGTTGCACCGGCTGACGGTTACGGCGAAGTTGTAATGGAATTGATACAGCAAGTGCCTGCCACCATGTTCCAAGGCAGCGACACCATCGAACCTGGCATGACTTTCCAAGCGCAAGATCAATCAGGTTATGTGCAACGCGTTACCGTCACCGCAGTCAATGACGACACCGTTACCATTGACGCCAATCACCCTTTAGCAGGTCAACATCTCAATTTTGATGTGACGATTGTGGACGTGCGCGCCGCCACGCAAGAAGAACTGGATCACGGCCATGTGCACGGCCCCGGCGGTCACCACCACTAATTTGTTAGTTTTGATTAGCGATATGTGCCGCTCATAAACGGATTGCTACGTTTTTCTTCACCAAACGTAGAGAGCGGCCCATGACCCGGCACAAAGGTTACCTCATCGCCCAAAGGAAATAATTTGTTGTTGATGGAGTTGATGAGCGTATCAAAATCACCGCGCGGAAAATCAGTGCGCCCGATGGATCCTTGAAAAATCACATCTCCCACAAACGCCAATTTTTCTCCCTTGTGAAAGAAAACCACATGCCCCGGCGTGTGTCCGGGTGTATGCAATACCTGCAAAGTGATTGCACCAAACGACACCGTATCGCCATCGCTTAACCAGCGATCTGGCTCAAACGCTGCCGCAGGCGGAAAGCCAACTCGCGCGCACGTTTCTGGCAATAAATCCAACCAAAACTTATCTTCTTTGTGTGGGCCAATCACTTGCACTCCATGACGGTCCGCGAACACACGCGCTTGCGAACAGTGATCCATATGACCGTGCGTCAGCAGCACCACATCCAGCTTGCCACCCATGGCTGCAATTTGCGCTTCAATGCGCTCCAAATCTCCACCGGGATCCACCGCAGCAATTTTTTGTGTTTCTTCACACAAAATCAGCGAGCAATTTTGTTGGTATGAGGTAACAGGAACTACCGCCACTTTCATAAAAAATCCTTCATCAGCAGGCTGTCAGTCTAACAAACCCTAAGCCACCTCTCAAAAATAAAGGCTATACTGAAAAGACATCGACTATTTGGTGAGCTTTATGTCCATACCTTCTCATCAAAAACCGCTCACAGCAGATCAGCTCATCGCACATCGCGGCTATCAGCAACACTTCCCTGAAAACTCGCCGCTGGCCATTTTGAAAGCCATTGCATACGGGGCGCGCTACATTGAAATTGATGTGCAATTTTCTAGCGATGGCACACCTATTCTCTACCACGACGATGAGCTAAAACGCATCTCTGGCATCACCGGAAAACTCAAACACCACACCTATACAGAACTTATAAAACTACCAGCTAACGAACCGAAACGACTAAAAAAACAATTTAACGACACGCACATTGTTGGTTTGCAAGCCTTAGTTGACATCATGCAGCAACACCCACACATCAACGTGTTGGTGGAGCTTAAAGAAGAAGCCACACGCGATTACAGCGCCGTGTTTTGCTTGCAGCGCATCCGCGAGGTACTACAACCTGTTTTGACGCGCTGCATTTTAATCAGCTTCGATTTAGCCGCTTTGCGCATCGCCAAGCAACACGGCTTTAATCGTCTCGGTGCAGTGCTGCGTGATTGGTCTGCACGCCACGCTATCGCTGATGAGCTGCAAGCAGAAATGGTGATTTGCAATCACCTGCGCATTCCAACAACAGACAACCTACACATGAATAACTGTCGCGTTGTCATGTATGAAGTTGATGATATTGCTCACGCTAAACAATTGTTGGCACGCGGCGCCGACTTCATTGAAACTTTCTCCATTGGCGAGCTACTGGGTACTTATGGCAAACACTGAACCTTTAGCACCACACTACGACATCACCATCATCGGCGGCGGCATCCACGGCGCGGGTATTGCACAAGCCTGCTCTGCCGCAGGCTACCGCTGCTTGCTGCTAGAAAAAAATACTTGGGCTTCCGCCACCTCTAGCAAATCCAGCAAACTGCTGCACGGCGGCTTGCGCTATTTGCAAACAGGACAATTCAAACTGGTGTACGAGTGTTTACAAGAGCGCGAGCGTTTATTGAAAAATGCCCCTGCATTGGCGCACATCAATCAGTTTTATCTTCCCGTATACCTGCACTCTAAACTTCCCGCTTGGAAAATTGGATTAGGGTTATTTTTGTATCGCCTACTGACAGGGTTCACTAATCGCCACAGCCAATTTCGCATTATTCCCAAACAACAATGGCACACACTGCACGGGTTAAATACAAAAAATCTATCTACTGTATTTTCGTATCAAGATGCACAAACCAATGACAAACTATTAACCACAGCCGTAAAAAATAGCGCGGAGTCTTTAGGATGCATGGCACTGGAGCATGCCGAATTGTTATCCGCGATCAACGACTCAAATAGCTGGCAAGTAGAAATTCAGCATCAAGATACGACTCACACGCTACAAAGCCAGTTAATCATCAACGCCAGCGGCCCTTGGGTAAATGAGGTCATCGCTCGCTGCCATCGCACCAAAACTTTGGCTATTGACCTTGTGCAGGGCACACACATAATTTTAGATAAAAAAATTAGCGACACCTGCTTCTATTTAGAGGCCAGCGACCAACGTGCAGTCTTCGTGCTGCCTTGGTACAGTAAAACTCTTGTGGGAACCACTGAAACACCACACCAAGGCGCACCGGAAAATACCGCACCCACAGAAAAAGAAATTCAATACCTTTTGGATACAGTAAAACAACATTTCCCTCAGGCAGATTTATCCATTGCCATGCAATTCAGCGGCTTGCGCGTACTGCCTCAATCAGAACAACGTGCTTTTTTTCGTCAACGCGACACCCGCTTTTTAGACGACAATGGCTTGATTAGCATCTACGGCGGAAAACTCACCGCTTACCGCGCTACCGCAGAAAAATTACTACCCTTGGTGCAACACTATTTAGGCAAACGACCACGCAAAGCGGATACACGCACATTGCGCTTGGATTATCCAACGTCTGCTGACAGCTGATTCATAAGCGCTGTCCACTGCTGATAGCGTTGATGCAATCCCATCCGTTCAGCTGGTGAGAATATTTGATAATTCTGTTGCGCGACAACACTGGACAGTAACTGTGCAGCTGCGCCGCGCGCACAGGCTTCGGCATCATCACTACGCGTCACCGTTTTGCCAGACAAATCAGCAATGCGCTGACAAAAAACATCCAACTTTGACAAACCGCCACTTATCACAATCACCTGACACGGTTTTACTGTTGCCAATAAATCTATATTTCTCTGCAACGCAAAAACAATCGCCTCCAATACAGCAATTGTTTTTAGTGAAATGGGCGCCGCGTTTTGCGTAAAGTATGATTCGCCAGCCGGCAACCAATCCGGCGAACCCAGCGCCGTTACACGATTGATAAACACCGGCACCTGTGCAGTAGACTGTGCACTTTCTGCGTCTGCCGCGCACCAATCTTCATCCGAAAATACCACGCCACTTTGCTGCCACCACCAATCTAAAGCGGTTGCCGCAGCATTGACCGTGCCCTCTGCTACTATCACAGAATCTTGCGCGCTTTTCGCAATCACTAAAGGCGCCGCTAATAGCGAAGAAGGCACATCAACAGCAGGCATAGACTGCTGCACAAAAGCACCCGTGCCTGCGTTGATAAATATCGCACTGTCATCAAACCGCTTGCCGTGTGACAGCATAAAAAAACTTTGATCACCACCCAGTAATCGCAACGGTACTTTCACATCACCGACGGTTATTTCACCGTAATCAGCCAGCGTTGCGCAAATACTGGGTAAAATATTTTCTGGGATAGTAAAAAAATCCAACAATATGGATGACCAATGCAGCGCAGATATTGCCGTCAGCAAAGTTCTGGAAGCAATCACTGCATCCACCACGGTCTGCGAGGCGTCGGTGAGATGACGACACAAAAACCCTGCCAGCGGCGTGATGCACAATGTATTTTCTTCTACCGCCTGCTGTAGTACCTGCATGTTATCCAGCAGCCAGCGCATTTTGCTAGCACCGTAATGCGCATTGACACGCAAACCCGTTAACTGACGCAACCCGCTTTGAGCATCTCTGCCTATTTCAGCCAACCAGTTGGCATTTCTTGTGTCTTGCCAACTCAAAATAGGTGACAGTGGCATGCCAGATATTTCATCTAGCGCAACAACACTGGAGCGCTGCACAATCAAAGCGGCAGCTACAATTTCACCGCAACACTCGCCCAATTGCACACTCACAGCCGCAACAACATCACGCAGCGACTGCACAATCTCATGTGGGTTTTGTTCGATTTGCTCAACAGACAAGTAATGCGTTGCAACGGCTTCTCTAGCCTGCGCAACCACCGTACCCGCCGCATCAAAAACCAGTGCTCGACTGCTGTGACCGCCTTGATCTAGCACCAATACCAACGGCGCCATAAAAATCTAATGCGTCGCAGCAGCCGGTGCAGGTGTAGGCGCAGGCGTAGATATAGGTGTAACGGATACTGGCTCAACCACTGGCTTGATGCCATATCGCTCAGCAATGAGCGGTGCACTCTCAATCAATGCTTTGCGTGAGAATGTCACTTGTGAATCAAGTGGCGCAAAACCCAAAGTAACATAATCGCCTTGCGTATTTTTTAACTGCTCGCGTACTTGTTGTAGATTGGTGACGGCAACATGATTAACAGAGCGTACAATTCCAAAAAGGAATTGCTCATACCCCAAATTAATTTTATCTGGAAGTACATTCACCACCATCAACATACGATCATTTTCTGCAGTCCCCGTTTTGCGATATTGATAGCGCTCAATACTCACAGCAGGAGGCACACGCTGCCAAGTACGGATCAAATCTTCATTCACTTCAACCAATACAAGCCCACCTAAAACTTCATAATCTGGAACAAAATTAGACTGATGCCCCAAAATAATACGCGAATCTTTCAAGGTGTACGTTAGCGGGTAATCCACATTCACTTTTTTGCCTTCGCGAATAACGACCAATGGAATGTGTTCTCCTATTTGTCTTCTAGCGATCAAAATATTGCTATCAATACGATCAGCCGTTGCAAAACGAACCGTACCGTCATTACCAATGGACTGGCCATCCATCGACACAACCACATCATCCACTTTCAGCAAACCTTTTTCTTTTTCCAAGCCGGATAAGCTCACAATTAATGCACCACCGTCCTGCTCACTCAGCCCATAGCGCTGACGCAACTGTGGGTTTTCTGTGGTCTGCGTCACAATGGCAATTTCTGGCACGCCGTCAACTTTTCCATCTTCTATATCTTTAAGAAAAGACTCGATAACAGGTGGCGGAATGATGTAACCCACATTGCCTGCTGCCGCACTGGGCAAGCCTTGAAAATTCAAACCGGCGAGATGTCCATTGACAATAGCAGGACCACCGCTGGCTCCGGGATTGATCGCCGCATCAATTTGGCACACCAAATTAGAATAGCCAGAATGCGCATACACTTCGTAATCAATGCGCGATACCACACCGCGTGTAATAGCCAACTGCGTGCCACCCACAGGAAATCCATACGTTGTTACTTCATCACCTAACAAAGGCAAAGCGCCCAACTCTAAAGCTTCCGTATCACGAAAAAACTCTGGGTCTTTAACAGCAACCAAAGCCAAATCACGCTCATCAGAAATAAACGCTACCTCAGCTGCATATTTTTTATCGGAACCCACTTTACGCACCTGCAACTGCAAACTGCTATCAATAACGTGTGCATTCGTCAAAATGCGATTGCCAGAAATAATCACACCTGTGCCGTAACCAGACCGTATGTCTCCGTTTTGCCACGGATACTGAAAATTTACGTCTCGCCCTTGATTAAACACTTGCACAACGGCTTTGCGCACATCCGCCGCCAGCGACATATTCGCCAATAACAGACCAACCAACACCCACATCAAGCGACGCATACGCCTCTCCTTAAACAGCAGCCAACTCTACCGCTTCGTTAACATCGACCGACACCAAACGCGATGCTCCCGGCTCGTGCATGGTGACACCCATCAACTGATTGGCAGCTTCCATCGTCACTTTATTGTGTGTGATGAAAATAAACTGCACTTTTTCACTCATTTCCACCACCATTTTGGAGTAACGCCCTACGTTGGCATCATCCAGCGGCGCATCCACCTCGTCCAAAATACAGAACGGTGCAGGGTTCAAACGGAAGATAGAAAACACCAGCGCAATCGCTGTCATGGCTTTTTCACCACCCGACAACAAATGTATCGTGCTGTTTCGTTTGCCCGGTGGTCGCGCCATGATGGATACGCCCGTATCGAGCAAATCTTCGCCAGTCATCTCCAAATACGCATGACCACCGCCGAATACTTTCGGGAACAATTCTTGGAAACCACTGTTGATGCTGTCAAAAGTTTCTTTGAAGCGCGTGCGCGTTTCACGATCAATTTTGCGGATGGCGTTTTCCAGCGTTTGCAGTGCTTCTTGCAAATCATCATTCTGCGCATCGAGATACGTCTTCCGCTCAGATTGCGCTTTGTATTCATCAATCGCCGCCAAATTGAGGGGACCAAGGCGCGAAATCCGCACCGACACTTGCTCTAAATCCGCCACCCAACGCTCTTCGCTGATGTCTTCCGGCAGCTCATTCAACAACACACTGCGGTCGAACTCGGTTTCGCTCAACTGCTCATCCAGCGTTTTACGGCGAATTTGTGCTTCTTGTGCAGCAATACGCTCTTGCTCTAAACGCGAGCGCGCGCCCTGTGTATTGCGATCTGCCACAGAGCGGTTTTGCTCCGCTTCACGCAAATCATGCGACACTTCATCGAGAATAATACGCGCCTGTTTTAATTGATCTTCAATCAACAAACGCTGTTGCAGTTTTTCTTCCAACTGCAATTTTAATTCTTCATTCGGATCGTCGTTGTGCTCCAAGCTGTCGTTCAATTGCGCACGGCGCTCGTTCAAACTCGCCACTTGTTGCCGCAAGCGTTCAATAGATTGCACCATGGCATCCAACTGGGCGCGCAGCGATTGCTCGCGCATCGCCAGCTCGTGTGTGCGATTGCGTTGATGCTGTGTTTTTTGACGCACATCATCCAGCGTTTGGCGGTTTTTATCGCGCACATCGAGCAACGCTTCACGGCGCTGCGTGTCGCGCTCCATGCTTTCGATTGCCGTTTCCAAAATAGCACGCGCTTCTGCTTGTGCTTCTTTTTCAACGGCCAAGTGCTCTTGAATTTCACCAATTTCATGCACCAGCGCATCGCGGCGCGTCAAAATTTGCTCCACGCGCGCTTCACGCGCAGACAATTGCGCGCGTGTTTCACCGTGTTTGCGCGTCAACGCAGCTAGGGCTTGGCGCGTGGTTTCCAACTGCGCCTCTTTATCAGCCAATGCAATACGAGCGCTCTGTAATTCCTGTTCTAGTTGAGCAACGGTGGCCTGCACTTGCTCTAACTCTAGCGCCAGATTTTCTAGTTCTGCTTTGCGCGCCAACACGCCACCGTGTACGTCGGTATCCCGCGCCACGCGCAACCAGTTGCTACCCAACCAAATCCCTTCACGCGTCACCACGGATTCCCCCGCAGCCAATTGACCGCGCAAGCTCAGTGCAGCCTCTAACGATTCCGCACAACGCACGCCTGCCAACAAGGCATTGGCTTGCGTGGTGCCTTCAATTTTTTGCGCCAGCCAATCACCACCGTTGGCATTTGAAATGGCATTTGCTGCATCCAACAACACCAAGCTGCCTTTTTCCATCGTGGCCGCTTGTTGTGCCAACGCATCGAGACTGTCCACACATACGGCTTGCAGATAATTGCCCAACACCGTTTCTACAGCCACTTCCCAACCGCTGTTTACGCGCAATTTTTCAGCCAAACGCTGATTTTTTTCTAACTGCTGTGCAGCTAACCACGTATTGACGCTTTCATCGCCACTGCCCAATGCCGCTTGCTGTAAAGCCTGCAGCGAAGCCTGTCGTCCACTCAAGGTTTGTAACTGTAAGCGTGAAGTATCGAGTGTTTGCACACGCTGTACGTTTTCATCGCGCAATACGCCAATCACAGCAATCAATTCATCCAATACAGATTGTTGCTCTTCTGCCTGTGCATCCAACTCGGCTAACTGCTCGCGCAGCAACAAAATTTCTTGTTCTTCGGAATCCTGAATTAAACCTTTCTTTTCTTGCTCCAAACGCTCAATGCGCTCACTCATGCGTGCCAGCGATTTTTCAAAATGTAGCAAACGCGATTGCTGCACTTCCACTTCTTGTCGCGGTGCATTGGCGGCTTGGTTGAAATCGTCCCACTCCTGCTGCCAACGCTGCATGGCTTGTTCGGCTTGCGTCAGCAGTTCAGACAATTCCAACTCGCTTTCGCGCCCCATTTCCAGTTCAGGCAGCAGCTCATCCAGCTCACCGCGCCAAATGGCAATTTTTTCTTCATCTTGTTGCAGCAAACGCTGCGATTCACCAATGCTGTTATCGGTTTGCGTCAAATCTTCACGCAAATTGCGCATACGCTCTTGATTGAAACGAATAGTCTGCTCAATGCGCTCCACTTCTGAACCGCTGGCGTAGTAGCTCGCCTGCACAGTATTGAGACGATCGGTCTGCTCAGTGAAATCGCTGCGCAATTTTTCAATGCGCGTGTCGATAGAAACCTGCGCCGTTACCAGCGCTTCCACCTGCACTTCCAGTTCGCGGATCAAATGGTCGCGCTGGCTCACTTCGCCATCCAACTTCTGCCAGCGAAATGCCGCCAACTGCGCCTTCAACAAACGCTCTTCTTCTTTATAGATGCCGTATTTTTCTGCCGCCGCCGCTTGGCGCTGCAAGTGCATCAACTGACGCTCCAACTCTTCGCGAATGTCGGTCAAACGCTCCAAGTTTTCGCGCGTGCGCTTCATGCGGCTTTCAGTATCTTTGCGACGCTCTTTGTATTTGGAAATCCCCGCCGCTTCTTCGATAAAGACGCGCAACTCTTCCGGCTTGGCTTCGATCAAGCGCGAAATCATGCCCTGCTCGATGATGGAATAACTGCGCGGCCCCAAACCGGTGCCAAGAAAAATATCGGTGATGTCGCGACGGCGGCACTTCGTGCCGTTGAGAAAATACTGCGACTGCCCATCGCGCGTTACCAAACGGCGAATCGAAATTTCACTGTAGGCGGCGTACTCACCCAACAGGGTGTGATCCGAGTTATCAAAAATCAACTCTACACTTGCCTGACCCGCTGGCTTGCGATTGTTCGAGCCGTTAAAAATAACGTCGGTCATGGCCTCGCCGCGCAGGTTGCGCGCCGACGATTCCCCCATCACCCAGCGCACGGCGTCGATGATGTTGGATTTACCACAGCCATTAGGCCCGACAATAGCCGTGAGGTTGCTAGGAAAGGTCGCCGTGGTGGGATCCACGAAAGATTTGAAGCCAGCCAGCTTGACGTGTTTGAGCCGCATAGAGAAAAAACCCTTAATCCTATCCCTTAGAAATCAACTGCAACTAATTGAAAATTATCAAATTTTGCAGAAGATCAATCAAAGTGAACACTTAAAGTAATTGTTGAAGAATGGGGCATTCTACACGTTAGCTGTCTGGCAGATAAACCCGACGGCTTGCAAGCCGTTTCTAGAGCAAACGCACGTTGATAACACCGTCAATCGCACGAATTTTGGTCAAGGTAGCGGCATCTGGCTGCGCCGCAATGTCGATCAAGTTATAGGCAATGTCGTTGCGACTCTTGTTAATCATGTCTGCCACGTTGATGTCTGACTCCGCAATCACCGACAACACCTGCCCCAGCATTTTGGGCACATTGCGATTGGTAACCGCCAAGCGGTAGCTGGCCGTGCGCTCCAGCGAAACCGAGGGGAAATTGACCGAATTGCGGATATTGCCGTGTTCCAGAAAATCCATCAGTTGATTCGCCGCCATCACTGCGCAGTTCTCCTCCGCTTCCTCTGTACTGGCACCGATGTGCGGCATAGGGATCACGCGCGGGTGCTTTAACAACGCCAGCGTGGGGAAGTCAGTGATGAATCGCCCCAAGTGCCCCTGCTCCAAGGCCTGAAGCACCGCTGCGTTATCTACAATCTCCTCGCGGGCGAAGTTGAGCAGGCAAGCCCCTGGGCGGAAAGCCTTGAGCAGCTCAGCATTGACCATACCGCGCGTGGCATCCAACACCGGCAAGTGCAAGGTGATGAAATCGGAGCGCGACACCAAGCTCTGCAAGTTCTCCGCGCGCTGTACGCGGTGCGAGAGCCGCCAAGCGGCATCGACCGAGATAGCGGGGTCAAAACCCAACACCTGCATGTCCAGCTCCAGTGCCATATTGGCCACCAATGAACCAATAGAGCCCAGCCCGACCACGCCCAGTGTTTTGCCGGCCAACTCGTGTCCTGCAAAACGCTTCTTTTCCGCCTCCAGCAAGCGCGAGAGCGCCGTATCGTCGGTCTCCTGCTGCTCTTCTCGCACGAAGCGCACACCGCCCAGAATGTCTCTGGAAGCCAGCAGCATCGCCGCCAGCACCAGCTCCTTCACTGCATTGGCGTTTGCGCCTGGGGCATTAAAGACCACCACGCCACGCTCGGTCATTTCCGACACGGGGACATTGTTGACACCAGCACCGGCACGGGCGATGGCCAATACCCCCTCACCAATGTCAGTAGCTGCTAACTTGTGGCTGCGTAGCAACACGGCATCTGGGAGGCTGATCTCGCTGGCGACTTCGTACTTCTCCCGACCAAATTGGTTGAGTCCCTTAATGGCGATCTTGTTAAACGTTTGAATCTTAAACATCATAAACACCACATAACCAATTGAAATAAAAGGATTTTATATCGAAAATCACATCCAGCTTCATGCGATTTTGCCTGCTGAGGAAAATAGCACTTGGCTTTCTGCCCCAGTTGGTCAATACTGAACCTGCCCTTTTGACACCCCCCCCCCACAAGTCAAAAGGGTTGGGTAACGCAAGTTATCCATAGGGTTCAGTTCCTTAAATGTTTCACTCCTTAATGGTCTTTGCCCGATTTCCTCCCCCCAGAGAGTCGGGCTTTTTTTTGTGTCGCACGATTTGAAAATTACTTCACAGGAATTTTCTGGTCACGAATCGCAAAAGCCGCAACAGAACTTTCCGGGCTACCTTCAATCACGCGATCGGAATATGTCAGGTACACCAACGTGTTGCGTTTGATATCAATCATGCGCACCACCTGAACGTGTTTGAACACTAGCGATGCACTTTCCTTGAAAACAGATTGTCGGTCAGGCAGCGGTTTGAGAAAACTGATTGCACCGGTTTGCTGACAAGCGACAGAAAAATTGGAAGGGTCTTCTGCCAAACCGAATGCACCTTTGAGTCCACCTGTCTTCGCGCGCGACACATAACAAGAAATACCTTGCACCAGCGGGTCATCAAATGCTTCCACCACAATTTTGTGGTCTGGACCTATCCATTTAAATACGGTATCGACGTGGCCAATTTCTTCGGCAGATGCCGTTTGCACACAGAAAAACAACATCATGACAGCAACAAATAGCAATCTCACACGCATTTTTCCACCTGCCTAAATAAAGAACATGAAACGATGAGAACATCATAGCTGACAGACACAAAAAAGCCCCGACTAGCGAGGCTCTTTGTACGTTTTAATTTAATTGGTGCCCAGAAGAGGACTTGAACCTCCACGACCATAAGTCACTAACACCTGAAGCTAGCGCGTCTACCATTCCGCCATCTGGGCTCAGGGCGCGAACTGTACTGGCAGGGCTACACACTGTCAACGCTCGCGTAGCTATGCGCAGCGCGCTCTGTAATAATCTAACACAGTAATCCAACCTATCCCATCGCTCTGCCCACTTCACGGCGCGCCAATGAAAAAGACCAAAAAATCTTCACCACCACCAGCCACAGGCAAAGCCAAAACCAAAACCGTGCGCGACCCACACCACCGCCGTGAAGCAGAAAAATACAGCAACCCCATCCCCAGCCGTGAGTTCATCCTCTCTGTTTTAGAAAACAGCAAAGGACCGATGGATCATCCCGCGCTGTGCACCGCGCTAAAAATTCGTGACGAAGAACAAATAGAAGCCCTGCGCCGTCGCCTCGGTGCCATGTGTCGCGATGGTCAGTTATTGCAGAATCGCCGCAACGGTTTTGTCCCTGCACACAAAGCTGACGTCATAAAAGGCCAAGTGCTCGCACATCGCGACGGTTTTGGCTTTTTGCGCCCTGAAGATGGCGGCAAAGATCTGTTTCTCAGCGCGCGAGAAATGCACAAAGTTTTCGATGGCGACACCGTATTGGCCAGTCCGCGCAGCATCGACAAACGCGGCCGCGTGGAAGCGCACATCGTTGAAGTGCTGCAGCGCGCGCATCAACAACTGGCAGGAAAATTGATCGAAGAAAATGGCCTACTGTTTGTCAAACCCGATAGCGCACGCATTGCCATGCAAATTCTCATTCCGCCGCAACAGCGCAACGGCGCAAAGAATGGGCAAATGGTGATCGTGGAAATCGAACGCTATCCCGACAATCTCCACATGGCCACGGGACGAATAACCGAAGTGCTCGGCGATCACCTTGATCCTGGCATGGAAATCCGCATCGCCGTGCACAATCACGGTATTCCTTGGCAGTGGCCGGCAGATGTTGAACAAGAAGCCAATGCTCTAGCTGATACTGTTTTAGCGAAAGATAAAAAACATCGCGTGGATTTGCGTCATCTACCTTTAGTGACGATTGACGGCGAAGACGCGCGCGATTTTGATGATGCTGTGTACTGTGAGCCGCGTAAAAGTGGCGGCTGGACACTGTACGTTGCCATTGCCGATGTTTCGCACTACGTCACGCCGCACAGCCCATTGGATCGCGAAGCCACACATCGCGCCACTTCCGTGTATTTTCCTGGCAGCGTTGTGCCCATGTTGCCGGAAAAATTGTCTAACGGTTTGTGTTCGTTAAATCCGCACGTTGATCGCTTATGCATGGTGTGTGAAATGAACATCAGCGCGGCAGGTCGTGTATCCAGCTTTCGTTTTTATGAAGGTTTAATGCACTCGCAAGCACGCTTTACCTACACCACTGTCGCCAACATCATTGCAGAGCAAGCCGATAGCAATAGCGCCACTCGACAGCAACATGCTGATTTGGTGCCGCACATCGATCAACTCTATCTTCTATATAGAGCATTGCATGCTGCGCGCGATGTGCGCGGCGCGATGGATTTTGATACCCAAGAAACGCGCATCTTGTTCAGTGCCGATAAAAAAATTGAGCGCATTATTCCCGTGGTGCGCAATGAAGCGCACAAACTGATAGAAGAATGCATGCTGGCTGCCAACACATGCGCCGCCGCCCTACTCGAAAAACAGAAAGTGCCGGCATTGTTTCGCGTACACGAAGGCCCTAGCGAAGAAAAACTCAAAAATTTACGCACTTTTCTCGGCGGCTTGGGACTCACGCTCGGCGGTGGTGAAAAACCCACGCCCAAAGATTATCAAGCCTTACTTGGCGCTGTTGCCGAGCGCAATGACGCACATTTGATTCAAACCATGCTGCTGCGCTCCATGAGCCAAGCCGTGTATCAGCCGGATAACATCGGGCATTTTGGTCTCGGCTACCCCAGCTACACCCACTTCACTTCGCCGATACGGCGCTATCCTGATTTATTGGTTCATCGCGCCATTCGCTACCTCATTCGCAATCAACGTGAATTAAAAACCGTGCGCTGTGTTGAAACCGCTCCCGCGCTGCCGCAGAAAAAAATCTACCCGTATGACGATGCCGCTATGGATGCATTCGGCGCGCAATGTTCATCCTGTGAGCGCCGCGCTGACGAAGCCTCGCGCGATGTGGTTGCTTGGCTCAAATGCGAATATCTATTGGAGCATGTGGGCGATAGCTTTGAGGGGGTTATCAATGCCGTCACCAATTTTGGTTTATTTGTCGAACTCAAAGACATTTATATAGAAGGATTGGTACACGTCACCATGCTCAAACGCGATTACTACCGCTTTGATGCCGCCAATCAACGATTAATCGGCGAACGCGGTGGCGATATTTATCGCTTGGGTGACAGCGTGAAGGTGCGTGTTATCCGTGTCGATCTCGACGACAGAAAAATTGATTTGGAAATGCTGGAGAAAACGGCTGGTGCGACCAAGCGAAGCAAAAAAGAAATCAAGAAAGGCGGCAAGAAATCATGAGCCAACACGAATGGGTACACGGCATCCACAGTGTTGCGTCTATTTTGAAGTCGCAGCCTCAGCGTTTGCTGCGCATCCATGTACAGCAAGGCCGGCAAGATGAGCGCGTGCAAAAAATCATTGATGCCGCACAACGCAACAACATCGAAATTATCCATGAGCCACGCAAACAACTGGACAAACTGTGCGCAGGCAACCACCAAGGCGTCATCGCTGAATGCCAACAAGGCGAGCAGTACGATGAAGATTTTTTGCTCACGCTGACTGAGCAACACGGCAAAAAGTTACTGCTACTGGTTCTGGATGGCGTGACCGACCCACACAACCTCGGTGCTTGCATACGCACTGCAGAAGCCGCTGGCGCACATGCCGTGGTGGTACCGCGCGACAACTCCGCCGGCATGAACAGCACCGTGCGCAAAGTAGCCGCCGGTGCAGCCGATTACTTACCGCTGGTGGTGGTAACCAATTTGGCGCGCACACTCAAGCAGCTGCAGCAGACCGGCGTTTGGATCATTGGCACCGCAGGCGAAGCCACTGTTTCACTGTACGACACAAAACTCGCAACGCCGATGGCCTTGGTGATGGGTGCAGAAGGTGGTGGTATGCGTCGCCTCACCAAAGAACACTGCGACGAATTGGTGTCTATTCCCATGCAAGGCGAAACCAGCAGCCTGAATGTTTCCGTGGCGACTGGCGTGTGTTTGTTTGAAGTGTTACGGCAAAACAACAAACTCTAACTATTTTTTCAATAAAAAACGCGCTTAAAAATATTATGGGAGTATTTTACTTTTTGCACATAGTCCACCGTTTCTGGAAACGGCGGAATACCATTGTATTTGATAACATTATTTTCACCGGCATTATATGCCGCCACCACAAATGCCAAGTTATTTGGGAATAATGTTTTGAGATAAGCCAAATGCCGTACACCGGCATCAATATTTCTCTGAGGATTATTAATTTGCTGCATGCCCAAAGAATATTGCGCCGCCGTACCTGGCATTAATTGCATTAAGCCGCGCGCACCGGCACGCGAAATAGCATCAGGATCAAAGTTTGATTCCACCTGTATTACCGCTTTCACCAAGGATGGATCAACATCGTATTTCAATGCTGCCGTGCGAATATACCCATCAAACTCAGAAGAATTGACCCATTTTCGGTGATAATTTTTACTGGATGCCCATGCCGGCAAATCTGCTGCCGTCCAACCTTTGCGTCCCATAAACTTACCGACGCCTTCCACGGTTTCATCCTGACCAAGCAGTTTGTAACCGTAATCGTAACGCGGAACATTGGTTACCATTTTTTCACCGTGCGGGCCACGATAAACAAACAGAGTTGCATCCGCCCAAGGTGCCGCAAGCAGCGCAGCAACCAACAATAGCGCGCGTGACAACACGGGGCTACGATGAAAAACAACTGCAGTTTTTTGTCTATTTGTTATCAGCATAGTGCGTCTTTTTTTCATGGCGTTTCTTGTCTGCATGATAGGATGCAAGTCCACACAACGAGGTGCAAACAACCGGATGTCAAACCTTGAACAGGCCACCAGCCTTATTCTTACCGGCTTTGGACGCTATTTTCAATGCTTTCAGCTCATGACACAGGGAGCGCGTGGGCTATTTGAAAAGGCGCGCTGGGTAGACGCACAGGAAATATCCAAGCAACGCATTGATTTATATAAAGAAATTGTTGTCGAAATCGCAGAGGAGCTACAGCAACACATCGGCACCCCTCACGCAGACAACCAATTCTGGTGCGCGCTAAAACCCGTGTTTAGCCTGCAAATCACCCCACTAGACAACCGTGAACTACTGGAAACTTTCTACAATTCCGTGTGCTGCTATCTATTTGGACACGCGCGCATCGACGACCAAATGATGTTTGTCGCAACAAGCGACGGTCAAACGTTTCCCATACAAACCGATGAAAGCCTACTCAATCGTTACTCGATTGGCAGCAGCATTCGTGCGTTAATTTATCGCATCCTCACGGACTATCAGCTCAATATCGGCATGGAAAATATTGAGCGCGACGTACGCAATATTGTGCAGGCCATCAAAGAGCGCGTGCTACCCAATATGCCTGCTGAACGCGAAGGCATTGTGGTCGAGCTACTGAAACCCATTTTTTATCGCAACAAAGGTGCGTATCTGGTGGGTCGCATCTATTGCAGCGATCGCCAAATGCCGTTTGTTATTCCACTCATTAATAACGAACGCGGCGCAATGTATGTGGATACCGCGATTTTTGACACGGATGACGTCAGTATTATTTTTTCTTTTACACGCTCGTATTTCATGGTGGACACTCCCATCCCAGGACAAATTGTTGCTTTTCTAAAAAAACTGATGCCCAACAAAGAAATCTCCGAGTTATATAATGCAATTGGACAAAACAAACACGGAAAAACTGAATTTTATCGCAGCTTTTTAAATCACCTGCAAAACTCCGAAGATCAATTCATTATCGCTCCTGGCATTAAGGGCATGGTAATGTCTGTATTCACGCTGCCCTCTTATGGCATCGTTTTCAAACTTATCAAAGACAAGTTTGACCCTCCGAAAGATATGAGCCACGAAACTGTGCGCGAAAAATATCGTCTTGTATCACGGCATGACCGCGTCGGCCGCATGGCGGACACGCAAGAGTTTAGCCACTTTCGTTTCCCATTAAAGCGTTTTCCCACAGAATTGCTGAGCGAGTTAAAAAACGTCGTCAACTCACAAATCATGATTGAAGGCGATGAATTAGTAATACGGCATTTATACACAGAACGAAAAATGATTCCTCTAAACCTGTATCTGCAGAATGCCACTGACGAACAGATAGACGAAGCCATGGATGAGTACGGAAATGCGATCAAACAAATTGCAGCCGCAAACATCTTCCCCGGCGACATGCTGTTAAAAAACTTTGGCGTTACACGTCATGGTCGCGTAGTTTTTTATGACTACGATGAAATCTGCTTCTTAACTGAATGTATCTTTCGAGAAATTCCAAAACCACAAACAGAAGAACAAGAAATGGCATCAACACCTTGGTATACCGTTGGTCCTTTTGATGTTTTTCCCGAAGAATTTCGCTTATTTTTTACTGGCAACCCCAAAGCAAGGCACGCATTCGAGAAATATCATAGCGATCTATACCACGTCGACTTTTGGCGGCAAATGCAAGATCGCATTGAGCACGGCAGCGTAGAAGATATTTTTCCTTATCGCCGCAAAAAACGCTTCACGCGCGAACTACCACAACTGCGCTTTGACAACATTGCATTGCTACCCTAAATAAACGCTCACAATGAAACCATTGATTCTTGCCTCATCATCCAACTACCGTAAAACACAATTACAAACGCTCGGCCTGCCGTTTTCTTGCGTCAGTCCCAATATTAACGAATCAGCACAGCCCAATGAAACCGCCAGCCATCTCGCGCAACGACTCGCTGCCGAAAAAGCGCGCGCGGTAGCACACGCCTTTCCCAATGCCTTGATTATTGGTTCAGACCAAACGCTCGCCTTTGAGCAGAAAATACTCGGCAAACCCGGCACTTATGAAGCAGCATTTCAGCAATTAAAAATGCTCCATGGCAAAACTGTGGTACTGCACAGCGCACTCGCACTATTCAATACCGCTAATCAACAACTGCAACAAACGATTGTGCCGACGACCGTGCGCTACCGAACGCTAACAGATGAACAAATTGCCTACTACTTAGAAAAAGACAAACCTTTTGATTGCGCAGGCAGTTGTAAATGCGAATCCCTCGGCATCGCGCTACTGGAATCTGTGCAGAGTGATGACCCCAGTGCGCTCATTGGTTTGCCGCTGATTGCGCTGACTACAATGCTCAACAATGCAGAATTATCACCATTGCAAGCACGCAGCTAATCATCAAAACCCACCACCCACCACATCAGGATACGCATGGTGGCGATCAACAATAATGCGCGCGGCCTCATCTGCTGTATCGACAAGATGCAACAAATCAAAATCCGCTCTGCTTATACAACCTGAAGCCAGCATGGTTTTTTGCAACCAATCCATCAGACCGCTCCAATAATCCCGCCCAACCAACACAATAGGAAACTTCGCCACTTTCCCTGTTTGCACCAATGTTAACGCTTCAAATAATTCATCCATCGTGCCAAAGCCACCGGGATAAATAGCAAAACCTACGGTGTGTTTAACAAACATCATCTTTCGCACAAAAAAATAACGGAAAGTTAAGGATGTTGTCTGATATGTATTGGCACTTTGCTCATGCGGCAATTCAATATTCAGACCCACAGCACGTCCTCCCTGCTGATAGGCTCCGCGATTGGCGGCCTCCATGATGCCTGGGCCGCCGCCCGTAATTACTGCCAATCCCGCCTCCGCCAACAACTGCCCCAAGCGGCAGGCATCCGTGTAGTAATTATCAGATTCCGGTAAACGCGCACTGCCAAACACCGTAACAGCAGGTCCAAGCCCCGTTAAATGCTCAATGCCGTCCACCAGTTCCGCTTGAATGCGCATCACACGCCACGCTTCTACCATTTTTGCACTATCCATTACACAACTCCGACATGGATGACTACGAATATTTTGTTAATGCGCCACACCTGTTTTATCAAATTCTGGCTTTTCATCAAATTGCTGCAAGGCATGGCGACCATCAATACCTAAAGACTGCCAAAAATTGCAAGCCTCTTGTTTGCTGGTATTGGAGATCGACAACTGACGATCAAACATCATCTGTTTTTTATGATCAGAATACAAAGGCCACGCCAACCCTTCTTGGCGATTAGGGTTGCCGGTATGCGCAAACTGCGACCAGTAATCCATCATCGCATTGGCTAGATTCAGCTCATCACCTGAAAAATGACCGCGAAACCAATTCATCGGCGCATGAAATACAAACTGCAACTCAGCACTGTGAAATGCGTTTAACTTTCGCATCTCAGGCAAAATAAAAGCCGCATCGGAATAGGTGAAGGTGTAGGCGTAAACAGGTGTCCATGGCGCCAGTGCATCTGATATTTTGTGAATATTGCACGCCATAAAACCATCGCCCAACACCGCCGCCAGAGCCGTACCAGGATCGGCGTATTTCTCCAGCGGATAATGCGCTTTCACTTTATCGACAAGCGCTTGATTATCACCCACTAAATAACGAATACGCTTTTCATAATTCTCGGCTTTCAAAGGCTTGAAGCGGTATTCATGGGAGAACATCACCATCAAACTGCCTTCATCTTCGTTGTTGCCGTTAATAATAGGTACGCGATTGAAATGCCCCGTTTGAAAACTTTTTTCAATACTTTCAGGCAGGATGTATCCATCAATCACCGGCCCCCACACACCAAACTCGCCTTCACCAAACACAAAAGCGGGATCATTCGGCAGCGCCTGCAAAATTTCTTCTGGTTTTTTGCTGCGCAAGCATTGCAATAAATTGCCGCGTCCTTCACAGCCTGCACGTATTGCCAACCACTCGCCCTGCTTTTCTGCCGCCGCCAACTGCGCATTGCGCCCCATGCAAGGACCGCTTTCAATAATCGCCTGCTTGAACAAACCTTTACTGACAGGTGATGCTAAATGCGCGCACACACTCATACCGCCGGCTGACTCGCCAAAAATCGTGACGTTCTGTGGATCGCCGCCAAAATTTGCAATATTGTCACGTACCCAACGCAAAGCGGCTTGTTGATCCATCAAACCGTAATTGCCAGAAGCATAAGCAACACCTGCTTTTTCTGACTCCAGCGACAATGCCGGATGCGCCATAAAACCCAACGCACCCACACGGTAATGCATGCTGACCACCACGACATCACCGCGCGCTGCCAAACGCTGTAAGGGTGTACCCTGCAAACTATCGCCACCGATAAAACCGCCACCGTGAAACCACACCATCACCGGCTTCGGTTTTGCAGGTTTAACGTCCGGTGTTGCAACATTCAAATACAAACAATCTTCTTGTCCGCGTTGCATGTACAACATGTACTGAAAACACTGCGGCGGCGCTTGTGTGGCTTTGAATACACCCTGCCAATTTGCGTGAGCTTGCGGCGCTTTCCAACGCAATTCGCCCACCGGTGGCGCAGCGTAGGGAATGCCATAAAACGCATGCACATTTTCTTTGCTGAAACCCTGCACATCGCCCTGTACTGTTTTCACCACAGGACCATCTGCCTTGTTAAAACAGCCTCCCAAACAAAAAAAACACAGCAATAACGGCACGAGTGATCGCTTAGACATTTTCTTCCCTCTCTCAACAGTCGCAGCACCTTAACGCAGCCCTTGCCGCCCGCGCATTACTGTATATAATCACAAGCTGGATATATAAACAGAGAAACTGCCATGCAAGAGCTCACTTCACGCCAGCAGGAAATACTCGATCTCATCCGCAGCCATATCGATGAAACCGGCTATCCACCCACGCGCGCCGAGATTGCCGAGCGACTCGGCTTCAAGTCCGCCAACGCCGCCGAGGAACACCTCAAGGCGCTGGCACGCAAAGGTGCGATTGAAATGGTGGCAGGCGCTTCACGCGGTATTCGCTTGCCAGACCAGCAACACCACGGCATTCCCGTCGTGGGGCGCGTAGCGGCGGGCAACCCGATTCTCGCCGAACAACACATTGAGGATTACTGTCAAATCCCTGCCAATTTTTTTCATCCCGCCGTGGATTATTTCCTGCAAGTGCGCGGCGATAGTATGAAAGACGTCGGCATTATGGATGGCGATTTGCTCGCTGTGCACAGCACCACACAAGTGCGCAACGGCCAAATCGTGGTGGCACGCATTGACGATGAAGTGACGGTCAAACGCTATCAGAAAGGACGCAGCGCACACCAAGTCACACTGCTGCCAGAAAACGACGACTACGCCCCCATTGAAGTGGATTTGCGTGAAAAATCTTGCAGCATCGAAGGCATCAGCGTCGGTGTCATTCGACGCTGATCCACATTGCAACTACTGCAGTTGATACGAGGCTGACAGCCCCATTTTTTCTGCAATAGCTGCACCCGCACTGGCACCCAATTTACCTGCCAGTGCATCAAAAGGATTGCGTTTGGCGGTGTAGTCCACAATGTCCTCTGCTTTCACCACATCGCGCGCAATTTGCCCTGGGCTGCCGTAGCCGTCGATCAACCCCAGCGCCAAGGCCTGTTCGCCATTCCAAATTAAACCAGTAAACATATCCGGCGTTTCTTTTAGACGATTACCGCGACCATCACGTACACGTTTAATAAATTGCGCGTGGGTTTGATCCAACACTTGCTGCCAAAACGCTGTTTCATCTGGCTTCACAGGCGAAAACGGATCGAGAAAACTTTTGTGCGCGCCTGAGGTGTAATTGCGCCGCTCCACGCCCAATTTGTTCATGGTTTCCACAAAACCAAAACCGGCGGCTGTCACGCCAATAGACCCCACCAAGGAGCTTTCACTGGCGTAGATTTTATCTGCCGCTGAAGCGATGTAATACGCGCCGGATGCGCCAATATCACCAATCACCGCATACAAAGGAATGGCAGGATATTTTGTGCGCAAGCGTTTAATTTCGTCGTACACATAATTGGATTGCACGGGGCTACCGCCAGGGCTGTTAATAGCCAACAACACCGCTTTGGTTTTTTTGCTCTCAAAAGCGGCGCGCATGCCCGTCACAATGGCATTGGCACTGGCTTCACCGTCTTCGGCAATCACACCGTGTACGCGCACCACGGCAGTGTGTTCTTTTGCAGCAGAAAACAAATCCGTTCCACCGCCTTGTTGTGCTATCGGCGAAAACAACAACATCGCGCCAATCAAATAAACAAAAGTCAAACCCTTAAAAAAAACACCCCAACGCCGCGCACGGCGCTGCTCCACTTGGGATTCATTGATCATTTTTTCCAGCATATACCAAGAACGGTCTTGCTCATTTTGTGGCAGCGTTACTTTTTTTCCAAAACCAAACATACCCGTACCTCACGCGTGAATTCGCCCAGCATAACCGATGACGAGACCAGCTCACATCCTCGCTTTCACCCCAAGCAGAGCCGTCATATACTCGCCCGATTAAATGGATGGAACTGCACCATGAATGTCGCAAAAATTGGCTGCGTAGCTGTTGCCCTCGTGCTATTCACTCTCGCCGGCTGCGGCAAAAAACCGCTCACTCACTCCAGCACTGCCGACGGCAAAGCAACCGTTTTTACTGGAGATGCTGAAGACAGCATTCGCCACTCCAC
Organism: Pseudomonadales bacterium; assembly: GCA_046347205.1. GTDB lineage: Bacteria > Pseudomonadota > Gammaproteobacteria > Pseudomonadales > UBA7239 > UBA7239. The sequence continues at coordinate 642,974 of JAXMGN010000002.1, forward strand.
ACCCGATTTTCGTATCGACCCACAAGCCCCCGCCAATGCGCCCAACGTAGTGATCGTGGTGGCAGACGATCTCGGCTACTCCGACATCTCGCCCTACGGCAGCGAAATCCGCACGCCCAATATCCAGCAATTGGCCGACAGCGGTTTGCGCTACAACCGCTTCACAGCAACAGCCATGTGTTCGCCCACTCGCGCAGCACTGCTCACGGGGCTCAACCACCACTCCGCCGGTGTGGGCTGGGTTGCGGAATGGGATTTTGGCTACCCCGGCTATCGCGGTGAATTGGCACCCGATACCGTGACGCTGCCGCAAATTCTGCAACAACACGGCTACGCCACTTACGCCGCTGGCAAATGGCATCTCACCAACGGCGAACACCGCTCTCGTATCGGTCCGTTTGATTCATGGCCCACACAAAAAGGCTTTGATCGCTACTGGGGATTTCTGGAAGGCGAAACCGATCAATTTGAACCCGCAGAAATTATCAGCGGCAATGAAGTGCAGGAAAAACCCAAAACACCCGGCTATTATTTTCCTGATGATTTGACTCATCACGCAATACAAATGATTAAAGATTTGCGTGCCGTTAATCGCGAAAAACCGTTTTTTCTTTATTACACCCCAGGGGCAGTTCACGCACCGCATCACACCAAACCCGAAGACCGCGAACGCTATCGCGGCAAATACGCTGAAGGCTGGGACAAAATTCGCGAGCAACGTTTAGCCAAACAAAAACAACTTGGCATTGCCCCGCCTAATACGAAGTTGACGCAACACAATCCACAAGTTAAAGATTGGGATGCATTAACGCCAGATCAACAAAAAATGTACGCGCGCTTCCAAGAAAACTACGCAGGATTTGTGGACAACCTCGATCAGCAAGTTGGAAAACTGCGCAATTACTTAAAACAAACCAATCAGCTCGATAACACTATTTTTATTTTTATGTCAGACAACGGTGCCAGTCCAGAAGGCGATGCAGAAGGCCAGTGGAACAGCCTTGCTTATTTTCATTACAACAAAACTACCACCACAGAAAATTTACCGCACTTTGATGACATTGGCAGCTCGAACACACACCCGCACTACCCATTGGGCTGGGCACAAGCCAGCAATACACCCTTCAAATACAACAAACGCAATGTCCACGGCGGCGGTGTCAACGTGCCATTTATCATCAGTTGGCCTAAAGGTATCGCTGCTCACGATGAAATTCGCCCGCAATTTCATCATGTAGATGATGTTGCACCAACGATTTTAGACATGCTGCACATACAACCACCTACGCAATATCGCGGTCATGACATTAAAGCCATGGAAGGCACCAGCTTTGCCTACACGTTTACGCAACCCCAAGAACCTTCGCACAAAAAAGAACAGTATTACGAATTGGAAGCGAATCGCGGTTACATTGCCGATGGCTGGAAAATTGCCACTTACCGCGAAGGCAGCCAAACATTTGACGAACCTAAATGGGAGCTATTTGACCTCAACAACGATTTTTCTGAATCGAAAAATCTCGCTGCTGAATACCCTAAAAAAGTAAAAGAATTGGAGAAAAAATGGTGGGAATCCGCCAAACGCTACAACGCGTTGCCTCTGGTTGATGTCGGATTATTAGAGCGCGCGCTGTACTCGAAATTTATTCTTTTGCCGCAGCCAGATCACATGGTGTTTCCTGTGGGCGGTGGCACTGTGCCGCATAATCTCGCACCAATTTTGCCTGGCAAGTCTTACACCATTACCGCCAATATTCATCGCGATAACGATCAGCAAAACGGTGTGATCGCTGCGCAAGGTGATCGTTTCTCTGGCTATTCGCTGTACTTAAAAGACAACCATCTGGTGTACGAGCGCAACACCGGCATTGATGTCATCCGTTTGGTGTCTAACGATCCTGTTCCTGTCGGCAACAGCACCATTCAACTACGCTATGACAAAGTCTCTACCGGACTAGCTGTTGTTAAAGGCCTGTTTTCAGAGGGTATCGGCTTCAATCGCCTGAGCGTGTTGAAAGGCACAGGCACACTGCTCATCAACGGCAAAGAAAGCGGTAGCGTGGTTATCAATCAACCTTTCATGATTGGCTGGGAAGGTCTGGATATTGGCCGTGACACTGGCGCACCGGTATCGCCGCAATATGAATCCCCCTATCCATTTGCCGGGCAAATGAGCGACGTGGTTTACGACATGTGGTAACACTGACCACAGGGACGTGATCGCGGTATCCTAACGGCACATGGGTTGGGCAATGTGCCGAGGTAGGCCGCGATGCTATTTTCTAAACACCGACTGAAAACACTCACCACTCCCGTCGTGCTGATTGGCACTCTGGTCTTCTCTGCTTGCTCTAATCTACTTGCGCAAACCACTACCGCACTTGCCACCAAAACCATCACGCTGGCTGCCGATGAATGGTGCCCTTACAACTGCGCTGAAGATGACAAAGCCAAACCTGGCTACATGATCGAAATTGCTCAAGCCGTGTTTAGCAAAGCCGGTTATACGGTGACGTATCACACAATGGCCTTTCAACGCGCCATGCAAGAAATATTGAACGGCACATTGACCGGTGCCGTGTGCATTGACACCCCCACGGCGACAGAAGCGGAAACGCTGTTCCAAAAAACAAACGGCAAACCCGCTCACTTTATCCAGACCGAACCTATGGGTCTGCCCAGCGTTTCCATCTTCACTGCCAGCAGTAACACATGGACGTTTGATCCTGCCAACCCTGAAGCCAGCCTGAAAACCTTGGGAGGCAAAGTGGGCATTCCACAGGGCTATTCTTTGGATCTCACACCCACACTGCAAAAAATGGGTTTGTTGGTAGAAATTTCTGGTGATGCGCCACTGCAACAACTATTGAAAATGCTCAACAGCGGCAGAGTGGCCGCGATCATGGACGATGCAGCGGTAATCAATTACGAGGCTGCACAAATTGGTCTTGCCGATAAAATCCGTTTAGCTGGCAACACCGAACAGCCTTTGGCCTGTAGCATTGGCTTCAACGCCACTCATCCAGAATACGCAGAACTATTAAATAAAGGGATGGCTGAACTACGCGCCAGCGGTGAGTTAGCCAAAATACTACAGCGCTACAACGTCAAAGATTGGAAATAAAATCTTGAAACTTTCATTGCAGTTTATGAAACACAGTGTCATTGCACGCATTCTGCAATATGTGGTGCTGGCTGTGTTTGCCACCATGCTGCTCAACGCTGTCATCAAAGGCGTTTATATTCGCACCAGCTTTACCCAACAGCATGCAGCCTCTGTGCGAAACTTAGGCAATTTCATCACCCCCGCACTAGCACAAGCCATTTGGAACTTTGACGACAAAGCGATAAAAAATCTCTTGGATAGCGCGCAATCTGTTTACGGTTTAACCGATTGCAAACTCTTTGGCGAAAAAGGCAACTTACTCTATCAATGCCAACATAACAACGCCCACGATGCAGGACAAAACCTAGACAGCAAAGAAAGTTTTGACGTCATCACAGAAAGCAAAACCATCGGCAAATTAGAACTGTTTTACAGCACCGATGGCGTTAAACAGGTATACGCCGGCTTCTTGATGTATGAAATGCTGCTCTCTGTATTGCTGTTTGTTGTATTGGTTGCGACTGTGGCTTACATCGTGCGTCGTTTTGTCAGCAAGCCGATTAACAACATCATCACTACATCTGCCTTGATTGCCGGCGGCGACCTGACGCAAAAAATCACCGTAACCTCTGAAGATGAGTTAGGACAGCTCGCCCGCTCATTCAACAGCATGGTGGATTCCCTCAGCGAATTGGTCGAACAAATACAAGCCAGCGCTGAAGCATTAACCAAAGAACTCAGTGCTTCTGAAAAATCTTTAAGCCACATTACCGACAGCTCGCAACGCCAAGAGCAAGCCTTTCTGCGCATGCGAGAAATGTTTGATCTTTCTGCCAACATGAGCAACACCGCCAACACCTTGGCACAAAACACACTCGGCGATACCGAACAATCCCGACTAGGCATGCAAAACACACTGAATGCCATGGGCGAAATTAACCAAACCGCGCAACAAATCGCCGACATTGTTGAGAAAATTACTGGCATCGCCAAACAAACCAATTTATTGGCGCTAAATGCCACCATTGAAGCAGCACACGCCGGTGAACACGGTCGCGGCTTTGCTGTGGTTGCAACGGAAGTGCGCAAACTCGCTGAACAAAGCGGCGAATTTGCCAAAGAAACCACACGCATGCTGCAAGAAACAAATGAAAAAATTATCGGCGGCGTTGCCGTTTCCGAATCTGCCAGCACCAGCATTACGCGCGTGATTGCCAACTATGCTGACATTGCCGACAGCATCGCGCGCATTTCACAAACCGCCGACGAGCAGATCCATCTGGTCAATGACAGCGTGGATACCTTGGAATGCAATCTGCAACTGACGCGCAACATTATTGAAGGGCATCGCGCCATTGACGAGCACGCCCAACAACTGGCGCAAATGGCACAGAAGTTCCGCACTTGGTCTGCCCTGCATCTACACTTCTAAATACCGAGCTGCAGAAACAAAAAAGCCTCCGCGTGCAGACCGTGTCAAAACTAGCAGTCTGCACAGGTAGCAGAGACAATGCCCGCATTGAAAAATGCGGGCATTGTTATTTATGGCTTACATCAAAGGAGAAGCAGTCACGCAAGGCAGTTTGTTTCCTGTCTCGCTCGACGACCTGATTCCCGCCGATCATCCGGTGCGCGTCATTGCCGCTTATGTCGATAGTCTTGCGCTGGATGCCTTGGGTTTTTCTAAAGCGGTAACCAAAGCCACAGGGCGACCACCGTACGATCCCGCCGATATGCTGAAGTTGTATGTGTATGGCTATCTGCACCGCGTGCGCTCATCGCGCCGACTGGAAGCTGAGTGCCAACGCAACGTGGAAGTGATGTGGCTACTGAGCCGTCTGACACCGGATTTCAAAACCATTGCCGAATTCCGGCGTTTGAACGGCAAAGCGTTTACAGCCGTGTGCCGCAGCTTTGTGCAGTTTTGTCGGCACGCCGGGCTGATTGCCGGTGAGTTAATCGCCATTGATGGCAGCAAATTTCAAGCGGCCTCTTCGCGCAAGCAATACACGAGCGCAGCGCGCTTGGCGCAACAGCAAGTGGTGTTGGACAAACAAATTGCCAGCTATCTCACCCAATTGGATCACAGTGACAAAGCAGAGGCCGATACGGTTGTTGATCGTTCTGTCGTGCGCGCTGCCTTGCAACAACTGCAAGCCAAACAGGAGGCGGTGACAGAGCAACACGCGTTTTTGCAGCAGCACGGTTTGACGCAATACATCCATACCGAACCCGATGCGCGCATGATGCGCCATGCCCACGGCAAAATGACGGCCTACAATGTGCAAACAGCCGTCGATACACAACACGGCTTGGTGGTGCATCACGATGTCACGCAAGACACCTGTGACAGTCGCCAACTATTGTCCGTGGCGCAAGCCACGAAAGTGGTTTTGCAGCAGGATGCTCTCACCGTCACGGCGGATGCCGGTTATTCCAACGGCGAGCAATTCCAAGCCTGCGACGATCAGCAGATTGAAGCCTTTGTGCCACCGCATCGCGCGGTCAACAACCAATCGCAACAGCAACATTTTCAAAAAGAAGCATTCACCTATTGCGCCGATAGCGACAGTTGGCGCTGCCCCAATCAGCGCACGCTGACGCGTAAGCAAATGAACAAGGGCTCGGTGATTTATGCCGCGAGTGCCAGCGACTGCTCCCGTTGTCCGCTCAAAGCGCAGTGCACCAGTGCCGCACAGCGCTTTATCAGCCGCCATGCGCACGAAGCTGCTTTTGATCGCATGACAACACGCTTGCAAGCGCGACCAGACATGATGCGCTGGCGCAGACAGACGGTGGAGCACCCGTTTGGCAACATCAAGCAGTGGATCATGGGCAACGGTCGCTTTTTGTTGTGGGGCTTGCGTGGTGCCAGCACCGAAATGGCGTTGGCCGTCACTGCTTACAACTTAAAAAGAGCGATAAATATTCTTGGAGTAACCCGTATGATGGCTTTACTTGCGTAAAGCATCACTTTTTTTGAAATCCACTCGCTGTTACACAAAACAAACAGTAAAAAAAACGCCCTGAATATATTCAGGGCGTTTTAGTCAGCCGCTAGATCGTGAGTTTTGACACGATCTGCGTGGGAGGCTTTTTTTGAAGAGATGGTGGGTCGTGATGGATTCGAACCATCGACCAATTGGTTAAAAGCCAGCCATTTAGGAAGGATAGATTTTTAACTCATTGAAAATATAGGCATTTTTAGGGCAGCATCGACAGCTTTCTGGGTGACTTTTCCCAGTTTCGCCCAATAAATACCAGTTATGTCACCCAAATCTCCCATGGGATTTCGGGTAGGAAATCCATATCTCACCATACCGGCTCTTGCAACCACACTAGTAACCGCGGGAGGGGGAACATTGGCATCAGGTGGTGCGGCGGCTAGCAGTGCGGTAATGAGTGCAATGGCAACAACTGTACTAACGGCAGTGGCAACTCCTATATTTGTAGCTGCAGGAGTATCAGTAATTGGTTATGGCGGCTACAAAGCGTACAAATGGTATTCAAATAAATACGTCTAACAAGTCGCTCATACCCCCCAGTCGAGACAGAATAGACTGGGTTCTGGTCCGAAACCTTTAACAGATGCTATAAAATCATAACATATTGATACATAAGGATATTTTGTGGTAAAATGGCACTGAGGAACCATTATTCAGCCCTAATCTGCTCATATTTTGACCATTTTGGGGTGTTTTTGCCCCTTCCCTCTTCAATTCCCCCCCAACCTGTCTCACCCAAGCCTTAGCAGGCAGGAATGGGCAGGATCTTGAAAACATACGGAGATAGCCATGAAACATCTGACCCCTTGGGGACAGGTGCAGCCTGTGCTGTGCCTGTCTCCTCCAAAAGCCAAACCCAGAAGACGCAAGAGCCAGCCTGTTTACCAACAGGGCGATCTGGATGGCTTGTGTGGCCTGTATAGTCTAGTCAATGCCACCAACCACCTGCGCGGCCCATTGTCCAAGCAGCAATCTTCAGATTTGCTTCGTGAACTGGCAGTGGCCTTTCACCATTGCTGGGGATTCCATGAGGCAGTGGTCGATGGGATCAATGGATTCCAGCTCCATCAGCTGATCCGAGACATTGTTATTCCCACTTACCAGTTGGTCTGTAAAAAGCCGTTTCACAGCCTCCCCCACGCCTGTCCTGAATGGGTGTGGCGCACCATGATGGATTGGACGGATTCTGGTGGTGTCATCATCCTGGGCACAGAAGAGCATTGGACGGTGATCGAGAAGGTCATGCTCAACAGCGTGTTATTGAGAGACAGCAGTGATGATCGCTGGCAACACAAAAACAGGCTGCTGCATAAAAACCCGCAAAACCAGCGTTTAAGGCCTCAGCATTTGTATTTTCTCAAACGCGAGGAGGATATGGCATGAAACCTCCTTTTGAACCATCGGACACACTGGACACTTACAAGGTGGCCAGAGAAGTCACTGAAGCTGAGATTCTGGACATGGCGCACCAGTTAGCTGAAAAACGCCTCAGCAAAGGCAGCCCTTTAAACAGCCCTGCAGAAGTTCGGCGCCACCTACAAACGCTGTTACACGCCTATGAGCATGAAATATTCGGCATCATCCATCTGGATACCCAACATGCCGTGCTGAATTTTGAGTTGCTATTCAGAGGCACCATTGATGCAGCCTCCGTGTACCCCAGAGAGGTGGTAAAAGCAGCTTTGGCCATCAATGCAGCTGCGGTCATTTTTGTGCATAACCATCCCAGTGGTAACGCAGAACCCAGTCAGGCTGATCAGCGAATTACCAAGCGATTGGTGGATGCTTTGGCCACCGTGGACATCAGGGTAATAGATCATTTTGTGGTGGGTACTGATGCAGTGATCTCGTTTGCCGAGCGCGGATTGCTGTAAAAAACACCTCAAAATGGCTGCAAAACGCAGTCTGCAGGATAGGTGGTGATAAGGAGCATTAGTCAGGAGAACACGGCATAGCTGTTTGGCCTCTACTGCTGAAAACCCTGTTTTTACCGTCTAAAAGCGCTGTTAAAGCACTCCGACGCAACATCTTGTAAACCAGTACCAAATGCCTCGACTGAGGCAGTAACAGCCTCAAAACCTCTCAAAAATACTTCGATCAACACACTGCATTTGTGCGTTTTCTGCTGCCTGTAGCAAACGCATGGCGCAGTGCTGCCTGATCATTCAGGAGCAACATTATGAAAAATGCACCGTACTACTCTAGAAATACAGTTAGAAAGCAGCCTGCCGCAGTTCGTAGTACTGTTTTGCAATACACAGCCAAACCTACCAGAAAACGCGCTCAAAACAGCATATTAAAGCCTCGACGCACTCCCCATCCTGCCTACCAGATTTATCTGTCCAGTCTGGCTCCTGCAGGCAGGCGCGGCATGGCTTGTATGTTGGCTAACGCATGTAAAACTCTGAAATGGACACAGGCTCCAGAACACTATCCGTGGCACCAATTAGGCTATCAAGACCTGCAAATCGTGCGTTCCAGCTTGTTAGCACAGGGATATGCCATCAGCAGCATCAACATGGCACTGTCAGGCCTTCGGAGCATTGCCAAAGCTGCATTCAATCTGGAAAGCATGGATGCAGAAAAACTCATGCGTATTCAGGCAGTTCAGCCAGTTAAAGGCTCGGTATTGCGTAAAGGCAGATGTTTGAGCAAAACCGACATCAAAGCAGTATTAAAGACCTTTTCGCAGCATCCAAACCCTATCAAAGCGCTGCGTGACAAAGCCCTGTTTCTGGTGGGCTGCACAGCAGGGCTGAGATGTGCAGAACTCACTGCATTAACCGTGGATTGCTTTGATGCAGTAAAAGGCACGATTCAGGTATTGCATGCCAAAGGCAGAAAACAGCGAGAAATCTATCTCTGTCCTGCCACAATCAAAGCCATTACGCAGTGGTTACAGCACTTAAAACCTGCTGAAGGCGCATTATTCAGGCATGTAAACAAAGCAGGCCATATCAGCCATCACCCCCTGTCCGGCAACAGTTTAAGCAGTGTTTTGCAGCAATTACAGCGCGACAGCAACATCCTGCCTTTTACACCCCATGACCTGCGCCGGACTTTTATTTCGCAGTTATTGAGCAACGGGGAAGACATCAACACAGTCAGGCAATTGGCTGGTCACACTTCCATCACTACCACAGTCATTTACGACTACAGAGGGGACAGCACCCTCAAAAAGGCCAGCCAGAGCATTCGTTTCTGAAAAGTCTTCTGCATTTATTTCTGCACAACACGCAATAATTTTTCTATTCACTTTGACATCACTGCAAACGCAGTATGAGAGGGTTTTATGTCTATTGATCCATCTTTATCACTGGCTTTCAAATATGCCAGCAGTGCATTATTAAAACTGGGCACTTTGAGACACATGCAGAGTTCCTACCAACGTTTTGAAAGTTATCTCGAACTGGAGCAATTGGGTATTTTGACCACGGAAGACATTGAAGAAGAAAGTCTTGAGGTGATGATAAGTAAAATCAGGGATAGCAAAGAAACGTTCGCCAATTGCAGCCTGAATGACACCATCGTAGGCCAGAATTTACTGCTACTTGGCAATGCCGTGGGCTTATCAGCGCTGGATATTGAGATAATGGTGTTGCTGGTGCTTTACAAGCAGTATGCAATATTGCATCACACCAGTTTTGTACACGGTAAAGTCAATTTGAGAGGATTTTGCCATGCCATTGCAGGTATGTTGGCAGTGGATGCCAAGGCAGTATCAGCAGCGTTGTCACCCTCAGGCAGATTGCTGAAAAGCTCTCTTTTAATTATTTATAGCGCGAAAGCGGATTTTGAAGATAAATTTGGGTTTGTAAACGGGCTGGATGATTACATCAGTGATGACGCCAGAACGCTGCAGCAATTGATTTCACTGTTTATCAGTCCTGTGGATGATGTCACCTTATCACTTGAGGACTATCATCATCTGGAATCAGCGCTGGATTACATCATTCCCTATGTCAAAGGGGCTTTAGAAACACGCACCAAAGGTTGCAATATCTTGCTGTACGGCCCTCCTGGCACAGGTAAAACCGAGTTAGTAAAAACCTTGGCCAAAGCAGTAGATGCTGTGCTGTATGAGGCTCCCAATGGGGATACGGATGATGTTCCTATGGATGGCGCAGAAAGGCTACGCTCCTACCATGCAGGTTGTCATTTACTAGATCCGGACGGCAGATACCTTTTTCTGTTTGATGAATTGGAAGATGTGATACAACAGGATGAATCTGGCATTCACAAAAAAACTTCCAGACACAAAGCATGGTTTAACCGGTTACTGGAAAACACCATCATTCCTACACTGTGGACTAGCAACCAGATTTACGACCTAGATCCAGCCTACATCCGGCGCTTTGATATTGTGCTGGAAGTGAAACCACCTGAAGAACAGCAGCGCATCAGGATTATGAAAAAATCCTGCAACACAGCACATTTTGAAGACCATTGGCTGGAACACATTACTAAAACCGTTGTGTTGTCGCCTTCAGAGGGGCAACGGATTGCAAAAGTGGTGGCATTGGCTGGCAGTCAGGAAAAATCGCAGGCGCATGCTGAACAACTGATCCAACACAGTTACAAAGCAACAACACGGGAACTGTTGGATTTATCTGTTAAACCCGTTACAAAACCTGCTTCAACTTATCAACTGGCATGGCTGAATACACAATCCAATATTGAACAAATATTTGCAGCGGCAAAAGCCAGCAAACAGGGCAGAATTTGTCTGTACGGGCCACCCGGATGCGGTAAAACCCAGTTTGCCCACTATCTGGCAGAACAAGCTGGCATGCCAATTATTAGCAAAAAAGCCTCAGATATGATTCGCCCCTATGTGGGTGAAACTGAAATGTGCATTGCACAGGCATTCAAGGAAGCATCAGACCAAAATGCGCTGCTATTGATTGATGAAGCCGATAGTTTCTTCATGAACAGGCACTCATTAAGAGAATCCTGGGAAGTGACGCGCGTAAATGAATTACTGGTGCAATTGGAGCAATTTAATGGGCTGTTTATTGCGTCCACTAATCTTATGGACAACTTTGATCATGCTTCAAAGCGGCGGTTTGATTTTAAAGTGGAGTTTGACTACCTGACATCCAAACAAACATTTGATTTGTATTGCTGCACTTTGCATGAAAAGCCATTCCCGGATGCGCTGGAAAAATTGATGCTCATGAAGAACCTGACACCGGGAAACTTTGCTGTGGCAAAGCGGCAAGCCATGCTGTTGCAGCAGCCCATCACCAACTGGTTTTTGATGACCATTCTGGCGCAGGAAGCAGCCAACAATCCTGTGAACCCCAAGAATAGTCCCATCGGGTTTATTCACTAGATAGTATCTAGCCACCACAGCAATAAAGCCCTCCCCCACAGCAGCATTCAACGGTTAACACCTTCAACCGCGGCGTTGCCGTGGGCATCAATTCGTTGTCATCTGGAGCACATCATGAACACACGAACTTCCATGCACCACACTATCACCCAACACATTATTGAAGCGATGAAGCATGCCAAAGACTCTTCTACTCCTTGGTTGCGCAACCAAGGATTGCCGCGCAATGCAGCTAGCCAGCAGCATTATCACGGTATCAATATTTTGCATTTATGGGTCACTGCCAACAAAAAGCAGTACACATCATCCACATGGGCAACTTACAAACAATGGAATGATCTGGGGGCGCAAGTTAAGCAAGGCGAGAAAAGTGCCAATGTCATTTATTACCAGCCACTGTCATCTGAAGCCGATGAAAAAGCAGTTCGACCACGATTCAGTGCAATATTGAAATGGAGTAGCGTGTTCAATGCGCAGCAAGTGGATGGTTATAGCGAACAATTCCCCCAGCCAAATACATTACTGGATTCAGTAAGCAGTGCAGACCAATTTGTGCAACACACTCAAGCACATATCACGCACAACAGTGACAAGGCATATTACTCTCCATCCCAAGACACCATTGTGATGCCAGACAAAGTGCTGTTTGTTGGCAGCAAAACCAGCACGCCAACGCAAGCATACTACGCTGTGTTGTTGCATGAATTAACACACTGGACTGGGCATGAAACGCGTTGCAATCGTCTGATTAGCGGCAAGAAATCTTCAGACAGTTATGCCAAGGAAGAACTAGTGGCTGAATTGGGTGCCGCATTCCTATGTGCTGAGTTAGGCATTGCTCAGGAACCCAGACAGGATCACGCGGACTACATGGCCAGTTGGATATCGCTGCTGGAAGATAACGAGCGCACAATTTTTGCAGCTGCACGCCTAGCTACTGAGGCCGCTAATTACTTGCATGCTCTGCAACCTGCAATGGAGGTGGCGGCATGAATCGGGTCTATGAAGAACTTACAGTTTTTTATCATGGCACACGCCGTGGGAATCAGTTTACAAATTATTGTGTCAGCTATGCGAATACAGGTGTAGGTGCGAATGCCTTTGAACAAGGCAATGTTTTCTATCTCACAAGATGCCCCGCCACTGCACAATGGTTTGCCAATATTGCACAAACATTGTCCTTGCTCCGCAGCTGGCCGCAAGAAAGATTGTCAGATTGGCCACCACCATCAGCAGAATGCCAAGGCGATGTTTTAGGCTTTACATTGTGCAAGGGCGGCAGGTTGAAACATATTGACGCTATGCCAAGAGGATGCACTGAAGCTGCAGTGGCACTAACTCTGGCAAGACTGGAAGGGTTCGATGCAGTGTCATTCCATGATGCTGGATTTGATAGCGTGGAAGGTGATCCGCAGCTCGCGGAGCTATATCAAGATGGCATGCCGCCAATAACCGTGATTCCCTTGCACAAGAAAGCACTGACTCCATTGGGTTGTCTGGATTATCCGATCAAGGCACTGCTGAAGAATGATAATCTCTGCAGCACCTCTAGCTTGGACAGGGCACATGCTGACATTTCACGCACTACTAACCACTTATGGCATCAACCCTGCCGAGGTGAGACTGGTTAGACACGGCAACAAGGAAATACCTGTACTCGATGTGTTCCAAAATAACCCTGACCGGCTCTCACACTACACTGCATGGCAAAAGTTGGGCAGGTACAGGGACTCTCGATACATTGCAGTGTTTGCACCTGCACGCGGCATCACGGCATTGTTTCTAGGGCTGTGGGCAGTGGATGGCGTGACAGTAAATAAAGATCTAGCCCCCGACCACTTGTCACTGCTCAGGCAATACGAATTGCCAGAGGAATGGTACGAGAGGTCAGCGTTCTATCACCTGAACCTGTCTGATGTTATGTCCGACTTGAGCGAGCGGCTCGTCATTGATTGGGGTGGTTCAACTGTTAGCTGGGTGCAAAGAGGAGACAAACCGGTTGTTCTGATAAAAGGCACCAATTCCATTGGCGATTTTGTGTCGTATGATCAGGTGCAATTGTCATACCCTGACTTGCAGAAATTGATTCAGGATACAGATTCCAATATCACATGGGTTAACGCGCTGACGGCAGTCAATGGCATATACCTGATCAGGCACACCATCGACGGCAAACTGTATGTCGGCTCAGCGTATGGCAAGGAAGGAATTTTCGGACGCTGGAAAACGTATTCTCGCAGTGGTCATGGCGGCAATAAGTTTTTGAAAGACATCACCCCACAACACATGGAATTTTCAATTCTAGAAGTGGCTAACGGCACGATGTCTGCGGACGATGTCATTGAGCGAGAAAGCCGCTGGAAGCTCAGGCTCGGCACGCGCATCCACGGCCTAAATGACAACTAATTGCAGCCACTGCCACGATCGAGCGTTTTACACAACAATTCCGCCTTGGAACAAGTGCTTACTTATCTGGCATGGAATCCCAGTTTATTCGGGCATGTCGTCCCTCACCCTTACCGAGTAATTTTCGATCAACTACCCTTGATTCAAACTCAAAGTCTTCGCTAATTTTTACAACCAGCAGCTTATTGAAATTGCCAGCACGCTTGACCTGAACCATTACAGACTGTTTTTCAGGTGAAATAGTTTTTACTTCTACCCAGTCATTGCCGAGTCTTCCATCTGATCCTGCCGTGCCGGGCTTGTGACGCTTTAAGCCATATTTGATCTCAGCATACAATTCACCCAGCTCGCCCCAGATTTGCAGATAGCGTCCAGTGATGTCTTTGTATTCCACTGCAGCTCTCACCAGATCATCGAATACGTTAATAACATCTTCGTCCGCCTCAGGAAACTCTTCCGCCAATTCCTGCTTGTATAGCTGGCCATTGATCCAGTCCCAACTGATCCACTCGCCATCATCATAAATACCATCGGCACTATCATTCATAGGCAATCCTGTCATTGAGCAACGCATAAAAATGGCTCCCCTATCACTAACTTGAAATGGCAGACAGTAACTCGCCGCCAATGCGCTCATAGATCTCTTCACGATGTACTGCAATCTCTCTGGGGGCTTCGACGCCCAGCTTCGCTGACTGGTGAGCGCAGTCAACAACAGTCACTGTAATATCTTTACCAATTACGAGTGACTCGCCAATTTTCCTTGTCAGTATTAACATCATAATTCTCCATTTAGATATATTTATTTGAAATCTCAATAAATTAAAATACAAGTATCGGCAGAGCAGCCTAATAGAACTAATTATTCTCAACCAATTTTACATTGCTAATTAAAACGGAAGCATGATGACGCCCTGTATGAGCAGAAAACAGCGTGCCTTGCAAATTAACCTCCTTGTTTAGATGTTTTTGAAGTTCATCATAGCCAGCACTATCCAGAACGAGTTGTACCTTCGTAACATTTTCTTGTGAGAAGGAGGAAAATGACTCTTCGCTACCTAAGTTTGCTCCAGCTGTGCAAATTGGCGTTGATAAAATAAGGTAAAATCCAGTTTCTTCTGCATCGCCCTTACTTATATCCTCGTAATTTGGCGAACCGGGATGCGTTTCCTTTGTTAACTTTCCAGCTACTGTGACAATTGCCGGCTCGTATGGCAAACAAGCTGCAAAGACTTGTTGCGAAATAATCATTAGTAATAGTGTACAAAAAACTCGAATTTTCATTATATCCTCCTACAGAATTTGCAAATTTAAAAATTTATTCTTCCATGCCTTATCAAACCTTAAAGCAACTACTGCAAACACCTGCGTTTTACGTTCATTTAATACCACTTATATAGACCAACCGATATTTCTTATACTAGGACCACACTTCATCCAGAGACTTTGCTTTCAGCAATTTTTCACGCAGTGCATACTGCGGACCTTGAAGATTCTTTTGACAGCTTTCCGTCCTAGGAATTGGACCAATGACTTTAGCTGGCTCTTTGAATTTCAAGAGATATTTACCGCTATTGTTGTAGGGAATAATTTTTTCAACTTCTGCAATGTGCGTAATGGCACCAATGGGCGCAACTCGATATGCTGCAATGTATTTAATTTTTGAAATTTGCTTTGAGCCAATACGAATTGAATACCAGCAGTTCTCTCCAATGAAAACCTGCTGAAATCCCTCTTCTCTTGCAGGCACTACGACCGTATCAAAATTACCATCCCCCGCAATATTGATAGCTGACTTTTGCTCGTCATCCTCTCCCGCTTTGTCCCACTTAGACGGCGTGAAGGCATTGATGCCAAGCATCGGAAGAATCAACAACATATCTGATAGAAAAGATTGTGCCGTAGCCTTTCCAACCAGCGACATGGTAGGTAATGTAGGATTGTTTTTATTTAGCAGTATCGCCCGGTCATACTTCTTTGCCAAAGATATCAACTCTGATTCAAGATACTGAACCTCTGTTTTTCCAATTTTATGGTTCTTATCTACAAAATAAACACCCCATACCCACCCCTCCTTATTAGCAGCATGGTTTTTTAGTCTATCCCCAACTGTAGTGGTCTAATCATTCCGGACACATTCTTAGGTCGTACACTACGACCAGCAATAGAGGTGTTCCATGGTAATGAGAAGAAGTTTTTCATCTGAATTTAAACAGGAAGCGGCTTGCTTGGTTTTAGACCAGCACTACAGTTTGCAGGAAGCCTGTAATGCTGTTGGCGTGGGGCGTACCGCTATGCAGCGGTGGGTGAATCAACTTCGAGACGAGCGGCAAGGCAAAACACCTGTCCATGCCAAAGCCATCACGGCGGATCAGCGGCGCATTCAAGAACTTGAAGCGCAGATCAGAAAGATTGAACGGGAGAAAGACATTTTAAAAAAGGCTACAGCTCTCTTGATGTCGGACTCTTTCAATCGGTAACCATGATTGACGCATTAAGTGAGCATTATCCGGTGAGTGAATTGTGCAATGCCTTTGGTGTTCATCGCAGCCGTTTTTATGAAAGCAAAGCGCGTCGCAATCGCGTGGATGTAAAGCGTGAACAATTGCGTGAGCGGGTTGTTGGTATTCACGCACACAGTCGTGGCTCTGCGGGGTCGCGCACCGTGTCAGCGCGTTTGCGCGAAGAAGGATTTGATGTGGGAAGATTCATGGCGCGCAGCTTGATGAAAGAAGCAGGAATTACCAGCAAACAAACACGAAAACACCGTTACAGAATGGCAGAAGATGAATCACGCATTGCACCGAACCACCTTAATCGCGCCTTTGAAGTTAATCGACCCGATGCCGTATGGTGTGGTGATGTGACTTACATTTGGGCGGGCACACAGTGGCTTTATCTGGCAGTAGTGATTGATCTGTACGCACGGCGTGTCGTGGGTTGGGCGATGTCTACGCATCCGGATTCTCAATTGACTGCACAGGCATTACGCATGGCATTTGAAGCGCGCAATCAACCTAAAGGTGTGTTATTCCATTCGGATCAAGGCAGTCATTACACGAGCTTGGCATTCCGCCAAGTGTTGTGGCGTTGTCGCATCAAGCAGAGCATGAGTCGTCGCGGCAATTGTTGGGACAATGCGCCGACCGAGCGATTCTTTAGAAGTCTGAAATCAGAATGGATACCGCAATATGGTTATCAAAATATCCACGAAGCAAAAGCCGATGTGCTGCGCTATGTAAATTACTATTACAACCATGTGCGATTGCACAGTTATAACGGCTACAAAACCCCGGTGGCTATGGAGCTTCTGGCTGCATAAAAACCTAAACCCGTGTCCGGTTTTGCTTGACCACTACAGTGTCGTTGCCCTTGCTGAAATTGGCGACAAGACTCAACTTCTCGCTTTCATCCTCGCCGCACGCTTTAAAAAGCCGATACCGATTATCGCGGCAATCCTATTAGCCACTCTCGTCAATCACGGCATGGCCGGTGCCTTAGGCGCATGGATCATGAATACCATCAGCCCGGACATTTTACGTTGGGGGCTAGGCGCTTCATTTATTGGCATGGCCGTCTGGACGCTTATTCCTGACAAAATTGAAGAAGAGGAAACACAAATTGCCAGCAAACTTGGCGTATTTGGTGCCACGTTGATTACCTTTTTCCTGGCCGAAATGGGTGATAAAACACAAATCGCTACCATTGCTTTAGCAGCCCATTATGCTGCTCCTCTAATGGTAGTAGCAGGCACCACACTGGGAATGTTGATAGCCGATGTACCCGCTGTATTTGTCGGTGACAAACTGGCCGCAAAAATCCCGATGAAACTGGTTCACTCCATTGCAGCAGCAATCTTTGCAATACTTGGGTTGGCAACTCTGTTGGGCATAGGCTCAAAATTTATATCTTGAATTACAGAAGTTTGGAAATGTGTAACTTCAAAAAGTTACACATTTTCTGATGCAAACTTGTCATGGCTTGTAATGACGTGTCAGGAGCTAGCCTTCAATTGGCCAAGCATGATCGATAGTGGTGGCATACACCCAGCCAGATATATCAGAACCTATGCTGCCTTTAGCACGGATAATATTGACGATGCTTTCCATGTCACTGTCTTCACACACCAAAGTAAGCTTTACTTCTGAAATGACAACCCTGGCTTCCATTGAGTAAGTTTTCTCAAATTCACCTAGTGGCTTCAGGGTGCCCTTTACATCATGCAACATCAGGTTGTGGTAGCCAGCATCATTCAGCGCATCAACAACTTCAGTAACGCGTATGTGGTGCAGTAGTGCAGTAATCATTTTCATCGGATATTCCTCAGTAGAATAATGCGTAACTAAAATTCGGTTGGCATCAAATTTAATGTGCTGATACCAACCGAAGACCTGCAGTTATTTTTTCTGTGTTAATGGTGTTCGATAAGCCATTCGGTACAAACCTGGCAACACCAGCAACGTCAGAACAGTGGAGGATAAAATCCCTCCAATGACGACGGTTGCTAGTGGCCTCTGCACTTCTGCACCGGTACTGGTATTCAGTGCCATGGGCAAAAATCCCAAAGCCGCTACCAAGGCAACCATCAGGATAGGTCGTAAGCGCAACAAAGCGCCTTCATAGATCGCTGCTTCTATATCTTTACCGTTGTGCAGGCCATCACGAAATGCAGACACCATCATCACGCCCGTTAACACGGCAACGCCAGACAGCGTGATGAAACCAACACCGGCTGTTATGGATAGCGGGATATCACGTAACCATAATGCGATAACACCGCCAGTTAACGCCAAGGGAACACCACTAAAAACCAGTAGCGCATCTTTGGCAGAACCAAATGTCATCATCAACAATGCAAAAATCATCAACAACGTAATTGGCACCAGCACACTGAGTCGCTGCGACGCCGATTGCAATTGCTCAAATGTTCCACCGTAATTCAACCAATAACCGGGCGGCAATTTCACTTGTTTATCAATTTGCATTTGCGCTTCGGCAACAAAACCACCCAAATCACGATCACGTACATTGGCGCTGACTACCAGACGACGTTTACCATTTTCACGGCTGATCTGATTGGCGCCAGGGGCCAATGTGAGAGTTGCCACTTCACGAAGCGGAACATAACCACCTTGGGGTAACGGTATCGGAAGATATTCCAGCGCCTTGAGATCATTGCGCAATGTTTCAGGCAATCGCACCACAATATCAAAACGTTGGTCTCCGTCAAAAATTTGTCCGGCATCTTCACCGCCTGTTGCAGCTGCAACAGTGTCTTGCAATTCACTGACATTCAGCCCGTAACGCAGCAATGCCGAACGATTTGCATCAATAGACAACAAAGGCAAACCTTCTGCTTGCTCAACTTTGACACCATCGGCTCCCTTGATTGAACTGAGCACAGCAGCAATCTCGTTACCTGATTTCACCAGCTGCGTTAAGTCATCGCCATAAATTTTTACACCAAGGTCGGAACGAACGCCTGAAATCAACTCATTGAAACGCAACTGAATCGGTTGACTGATTTCATACGCATTACCTGGCACCTGGGATAATTGGCTTTCTATGGCTTCCAGAATATCTTTTTTGGATTTGTCAGGGTCAGGCCAATCCGCTTTGTCCTTGAGCATAACGTAGCCATCCGAAATGTTTGGCCCCATCGGGTCACTCGCCACTTCTGCAGTACCTACCCGCGAGAAGTATGTTTTCACTTCAGGTACTTGCATGACTGCGCGCTCGATCTGAAATTGCATGTCCAGCGATTGTGTCAAACTGGTGCCGGGAATGCGCAGTGCTTGTATGGCAACATCCCCTTCATCGAGATTGGGGACAAACTCTGTTCCCATTCGGCTAGCCAAACCGCTGCATAGCAGCACCAGAAAAACAGCAGCGCCCGATACAGGCAAGCGTCGGCGCAAAACCCATGCTAACGTTGGCGTATACAAACGTTTTGCATGTGACACGACAATATTATCTTTTTCAGAAATATCGCCAGTTAGAAACAAAGCCACGGCTGCAGGCACAAAGGTGAGCGACAATATCAATGCGCTAACCAATGCCATGATGACTGCCATCGCCATAGGCGTGAACATTTTTCCTTCCACTCCTGTCAATGCAAGAATAGGAAGGTTCACCAGAATCACCACCAATACGCTGATAAAACTGGCTGTAAACACTTCTCTTGTTGCACTGAACACTGTTTGAAAACGCTCATCCAGTGACAGGCGACGACCAAGATGGTGTTGTCTTTCCGCTAATCGCATCAAACAGTTTTCTACAATGATGACAGCGCCATCGACAATCAAACCAAAGTCGAGCGCTCCAAGACTCATCAAATTCGCGCTAACCTTGGTTTGTACCATCCCCGTCATCAGCATTAACATTGAGAGTGGAATCACCATGGCTGTGAGTAAGGCTGCACGAACATTGCCCAACATCACCAGCAAGACTGCCACTACCAGCACAGCGCCTTCCAACAAGTTCTTTTGTACCGTGGCAATGGTTTTATCCACCAGCACTGTACGGTCGTATACAGGTTCTGCAACGATACCTTGTGGCAAGGTTTTGTTAACTTCCTGAAGTTTTTCAGCCACCGCTTTCGATACTGTGCGGCTATTTCCACCCAATAACATCACGGCCGTGCCGAGTACAGTTTCCTCAGCATCACGGGTAGCAGCACCTGTGCGCAACTCCTTGCCAAATTCCACAGTAGCAACATCACTGATCGTAATGGGCACGCCATCCTTGTGCGTCACAATAATTTTTTCCAGTGCAGGAATATCGATTACCTGACCCGGTGCGCGTATCAAATATTGCTCACCATTTTTTTCGATGTAGCCTGCACCAATGTTGGCATTGTTTTTCTCTAATGCACTCACAATGTCATCAAAAGTAATACTGTAGGCAAGCAGCTTCGCGGGATCTGGCGTGACATGGAATTGTTTTTCAAATCCACCAATGGTGTTGACCTCCGTTACACCTGGTACCAGACGCAGCTGTGGACGAATCACCCAGTCTTGTAGGGTTCGTAACGCCGTTGCATCGTAAGGTTGGCCATTGGCTTGCAACGCATTTTTATCTGCATGTACAGCGTAATGAAATATTTCACCCAGACCTGTCGCCACTGGCCCCATCTCCGGCTCAATACCGGCAGGCATCTGGCTTTTGGCTTGTTGCAAACGTTCGTTGATAAGATTGCGGGCGAAATAAATATCCGTTCCGTCTTCAAACACCACTGTCACTTGCGATAAAGCGTAGCGTGACAAAGAGCGCGTGCTATCAACATGTGGCAAGCCGGCAATGGCAACTTCTACCAGATAGGTAATCCGTTGTTCCACTTCCAGCGGTGAATAACCGTCTGCCTGCGTATTGATTTGTACTTGCACATTGGTAATGTCAGGAACAGCATCAATAGGCAAGCGCTGGTAATTCCACATTCCCACACCGGCAATGACCATCACCAGAAACATGACCAACCATCGGCGGGCAATCGAAAACTGCAGGAGAGTATCAATCATGAGTAACCTCCCCAACTATTGAATTTAATGAAGCGCAATGATTAGTGTCCATGTTCTGCGCTCTCCTTACCCAGTTCCGATTTCAGAATGAAACTGTTAGTTGATGCATAGGTTTCGTTAGCACTAATACCACTAAGTATCTCGGTGTATTCGCTATCTGTTTTACCCAATTGCACGGGGCGCGCTTCAAATCCTTCTTTCTCCTGCACAAAAACTACCGTGCGGCCTTCCTGTGTTTGCAGCGCTGTATTGCGAACAGCCAATGCCACCGGCGTTTCGTTCAACGTCAGTTCAGCACTCACAAAATGCCCAGGCACCCATTGCATTGCATCGTTATCAAGCGTGACTTTAGCAACCAATGCTTGGTTTGCATTGTTAGCAGCTGGCGCTAGATAAAAAAGTTTTCCCACTGAAGATAACTGTGCTGACGTTTGATAAACACGAACGCTTTGCCCTGTCTGCGCCTTCGATACATCGCGAGGAAACAGAGATAGCTCTACCCATACGGTGGATAAATCGGCAATCACAAACAAAGGCGCATCGCTGGTTTTTTCACCTACATTGGCGTGACGCTCCGTTACAACACCGCGAATAGCGGCTGTAAGGCTATAGCTTTTTAAACTTTCATCGCTTTCAACCGTCGCTAACACATCGCCAGGTTGCACCAGATCACCTACCTGACGCGACACAGTATGAATTACACCTGGAAACCGTGCAGATATGCGTTGCATGCGCTCGGTATTAAATGCCACCACGCCATACAACGGCAATGTTTCACGAATTTTTACGGCTCCAGCCTGTGCCAGCTCGATACCTGCATTGCTTAATTGTTCTGCCGACAATGCAATGAGTCCTTCTTCATCGTGTTTTTCTCCTTGCTTCTCCGCATGTTCCTTTTCATGCTCTTCGTCATGATCAGATTCAGCATGCACATTGATAGATGCCAGTGTTATTGCAAATAACATGATAAGAAGACGTAACGGATTTCTGAGTAATACAAAATAGGATTTCATAATTTTTTCTCGCTAGAAATGTTAGAAACAGAAACTGATCCAGTCATGGATTAACATGCAGCTCTGCAGCCGAATCAATGGAATACGCTACTTAACAGTCAACAATGGCTCCGCTGTTAGTTGCTCGATCTCTATACGAAGGCGATGCGACTCATCAGCAGAATCTAGCAATGCAAGACGCGCAGATAGCAGCTCCTGTCTTGATATGAGCCACTCTTGATAACCTGTTTGCCCACTTGCATATGCTGCACGGATTGATTGCAACGCTTGCTCCTGCAGAGGAATAACGCTGGATTTCAGTACGCGAACCGCATCGAGTGATTGCTGTCGTTGCACATGCAGCACCTGTAAACGTGCTTTCAATTGTTGCAATGTGATTTCTTGCTGCAACGCTGCCTCGTCTCTTGCGGCCTGTGCACTTTGCAGAGCACCGGCATTACGCTTCTCCGAAAACAAAGGCATGCTCATGCCTGCCACCAACGCCGTATCATCAGTTTCATTAAAGCGACGGACACCAACAGACCAATTGATGTCACGCGAACTGTTTGCTTGTGCCACACGTATTTCGGCATCGCGCAGACGTATATCGCTAGCCAGCGCACGTATAGAGGGATTCCGACTTGCACGATCAAATAACGCATTGACAGGCTCTTGCGAACCAACAGCCAGCAAATCACCGGATACGGTCAAGAAATCCGGTTCTGAATCGCCCCACAAAGATGCCAACAATATGCGAGTGGTTCGTGCCATTCCTGCTGCATTCGCCGTTACCAGCTTGGCCTGTTCAAGCGATGCACGAGCACGTAAAACATCTGTTTGTGTACCTGCACCCACGTCATTGCGACGTTTAACTGTCTGCAACATCTCTGTAGCCAGGGTTTCAGCTTCACGTGACAATTCAAGTCGCTCTTGTGCCAGAAGCGCATCCAAAAAACGCCGCGCAACTTCACCACTGACATCCAGTGCAGCCACTTCCCTTTCGGCCTGTAACTGATTAATCCTTGCATCGGCAACGGCAATCCGTGCATCACGCTTATTACCTAATTCCAGCACAGACGACAGCGACAGCGTTGTATCCATACTGTCGGTGCCGCTGGTATCGCCACTGCCTGCAAAGTTCTCGAACTCTACACCAGCTTCCAATGCAGGCCGCAAGGCATCCGTCATAGCAGATCCTTGCAATCCTTTTTCACGCAAGGGAAATACCTGTAAGGCAGGATTTTTTGCCATGGCATGTTCCATAGCCTCTGCCAGTGTCAGGGATGTATCTGACCAGGCTGGTGATGATGCCCATTGAAGCGCTAATGCCAAAACCATGCCGGTGATCGACACAGGTGTGTGCCGTTTTTTAAACGATGTAATCCACGCCATAAAACCCTCCAGCGTAAAATTAAAGGACGATCAAACCCGCTGATGCCATGTACCAGTCTGGTTCGCCGCGCAGTTCAGGGAAAATTAGAGTGCCTGTGACGTGCAACTTTTGTTGTTGAATACGCCCAGATCTATTCTTGTATCTGGCTGTAATACGACAGGCAGTGTGATTTCTGTATAGCCACCACTGACCACCTGTTGTCGCCTATTCACCCGCTTGGGGTGCATCGGTGTTTTTTTGCATTCGGATGTTGCCAGTAAAGTGCCGTTTTTATCGACAGCTCTGACTTGTATATACCCCTTGGCTCTACTGAACTTAGTAGGGTGAAGATTGGCACTAATTACTGTTTCATTCTTCTCACCGGAAACACGCACCTGGGAAAATTTCCAGTCAGGGTTATCAGGTGAAATATTGGCGATAGGAGAAATGGACTGGGTAGAACATGCGGCCAGAGCCACTGACGCAAGAACCACAAACGAAGCGTGAGAAAATTTCATGGGTAAACCCTTTGCTAAAACAAATAAATAGAATCGGCATGAAAATGCCGGTCAGTTATCAGTAAGGAGCAGGGTTAAACAGTGGGAGGGCGAAGCAATTCGCTGGAAGGCGAGGAAGGAACCAAAAACGTGTAATCCACAGAGGGCAGATTATTTTTTGAAGAAAAATCGAAAGCATGGTCGATCAACAGCACGACATTAAGATGCCCATGGCAGCAATGACCATGCTGCTGCATGTCACAATCTGGTGCGGTCTGGTCTGTGCCGTGTTGCACATGATCCATTTCCACAGACGTTGACTGATGAGCAACTTTGGCAGGATCAGCAACGTGCGACTGCACACCCGCCACCGCAGACTGCAGCAGGAATGCCGACACCAATAACAGACAAAGCCAACGTTTTATCATTCTTTCATCCTAACGGATTGGCTGCTCAATTTCCAGTCTCGGTCTGCCGCAGCAAACGCAAGCCATTGAATACTACTAACAAACTGGCTCCCATATCCGCAAATACGGCCATCCACATTGATGCTCCATCAAACAAAGCCAGCAACAAGAAAACCAGTTTTATACCCAGAGCAAGCGTGATGTTCTGCCACAACACTGCGTGTGTGCGCTGTGACAACCGGACAGTTTCTGCGAGCCGCCGTATATCGTCATTCATTACGACTACATCAGCCGCTTCCATTGCTGTGTGTGTACCGGCACCTCCCATGGCAAAACCGATGTTTGCTTGAGCCAATGCAGGTGCATCGTTAATTCCATCTCCCGTCATAGCGGTGATGCCGAATTTCTTCTGGAGTTCAGCAATCGCATTCAGTTTATCTTCCGGCAACAAATTGCCACGAACTTCCGTGATGCCAGCTTGTGCAGCGACTGTGCGTGCTGTTGCAATATTGTCGCCCGTCAACATCACAGCAGCGATATTTAGTGTTTTGAGTTCTGCTATCGCTTCTACAGACGATGGCTTGATCGTATCGGCTACAGCGCAGACAGCCAGCACGCGGTTAGCGTCAGCCAGCAACGTCACTGTGCGTCCTGCTTCTTCGTGAGTTTTGAGTTGCGCTTCCAACTCACTGGAACATTGGTTGCGTTCTTCTATCCAGCGGTGATTGGCTAAAATATATTCCTGTCCATTAATCACACCTTGCACGCCACGCCCTGACATCGCCTGAAAATTATTCACTTCGACGGTTTGAGGTGGGAGTCCTGCCGCAATGGCCTTGGAGACAGGATGATCGGATCTAGATGCCAAGCTTTTTGCCAACTGCTCCAAGACTAATTGACTGATGGTGGTATCGGCGGGCTCAAAACTTACCAGCCTGGGCTTGCCTTCTGTGATGGTGCCGGTTTTATCCAGTGCAACGACTTTGATCTTGCGTGCTTCTTCCAGATACACACCACCTTTTATCAAAATGCCACGTCGAGCAGCAGCGGCTAGCCCACTGACAACTGTGACAGGCGTGGAGATAACCAACGCACACGGGCAGGCAATTACCAGCAATACCAGTGCTTTGTAGAGTGCTTCTGTCCAGCTCCACCCCATTGCCCACGGCGTAATCACCGCAACAGCAACTGCGAGAAAAAATACCGCAGGCGTGTAGATTTCCGAGAAACGATCAACGAAGCGCTGTGTCGGTGCACGCGACGATTGTGCCTGCTCAACTGCATGAATAATGCGTGATAGCGTGCTATCTGATGCAGCGGCAGTCACGCGTATTTCCAATGCGGCAGCCTGATTTATCGTGCCTGCATACACTTCATCACCCACGGTTTTTTCAACAGGCAGGCTTTCCCCCGTGACAGGTGATTGATCGATAGCGCTTTGTCCGTCAGTGACTACACCATCCAGCGGGATGCGCTCACCAGGGCGTATACGGACTATCGCATCAACCAATACCTCTTTCACTGTTATACGAATCCAGCTGCCATCAGGTTGACGCACTTCTGCTTCTTCCGGCGCTAACGCCAGTAGGCTTTTGATTGCATTGCGTGCTCGATCCACTGCGTAAGCTTCAATAATTTCTGCAATGGCATACAGCGCCATAACCATTGCCGCTTCTGGCCATTGGCCGATCAGAAACGCACCGGTAACTGCAACGCTCATCAAAGCATTGATATTCAGGCGACCGTTACGCAAGGCTGCCAAGCCTTTGCCATACACAGAGAATCCCGCCAGACCTATGGCCACTGCTGCAAGCCCCATTCCCATCAATTTGAATGGAAAACTGTCGGGAAAAAAGAAAGCCAATGCTTCGGCTGCAATTGCCAATACCAGTGCCGCTGCGAGTTTGCTTTTCTCGCTCAACAAACCAGTGACTATTGTTATTTTCTGGGTTTGATCATTGACAGCTTCTGGTTTGAAACCGGCTTTACGAATGACGCTGAGCGCTAGTTGCAGCGCTTCATCATCTGCATCAATAACCAGTTGGCGATCACCCAGATTGAATTGCAAGCCGCGAATTCCGGCTATTCCATCAACGGCATGGCGAATCTCACCTTCTTCAGTTGCGCAGTCCATATTGCTGATAAGAAACACTGAACCGATAGCTTGAGTCACTGGCGAGCTTATTGTGGCTCTGGCCTGATGTGGACTGTGGTCATGCCCATGACAGCAGCCCTCCTCAGACTCCTGGCTGGTCTGATCGTGCTTATGGTCGTGGTCGGTAGTGCCAGAGCTTTTCATGGTGGTCTCCTCAACACCTACCATTTAAAACCCTGTAGTCACTACAAGGTCAAGCGGACTACAATCCAAGCTCAACCCATGGAACCCACTGACCATGACAACTACAGCATTGCGCATTGGCGAACTGTCCCAAGCTACCGGCATTGGTCATGAAACAATCCGCTACTACGAAAAAACCGGATTGCTGCCCGCCCCTACCAGACGCGGTAACGGCTACCGAACTTACGGCTCATCACATCTTGAGCGGCTAGCTTTTATCCGGCATTGCCGTGCACTGGATATGTCGTTAGCGGATGTAAAGCGCTTACTAGAATTTATCGATCAGCCTTCTGCTGATTGCGGTGATATTAATCGACTGATTGACGCGCAACTGAGCCGTGTGCGTGCACGATTGAAAAGCATGCAAGCACTGGAACAACAACTCACTGTGTTGAGTAGCCGATGCGGTGAAAATCACGCTGCAAAAGAATGTGGCATCTTGCATGAATTGGTGGCAGCCGCGCACGGTGAAGCGTGTGCTTGCCATGAAGGTGGATTGCATGAATAACAAATTGCAAAACGGTGTATGCGCAGCATTGGCTTCTGCCGCACTGTTCGATGCAAGTACGCAGTTTGAAAATTTGTAAGCTACATAGTTCTGGGTGCAAACATAATAATAGCCATACCTACCTAGCTATTCTACCTGCCCACCAAGCAGAGTATCGACTTAACGTTAGGTGGCGAATCTAAAACCACGAGGTCATCGTTTTCGTTATGCAAAATAAAAATCCAGTTGCCATTTTTGGTGCAGGCGCAGCAGTTGGAACACTTGGTGGTTTAATTGGGCTTGGTGGCGCAGAATTTCGTCTCCCGCTTTTAATTAGTGTTTTTGGTTTCAGTGCGCTTCCGGCAGTTATTCTTAATAAAGCCATGAGTTTGGCGGTTGTTGCTACTGCGTTACCTTTTAGGGCGAACACTGTTCCATTTTCACAAGTATTTAGTCACTGGCAAATTATTGCCACATTGCTTGCCGGCAGTTTATTGGGTGCATGGTTCGGTGCTGGGTGGGCAACAAAATTTAAATCACACACTTTGTATCGCGTGCTTGCTATCTTGCTTGTTGGTATTGCAATAGCTTTAATTTTTGGCCACAACCCTAGCGCATCATCTGCTCCATCTCTGTCTGGCCTGTTACTTGCAATCGTTGGCGCTGTTGTTGGTTTTGGCATTGGTGTGGTTGCTTCGCTCATGGGCGTTGCTGGAGGAGAGTTACTTATACCCGCCATCGTGCTTTTATTTGGTGCAGACCTCAAGCTTGCGGGTAGTCTTTCACTTGCCGTCAGTCTTCCTACCATGATCGTAGGTTTCACACGTTACAGCCGTGACCAAAGCTTTTCTGTTATTCGCTCAGAAAGTCGTTTTGTTCTTATCATGGTCGCAGGTTCACTTGCTGGTGCATTCATTGGTAGTCGGCTACTGGGCATTGTTCCAACTGAATATCTTTTGCCCATTCTCGCAGGTATTCTTTTAATTTCTTCGGTTAAAGTTTGGCACCATGCATAGTCACCACATAACAAGTCGCTCAAGCACGTTAACATTCATTCGATGGACAGCCTCAGTCTTGGCATGTTTTGCGCTTTATGTTAGGCCTTCGCTAGCATCTCTGTAAGCATCGACAGAGAACCCAACAGCCAAGGCTAGTTACTGGGTTTAATGTGGATTAGCACAAGTAATCCATTCTGACTTGGCAAGGCCCAGAAAAATATTTCACCATTATAAAATATGTTCCAGTGGGCAAAAAATCTGATCCTTATTTAGGTTTTTTCTTGAAATCGGAGTAACTTGTATATTCTTCGGCTATAGATCCATCAGAAAATGTCAGCTGGTTCGTTTTTAAACGAACGCCTAATTTCCCTTCTGGCAGATTCCATAAAGGGAGATGGCCATCCATAAACTGGTTAATATCTACTTCCCATACCATAGGCTGTTGCACGCCCTTTGCGAGAGGCTGTTCAAATACAGCATGAGCCTTCATAGTAAAAATAGTAGTCTGATTAGCATCAACTACAAAAATTTCACCACTCCACTTAGCCACCGGAACATCTGACCCTGCCTGAAAGATAATCTGCAGCAAGACCTTTTTATCGTAGCCCCACTTATCATCTACGCGGTTGGCTTTTTGCGCATCAACCAATCCAATATTTTGCTGCATGCTCTTCTGAATTTCAGCATTCGCTACAGCCAACCGTTTTTCCTGCTCTTGTTCAATGGCTGTCATCAGCTCAGCAGCATTATTGAATTGCACTAGCTGCCAATATCCACCCTGGTCTCGCAGCGTGAATTGCATTTCAAGCGGCATATTGAGATCTTCATTAACAAATGGCACGTACACATTGGCCACTTTTCCCTGTTTTACAATTCTGTAATCAATTTTCGTCTTATCATTAATGCCAAAGTTAGACATCATTCCGTCTAGGTTGGCATTTTCTTGTTTTGTGGAAGTAGAAGTAGGGATTACCGCTTGTCCATTGCCGGCAGCATCATTGCTACCTACATTTCCTGTTTCAATATATTTCAGTGTCGAATTTTTTAATCCTGTCAGCAGTGCAGGCTTCATCATCTGAATCATGCCAGCGCCAATAGCCTGCCCCATTTTTCCCCAACCCGATTCATTGGTATCAGCAGCC
This sequence comes from Pseudomonadales bacterium, assembly GCA_046347205.1. Classification (GTDB taxonomy): domain Bacteria; phylum Pseudomonadota; class Gammaproteobacteria; order Pseudomonadales; family UBA7239; genus UBA7239. Next base: position 672,576 of record JAXMGN010000002.1, read on the forward strand.
ATTTTGGCCATCTGGGCACCAACAACATCGTCAACTAAACGACCATACAGAGTGTCTGTATCTACGTGCTTTTGGAACAAAACGACATCATGCGTTTGCACCGATTTACGAATTTGCAAAATGGAATAAGTTGGAGTCGTGGTGTAGTAGTAATACCCGCCCCCTGTCGCCAGCAAAATGACCAGTACTGCTATGACAATCCGTTTCATTGGTTTCTCCTTTTTGTGCTCATTGTAGCGACCTAATGATCCCGGACACAGCCTCATTGTTCCTCCAAATACCCCACATACAAACAAATGGGGGGGTAATTTGGAACAACGGCTAGATGCTATACATATTATTTCATTTATGCCATATAATGGCATTTATCAAATATTTAATGTAGCTGAAATGAGCAAAATTGCGGGTATAGGCAAAAGCAGCAGAATAAAGCTCAGCAAAGTGCTTGAGCGTTATCCTAGGCTTATTTCAGCCGCATCTGTGGCTGAGGTGCTTGGCGTGGCTCCCAGCGAGGCAAATCGTGTGCTCGCCCGTTGGAGCCAGTCTGGTTGGGTCAATCGGGTCAAGCGTGGCCTCTACTCTCCCGTGTCTCTGGATACTGGGGCATCCACCCTTGCGCTAGAGGAACCCTTTCTAGTGGCAGACACCATCTACGGGCCAGGGTATGTAGGAGGATTCAGTGCCGTGAAGCACTGGGATCTCTCAGAGCAAATTATTGAAACTGTCTATTACTTCACCACTAGGCAAGTCATGGACAGAAACCCTATTCACGGATCTGTGCAATTCAAACTGAAAACCGTGAAAGCGGCGAAGATGTTTGGATTAAAAGCCATCTGGATAGGCAGCAAGAAGATCAATGTAAGCGATGCCACTAAAACTATCGTTGATATCCTCAATGATCCAAAATTAGTCGGCGGCATGAGTATTGTCTATGACATTTTCAAAGAGTACTGCGAATCAGAATATTGCGATTTCCAGAAGCTATTAGACTACTGCCACAAAATGGAAAACAAAACGATATTCAAACGCCTGGGCTTTATGATCGATACGAAAATGGCCAATATCCCCAAAGAGCTAAACAGCCTAGAAAAATTAATTTCGACTGGATACTCAAACTTTGATCCGTTAATTAAAAAAAATCACATCATTGAAAAGTGGAAGATAAAAGCGCCAGTTTCATGGGTAGAAGAATATGATAGAAAAAAATGAGATTCTGACAACAGCCGAAGAACTCGGCCTGAATCCTGATACCGTAGAAAAAGACTACGTGCTGGGCTGGCTACTTCATGGCATCCACAACCATGCTGCGACAAAGGGATGGGCATTCAAAGGCGGAACGAGTTTAAAGAAATGTTTTTTTGAAACATTTCGATTTTCAGAAGACCTGGATTTCACCCTATCAGATAATGGCCAATTGGACGCCGATTTCCTTAAGTCAACCTTTATTGAAATCATTGAACAGCTATCAGAAGAAGTAGGCATTGAGTTTTTACCAGATGAATTCAGGTTTAAAATCATTGACAAGGGAAATGGAAATTATTCTTCTCAAGGAAAAATCACCTACAACGGGCCATTAAGAAGGGCACGCGGTGTAGCAACAATAAAATTGGACCTTACAACAGATGAAGTCCTGGTTCTAACTCCAGTTGTAAACCGCGTTCACCACCCCTATTCCGACGAACCCGCAAATGGAATACATGCAACGTGCTATGCATTTGAAGAAGTGGTTGCAGAAAAAATACGTGCTTTAGCGCAAAGGTTACGCCCAAGAGACGTTTATGACGTAGTTCACTTCTTCCGAAACAGGGACATGATTGGAAATCCAAAGCTGGTACTCAGTGTTCTGGATAAGAAATGCCAGTTCAAAAATATCGGCATTCCGACCTTTGAAGATATAGAGCAGCATGCAAAATTGGATGAACTGGAACCACAATGGGAACACATGCTTGCGCACCAACTACCAGCGCTGCCACCTATAGAAACATTCTGGCAAGATTTACAGCCATTTTTTGACTGGCTTGAAGGTCATCTGGAAGTTGAACAAATCGAGCCCAGCTCGACAATTACAGGTGATGTCTTCCACGTCAGTAGATTTTCCAGATATGGAAATATGCAATCTGTTCTTCATCAAATTCAGTTTGGTGCCGCAAATAGAGTTTGCATAAAACTTACATACAGCGGGAAAGAGCGCACGGTTGAGCCACTGTCTTTTAGAATAGCAAGTACAGGCAATAGACTATTTTTTGGATTTGAACGTGAAGCGGGCCATGTGAAAGCGTATACCATCTCTAATATACAGAGCGTTGCAGTCACAAATATTCCTTATACAGAACAGTACCCCGTTGAGATCAGTGCAACAGGAAATATTTCAATGCCGCCTATACGCCGTGAATCGACAGGGCGAATTCATTCAACTGGCATTTCGAGAAGACTTACGCATAGTGCGGCACATAAAATTCAATGCCCAGTATGTAACAAAGTTTTTACAAGAAAAAATCCGTCTGACACAGCACTTAACAAACACAAGAACTCATGGGGTGGAAACTGCACTGGACGACGCGGGCATCGTATCTGAAACATAAGCCGCCGAAACGCTAACGAAATGCACAGATATTCAATGGTGTAAAACAACCATTAACACCCGCAGGGGTTTTTGTCGTGCAAACACTTCACCCTGTCCACAGCAATGGCGATCAACAATATGAGGATGGTTGTCACGAAGGCTCTTGCATGGTTTTCAAACACCAACATCCATAATTTTTATCGCTAAACTTTGTCACTCGCTAACCAGAAACCAATAGGTATTGATAATCTGACTTATCAACACCAACACAACAAAAACCGCTCAATTAACGCACCTACAGGAAATTTATAATGGCAAGTAAAGACAATGTTTACATGGGGCCGAATGAGCATGGAATGACCCCAAGAATGTACACCAGTGTTAAAGGAAAATATTACTATTTCTACGACCCCAATCAACTCATTAAGCATAATGACATTCAAGAAGCAAAGACACTTTTAAACGAAATAGGAATGAAAGATGAATCATTTCTTTCTCTTCTTTACTTTATATGGAATTGGAAAAACGCTGAGTTTTTACAGGTAACAAAAGAAGATTACGAAGCAAGAATGCGATCTGCAGCAGATCATGTTAAAAAAGCCTACAAAATTATATTAAAACATAATGTGCACAGCAAAATACCAAAACTTAGAGATGTTATTTCCTATGCCAACGCAAGAATTTGCAAAAAAGTAAATGAAGGAAACAGTAAAATAAAGGTAGATTTTTTTGAATTCAACGAAAATGACACATCTATTAACGCCAGTATTATTACCGTTATGGAAGCTATTGATAAATATTTTTCAGATTCAACGATTTCTGATTTTTGGCAATTAGAACATTTACGAATGCTTCAACCCGGTGACACAAGGAATGTTAGAAGCTATGAAAAGGAAACCATAGTAGAGAAGAAAGAAAAAAAGGGCGGGGTTAAGGTTTGCGCCAAAAGATTAGTTATGGCGTGGATATACATACATTTAAAAAACCTAGGGGAACATTATGTTTCTGGAGATAATAAAAACATAATTATCACAAAAATAGCATCTGCTCTGCTAGGAGAAGAAGTAAAACCCGGCGCTTTTTCCAGCATGTTTCCTGAACAAAGAGATGCTTATTACCTACGCGCCAAACCGGGAGAGGCAAAACTATAGTTAGCGGAGCTTGCCTTCTAAAGGTTGAGACAAGCTCCCCTTTATCAGCTAGTCTTGAAATATATCAAGGCAGTTTACGCAATCACCAGCACCCTCCCAAATTGCAGTGGAATCAAAAACTTCCATAGTATAGTCCGCATTGAGAATATTGAAGTATTGCTCAGCCAGCCTACTATCGTGATTTCTATAGTGTGATAAAGCACCAACCAGCCCACGAATACGTATGCAGTCGTAAAAGCCCGGCGCAAAACGCTTGTCATGCACAAACTGATTCGAGTAAACCATCAATCCAGAGTAAGGGTTATGTATTAGGACATCTTTCGCATTCTTAATACCAATAACAGGCTCTTTTTTAAAGCACGCCAGCTTCTGAACTTTCATGCGAATCTCAAAGCGGGAAACCTGATTACCACCCCCTGACTTGTTATATACCACTAAATATTGATTTGATTTTTCAGACCCGTGTTTTTGTGATAACAGACCATATTCACCATCAAAGGTTAAGCCCTTTAGATCTGAACCATCATGAAACACAACCACATGATCCGGAATGCAGCCATACACATCAAACGTTGCATCCATTCTTGTGATATTTGCTCTCTCCCAGATTAAGCTGTAATCATCTTTCAGTAGATACTTTAGAACGTTGACAAGTAGTTTACTGTCTTTAGTTGTTATCTTTGCAGGATTGTATTCCAGAGAGAATCCATTGGCCTGCATGTTGGGTTTATTGCCGTAACTAATTGTTGCCAGTGATTTCTTATCGTTGTACAGCAATATTATGTTGCCATATACGCTACCCTTCCTATTGGTTCTGACAAACTGAAACTTTTTACTCTGAAATGCTTTCTCAGCACGATCAACAATGCAGCCAATGCCAGTTAAAGATATAGGTAGCGTAAACGCTATTTTATCCAGAAAGATATTGGTAACACTCAAAGATTGCTGTTGCTGGATCACAAGTGGATTTTTCATAATCTTCTCTCACCTAATGTGATTGAATTAAATTGCAGAAAGTAGCTACAACCTGCTATTAGCCCAACAGGTTATTGACAGCCCCTTCTATTGCATGCGCTGCTGCTAAAACTGGAGCCAGTGGTAAGCCCCCATTGGCTCCAGTTTGGGCGACTTATAGGCTGATCTTTAGCTTGTAGAAGGAATGCCACTTGCGGCTACCATTAGGCCTTAATCTGGTGGCCAACCTGTTATCGCTGTTTGTACTCAGCATCCCTATTAAATTTAATGTTTTGTAGAACGACGTTTTGCTCGTTGGAAGCCCTACCTCTTGAAGCCAATCAAGTCCAAAGAGTTCACTTGGCTTAAAATTAGCTTCCAGCAGTATTGTTCCGTCTTCTGCACTGACAATGCCCGCGCACTTCTTACGTCTAGACTTGGATTTATTCTTACATTTTTCAAAGTATGTCTTTTCATCAACATCAAAAGACAGCCGATTCAGTTCAACAAGACACCTAACCCTGTTTGCTATTAAATTTTTGAAAGAATGCCCCTGTGCGATACCATCCTGCATGGATGCTAGTGTCACCATATAATCCAATGCGCTATGACGGATGGCACTACTTCCAGTCTCATCTATACACTTTTTCTTTATAAGATAATCCATATATACATGAAGCGAAAACAGAAGGACAGCATATTGCTCTGCCGTTCGGTTGTGTTGATCATCGCTTAACTTTTCAGATATAGAATTGCAATACTCGTCATAATTGCCAATCCATAACTTCTCGATACTTTCGATATTTCTAATAATGTACGCAACAAACAGTCGCATTGACTTAGCTAGATCCCCACTCTTAGCCAGCACACGAAATGGCGATATATCACTTTTCTTAATTCCTGTAGAGTCACAAAATATTACTCTTTTCAACAAAGATTCTTGCACAACCTCTGGCGGATGCTCACCTGTTACTACCAATACAGGGTAATAATCCTGCGGGCTTGTACCGACAACATCTCTGATATTCGTGTTTGCAATTCCTCGAATAACCTTCGCGGCAATATCATTGTTAGTTTTCAAATTTCGCTTGTCTTTATCATACACAAAGTCATCTAATACAATTAGCGTGCCGCTAACAGACCTTATGGATTTTAAAATAGAAGCCAGACTTGATTCCCAACTCAAGAACGCGTTTTTTCTGTGCCGCTTCTGACCATAGCAAGCCTGCATTACTCGAGCTGTTTCGCTCTTGAATGTACCAGAGGGGCCAACAAGGTATAGCGTTGCATAAGGTAAGTCTTGAATCACAGTAAGAGCCGATCTAAGTATATAAAGCAAGACCGTAAAACCCCACATCTGATTCTCTTTCCCACCAACATCCAATAGCCTTAATAGTGTTGGCACATAATATTTCTTGGTATTTTTATCTCCTATCTTAGCTCCAAAATCGTATCCTTTTCGAAATCCATCGAAAATCCCTTTTGATGATGCCGAAATATCTTTCCCCCCTATTGCCCCACTTTCATGAATAAATGCCACCTGCTGGCCAACTTTTGCATATCCGGGATTCTTGTAAACTGTGACCCTATTTGATGGATCAACAGTGTTCTTCAAATAGTCCATCACCAATTTTTTTTCGTGTGGGCTTTCATAATAAATTTCAGCTCTTGTTCCAAAAGCTGCAAAAGCCCAGTCTAACTTTTTATAATCCTTGGCAGCTATTTCAGGCTGCCCTATAAACTGGCCATACTCATCAAGAATTTCAATAGCAAAGTATGTTTCAATCTCTTTTTCAGCGTCTACAATTGATCTTTCCTCAGCAATCCTAGGAAAAAAATTCGTTAGCCTCTTATTAGTAACGCCATTCTTACTGTCTCCGAACAAGTAAAGCCCATCCGGACCCTTGCTAACATATAACGACTCTTTTTTCACATTTGTAACCATGCTCATCTCCCATACGCCAGTTCTATACCAGCCTGCTGATTAAGGTTGAGGGGGGGCAATACTTAGCCCCTCAAGCGCCACCTTAGCCACCTTGATTCAGCAACTCCCCAATTGTTAAAAATTGAAATAAATTCTCATTTTTAGCAATTGATGCCAGCCATAAACTGAATTGCAAGAATCCCAACAGCGATATATTGGCTTGGGGTTTTCATACATGGGCTCATCTCAACAACTAGCATTCTTACCTCGGGTTATCCGAGTTAAAGATGCCCATCGCTATCTAGGCATGGATAAGACGACATTTGCGCGTGAAATCCGTCCCTACCTGACATTGATTAAGATTACGAATAAAAGCCGCGGATTTGAGCGAGTTGATATTGATCACGCATTTGATGTATACATATGTGGTCGATGCTGTCCGCCGAAAAAGCCTCTGCCAATCGGAGACAACATATGCGAAAGCAAACAGGTATCAACTTTGACACCTCAAGTAACTGCTGGATCATCGACAAAAAAGTTAAAGGAAAACGCATTCGCGAACGCACTCAGTACAGCAAAGAGCAGCGCGAAGAAGCGGAACGCCGACTAACCTTTCTGTCACAGCAAGTGTACGAACAGGAAACCTATGGACTTAGATCCAAACATACCTTTAGAGAAGCAGCAGTGAAATACTGCGTTGAAAATAAACACCTGCGGACTATTGCGTGGATCGAAGAACATTTAGGAAGACTGGATCCGTACCTTGGGGATTACGAACTCAGCCAGATACACCGTGATTGCCTTGGACTGCAAAAACTGGTGAATGACCTACGTGCGGCAAACCGGAAACGGAAAACCATCAACAGTTATCTGGAACTGGTGCGCCGGATATTAAATAAAGCTGCCTATGAGTGGCGTGACGAGAAGAACTTGAGTTGGCTTGAAAAGGCACCGCGAATACGCTTACTGGATACCAGCGATTCTCGCGCGCCACAGCCTATCAGCTGGGAGGATCAGCGAAGGTTACTGCCTGCCCTCGCCAACCATTTGGCAGACATTGCCCTGTTCATTATCAATACGGGGGCACGATCTGAAGAAGTACGGTTGCTACAGTGGGAATGGGAAGTAAAAGTGCCGCAAGGCGTGGCCTTCATCATTCCAGACTCGGTGGTGAAGGGAAACACAGTTGGTGAAAGGATGCTGGTGTGCAATGAAGTGGCCACTTCTGTGGTCAACCATCAACGCGGCAAGCATGCTCAACACGTGTTTACTTTCACACCCAGAGGTGAAGGCTCGGAACCACGCCCTATCAGCTACCTGAATAACAGCGGGTGGCGGACAGGCTGTGAAAGAGCTGGATTACCAAGGCTGCATATCCACGATTTGCGACACACATTTGGCTATCGCTTACGGCAAGCTGGTGTGGACAAACAAACGCGTGGTGAGCTACTGGGACATGCTGCAAGTGACATGACGGAGCACTATTCCATGGCTGATCTGAAGCACTTGTTTCAGCAGGTTAACCTGATCACAGTGCCAATTCAGGCTGACGCTGTGGTGACGTTGAAACGCAGAAAGATGGCTTTGGTAGGATGACTGCAGTGACTACTTGGAAAAATGTCACCCAATTCTCCCACAGGTCAGAAACAAAAAAGGCCTACATTTCTGTAAGCCTTTGATTTATATGGTGGGTCGTGATGGATTCGAACCATCGACCAATTGGTTAAAAGCCAACTGCTCTACCGACTGAGCTAACGACCCTCGAAAGAGGCGCTCATCTTAATGTCTGACGACAAAAAAACAAGCCTTTTTTACTGTAATTTCTGTGATTGATAGCGCGTGGGATCACTGATTCCCGCCTGCTGAAATCCCTCGCGCCGCAAACGGCAACTGTCACAAACCCCGCATGCGGCTCCCGCTATGTCTGCCTGGTAACAGGACACCGTCTGCGCGTAATCCACACCGAGCGCAGTGCCCTGCTGAATAATCGCCGCCTTGGTCAGTTGCAGCAGCGGCGCATGAATGGTGATGGTGCGCCCCTCTACACCGGCCTTGGTAGCGAGGTTGGCCATCGCCTGAAATGCTTCGATATAGGCAGGGCGGCAATCGGGATAGCCGGAGTAATCCACCGCATTCACGCCGATAAAAATATCACGCGCATCCAGCACTTCCGCCCAACCCAAGGCAATCGACAGGAACACTGTATTGCGCGCCGGCACATAGGTCACCGGTATGCCGTCACTGGCATCCGTGGGCACAGCAATACTGCTATCGGTCAGCGCGGAGCCACCGATGGTGGAGAGATCCAGCGTCACCACTTTGTGTGCCTCCGCCCCACTCGCGCGCGACACCGCTTCCGCCGCCGCCAACTCCGAACGGTGACGCTGCCCGTAATCAAACGCCAAGGTGTAACAGCTGTAGCCCTGCGCGCTTGCCAGTGCCAGTACCGTAGCGGAATCCAAACCGCCTGATACCAACACCACGGCTTTTTTATGAGGTGTTGGATCAGCGCCCACGCTCATCCCCCCAAATAATTTTGTGCAATTGCAATTGCATGCGCACAGGCAAGTTATCTGCCACGATCCAATCGGCTAACTCACGTTCATTCAGCTGACCAAACGATGGCGAAAACAACACATCACCCACTTTTTCATGCAACTGGTACTGATCGATTTGCATCCTCGCCCATTCGTAATCGGCGCGATCACACAACACAAATTTAATTTGATCGTGACGATTTAACTGCGCAATATTTTCGTAGCGATTGCGCGCCAGCTCACCGGAAGCGGGCGTTTTCAAATCCACCACACGCGACACGCGCACATCCACGTCATCAACAGGCATAGCGCCGCCCGTCTCCAGCGACACGTCGTAACCCACATCACACAACTGTTTTAGCAGCGCATGCACATTGGGCTGCGCCAGTGGCTCACCACCCGTCACGGTGATATAGCGCGGCTTGTATGCCGCCACGGCTTGTGCAACGGCATCCACCGTCATCAACTGCCCGCCTTCAAACGCGTAGGCCGTGTCGCAGTACACACAGCGCAACGGACAGCCCGTCAAACGTACAAATACCGTCGGCAAACCCACCGTGCGCGCTTCGCCTTGCAGCGAGTAAAAAATCTCACTGATGCGCAATGTTTTATCAGCAGTAGTCACAGCGCTTACATGGATTCGAGATAACTTTTCGCCAACGGCGCTGATTTAGAGTTACCGGCCGCTACTTCTTTCAATAAGCGGCGTGCTTGCTCTGTTTTTCCCTGTTGATTATAAATTTTCCCTAAATTGTATTTCGCATCATCCGCTTTGCTGTGCGTAGGAAACCTTTCAACCAGAGAAGAAAAGGCTTTGGCCGAACCGTCCATATCGCCTTGGGTTTGATACACAAATCCCAACCAAAACAGTGAACTGCCCGCGTAATTGCTGTTGGGGTATTGATTGACGACCCCTTGAAAAGCAGCGCTCGCCTTGTCGTATTCTTTTTCTTTCAGCAAATTGTAGGCGGCATCGTATTCTTCTCTACCATCATTATTTGCTGTAGCGGAAGTACCCGCCGCCGCTGTCATACTGCTGTTGCCACTGTTGGCGGTGGCGCTTGCGCTGCCTGATGAACGCTGCGCCATTTCTGCTTGCTGACGACTAAGGTTGTCAATTGTGTGTGCCTGCTCTTCTAATTGACCGCGCAAATTGGCCACTTCATCGCGCAATTGTTGCACTTGCAAAAACAAACTGCCGCCGCCAGCAGTCTCCCCAGTACTCACGCTACCATTTGGCGCGGTTTGGCTCGCACCAAAAGTCTGTGCACCACTAACTGCAGCATTGTTGTAACTTTCGTTTACAGTCGCTCGCGGCTGTTGCACGCTGAGATCCACCACTTGCGCTGGCGCTGCATTTACTGCACCACCGAAAGACAGCAGACTCACAAAAAATGCTATTTTTTTTGCACTGTTCATCAACACATCTCCAATCGTTTATCGCTTATATTCAAAAACAAAAAGGGCCAGCCTAATGCTGACCCTTTTTTTATTGCTCCGCCGTTTTGTCAGTTGTCACACTGACCATCCACAAAACCGGCGTGTTTTATTTGACGATTTCTACACGGCGATTTTTGCTGTACGCCGACTCATCGCTACCTTGCACCGCAGGACGCTCTTCGCCAAAGCTCACCACTTCCAACTGGCTAGAGCTAACACCGCGCATAGACAGATAATCGGCTACAGATTTACCGCGACGCTCGCCCAATGCCATGTTGTATTCACGCGTGCCGCGCTCGTCGGTATTGCCTTGCAACACCGCGTGCTGACCAGAGCTTTTCAGCAATTCACTGTACGCGTTCAACATTTCTTCAGAAGCCGGCTGAATGTTGGCACTGTCAAATTCAAAGTACACCACGTTACCGTACTGGTCAGACACAGAACCCCAATCACCACTGCCTGAACCAATGCCGCGTGTGTCCGCACCGTTCAAACCGTCTGCGCCGCTGCCGTTGGCAGAGGCATCTTTGTCATCACTGCTCTGCTGGCTGGAGCAACCAGCAACCAAAATAGCAGCGAATACAACACCAAGAATTTTTTGTGTAACGGACATAAATATTTCCTTTGTAAACAGATGAAAAAGTAAGTAAAAACAACAACGGGCGCGATTATAACACTCTCAATTAGTATCGTACCCCTAAAAATTAAGGGGTACGAAAAGGACCCCAAGCCGGCTCTCGCACGTCGACATTCTGCACAGGCACGATAACTTGAACCCCACCATCCACCGATACGGTAGACAGCACTGAACGCCCGCCGCGCTTGGTGGCGTACATAATCATGCGGCCATTCGGCGCCAACGCAGGAGATTCATCGAGACTGGTTTGCGTCAGAATTGTCACGCGGCCGGATTTTGCGTCTTGCACCGCCGTATGAAAAACCCCATCGCGGCGATGGATAAAGGAAATCAGCTTGCCGTCTTTGCTCATCCGACCGTGGGCGTTGTAATCCCCTTCGTATGTAATGCGCTCGGTCTGCCCCGAACTCAACGACACTTTATACAGTTGCGGCTTGCCACCACGACTGGAAGTAAAAATGATACCGCTGCCATCAGCCGTCCAACTCGGCTCGGTGTCGATAGCGGGATGATTGGTGATTTGGCGCAACTGCCGACTGGCAATATCCATCACATAAATATCGGGGTTACCGCCTTTCGATAAGCACAGCGCCAAGCTGCGGCCATCCGGTGAAAACGAAGGCGCACCGTTCAAACCAGGGAAGCTGGTCAAACGCTCACGGCGACCGGTTGCCAGCGTTTGCAAATAGATACCAGGGCGACCGCCTTCAAACGACACATACACAATTTGTTTGCCATCGGGCGACCAATCAGGCGACAGCACGGGCTCTGTGCTATTCATCAACACTTGCTCACGCGCACCGTCTTGATCTGCCATATACAGTTTTACGTTGCCCACACCACCACCGACATACACGATGCGCGTTTGAAACACACCACGAAAACCGGTCAGCGTTTCATACACTTGGTCGCTAATGTAGTGAGCCACATCGCGTAAATTGTTTGAGCCGCCCTGAATGGTTTTGCTGAACATCACTTTCTGGCCATTGACGTCACACAAAATAAAATTGGCCGCAAAACCACCATTGCCCAGCGGCGATAACTGCCCTGTTACCAAATACTCTGCGCCCGTCATACGCCAATCGCGGTATACCACCTCTGACTCTGTATGCGGGAAAGACAACATGCTCTGCTTGTCGATAGGCTTGAATTGCCCACTGCGGTACAAATCGCTCGACACAATTTCCGCTATTTGATCACCACTAAAACCACTGCCGCTCCACGAAAAAGGAATCACGGCAATTGGCGTAGGATTGCGACCGCCTTTGTCGATATTGATGGTCAATCTTTGTGCGTACACCGACGTGCACACAAAGAAAAACACGAACGATAGAATAATTTTTTTCATAACAATATCGCCTCTTACATAAGAAGATCTTGCGGGTCAAATTTTAGATCAAAATCACGAAACGCTTTAAATTCTTCCGGTTTCATTTTTTCGATTATATCCTTGAACGTCTCTACTTTTCTGACGGCAGCTTCTGCGGCTAAATCAAAGGCTCGGTCGCCGCTGCTCTGCACAACAGACACATCGGTAACCTGTCCATTACTCGACAACTGTATCCTCAATATCACTACCATGCCGGGCCGAGCATTGGGAGGCCTGTTCCAATTTTGCTCAATACGGTCTGCGATCAATCCCACCCACTTACCCAATTGTTCTGCACTCAACTCGCCGGTGCGCGTGATGTCTTCGTCGTTCAGCATAGCCTGTATTGCCATATCCGCATCTTTACTAACCTTTTCTTTTTGAATCGCAGACTGCGCAGCTTTCTTTTGCGCGGCTTGCTTGGCATCCGGCTTCGGCGGCTCTACTTTTTTCTCCGGCGGTTTTTTCGGCTCTACTTTGGGCTCCGCTTTTTTCGGCTCGACTTTCTTGGGTTCTGGTTTCTTGGGCTCCGGCTTTTTCGGCTCTGGCTTCACCACCACAGGCGAAGGTTTATCCACCGGTTTAATTTCCGGCGGTTTTTCTTTGGGTTTTACCACTTCCGGTTTTGGCGGCTCAGGCTTGGGTTTCTCTGGCTGCGGTTTGTTTTTTTCTGTTTTTTCAATTTGTGTACGTTGCTGCGGCATAGTGGATTTGGGCGCGTACACCAAAGAAGCTTTCATCATCGCCGGCGGCGCCATCGCTTTTTGCTCGGTGTGCCACAGCCAACTCACTGTCATCAATATTGCGATTAATGCGTGTAGAGCAAAGCTCACACCCAGTGGGCGAACTAAACTGTCGTCGCGCACATCAGACACAAACAGGCCTCACTTTTTCGCAGGCGCTGATGGCGGCTCTGTCACCAGCCCCACGTTATCCACGCCAACCGCTTGCAACGCGCCCATGACTTCCACCACGGTACCGTAATCCACCCGCGCATCCCCCCACACCAATACGGGCGTTTTGGGTTTATTGATGCGAACTTTTTGCACTTGTTCAGCAATCGTCGCCAATGGCTGCGCTGCTTTTTGATCTGCACCGAGATTGATATAAAACGTCTTGTCTTGTTTAACCGACACAATCAATGGCTCGTCTTGTGTGTCCATCGGCTCTGTACTGGCCTGCGGCAACTGCACTTCCACACCTTGCATCAGCAACGGTGCTGTCACCATAAAAACAATCAACAAAACAAGGCAGACATCAATCCACGGAACAACATTGATCTCGGCTTTTTGCTCGTGCTTTTTACGCCGTCTCACTCGCCGCCTCCACGCGTTACTGAATGCGCTTGACGATGCAAAATACTTGAAAACTCTTCAGAAAAAGTTTCGTAGCGCGCTAACTGACGGTTCAATCTTGCCGTGTAGCGGTTGTAAGCAATAACGGCAGGAATGGCGGCAAACAAACCAATGCCTGTAGCAAACAAAGCTTCAGAAATACCTGGCGCGACGACAGCGAGCGTCGCCTGCTTCATCGCTGCCAAACCGTGAAAAGAATCCATAATGCCCAACACGGTGCCAAACAAGCCGATATACGGGCTAGCCGATGCCACGTTCGCCAAGAATGGCAAATGCTTTTCTAAATATTCTTCCTCACGCGCTAAGGCAACACGCATAGCACGCTGCGTGCCTTCCATTACAGCATCTGGCTCTACACCACGCTGCTTGCGCAAACGCGAAAACTCTTTAAACCCTGCACGAAAAATACTTTCCAAACCACTCACTTCGCCATGGTGAGCGCGATCATTACCTTCGTTATACAAACGCCCCAGATCAATACCCGACCAAAACGCCTGCTCGAATTGGTGGAAGCTGATTTCTGCATCACGGTAATCGCGCCAGCGGCGAACAATCATTGCCCACGACACCAAGGACGCACCCAGCAATACCAAAATCACCATTTTGATAGGCAACGCAGCGTGCATAAACAACCCGAATAACGACAGCGATTGATTAGCTGTTTCCACGGTATTTCCCCCTTAAACAAACGCGCTGATACAGCGCCAAACTTTACGGATTCAACTGTTTCACTTGCTCAAACATAGCATCTGGCATAGCGCACGGTTTTTGCGTTGCGCGATCCACACAGGCGATACGAACTTCCCCGCGACACAGCAGCTCCCCCCCACGGAAAACTGACTGTTCAAATGTGATATTGCTGCGCGCCACTTTCAGCGGTACGGCAGTGACGCTCAATTCATCATCCAACCGCGCCGCGCCAAGATACTGCACATTGGCGGAATGCACCACAAACATTTTATCGTCAGAAAAAATAGCCGTTTTGCCGTAACCCAGTGCGCGCATAAACTCTGTGCGTGCACGCTCCATAAACTTCAAATAATTGACGTAGTAAACAATTCCACCAGCATCGGTGTCTTCAATGTAGACACGCACAGTGACTGCAAAGTTCACAGCTCACCCCGCTGCGGCGGCGTAATCCCCAAATGCGCGTAAGCCAACTTAGTGGCCGTGCGCCCACGCGGTGTGCGGTTTAGGTATCCCTGCTGAATCAAATACGGCTCCAGCACTTCCTCGATAGTATCGCGCTCCTCGCTGATGGCAGCGGCGAGGCTCTCCACCCCCACAGGACCACCATCAAACTTCTCAATAATGGCTAGCAGTAAACGGCGATCCATCGCGTCGCAACCCAAGTGATCCACGCCCAGCATGTGCAAAGCGGCATCGGCAATAGCGGTACTCACGCTGCCGCGATTTTTGACATCAGCCACGTCGCGTACACGGCGCAATAAGCGGTTGGCAATACGCGGCGTGCCACGTGCACGGCGGGCAATTTCTGCCGCACTGCCCGTTTCCATTTGCATACCGAGCAAATGCGCCGAACGCGCCACAATCGATGTCAAATCATCAACGCTGTAAAACTCCAAGCGCTGCACAATGCCAAAGCGATCGCGCAGCGGCGAAGTCAGTAACCCTGCACGCGTGGTGGCTCCCACCAAGGTAAACGGCGGCAAATCCAACTTGATGGAACGCGCAGCCGGCCCTTCGCCGATCATGATGTCCAGTTGGTAGTCTTCCATCGCGGGATACAGAATTTCCTCCACCACGGGGCTCAGGCGATGGATCTCGTCGATGAACAATACGTCGCCCGGCTCCAAACTGGTCATCAAAGCGGCTAAATCGCCCGCTTTTTCCAGCACAGGGCCAGACGTGGTTTTTAGCGCCACGCCCATTTCAGCGGCGATGATATTCGCCAGTGTGGTCTTGCCTAGCCCCGGAGGGCCAAAGATCAGCGTGTGATCCAACGGCACACTGCGCTGGCGTGCGGCTTGAATAAAAATCTCCATCTGCTCGCGCACTTGCGGCTGACCGGCGTAATCGGACAAACGGCGCGGACGAATAGCGCGATCCTGATGATCTTCGCGCTCCTGCGCGGCAGGCGACACCAATTGGCGCGCCTCAGGAAATTGGTCAATTTCGATCATCGAGTGTACGGCTCCACACGCAGAAAAATAGCAAGAAAAACACGGCTGACAAACGCCGCTCATGCTATCACAAGCCCTTTGAAAACAAGCCCAATTCCTTGACACTCCCCATAGCCGCGCCTAGCATGCGCCTGCTTTTCCACCCTACCTCAGCAGGCTTTTCGTGCTCTCATTTCATCAAGCCGTCGCAGAAGATTTTGCCGCCGTCAATGCACTGATTATTGAACAGTTGCACTCGCGCGTTGCTTTGGTGGAAAACATCGGGCACTACATTGTGGATGCGGGCGGCAAACGCTTACGCCCACTGCTCGTGCTTCTTGCTGCACGCAGTCTTGGCTACAACGACAAACAGCATGTGGATATGGCGGCCGTTATTGAATTTATTCACACCGCCACGCTGCTGCACGATGATGTGGTGGATGTCTCCGCACTGCGCCGTGGACGCGCCACCGCCAACGCGCAATGGGGCAATGCGCCCAGTGTATTGGTGGGCGATTTTCTCTACTCGCGTGCGTTTCAAATGCTGGTTGCACTCGGCGATATACAGATCATGCAAATCATGGCCGATACCACCAACACCATCGCCGAAGGTGAAGTGTTGCAGCTGGTGAATGCGGGCGATCTCAGCACCAACGAAGAGCGTTATCGCCGCGTCATCGCCTGCAAAACGGCGCAATTATTTGAAGCGGCAGCACACTGTGGCGCCATCATTGCCGGTGCAGACACAGAAACGCAAAAAGAATTCGCGCAATACGGCCACCACCTCGGTATGGCTTTTCAGCTCATCGATGATGTGCTGGATTACACCGGCGACAGTGCGGAAATGGGCAAAAATATTGGCGATGATTTGGCGGAAGGCAAGCTAACTTTACCGCTCATTTACACACTGCAATTTGGCGAACCCGCTGATGTGCAATGTATCCGCGATGCCATCGCGCACAAAAACACGGAACATTTGTCACGCATTATTCAGATCGTGCAAAACAACGGCGCGCTGCAATACGCCGAACAAGCTGCGCTGCGCGAAGTGGAATCTGCACTCGGCTGTTTGCACACGCTGCCCGCTTCTCGCTACCGCGATGAACTCAGTGCGCTGGCACACTTCGCCATCAAACGTCGCACTTGACGTAACATAAGCAAGGAACACCCTCTGGCATCAGGCATGTAAGGAGCCTACTGTGATTGCACCCACACTTGCACAACGCTTTGCCTGCTGGCCCGATTTACAAACGCACCACCAGCGCCTGCAATCGCAAACACTGCAGCAATTGTTTGATGACAATCCCGATCGTGCCACACAACACACCATCGAAGCGGCTGGTTTGCGTTTGGATTACTCCAAAAACTTTATCGACGGCGCGTTAATTCATTCTTTGATGCAGTTGGCACGCCAAGCCAATTTGCCGAATGCCATCACGCAATTATTAACCGGCGGCATAGTAAACAATACCGAGCAACGCCCCGCCATGCACACGGCTTTGCGCGCACCCACACCCGCCATTGAAGCGAAAGCCATTCAGCAGGCTTTTGTAAAAATGGAAACGCTGGTCAGCGATATTCACAGTGGAAAATGGCGTGGCTACAGCGATGAAACCATCACCGATGTTGTCAATATTGGCATTGGCGGCTCTGACCTCGGCCCGCAAATGGCAACGCATGCTCTGAAACCGTTTCACACTGGGCATGTGCGTGTGCATTTTGTCTCCAACGTCGATCCGTCTTGCCTGCAAGATTTACTGCAACATTTAGCACCAGCGCGCACTTTGTTTATCGTTGCGTCAAAATCTTTCACTACTTTAGAAACACTGCAAAACGCAGAAGCCGCACGCCGTTGGTTGCTCGCCGCAGCACCCAATAACCAAGCAACTGCGCGCCATTTTGTTGCGGTTTCCAGCGCAGTAAAAAAAGCCGCAGATTTTGGTATTGATACCAACAATATTCTGCCGATGTGGGATTGGGTGGGTGGCCGCTATTCGCTGTGGTCTGCCATCGGTTTGCCGATTGCGCTCGCTGTCGGCATGCCGCATTTTCGCGCCATGCTCAGCGGTGCTCACGCGATGGATGAACATTTTCAACACGCTCATCTCGCGCACAATATGCCAGTGATGCTGGGTTTACTCGGCTTTTGGTATCGCCATTTTTGGCAAGCCAGCACCCACGTGGTGTTGCCTTACGATCACTATTTGCGTTTTTTTCCTGACTATTTGCAGCAGCTCGACATGGAAAGCAACGGCAAGCACGTCAATCACGCCGGCGCAGATTTACCTTACGCAACCGGCCCTGTTATTTGGGGCGCAGTAGGCACCAATGGTCAACACTCGTTTCACCAATTGTTGCACCAAGGCACACACTGCATTCCGGCAGATTTTATTTTGTCACTGCAATCGCATCATCCTGAATGCAGCGAACAGCATCGTCACTTACTTGCTAACGGTTTGGCGCAAAGTCAGGCATTGATGTGTGGAAAATCGCTGGCGGCTGTTGAAGCAGAACTGCAGCAACAAGGATTCAACGCTGATGCCATTGCACAACTAGCGCCGCACAAAGTGATTGCCGGAAATCGCCCCAGCAATATCATCAGCATGGAACAACTCACGCCGGCAACACTGGGCGCATTGATCGCGCTGTACGAACACAAAGTATATGTGCAGGGCGTATTGTGGGATATCAATTCGTTTGATCAATGGGGTGTAGAACTGGGCAAGCAACTATCTGGACCTATTTTTGCTGCGCTGTCTGGCGGTGAGAACAGCAGCTTGGATGCCTCTACACAGGCCAGCATTTCACGCTATCGCCAGCAGTCATCTACATAGATCAAGCCTTTTGTCTATTTGGTGAATCGGCTCACATCTCAAACACCAACCATCACACTGAAATTGCCGCGCTAAAACCATAACTTACACTGACAGAAACCCGCCGGAGCATGCTGTTATGAAAGATAAATTCATCGCCAAGGTGCCTGATTCTTATATCCCCCATCCGCAGCTGTCTGCACGCACACAATGGGAATGCAGTTTTAATGCCGCCTGCTGGGTGCGCTTATTGCAGGCACGCCCCTGCAAAATCAGCTTGGTACTGAAATTTATCGACCAAGACAACATCAGCAAAGAAATCAAAATAGACACCGGCTCCAGTGAGCTGGGCGGTAGCATTTTGCTGTCAGGCTTGGTGCTCGTCCGAGCAGTTGGCCGAATTGCAGACATGAGCGTGCATCTCGAAGTGCCCGACAACAGCCCTGCTTATGTGGTCGACGAGTTATTTGTGCAAAGCACGGAGAAATCTGCGGCCAAAGTGCCAAAGTTGGTCACGGTTGCCTAACGCACGCCATTAAGCAACGCACTAGGCACGACCGACCGCTTCTTGCGGAGGTTCCTCTTTCCAGAGATTGAGCGCTTCGTTGAGCAGTGATTCAGCGAGACTGCTATTTTCTTCCTGCAAGCTCAGCAATGACACCGGCACAGATTCAAAAACCAAACCTGTCAGTCGATTGATACGCTGCAATTCAGCTCGCTCATGTTTTGCACGAAGAGTCGCCACCTTGCTGTTCTCGTTCATGACCACCACTCCTCGCTTCGCCTTACCTATGAACTAGCGAGATTCGTGCCAACCCCGGCATCACGCGGAAAGCAGCGAGATACCGAGCCAGCACTTGTGAGATGTGGAAAAAATGATCTTCAGTGACAAAAATTGTCCACCAAATGTGTCAGCCGTCCAATAAAGCGACCAATTCATCGCGGCGCTGCTCCATCAACGCCTGATTGCCGCGCGTCTCCACGTTCAAACGCACCACCGGCTCGGTGTTGGACATGCGCAAATTGAAACGCCAATCGGCAAATTCCAAACTCAAACCATCGGTATTGTCTTCGTGCAGAGCTTCAGCGATATAGCGGTCACGCGCCCGTGCAATGGCGGCTTTGGGATCGGCAATTTCGCGGTTGATTTCACCGCTGACGGGGTAGGCACGCATGCGCTCCTCCACCAATTGCGACAGCGGTTTGCCACTGCTGCACACCAAACCGGCGACCAACAGCCACGGAATCATGCCGGAGTCGCAGTAGGCAAAATCACGGAAATAATGGTGGGCACTCATTTCGCCACCGTAGACCGCATCTTCTTTGCGCATGCGCTCTTTGATAAAAGCGTGACCGGTTTTGCTCTGTACTGCACGACCGCCAAACTGTTC
Organism: Pseudomonadales bacterium; assembly: GCA_046347205.1. Lineage (GTDB taxonomy): Bacteria > Pseudomonadota > Gammaproteobacteria > Pseudomonadales > UBA7239 > UBA7239. The sequence goes on from JAXMGN010000002.1 coordinate 692,833, forward strand.
GCAAATAGCCAATGTATTCCACGTCAAACGCGGGTCATGCACAATTGCCGCGCCTTTGTTGTGCGCTAAAAATGCTTCCGCTAACAAGCCAACTACGTAGTAACCTTCAATAAAATTGCCTTTTTCATCGAAGAAAAAGCAGCGGTCAAAATCGCCATCCCAAGCAATCCCCATATCCGCGCCCGACGCTTTCAACGCATCAATGGTGGAACCGCGGTTTTCTTCCAATAGCGGATTCGGCACACCATTGGGAAACGTGCCGTCCGGCTGGTGATGCACTTTGACGAATTGAAACGGCAAATGTTTTTCCAGCGCATCCATCACCAAACCCGCGCCACCATTGCCTGCGTTGATAACCAATTTCAGCGGTTTTAATTGAGCGCGATCCACATAACCCAACAAGTGCTGCACATAGGCATCACGCGTGGATTGTGCTTGATAATTACCTGCTCGCAGCGGTGCAGCAAAATTGCCGCTCTCTGCCAAGGCTTGAATGTCTTTCAAACCGGTATCGCCACTGATGGGGCGCGAACCTTCGCGCACAAACTTCATGCCGTTGTAATCCATGGGGTTGTGGCTGGCCGTTACTGCGATGCCGCCATCCATACCCAAATGAAATGTGGCGAAATACACTTCTTCTGTGCCGCATAAACCAATATCAATGACATCCGCGCCCTGCTCGCGCAAACCGCGCACCAAGGCATCAGACAAAGCTTGGCTAGAAAGACGAATATCATGCCCCACCACCACACTTTTTGCGCCGAGAAACTGCACAAAAGCGCGGCCGATGCGATAGGCCACATCTTCATTGATTTGATCCGGCACGCGGCCGCGTACGTCGTAGGCTTTGAAACAATTGATTTGAATAGCACTCATGGAAAATCTCAATGCTTATTTAGGTTGACGATAAATATTTTCATAAACATAGTTCGTGGCTTCAATAAAACCTTCCACGCTGCCGCAATCGTAACGCGTGCCTTTGAAGCGATACGCCAACACCGCGCCTTCTTGCGCCTGCTGCATCAAAGCATCCGTCAACTGTATTTCACCACCTTTGCCAGGCGGCGTTTTTTCCAGAATATCGAAAATATCTGGCGTGAGAATGTAACGACCAATAACAGCTAAATTGCTTGGCGCATCGGCCAGTTTAGGTTTTTCAACCATGTTGGACACGCGGAAAATACCTTCTTTTAATTTTTCACCTTCTACTACACCAAATTTTTCAATGTCCGCACCGTCCACTTCTTGAATAGCGACGATACTGCACCGAAACTGTTTGTAGAGTTTGACCATCTGCGCCATCACGCCCACACCGGCTTCCGGTGGCATGCACAAATCGTCAGATAAAATCACACCAAAGGCTTGATCGCCCACCAAGCGGCGACCCGTGAGAATTGCGTGTCCTAAACCTTTCATTTCACGTTGACGCGTGAAAGAAAATGATGCGCTATCCATCACGCGCTGAATGCTTTCCAAATATTTTTCTTTGCCCGTGCCGGCAATTTGATGCTCGAGTTCATAGTTGAGATCGAAGTGATCTTCAATCGCGCGTTTGCCGCGACCCGTCACAAAACAAATTTCATCCAATCCTGCTTCCAGAGCCTCTTCAACGCCGTATTGCACCAAGGGTTTATTCACTACCGGCAACATTTCTTTCGGCATGGATTTGGTGGCTGGCAAAAAGCGCGTGCCGTAACCGGCAACAGGGAACAAACATTTATTGATCATGGAAGGTCCTGTGGATAGAGAATGAACGTGATGGATAAAAAAGCGTTGGAGTTTTGAGACGGACAACGGTGCATTAGCATACAGGATTCTGACACGCCTACAATCGACGACAATCAAAGCATTTCAGCGGCTTTCTCTGGACAAGTACGCACCACTCGCTAAACTGACGGACTTTTGCCGGCAGGGATCGGGAATACTCACATGAGCAGACAAAGTGCATTTAATCGCGACGAGCTACTGGCTTGCGGACACGGCGAATTGTTCGGACCTGGCAACGCGCGACTGCCCGTAGGCAATATGCTAATGGTGGATCGCATCGTGCATATTTCTGAAACAGGCGGCAACTACGGCAAAGGTGAAATCATCGCCGAACTGGATATTCACCCTGACCTCTGGTTCTTCGACTGCCACTTTATTTCTGACCCAGTGATGCCCGGTTGCTTGGGGCTGGATGCCATGTGGCAGTTGGTCGGTTTCTATTTGGGCTGGAAGGGCAATCCGGGGCGCGGGCGAGCACTGGGCTCTGGCGAAGTAAAATTCACTGGGCAAGTGCTGCCCAGCGCGAAAAAAGTGACCTATCACATCCATCTCAGCCGCGTGATCGAACGCAAGCTGATCATGGGCATTGCGGATGGCGTGATGTCGGTCGATGGTAAAGAGATCTATCACACCAAAGATCTCAAAGTTGGCTTGTTTACTACTACCGATAATTTCTAACCGCTGCGGAGCACCCCTCCGCACAGCACGACTGTTCCGCTGTGCCATAATGCCAGCATCCATTGAGCAACGAGGTTTAACGCATGAGACGAGTTGTCGTCACCGGCATGGGTATCACGTCTTGCCTGGGCAACAATGCTGCCGAAGTCACCCATTCCCTGCGCGAAGGTTTGTCTGGCATCCGCTTTAACGAAACTTACCGCGACATGGGTTTCCGCAGCCATGTCTCTGGCTCCATCGCGCTCAACCTAAACGAATTGATTGACCGCAAAATTCTGCGCTTCATGGGCGATGCCGCTGCGTTTGCGTATCTCTCTATGCAACAGGCCATTGCTGATGCCGGTTTAACACCCGAACAAGTGTCCAACCCGCGCAGTGGTTTGATCATGGGTTCTGGCGGCGCTTCCTCGTCCAATCAAGTAGAAGCGGCTGACATCATGCGCGAAAAGGGCATCAAGCGCGTCGGCCCTTACCGTGTGACGCAGACCATGGGTTCCACGGTTTCTGCCTGCCTCGCCACGCCGTTTCAAATCAAGGGCGTGAACTATTCCATCTCCTCTGCCTGCGCCACCAGCGCACATTGCATCGGCAATGCGATGGAGCTGATTCAACTCGGCAAACAAGACATTATTTTTGCTGGCGGCGGCGAAGAAGAACATTGGTCGCTGTCTTGCTTGTTTGATGCGATGGGCGCGCTGTCTACGCAATACAACGACACCCCGCAAAAAGCCTCACGCGCTTACGATGCCAACCGCGACGGTTTTGTTATCGCCGGTGGCGGCGGCTGTTTGGTGTTGGAAGAATACGAACACGCCAAAGCGCGCGGCGCAAAAATTTATGCGGAACTCGTCGGCTACGGCGCAACCAGCGACGGCTATGACATGGTGGCTCCGTCTGGCGAAGGCGCTATGCGCTGCATGCAGCAAGCACTGGCTACCGTGAGCGGAAACATTGATTACATCAACGCGCACGGCACCAGCACACCCGTGGGTGATCTCGCTGAATTAAAAGCAGTCAAAGCAGCGTTTGGCGATGCGATTCCGCGCATCAGTTCCACCAAATCCCTGTCCGGTCACTCGCTCGGCGCAGCCGGTGTGCAAGAAGCGATTTACTCGCTGTTGATGCAGCAGCACAGCTTTATTGCCGCCTCTGCCAATATCGAAACCATTGATGCCGAAGCAGAAAATATGCCCGTGGTGCGTCAGCGTATCGACAACGTGGATCTGCAACGCGTGATGTCCAACAGCTTCGGTTTCGGCGGCACCAACGCTACGCTGGTGTTTCAAAAACTCTAATTAATAGCGAGCCAAAACATGAGCGACAATGACACCGTGGAATACTACCCCGTCAGCGTCGCCCGAGCGGCTTGGTCTGACGAACAAGCGCGTATTCTTTCTGCGCGCTCACGATTCATTGCTGATCTCGAAACAGAACAAGTGTTTGATGCCACGTCCGAACACTATCTCGCCACTATCAACAATACCGTTGCCGGCTATTTAAGCATTGATAGTGACGGGCACATCAGCCACGCCATTACCCAAACAGAGCGCGCCAACGATATAGCCGAAGCGCTAATGCGTTGCGCCGTCTTGGACACACCGCAGCGCGGTTTGGCACGGCTCTCTGTACCCACTTCGCATCCTTGGCACGCTATTTTTTCTGCTTTGGGTTTTTCTACCGAACGCAGCACAAACCCGAGTGTCACCGTACTGTTTTTACCGCCCGATCGCAGTTTTATTGTCAGCGGTTCGGATTTGGTGAGATTGGAATCCATCGATGCATTTCGCGCGCTGTCTGTTGAGCTTGTGCAGACTGCGCGTTTTGGTTTGCTTATTTTTAGTGAAGATTTGGAAGACTGGCTGTACGACAACGATACTTTTGCGGATGCCGTGATGGATTTAGTGCAAAGGCAGCGCAACACGAGCGTGCGTATTTTAGTGCGCGACACCAAGGCACTGCTGGAACGCGGACACCAACTGCTGCGCCTCAGCCATCGCGCCAGCGAAAAAATCCAGATACGCAAACTCCCCACCACCATTGCAGAAAAATTCCCTAATTATCTGATCACCGATGACAAAGGCCTGCTGTTCAGACCGGACCCTCAAGCCATGCAAGGCATTGGCTATCACGATTACCGTGCGCGCGTAAAACCTCTACTGGAAGATTTCAAGCAACTGTGGGCGCGCGCAACCACACCGCCAGACTTACGCCAACGCACCTTGTAATACACTCCATCAATCCCTCTACAGTGCGCCGCTATAATGAGCGCCACTTTCTTGTCCGACTGGAATACACCGCATGGCAGCCGCCAATGTTGATCCCTCTGAAATTGCCAAATTTGAAGCCCTAGCCGACCGCTGGTGGGACCCAACCAGTGAGTTCAAACCGTTGCACGACATCAACCCTCTGCGCTGCAACTACATCGACGAGCGTGCGCCACTGGCCGGCAAAGTGGTGCTGGATGTGGGCTGCGGTGGCGGCATTTTGTCGGAAGCCATGGCGCAGCGTGGCGCACAAGTGACCGGCATCGACATGGGGCAGGCACCGTTGTCCGTAGCGAAGCTACACGCCTTGGAGAGCGGCGTGACTATCGACTACCAGCAAAAACCCGTCGAGCAACTGGCCGCCGAGCAGCCCGCCCACTACGACATCGTGACCTGCTTGGAAATGTTGGAGCATGTGCCCAGCCCCGCCTCCATCATTCGCGCCTGTGCCGACCTCGCCAAACCGGGTGCGAACCTGTTTTTCTCCACCATCAACCGCAACCCCAAAGCCTATGCCTTTGCCATCGTCGGTGCCGAATATCTGTTGAAGCTGCTGCCCAAAGGCACGCACGAATACAGCAAATTTATCCGCCCTGCCGAGCTGGCTGGCTGGATACGCGAGGCCGGCTTGTCGCTAGAAAACATCACAGGAATGACCTATAACCCGTTGATTAAAAAATACTCCTTGTCGAACAGCGATATCAGCGTCAACTACATAGTCCACGCGAAAAAACCGAGCTAATCCAATGAAATTAAAAGCAATTTTGTTTGATTTGGACGGCACCTTACTCGACACCGCCCCTGACTTCATTGTTTGCGTGAATCGCCTGCGCGAACAGCTCGATAAACTTCCGTTGGCCGATACCACCATCCGCGCGCAAGTCTCTAACGGCGCGCGCGCCATGACGCGTTTGGCCGCCGAGTTACCGGAGGGCGACCCGGCCATCGAAGCGCTCAACTGCCAACTGGTTGCCACCTATCAGACCATTCTCGGACAAAACAGTACCTTGTTCGCCGGCATCCACCACAGCTTGCAATGGGCAGCCGAAAGGGGGTTAGCTTGGGGCATCATCACCAATAAACCCAGCTACCTCACCCTGCCGCTGATGGAGAAGCTGCCACTTCCCTCGCCGCCCGCCACAATTGTTTGCCCCGATCACGTCTCGCGCAGCAAGCCCGACCCAGAGCCTATGCTGCTGGCCTGCCAGCACTGCGGCTGCGAGCCATCCGAGGCTATCTATTTTGGCGACCACGAGCGCGACATCGCCGCCGGCCGCGCCGCCGGCATGCTCACCGTTGCCTGCGAATGGGGCTACATCGACCCCAACGAAAACATCGAGCATTGGCAAGCCGACTTCCGCTTGCGCTCCGCCGCTGAAATCCCCGCATTACTGACTAGACTAAACGCATGAAAAGCATACACACCTTGCCCGCTGGCTACTCACCCCGCACCGATCTTTTGGCGGAGCGCGTGATTCTCGTGACCGGCGCTGGCGATGGCATAGGCCGCGCCGCCGCGCACAGTTTTGCCGCTCACGGAGCTACGGTGATTTTGCTGGGCAAAACGCAAGAAAAACTGGAGTGGGTGTACGACGAAATTCTCGCCGCTGGCCACCCCGAACCGATGATCCTGCCACTGGATTTGCAGTACCTCACACCGGATACCGCGCAGGCCATTGCCGACACCATCGGCGAAGAACTGGGGCGATTGGACGGTCTGCTGCACAACGCCGCCCTGCTCGGCACCGTCACACCCATCGCTGATTACAGCCCCGAGCGCTGGCAACAGGTGATGCAAGTGAATGTCCACGCCGCTTTTCTGCTGACCAAAACCTTACTGCCGCTGCTGACGCAAGCGCCCGATGCCAGCATCTTATTCACCACCTCCTCCGTTGGCCGCCAAGGTCGCGCCTTTTGGGGCGCATACGCCGTGAGCAAATTTGCGGTGGAAGGCATGATGGAAACGCTGGCCGACGAATTGGAAGAAGTGACGCGCGTGCGCGTCAATGCCATCAACCCTGGCGGCACCCGCACGCGCATGCGCGCGGCGGCTTATCCAGGCGAGAATCCCAACACGCGCCCCGCCGCAGACAGCTTGATGCCGCTGTATTTGTATTTAATGGGGCCAGACAGCGATAACATCACAGGTCGCAGCTTTGATGCACAGCCCAGCACATAAATAAAAAATACAAGAGGGATGCCGATGAAAATGCTACTCGCCGTACTGCTGATTTTTACCAGTTATTGTGTCAGCGCAGATGTTTACAAATGGACAGACAAACACGGCGTTGTGCATTACGGCGATCAACCACCAGCCAGCACGGATAAAAACGCATCCGCAGTGAGCGCAGTGGAATTGTCACCCATTCAAATATCCAATAACGGCACGGTGACCAACCCTGCACAAACGCCTCGCAAAGATTTAGCACTGCCCAACAACACAGATGCATTATCACTAAAAAATTGGTCCACACTTGGCAGCACAGTGCTGCTCTTTGTGGAGCAATGGCAGCAATACGCTAACGCGTTACTCAGTGAAATCCTTGCACAGATTGATATATGGCGTGGCACAACGCCAACACTCACCAACGACAATCTCAACACAACACCTGCCACATCAGCACCTGCCAACAAAGTGGAAATCTATACCGCTGTTTGGTGTGGTGCTTGCAAAAAAGCCAAGCAGTGGCTGCGCGGAAAAAATATTCCATTTCAAGAATATGATGTAGAAAAAGATGCCAACGCCGCATTGCGTATGCAAAAGCTGGGGGGCGGTGGCGGCATTCCTTTTGCGGTCATCAATGGCAGCACCATTGAAGGTTTTAGCGCCTACCGCTATTCCTCAGCTCTGCATTGACACACCAGCACAACACATGACCACAGCGACACCACCTGCACATTTTTTTATCCGCCTGCTGTGGTTTTTTATTCTCGCTGTTTTTTTTGCTTTGCGTATCGACACCAGTCCGCGCACCTATTTTCAGATTGATGATCAAATTGTTGTGTGGGCTGTGGATGACGCGGTCAACAACGGCAATTGGCAGCCAGACTGGTATCGCCTAGGCGCACAGGCCGCGCAGCAAAAAGGTATCGCACACACCGAGATACGCGACGAACCAGCGCGCGAACACCACTACAACTTTAGCGGCCACATGCTGCTATCTGCCGCCATCATCAAACCACTACGGCTGCTCGGCATCACCACACCCACGATAGTTTTACTGCATCAAATCGCTGTGTTTTGGGATGCCATCAGCCTGTTATTTATCGTCTTGGTTGCCCGAACTGTCGGTAGAACAACAGCCAACCAAGAAATACTCGCCCTGTGCAGCGCGATGATCTACACCGTGCTTCCACTCGCCGTACAAGGCAGCCACTACGCCAGACCCGACGCCCTGCTCACTGCCATGGGTTCTGTGTTGTTGTGGTTGACCTTCAAAAAAAATACGTGGAAAAACAGTACTTGGTTGCTGGCTAACGGCGCCGTGTTAGGTATTGCAACAGCAGGCAAAGCCAGCCAACTTATGTTAGGTATTTTTCCAGCGCTGGCTTGCTGCACACCACTGCTGCACACCGCAAATCGCGACACCAAAACATTGCTACAAATTGCCCTGCAAGGCCTTGCGCTATTGGCAATCGTACTGGCTGTTTTACAACTGATGTTTTTTTGTGGCGACATGAGCGCACGCGACTTCTGGCTCAGTGTGCGCAGCGTACAGCTGTACTACCAAAATCCACAGCCGCCAGAGCTGCTGGCGCGCTACAGCTTTTTCATCCAACTAAAAAATATTGCCGCCTATTTTTACGCCACACTGGGCTGGCCGCTGCTAGCCATCAGCGTTATCGGAGCGATAACGCTTGCTGCACAAAAGCAAATTAAAACGCTTCTATTACTGACCGTTCCGCTCACACTGTTTACGCTGTACTTTGCCAGCATTCCCGCTTTTTTTGATCGCAGTTTTTGTGGCTTAGCGGCGACGATGACTTTACTGCCCGCCCTTGGCATCACCGCCATCACACAAAGAGCACCAGCCAAACTCTTGTTAACAATACTTCTAACGCTGCTCATCTGCTGGCGACCCATTGCCATCCAATACCCTTTGCAAACCAATCTCTTGCGTTCATACCACAATGACAAACGCTTGATATTTCAGCAACAACTTAAGCAACAGTGGTCAGACAAAAATAGAAAAACTTACTGGATCAAAAATATTGATCGCCGCGACCTTTTCTCTCAAACCTTGCCTGAAGCTCTCACCGGCAACCCACGCATTTTTATGGTGGAAGATTTGAACGACAACAACTCGCGTCTTTACTTACAAAAAATGCGTGACAACGGCTATGTGCAAATTGCCGAGTACGAAGGCGCTTTTACCAATATGCCGACCAATAGTTTGATTGTTGTTCACGAGGCTGCGCGGTTTTATTATTTTGTTCGCACGCAAGATTTGCACTAGCAACGGAAACCTGTATGCGATTACCTCGTCTACTGACAGCAGAAATACCTGAAATTAGCGAACGCTGGCGCTGGCTGATGCTGCCCATCATGCTGTTGTTTGCCATCGGTTACGCACTGACCGTTACCGTCGATGCCGTGTTTCATCACAACATCATGGTGGGACCCGGCTTTGTTGATGACGGCAACAGCGGCTACGCGCTGGCTCTGCAAGCACTTGCCCATATCGAGCAGCAATATCCGCTGCAGAGCCAATTATTTTTCTGGATTTTTCTGCCGCTGCTGGCTTTTGTAATGGTGCAAAACGCTATCGTGACATTTCGCAGCTATACACATTTTGAACGCGCTACCGGCAAGCCTTATTCGTTGCGTGAGTTTGCCTTGATGTTTGCGCTAAACGGTATTCAAGTGCTGATATTGCTCGTCATGTTGTTCGTCATTGGCTGGCTGTATCAACTGTCAGGCGGTCAATTTAGCGATGGCTGGCAGTTGGTCTACCGCATCACCGTATGGTGCCAGTCTGCGCTCAAACACATCCCCACACTCATCACCTTGCCACGCCCTCTGCCATTGCTACTCAGCCTACTGTTGGCGGACTTGGCTTTTTACGGCTTGCACAGAATCAGCCACAGTTATCGCCTTCCTTGGTTATTACTGCATCGCTCACATCACATGACAGAGCACTTGATGATGCCAACCACGCAGCCGGTGTTTGTTGCAGCGCCGCTATTTTTGCTGGTGGCAGTTCCCCTGCAACTGCTCGTCGGTCTCAGCACACAGTTATTTAATCCAGAGCCGATGATTGTCGAAGCCTTAATACTGCGTTTGTTCAATCATAGCTTGGGAATCTATTCACACTGCGAGGCGTATTACGCACAGATGCAACACAACCGCTGGCTGCGGCGGCTGAGTGCGTTTTTTGGTATCGGCAACTACCACTACATTCACCACTCTGCCAAACGCGAGCACAGTTTGATCAATCTCGGCAATTTTGGCTGGATGCTGTGGGATCGCGTATTTGGCACGTTTGTAGAGCCACCCGACGTACCACCTCCTACTGGGCTGACCAACAACCCGCCGTTGTACCCAAACCCCTTGCGGCTGGCACTCGCCGGCGTGCTGCAAATTGGCTACGAACTGGCTCATAACCCCCTCAAGCTGTGGCCACGCATTCTGTTTGCCGACAGTTGGTACACACCGCCCGTGAGCCAAGACTTTGCCATTCGCCCCATAAATAACCAAAAGAAATAAACTTACAAAAAATAAATCTTTCAGTTATAAGAAACCGGCTGCTAGGATGCCTTCCTCGCTTATCAATACCGGCTCCGCCGCTGGAGGAACTCATGCAATTTGAACTCTTTGGTCTACACCTCGAATGGGTCTATGCCCTATCCGGCCTTGCTGTTGGCTTTATTGTTGGCATGACCGGCGTAGGCGGCGGCAGCTTGATGACCCCTATCTTGCTGTTCTTTGGCATTCCCCCTACCACAGCCGTCGGCACCGATCTGCTGTACGCCGCCATCACCAAAGCGGGCGGTATTTTTGTGCATCAACGCAAGGGCAACATCAACTGGCGCATCGCGGGGCTGCTGGCGCTCGGCAGCCTGCCTGCTGCGGTACTGACACTGTTCGTCATGCATCAAGTCGGATTTGAGAGCAAGCACGTCAACAGCACCATCAAAATTGCCTTGGGCGTGACACTGGTTTTCACTGCACTGACTATCGTGTTCAAACAAAAACTGCTGCATTGGAGTCACAACAGCAACGCCATTTTTACGCGCATGAGCATGGCACAGCGTGAAAAAGCCACTGTCGTCACCGGCGTTATTTTAGGTGTTACGGTTACTGTCACCTCCATTGGCGCGGGCGCACTCGGCACCGTGGCATTATTTTTGGTTTATCCCATTCTGCCGGTGGCGCGACTGGTCGGCACTGAAATTGCACACGCTGTGCCACTCACCTTAATTGCAGGTCTCGGTCACGCAGGGCTGGGCAACGTGAATTGGGATTTACTGATTAACTTGCTCATTGGCTCGCTGCCCGGCATCTATATTGGCAGTCATTTAACGGCGGCCGTGCCAGAAAAAGTCTTGCGCCCCGTACTCGCCACCATCATGGTTTTGGTCGGCGCAAAATTGGTGATGGTTTGATCTCACCACCGCAAAACGACGGTGATAAGATGAAATAAGACTCTGACACAGGACATCAACCGTATGACTACTTTGCTCGATCAACTGCGCACATTTTCTGAAGTGGTTTCTGATACCGGCGATATAGAAGCCATTGCGAAATTCAAACCGATAGGTGCAACCACCAATCCATCTCTGCTGCTAAAAGCCAGCCAGCTACCCGTTTATGCGCCCTTGATTGATGAGAGCATTGCATGGGCAAAGCAACAACAGCCAAGCAACACTGACGCCACCACCACCGCGCAATTGGCGGCAGTCGCTTTGGCGGTAAAAGTAGGCTGTGAAATCACGCGCCACATTTCTGGACGCGTTTCCACTGAAGTGGATGCAAGGCTATCGTTTGACACACAAGCCACGATCCAGCGCGCGCGATTACTGATTCAGCTTTACGAACAACTCGGCGTTGCACGCAATCGCGTATTGATAAAAATTGCTTCGACTTGGGAAGGGATACAAGCGGCGCGCGTGTTAGAAAAAGACAATATCCAGTGCAACCTCACTTTACTTTTCTCCTTTGCGCAGGCACGCGCTTGTGCCGATGCTGGCGTGTTTCTCATCTCTCCATTTGTCGGTCGCGTGCTGGATTGGCATGTCAAAAACACTGATATCAAAACTTTTATTCCTGCAGAAGAGCCTGGTGTCGCCTTGGTGAAACACATTTACCAACATTACAAAGCGCACGGCATCAACACCGTGGTAATGGCAGCCAGTTTTCGCAATTCCGGTGAAATTATTGCGCTGGCGGGCTGTGACAACCTCACCATCAGCCCTGCTCTACTCGATGAACTGAGTAACACCCAAGGCACACTGCAACGGCAACTGATTGCAAACCCTGCTGCTGCAAAAAACTCACCGCCTATTGATGAAAAAACCTTTCGCTGGCAGATGAATGAAGATGCCATGGCCACTGAAAAATTAGCCGAAGGTATTCGCCTGTTCACCACTGATCAAGTAGCACTGGAAACTCAACTGGCTCAACGCATCGCCAAATAAACCGCCATAAAAAAGCCCGCATTGTGCGGGCTTCTCTCTATCGCTCTGCAATAATCAGAACGGAATATCATCGTCAAACTGATCAAAACCTGCTGGTGGTGCCTGCTCTTGCTGTCGTCCAGCGTTCGCATTGCTACTGCGGCTACTGCCCATGTTTTGATTGCGCGGTTCAGCAGAGAAGCCACTGCTATCACCACCGCGACTGTCTAGCATTTGCATTTCACTGGCGACGATTTCTGTGGTGTATCTGTCCTGTCCGCTTTGATCTTGCCACTTGCGCGTGCGCAGCGACCCTTCAATGTAAACCTTGCCGCCTTTTTTCAGATAATCACCGGCAATTTCACCCAAGCGACCGAAAAATACCACGCGATGCCATTCCGTGCGCTCCTGATTTTCACCCGTCTGCTTGTCTTTCCATGTTTCGCTGGTTGCCAGCGTGATGTTGGTAATGGCACCGCCACCAGGCGAAACACGCGTCTCTGGATCCTTGCCTAAATTCCCTACCAAAATAACTTTGTTAACGCCTCTGGCTGCCATAAATACGCTCCTGTCCTCTATATGAATGAATACCGCCCGCCCGACATTGGCGAATGGTGCCAGCGCACTATACTGGATATTAAATCAGTATCACAGAGGTGCAGCCGTTATTCTGGCGCGCGCAAACTGTCCAGTGCAGCGTGATCCAAAACCGCGTTATCGACCTTGAGATAAGCCATGTTTTCTTCCGGTACCACCAGCACTTGCGCCACCCCAGTGATCGTTCGCAATTGCTCGCGCACAGCATCCGCATCACCCTGAAAATGCAGCATGACGTTCAACCAATACTGCGGCGCCTGCATGGTAGCAGCCAGCCAACACCAACCCATCACAGGCAAGACCAATACCCAAAACAACCAGCGTGGCTCCCCTAAATGCAACATGAGCCCACCGAGTGCCCCACCCGCAAAAGTACCCAAAAACTGGCAGGTGGAATACACCCCCATCGCCGAGCCCCTGCCTCCGGCAAACGCTTGCTTGCTCACCAACGAAGGCAGCTGTGCTTCCAGTAAATTGAACGCAAAGAAAAACAAAAACAGACCAGCCACTAGCCCAGCATTAAATTGATACGCCGCACCGAGGAACAACAATGCAAACACCAGCACCGCCACGGCCAACACAAACACTTCTTTCACTAAGCGTTTTTTTTCTGCAATCACCATCAAGGGAATCATCGCCACAAAAGAGCCGCCTAACACGGGTAAATACACTTCCCAGTGATGACTGCGATCCAAACCCAATTGTTTTTCTAATAAACGCGGCACAATGACAAATGACGCCATCAATGTCATATGCAAACAAAAAATACCGCTGTTCAAACGCAAGAGTTGTGAGTCACTCAATACGCGCCACAACAGTGAAGGTACGGGCAAAGTGTCGCGATGTGGAGAATGCAATGTTTCTGCTGGCGGTTCTGGCAGCACGAACAACACCAAAAAAAAGCCTCCCAAGCCCAACACCGCCGTCGCCCAGAAGAGGCCCGACAAGCCGCCCCAATGCGCCAAGACCGGCCCCAACATCATCGCCACGCCGAAAGAAACACCGATGGACGCACCAATCGTCGCCATCGCTTTGGTGCGATTTTGTTCCGAAGTGAGATCCGACACCATCGCCATCAGCGTGCCGGAAATAGCACCTGCACCTTGCAGACCGCGACCAATAATCAAGCCATAAATAGATGTGGACATGGCCGCTACGACACTGCCGACCACAAAAGCAGCCAAACCGCCAATGACCACACCACGCCGACCGATACGATCCGACAGCACGCTCAAGGGAATCTGTAGCACGGCCTGTGTTGCGCCATACATACCCATCGCGATACCAATCAGCATCGGGGTACTGGCTGTGTAATTCACACCATAGAGTGACAGAACCGGCAGCACCAAAAATAAACCCAGCATACGCAAGGTATACAGCGACGCCAGCGTGGTCACCGCACGCTTTTCCTGTTGCAAATTAACTGGCACGAGGGAGCTCCAAAAACAGCAGGATTAGGGAGAAAAAATGCGCCGCCATTCTACAGGCACGCGCCTGCAGGCGGCAGTACTGAGATTATTTTTGCAGGGAGATATGCTCAGTAGAGGGCGCTGGAGGAGCTGGCGGCGGCTTCACCTGACCCATATCGCTGCCCGCTGGCGCAATATCCACACCGCTGGTATCAATATTGGCCGGCACAAACACCTGTTTTTCTTCTTCGCGCAAAACATCCGCGCCCACCGCGTCCAAGCTCAACTCGCTGAGGTCTATTTCTCGCGGCACAAAAACTTTGGGGGGTACGAGGTCCTCACCCACCGACGCCAACTGGTAGGCCGACAGATTGACGTTGCTCTGCACCACTGGGCGCGGCGGCTCTAATGGTTCTTCTGGCTCATCCGAAAATAACTTCGGTTTCACGATTTTCAAATGACTGGTGTTGATTTCAGCGGCGACAGGGGATTGTGTCTCACCAGGACGCAATAAGTTAGAGCCGGCCGCCGATAGAGACCAAGGGTTTTGTGGTGCAGTGCTTGCCGTGGCAGACGGCGTTGACGGTACCGCAGCAGGGGCTGCTACCGGCTTCGCCTCTGGTGCAGGTGACGGAGCTGTTTGTGGTGCTGCCGCAGCACGTATTTCCACAGCGGCACCGGCTTGTTCCAAGACAATTTTGAATTTATCAGCGGTGGCGCGATCACAATTGGCTTTCAAGGCCAGCGCTTTGCCACCAAAAAAGCCCTCTGCCTTGGCAGCATCCATTTTGAATAACTGTGCAAAGCGCGCTTTGACATCCGCCAAATTATGCCCCGGCAAAATCTCACCGCGAAAAACCACATTGAACAGCTCATCTGCCATGTATCACCTCAATCATCATGCCGCGCCACGACAGCGTACACCTCGCCGTTATAATGGCAACCACCGCAACATATCACAACCATGCAGGCAACAAATGAATCCACTCGCCTATAGCGATGCGGAACGCGCCGCCATCTATCGCGCCATAGCGGAGCGGCGCGATATGCGTCATTTTTTGCCCGACCCAATCCACACCGATGTGCTGCGGCGTTTGTTGCAGGCCGCACACCACGCACCCAGTGTCGGCTTTATGCAACCGTGGCGTTTTATTCGCATCAGCGATGCAGCACTGCGTCAATCACTGCACGCGCTGGTAGAAGAGGAACGCATAGCCACAGCCAACGCACTCGGCGAACGCGAAGACGAGTTTATGAAACTGAAAGTAGAAGGCGTGCTGGATTGCGGTGAAGTGCTGGTGGTTGCACTCATGGATCGTCGCGAGCAACACATTTTTGGTCGCCGCACGCTGCCAGAAATGGATCTCGCTTCTGTGTCGTGCGCCATTCAAAACTTATGGCTGGCAGCGCGCGCTGAAGGTTTGGGCGTGGGATGGGTCTCACTGTTTGATCCGCCGAAACTCAAACAACTGCTACACATGCCGGAAGGCAGCCATCCCGTTGCTATTTTGTGCATTGGCCACGTCACACAGTTTTATGACAAACCCATGCTTGAACAAGAAAAGTGGGCGCAACGCGCTGATTTGGCCACTTTGATCTCCGACAATCGCTGGCCGCAATAATCATTGCTGATAAGCTGGGTTTGCCGGCAACTGTTCCGCACCACCCGTTGCAGTCAGCCATTGCCGCAACGCCTGCAACATGTCTGCAGCACGTTTTTTTTCCACTAGAATTTGATTGTACTTCTCCAGCGGATCCAAAAGGATGTTATACAACTCCGCGGGCGTGCCATCGTAATACCAAATCAATTTCCAATTTCCCCTGCGCATAGCTACCGCAGGAATTTGCGTAAAACCAGCCTGTGGTTTTATTTGCAAATGACCTTTCTCGTCATCCGGATCTTCTACGCTGTCTGTGGTATAGCCTGGCAAATACCAAAACAAATCACGCGAAGGCAAAGCTTGAGAGGGTGCAAAAAATAACCGTTCAATATCTTTTCCATCCAACACCAACTGACTGGTATCAATTTTGGCCAGCGCCGCAATGGTTGGGTAAATATCAATACCGGAAACGGCTTCATCCGATATACCGCCTGCGCGATTTCCTGGCACCAACCACACCATTGGCACGCGAATCCCCCCCTCGTACAACTGTGATTTTTGCCCGCGCATGGCATTGGGGTCGCGCACAAAGGGATAACCGCCATTATCCGACATCAACACAATCGTCGTGTTCTGATCCAGGCCATCCCTCTTTAATTGATCGCGCAATTGCGCCAATCCTCGATCAATATGCTCAACCATCGCCGCATATTCAGGATAATAATCTGACATTTCACAAAATATTAATTTTTGCTTGTCACCACAAAACTTCTCTCTTTTTTCTTTGTATTTTTCCTTGGTATCTGCAGGAGCCTGAATAGGAAAATGCGGGGCATAGTGCGCCAGATAAATAAAAAATGGCTGCGATTTGTGTTGCTCAATAAATCGCACAGCTTCTGCATTTAAGCGATCTGTTAAGTATTCTCCCACAGGCGCATTTTGTACGTTAGGCAACTGTGTTGAGTACGGCGCGAAATAAGATTGCCCCACTCCACCGCGGTGTCCAGCGATATTGAGATCAAAACCTTGCCCTTCTGGACCGCGCACAGCACCGTGACCAAGATTCCATTTGCCAATGCTCGCCGTGGCATAACCGTGATCGCGCAACAACTCTGCCAAGGTATACACCTGCTCTGGCAGAAAAATATTATTTTTTGGTGTTTGCAACTTGCGCTCTGCTGCATTCCCCATATCGCCCGTGCCCATGGTGTAAACGCCCGTGCGCGGCGCGTACTGCCCAGACAAAATTGCCGCACGGCTGGGCGCGCAATTGGGTGCATTGGCATAGGCCTGCGTAAAAACCACGCCATCTTTTGCTAACTGATCTATCGCTGGCGTTTCGATAAAGTCATTACCCATAAACCCCGCGTCGTGCAGCCCCAAATCATCCAACAGGATGACGATAAAATTCATTGGCTTGGCGGTTGCAGCCGTTTGCGTTTGCGCCTGTGCTGTCGCTAGCACAAAAAACAACAGGGGCAATAAAAAAAAAGTTTTTTTCATCCAGCAATAACCACAGACAGAATATGCAAACACACACAGGACAATACGCCTGCCGCTACATCATCCAACATAACACCGAATCCACCGTGTACTTTTTTATCGCACCACGAAATAGGCCATGGCTTTGCAATATCCAACACGCGAAACACCACAAATGCCAACAGCGGCCAATACCATTGCAAAGGCAATGCCCATAAAGCCGTGCCATAGCCCACCCATTCATCCCACACAATACCGCCATGATCGTGCACGCCCAAATCTTTTGCCACGACATCACACAACCACACACCAAACATTGCCAAAACAACCAGCGTTAACGCAAACAACCACGCAGGCAACCACCACCACAATGCAACACAAAATGGCACAGCACTTAGCGTTCCCCATGTACCGGGCGCTGTGCGCGCCAAGCCACTACCCAAACCGAAAGCCAACGTGTGCTTCCAATCTACAAACACTTTGGCGTTAATTGTGCGATCAAAAATGTTGATAACCATGACTCAACCATTGCACAGGGTTACGGCTGCTATCGAGTGCGACCACACCGCTGCCTGCGATAATTTTTCCAATACAAAAACAATTGCCGACTGCCTGCAAGTCTGCATCGTGTTGCGCATCCGCAGTAAAACAAAGCCGATAATCATCGCCACCGCACAAAGCCCACTGCTGGGCTTGCTGCTCGCACACACTGTTTTTCCATTGCGCGAGTGGCAGTGCCTCACACCATATCTGTGCGCCTACACCGCTGGCATCGCAAATATGTGTAAGGTCTGCTAGCAAGCCGTCCGATACATCAATGCACGCATTGGCGTAATTTCTTAACTGCACAGCCACATCAAAATCTATTGCTGGTTGATAAAAACGCGGCTGCAAATACTGTTTTTCATCTTCAGTAAATGTTTGACGATTTTCTAGCAGTGCCAATGCCGCCGCGCCATCACCCAGCGAGCCAGACACCCATACTTTATCGCCAATTTTCGCGCCGCTACGCTTCAGTATTTTTTTTGCTGGCACACTGCCATGCACTTGTACGCTGATACACAGCGCACCGCGCGTGGTATCGCCACCAATCAAAGGGCAGCGCAGTTGTTGCGCCGTTTCCAACAAGCCTTGAGAAAAAGCCGCCAACCACCGTTCATCAACAGCAGGCAAGGTCAGCGCCAAGGTAAACCCCAACGGTGTTGCACCCATCGCCGCCAAATCACTGGCAGCACAACGCAAAGCGCGCGCGGCTATGTCGGATGGATTGGCATGCGCGGGAAAATGCACATTCGGCAATTGCGTGTCCACTGACACCGCCAACACTTCACCAACTGGCAGCGACAACACCGCGCAGTCATCGCCCACACCAAGCAAAACACGGTCAGAAATCGCATGAGAAGAAAAATAGCGGCGAATCAGTCCAAACTCACCAAGCGATGATTTGTCGCTCCGGCTCGCCATTTACTGTTTTATCCTTGGGTTCGCTCGGCGATGCGCAAATCGCGCGACAAACGATCCAGCACGCCATTGAGATATTTATAACTGTCGGTGGGACCAAATTTTTTGGATAGACGAATGGCTTCTTCGATCACCACCAACCACGGCACATCCAAACGCGATTGCATTTCGTAAGTGGATAAACGCAACTGTGCCAATGACACAGGATCCAGCTCTTTGATGCCGCGGTCGAGATAGGGATCAAACAGCGCGTCCAAGGTTTGCGTCTGCGCAATTACCTGGGCGAGCAACTCGTGAAAATACGCGAGATCCACCGCGCTCATGTCGTAATCCACACGAAACTCGGCTTCAATTTTTGCCGCCGAGTCGCCTGTCAAAATATGCTGATACAGCGCCTGCACTGCGTAGTGACGCGCCTTCTGACGCGCACCAATATCGAGTGCGGCGGTTTCTTCGCCACTCACAGACGCGACAACAAGCTGACCATTTCCAGCGCTGAGCTGGCGGCTTCCGCGCCTTTATTGCCTGCTTTGGTGCCAGAACGCTCGATAGCCTGCTCGATGGAATCCACCGTCAACACACCGAAAGACACAGGAATGGATGCGTTCAAGCTCACTTGCGCCAAACCTTTCACGCATTCGCCCGCCACATATTCAAAATGCGGTGTGCCGCCGCGTATCACCGCACCCAGCGCGATGATGGCGTCAAACTTTTTCGAAGCCGCCAATTGCTGCGCCACCAAGGGCAACTCAAATGCACCCGGCGCGCGCACCAAGGTGATTTGCGCCTCTGTGACGCCATGGCGACGCAAGGTGTCGATAGCGCCATCTTTTAGACTCTCGACCACAAAACTGTTCCAGCGCGACACCAACAGGGCAAAGCGCGCCTTGCTCGGGTTGAAATCACCTTCAATCGTTTTAATGCCTGACATAGCGGCGCACTCCAGCGGGTTCTTTGTGGCCGCGAAGTCTACCACAAGCCCCTCTTATCGCCCCAAGCGCCAAGGCTGGCTGCTACAATGCGCGCCCCGATTTATCGATCTGCGCAAGGCACCACTGCCCATGACTGACCAGCCATCTTCCAAGAAAACGTCCCTCAGCTACAAAGATTCTGGTGTGGATATTGATGCCGGTGCAGCACTGGTCGAACGCATCAAACACGTCGCTAAAAAAACGCGCCGCCCCGGTGTGATGGGCGGTTTAGGCGGTTTTGGCGCGCTGTTTGAAATCCCCAGCCATTACAAACACCCCGTGCTGGTTTCTGGCACTGACGGCGTAGGCACCAAATTGCGTTTAGCGATTGATCTAAAAAGACACGACACCGTCGGCATTGATTTGGTGGCCATGTGCGTCAATGACCTCGTGGTGTGCGGCGCAGAACCGCTGTTTTTTCTCGACTACTACGCCACCGGCAAATTGGACGTGGACGTCGCCGCCAGCGTCGTCACCGGCATCGGCGCGGGCTGCGAGCAAGCGGGCTGTGCATTGGTGGGTGGCGAAACCGCAGAAATGCCAGGTATGTATGAAGGCGATGATTACGACATGGCCGGCTTTTGTGTCGGTGCGGTAGAAAAAGAAGAAATCATTGATGGCTCGCGCGTGCATGTCGGTGACGTATTGATCGGCATGGCCTCCTCTGGCGCACACTCCAACGGCTACTCACTGATCCGCAAAATTGTTGCTGTTTCTGGCGTGGATCCTGCAACCGAAATGCTGGATGGCAAATCGCTGGCCGACCGATTGATGGAACCCACGCGCATCTATGTAAAAACCATTTTGCGTTTAATTCGCGCGGTGGATGTGCGCGCTATTGCTCACATCACCGGCGGTGGTTTAACCGAAAACCTGCCACGTGTTTTGCCGCGTGGATCAAAGGCCATGATCAACACCAATGCGTGGAAATTAGGTTCTTTATTTGACTGGTTGCAAAGGCAGGGAAATGTGGACGCCTTGGAAATGTATCGCACCTTTAACTGCGGCATCGGTATGGTTGTGTGCGTGCCCAAAGCTGATGTGGATAACACCTTGGCTGTGTTGCACGACTGCGGCGAAACAGCTTTTGTGATTGGCACAATTGAGAAAGGGCAACACGACGCAGAGCCGCACGTTGAATTTCGCGCACAATGAACATACCGCAACAAAAAAAAATTGTTGTTTTAATTTCAGGTAGCGGCAGCAATCTGCAAGCACTAATAAATGCCGAGCAACAAGGCACTGTGAATGCACACATTGTTGGTGTCATCAGCAATAAACCCGATGTTTACGGTTTACAGCGCGCAGCGAAAGCCAATATCCCCACTGCCGTGCTATCACACAAGGCGTTTTCTGCGCGTGAAGATTACGATGCAGCATTATTAGCTTTGGTTCAACAATATCAGCCAGATTTAGTGGTTTTAGCGGGCTTTATGCGCATACTCACGCCTGCTTTTGTTGCGCCACTATATGGAAAGCTGATGAACATTCACCCTTCATTGCTACCCAAATATCCAGGATTGCACACCCATCAACGCGCTTTAGATGCCGGCGACACCAAGGCTGGCGCAACGGTGCATTTTGTTTCCCCTGAATTGGATGGCGGGCCAATCATTCTTCAAACCAGCGTTCCTGTATTAACAAACGATACCGCTGAAACTCTCGCACAACGCGTACTGCAACAAGAGCACATTATTTATCCGCAAGCAGTGCGCTGGTTTTGCGAAGATCGTCTACGTTGTCATCGCGATCACGCCACACTCGACGACAAGATATTGCCCCGCACCGGAGGAAACTCATGAAACAATTCTTGATCACCGTGCTATTTATCGCACTGCCGCTGACTGCAGTCAGCGAGCCCACTGTGCAGCACGAACCCTACACAGCCATTTATCAAGCGATGTATAAAAACTTTCCGCTGCAGGCCACTCATCGACTAGAACAGTCTGG
Organism: Pseudomonadales bacterium; assembly: GCA_046347205.1. Lineage (GTDB taxonomy): Bacteria > Pseudomonadota > Gammaproteobacteria > Pseudomonadales > UBA7239 > UBA7239. The sequence continues at coordinate 714,630 of JAXMGN010000002.1, forward strand.
TGACGATTGGTATTTTTCCAGTATTGCTAGCGGCTTCTTTGGTCAGATTGAAGAAAACGCGACCTTTTCCTACAACGAAAAAGGCATTGTTCCAAAACACTACCTTTATCGCCGCAGCGTGTTAGGACAAAACCGCGAAACCGAAATCACTTACAACACCAAAAAACACATTGCCGCTGGCAGCAAAGACAGCAAACCATTCAACATTCCCCTCAAAGGTGGAGAGCTGGATGCCGGCACCTATATGCTGGCGCTGGCTGACGATATTGCACGCGGCTATGAAGAGCCGTGCTACGACGTTGTCAGTGACGATGGAGTTGAATTATTTTGCTTCCGCGTGACTCGCAAAGAAACCATCAAAACCGCGCTGGGAAAGCTGGACACTATTGTGGTTGAGCGTTTACGAAAACCGAATAGCCAACGTCACACGCAATTTTGGTTTGCTCCCTCGCTGCACTACGCCATCGCAAAACTTGAGCACCAAGAAAAGAAAGGCAATACAGCTTATTCCTTAGAAATCACTTATTACAAGCGCGATGACGGCAAGTAAATACCATGAAATAACACCAAACGTGCGGCATTATTATTCATGCCGCAGCACATCTGCCGGCTGCGTGCAGGTGGCGCGCCAAGCAGGATATACACTTGCCAGACCACTAATCAACAAAGCGGTTCCTACAACAATACTCACATCCACCGCACGCAAATCGGATGGTAAATAATTCACCGGATACACATCCGTACTTAACAATTGCACACCCAATAACAACTGCACTCCCTGCGCAATCGACGGCATCGCCAGTGCCAACACACAACCGACTGCAGCACCAATCATCGTTCCCATTGCACCTATCAACAAACCGTGCATCATAAAAATCTGCATGATGCTTTTATTGGGCACACCCATTGCGCGCAAGATGGCAATATCACCGCGTTTATCCGCCACCACCAACACCAAAGAACACACGACATTAAATGCAGCAATGACAATAATAATCACCAACATCAAGACCACTAACTGCCGCGACATACGAATCGCTTCATAAAGATTGCCATGTGTTTGTAGCCATGTTTTCATCGAATAATGCGGCGGTAGTTGTTGCACGAGCGACCATGCAATGGCATCGGCTTGCAGCCAGTTATCGACAGAAAAACGAATCGCCGCCACACCGTTCATGGCGTACTGTTTTTGCAGTAACGGCAGTTGCGCCATCACTAAATGGTTATCGACTTCCGTTCCCGTTTCATACACGCCCGCAATATGCAAACTCAAAATGCCCGGCGCGGATTGATTGCCACCCACACCAGGCAACATCACCACGGCCGTACCGCCAGCTTGCACACCCAATTTTTCCGCTAATTTTTGACTGATCAATACAGAGCGTGAATCTGCTAACCATGCTCGCCACGCATCCGCACTAACAAAATCTTCAAAGTGTGACAATTTCGATTCCGCCACAGGATCAGTAGCAAACAACAATACCGGTTCTGCAGTTGACCCCATCACCAACAAACCTTGCGCTTCAATCAAGGGGCTGGCGGCTAAAACATGTGAATTGCGCAATACCTGCTGGGCAACTGCTTGCCAGTCAGCAATTTCATCTTCCTCTGGATACAAAGTAATCGCTGGCACCACACGCAAAATACGCGTACGCAATTCATGTTCAAAACCATTCATGACCGCCAGCACGGTAATCAACAATGCCACAGCGACGACCAAACCCGCCATCGACACACGCGAAATAAAGCCGAGCAATGCTGAACCGCTGCGCGCCTGCGCGTAACGCCAAGCAATAAAACGCGCAAGCATTAGGCGTGCTCTCGCAAGTGACCGTGATCCAACACCAAGCAACGATCTTGCTGTGCAGCCAATGCGCGATCATGCGTCACCAACACAAACGCCAAACCGTATTCGCGGTTCAAATTATTCAATAACTGTTGCACTTGCTGCGCATTGTCTGCATCGAGATTACCTGTTGGTTCATCCATCAACACACAAGCAGGTTTATTCACCAAAGCGCGCGCAATGGCCACACGTTGACGCTCGCCGCCCGATAATTGTGCCGGTTTATGCGACAAACGGGCACCCAAGCCCACCGCTTCTAACATGACGGTTGCTTGCTGCTTGGCTTCCGCCTTGCTTTTTCCTGCTATGAGCAGCGGAATACTCGCGTTTTCTAACGCGGTAAATTCCGCTAATAAATGATGAAATTGGTATACAAAACCCAATTGTTGATTGCGCCATGCGGCACGCTCTTTTTCCTGCATGGATTGCCAACTTTTTCCTGCAATCAATACCTCACCCGACTGCGCCTCATCCAAGCCACCTAGTAAATTCAATAAAGTGGATTTTCCCGAGCCAGATGTACCCACAATCGCCACACGTTCTCCACGCTGCACACAAAAATCTATTTGATTCAGCACCAGCAAATCCTGATCGCCTTGGCGGTAGCTTTTTACCAACTGCCGACATTCCAATACACCCAGAACATCGCCCATGTCATTTTTGTTCATTTTATTTTCACTCATAACGCAAAGCTTCTGCTGGATGAATGGTAGAGGCGCGCCAAGCTGGATAAAACACAGCCAGCAAACACAATACTGATGCCAAGATAACCACCATCATGGTTTGACCAAAATACCATTGACTCGGCAAATAAATAGATATTTGCGTTAAACGCTCGATCGCAGAAACCATGTTTTCTATATACAGCGCCAAAATACTGCCCAATAGAGCACCAACACCAATACCGATCACACCCATGCTCATACCATAAATCAGGAAAATGGATAGCACAGTTGCGCGCGGCGCACCGATGGTACGCAGCACCGCAATGTCTTTGCGGCGATCCGCCACAGCCATCGTCAATATAGACACTAAATTAAATACCGCCACCACCACAATGACAGACAGCATCAATGTCACCATGATTTTTTCCATGTGTATCGCATTAAACAGCGTACCGTTTTCTTCACGCCAACTTTTCATCGTAAAACCAGACAAAGCAGGAATTTTTCGCAGCTTTTCTAATTTTTCCGGCGCATGCATCACATCATCAAAACGCAAACGCAGCGCATCTATCTTGTCACCTCGACGCAACAAACGCCCTGCATCATCTAAATGCACATACAGTTGCGTAGCATCCAGTTGCGCACCGACAGAAAAAATACCAACAACAGTAAAGCGGCGACTGCGCGGAAATAAACCCAAGGGTGTGACACTCACTTGCGGCAGCATGATATTGATGCTGTCGCCCACATTGACACGCAACTGATGCGCCAATGTGCGCCCCAACACCACATTAAATGACCCCGCTTGCAGTGCAGACCACGAACCATCCACCATCGACTGCGCAATTTGCGAAACACTTTCTTCTAATTGTGGATCCACACCAAACAAATCACCGCCATGAATACGCGCATCCGATTCCAACAACACGCGCGCACGATCTTGCGGCGCGCTCGCCAACACAATACCCGTCTGTTGCAGCATCGACTGTAACGCAGGCCAATCAGCGATACCTTGTGGTATCGATAGTTGTGCATGGGGTACGGCGCGCAAAATACGATTGCGCACCTCGCCAGCAAAACCATTCATGATGGACATAACTAGCACCATAGCCAGCACACTCACCGCCATGCCCGCCACAGAAAAAACCGAAAACAGCGAGACAAAACGGCTCCCCTTGCGCGCCGACAAGTACCGCAATCCCACCAACCAAGAAAGTGCATTCACTGCAATCAGCGTCCTGTAAAAAGCCGCATTCTAACGCAGCCCCAAACCTGCCGCTGCCTATGCAAGAGGCTACAATGGAGCCGAACCGCCGGAGACGACGCCATGAGAGACATTCAAACCTACGAAGACATGCTGCATATCGTCACTGCGTTCTATGAAAAATTAATGGTTGATCCCATTATTGGTTTTTTCTTTACCGATGTCGCTCGAATCGACTTGCCGGAACATCTGCCCAAAGTGGCTCACTTCTGGGCATTTCAAGTTCTAGGAGAAAAAGGCTATCGCGCCGATGTTTTTAATGTGCACCTGCAATTGCACAATCAATCTGCCATGACGGAAGATCACTTTCATCGCTGGGTGTTTTTTCTCGTCAACACTATCGATCGTTTATACGCAGGCCCCAATGCGGAGCTGATGAAGTGGAAAGCCGAGGCCATTGCCAAAAAAATGTCTTACGCACTAAATATTCGCGGCGACGAACAGCCAGATATTTTGGGCGTGCAGGAAGTGCCGCCTGCGCAACACTACGCCCCGTATCAATCGTAACTTTTAATTGAGCACGCGCTGATAAGGCGGCAAGCTGTCCAGCAACATTTTTCCATAGCGTTTTGTCAGCAAACGGCGATCAAGAATACTGATGCGTCCCGTGTCACTCTCTGTACGCAACAAACGTCCAGAGGCTTGCACCAAGCGCAAACTGGCATCCGCCACTTGAATTTGCATAAAAGCATTGCCACCCTGTGCATCCACCCAATCCGATAAAGTTTTTCCCACAGGATCATCCGGTGGCGCAAAAGGAATTTTTGCAATCACCACGTGGCGCAAATAATCACCTGGCAGATCCACACCTTCAGCAAAACTCGCTAAGCCAAAAATAATACTGGGTTGTTTTTGGTCGATACGCATGCGGTGCAACTGCAACAACTGCTGCTTGCTGTAATCATCTTGCAACAAAACTGCCGCACGCACGTCGGAGGAAACGGTTTGATACACCTCGAGCATCTGCCGCCGCGATGCAAACAACACCAGCGTCGCCTCTTGCAAACTGACTTCGTTGTGCATGAAATCCACGACAGACTGCGTATGCTGTTCCACTAAATTACTTTCTACCGCTGTAACGGGCACAACGAGCTGCGCACACTGCGCGTAATGGAAAGGACTGGGGACAACTGTACACACACTACCAGACGGCATACCGGTGCGCTGACGCAAGCGATCAAACTTGCCCAACGCCGTTAACGTCGCCGATGTAATTACCGCGGCAAAACAGCGCTCCCATAAGTTTTTTTGCAACAGTTCAGTGGGCAACACGGGGCTGGCACACACTTCAATATCAAAGCCATTTTGCAACTCGTGTAACGTCAACCAACGCGCCGTGGGTGACACGCCGCGCTCATCTTCATGCGCATAGCGATACCACAACGCGGCAGCGTGCGGGCAACGCTGAGGCAAACCACTAACAGCCGCATGCGATTGCTCCACCACTTCACGCACCACATCTTGAGAGCGACTGTCCAGCAAAGCCTCTACCGTATCGGCCACTTTTTGCAACACCGCACCCGCTTTTTGCCACTGCTCAGATAAATGGCTCGCCATTTCGCGCAGCGCCTGCGGCACAACACCCTGCGGAAATAAATAATTTTTCTCGCGCTCCTCTGCGCGGCTTGCCAAGCACTGCTCTAACAGAGGCGCAACCTGTTGATGTGCTTGCAACAGTTTTTTTTCTATATCGGACCAACGATTCAACGCAGACTGCACGGCGTGAACACCGTGCAATGTTTTTGCCAATACAGACAATGTTTTTGTCGTTGATTGTAGCCAGCGCACACTGCTCTGAATGCGTGTGTTGACTGCAAAATGTTGCAAGGCTTTATCCGGTAGATGATGCCCTTCATCAAACACAAAAATTGCCTGCTCCGGCGCTGGTAAAATCACACCACCACCCAACGCGAGATCCGCCAACACCAAATCGTGATTGGCGACGATGACATCGGCATCCACCAAATTTTCACGTGCGCGAAAAAACGGGCACTGCGTTACATAAGCACAGCGCCTGCCCGTGCATTGACTGTGATCTGTGGTTAAACGCTGCCACGCCTCATCATCCACGGCTTGCGACCAGTTGTCGCGATCACCATCCCAAGTGGACTCACTCAGCGCTTCCAACATGGTTTGAAATACGCGCAGTGTTTGATCGGGCAGCAGTGCATCGCGCTCATCGGGGTACAGCGCCTGTGTGCCAGGTGTGCTGCCGTGTGCGAGCAAATAATCCAATTTATATAAACAGGCGTAACGTCCGCGCCCCTTTGCCAATACCGCGTTAAAAACCAGCCCGCTGTGCTGGCGCAAATCCGGCAGATCTTTCAGCATGATCTGCTCTTGCAGCGCCACAGTCGCCGTAGAAATCACCAACTTTTTGTCTTGCGCTTGCGCCGTAGGAATAGCAGCCAAGGCGTAGGCCACTGTTTTGCCCGTGCCTGTGCCGGCTTCTACCACGCACACATGCTCCTCACCCAAACGCGCGCCATCTTCATCCGTCAAAATATTGCCCAAAGTGCGCGCTACCACCGCGATCATCAGTTTTTGACCTTGGCGCGGATTTAGGCGTTTCTGCTCCAGAAAACGCGAATACGCTGTCTGAATGGTTTGTTGCGTATTGCGATCGAGCACAAGAATTCCGCTGTGAAAGTTAAGCCTAGCAAGGCTCGCATGATAGCAAAATTGCCCTCCAAGACCGCGAAATACGGCTGCTGGACTCCTTGGCTGTCGCTACAATGGCAAGCTGACTATTCGCACGTTCACGAGGCAACCCTCCGTCATGCTAGGCAAACTCTTTGGCTTCAACAAAAAACAACCCACGACCGCACCAACCGTGCCTACACCAACGCCCACGCCTGTGGAAAAAAAACACAACAAACCCACACTGCAAACACTGGCCAGTGTGCAATCGGTGGATGACATCCATGACATCCAGCAGCTACAGCAATTACTCAAACAAAGTGCTGCGTTAGACAAAAAAACCAATCAACTGCTGCGCGACCGTTTGCACAGCCTCAAAGCGACTGAACAGCAACGACAGCAACACCATGAGGCACAAGAAAAACTGTGCCAAAAATTGGAAACGCTTGCCAAATTGCAATATCACCCATTATTCGACAACGAGCTCTCACACTTAACGCAACAGTGGCAAGCAATCGTCACACCCGATGCAACCCTCGCCACACGCGTAGAAACCGCCATCGCACGCTGCCTACAGATACAAACAACTGTCCAACAACAGCAGGCCGATTTAGAAGCCGCCGCACAACAAGCGGCTGCAAAACAGGCACAACGCCAAGCAGAGCTCGCCCAACAACGCGCTGATGCAGAAGCGCAACAAGCTCTAGCACTGGAACAACAAAAACAGGCGCAAGCTGAGCAACAAGCCCACTACACCGCGCAAAAAAAACAACACCAACGCCAAAAAAATCTGTCGCAACAACACGAACGGCAGGATTGGCAGGCCTTTGCCACCCTACCGAAATTAGAAGAACTGTGCGTGGCGATGGAAAAACTCTGTGCCAGCACGCTGCAACCGCTAGAAACCGCCGAAGCTGTGCGCGATTTACAAACACAATGGCGCGCCATGAAACCGCCGCACACCTCCGAAGCGCAAACCCTGTGGGAGCGTTTCAAACAAGCCAGCGACACCGCGTGGGAACCGTGTGCGGCGCACTATGAAAAAGAACGTGAACGTCGCACTTTTAATTTGCAGCAACGACAAATCATTTGCGAAGCACTAGAACAATTTTTTCAAACACAAGATTGGAACAGTGCAGATTGGAAAGCCGTCTCGCGCATTCTGGAAAAATCTCGTACCGAATTTTATAACTTTCATCCCATCGAGCGCCATGAAGAAAAAACCATGCGCAGTCGCTTTGATGCCGCCTTTTCAGCCATCAATCAGAAACTACTCGAGATACAAACCACCAACGAAGCGCGCAAACAGCAACTGGTAAACACTGCCAATAGTGTTGCCGAAATGGTTGATACTGAAAAGGCCATAGAACGCTTCCTGCAACTGCAAGAGCAATGGAAACAGATCGGCATTACACGCCACCACGAGGACAGAAAGTTATGGCAAGCTCTGCAAGACGCAGGAAAACGTATTTTTGATAAACGGCGCACCGCTCAACAGCAACAACGCCAGACACAAGACGAGCAGATAACGCAAGCCAAAGCGGTTTGTGAACGCATTGCACAACTGGCAGCACTCAGCGATGACGAGCTATCCCAAAGTGCGGCTACATTCGAGCAGCTGCAAAACGAATACAAAGCCATCAGAGATATTCCAGAAAAACTGCAAACACCCCTGAAAAAACAATTTTTAGCGGCTTGTGATGCCTACCATCAACAACTGCGCGGCATTGCCACACGTCAACATCAAAAACAATTAGTGGAATTGGCACGCCGCGCACAGCTGTGCGCACAACTAGAGAGCCAGCTCGACGCGGAAACGGCTGCACTATTGGAAACCACATGGCAGCAACACACCCTACCTGCAGAATGGGAAAAAGCCATCGAGCGCAGAAAACAACAAGCTCTCGCCGCTATCTCTCAACAAATACCGCTAGATATTGCTGCCAACACACAGCAGCGGCGCGAATTGTGCATTGCATTGGAAATTCTTCTCGACATAGACACGCCCGAAGAAGATCGCCCACAGCGCCGAGCCATGCAGCTTCAAAAATTACAGCAGGGGTTAGGGCAATCCGCCGCCAGCAATCAACACAGCACACTGGAACAACTGCTGGTGGATTGGCACTGCACGGGCTTAGCTGCTGCCACCGAGCATGCAACACTCACAGCGCGTTTTGATGCTGCCCTGCTAAAAGCAAACACTGCGCGGCGGTAATACGCCGCTAACGGCAAACTGCTATGCTTTACCACACGTTTTCACCTCGCTTATAACGGTTCGTGAATGATCATCAGCCAAAAAACCATCATTAATCTCGCCATCGTCACCGGCATTGCCGCCGTCGTCATTGCAACATGGGCTTTTTTCAATCGCCCCATGACAGCACCAGACTGGCCTGCCTCGATTTCCGGCTATGCCTATTCACCGTTTCAAAACGGGCAAGATCCCACCAAAGATATATATCCCAGCGATAACGAAATTCGCTCTGATCTCGCCCTACTATCACAACAAACGCACAATATTCGTACTTACTCAGTCAAAGGGACACAAGCCAACATCCCGCGTTTAGCACAGGAATTTGGCATGAGCGTGGTACAAGGTATTTGGATTAGCAACATTGAAGCAGACAATGATGCAGAAATTGCACGCGCTATCGGTGTCATCAACAACAATCGCAACATCACCATGGTGGTGGTGGGCAACGAGAGCATGTATCGCCGCGAAGTGGATTTACCGCGCCTGATTGATTACATCGAACAAGTGCGCAGCAAAGTCAAAGTTCCTGTTACTACCGCAGAAACTTGGGATATTTGGCTGAAATACCCAGAGCTGGCACAGCACGTTGATGTCGTCACAGCACACATCTTGCCTTTCTGGGAAAAAATACCCGCCAGTGCATCTGTTCCATTCGTTCTCGAAAAAGCCCAAGAAGTGAAAACTGTTTTTTCACAAAAACCGCTGCTGCTTGGCGAGGTGGGCTGGCCGTCGTTCGGTCGCAGTCGTGGCGCCGCCGAAGCCAATCAAGTGGATCAAGCAATTTATTTGCGCAACTTATTAAACGCACTCAATACTGCCGGCTATAACTATTTTGTTATTGAAGCTTTTGATCAATTATGGAAATCAGGCGCAGAAGGCGACGTAGGAAAATACTGGGGTGTTTACAACGTCAATCGCCAACCTAAGTTCCCGTTTACTGGCAGCGTAATCAAAATTCCACAATGGCGTTTACTGGCCGTAGTATCTGTCATTATGGCTATTTTGACGCTTGCATTGTTGCTCATTGACAGCTCTGGACTTAAACAACGCGGCAGAGCATTTTTGGCATTTATTGCTTTCTTATTTGCCTCATTCTTGGTCATTGTTACCTACGATTATTCACAGCAATACATGACATGGCTAAATGTCATTCTTGGTATTTTCTTAGTCATTGCCGCTATCGGTGTTTTCGTGGTGATGTTTACTGAAGCACACGAATTGGCAGAAACCGTATGGGCACAACGGCGCAGGCCGTTTATCGGCGTTGCCAGTGATGACGCCTATCGCCCCAAAGTGTGCATCCAAGTGCCGTGTTACAACGAACCACCAGACATGGTAAAAGAAACGCTCGATGCATTAGCTGCACTCGATTATCCTGACTTTGAAGTGATGATCATCGACAACAACACCAAAGACGAAAATGTGTGGCGACCTGTTGAAGAATATTGCAAAACACTGGGTCCGCGTTTCCGCTTTTTCCATGTTGCACCACTGGAAGGTTTCAAAGGCGGCGCATTGAACTGGGCGCTGGAACGCACCTCGCCGGACGCAGAAATTATTGCTGTCATCGACAGCGATTACTGCGTAGACCCGAACTGGCTCAAACATTTGGTGCCACATTTTGCCGATCCTAAAATTGCGATTGTGCAAGCACCGCAAGATTATCGCGACGGCGATTGGTCACTGTTCAAAAAATTGTGCTATGCAGAGTACAAAGGGTTTTTCCATATCGGCATGGTCACGCGCAATGATCGCAACGCGATCATTCAACACGGCACCATGACGATGATACGCCGCGAAGTGATGGATCGTTTGGGCTGGGCGGAGTGGACAATCACTGAAGATGCAGAACTCGGTTTGCGCGCGTTTGAAGAAGGTTTATCGGCCGCTTACGTCAGCAACTCTTACGGCAAAGGCGTAATGCCCGATCGCTTTATCGACTATAAAAAACAACGCTTCCGTTGGGCCTACGGTGCGATGCAAATTATGAAAGGCCACTTCAACAGTTTGTTCAAAGGGCGCAACACCAAACTGACACGCGGCCAACGCTATCACTTCATCGCCGGCTGGATGCCGTGGGTAGCCGATGGCATGAACTTATTTTTTACCGGCGGCGCTCTGCTGTGGACATCCGCCATGCTGCTGGCACCCACCAAAGTTTTACCGCCCGCGTTAGTGTTTGCACTGCCACCACTGATTTTATTTTTCTTCAAACTGGGAAAGATTTTGTACATCTACAAAAGCCATATGAAAGTACCGTTGAGCACTTCTATCGGCGCAGCCATTGCAGGTTTAGCACTGTCACACACCATCGCCAAGTCTATCATTTACGGCATCTTCACTAAAACCATTCCATTTTTTCGCACACCCAAAATGCGCGACCAAGGTGGTTTTATGCTGGCATTAGCGGAGTGCCGTGAAGAATTATTTTTCTTGGTGTTGTTGTGGGGTGCTGCCGCAGCCATGTTAATTACCCACGACATGGAAACTGGCGACGCATGGGCATGGTTCTTCATGTTGCTGATGCAATCACTCGCCTATCTCGCAGCGGTTTTTATGGCCTTTCTTTCTGTTTTGCCTCAAAAGCAACCCGAATGATATGTGCCTAATTTTGTTCGCTTGGCAATGCCATCCCCAATACAAACTGGTGGTGGCTGCCAACCGCGACGAATTCTATGCGCGCCCTTCCGCTCCAGCGCATTTTTGGCAAGATACACCGCAAATTCTCGCTGGCCGCGACCTGGAACAAGGCGGCACTTGGTTAGGCGTGACACGCAGCAAACGCTTTGCCGCCATCACCAATGTGCGCGATCCATCAGCAAAGCAAGGCACGCTATCACGCGGCTATTTAGTGCGCGATTTTCTTGCTAGCAAACAATCGCCCACCAACTTTATTGCGCAACTGCAAAATCATCTCACCGACTACAGCCCTTTTAATCTTTTATTGAGCGATGGCCATACGCTGCACTACTGCAACAGCAGTGGAGAAATGCTCTCATTGCAGCCTGGCGTTTACGGCTTATCCAATGCCGCTCTCGACACACCTTGGCCCAAAGTAGAAAGTGGCAAACAAGCACTGTCCGACAACTTGTCAGACGTACAGCATGAATCCCTGTTTTGTTTATTGTCTGATCGCACACAAGCCAGTGAAGAGCAACTCCCTACCACCGGCATTCCACAGTGGTTGGAGCAAAAACTCTCCGCTAGTTTTATACACTTCGACAGCTACGGCACACGCTGCTCAACCTTGATGCTGCAAGCACACAACGACAACATGGATTTTCTTGAACGGCAATTTAGTGACGATGGAAGCCCTATAGCCACACGCCAATTTCAATTATAAAAAATACAGGAGATGCACCATGCAAAAAACACTGGAAGATTTTTCACGCGCACAACTGGCACAACTGGCGCGCGAATACATGGTAGCTTCGCAATTTAATAGCCGCACCGGTTACGCCGCACTGCGTATGAATCACGGTGATGCAGCCTACAAAGATATCGCCATTGATAATTGGCTCGCTGCCAGTCCGATTTACACGCAGCGCATGCAACACGCGATGGGCTTTGCTGGTGGTACGGATGTCGCCACTATTTTCAAAGGTCTGCAATTGGATTGTGGTTTAACACATCAATATTTTGATGCACATTTTGAAGTGCAAGCAGAAGACAAAGGGCGTTTTTGGCTGGCGAGTTGCGGACCGTTATTGGAAACTGAACCGCGTGGTGAAGCAGCGGTCAAAATTATGTGTCACGATATTGAAGACCCCACCTTCGATGGCACGGCGATTGCCACCAACCCGCGTGCGCGCATGCGCCCCGTGCATCGCCCGCCACGTATTCCTGTCGATCGTACACCGCACTGCGAGTGGAATGTTTTTATCGACCACGATGCAGAGCCCCTGACAGAACCCACGGTGACAGCCGAACTGCGCAAATCGCTGCTCGCCAATCTCCACATCCAGCGCACTGCAAATCACGAACAAGGCGGCATGGATTTTTACGATGGCGACGTATTTGAGCAATTGCGTTTTGAGCAACTATCACACGCCGCGCTGGTGGTGGTGTGCAAAGAAATTGCCGTGCAAAATCACTTACTCATTCTCGGTTTGATGCAGGCCATTGCACAACAATACGGCGAAGCGGCCGCGCGCACGGTGGCAGAGTTTCAAATGGCTGGCAGCGGCTGGGTGATGAGCGAACGCTTAAAAAAATGGCTAAGTATTGAAGGCGGCGGTATCGACAACCTAATCCGCGTACTAGAAGTACACCCTGCGTTTCAGCCTGCGGAATATCACCACTTAGCCATCAAAAAAACTGGCGCCCATACCGCTGAGTTGCAGATTGCCGACTGCGCGGCGCTGCACGAATCACCCACACAAAATTTAGGTTGGTACAGCTTGTTGCCACTCGCCAAAACAGCGGGGCTGGAAGGCATTATCAAAGGCATTGATCCGCGCGCCTCACTGACAACTGGCAATGCAACCATGCACTGGCACATTGCGATTGATGAGAATGCTGAGGCAGCACCAGAACCGCTGCCCGTACAAATCGCCAAGGGCACGGTGCTGTACCAAACACAGCTAGAAAACCATATTCCACTGCTGCAAACATAAGGCTGCCGCCACCTGCGACTTCGGCTAGAATCCCCGCTTTCCTTGATTGGGTAGTCGTAGTGTCTAGCTCCAGCCATCGCCCCGTTGCCATCCTCGGTATCTCCGCCTACTACCACGACAGCGCCGCCGCGCTGGTGGTGGATGGCAACATCGTCGCCGCCGCGCAAGAAGAGCGCTTTACGCGCAAAAAGCACGACGCCGAGTTCCCAGCAGAAGCTATTCGCTACTGCCTGCGTGAAGCCGGTTTGTCGCTGACCGACATCACGCATGTGGTGTTTTATGACAAACCCCTCATCAAATTTGAACGCTTGATGGAAACCTATCTCGCCTACGCGCCCGCAGGTTTTCGCTCGTTTGTCAAAGCCATTCCGGTATGGCTAAAAGAAAAACTGTATTTGAAAAAAACGCTGCGCCGTGAATTGGCAGAACTCGGCAGCATTAAAGAAACGAATTTACCGCCACTGCTCTTCACTGAGCACCACCAATCGCACGCCGCTTCTGCTTTTTTCCCCAGCCCTTTTGAAAAAGCCGTGGTGATGTGTTTAGACGGCGTGGGCGAATGGGCAACCAGCTCCGTGTGGTTGGGCGACGGCAACACACTCACACCGCAGTGGGATATTAACTTTCCGCATTCACTCGGTTTACTGTATTCCGCGTTCACTTATTACACCGGCTTCAAAGTCAATTCCGGCGAATACAAGCTAATGGGATTGGCGCCTTATGGCACGCCCAAATATGTCGATCTAATTTTTGATCATTTAATTGATGTAAAAGCGGATGGCAGCTTTCGCTTAAACATGAGTTACTTTAATTACGCCGCCGGTTTAACCATGACGAATGAAAAATTTCATCGTCTATTTAATGGTCCACCACGCGCACGCGAGTCCGAAGTTTCACAAAAAGAAATGGACATTGCACGCTCCATTCAAGTGGTCACTGAAGAAATCGTTTTAAAGTTGGCGCGCACAGCACACAAAGAATTGGGCGTCGACAAACTCTGTCTCGCCGGTGGCGTAGCATTGAATTGTGTGTCGAATGGTCGCCTGCTGCGTGAAGGCCCATTTTCTGAAATTTGGGTACAACCGGCTGCGGGCGATGCCGGCGGTGCGCTCGGTGCAGTACTGGCTATTTGGCATCAATACCTTGAAAAACCGCGCATACCACAACCCAGCGATGCCATGCAGGGCGGCTATCTCGGCCCGCGCTACAGCGATGCAGAAATCACCGCCTATTTAGATAGCGTTGGTGCTAAATATCAGCGCCTCGATGACAAAGAACTTCTGCCCAAGCTGGCGCACATTATGGCCAGTGAAAATGTTATCGGCTGGTTTCAAGGGCGCATGGAATTTGGTCCGCGCGCACTCGGTGGTCGCTCAATTATCGGCGATCCACGCAGCCCCAAAATGCAATCGGTGATGAACTTAAAAATCAAATACCGCGAATCGTTTCGCCCATTTGCACCTGCCGTTAAAGCCGACAAAGTGAGCGAATGGTTTCAACACCAAGCCGTCAGTCCGTATATGTTGATGGTGGCTCCCGTGGCAGAAGACAAACGCATTCCGATGACACTGGAGCAAGAGCGTTTATTTGGCATCGAAAAACTTAACGTACCGCGCTCACAAATTCCCGCAGTAACGCATGTGGATTATTCCGCGCGCATTCAAACTGTGCATCCAGAAACCAATCCGCGTTTTTACACGCTGTTGGACGAATTTGAAAAACTCACCGGCTGCCCTGTCTCCATCAACACTTCGTTTAACGTGCGCGGCGAACCTATCGTCAATACGCCGGAAGATGCCTACCGCTGCTTCATGCGCTGTGAAATGGATTATTTAGTATTGGAAAATTATTTACTCGCCAAACCAGAACAACCGGTATGGGAGAAAAACGATAACTGGAAAGACGAATTCGAGTTGGACTGATGACTGCTTCTGACAAAAAAACTGCAATGACAGATGCCGAATTGCGCAAATTCGGTTTGGTAACCGGTGCTATATTGATCGGCTTGATCGGCTGCTTTTTGCCGTGGCTCAAAGGTGGCATCGAAAAAATGCTGCACTGGTTGCTTTATGTAGGACCGGTTGGTGGTGCGCTGATCGTCTGGGCACTGCTGCATCCAGCGAGCCTCATTCACTTCTACAAACCGTGGATGAAGCTGGCAGAAGGACTAGGCTTCATCAACACGCGCATTATTTTGTTCATTTTGTTCTACGGTCTATTTATGCCCATGGGCTTGATCATGCGACTCACCGGCAAAGACCCCATGCACCGCCAGCTCAACGCCGCTCTGGACACTTACCGCGTGACCCGCAACAATCCCGCCCGCCAACATATGGAGAAACCCTACTGATGCTTGAACTACTCAAAGACTTCGCTGGTTTCATGAAAGAGCGCAAGAAATACTGGCTGGCACCTATCGTTATTGTGCTCTTGCTACTCGGTTTGTTGATTGTGTTCGCCCATGGCTCGGCAGTAGCACCTTTCATCTATACCTTGTTCTAAACAGCCACTCTGCGAAAAGCCCGCTTCTTTCAAGGCGGGCTTTTTTATGCCTTACAGATCGGCAGATGCGAAAATAAATGATAACAATTCGTATTTGCTGTAGAATACACGCGCCCACTTTAAGGAGAATCTCTGTTATGCGTCGCTCTTACCTGTCTCTGTTGCTTGGCTGTGCGCTGGCGCTGCCCACTTTGGCTCATGCCGGCCTCAGTTTGACCACCACAGCCGCCACGAACTACATTGCCGATGGCGTCAGCACATCAGACAACGGTCCAGTGCTACAGCTAGGGTTGGACTACGAACACGACAGTGGTTTTTACGCAGGTGTTTGGGCTTCCAATGTCGACAGCGATGAGAAAGGCACTCCCAACCTTGAATTGGATTATTCCATTGGTTTCAAACACAAATTAACCGATGCCATCGAAGGCGACGTGGGCATCACGCACTACAGCTGGTATCACCCAGATGGAAACAGTGACGAATGGAATTACCAAGAATGGTATGCCGGCCTCACTTGGATGGAAAATACATCCTTGTACTACTACTACGCCGATGACAGCAAAGTGTGGGATGGCGTACAGCGCCGTATCATCGCCGAGCATGTACAGCCCCTGCCAAAAGATTTTTCACTTATCTTGACGGCTGAGCGCGTGGACTTGGAAACCTCTATTGCCGAAGACTACAGCGCGTATCGCATTGGTGTAGCCAAAACTTGGTTTGATGTGGACTTCACACTGAGCTACTGGAGCAACTCCATTCACGATGGTGACAGCACAACCAAAGATCACATTGTGCTAGAAGCCAGCAAAACTTTTGATCTGTTTTAATTCTCCAACGATCAGAGCAACACCAATAAAAAAGCCCGCAGCGATGCGGGCTTTTTTGTGTTTCTTCGTTTCAACAGTTCACTGTTTCAACAACTCACTGCGGCGGAACAGAAAAACCACCCCACACAGGTGTGTGGTTCGCATCAAAGTAGGCAGACAGCGAGCTATGCAAACCTTCTTGTGTCCACTTGCCACCTTGCGGGTTATCGTAATGCGTGTCGATTGTTGGACGCTGCACGATAGTGACGCGCGGCCCCCACACAATGAACACTTCGCCAGAAATATGACCCGCATTCGGTGAAGCGAGATAAGACACCAACGGCGCAACATTCGCTGGATCAAACACATCAAAACCGTCTTGCGGCTTAGCGAACATCGCAGCGGTTGCACCTTGATCCGTCATCGCTGTGCGCGCGCGCGGCATGATGACATTGCAAGTGATGCCGTACTTAATCATCAACTGCGCAGCACCCATGGTCATGGCTGTGATGCCGGCTTTAGCGGCAGCGTAGTTGGGCTGACCGGCAGAGCCGAACAACATCGCTTCCGAAGAGGTGCTGATTAAACGACCGTAATGTGAGCCAGTCGCTTTCGCTTTTTCGCGCCAGTAGGCGGTGGCATTGCGCATGTTCACGAAGTGACCACGCAAGTGCACACGCACCACGGAATCAAACTCTTCATCGCTCATGCCGAAGATCGTTTTGTCGCGACAGAAACCGGCGTTGTTCACCATGATGTTCATATCGCCGTACGTTTCCAGCGTGGTTTTCATCAGGTTTTGCGCGTCGTTGCTGTCGGCGCAATCGCCAAACACAGCGATGGCTTCGCCGCCAAAACCTTTGATGATTTCCACCGCTTCTTGCGCTGCTTCTTGCGCCGCAGGAATGCCGATGTCATTGATGACTACACGCGCACCGTTGCGCGCCAACTCAATCGCTTCTTCACGACCCAAACCGCGACCCGCGCCCGTGACAATCGCCACTTTACCGTCTAAAACTGCCATACTTTTCTCCTCTCAAAAATTCAAAAAAACAACACAAAAATTAAATACGCTCGATGATGGTACCTGTACCGATCGATGCACCGCAGCACATGGTGATCAACGCGGTGGTTTTATCGGCGCGCTCTAACTCGTGCAACGCAGTACAAATCAAACGCGCGCCGGTTGAACCGACAGGGTGACCGAGTGCAATCGCGCCGCCGTTCACATTCACTTTGCTCATGTCGGCGTTGAACACGCGCTGCCAGCTCAACACTACCGCCGCAAACGCTTCGTTGATTTCTACGAGATCAATATTGCTCATGTTCATGCCGGTTTTTTTGAACAGCAATTCGGTTGCGTTTACAGGACCATCCAACAAATAGTAAGGATCCGTACCCGCTACTACGCCAGTGATGATACGCGCACGCGGCTTCAAACCACGACGCAGTGCTTCTTCTTTGCTCATCCACAACACGGCAGCCGAGCCGTCAGAGATCTGTGAGGAGTTGCCGGCTGTGTGGATGCCGCCTTCCGCCACCGTGCGCAGTTGGCTCAAACCTTCCATCGTCGTTTCACGCAGACCTTGATCACGCGTCACCAATTTGGTTTGACCATTGGGCTTGCCATCATCACCAAACGCAGGCGCTTCCACTTTTAAGACTTCGCGATCAAAACGGCCTTCTGCCCACGCTTGCTGCGCTTTTTTCTGCGAGATAAAACCGAGCTCATCGGCATCGGCGCGCGTGATACCGCGCAATTTTGCAATGCGCTCTGCCGAAGCAAATTGATCCGGCGTTGAATCCCATGGCCAACTCTGCGGCTGGAAGAAACCAGGGCCGTTGTACACGTTTGAGCCCATCGGCACGCGACTCATCGCTTCCACACCGCAAGCGATACCGATATTGATTTGACCGGATTGAATCAACGAAGACACGATGTGGTTAGCCGCTTGTGCTGAACCGCACTGCGTATCCACCGAGCAAGCGCCCGCGGTGTAATCTTTGCCGATCGACAACCACGCATTGCGTGTGACGTTGCCAGACTGCTCACCGGCTTGCGTCACGCAGCCGCCGTACAGCTGGTCAACATCTTTCATGTCAACGCCCGCTTTATCCAGCACGCCTTTCATCGACAACGCCAATAATTCCGTGGCGTGAAAACCGTGCAAATCGCCAACGATGGCTTTGCCGCGCGCAATTGGCGTGCGCACCGCTTCAACAATGACTGCTTCTCTCATGGTCATGGGATAGTTCCTCAGGATGGGTAAATGGTCAGAAGTCTGGCTATACAGGGCAGAGTGTGCTGGCTAACATAGCGCCTCTTTTGCCCGTCGCCCGTTAAAAAAACAGGGGCGTATTGTAGGCGCTGAACCATCCCCCTTCCAGCTCAGGAGAATACTTATGAAGCAGTTTAAGTACGACGATATCGACGGCTTGCAGAGCCTGGTGTCCAGCGAATTTGGCGCATGGTCCAATGAGGTAGAAGTGACACAAGAGATGGTCAACCAATTTGCCACCCTGACCGGCGACGACTACTGGCTGCACACCGATCCTGAGCGTTGCAAAAAAGAAAGCCCTTTCGGTACCACCATCGTGCACGGCTTTTTGACGCTGGTTCTGCTGCCAAAAATGCAAACACCGCCCAACTGGGAAGTCACCGGCTTCAACCACATGATGAACTACGGCTCCAACAAACTGCGCTTCACCGGCGCGGTGACTGTCGGCAGCAAAATTCACACACGCTCGCGTGTAGCCTCGGTAGAAAAAACACCGAAAGGCCAAACCTGCGTGACGATGGAAAACCATATCCATGTGGTCGGCCAAGAGCGCCCAGCGGTGATCTACGAATTGATGTTCATGTACATGTAACGCCCTGCCAATCCGCGCGGCGAGCCGTCATACTGTGGTGACGGTTTTCAGCGCGGAATCTTTTGATGAACTACCTACTGCCCCTCTCCATCATCGCCCTCGGCGCGCTGCTGTTGCTCGGCAATCTCGGCATTCTGTCTATTCGCGATGTGTGGCATTTCTTGATGACATGGTGGCCTGCTCTGATTATTTTGTGGGGACTGCAACTGTTGGTCAGCAGTGTAGACAGCCATCGCGCAGCAAAGCGCGACAAAGCCAACTCCACTTCTGACAACACTTAATTACTTGGCATGGATGCAAAATCGCCTACCAAGAACTTCCCATTTTGGTGGTTATTGATCGCCATCCCCGTAGGGATACATTTTTTTCTGCTTTACCGCTATTCCGTAAATGCACCACGTCTGGATGATTTTTCAGACGGCTTTGGTTTTCTCACACATTTCTATCAGACAGATTCTCTACGAGAAAAAATTGACTGGTTTTTTTCCCGCTACCAAAATCATCGATGGGGATTTTTACACGCCGTCTATGCCGCCTATCACTGCATAGATTTTCGCAGCGCCAATTTTCTTTCTATGCCCTGGCTATTACTACTACTTTGGTTGTGGCACCGAGTGACACGCAACACGCCTTATCACGCCGCCCTACTTATCTGCGCCAGTTTTTTAATTTTTAATCTTCACAGTTGGACCGGCATGTTCTGGATTACGGCCTCGCTAGCCGCCTTCCCTAGCATTCCACTTGCACTGCTCGCCTTTATACTGGCTATGCGTCGAGAAACTTGGGCTCTAATCTCAGCGATTGCTATCAGCCTGCTGACCACTTTTACCAATGGCAATGGCGTTTTTATCTGGCTCTTAGTTATCGGACACCTTATTTTTTTACAAATAAAATCGCCAGACCATCGTCGATGTTTTTTTATCGCCGTATGGATTGTAATTGCCATTCCTACATTAAGTGTTTTTTTCTCTGACTGGATATTTCACCCAGTCAACACGCAAGAAGATCGCGTTGCCGGTTTTGCACAAAAACTACTAGAAAGCCCTCTGCTTTTCATTAAAGGGCTGTTTGCAACGACCGGCAGCAACTTAATTTATTACCCCAAGCAAGACACGGATTGGCAAGTCGCATTAGCCCTTGTTATGGGTCTACTAGAAATCGTCTTTATGGCATGGTTATTACTTACCGGTGCGCTGCGTAAAAACCCACCACTATTACTACTTACCCTGTACATCGGCTGCACGATGGCGGCTATCGCTGCTTCACGCGTGCTCTTTATTGGCTTGCATCAGGCCTTTCAAGGGCACTACAAACTGTATAACAGCATGTTTTTGCTTTTGCTGTGTACCGCTTGGCTAGATAAATATTATTTCACTAAAAAAAATACTTCCCACACATTTATTTACACCGCTACGGGTGCGAGTATTTTCTTATACGTTGTATCGCTAGTGATTTTTATACCTGCTGTCGACCACTACCACCGCGAACTGGTAAACGACACTAAAAACTGGCTCTATACCAACAAACTCGCACGCGGCGAGAGTCAATTATTCATCAAACAGCCTAATCAAAAATTATTTGCTGCCGTTGCAGGTGGTTTTTATAACCCGTGGACTTTGCTGAACAACCAAGAAATACCTAGAGATATTATCTATACCAACCACTGCCCCGAGCCATTATTAGCAGTACCCGCCAAACTGCAAAGCCAACAGCGCGCGCTGGCCGTACATATCAAAGCAATATTACCCGCACGCATTGAAAAGTTCTGCTTACAAGGTAGCCAACAAGCCATTTATTTTGCGCGCCCCACATCTGACAACAGCACAAACACCGACAACAACATCACGCTATGGGTTCCGCGCAACAGCGAAGTGACAGAAGATACAGGCCCTTGGACGCTCTATGCGTTACCTTGAGCCTTGCAAAATTTAGTTTTGATCCGGTGGTAGGTGTACGCGCATGCCTTCCATTTCGTAAGTAACAATCACTTGGCAACCCAAACGACTGTTATCTTTGTAATGCTGCGAAGCTTCCACCAATTTTTTCTCGCCTTCTGAAATGGGATTTACTTTCGTTTCCCACTCCGGCTCGATATACACATGGCAAGTGCAGCAAGAGCAAATCCCGCCGCACATACCTTCAATACCCGGCAACAAGTTGATGGTAGAACCCTCCATCAAACTCATATTTTCTTCTACATCCACTGTGTGTTCGTTACCATTGAACTCTACATAAGTAATGCTTGGCATAACGCAACCTCAAACAACAATAAAAAATTAAAACAGGGGTTTCTCTGAAAGTTTGGCAGGCTTTACTTCCATAAAATCTACTGCCACACCCTTGGGATAGGCAAAACACATAGCAATGGAACTGCCGATTACTTCCGGTTTCATATAACCGTCAAAATTTTTGCCTTTCTTTTGCCAATCGTGCAGTGCTGTAGACAATTTTTGTGGATCCCAACCCAAGCCAAATTCGGTAAACACTGCGCCTGGACTGAACACAGTGACGCAAATACGATCGCCTTTCACTTCTTCGCGCAACTCTTTAGAAAATCTGTCCACGGCCGCTTTGGTGGCGGCATACACCGCCAAGTGCGAAATTTCATTGTCATGGCGCACGGTTGCGGATGACAGATTCACAATCAAACCGCTGCCATTCTGTCGCAGCAGTGGAATCGCCACCTGCGAACAAAAAATTGTGCCAAGCAAGTTCGTGTTGATCTGCGCAACAATGTCCGCTTCATCCATTTTTTCGATAGGGTCAGGACGCGCAATACCGGCGTTATTTACCAAACCGTCCAGCTTGCCGAAGTGCGCATGCAGTGCAGCAAACGCTTTTTCTACCTCAGATTTTTTGGCGACATCACAGACAAAACCGGCGGCATTATCCGCACCCAATTCAGCCACGGCTTTGTCCAACACATCCTGTCGTCGCCCCAATAGTGCAACTTTTGCGCCGAATTTCACCAGCACCTGCGCCGTTGCCAAACCTAAACCTGCACCACCACCGGTAATGGCGATAACTTTGCCGTTAATCAATTCTGGATTCATCCTGGGATCGCCACTGTTTTGGTTTGCAAATATTCTTCAAAGCCTTCCAAGCCCATTTCACGCCCTACACCACTCTGCTTATAACCGCCAAACGGTGCATCGGCTGCAAAAAAAGCCGCACCATTGATATTCATGGTGCCAGTGCGAATTTGTCGTGCCACACGCAGTGCGCGCTCTTGGTCTTTGGAAAAAATTGCGCCGGACAGACCATAAATAGAATCGTTAGCAATCTGAATTGCTTCTTCTTCGGTGTCGTAAGGAATAATGCACAACACGGGGCCAAAAATTTCTTCCTGCGCGATGGTCATGTCATTGCGCACATCCGCAAAAATTGTTGGTGCGACATAGCAGCCCTGTTCCAGGCCCGCAGGCACCACACCGCCGCACACCAAACGCGCACCTTCCGCTTTGCCTTGCTCAATGTATTGCAACACACGCTGCTGCTGGCGCTTGTTCACCAAGGGGCCCATGAATTGCTCGCGCGATAAAGGATCACCCAGCTTCACACTGTCAAACGTATTTTTTGCCACTTCCACGATTTTTTCGTAGTGCGAGCGCGGCGCAAGCAAGCGTGTGGCCAAAGCACAACCCTGCCCCGCATTAAAACAAACGCTGATGCACATAAACGCGGCGAAGTTGATATCGGCATCGTCCAAAATAATGTGCGCAGATTTTCCACCCAACTCTAAAAAAACTTTTTTTACCGTATCCGCGCCGCGTTTCATGATGTGTTTACCAATACCGGTAGAGCCGGTAAATGACACCACATCCACACGCGGATCACCCGTCAACATATCGCCCAACACAGCCGGATTTTCTGAAGTGACCACATTAAAAACACCGGCAGGAATATCGGTGTGTTCCGCCACCATTTTGCCAATAAAAGTGGCTGTCCACGGCGTATCTGGCGCAGGCTTCAAAATCACCGTGCAACCTGCCGCCAGCGCGGGAATCACTTTGGCTAAATTGATTTGCAGCGGAAAATTCCACGGCGTGATCGCCGCCACCACACCCGCCGCTTCTTTCCACACCAAACGCTTACTCGGTACGCCCACTACATTCACCGTGGGCAATTCACGCTCCCATTCGTAGTGCTCCATGAAGTCGATCGTCCAATCCATAAAGCTGATTGGCAAATCAGTTTGTGGTCCATAGGTTAAGCCAAGAGGGCAGCCAATCTCCGCCACCATCTGGTAACGCAACTCATCCGCGTGCGCTTTCATGGCATCGCGCAACTGCTTCAAACATTTCGCACGAAAAGTGTGGTTAGTCGACCAATCGGTCTCATCAAACGCGCGCCGTGCCGCAGCAATTGCGCGCTCCATATCCTCTACACCGGCATCCGCACACACACCCGCTACGCTGTTATCGGCAGGGTTGATGTTGTTGTAGGTGTTGCCGGACGCGGCAGCGACTAGCTGCCCGTCGATCAAGAGTCGCTGTTCGGGGTGGATGTCTGGAAAAGCCTTGGCACTCACAGAAACCTCCTTCGTGGATTGGAAAACTGGCTGAGGATACTAGCCAGCCGCCCAGCAGATAGTCAAGCATGCTTTACTTTTTTGCGGGCTCCCACAAGAATAGACGCATCCACCAGCCAGCGAGGAGCGAACCATGAGCAACCCAGACAAACGCGCCAAAGGCGTACAAGCGTTCAACGCCGTCTACGGCGGCATGATGACGGCGCCAGAAGAATCCACCGGCGACGAGTTCTTCGAAATCATGATGGAAGATTTGTTCGGCAATATTTGGTCACGCGAAGGTTTATCACTGCGCGACCGCCGCTTGTTCACCATGGGCGCCATTGCCGCGCTGGGTGAGGCGGATGTGTTTGGCATACAAGTGGAAACTGGCTTGGCCTCCGGCCACCTCACGGAAGAGCAAGTTAACGAAATGATTTTGCACATGGTGCAATACGTCGGCTATCCGCGTACCACCGGCATGCGCGGCGCCGCGGGCAAAGCCATTCACAACTGGAAGAAAAAGCAGAAAGAAGCCACAAAGTAATACGCAAATTTCGCGAGCATAAAAAAGCCACCCGAAGGTGGCTCTCTTATTTCACTCGCAGCTTATACAAACTGCTCGTTTTTCTTGGCTTTGTCCTTCAGCAATTTTGGTGGTTCGAAACGCTTGCCGTATTTCTTGGCCAGCTCACTCGCGCGCTTAGTAAACTCCTTCACACCCCAGTGATTGATGCACTGATACACACCACCCACATGCGGAGGGAAACCGATGCCCATGATGGAACCGATATTGCCATCCGCTACCGATTCAATCACGCCCTCTTCCATAGCGCGCACAGCTTCAATCACCTGTGAAAACACCAAGCGATCTTTGATGTCTTCAAACGGTACATCTTTCCAGCCTTTCTTCGCATACAGCTCTTTCAGACCGGGCCAGATGTGTTTTTTGCCACCTTCTGGATACTCGTAGAAACCGCCGCCATAGATTTTGCCTTTGCGATCGAGCTTGGTGACCATGCGCTCCACCAAATCAAAAGTGGCATTTTGCGCCTGTTTTTCACCGCACGCTTTGGCATCTTCTTGCCCTTGCTTGCCATTTTTGTACGCAGTTTCCAAGCTGATTTCATCGAGCGCCGCCAGAGGGCCAACAGGCGAGCCGTTAAATGCCGCTGCGCTTTCGATCAACACCGGATTGATGCCTTCCATCACCATGGTCGCGCCTTCGGTGATAGTGGCACCGATTACGCGCGTGGTGAAGAAGCCAGGCGCATCGTTGACCACAATCGGTTTTTTGCCGAGTGCAATACCCAAATCAAAGGCTTTCGCCAGCGCTTCTTGCGAGGTTTTCTTGCCGCAGATAATTTCTACCAAAGGCATTTTTTCTGCGGGTGAGAAAAAGTGCATGCCGATATAGTTGGCAGGACGCACCGAGGCTTGCGCCAACTCAGTGATAGGCAGCGCAGAAGTATTAGAAGCGAAAATCGCATCTTTACCGATGACTGCTTCTGTTTCTTTCGTCACAGTTGCTTTGATGTCGCGATTTTCAAACACGGCTTCGATAATAAAATCGCAACCTTTCAAATCTTCGACTTTTTCTGTGGGGTGAATCAGCGACAAGATTTGCGCCAATTTTTCTGGCGTCATCTTCTTGTTTTTTGCACCCACTTTTTCGCTGTACGCTTTGCCTTTTTCAGCGTTGGCGAGGCTGATGTCTTTCAGCACCACTTCAATGCCTTTTTGCGCAGCAAGATACGCCAAACCAGCACCCATTTGCCCCGCACCTAAAATGCCAAGTTTTTTCACAGACGTTGGCTTGATGCCTTTCGGACGGCTCGCGCCTTTTTCCAAGGCCTGCAACTGAAAGAAGAAAGTGCGGATCATGTTTTTTGCCACTTGCGAAGTCATCAAGTGCAAGAAATAACGCGCTTCAATTTTTTCTGCTGTATCGAAATCCACGCGCGCCACATCGTGTATGCAGGCAAAAATGGCTTTCGGCGCAGGGAAGTTGCCCTTGGTGGAATTCATCACATTGACGGGGCCAAAGTAGAACAAGCCCACCAAACCTTGGTCCGGATCTTTGTCCGCTGGCGAACCGCCGGGGATTTTAAAGCCGGGTTGATCCCAAGGCTGCTTGGCTGCTGGGTTGGCCAGAATCCACGCCTTGGCTTTTTTGTGCATCTCTTCTTCGTTGGCAGCCAGCTCATCGCAGAAGCCTTTTTCTAATGCTTTGCTGCCAGCGTACTGCATGCCTTGGCTGATAAAAGTGATGGCGTTTTGGCAGCCAAACTTGCGCACCATACGCACCACACCGCCCGCACCTGGCATCAAACCGAGTTGCGCTTCCGGCAAGCCCATTTTCACGTCAGCGCGATCAATCGCGATGCGGTGATGGCAAGCCAATGCAATTTCATAACCGCCGCCCAGCGCCGCGCCGTTCATGCCCACCACAACAGGCACGCCCAGCGTTTCCAAAATACGCAGCGGTTTTTTGGCATTCAAAATACCTTCAAATTTTTGCGTGGCTTCTTTTTCATCCATTTTCGTTGGCATTTCCAACAGCGCGTTCAAATCACCACCGCCGAAGAAAGTGTCTTTGCCAGAGCGCACATACACGCCTTTGATTTTGTCTTTCATTTTGGCAAGTTCATCCACCGCTTTGCTCATTGCGGTGATGTATTCGTCGCCCATCTTGTTCACTTTTTCGCCCGGCTGATCGAAGATCAATTCCACGATACCGTCAGCGTCTTTTTTCAGTTTGATGTAACTCATCGTCTCTACCTCACACCAACTCGACCACAGTAGCGATACCAATACCGCCACCTGCACACAGGGTTGCTACACCGCGCTTCAATTTGCGGCGCTCCAATTCATCCACCAGCGTACCGAGAATCATCGCGCCGGTAGCGCCGATAGGGTGACCCATCGCAATCGCGCCGCCGTTAACATTGATTTTTTCATTCGGAATGCCGAGCACTTTTTGATAGCGCAACACCACAGAAGCAAACGCTTCGTTCAGCTCAAACAAATCGATGTCAGACAATTTCAACTTTGCTTGTTTCAACGCTTTTAATGTCGCTGGCGCAGGGCCTGTCAACATAATGGACGGCTCAGTGCCAGTCAGCGCACAAGCCACAATGCGCGCGCGCGGCTTCAAGTTGTGTGCTTTGGCGGCTTTTTCATTGCCGATCAACACCAGCGATGCGCCGTCTACAACACCAGACGAGTTGCCAGCTGTGTGTACGCAAGTGATGTTTTCCAAATCGGGATATTTGAATTTCAAGAAATCGGTGTGACCGAAATCATTGAACATTTGGAATGAAGGTTTGAGTTTGCCCAAGCCTTCCAAAGTCGTGTCTTTGCGCACCAATTCGTCGTGCGCCAACACGGTTACACCGTTCAAATCTTTCACCGGCACGATGGATTTTTTGAAATAACCTTTTTCCCAGGCTTTAGCAGCGCGCTGTTGCGACATCAAGGCATAGCGGTCGATGTCTTCACGGCTCAAACCGTCTTGCGTGGCGATCAAATCTGCACCGATACCTTGCGATACACCGTAGCTGTGCATCGCCACCCACGGATCACCCGCAGCTGCGCCAGAAGCGCCGATGCCGAGGCGTGACATGGATTCCACACCGCCTGCTAATACCAAATCTTCAAAACCTGCGCGCACTTTCGCCGCGCCATTGTTCACTGCATCCAACGCACCTGCGCAGTAGCGGTGCAGTTGTGCACCCGTGGTCACTTGTGACCAACCGGCATAAATCAACGCGGTTTTCGCAATGTTTTGGCCTTGCTCGTTCACAGGCTCGCCGGTGGCGAGAATCATGTCTTCAACAGCAGAAGGGTCGAGTTTGTTGCGAGTCTGCATTGCATCGAGCAGATTTTTGACCATATCAACGGGCTTCACTTCATAAAGCCCGCCACCGGCCTTGCCTCTGCCGCGCGGAGTGCGGATAGCGTCAAAGATAAATGCTTGCGCCATGGTGCTTACCTTTTGGTTGGATGAATGGAAAATTGAGCGGTCGCTATAATACCCGCCCTGCTATCAGCCCCGCAAAGCCATGCCCAGTATTTTCCACCCACCGCTACACCCCACTACGGGCAACCGTCAACGCTGGAGCGGCCTGCACGGCACTGCGACAGCGCTGGCTTTGGCCAATGCCCAACAACAGCATCAAGGCGTGCTATTGGTGGTGACCGAAGATGCTGCCAGTGCCAGACAGCTACAGCGCGAGATGCAATTCTTCGGCGATAACAGCCTGCGCGTGCTGAACTTTCCCGCGTGGGAAACCTTGCCCTACGACAGCTTCTCGCCGCATCAAGACATTATTTCCGAGCGTTTGGCCGCACTCTCACAACTGTTGAGCGGTGAACCCTGCACCTTGGTGCTGCCGGTGGCGAGTTTGATGAACCGCCTGCCGCCGCGCGATTTCATCGCCGGACAAGTGTTCGACGTGAAAACCGGCGATGCCTTTCATGTACACAGCACGCGGCAAAAATTGGAAAGCTGCGGCTACCGCTGCGTGGATACCGTAAACGATCACGGTGAATTTGCTGTACGCGGCGCGGTGATGGATATTTTTCCCGCGGGTAGTGAGCTGCCCTACCGCATCGATTTGTTTGATGACTGCATTGAATCGCTGCGCAGTTTTGATCCAGAAACCCAGCGCACGATTGAAAAAGTACCGTCGATACGCCTGCTGCCTGCGCGCGAGTTTTTGCTGACTAAATCGGGGATCAATACTTTTCTCGATCGCTGGCATGCGCGTTTCATCCACAGTGACCCGAAAAAATCTGCGCTGTACCAAGACATCGCCTCCGGCATTGCCTCGCCCGGTGCGGAATATTTTTTGCCGCTGTTTTTTGAGCAGTGCGCGCAATTATTGGATTATTTGCCGAGCAACTGCTTGATTGCACAGGCTGGCAACATCCACACCGCCGCTGAAAAATATCAGGTGGATATTCGTGCGCGCTATGACAGCTTGCATCTCGAACAATACCGCCCGCTGCTAAAACCGCACGAAGCTTTTGTTCCCACCGAAGAATTGTTTGCGCGTTTGAAAAACTTTGCAGGTATTGATTGCTTTTCTGAGGATACCAGCGCCGCCCACCTCGGCAGCCAGCCTGTACCCGACATTGCGCTGCATGCACGCGAAACGCAGCCGCTTGCACCGCTGCAACAGTTTTTAGCACAGCACAGCGGTACACGTTTGCTGGTGTGCGCAGAATCTGCCGGTCGCGCCGAAGCCTTGCATACGCTTTTTTCGCAGCAACAACTGCCGCTAAAAAACGCGCAGCATTGGCAAGATTTTCTAAACGGCAGCGAACCCGCGCAGCTCACGCAAGCATCATTGGATCGCAGCCTGTGGTTGCCCACTGAAAAATTATTGCTGCTCTCGGAAAGCCAATTGTTTGGCCAGCAGGTGTTGCAGCAGCGTCGCCGCAAACAACAAGTAGACGCTGCCGACAACGCCATCAAACACTTAAATGAATTATCCATTGGCGCACCGGTGGTGCATTTGGAACACGGCGTGGGGCGCTACCACGGTTTAATCAATTTGGATATTGGTGGCGCCACTGGCGAGTTTTTGCATTTGCGCTACGCAGGTGATGCCAGCCTGTATGTGCCGGTCACTTCTTTGCATTTGATCAGTCGCTACGGTGGCGCGGATGCCGAGCTAGCGCCTTGGCACCGGCTCGGCTCGGAACAGTGGCAAAAAGCGCGCACGAAAGCTGCGCAACAAATTGAAGATGTCGCCGCCAAATTATTAGAGATTCACGCTAGGCGCGCCGCACGAACACGCGAAGCCTTTGCCCTGCCCGATATTGAAATGCAGCAGTTTTCTGCCGAGTTTCCTTTTGAAGAAACACCGGATCAACAAAACGCCATCGCCGCTGTGATTGCCGACATGCAAGCCGCTAAACCCATGGACCGATTAGTGTGCGGCGATGTCGGCTTTGGCAAAACCGAAGTAGCAATGCGTGCGGCATTTCTCGCCGCGCTCAATGAAAAACAAGTGGCAGTGCTGGTACCGACCACGCTGCTGGCGCAGCAACACGGCGAAAACTTTCGCGACCGCTTTGCCCAGTGGCCGGTGCGCATAGAAACCATCTCCCGCTTTCGCACCGCCAAAGAGCAGGAAGCGGTTTTGCAAAAAGTGGCCGATGGCCAGATCGACATCATCATCGGCACACACCGTTTATTGCAGGACGATGTGAAATTCAAAAACCTTGGCTTGTTGGTGATCGATGAAGAACACCGCTTCGGCGTGAAGCAAAAAGAGCGTATGAAAGCCATGCGCGCGCAAGTCGATATTCTCAACATGACAGCCACACCCATTCCGCGCACGCTAAATATGTCGCTGGCCGGTATGCGTGATTTATCCATTATCGCCACCCCACCAGCGCGCCGCCTCGCGATCAAAACCTTCGCGCGCGCTTACGACGATGCCACCATCAAAGAAGCCATTCTGCGCGAGTTGTTGCGCGGTGGTCAGGTGTATTTCTTGCACAACGATGTGGCCAGCATTCAGCGCTGCGCGCAAACCATTGCCGAGTTGGTGCCGGAAGCGCGCGTGGTAGTCGGCCACGGACAAATGCGCGAGCGCGAACTGGAACAAGTGATGAGTGATTTTTATCACCAGCGTTTTAATGTGCTGGTGTGTACCACCATCATTGAAACCGGCATTGATGTACCCAACGCCAACACCATCATCATTGAGCGTGCGGATAAATTTGGTTTGGCACAGTTGCATCAGTTGCGCGGTCGCGTGGGGCGTTCACACCATCAAGCCTACGCCTACTTGCTCACCCCTGGCGTGCGCAATATGACGCCGGATGCCGAAAAAAGATTGGAAGCCATTTGCCACGCCGATGTACTCGGCTCCGGTTTTTTGCTCGCCAATCACGATTTAGAAATTCGCGGCGCGGGTGAATTGCTCGGCGAACAACAGAGCGGGCAAATCGAAAGCATCGGCTTCAGCCTCTACATGGAAATGCTGGAACGCGCCGTGAAAAACTTGCAGGAAGGGAAAGCCGCCGGCAGCAATATCACCGGCGTGCAGCAGAATGAAATCAATTTGCGCATCCCCGCGTTAATTCCTGACGAATATTTGCCGGATGCCGCCACTCGTTTGGTGTTGTATCGCCGCATTTCTTGCGCCACGTCAGACGATGCGCTGCGCGACCTGCAAGTGGAGATGATCGACCGCTTTGGTTTGCTGCCCGATGCAGTTAAAAACCTGTTTCGCCAAGCCTCACTGCGTTTGCGTGTGTTGCAACTGGGCATCGACAAACTGGAAGCCAGCGCCAACGGTTTGCGTGCGGAATTTGCCAGCGATACCCGTGTCGATCCCTTTGCATTAGTGAAATTGATTCAACAATACCCCACACGCTACAAACTGGAAGACGGCAAACGCTTGGTAATTAAAGACGATTTAGAAGAAACGGAGGCGCGGTTTGCTGCGGTGGAGGCGTTGTTAGAGAAGCTGGCGGGGTGACAGGCCATCACACCGCCAGTTTTTTAAGCTCAGTGAGAATCACTTTCCTCCCTTTCTTCATCGCTGAAATCAATTTTTTCAGACAAGCCGCTGCGGTGCTCTCGTACTTTTTTTGACAAGCTATCCCATGCAGCATCACTACCGCGTTTTGATCGACTAAACATCAGGCTGGAGCCATATTCAACGCCCATATTGCGCGCATCATCAAACGAGGCCATATCTGCACTCAGAAATACAAACTGCCAACCCAGTTTCTTTTTTTCTTCAATCAAACGACTCACGCGCGGTCGATCAAATTCGCAACTAGCGTTTTCGTGGCCATCTGTCACTGTGACAAAAATAATTTTATCAGGAAATACTTCATTAGGCAGACCAGCTAACCGCTGTTCCAAATACAAAATGCCGCGACCCATTGCATCATAAAGTGGCGTACTTGCACGCGGCACATACTGATCACGCGTTAATGTCGGCACTTCATGAATAGGCGCCGCTTTATGAATGAGTTCATAAGGATTCTGTGAGTCAAACTGAACCAGTGTAAAAGTTGTTGGCTCAGGCACATCTTTTTGCTGCGTAAGAAAAGCATTGAATCCGCCAATGACATCATCGCGAATATCTTCCATAGAGCCGGTACGATCCAAGAGCAAAGTAATATGCGTCGTCATATGTGTTCTCCTTGGTAGTTGCTGTGAACTCTGTGTGGTTTATGCAGAACTGTGAAACGCCCTACAGCCACATCCTAACAACCAACAAGCTCACCAGATGAGCTTATAACTACTGCTATCACCAGAATATTGATCCAAGCGGGGCGCGCGTTCAGAGCTTATCTGTAATTACACTATTCAATAAAGCTTGCTGGGCAAACCTCATGCTTCGCCCTATCAAGATAATATTATCGGCATCATTGCTCGTAATACCAACTTTAGCGTCCGTAATAAATGCAGGCGAACTTTCTGGAAAATGCATGCGCTTATCGTCAATAGCGATCCACGGCACATGCAACCAGTTTTTATCGGCTAGAAAATTCATTATCTCTTTAAAGCGAACATGCTGCGCCGTGAGATCTAATTCATGGATGGGGGTACTGCCAATGATCCTACTCTTAAACCACGCATTAAATCTTTCAATATCGTAATCCATGCGCCACGTTGTAGACAGCACAATTTTTGCATTTAGCGCATCTAGTATGCGATTTACAGAATATATTGCCTCCGGCTTAAATCGCTCATGCTCATTAGCTCTTACAGGATGCAATACGCCATCAAAATCTAAGAACACCAAAAATTCAGGTTGCCCACTGAACGCGCTCATCAATTACCCCCTATCTAGAATTCCGTTTGCACTTCTATACCACTCCAGCACTGCATTACCATCATCCTCAGAAAACCCCTTTGCACCATCGACCAAGACAAGATGAGGCCAGTTTTCATCAAAAAACATCTTCATATCATCTACCGCAACCCAATAGGCATTTTCACTATTTAACCCTTCCGAACTTAAATACGACAGAATTTCTTTTTGTCTGCCGCCATAATCACATCCACCATCCAATACCGGCGTAACACCAATAATTCTTTCTTGCACAAACTTAGAAAAATATCTTTTCAATCTATCAAGCGTTTCATCCTCTCTCCATGTTGAACTGATAACAATTTCAACATCTGGCATCTTCAACAAATACTCCTCAACAATACTGAGATTTGAAAAAACACCCACTCCATCCGGATGAAGGACACCATCAAAATCAAGAAATAGTACTTTTCTCATGCTGTCATAACTCATCAATATAAACAGTACCTTTATTGGTCGCTATCTGCAAAACAGTAAGTGCGAGCGCGTTTGCTGTTTCAATTAGATCAACCCTTATATTTTCTGAGGCAATATACCGTAGCCCACCATCAGGAATAAGCGCCATTGAATCACACAAAAAGCTCACCAGATGAGCCTTGCTTAATTATGAACGAGTACACCACAATGCGCCAATGTCGCGGCAAGATGCCGCTCCTACCAATACATTGCGCGAGAGATCGCTATGAATCGCACTGAATGCTTTTACAAAATACAAACCTGCCACACCACCGTCGCGTGGTAACGGTGGATGATTTTTTCAGGAATTGGGGCGGATGACTCGATAGGCAGCCGCACCACCAATATTTATATCTATCCAAACACTTTCCAACACGCTTTCAGTGTATTGGAGTGTATCTCTGTTAATGCAGCCCAATCCGTTTCACCTGTCGATGCAAGCTGCTGATAACCACCCGCGAGATTCCACGCCACTGGTACTCCGTATTGTCGTAATTTTTTAAAAACCAACAAATCACGGTCACGCAGTTGTGAAGTGGTAAGGAAACCGCCAAGCGGGTCATCCATATGAGGGTCAGCGCCTGCTTGATACAAAACCACATCGCAATCCGCCATTGAATGTAAATGCTCTTCCAATGCCTCAAAGAAATCATCTACTTTTCCTCTACTTCTTGTATTAAACGATTCGCCTTGTGTGAAATGTTTTATTTCATGAGTGAGCTTTAGCTTAGCAATGATATCGTCCGTACCATTTCCGTAGTGGAAATCACAATCAACAATCCCTACGCGCTTTACTTTTCCACTCACCAACAAACAGCGTGCTGCAATCATCAAGCCATTAAAGGTGCAAAATCCAGAAGCGAATTTCCAATGCGCGTGATGAAAGCCTGATGTTGGCGAAACTGCAACCGCACCATTTTTCAAGGCTGCGAATGCCGCATCGCGCATAGAACCACTGGTATACGGCAGCGTGCGCGCTATCGTCATATCCATGTTTGAAAACCCGTTATTAGCCTCACCTGCCAATACGCGCTCTACAAAAGTTCTGTCATGCGCCAGCGCAAACTCATCAACTGTCGCGGGCTTTGGCTCAATCACTTCAATGGGAATACTCAATGCCTGCCACGCGGCCACAACTTTCTCTGGCTTCATGGAGCTAGGTGAAAAAGACAACGACGGCGCCAGCATTTTTGGCGTGTAAAATACGGGTATCTTATCGATTGAAACGCTCATCAATTTCCCCTATCGACAAAGGTGCCAGTTAAGATTCCAATTCATTAAAAGCCGCACAATCTCGCAATTGGGTGGTAAGGCACATACCACTTGTCGATTCACCCAAATTACGCAAATGCTCCCGTACTGCCCTTGCTGCACAAGCGCGTGTTGTTTTCTCAGGCCATCCAGCTTCCATCAACTGCCGGCACTGTTCGCAGTCTTTTCGATATGCGTCTGCCGAAGTAACAGTCTTCATACAACCTCAACCATTCAGATAGATGGTGGTTAATCTAAACTATAACAAGCTCACCAGATGATCCTATAACTACTGCTATCCTCAGAATTTTTTACCCTAGCAGCACGCGCTCATCAATTACACATCCTTTCACATGTTTTTTATTTCTTTGCAAACAACTTTTTAATGCGTGCCCTAGCTGCATCTAGCGCATTACCCATTAAGTCAACGATAACACTAATCACTGCCAACACGAACATTAGGGCAATAAAAGACAAGATTGGATGGGACAAGATAATTGCAACTAAAAGAATTTTTCCCATTTTTTACCCCGCCAGATAGGGCTAGCCAACCTACTGCTTATAACTTATCCGTTTATCTGCCAAAACCATAAAAACCTCTTCAAAGACAGATATGCCTTTGTTGTATTTTCTTATCACATCAGCATGATTTTCATCATCTGCACACACTTGTTTGCCATCCATTTGAAGTCTAGGCGTGATGCCGCCATTTTCATGGACAAGGTACAAACAACTTGTTGCATAGTCTCTAACTACTGAAAGCTTTGTGTGGTTCAGGCGCGAATACTCTGCGTCCGTGCTATTGCGAGATAACGGCAGTTTACTCTCCACCATAAACAAAACAATCATGGCTAACAGAATATTGGTCAGCGTTGTCGATTTCATGTAGCACCTCTCTGTCATTAAACGTCTTGAACCTTGCTTACGCAAAGAAAATGGCAAATAGACAGCATCACCTTATCCCAACAAAAGCTCACCAGATGATCCTTGCCATCTCCTTGCCAGACAACCACAATGCCTCCACCACAGGAGAGCACCATGGATCGCACTGAACGCTTTTACAAAATCGAGAGCCTGCTGCACCGCCGTCGTGTGGTGACGGTGGACGATTTTTTGCAGGAATTGGGGGTTTCGCACGCAACATTTAAGCGTGATTTGGAATACCTGCGCGACCGTATTTGTGCGCCGATTGTGTTTGACCGCGCACTGGGCGGCTACCGCTTTGACAGCCAAGAAGCCGCCACACTGCACGAGCTACCTGGGCTGTGGTTTAACGCCAGCGAGGTGCATGCCCTGCTCAGCATGCAAGCACTGTTGGACCACATCGAACCCGGTTTGCTCACGCCGCAAATCGCACCGCTGCGCACGCGTTTGCAAAGCCTATTAGCGCGCGATGATTTCAGCGCACAGGAAGTGAATCAACGCATCAAACTGGTTCATGCAATACGCAGACCTGTTCACAGTCGTTTTTTTGAGCAACTCGCCACAGCCACCCTGCGCCGCAAACGCGTGCGTATTCAACATTGGCACCGTGAGCGCAACACCACCACAGTGCGCGAAGTTTCACCGCAACAATTGGTTTATTACCGCAATAATTGGTATCTGGATGCGTGGTGCCATCAGCGTAACGCCCTGCGCTCGTTTGCGGTGGATGCCATTACTGAAGTGGAGTTTATCGATAAAGCCACGAAAAACATTGCTGCCGCCACACTCAAAACACAACTCGAACAAGGCTATGGCATTTTTTCCAATAATAAAAAAGTGGAATGGGCAGTGCTGCGTTTTACGCCAGAACGGTCGCGCTGGATTGCACAAGAAGTTTGGCATCCTAATCAACAAGTGCAAACCGACACAGACGGCAGCATTACTTTAGAAGTGCCATACAGCGATGACCGAGAATTGCTGATGGATATTCTCAAACACGGCGCAGAGGTACAGGTGTTAAAACCAGCCGCGCTAAAAAAACGCGTGCGCGACGAAGTGAAAAAAATGCTGAAATAAAATCAGTCCAAGAATTACGACAACACCAACACTTGCTGCAAAATTTTGCGGATGTTATCCATGCCCACTTTTAATGTGGCCTCGATAGATTCCATCGTGATCAATTCATCCGTGCAACCAGCAGCCCAGTTGGCTACTACGCACAAACTCGCGTAATCCAAACCAATTTCACGCGCCAGTGGCGCTTCCGGCATTGCTGTCATGCCGACTAAATCACAACCGTCGCGCTGCATGCGGCGAATTTCTGCTGCTGTTTCTAAACGCGGCCCTTGCGTGCAGCCGTAAACGCCACGCGCCAGTGTAATCACACCGGCGGCATCCGCAGCGCGCAACAACAATTCGCGCGTGCGCTCGGCATAGGGAAAAGTGAAATCAATATGTTCCAGCGGCGAATGCTCGTCGTCGCTGTAGGTATGAATGCGTCCCCAAGTGTAATCAATGATTTGATCCGGCACGGAAATCACAGCGGGAGCCATGTCGTGATGAATGCCGCCCACCGCGTTCACCGCAATCACTTGTTCAACACCCAGTTTTTTTAACGCAAACATATTGGCACGGTAATTCACGCGATGCGGCGGCCACTGATGCTGCTCGCCGTGACGCGCAAAAAAATACACGGGCTTGCCGTGATACTCCCCTTTTTGCACCGGCGCAGAAGGCGCACCATAAGGCGTATCTACTGTAGTTTTTTCACCGATGTGCAGACCGTCGAGTTGATCTAATCCAGTGCCGCCAATAATTGCGATGGTCATTTCAATTCCTCACATGCCTTTCACGGCATCTCTTTATGAGTTCTTTACTGCGTAAATACCTGACGCATTGCGCAGATAACCTTTGTAATCCATGCCATAACCAAACACATAACGGTCTGGCACATCCAAGCCGACAAAATCTGCTTTCAAATCAGGAGGATTGCGACGATTGTGATGTTTCTCCACCAACACCGCGCTGTACACTTTTTTGGCACCTTGCGCTTCGCACCAACGCAATACTTCATGCAAGGTGATGCCTTCATCGAGGATATCGTCTATCACTAACACAGTGCGGCCGCGTAAATCATGGCGCGGTCTCACAATCCACTCCACTGCTTCACCACTGGTTTGATTGCGATAGCGTGTGGCGTGAATGTAATCCAACTGCAAATGAAAATTGAGGCGCGGTAATAATTTACCGGCAATGACTGTCGCACCACTCATCAACGGCAGCAATAACGGATTGCTGTCTTTTAATTGCGCTGTAATTTGCCCCGCCATCTCGTCAATGGCTGCTATTACTTGTTCGCGTGCAAACAAACAATCCGCTTCACGCCAAACGCGATCCACTTCTTGCAGTGACACCTCACTCATGACGGTACATGCTGCTGCAAGAATTGTTGCGCCGTTTGCCACTGCGGTGTGGCGTGCAATTCCACAAGGCTTGGCCATGCAAACGGACGCTTCAAGCGTTGCAAATTTCCTGCCGGTTTTAACGCAGATTTTTTCAGTGCGTCCACCACCGCTAACTGCGCGGGGCGTTGATTGCATACCAACAACGCCGTGCAACCAGCCGCCAATGCCACATGCGCGCGTTCGCCCATATCGGCAATCACGCCGGCACCTTCCATCGTTAAGTCATCGCTAAAAATCACACCATCAAAACGCAACTGCTGTTTCAACACTTCTTGCAGCCAGCGAGCAGAAAAACCAGCGGGGTTTTTATCCACTTGGCTGTACACCACATGCGCTGGCATGACGGCATCCAACTTACCTTTGCTGCACAAATAGCGATACGGCTGCACGTCTTCCGCGAGAATCACATCCAAAGTGCGTTCGTCTATCGGCGTTTCATGGTGACTGTCACCGACTACCGCACCGTGACCAGGAAAGTGTTTGCCAGTGGCGCACATATTGGCTTCGTGCATGCCATCAATAAACGCCTCACTCAATACGCTCATGATGTGTGGATCAATCGAAAACGAACGGTTGGCAATCACCGCGCAACGCTCGTCATCCAAATCCAGCACCGGTGCAAAACTTAAATCCACACCGCAGGCGCGCAGTTCTGCCGCCATCAACCAACCGCAAGTGCGCGCCAATGCCACGCCATTTTCTGCGTTATGTTGATACACGGCACCAATAGCAGCCATGGGAGGAATCGCAGTAAAACCTTCGCGGAAACGCTGCACGCGCCCGCCTTCTTGATCCACACAAATTAACAATTCAGAGCGCACGGCGCGAATTTGCGCCACCAACCCACACAACTGCGCAACATCGCGATAATTGCGTGTAAAAAGAATAATGCCGCCTACCCAAGGCTCGCGCAGCAATACTTCATCGTCTGCAGTGAGTGTAAGACCGGCCACATCGACAATCACCGGCCCCAAATTTATTCCTTCACTGTAAAACATGGCGCTTCTCTTCAAAGAAAGTCAGCAGCATCTGGCTCATCAAAATGTTCATTGCCATCCGTAAATTCTTTCGGTGGTGGACGCTTGATAAAATGCTCGCGCTCGATGCCAAACATAATCGCCAAGGGTGAAGCCACCAACACAGAAGAATAAATACCGAAGCAAATACCGATGGTCAGCGCCATCGCAAAATAATGCAGTGTTTCGCCGCCGAAAATCAGCATCGACAGCACCATCATCTGCGTAGCGCCGTGCGTAATAATGGTTCGAGAAATGGTACTGGTGATACCGTGGTTCACCACTTCTTCAGTACTCATGTCGCGGCGCAAACGAAAGGTTTCGCGCACGCGGTCAAACACCACCACGGATTCGTTCACCGAATACCCTAACACTGCCAACACCGCCGCCAGTACCGACAGTGAAAATTCCCACTGAAAAAACGCAAAAAAACCAAGAATAATGATCACGTCGTGCAAGTTCGCCAAAATAGCCGCCACCGAAAAACGCCACTCAAAGCGCATCGACAAATACAGAATGATGCCGATGATTACCAAAGTTAGCGCCGTCAAGCCTTTTTGTACTAATTCCTCGCCCACTTGTGGACCGACAAACTCGATGCGCTGCAACTGACCATTGGGCACGGCATCTTTCAGCAGCGCCATTACCGATTCACCCTGCTTGCGAGAATCGCCATCTTTTAATAGCGGTACGCGAATCATGACATCTTGTGGCGAACCAAAGTTTTGCACTTGTGATTCACCAAATTCACTGCCCTTCAACACGTCGCGTATCTTTTCCAGATTGACCGCTTCGGGGTAGCGCACCTCCACCAAAGTGCCGCCGGTAAACTCTACCGACAAATGCAAGCCACGCGTGGCCAAAAAGAAAACAGACAACACGAAAACAATCAACGAGATGGCGTTGAACACATGCGCATGGCGCATGAAAGGAATATCTTTTTTGATGCGGAAAAATTCCATAGCAATTCTCCTCAGCGATGCGCAACAGTGATACCAGCTTTCCACACCTGCCCAATGGCTAGGCTAGTCAACTGTCGGCGGCTGCCGTAAATCCAATTCACTAAAGCGCGCGATATAAATACCGACGACACAATAGACGTCAAAATACCCAAGCAGTGCACCACCGCAAAACCGCGCACAGGTCCTGTACCAAACAACAGCAGCATCAAACCAGCAATAAAAGTGGTGACGTTGGAATCCACAATCGTGCTAAACGCGCGTTCGTAGCCTGCCATAATTGCCGCTTGCGGCGCAGCACCGCCGCGCAATTCTTCGCGAATCCTTTCGTTAATTAACACGTTGGCATCAATCGCCATACCTAAGGTCAAGGCAATAGCGGCAATACCCGGCAAAGACAACGTGGCTTGCAAAGCCGCTAAAACAGCCACCAACAACACCAAGTTAGACGCCAGTGCTGTCACCGACACCACACCAAACATTTGATAGTAAATAATCATAAATGCCGCAATTGCCGCAAAACCCCACAGCGTGGAATGGAAGCCGCGACTGATATTCGCCGCACCCAAAGAAGGCCCGATAGTGCGCTCTTCAATGATATACACCGGCGCTGCCAGTGCACCGGCGCGCAACAACAACGCTAACTCATGCGCTTCTGCTTGGCCGTTCAAACCCGTGATGCGGAACTGCACACCCAAGGCACTTTGAATCGTAGCCACGTTGATCAAGTTTTTTTCTGTTTTGGGAATATGCACAACGGTTTCTGTGCCGTCTGGATTTTTCTGCTTGCGCGACTCCGCCTTGGTTTCGATAAACAACACGCCCATCGGTCTGCCAACATTGTTGCGTGTGGCGCGATTCATTTTTTGTCCGCCACTGCTATCCAGTGTGATATTCACTTGCTGCATGCCCGTTTCTGGATCGACTTGGTTATTAGCGCTGGTTACTTGATCGCCAGTCACAATCACACTTTCTTCCAATTCCACTTGTCGATTGGGCTCATTGCGAAAACTAAATTTTTCACGCTGCGAAGGTGGCGTATCTGCATTTGCCGCCAAGCGAAACTCTAAGTTGGCTGTTTTACCAATAATGCGTTTCGCTTGTGCCGCATCTTGCACACCCGGTAATTCCACCACGATGCGATTGCGCCCTTGTTTCTGCACCAAGGGTTCGGCCACGCCCAGTGCATTTACACGATTGCGCAAAGCCACCACGTTTTGTGATACCGCGTAATTTTCCAATTCGTGCAGAGCTTGCTCATTTAGAGACAGCGACACCAAAAATTGACCCTCTTTTTCTGATGTGGTGCGCGTCATATCGCCCGCCACTTTGCGAATAGATGCCATGGCTGCGCTGCGATTCGCTTCGTCAGGGAAGCGCATCACTACTGTTTTGCCGTCTTGTTTTACCGACCACTGTCTGCTCGGCAAATTGGCATCACGCAATTCACGGCGCAAATCACCAGCTACCGCTTCAACTTTTTTAGCCAACAGGGTGCTGGTATCCACTTCCAACAAAAAGTGCACGCCGCCCGCCAAATCCAAACCCAATTTCATGGGCTTTGCGCCCAAGCTGTTCAACCATGCGGGCGTAGTCGATGCCAAATTGAGTGCCACAATAAAATCGTCACCCAACATTTTTTGCACAACATCTTTGGCCGCCAGTTGTTGCTCGCGCGATTCCAAACGAACCAAGATAGAGCTTTTACTAAACTCCGTTGCCTTGATTTCGATATTGGCTTGCTTCAGAGCATTGACGGCTTGCTCTTCCATCGCCGGCGTCATTTCTGTGCCGCCAGACTCGCCGGTAATCTGAATGGCAGGATCGGGGTGGTACAGATTGGGAACGGCGTAAATCACGCCCATCACCAAAATCAGCACAACAAGAATGTTCTTCCAAAGTGGATAGCGATTGGGCATGCCCGATTTCCCCCTGCAAACTGACAGAACTACTGCTCAAAAATAGCTGGCGATTGTAGCAGCTATAACGCCGGCACCGGCAAACCCTGTGCGGCGTAGTGCTGCGCCACATAGGCATCCAACTGCCCAACGGCAATCGCATTGCGCAAACCCGCCATCAGGCGCTGATAAAAACGCAGGTTGTGGATGGTGTTCAGCATGCTGCCAAGTATCTCGCCGCATTTATCGAGATGGTAAAGATAGGCGCGCGAGAAATGCTGGCAGGTGTAGCAGTCACAGGTTTCATCTAGCGGGCGTTCATCGTGGCGGTACTGGGCATTGCGCAGCTTTAATTTGCCTTGCGGCACAAACAAATACGCATTGCGTGCGTTGCGCGTCGGCATCACGCAATCAAACATATCCACGCCGCGTCGCACGGCTTCCACCAAATCATTCGGCGTGCCGACACCCATTACATAGCGCGGCTTATCTTGAGGCATGTGTGACACCACGGCATCCAACACATGCAACATTTCTTCTTTCGGTTCACCTACCGACAAACCGCCCAGCGCATAACCGTCAAAACCAATTTCTTGCAGCCCATCTAAAGATTTATGCCGCAAATGTTCATACATACCACCCTGCACAATACCAAACAGCGCAGCGCTGTTATCGCCGTGTGCTTCGCGCGAGCGTTTCGCCCAACGCAGCGACAATTCCATGGAGGATTTTGCCTGCTCTTCTGTTGCAGGATACGGCGTACACTCATCAAAAATCATCGCGATATCGGAGCCGAGTTTATGCTGCACAGCGATCGCTTCTTCCGGCCCCAAAAATACGGGACTGCCGTCCACCGGCGAGCGAAAAGACACGCCTGCTTCGTTAATTTTTCGCAGCTTGCCCAAACTCCACACTTGAAAACCGCCAGAGTCAGTGAGGATAGGTTTTTGCCACTGCATAAAGCCATGCAAACTACCAAAACACTCGATCACTTCGGTGCCAGGGCGCAACATCAAATGAAAAGTATTGCCCAATAAAATTTCTGCGCCGATGGCTTCAACATCGTGCGGTTTCATGGCCTTTACCGTGCCGTAAGTGCCTACTGGCATAAACGCCGGTGTATTCACTTCGCCGCGTGGAAAGCGCAACACACCGCGCCGCGCCGCGCCGTCTGTCGCCAATAACTCAAATTGCATACGGCATTCGCGCGTCATACTGGAATATCCTCACTGGCCTTTGTATTTTTGCTAATCAACATGGCATCGCCATAACTAAAAAAACGGTATTGTTCGGCAACTGCCATCTCATACGCACGCATCGTATGTTGATAACCGGCAAAAGCACTCACCAACATCAACAAAGTGGATTCCGGCAAATGAAAATTGGTCACCAAAACATCGACTATCTGAAAACAATAACCGGGATAAATAAAAATATCTGTGTCGCCAGCAAACGCTTGCAACTCGCCATTTTTTGCGGCGGTTTCTAAGCAGCGCACACTGGTCGTCCCCACCGCAATCACGCGCCCACCGCGTTTTTTAGCGGCATGCACCGCATCGCAAACCGCCTGCGTCACTTCGATATATTCGCTATGCATGTGATGATTGCGAATATCGTCACTGCGCACGGGCTGAAAGGTGCCTGCACCGACATGCAGCGTCACAAAAGCCGCCTGCACACCTTTTTCACGCAGCGCCGCCATCATCGTTTCATCAAAATGCAAACCCGCTGTCGGCGCGGCGACAGCTCCTGGCGTTTGCGCGTAAACGGTTTGGTAACGCTCGCGATCAGCTTCTGTATCTGCGCGCTGAATGTACGGCGGCAGCGGCATATGCCCCAGCAAATCCAACCACTCGTGCACAGAGCGTGCCGCATCAAATTGCAAGCGAAATAAATTGCCGTCACGTTCTAGCATCGTGA
Organism: Pseudomonadales bacterium; assembly: GCA_046347205.1. Classification (GTDB taxonomy): domain Bacteria; phylum Pseudomonadota; class Gammaproteobacteria; order Pseudomonadales; family UBA7239; genus UBA7239. The sequence continues at coordinate 758,345 of JAXMGN010000002.1, forward strand.
CGCGCAAAACATTTTTCCCATCATCAAAGAATAATTCTTCGCCCGCTTTGGGCGACTTGCTGGCGCGCACATGCGCCAACACTTCCTGTGCATTCAGCACGCGCTCCACCAACACTTCCACTTTGCCACCGCTGGGTTTATGCCCGAGCAGGCGCGCAGGAATGACGCGCGTGTTGTTGAACACCATCACATCACCGGGCTGTACCCAATCCAGCAGCGCGGAAAATTGACGATGCGCCAACTCGCCGGTTTCGCCATCCAAGCACAGCAGGCGACTGCCCGTGCGCTCAGCACAGGGCTCGGCGGCGATCAAGCTCGGAGGCAAGTGATAGTGAAAATGCTGGCGCAACATGTAACCAACGCAACACAAGTTGTAACGGGGGCGGCATTGTTCCACATTCATTCGGCAGCGACACGCAAAAGTGCATTGCCCTACCGCACGGCTGCCGCTAGAATGCGCGCCTCCCCAGCCGGAATGGCGGAATCGGTAGACGCGCACGACTCAAACTCGTGTTCCGAAAGGAGTGAGAGTTCGAGTCTCTCTTCCGGCACCATGTAACTGTCCTATACCGTACGGACAACCAACTAAGCCCCTGATTTCAGGGGCTTTTTTGTTTCTACCTATCCACCCCCATCCAGTCGAATCCATAGACAACCAGCAGGCTTTACGGTATTTTTTACGGTATTCAAAAGCCGGAAAAACTTGCCATGGCTAGGTCTACCGACAAGCTATCTGACACCGCACTCAGACAGGCCAAACCCCGCGACAAGCAGTACAAACTGCATGATGGTGGCCAGATGTACCTACTGGTTAAACCGGACGGCTCCAAGCTGTGGATGATGGACTACCACCATCACGGCAAACGGAACACCGCCTCATTTGGCCCCTACCCAACCACATCGCTGAAACAAGCAAGAAAAGCCAGGCTCGAAGCTAAAATGTCGCTCGCCAAGGGCGTATCGCCCAATCAGCATAAAAAGCATCTACGGATGGCTGGTCAGTTGGCTGCAACCAATGAATTCGAAACTATCGCCAAAGAGTGGCACAAAAAGAAGCTTACCAACTGGGATCCACACCACGCGGAGGTAATCTGGCGCAGGCTAGAAATGCATGTGTTCCCCCATATTGGCAAACGCCCAATCAATACACTCAAGGCATTGGACTTGCTCTACCCACTGCTTCAGCTTGAGAAAAATAGCAAATTGACTTTGGCGGGACAGATCAGACAGTACATGAGCGGGATAATGCGCTATGCCGTTCAGACAGGCCGCATTGATAGCAATCCGGCGCTTGACCTGAAAGATGCCATAGCCGCCCCCAAACTAAGACACCACCCAGCACTTCCGCTAGATCGTTTACAGGAACTCAAATTCAGAATCGACACTTACCCTTACAATCCAGTGGTCAAACTAGCCATGCAGTTCGCCTTATTAACCGGTGCACGATCATCAGAATTCAGATTTGCCAGGTGGAGCGAATTCGACCTTGCGCGTGGCGAATGGGTGATCCCACCACAGAGAGAAGAGCTAGCTGGAGCCAAACATTCAAACCGTGGCGAGAAAATGAAAACTGCACGAGTCATTCCCCTTGCCAGTCAAACCATACGCATCATTCAGGAACTAAAAACCATTAACGACAAAAATCCGTTAGTGTTTGCAAGCACATCCAAAAATCTGACACCCATCAGTGAAAACACCCCCAATACCGCCTTGCGCAAGCTGGGCTATGACACCCAAAAAGATATTTGCCTTCACGGATTCAGAACCATGGCCTGTAGTGCATTAAACGAATCAGGCTTATGGCAACGAGATGCCATAGAGCGACACATGGGGCATCAGGAAAGAAATAAGGTAAGAAGCGCCTACATCCACAAAGCAGAATATCTGAGTGAGCGCAGAGCCATGTTGCAATGGTGGGCGGACTATCTGGATGCAATTACTACCCAACCAGCCATGCAACCCGCTGACTTCAAACCTTGAATTTGCACTGAAGTGAGATTCCCAGCACACCAGCAGAGCATGAAGAAATGGCCTCAAGAACCTGCACGGTGGATTAAGTGAATACACTACTTCCTGAAGGTGTGGGCAACACCGCAAGAGAGCACAACCATGAACAATGAGCAGCAAATTAATACTCCATCTCTCATCGATAGCTTCCTGATCTTCCTAAAAAAGGAGACCGGGGAAAAAGAAATAAGTTATGTCAACGCGGTTTTTCACCGCAAATTTGCAAAATATAGACACCGTCCGTATCCAGACGCAGAGAAAGATACTTGGAAATCTCAATACATGATACGCACATGGATTAATGTAATTCTGCACGAAGGCATGACTGATGAACTAAGATTAACTCTGTTTCCAAGCCTATTTGATCTAGGAAACTCCAGCACAGGCGTCCCCCACGAAGCAAGACTGGCAGATTTGACCGGTGAAATGGGATTTGACATTGGAGGATACTTTTTTAGAAAGTATCCTAAAGATCTTCAGACTGTGCTAACTGGAATAACAAATACCACTGGATACGACTTTTCCGACAGAAGTATCTATTATCCAATGACCTCTCTCAAAGTCGTCAGCCTACTGCACAAGATGATGAAGTTAAGAAAATCTCACTTGTTCAGCCTTATTGAACCACCGCATACCAGCAAAAGACCAACCCTTGACTTTAGAGATACGACACCAGATCCATTAAATGAAAATGACACTCTTGTTATCGCCGACCTTATTAGCTACCTAAGCATTGAAATACCAAAAGAAAAACTGAAGGCCATTCATATACAACTCTTAACACCATCCAAACTGCTTGAGTGTATTGCTCTTGAAAACATGGAAATTACAGACCCCATTCGTACATACTACCGCAACGACACAGACAAGATATCACTCGCATATACAAAACTTGCCGAAGACATAGAAAAATTTGAGCTAAAACAACCGATAAAAAGACAAATACCGCTTGACGAACTGCTATACACTTACTTAAGAACACTAGAATTTCAGCACTTTACCGGAGAAATAGCGTTAATAACAGAAAAAATTAAGGCAGCAGAAAAACCCAATGACATAACCACAGAATTAACAAAACTATGCAACGAAATAGGAGAAGAACTAGATAATCCGATATCTATAAATACAGCTATTATATCAATCGAAGATCTACAGTTATTTTCAGACATTCACTCAAAAAAACTAAGGAGTATTATTAGAAAAGCAACGGGGATTTATGTAAGAAAAGACGCAATTGAAACAAAATCATCAGAAAACTCACCGGACAATATTATTGATCACTCCAAGAAAATTCTGTACCTTTTCTGCATTCATAAATATGGAGAAGTTGACCAAGACAAGAAGATAATATCTGTGGTAGATATTATCTCCGCTATGTGCACAGTGCTATATCAACAAAAGAAAAATAAAATATCTCACTCACCTTATGTTATTGGGCAAAAAACACCTGGAGACAATACCTTAAGATACTTTTCAAAAGGGAAAGATTTAAAAAGCCTTATAGAAACAGACACCATACCCCACAGTATAAACCAAGTAATGTACCGAAGATTCAACCACATCTACACCCACATTACTAACGACGAAAAAAAGCATGATGCATGGGTAGATCTCGATATTGCGACACTCAATAAATACACACAATGCCTTCAGTCTTACGATATCGACACCATAATATCTTCTGTCTATCAATTTAATAAATATCGAACATCATGCACATCAAAATACAAACTACCATCTCTTACAGACTTGCAAGTTGACTTACTAACAAAATGGTTTTCACATGATCATAATTAAATATTTTTATATAACACCACCTATATATATGGAGATGTTATTATTTTCATAAAACAAACTAATTGACTAAAATACCTTAGGAATTAATAGTGAGCATAGAAGAATGAAGGACGCGCACTTACCGTTTCTATAAAATTATTTAAACAGTCATAAATCCCATCTCCAAAGACAGCCGACGGCACACCAACCGTCGGTTTTTTATTGACACTGAGAAAGGGTATACGTTTATGGCTAGCTTTCATCATCGAATCAAAAGCGGAAAGAAAGGTACAGCACGCGCACATGCATCATACATAGACAGGCATGGAAAATTTTCAAATCGAGGAGAGGATCTGGTTCATGCTGAGCATGGCAACTTGCCAGAATGGGCAGAGAACAATCCAAACTTATTCTGGAAGATCGCAGACAAATACGAGCGAAAAAATGGCGCTGTTTATAGGGAGCACGAAATAGCACTACCAAACGAACTGACTGAAGAGCAGCTTATTGTGCTCACGAAAAGGATTGTGAGTGAACTTATAGGTAATAAACCGTATCAATACGCAATACATGCGCCAGATGGTTCGTTGGGTTCGATACCTAACCCTCATGTGCATCTGATGTACTCGGACAGATTGCCAGATGGAATTGAGCGAGAACCCGAGAAGATGTTTTCTAGGTTTAATTCGAAACAGCCCGAACACGGTGGGTGCAAAAAGGATAGTGGCGGGATGACCAAGCAGGAATTGCGAGAAAATGTCATCAACATGCGAAAGACTATTGCAGACTTGCAGAATCAGGCGCTTGCTGAACATGGGCACGAAACCCGAGTCGATCACCGGAGTCTGCGAGAACAAGGCAAACAACGCCTACCTGAACGGCACATGGGTGCGGCACGCATCCGCAAACTGTCGGCAGAGGATAAGGCTGCGTTTGCTGCGCAGAGGGCTTCTGGCGTTAGCGAGGAGGAATGACAATATTTCAGGGGCTGGAACTAAAAAACAATGTGATTCTGCGATTTTGTCGCAGAATCACATTGAATCAAACATCATTACGCGGAAAAACCTTGGCGGTGCGCCGCCAAGGCTATGTCATCATGACAATACAGGTATAGATCCAAAGTAGGCGTCATTCAAATTCACATACAGCTGTTTGTTTTTTGGCGTTTGTCCAATCCAGATAGCTGATTGAGCAACCAGATTGTCTAGCGCAACATTCAGTCGATCTCGATTGCGTACCGGTCCGTTACGAAGCAAAAGATTTTTTGGAACAAACGAGTTTGATCCGTAACCCTTCCAAATACGATTGCGCAGACACTTCAGTACCTCACGAGTGTCAACCAGATCCTGCGACATCACTGACTGTGATGAAAACAAGTACTTGAATTCATCAATATGCCAACGAACCAAAGTAAATGCTCTCTCCAGAGTATCGTACGTTATCTTGCCTGCTTCTCCATTGAAGTAATGCATTGCCGCAGCAAGTCTCGCAATGATCTCCATAATCTTCGACGCAAAATCATTGATGTCGCTAAGGTACTCACCCGGTCTCAACATGCTCTCAGCTTGTGCAGCAAGTTCATACCAGCGCGCCTTGGCTTCCTCCGAGAACTCAATAATTTCACGCTCAACATTGCCAGATTCATTCATGATTCGATACTTTTCCAGTAGTTCACTCACGCGAGCATGGAATTTAGGTAAGTATCTCCAGACCTGTTCGCTTGGCTTCACACTGCGATAGCCCTGAGTTGATTGCGGCCAGGCCACCAAATAGCGCGCCCAATGACCGCTACCTCTTGCAACTGTACCGTGCCTTTCCAGATATTTCTTAAACGGTGCTGATTGTGTCATGATGCAAACTGATCCGCGAGGATGCTTAGCGAACAGAAACTCAAGGTCAGCTCGATTCAAGGACAAACTTTCCGACGAATCCCAAAGCCGATTAAGCAATCCAAAGCTAGAACTTGCAGCACTCTTAAAATAAACATGGCCTTCATCGATTGAGATGGCAATTGACTCACCATCTCCATGCAGCGCTTCCATTATGGCTTTTGATGTCATGTCTTGACGCAAATAACATAGAAGGCGTGGTTTCTTCGGTTTCAACTTGCCATGTTCAGACAACTGTTGTTCTAATTCAGTCGTCGATTCGCCTCTACTTATTGCTTTACTGATTGCTCGAGTAATACCCTTAAACGCGGCATTCCATAGCTCATCTTCTATTTTGAATTGCTCCAACCTTGAGCGGTACATGAGAATCGCTTCATTGTCCGCGTCTATAACTGATTTAAGCACCAAATCATAAACAGTTGTCTTTCTTTCGCCTGACTCTGCGATTATCAGCATGTTTTGTGAAACTGACTTCACTTGTCCTGTCGGCAACTTGACATCAATTAGCCCTTGGCATGACAGAGTAAGGCCATGAATGAATGCCATTCCTACCAGCACATCTGGTGCTTTAGTATGTTCAAGCACTTCGCAGGCCGACTCACAAACTACCAAGTGAAATGCATTAATCGGGTACGCAGGTTTTATAGGCTGTAACAATGTTAGTCCGTTCATGACGCGTTCTCCTTTTCTTCTGACCATTGTGTAATAGTTGCGTTTTGTTTAAGAGCCTGGCCACAGGTAATACAATGCAATACATTGCCATCTTCTTCGCGCCTTTTACGCTCATCGAGCAATAACTTTCTGAAACGCGGAGGATGCAGCGTGTATCCATAGGCAGTATTGAAAGTTTCCAGAACAATCTTGAACGGAATTTTCTTGGCAAGATTTTGTTCAATCAGCGGATATGCCTCTTTAAAGTCTGCCTCCTTCTTGTTCTTGCCACTGGCCTCTGCTTTTTGCAGGGCCAGATTCATTGCTTTGAGTGGGCTATTTAAGTCATTAGGGCTATCTTGAAGGTTACTCATAATTAGTCACTCATCTGTTGGTTGCGGAATTTATTGCTGCGTGCTTCGATCCAAGCCAAAGCCTCGTGAGTCCAGTAGAACTTGGGCGAATGCTCGCCGTCGTACAGTGGAACTCCCTTTGGGAAGCTCGAATCTGTTTTCATCAGTACATAGGCCGCACTGCGACTGACACAGGTGATCTCCAATAAGCCGTCGATTCGTACGGTGGGGCCGTAGTGATCAAGAGCCGATTGCAGAGCCTGTCCTGTCATGGTTTGGGACTGCACAAGTTCCTGGAGCGGAATTGGGATTAAGCTATTGCTTATCATGTAGTAGTACCTCTTAGTTATGTGTCGTAAATCAAAAGAATCTGGCCAGAATTCTTAGTCGAACATCGTTCGACGGATTGCGAATTTAATTAAGAGGATTCCCATGCGATATGGATAAAATTTCAACGATTTTGCAAAAGTGACACGTCACAACTGATTCCCCCACACTCCAAAATCGGCAAAGCCAAATAAATCAGGTAGTTATGCGCACAGGATCAGCAGACTCGATCCTGATCAAAACTTTTCGGGGTGCTTATATTCACGACTGACCGTCGATGTTCCGTGTCTAAATCCAGATCCAAAACACACTCTTATATGTCCGTCCGGACACGGGTAGGAGTTGATAACCTCTACGCTTGCATATAGAGGAACTCAACAAGGACAGCCTTAGGCTCCAGCGCAATAACACGCTGGACTATATCGTGAACTCCATAGGAGAAAAGGCGGCTGGCTCCTTTGCCTGTAGTCAGTAAATCTAGCAACAGGCAAAAAAATAAACGGTGCCATTTCTGGCACCGAACTCCCCGATAGGGACATCAAAGTAAACCCATCTCAGCAAATGAAACAACCTTTTCACCCACAACAATGTGATCGAGCACACGAACATCAATCAAAGCCAATGCTTCGTTGATCCGTTGAGTAATTTTCTTATCAGCAACAGAAGGTTCTGCATTACCCGAGGGATGATTGTGCGCAAGAATGACAGCCGCTGCATTTTTCTCTAATACCAGTTGTATCACTTCTCTTGGATAAACACTGGCGCCATCAATCGTGCCGTAAAACAACTCGTGGTATTCAATGAGTCTATGACTGGTATCCAGCAATAACACAGCAAACACTTCACGCTTCTTTCTGGCTAATTGGCAAGACAGATATTGCTTAACGGATTGTGGATTGTTGAGCTGTTCACCACTTTTAAATGATTCAGCCAATATCTCAGCGGCTTTCTCTAAAACTTGATGAGCGGTTAATGGCTCATGGGTAACATAAACTTGTTTTGATTGTTTTCTTGTCTTTCGCATAAAAACTCCTGCAACAGTGAATGCACAGGCGTGATATATGCGTGAAAAATTTTCCAATGCTTGTCAGCTAAGTTTATCCGTAATTATTTACAGCAAATACAACAGTATGAGCAAAATAATACGAGGTGCACCATGACTGACAACATCATCTACGACCAACACTACCAAGGCCTTCCTCTCGCCATAGAGCACGGTCCTTTTTTGGAAAATCGATTGGCAGATGCGTTAGCCACTATTGAAAACATCATGCAGAACAATCGTTGTATCACTGTCGCCTGTATGGAGCTTCGTGTACCTGAATACAATGGTCTTCCATTCAGTAGGATTGCCGACACATCGATCATCAAGTTTGTGAAAAAAATGCAGCACTACGCGCGTTGGAAGCACACAGAGATACACAACGGACAAAGGCAGAATGATCGACCTGTTGTGGATGCCATCTGGCAAATGGCCTGCTCACCCGCAGGCAAGCCTTACTACAGGGTCATGCTGCTGTTAAATCATGCCGCTTACCATGTGCAAAGTCCTGGCTATGATGCGGCCAATACCTTGCAGTACCGTGCGCGTCAAGCATGGGCAAAAGTGGCGCAGATTCCACAGAATTGTTCAGGCAAATACATCCGCTTTCCACCCAACGGCATGATGACTATTGAAAATAACGCAGATGGATTGTGTCGACTGTTTGCCAGAGCAAGTGCTTTGTGTGCTGTGCCCAATGATGCCAATGGACAAGCGTTTTTATCGTTTGGGTCTACAAAGCAGGCCTTAACAGCGAAATGTCGATAACTCATCGCTTTGAATCCGGCAAGTCAAAAATATCCACCCCAAAAGATTCAACCGTCGCCATCACTGCAACAAATCTTCTAAAAACTCACTGGCCATATCACCACTCGTGACCAGCAGATGATCCCTGGCACGTGTGCAAGCCACATAGAGCAGTTGTCTCTCAGTGGCATACACTTCTTCTAAATCTGAATCATCCGTCACGGTTTCAATCCTAGCTTGTGAAGGGATCACTTCGTCATCGCATGCCATAACCACTACAGCGCGGAATTCCAGCCCTTTGGCGAGATGCATGGTGCAGACCGAAGCATAACCGTGGG
>JAXMGN010000003.1:0-267136 GCA_046347205.1 Pseudomonadales bacterium
CCCAATGGGCAAGAGCGGATGCTTTAGCAGTAACCCGCCAAACACCCAAAACTCGGCTCAATACACAACTTTCACAAAATGAATTGTCAGGTAATGTATTGATTCTACTGCTATCAATACAAGTACCCACACGCATTGTCTGATATCTTGTTAACCAACCCGCCTGAGGCACTGCTCAGTGCGGACGCGCATTATAGGCAACTAAAAGTTGGATGCAACACTTCGTTGCTATTTTTGCGCATTATTTACTGATTTTCTTCGGTCGCGCTATTTACTTGCATCGCCATTTGTTTGCGTGTGCGCCAATGCAACACTGGGCCCGACAGCGCATAAATCACCGCCAAACTCAACACCATCAACTCTGTATGCCATACCAATACCGTAATAATTAGTGGCACAGCCAATAAGTACACCAAAGGGACACGCCCTTTGAAATCAATCCCCTTAAAGCTGTAGTAACGTAGATTGGTCACCATTAGTAAACCCGTGACTGCCGTCAACACTGTTAACAACACAGGTGCTAATCCAGGCTCAATATGGGTACCACTCCCCAGCCATACCGTGCCAGCCACAACCGCTGCCGCCGCTGGGCTAGCCAAACCAGTGAAATAACGCTTGTCCGCTGTTTCTACTTGCGTGTTAAACCGCGCCAAACGCAATGCGGCGCACGCGCAATACAAAAATGCAGCAGACCAACCAAACTTTCCAACATTCACCAACGCCCAGTTGAACATCACCAAACCAGGAGCCACACCAAATGACACCATGTCGGACAAACTATCGTACTGAACACCAAACGCACTCTGTGTATTAGTAAGTCTAGCAACACGACCATCCAAACCATCAAAAATCATTGCCACAAAAATGGCGATAGCTGCGTTATCAAAACGGTGCTGCATACCTGCGATGACCGCGTAATAACCACAGAAAAGCGCCATCGTTGTAAACAAATTTGGCAACAAATAAATGCCGCGATGGCGAACTTTTTTGCCATCCGCCTCTGCCACTTCCTCAATATGCTCGCCGACAGGCAGAACGCTGCTGTCGTCTATCACGCTATCTACCGAATCCTGCCGGTCATTTGACATAACGATCACCTTTTTTTCAAAAAACACCCACTTCAAAAACAAAACGCGGCCAGGGCCGCGCTTTATCTCACACCTGCGATCAGTTTTTGCTCTTGTCTACAATTTTCTTGATCCAAGGCATCATTGAACGCAGTTTTGCACCTACTACTTCAATTGGATGCGCCGCATTGTTGCGACGATATGCAGTCATCGACGGATAGTTTGTTGCGCCTTCCAGAATAAACTTCTTGGCATACTCGCCATTTTGAATATCTTTCAAAGCTTGACGCATGGCTTTGCGCGACTCCTCATTAATGACGCGAGGACCCGTCACATATTCACCGTACTCCGCATTGTTAGAAATGGAGTAGTTCATGTTGGCAATGCCACCCTCGTACATCAAATCAACAATCAGCTTCAATTCGTGCAAACACTCGAAATACGCCATTTCAGGCGCATAGCCAGCTTCTGTCAGCGTTTCAAAACCCATTTTGACCAATTCCACAGCGCCACCGCACAGAACAGCTTGCTCACCAAACAAATCGGTTTCTGTTTCGTCTTTGAAAGTGGTTTCAATAATGCCAGTACGACCACCGCCGATGGCAGATGCGTAAGACAGCGCGACTTCTTTTGCTTTGCCAGAAGCATTTTGATAGATAGCCACCAAATCAGGAATACCGCCGCCTTTGACAAACTCATTGCGCACTGTGTGACCTGGAGCCTTGGGCGCAACCATGATGACATCCAAATCCGCACGTGGCACCACTTGGTTGTAGTGAATCGCAAAACCGTGTGCAAAGGCCAGCGTAGCACCCTGCTTCAAGTTCGGCTCAATTTCATTTTTGTACAACTGCGATTGAAATTCATCTGGCGTTAACACCATCACCAAATCAGCCCATTTCACGGCTTCTGGCACGGATTTAACCGCCAAGCCAGCAGCCTCTGCCTTTTTCGCCGTTGGTGAATTGGGACGCAATGCCACTACTACATCCACGCCAGAATCTTTCAAGTTGCCCGCATGAGCATGACCTTGAGAACCGAAACCAATAATCGCCACTTTTTTACCGCGAATGATAGAAAGGTCAGCGTCTTTGTCGTAATAGATTTGCATGATTTACCTCGTGAGTTTTGGCTAGTGCCAGTTAAATAAAAAATTAGAGTCCCAATACTTTTTCACCGCGCGCAATGCCGGAGACACCGCTGCGTACCACTTCTAAAATAGCCGCATCACCAACGGCTTCTAAAAATGCATCCAGCTTAGAGCTAGAGCCTACTAATTGAATAGTGTAAATAGCACTGGTGACATCAACAATTTGCCCGCGAAAAATATCCACGCAGCGTTTTATCTCTGCGCGATGCGCACCGCTGGCACGCACTTTAATCAACATAATTTCACGTTCGATATGTGCGCCTTCGGTGAGATCCACCAACTTCACCACATCCACCAATTTATTGAGATGTTTGGTGATCTGTTCGATCACGTTTTCATCACCAATGGTCGTCAGTGTTAAGCGAGACAGCGTAGGGTCTTCTGTCGGTGCAACCGTCAGCGTTTCAATATTGTAACCGCGCTGTGAAAACAGTCCCACCACACGCGACAGCGAACCCGGCTCATTTTCCAGCAATACAGAAATAATACGTCTCATCAGGTGCGCTCCGTCTTGCTCAACAACATATCGCGCATCGAACCGTTCGGTGCAATTTGCATGGGATATACATGCTCGGTGCTGTCCACATAAATATCCATAAACACCACGCGATCTTTCATAGCAAAGCACTGTTCCATCGCCGCTTCCAAATCTTCATAGCGCGTCACTTTGATACCGACGTGGCCATACGCATCCATCAATTTGATGAAATCCGGCAGTGAATCTTCATATAAACTTTGCGAGTGACGACCTTCGTATTGCATGTCTTGCCACTGTTTCACCATGCCCAAAGCTTGGTTATTCAGGTTGATAATTTTCACCGGCAAATGGTATTGCGTGCAGGTAGACAATTCCTGAATACACATTTGGATACTGCCTTCACCCGTCACGCAGGCCACAGTGGCATCGGGAAACGCCATCTGCACACCCATCGCCGCAGGCAGACCAAAACCCATCGTGCCGAGACCACCAGAATTGATCCAACGCCGCGGTTTATCAAACAAATAATATTGCGCCGCAAACATCTGATGCTGACCAACATCCGAGGTGATGTATGCATCACCTTTCGTCACTTTGTGCAACATTTTGATAACGTCTTGCGGCTTAATCAGTGTGCCATTCGAAGGTGCGTAACGCGGCTGTGTATACAAACCGTATTCTTCACGCCACACCTCGATGCGTTTCCACCAATCTTTTAGCGCAACCGCATCCGGCTTTTCTTTGCTTTCTTTGATGATGTCCAGCATATCGCGCAGCACAGAATCTGCCATGCCGACGATAGGAATATCTGCATGCACCGTTTTTGAAATGGCTGCGGGATCAACATCAATGTGAATAATTTTTGCATCCGGACAAAATTTGGATGGCGTATTCGTTACACGATCATCAAAGCGCGCACCGACAGCCAAAATTACGTCTGCATGGTGCATCGCCATATTGGCTTCGTAATTGCCGTGCATGCCGAGCATGCCGAGATACTGCTTATCCGAGCCTGGATAACCGCCCAAGCCCATCAAGGTATTGGTGACGGGATAGCCCAGTTGCTGCGCCAATTGCGTCAACAGTTGCGCGCTATCACCCTGCACGACGCCACCGCCGGCATAAATGACAGGACGACGCGCCTCCATCAATACTTGTACCGCTTTTTTAATTTGACCGGTGTGACCACGCCCTGGCGGTTGATACGCACGCAGTTTCACTTTTTCTGGAAATTTGTATTCAAATTTCAAATGCGGGTGCGTTTTATCTTTCGGAATATCAACCACCACAGGACCAGGACGGCCCGTGCTCGCGATGTAAAACGCCTTGCGAATAACCTCTGGAATCTCCGCCGGATCTTTCACCATAAAACTGTGTTTTACGATGGGGCGAGACACGCCGATCATGTCGGTTTCTTGAAACGCATCACCGCCGATCAAATGGCTTTGCACTTGACCGGAAATCACCACCATAGGAATGGAATCCATATACGCAGTAGCGATGCCAGTGATGGCATTGGTAGCACCGGGGCCGGAAGTCACCAACACCACGCCCACTTTGCCGGTGGCGCGGGCGTAGCCATCGGCGGCGTGCGTGGCCGCCTGTTCGTGGCGCACCAAAATATGCTGGACATCTTTCTGCTGAAAAATAGCATCGTAAATATGCAATGCGGCGCCGCCCGGGTAGCCAAAAACGTACTCCACACCTTCATCGTGCAGCGCGCGAATCAGCATCTCTCCGCCAGACAGCATTTCTTTGCGTTCAGTCATGTCTTTTCCACTAATGTCTTGCCGTGGCACCTATTGGGCATCAGAAAGCTTGCAAGGTGTCTTTAGGCTTAATCGCGAACAGAGCGCGCGATGCACTCTGTCTCCAAGCCCCGAGGCACAAGCTGGATAAAGCCCTTGCCGAACGCGGGAAGCTGTGCACGGGATATGCACACAAAGACCGGGAGTCAGAGGATTGTCTGACAGGGCAGCCATCAGGATTTGACCTGTGATGACCGCTCCCCAGTACGAGGCTGACGATTTTGCCAGCAGAAACAACAATGTCAATCACGATCGACACCCAATCCTGACAAGAAACACACAGACGACTTGATCAAGCACATCTTATCCACAGATTTCCCGCCCAGATATCCCTTGCTATCGAGCAAAAAGCGCATTATCTTGTAGCTCGCCAGTTCAAAAACCCCATATATAGGGTTTTATGTGAACTAGCCCTCATAACGGAAGCAGGTGCCACGACGGCACCTTACATAATAAGAGAGATCAAGAGGCCGCCATGCAGACCGAAACCACACACATGCAAGAACCCGCACTGACCACCGCTTCATCCGCCGCTTTTGCTGATGAACCCACCAGTATCGCCGCCACTGCCCCTGGGCAACTGCGCGTTATCAAGCGCAACGGCACGGTTGTCCCCTATGACAGCAGCAAGATTGCCGTGGCACTCACCAAAGCCTTTCTCGCCGTTGAAGGCGGCACGGCTGCTGCGTCCTCACGCATCCATGAAACGGTTGCCAATCTGACGCAGCAGATTGATCAGACCTTCCGCCGCCGTATGCCCTCAGGTGGCACGGTGCATATCGAAGATATTCAAGACCAAGCCGAACTGGCGCTGATGCGCAACGGCGAGCAAAAAGTTGCGCGTGACTATGTTCTCTATCGCGAAGAACACGCCCGTCTGCGCGCCGCCAAACAACCCGAGCGCAAAGCACACCCTTCTATCAACGTCACGCTGGCAGACGGCTCCAAACAAGCGCTGGATGTCGGTCGCCTCGAAACCATCGTGCGTGAAGCCTGCGTGGAATTAGAAGGCGTTGACGCCAACACCATCATTGAAGAAGCGATGCGCAATTTGTACGACGGTGTTTCGCAAGATGATGTCAACACCTCGCTGGTGATTACTGCACGCGCTTTGGTTGAAAAAGAGCCGAATTATTCTTACGCCACTGCGCGTTTATTGATGGATCAACTGCGCGCTGAAGCGCTGTCTTTTCTCGGTCTCGCACAGCAGGCCACGCAAAGCGAAATGGCGGCACTGTATCCACGCGCTCTGCCCGTCTACATCCACAAAGCGATTGAATTGGAATTGGTTGCACCACATCTTGCGCAATACGACATGGAAAAACTCGGGCGCGCTTTAGATGCCAAGCGCGATATGCAATTCAATTATTTGGGATTGCAAACGCTGTACGACCGCTACTTTATTCACACCGAAGACGATATTCGTTTTGAATTGCCACAAATCTTTTTCATGCGCGTGGCAATGGGTTTAGCTGCCGCGGAAACCAATAAAGAAGAGCGTGCAATTGAGTTTTATGAATTGCTGTCTTCATTTGATTACATGGCCTCTACACCCACGCTGTTCAACGCCGGCACGCTGCGTCCTCAGCTTTCTTCTTGCTACCTCACCACCGTGCCTGATGATTTACACGGCATTTACGGCGCGATTCAAGACAATGCGATGTTATCCAAATGGGCAGGCGGTCTTGGCAATGACTGGACACCAGTACGCGCACTCGGCTCGTACATCAAAGGCACGAATGGTAAATCACAAGGCGTGGTGCCTTTCTTGAAAGTCGCAAACGACACAGCAGTTGCCGTGAACCAAGGCGGCAAGCGCAAAGGCGCGGTGTGTGCGTATCTTGAAACTTGGCACATTGATGTTGAAGAGTTTATCGAATTACGCAAAAACACTGGCGATGATCGCCGCCGCACGCACGACATGAACACCGCCAACTGGGTGCCAGATTTGTTCATGAAACGCGTATTCACCGACAGCGACTGGACACTGTTCACACCGAGTGAAACACCCGATTTGCACGACCTGTACGGCACGGCGTTTGAACAACGCTACGAGCAGTACGAACAACTTGCACGCGAAGGAAAAATTCGCCTGTTCAAACGTGTGCGCGCTGCAGATCTCTGGCGCAAAATGTTGGGCATGTTGTTTGAGACCGGTCACCCTTGGATCACCTTCAAAGATGCGTGCAATTTGCGCAGCCCACAGCAACACGTCGGCGTCGTACACAGCTCTAACTTGTGCACTGAAATCACGCTGAACACCAAAGCCAACGAAGAAATTGCTGTATGCAACTTGGGCTCTATCAATTTGTTGCAACACATTGAGAACGGCAAACTCAACACAGAAAAATTATCGAAGACGATTAAAACTGCCGTGCGCATGCTCGACAACGTCATCGACATTAACTACTACTCCGTACCCGCTGCGCGCACCTCCAACTTGCGCCACCGCCCTGTAGGCTTGGGTATCATGGGCTTCCAAGATGCGCTATACAAAATGCGTATTCCGTACAGCTCCGAAGCCGCCGTGGAATTTGCCGATCGCTCGATGGAAGCCGTGAGCTACTACGCGATTGAAGCATCGAGCAATCTCGCACTGGAACGTGGACGCTACTCCACGTTTGAAGGTTCATTGTGGTCACAAGGCATCCTGCCGATTGATTCGATTGAAACCTTGGTGCAAGCACGCGGCGCGGAGTTTATTGAAGTCGATCGCAGTCAAACTCTGGATTGGAACAGTTTGCGCAACAAAGTGCGCTCGCAAGGCATGCGCAATTCCAACGTGATGGCGATTGCACCCACTGCGACGATTTCCAATATCTGCGGCGTGTCGCAATCCATTGAGCCGACTTACCAAAACTTGTATGTGAAATCGAACTTGTCTGGCGAATTCACCGTCGTGAATCCTTTCTTGGTACACGATCTCAAAGCGCGCAACCTGTGGGACAGCGTGATGGTGAACGATCTGAAGTATTACGAAGGCAGCGTGCAAAAAATTGATCGCATCCCCGATGACATGAAAGCACTGTATGCCACGTCATTCGAAGTGGAACCGCGCTGGTTGGTGGATGCAGCCAGCCGTCGGCAAAAATGGATCGATCAAGCGCAATCGCTCAACTTGTACATCTCTGGTGCGTCCGGCAAAAAACTGGATGTCACTTATCGCATGGCTTGGTATCGCGGTTTGAAAACCACGTACTACTTGCGCGCCTTGGCTGCCACCACGACTGAAAAATCCACCATCAATACCGGCGCACTCAATGCGGTATCGGCGGGCGGCTCTGCAACCATGGCACCACAGGCTGCGCCCGTCCCCAAGGCCTGCTCTATCGACAATCCTGACTGCGAGGCTTGTCAGTAACCGTTCTCTCTGGGGGGAGAATCGTTGGCGGTGCGGTGGGAAATAGCACGGCCGCCAGCGATATTTTTTTCACTCAGATATAGCAATAGAAACTTTGATTGAGTTTAGAAAAAATTTAGGAGCAAGACGATGTTAAGTTGGGATGAATACAGCGAAGACAGCCCAGTAGCAACCGCCGCAGCAGCAACAGCTACTATCGAAAAAACACCCATGCCGGTTGTGCAAGCTGCCGCTGCGGCTATTGAGCAGCCTACTGCCACGCTACCACCACAGCAGCAGCCTTCGGTGCGCATGGAAAATGCACCTGCCAGTCTCGCCGCCGCCATCGTGCAAGCACAACACACGGTAGACACCATGGATTCCGCTACCGGCTTGGAAGAATTGGAAATGGGTGCAGCGCGTATCTCTGTGGATGAGAAGCGTATGATCAACTGCCGCGCCGATCTCAACCAACTCGTGCCCTTCAAATACGATTGGGCGTGGCAAAAATATCTCGACGGCTGCGCAAACCATTGGATGCCGCAAGAAATCAATATGGCGAAAGATGTGCAGACGTGGAAAACATCAGACGCACTTTCGGAAGATGAGCGTCGCATTGTGATGCGCAGCCTCGGTTATTTTTCCACGGCGGATTCGCTGGTAGCGAACAACTTGGTGCTCGGCATTTATCGCCACATCACCAACCCAGAGTGCCGCCAGTATTTGCTGCGCCAAGCCTTTGAAGAAGCCATTCACACGCACGCCTATCAATACTGCATTGAATCGTTGGGCATGGATGAAGGCGAAGTGTTCAATATGTACCGCGAACTGCCGTCTATTGCCAAAAAAGCCACTTGGAGCTTGCGCTATACACAAGGTTTGGCGGATCGCGATTTCCACACCGGCACACCAGAATTGGATCAGAAACTGCTGCGCAATTTGATCGGTTTTTATGTCGTCACCGAAGGCATTTTCTTCTACTGCGGCTTCACACAAATTTTGTCGATGGGTCGCCGCAACAAAATGACTGGCGTGGCCGAGCAATTTCAATACATTTTGCGCGATGAATCCATGCACCTGAACTTTGGTGTGGATGTGATCAACCAGATCAAACTGGAAAACCCACACTTGTGGACAGCAGAGTTCCAGCAAGAAGTGATTCAAATGATTTTGGAAGGCACACAGTTGGAAGTGGAATACGCACGCGACTCCATGCCGCGCGGCGTACTCGGCATGAATGCGGCAATGATGGAAGAGTATTTGCACTTCATCGCCAACCGCCGTTTAGCGCAGCTCGGCTTGCCAGAAGCCTTCCCGGGTGTAAAAAATCCATTCCCGTGGATGAGCGAAATCATGGATTTGCGCAAAGAGAAAAACTTCTTTGAAACGCGCGTCATTGAATACCAAACTGGCGGCGCATTGAGTTGGGAATAATTTCTATCTCTATTTGCACTGGCCAATAAAAAAGCACCCAGTGGGTGCTTTCTATTTTTACAACCTTTGTTGGCAAAACTATGCCGTTAAGGAACCAGTGTAGAATCGCCTTGCGCAGTTGCTGTTACCTTGATGGTAATTCTCTTTGCCTGTGTACAAACAAAACTATAATCCGTGCTATTCAGCACACCTTTCAGCACACATTGACTCGGTGTCTCCATGTTTCCTGTGGAAGTGAATTTCGCCTTGTAACTACCCACTGAAGCATTGCTTGTGGCATTGGTGTGCACAATGGAGCCACTGGTTTTGTTACCCATAGCATCATAATAAGATGTCCAGCTAGGCATCATTTGTTGCTGCAATGTCAAACCATCTTTACACTTGATTTGACTGTCATACCCTCCACTCGCCAAACTGTCAAAAATAGCCTGAACATTGTAATAACCCGTACCGACAAAATTAGCACTTACAGAGCGTGTTCCTTTTTTTACACTCTGACTGAT
Organism: Pseudomonadales bacterium; assembly: GCA_046347205.1. Classification (GTDB taxonomy): domain Bacteria; phylum Pseudomonadota; class Gammaproteobacteria; order Pseudomonadales; family UBA7239; genus UBA7239. Next base: position 9,781 of record JAXMGN010000003.1, read on the forward strand.
TTTTTGTCCAAGACTATCCGAACCATTAAATGCCGCGACATACATACTATTGTCAGCGGTTTTAAAATTAAGGTACGCTTGCGAGCTATTTTTATCCAAAATGCCCGATGCATCGTTGTCACTGTAAGAGCTACCATACTCCACTCTCACAACTGGCACATTAATTTTTGCCGAACAGGCACCGCTCAGGGTAATGTTTAAGCTCGCTTTCGCCGGAGGCGCTTCTGAGTAATCTACATAGTAGTCATTAGCCTGAACAGAAGTAGCCATAACACTCATGCCCAACAGAGCCATACTACCAATAGTTAGTTTTTTCATTATTCAATCCTCGAATAGATATATGAGCTATGCCTCGCCTCAAAAAACAAGGCAAGCGTGTAATTCTCCCCTTTTCTTTAAATAAAAGCAAGGGCGACGGGCAAATTATCAAACCACCGGCAAATTCATCACCGCAAACGTCAGCGGCTCTGGATACACACCCAGTGCAATCACCAACATGGCAACTAATAACAATACCAAGCCGCCCGTCGTGCGCCCCCAATTCAGCGGCGCTTCAAAACGGCGCATGCCGGGCTCCAGCAAATACATGGTGATCATAAAACGCAGGTAGTAATACAAACCCAGCGCACTACCCAATACCAGCGCCGCGAGCAGCCACCACAATTTTGCACCCACGCCAGTCATCACCACATAAAACTTGCCGATGAAACCAGCCGTCATCGGCACACCCGCCATGGATAGCATCGCCACCGTCATCACCGAAGCGAGGTACGGACGCTTCCAAAACAAACCGCGATAGTTGTGTAAGTTATCGGCATCCGCGCCTTGATACGGGCTAGACACCTGCACCACCACACCAAACGCGGCCAGCACCGTGACCACATAAGTCACTAAATAAATCATCACCGCCGAGCGTTCGATATTTAGTCCCGATACAACAGCGATCAACAAATAACCAAAATGCGCAATCGACGAATAACCCAACATGCGTTTGATATTGGTTTGCGTCAACGCCAATAAGTTACCCACCACAATCGACAAGCCGGCGATCGCTGCCAACACGTCGTTCATCGCGCCGGATGACAAAGACGGCACCCACTGCCACAAACGCAAAAACGCAGCAAACACAGCCACTTTGCTCGCTGTCGCCAAAAAAGCAGAAATCGGTGCAGGCGCACCTTCATACACATCGGGCGTCCATAAGTGAAACGGTGCAAAAGACAATTTGAACGCGAACGCGACGAAAATCATCGCAAACCCTGCCAACATTAACGGTGCAGTTTGCGCTGTTTGCTCCAATGCCGTTTGAATACCGGTGTAGGACAAATTACCGGTTTGTGCATACAACAGAGCCATACCGAACAACATAAATGCCGTAGACGTGGCCGATAAAATCAAATATTTGATGCCCGCCTCCAATGAACGCGAGCGCGCAAAACTGTAGGCCGCCAAACCAAACAACGGCACGGTCAAAATTTCCATACTGATAAACAATGCCGCCATGTGACGACTGCATGCCATCAACATGGCACCAACGGCAGACAACACCAACAGCAAATAAAACTCTTCGCGATTGCCGCTGTGCGTTTCCATATAGGCGTGCGCTAAGGTTACACACGCTAAAGTAATCGCCAAGATCAGTGCCATGTACACGCAGGCAAAACTATCCACCACAAACAAATCTGTCACCGCTTGCGACTGTGGATTGCGTGACACCCACCACACGGCCACCAGCGATGCATTCAAACCAACAACAGCAATCGTTGCATTCACAAAATGGTTGCGTTTGATAGCAATACCCATCATGACGCACACCGCTGTTAAGCTGCACAAAATAACAGGCAGCAAACTCATCAAACTTTGCAGTGACAGCGAAGCATTCGTAGTTTCAATTGGCATCGCGTTTACCTCACCAACGGCAACATGCTGGCTTGCGTCAAATCAAGCACCGGCTGCGGATAAATCCCCAACCACAATAAGCAACCTACCAACAACAGCACCATCACTACTTCGCGTGTTGTTAATCCTTCCAATTTTGTCTCTGCTTGTGCTGCGCCATAAAACGAGCGCTGCATCATCAACAAGCTATAGATTGCCGCCAAAATTAACGCCGCTGCCGCGAGTGATGCCAATACAGGCGAAGTTTTGAACGTGCCGAGCAAAATTAAAAACTCACCCACAAAATTGCCCATGCCGGGCAAGCCCAGTGAAGCAGCCACAAAAAACATAAACAAACCAGGCAACCAAGTGATACGCGACCACAAACCACCCATCAATCGCAAATCGCGCGTGTGCAATCTTTCATAGATTTCACCGCACAAAATAAACAGTGCACCCGCAGAAATACCGTGCGCCAACATCTGCACCACCACGCCCTGCAATGAAAGCAAGTGCGCGGAATAAATACCCAACACCACAAAACCCATATGCGAAATACTGGTGTAAGCCACTAAGCGCTTAATATCGTGCTGCGCGCACGCCAAAACTGCACCGTAAAAAATACCCAACACACCCAAAGCCATTGCCACGGGTGCAAACTGCTGTGAAGCATTTGGGAAAATAGGCAGCACATAACGCAACAAGCCAAAGGCCGCTGTTTTTAACAGCACGCCCGCCAAGTCCACACTACCTGCCGTGGGTGCTTGCGCGTGCGCATCAGGTAGCCAAGAATGAAATGGCACGATAGGCATCTTCACCGCAAAGGCAATAAAAAATCCAAGCATCAAACCAAATTCAACCGGCGGCGACATAGTCGTATTGCGCAACACATCGTAATCAAAACTCAGCGTGTCCGTTTGCTGGTACGACACGATCACCAGACCAATAATCGCTATCAGCAACAACAAACCACTGGCTTGCGTGAAAATAAAAAACTTGTTCGCTGCATGAATTCTGCCCTTTCCGCCTGGCGTGTTATGCCCCCATAAGGCAATCAAGAAATACATGGGAACCAACATCACTTCCCAGAAAAAGAAAAACACAAATAAATCCAGCGCCAAAAACACGCCCGCCACACCGGATAAATTCCACAATAAGTTGAGATAAAAAAAGCCGACGTTACGCTGAATTTCACGCCACGAACACAGAACCGCAGCAATACCCAGACCTGCGGTCAGCAAAATCATGGTTAGAGACAAACCGTCCAAGCCGAGATGAAAGCTGATACCCAGCGAAGGAATCCACGGCAGACGATATTCCGCCTGCCACGCAGTCACACCGTCTGCCGTAGGCGCCAAACTGTAATCACCGTTTGCCAATAAATGCACGCCCAACGCGCCCATCAACAACATGCTGATTAAGGCGATCCAACGCGGTGCGGCGCGACTCACGCGCTCGCTCTGCCAGCACAGCAAGCCGCCGAGTAGTGGAATAAAAATTAACCAAATAATACTCATGTTGTTATGCATTCCTGTTCATCATTACAGCCACAACACAATCAGCAACACAGCCGCCGCCCCTGCTGCAATACTCGCGGCGTACCAACGCACCAAACCATTTTCTGTTGCACTGAGTGCATCGTGCCCTTTGCGCATCAACACAGGGATGCTTTCTACCACGACATCTATTGCATCGCGACTGTTCACACGCACCAACCATAAATACGGTCGCACAAAAACTCTGTCGTACAACGCATCAAAACCCCACGCGTATTTCCACAAGCAGCGCACACCGTGCGCCCAACGCTGTGCAAACATTTGCTGCAAAGGTTTTTGTACCGGCAAGAACAGCCATGCGGCAATGCCCACCCCTGCAATAGCGACGGCAGCAGAAATAATTTCCAACCAATGTTTCGCTGACTCATCAGCAACAACAGACTCCGGCAACACACCGGCAAGTGGAGGATGAATCAGCGCGCCCACCGCTGTTGATAGCAACAGCAACACCGCCAACGGCACGACATGTGCAAAGCCGTGACCCGCGTGGGCTTTGGTTTTTTCTTCGCCGTGAAAAACAATAAAAATTAGACGAAATGTATAAATAGAGGTGAGTAACGCACCAAACAAACCGATATAGAAAAAGGCTTGATGTCCATTGGCAAACGCCAACCATAAAATTTCATCTTTACTGTAAAAACCTGCTGTCACCAAGGGCAGTGCAGCCAATGCAGCCCCCCCTACTAAAAAGCAGGCGTACACCAGCGGCAATTTTTTGCGCAAACCACCCATACGGGAAATATCTTGCTCGTGATGACACGCCACAATCACTGCGCCCGCCGATAAGAACAACAGCGCTTTGAAAAAAGCGTGCGTCATTAAATGAAAAACCGCCGCTTGCCATGCACCCACACCCAGTGCCAAAAACATATAACCGATTTGGCTCATGGTGGAGTAAGCAAGAATGCGTTTAATGTCTGTCTGCACCAGCGCGCTAAAGCCCGCTAACAACAAAGTTACCGCGCCAGTTGTGCCAACCAACAACAAAACATCCGGCGACACTTCAAACAAAGTGTGTGTACGCGCAATTAAATACACACCCGCTGTCACCATCGTGGCGGCGTGAATCAGTGCAGAAACCGGCGTAGGACCCGCCATTGCATCCGCCAACCACGTCTGCAAAGGCAGTTGTGCGGATTTACCGACAGCACCACCCAACAACAACAGCGCCGCTAATGCCAACGCATCGTGATTTTCCTGCGCGGGAATCGCTTGCAGCATGGGTTGAATATCCAAGGTGCCGAGCGTATGAAACAAAATAAACAAGCCAATCATCATAAACACGTCACCCACGCGCGTGATGATGAAGGCCTTCATGGCGGCATGACCGTTGGGCGAATGTTTGTAATAAAAGCCGATCAATAAATAGCTGCAAAGACCAACGCCTTCCCAACCAAAAAACAGAAACAGCAAATTATCGGCCAGCACCAAAAACAGCATGCTCGCCACAAATAAATTCATATAGGCAAAAAAGCGGGAGTACCCCTCTTCGCCACGCATATACCAAGAGGCAAACAAGTGAATGAAAAAGCCCACGCCGGTGACTACGCCGAGCATGGTCAATGACAAGCCATCCAAATGGATGGCGATGCGCGGTGCAAAATTGCCTACTTGCATCCACGTCCACAGCACTTGTGAATAACTGCCTGCTTCAGAGGACTGCGCAAGAAAAGTAAACGTGACAACAGCCGTGGTTAAAGCAGATAGCGCCATACTGCCTACGCCGATTATTGCCGATAGATTTTCTGACCAACGGCCACGCGAAAACGCCAGCAACACAAACCCGAGCAGCGGAAATAAAAAAGTGAGTGGCAACAGTGATAGCAACGTATTGTTCATCCACGCATCTCGCTTGCTGCATCAATATCCAGCGAATGAAATCGACGATGCAAACGCAACACAATCGCCAAACCTATCGACGCTTCTGCCGCAGCCAAAGTGAGAATTAAAATAAACATGATTTGACCATCCGGCTGCCCCCAACGGCTGGCCGCCAAAACAAATGCCAAGCCAGCAGCATTCATCATGATTTCTATACTCATCAACACAAACAAAATATTGCGGCGCACCAGCACGCCCGTCAGCCCCAACACAAAGAGCATGGCTGCCAATATCAAACCGTGTTCTAACGGAATCCCATTCATCAATGCTTACTCTTTTTCATCCGCGCGCCCCAAGTGATAAGCGGCCACCAAAGCCGCTAGCAACAAGATGGACGCCAATTCCACACACAATAAGTACGGGCCGTACAGCGCAATGCCCACTTGCTTGGCATCGACACGGTGTAAACCGGCGGCAGGCAATTCGCCTGAAGCCATGACATACAACAACTGCGACAACAAAATAGCCGTTAGTACAGAAGGCCCGATCCAAACCGAAAAGCCGGTCCACGCGCTTTCTTGTTTCAAACCTTTCTCGCCGAGGTTAAGCATCATCACCGCAAACACAAACAGCACCATGATGGCACCCGCGTAAACAATAATTTCCAACGCGCCGGCAAACGGTGCGCCCACGGCAAAAAAAATCATCGCCACTGCCAACAGTGACACCACTAAATACAACAAACCGTGTATCGGCTTGCGCGTACTGATCACCATCAAGGTAGACAACAGTGCTACCGCTGCCGACAAATAAAATGCCATCGTCATAACAAAAACCTCATGGCAACAAACCTCGCACATCCACTGGTGCTGCCTCATTATTGGCTGCGCCTTTAGGCTTGCCGGCAATCGCCATGCCGGACACGCGATAAAAGTTATAGTCTGGGTATTTGCCCACACCAGAAATCATCAGATGCTCTTTTTCATACACCAAGTTCTGGCGGTCGTATTCCGCCATTTCAAAATCAGGCGTCAACTGGATTGCTGTGGTTGGACAAGCCTCTTCACACATGCCACAAAAAATACAGCGCGAAAAATTGATGCGAAAAAAATCTGCATACCAACGGCCGTCTTCTCTCTCGGCTTTTTGCAGCGAGATGCAGCCCACAGGACAAGCCACCGCGCACAAATTACACGCCACACAGCGCTCTTCACCGTCAGGATCGCGCGTCAACACAATACGGCCGCGATAGCGTGGCGGCAAATACACTTTTTCTTCTGGATATTGCAACGTATCGCGCTTGCGCCAAGCGTGTGAAAAAATCATCCACAAGCTGCGTAGCTGACTGCCAACACCACTCAACACCTGCGTAACCGTCACCATTACGCACCCCCTACAGCTGAATTTTGCAGCAACACCACCGCAGCGGTCGCCAACAAATTCAGTAGTGTCAACGGTAGGCAAAACTTCCAACCAGCGACCATGATTTGATCGTAACGCGGGCGCGGCAATGCAGCACGCGCAAGAATAAATAGCATAATAAAAAACAGCGTTTTAAACGCAAACCAGAAAAAACCTGGAATAAATGACAACCACTGCGGCCACAAATCAAACCCTAGCAGTGCAGGTTCATGCCAACCGCCAAAAAACAACGTCACCAAGAGCGCTGAAATTAAAACAACACCCACATATTCACTGACAAAAAACATCACCCACTTCATGCCGGAATATTCGGTGTGATAACCCGCTGCCAATTCAGATTCCGCTTCCGGCAAATCAAATGGCGTTCTATGCGCTACTGCAACACCTGCCAATAAAAAGGTAATGAAACCCAAAAACTGTGGCAACACAAACCAGCCATCGCGCTGCGCTTCCACAATGTCGCGCATATTGAAAGAACCGGTAAGCATCACCACGCCCATCACAGACAAGCCCATAAACACTTCATAGCTGATGGTTTGCGCAGCCGAGCGTATGCCTCCCAATAAAGAGTATTTGCTATTGGATGACCAACCGGCAAACAACACCGCGTACACAGACAAACCTGCCATCGCCAGAAAAAATAAAATACCAATATTGAGATCAGCGACACCCCAAGTCTCGGTGACGGGGACAACGGCTGATGACACCAACAGCGCGCTCATCGCAATCACAGGCGCGAGCCAAAAAGTTAATTTATCGGCAAACGGTGGCGTCCAATCTTCTTTGAACAACAGTTTTACAATATCTGCCGGCAGTTGCAGTAAGCCAAAAGGGCCGACACGATTCGGGCCATAACGATCCTGCCACAGCGCCAACACACGGCGTTCGACAAAACTTAAAAAACCACCGCCGACTAATGTGCACACCAGAATCACCAGCGCTTTTAATACCGCGATGGCAATGAAAATAAGATTGTCCAGTGTTAATCCATCAAGCAAGGTATTCATGCACCACTCCCCGCCGCCAGTTGCGCATAGGCATGACCCAATATCGGCGGCATGCTAGGAATACCCACCGGCAAGCCCACCAAGCCAACTGCCAATGTTTTGCTAATCTGCAAACGCAAGGAATAAGTTCGGTTTGCTAGTGAAACTTTCACCAAACTGTTTTCTGCCAATTTCAAACGCGCAGCGTCTACCACCGATAACGCCACATACGCCTGTACCACCATGGATTGCGTTGCCGGTGCCATGGCAGAAAGTTCATCACTACCAAACAAGTGATACAGCGGCGCTACGCGCAGTGCGTCATCGCGCACAGAAAACGCCGCAGGAATCTCTGTGAAATACGTTGCCGTTGCGCCTGCTTTAGGTTCAATCAAACGCACACCCGAATCACCGGTGCGCAAATGCCCGCCCACTTCATCTTGAAACTTAGTCCACGCTTGCGGTGAGTTCCAACCGGGCGCCCACGCAAACGGAATAAAAGGCGCAGGCTCGTTTGGTCCTACATAGCCTTCCATCGAAAAAGACAGCGCGGTATCAGCATCTTGTGATGCACGCGGCTCATGCACAGAAATATTGGCGCGCATCGCGGTGCGCCCCGAGTAACGGCGTGGCGAACGCGCGATTTTCAAACCTTTGATGCGATACGCTGCATCGGGCGCAGCTTCCATAATGCGCGACAAAGCCGGAACGGTGGCAGCACACATGCGCGTGATGTCATCAAAGTGCGTCCATGAAACTTCTCGGCTCTCTACCGAAGTTTGCAGCGCATAAACCCAACGCCAGCTTTCGTGAATTTTACAATCAGGATCGTAATACGCGGGATCATATAACTGGAAGAAACACTGCGCGCGACCTTCCATGTTAATCATCGTGCCATCGCCTTCTGCAAAACTGCTTGCTGGCAACACAAAATCGGCTTTCGCTACGGTCGGCGTTTGTTGATGATCAATTACCACCAATACTTTGGCTTTGGCCAATGCGGCTTCAACTCGCTCGGCACCCGCACGACGACAAATGTCATTTTCAATCACGACCACGCCATCCGCTTCACCGCTTTCCAATAAGGCGAGCGCTTTTTCTACCGAGTCACCACCTAACATAGCCACACCAATGCTATTTACTTCTGGCTGACACAGCGCCAATTCTGCGCGGCGACCTTTATTGTGCAACGCTGTAGCAATATTAGCGGCGGCTTGCATGATAGCCACGGACGCACAGCCAGTGCCTGAAACCACGAGCGGCTTTTCTGCCGCAAGCAACGCGGCGGCAATTTTTTCAGATAGCGCTTGCTGCTCTGCTGATAAATCATTAACTGCTGGCGCGCTGGCATCAATGCAATGCGCCACAGCAAAACCCAAGCGCGCAATTTCTTCACCAGCCAATTGCACACTGGCTTCCGCCACATCATCCAAACGCGTTTCAGAAAATGCAGCAATGAATAGCGGGCTTTTTTCATTTTGTGCAATATCTTTTACACCAATGGCTTGCCAATCGGCAATCTTGCTATCGGCCGCCATTTGCAGGCCTTTATTTTTTACCGCTTGACGCAGCGCCAGTGCAATACGCGGCGCGGTTTGTGTCACGTCTTCACCCAAGACCAACACGGCATCCGCACGTTCCATATCGCGCAGTGACGGTGTGCGCACGGGGCTGTTTTGCAAAATGGCCAGCGCTTGCTCTACCAGAGTTTGCTTGGCGGCACTGGTGCCACTAAAAAAGTTCTGCTCACCCAACCACTGCCGCAGCGCAAAATTCGCTTCTACACTGGCGCGCGGCGAACCAATACCGATGACGCGTTTGCAACCGCGCAGTGCATCAGCCGTTGCATCTAATGCCGCATCCACATCCATCGTGTTAATAGCATCACCCACGCGCTGCCAAGGCTGGCGTGGTCTATCTTTACGATTGACATAACCGTGACCAAAACGCCCGCGATCACACAAAAAATAATGGTTGATGTCGCCGTGATAACGGTTTTCAATTCGACGCAATTCACCGTAGCGCTCGCCAGGGCTTGTATTGCAACCGACGCTGCACTGCTGGCAGATACTCGGCGCAAATTGCATGTCCCATTTGCGGTTGTAGCGTTCAGAGTGGGTACGATCGGTAAACACACCGGTTGGACACACTTCCACCAAATTGCCAGAAAATTCATTTTCAAAAACGCCGTCGGTTTCACGACCGAAATACACGTTATCGTGCGCACCGTACACGCCGAGATCTTCACCGCCCGCGTAATCTTTGTAGTAGCGCACACAGCGATAGCAGGCGATACAGCGATTCATTTCATGGTTGATGAAAGGACCAAGATCCTGATTTTGGTGTGTGCGTTTAGTAAAACGATAACGGCGCTGATTGTGACCTGTCATCACTGTCATATCTTGCAAATGACAATGACCACCCTCTTCGCACACAGGGCAATCGTGCGGGTGATTGGTCATCAACCACTCCACTACCGATTTGCGAAAGGCTTTCGCTTCTTCGTCGTCTATCGAAATATAAGTGTTGTCAGTGGATGGCGTCATGCACGACATCACAATGCGACCGCGTTTGTCATCCGCGTTTGCATATTGCTTCACCGCACAAGCACGGCAAGCGCCAACAGAGCCTAACGCTGGATGCCAGCAAAAATACGGCACATCCAAACCGAGCGACAAACAGGCGCGCAGCAAATTATCTGCGCCATCGACTTCTTGCGGTTTGCCATCAACGTAAATAGTGGCCATTGTCTGTCACCCTACCTGCTGTTCTTGTGTGGCGTTGCTGATGCCCTGCTCAAACGCACCACGAAAGAATTTCAACGCACTTTGCAGCGGCTCCATCGCACCCGGCGCATGCGCACAAAAGGTTTTTCCCGGTCCCAAAAAGCGCGTGGTCTGTTCCAACATTTCAATATCACCCACCAAACCTTTTCCACTTTCAATGGCTTGCAAAACTTTTACCGTCCACGGCAAACCGTCGCGACACGGTGTACACCAGCCGCAAGATTCGCGCGCAAAAAATTGTTCTAAATTACGCACTACAGAAACAATATTTTGTTTGTTATCTACTGCCATGATTAAACCCGTACCCATACGGCTACCGGCTTTTCCAATGGTGTCAAAATCCATGGCCAAATCGAGATGTTCTGGCAATAAAAAATCCGTTGATGCGCCGCCCGGCAGCCAACACATCAAATCCAAACCGTCCTGCATGCCGCCGGCATAATCTTCAAAAATTTCGCGCGCTGTAGTACCTATCGGCAGCTCCCACACACCAGTGTGTTTGGTGCGGCCGGACATGCCGTACAACTTTGTGCCCGCATCGGAGCTTTTACCCTGCGACAAGCTTTTAAACCACTCCGCACCGCGCAACACAATCGCTGGCACGTTGTTTAATGTTTCCACGTTATTGACCACGGTGGGCTTGCCCCACAAACCGGACACTTGCGGAAACGGCGGTTTGGCGCGCGGGTTGGCGCGGCGACCTTCCAGCGAATTAATCAGCGCGGTTTCTTCACCGCAGATGTAACGACCCGCGCCGGTGTGCACGAACAATTCCATGCCCCAGCCACTGCCGAGAATGTTATCGCCGAGGTAGCCCGCTGCTTTCGCTTCTGCGATTGCACGATTGAGATGATGCGCTGCCACCACATATTCACCGCGCAAGAAAATATACGCTTTAGACACTTGCAGCGCGTAGCCGACAACAATCATGGCTTCCACCAATTGATGCGGCAATTGCTCCATCAATAAGCGATCTTTGAAGGTGCCAGGCTCCATTTCATCCGCATTGCACACCAAATATTTTTGTTTGGGTGCGTTATCGCCCATCGGCACTAACGACCATTTAATGCCCGCAGGAAAGCCCGCACCGCCACGACCGCGCAAATTAGCGTCTTTCACCAATTGCTGCAGATCTTGCGGCGACATTTCTTTCACCACTTTACGCAGCGCAGCAAAACCTTCCAAACTTTCATACAGCGGCAAATCCAAAGCGCGATCTTTGAGATGATCCAAACGCCAGGTCAGCGGATGTGTATCTGCGGATTTATTCGCATTCATACATAACGCTCCAACAGTGCCGGCACATCCGCAACACGCACGGGGCCGTGCGTGTCGTTGTCGATCATTAACGTGGGACCTTTATCGCAATTACCTAAGCAACAAATCGGCAACAGCGTGAAACGGCCGTCCGCTGTGGTTTGGCCGTACTCAATAGCAAGATGTTTTTTAATCGCGGCGGTTAATTCTTCATAGCCCGTGAGAAAGCAACCGATACTGTCACACACTTTAATAACGTGTCGCCCGACAGGACGACGAAAAATTAAATTGTAAAACGTGGCCACGCCTTCAACATCGGAACCCGGAATACCCAAAATACCGGCGATAGCGTCAATGGCTTCATCGGGCACCCAACCATGACGTTTTTGCACAATTTTCAGTGCATCAATGGAAGCGGCGCGCGCATCATCATAGTGATGAATGGCGTGCAGTATTTCTTCACGATCTGCTGGATGAAAGGCGTAGCGCGGCTGACGATCTGTCGCCAACACAGCCTTGCTTTGAGTGGGTTTAGCGGTCGACATCTGCCATCACAAAATCAATAGAAGCCAAATAAGCGATTAAATCCGCGATCATCGAACCGCGAATCACCGAAGGAATTTGTTGCAAGTGGGGGAAGCTAGGCGTGCGTATGCGCGTGCGATAACTCATGGTGCTAGCATCAGAAACCAAGTAATAACTGTTGATGCCTTTCGTCGCCTCTATCATCTGACTGCTCTCGCCCGACGGCATCACCGGCCCCCACGAAACACCGAGGAAATGCGTGATCAGCGTTTCAATATCTTTCAAGGTGCGCTCTTTCGGTGGCGGACACGTCAATGGGTGATCGGCTTTGTACGTGCCTTCCGGCATATTTTCCAAACACTGACGAATGATGCGCAAACTCTGACGAATTTCTTCCAAACGCACCATCGCGCGATCGTAAGCATCACCATTCGCCGCCAGCGGCACCTCAAAATCAAATTGCTCATAACCGGAGTACGGACGTTTTTTGCGCAAATCGTAATCAACACCCGTAGAACGCAAACCGGAGCCTGTTACACCCCACTCCAAAGCCTGTTTGCTGTTGTACTGCGCCACGCCGATAGTGCGCGCGCGCAAAATGCCGTTTTTGAACGCGGCTTTTTCGTATTCGTCTAAGCGCTTGGGCATCCAGTCGAGAAACTCGCGCACTTTGCCATCCCAACCGCGCGGCAAATCGTGCGCCAAACCACCGATGCGATACCACGCAGGATGCATACGAAAACCGGTGATAGCTTCGATCACGTCATACGCTTTTTGTCTGTCGGTAAACATGAAGAAAATCGGCGTCATGCCGCCGACGTCTTGCACATAAGTGCCGAGAAACAATAAATGCGAAGTGATACGAAAAAATTCCGCCATCATTACGCGGATAACTTCCACACGCGCAGGCACTTTGATGCCCGCCAATTTTTCCACCGCCAATACATACGGCAGGTTGTTCATCACACCGCCGAGATAATCAATGCGATCCGTGTATGGAATAAACGAGTGCCAACTTTGACGCTCGGCCATTTTTTCTGCACCGCGATGGTGATAGCCGATATCCGGCACACAATCGACAATTTCTTCACCATCCAACTGCAACACAATACGAAATGCGCCGTGCGCGGAAGGATGGTTGGGGCCGAGATTGAGAAACATAAAATCTTCGTTCTCGGTACTGCGTTTCATGCCCCAATCTTCTGGCTTAAAACGCAGCGATTCTTGCTCGGCATCTTGCTTGGCGGCATCCAAATAAAATGGATCAAACTCGGTGGCACGCGCAGGATAACTTTTGCGCAGCGGATGACCCTGCCAATAATTCGGCATCAAAATGCGCGACAAATGCGGGTGACCCTCAAAGGTGATACCGAACATATCCCACACTTCGCGCTCATACCAATTGGCGTTTGGCCAAATGCCGACTATCGAAGGCAGGTTGATGTCGCTGGCAGCTAGCGCCACTTTCACGCGCACATCGCTGTTGCGCTCAATCGACAGCAAGTGATAGAAAACGGTGAAATCAGACGGCGGCTGTCCACGGCGGTGCGTGCGCAGTTGCTCGTCAATCGCAGACAAGTCATACAGCATCACATACGGGCGCGGCAGGGCGCGCAAAAACAACAAAATGTCTTTTAAGCGTTCGCGTGGCACCCACACCGTAGGCACTGCATCACGCGTGCGCTGAAAGTGACACACACCTTCACCAAATTGCGCATGCAATTCACGCACCACCTCGTGCTCAAAACCCGCAGGTTGTTGCTCTGTCGGTGCTGGAACTTGTGTGTCAGTTTCTTGCGTCACGCGATGGCTTCCAACTCACTTTATCTATAACAAAATCAAACTTGATCTGGTGTACGCAGCACTTGCACCGCGTTGCGTTCAGCTTGCTTCAAATCGCGCTGCGCAGGCATATTGGCTTTGTAAACGCCCTGTTCGCCCACCACCCACGATAACGGCCTACGCTCTTTACCAATGGCATCTTGCAATAGCATCAGCCCTTGCAAAAAAGCCTCTGGACGCGGCGGACACCCCGGAATGTAAACATCCACCGGCAAAAATTTATCCACGCCTTGCACAACCGAATAGATGTCATACATGCCGCCAGAATTGGCGCAAGAACCCATAGAAATGACCCACTTCGGCTCCAACATTTGCTCATAAAGCCGCTGCACAACCGGTGCCATTTTGATGAAGCAAGTACCCGCCACGACCATCAAATCCGCTTGACGCGGCGACGCGCGAATAACCTCCGCACCAAAGCGCGCCACATCGTGCGGCGAGGTGAAGGAAGTCGCCATTTCAACGTAGCAACAAGACAAACCGAAGTTGTACGGCCAGAGTGAATTTTTTCGCCCCCAGTTCACAGCACCGTGCAAAAGATTTTCCAGCTTGCCCAGAAAAATATTTTTGTGCACTTGCTCTTCGAGAGGATCCGCCACTTGCTGACGACTGACAGGCGGGTAACGACCAGGCTCATCGGGATCAATGCGGGTTAGCGTGTAATCCATCTTTACCTCAGATCAAAAAAATACAAATTATTTATTGGTCGGCGCGCTGTTTTTAGTGGCTAATGCTTGCTGCATGCGTGCACGACGAGATTCCGGTGCCCAATCCAGAGCGCCAATTCGCCAGACATACACCAAACCGGCTAGCAGTACCACAATAAAAATAGCGGCTTCAACAAAACCCATCCAACCTGATTCACGCACCGACACCGCCCACGCGTACAAAAACAGAGCTTCGACATCAAAAATAACAAAGAACATCGCGGTGAGATAAAACTTGGCGGAAAAACGCAGGCGCGCATTGCCCACCGATACCACACCTGATTCAAACGGCTCATTCTTGGCGCGACCGCGATAGCGTCCACCGACCAGCCACGACACACCCAGCATCAACACGCAAATCACGAGGATGACGAGCAGAAAAATACCGAAGGACCAGTTGTGAGCAAGAGTTTCTACTTTGTCTAGCGCGGCGACAGACACAGAGGCTCCAGAGGCAAAAAATGACAGAATAATAACCGTGAGCATGTTACCCAAAAGCCCTAGCTTTGCACAGGGTTCTACAAATAGCAGGCTGGAAAATTCCGCAGGGATAACCGACAATCCACCGCCTTTTCTTGTGGTTACCTGATGAACTTTCGCACCGCTTGGCTCATTCGTACATTGTTATTTGCTGTCGTCGTTTTGGTGTTGGCAGGCTGTGAATCCGTGTCAGGGCGCGATAAATCCAGCGCATCACATCATCGCCACTTTCGGTTTTCTCTGTTTTCCTACAATGTGCGCAGCGACGGCAAGCAATGCTTAGCAGAGTGGCGCAAAGCACCGCCGCTGGCACCCAGCTTGTGGCGCCGTATCGAAAACCGCTATCAGCTCCCCAACAGCAATACCAACCCGCGCATTGTCACCGAGCGCACGTGGTACACCAGCCACCAAGCCTATTTGAACCGCATGTCGGCGCGTTCAGCGCGCTATTTGCACTACGTTGCGGGCCAACTGGAAGCACGCGACCTCCCTGGCGAACTGGCCTTGCTGCCCATTGTTGAAAGCGCCTATAACCCTTTTGCCATCTCAACAAGCAACGCTTCAGGCTTGTGGCAGTTCATTCCCAGCACCGCCAAGCATTTGGGCATGGACATGAACTGGTGGTACGACGCTAGACGCGACATCCCCGCCGCCACCAACAAAGCACTCGACTATCTCGTCTTCCTGCGCGATCACTACGACGGTGACTGGCTGAAAGCCCTCGCCGCCTACAACGCTGGCTGGGGCACGATTGACAAGGCCGTTGCCAAAAATCGCGCACGTGGATTGCCAACGGATTACTGGAGTCTCGACGTGCCAGCCGAGACCGCCGCCTATGTCCCCAAACTTTTGGCACTGGCGCAAATCAGCCTCAACCCTAGCAACTACGGTGTAAATTGGGCATATATTCCCGATTTGCCCTACTTTGCTGAAGTGCATTTCAGCGGGCAGATCGACGTGGGGTTTGCTGCCGATTTGGCCAATGTCGACAGTGATGAGCTGCACATGTTGAACCCAGGCATCAGCCGCTGGGCGACCCCGCCGGGCGGCCCTTACCGCCTGCTGGTTCCGATTGATCAAGCCAATGACCTGCAAGAACGCATTGCCAATATGAGCAGCAGCGATCTCATGCCTAACGCAGGCTCCGCCTACAGCGACACGTTCAACCCACATGTGCAAGCCTTGGAAGAAAAGTCAGCACGCACAACAAAAACACAGTCCTCTGCCAGTACGGTTTCCAGCAAGAACAAAAGCAAAGTCAGCAGCAGTGCTCGCAGCTATACCGTCAAAACAGGCGATACCTTTTGGTCCATTTCTCGCCAAGCCGGCACCACGCCGGATGCACTGCGCAAACTCAATAAATTCAGTGCCAGCCAAGCTCTGAAACTAGGGCAGAAAATTGCCTTGCCAAGCAGCGGCATCACTGACACCAGCAGTTCCGGCAAAAACAGTCCTGACAAAAACACTCGCAGCAGCACCGCTTATCGTTCAACCAGCCACGGTCGCGTCACACAATCGTACAACCCAGCCAACACCAGCGGCGACAGCAACACCTCCGACAAAAAAACCACTCGCACCAGCAAAAATAAAACAACAACTTACACAGTCAAAAGTGGCGATACGCTGATGGCAATTTCACGCAAGTACAATGTCAATATTAAAGACATTCAACGCTGGAACTCTCTCAGTAAAAACGGAGCATCTCTCAAGCCGGGGCAAAGCATTACGCTACACATCAACTAATCCAATTTTCGCGAAATATTCAATATGAAACAGGATCTTCGCCCCTATTTCGTCAAAAAAACTTGGCTGCGTTTTCGCCACTGGTATGCGGAATATTTTTTGCGACCTGAATGCGCCTCTCTCGGTCAATATCACACCATCACCAAACCGTGGTACACCGTTATTTCCGGTGACCATATTTACATCGGTGAATCCCCCACCATCGTCGCCGAAGCCGATCAGCGTGTGCGCATTGGCGTGTGGGGGCGCGAACAGGGTAGCGGCACTATTCGCATCGGCAATGCGGTGATGATTTCCCCTGGCGTGCGCATTTCAGCATCCGATGAAATTTTAATTGGCGATGGCTGCATGTTTGCCAACGGTGCGTATGTCACGGATTGTGACTGGCACGGCATTTACGATCGCACGGAGCGCGATACGCAAGCCTACCCCGTGCACATTGGCAATAATGTATGGGTAGGCGATCACGCCACGGTATTAAAAGGCGTTTCTATTGGCGACAACAGCATCGTCGCTGCGTGCAGCGTAGTGACCAAAGATGTGCCACCAAACGTGATTGTGGCGGGCAATCCAGCGCGCATCGTGAAAGAACTAGATGCTAATGCATCGTTTCGCACGCGCACGCTGTTTTATGCGCACCCAGAGGCACTCGCCAAACAATTTGACGACATCGACAAATTTGTACTGGGTAACAATGGTTGGTGGCACTGGCTCAAATCGCTAGTGATACGCCGCTGACTTTTAGGCTTCCGCCACCAATTGGCGATAGCGCTGCGACAAACCGGCGTACAAATCGTCCTTAAACTGTTGACTGTTCGCATCTAGGCTCGCCATCAACTCTACGAGATGCTCGTTGTCTTCTCGACCTGCCCAATTTTTAATGTAGCTGCCATCTTTATAGCCGTTATCTTGACGAAAAAAGTTGAGTACATTTTTGCCGACATAGCCGCGATACAGCGCATCAAAATCCAAATCGGCGGATGCCATTAGCTGGACGAAGGCATCCACATTAAACGCTCGCTGATTCAAAGTGAGCTGCACAAAATCTTCCAGCGCCAAACGAAATTCTTTTTTCTCGCATGACACACGCAGCGCAGTTTCCAGCTCTGCACCCAGTTGTTCTACAGGATAATTTTTTGCCAACAAGCTACTCAAGCCGAAGTGAAAAATATCAATCAACTCTAATTGCACTTGCTCAAAATCTGGCTGCTGCTTTTTCCACCATTTCCAACCGTAGTGATCCATGAGCTCAGCGCATTCCACCCAAATAGCACGATGCCACTCATAGCCTTGCTCGCGCCACTGCGGATGCACTTTACAATTCATGCTGTCTTGCAATGCCAACATGGTGAGAATCTGTGCTTGCATTGTTATTTGCCTCGTTTTCTGCTGCAGAGCGCATGTTACCATGCGTTCGAAAATGCTTAACTGACCACACCGTCACAAAAAAGGAAACCACCGTGTACGACCGCCGCCTGCTTGAACCTGTTTCAACACTCATTGCCCTCGGCTTGTTGGTGATTGGTTGCATTATGATTTTGCTGCCGTTTTCTTCCGCGCTGGTATGGGCCGCGATCTTTGTTTTTTCCACACGCCATGTGTACTGGTTTATCAATCAAAAATTGGGGGGGCGCAACTGGCTCTCTGCCTCTTTATTGGTACTCGCGATTTTCGGCTTGGTCGTCTTGCCTTTGATGTATGCCGTACTCAGTTTTGGCGGCGTGACCAGCGACTATGTGATCCGCTTAACATCGCACCTACAAGGTGGCATGCCCACACTGCCGCAGTGGCTGGTGGAGATACGCTGGGTAGGTCCCACCATTCAGGAGTGGTGGGAGAAACTGGTGCTGGGTGATCCCGCTGTGCGCCAGCAAGTCAACGACGCTGTGATGGTCGTTTTAAAAAGCTTGCTGAAGTTTGGAGCCGTCGCCGGACAAGGTGTCGGCATGTTGGTACTGAGCTGTTTTGTTTCCCTGTTTTTCTATGCGGGCCTACCCTCCGTAACACAATGGCTACAAACCGGTGTGCGCCGACTCTCTGGCGGCAACCGCCGCGCAGAAAGCCTTTTGGCGGTTGCAGGCGGCACGATGCAAGGCGTGGTATTCGGCATATTGGGAACGGCATTAGCACAAGGGTTTTTGGTTGGCATTGCCCTGCTCATTGCCGGCATTCCCTCCACCGCCGGTCTCACCTTTTTAGCCATTGTGTTATCGCTGGTGCCTTTTGGTTCTTTCCTGATTTGGGGACCAGCAGCCTTTTGGCTCTATCAGCACGATCAAATGTACATGGCTATTTTTATGGTGGTGTGGTGCGCAGGTATTGCCGGTTCAGCAGATAACGTGATCAAACCGCTGCTGATTGGCCAAAACAGCAACCTCCCCTTTATTTTGATCATGCTCGGTATCTTGGGCGGAGCGATCCAATTCGGCGCGTTGGGCGTGTTTTTAGGCCCCACGTTGCTAGCACTCGGCTATTCTCTCGCCAAAGAATGGCTTTATGGTGAAACGCAAGAATAGCCAACAGCTATCAAAGCTATAAAAACAATCCATTTTGCAAAGCCTGCCACTGTGCCTATAGTGGCAATCCCAACCACACGCTCTACAAGGAGTACCTTATGAGTTCATTAATCAACACCACGATCCAACCCTTCAAAGCTACCGCTTTTCACAACGGCAAATTTGTTGATATCAGCGATGCCAATCTGAAAGGAAAATGGTCTGTTGTCTGCTTCTACCCTGCAGATTTCACTTTCGTTTGCCCAACTGAACTGGGTGACTTGGCTGACACCTACGCTGAATTTCAAAAAATTGGCGTAGAAGTGTATTCCGTGTCTACCGATACACACTTCACGCACAAAGCTTGGCATGACGCATCAGATACCATCAAGAAAATTAAATACCCGATGATTGGCGACCCAACAGGCACCATCACACGCAATTTTGGAGTAATGATCGAAGAAGCCGGTCTCGCACTGCGCGGCACTTTTGTCATCAACCCAGAAGGCGTGATTAAAGTGTGTGAAATTCACGATCTCGGCATTGGTCGCGATGCTTCTGAATTGCTGCGCAAAGTCAAAGCCGCGCAATACGTTGCTTCACACGACGGCGAAGTATGCCCAGCCAAGTGGAAAGAAGGCGAAGCCACACTGAAGCCATCACTGGATTTAGTCGGCAAAATCTAAGCCTTTTTCTACTGCTTAGCCATAAAAAAAACGCCCCAACTCATGGGGCGTTTTTTTATTTTTAGCAACATCAACAAATGAATTATTTACGGATATACACCTGTTGCCCTGCATTCAAAGAAGTAGGGGTTAGATAATTATCCGTTGTATAAAAACCCACCGCTTTCCCATCACCAGAAATAGCCGGGCTATTCGCAGTTGTAGTTCCTTGCTCGCCAGTAGTATCTACATTAGCGCGCGTGAAGGTGTTGGTTTTGCTATCAAACACATAAATATCCTGAACATTATTACTGTCTTCGCTCCAATAACCTTGCGCCGCATTTGGTGCAATCAAATTATCTGCGTTTGAAGTAAATGCCACCTTGTACGCCAAATTGGTTCCAGCAATAACCGGCGCACGACTATTAGATGCCGTTCCACTACCATTACGTTTTGCCTCTCCTGTCGGCAATCCAGACGTTGCATCTAGTGGGGCGCTGATACGGCGCAGCGATTTGATCTCATAATCAGAATTGGCATCCTTGGTATCTATGGCGGCAAATTCCACAACAAACACGTCACGATCGGTTCCGGTATCACCGCCTGTGATGACATCAAGATTACTTGCGCGAGATTCAAATGCAATCATGTAGCTTTTTGTTTTACTTTTTCCATCACCTGCAATAGACGGCGCAGCACTACTGCCATTAGCTTCAGACGTTACCACATAGCCACCCGAAACAGTGGGCGACAACAAGCCACTCAATTGGTAGGTTTTAAATCGCACACGGTCATATACAAAAATATCGGTAACTACCCCTGTTGATGGACTGGCGACCAAATTACTTGCATCACTTTGATATACCACAAAACGCCCATCAGCAGAGATCGCTGCATTCGAACCATTATTATTTCCCTCAACCAAAGGATTGCCACTGACATCATGTGTCGCATCAACCAATTCCATCTTTTTCGTTTTTAAATCGACCACATAAATATGATCATCGCCAGATGTTGCAACTGGAGACAAACTGGTGGCGTAAGACTCAAACGCTACCCATGCCTGTTTAGCTGTACCTGCAATAGCAACGTTGCCACTCCAATCATTGGACTGCGTCATAATTTTCCACGGCGCATCGACTGCACTCACTGGATTACCAAACACATCTAACTGACCGGCTGTCAGCGCTCCATCAGCGCCGTCCATGATGCCACTGATGCGGTAGGTTTTCTTTTTTGCAATATCACGCACAAAAATATCGCTTTCACTGCCAGCCCCTATATTGTTGTTAGTATCTTGCGTCAGCAAATCAAGGTTATCTGCATTGGACTCGAAAGCCACCAATTTGCCATCTGAAGAAATTGCAGCATTGTAACTTGATGCCTCATCAGAGCTGTTATACCAACTGATGGCGGAGTTAGTCGCTTCTTGCCCTAAACTATTAACGCTGACACGCGTAATTTTTGAGCCGACCTTCATAAAAATATCTCGATTCAAATTGCCATCCTGCAAAGAAAAATTCGTGGCATCCGATTCAAAGGCACATTGCGTGCCGCTTTTCGACAAACTGATGTTAGAGCTAGCATCGTTGCCAACTATTTTTTGTGGTGTAACGCTCATCATCGTGGTAGTCACCGCCAAGGCTTGCGAGCCAAAACTGGCCGCTACAATACCCACCGAAAAAGCCAACAAATTTCTCTGAAATATCTTCATTTTTTTATTCCTTTTTTGAGTTAATAGAAATATTCAACGCCACACAAATTACAACACGACCACTACAAACCCGTTCCACGCACTAGAACTACTTCACCTGCATCTTTTTGCAGTTTTGTAGTCAACACATCACTACCCGGCACGCCAATAAACACCTCGGCTTTTCCATCGCCATCAATATCACCAGTGGCAACCGATGCACCAAATAAATCACCTTTCTTTGCACCATACAAGGGAGTACCCAACAACTGTAAAGCGCCACTCTTCTTGGAATAAATGCGCACACTGCCAGTAGCAGCGATAGTTTTCGGCACCGCCGTAGGATTAGCCGCCTTCGGTGCGCCGGCAATAATGTCCGCATAACCATCACCATTCACATCGCCCAAAGCCACAGCAGAGCCCAAACCGCCGTTGGTATCGGTGCCTAGCAGCGGGCTCAGTTCAGGGTGAAAGCTAATCGTGCTGCCCAGAAAAACTCTTACGCCGCCCGCATTTTTCTTTTTCACACCATTCACGAGAACATCCGCACCCGGCATGCCAATCACCCAATCTTTCAGACCATCGGTGTCTATATCCGAACCCGTTGCAATGGCGGCACCAAAATGATCGCCAGCGGCTGCACCGTATTCAAAAAAATCTTCGTTGGAGCCGTTACTCAGTGAATAAACACGCACGCTGCCCGCGTCAGTTAAACGGCTATCCACGTCATCATCATTTGGCGCGCCCACCATCAATTCATCACCAGGCGTGGTATCCCAAACGCCCATCGCCACAGCCGTTCCAGCGCGCGCATTAGCGGTTTTCCCATACACATCCAACAAAGGCGGCGCATTCAAATCATCGCCGGACAATATTTTTACTTCACCCGCTTGTTTAAGCGGTTTCACGCCCTGCGCGTTCACCGCTTTAGGAATCCCTACGGCTATATCCGCCTTACCATCGTTATCAAAATCACCCAGTGCGATAGATGCACCAAACATGGCTTTCGCTTCCGTGCCGTATTTCTCAACATGTGTGGCACAGTTCGTGCCAGAGCAGCCGTAAATCACACTCACCATGCCAACGCCTTTTAACCCGTTGACCGCATCATTCGCCAAAGGCGCACCCACCACCACATCCGCAAAACTGTCACCATCCACATGTGCGTTACCAGCCACAGCCGCCCCCAAACCTTCCTTCGCCGCTGCGCCATTCATAGTAAATAACGGCAACCCTGTTTTACCCGATATGATTTCAACTTTACCCGCACCCTTATTCGATGCGGGAGAGCCGACAACATAATCACCATAACCGTCACCATCAAAATCACCAGCAAAAGCAACCACCATACCTGTTTTATCTTTTGCTACCTTGCCGTTCAATCCAGGCATCGGCAATGGATCGCAGGCATCGCCGGCACCGTTATTGTTGTAGTCTTTTTGGTTCGGATTAGGAGCCAATGGGCAATTATCAGACACATCCGGCACACCATCGTTATCGTTATCTGTATCCAAAGTTAAACCATTACAAGTTGGCGCAGTAGGCACACAACCATAAGGATTTCCTGGCAGCCATGCGTCCGGCATGCCATCACCATCACTGTCTACTGCAGCCGCAGCATTGTTCGGAAAAGCATCTTGCGCATCAAAAACGCCATCACCATCGGTATCAGGCGCCACCAGCGGATCGCTGTCATCACAATCATTTATACCATCACCATCGGTATCCACCGCTAACTGCCATCCCATATCGCAAAACGCAGCGGATGCCATGATGCTTTCTTGCGGAAACGCGTCGTAAGGTTCCATCACCTCATCCGCATCGGAGCTGTAATGCACAGCCGTATCAAAATGACTGGTCGATGATCCATTTTCATAACTGGATGGCGCGTACAACTGTACTTTTCCACCATTCACGCCATCCGATAACAGACTGCTCATGGCGATAGTTTTGGCACCATTCCACACCAAATTGCCATCATTCAAAATAGATGCCGCGCGCTCGCCGTTTGTCATATTTTTCCAATTTTTTCCGGTGCTGACATCGCGCAAAAACGTGCTGAAGTTATCAATGAATCCGCCACTCAACGCTCCATCACTGCCAATAAATGACAAGAAACCTAAACCGTGCATCATTTCATGCACGGCTGTTCCCAAAAAATCGACTTGATTGCTACCCGGATTGTGATCGGTGCCGAAATACCATGTCGTGCCAGACAAACAACCGCTCTGCCCCAGCTTGTTATTAAATTGCCCAGAAATATGCACCGCATCATCCATTGCGCCTGCAGCACCTAAATCTGCTGCCTCGGCTGAGGCATACCAAACATTGCTCTGCGGTGCGCCAGGAAAATCTCGATACGCCGTTTGCGGACCAGCAAAACCTAACACGGCCGAGGACTCATCGCAGTCCATGCTATTGCTAAAAGAAACGCTGACTTTTACATTCTGTCGAAAATGAATAATTTGTTCGAGTTCTACTTTCGCCGCTTCCAGTGCCGCCTGTTTTTCTGGCGTGATATTCGCACCAAAAGAAAAAATAATCCCTGCGGCCTGCACTGAAGTAGCACAAAGCAGCATCAACATTCCCGCTGCGACATATCGAGTGATTGCAACTTTCATAAAAAACTCCCTCATTCTTTTTTCTGATTATTTTTTTCTTCAGTGAATTTCTCGCCATGATAATTCACATGCACTTTTCCATCTTGACCGCGCGTAGCCACTGGCACAGACATATAGCGATTACCCAGCGACATTTTGTACGAGCCATCAGGGTTACTGGTCACTTTGCCTTCATCTGGCGTTGGCTTCTTTATTTCACGAATTACTGCAATCACTTTGGGAGAAGGTTTTTCTACCGCAGCCTCATCACTGCTCTCATCACTGCTCTCGTCATCTGGCTCGGAGACAATGGCATCTTCGGGGCGAGCCAGCACGGATTCTGGTGCTGATGAAGGGACAGTCGCTTGCTGTACCGTTGAGACCACCGTGTTGCTGGACTCACTGCTGGGCGGCTGTGCCGCAACGGGCGATACAGGCTCCGATACGCGCTGCTCTGCATGCCACCAACGGACAAGCCCTAGCGCGCCAGCCAACGCCAATAACACGACTGCTATACCCGCTTTCTGCCGCGTGGGAGTCATACCCCTACTCTCCTATTAACAGGATGACAGACTGCCACGATGCACCGCCATCTTCTACTACCTGCCTCACAAATTTGCCCTCTCTATTCAATAGCCAAAGACTATTGAATCAATAAAAACAATCCATTTTGAATATCTATTGCCGGCGCGTACAGTGTCCGCATCCAAGAACATCCTTGAATACCACCGGAGGACACAGCCATGCTCGACACCAACGTCAAAGCCCAATTGGAGCAATACATCGCCCTGTTGGAGAACCCCATTGAACTGGTGATGGTGCCTGATGCCAGCAACACTTCGTTAGAAATGCGCAATTTGCTGCAAGAAATTGCCGCGCTCTCCGACAAGATCCGCTTCCGTGAAGATGACGACAGCCAGCAGCGTGCGCCCTCCTTCAGCGTTGCGCGCCCAGGCGAAGCGCCACGCATTCGCTTTGCCGGCATTCCGCTCGGCCATGAGTTCACGTCCTTGATTCTTGCCCTGCTGCAAACCGGCGGTCGTGCGCCCAAAATCAGCGACGAGCAAATCGAGCAAATTCGTGCGCTGGATGTGGATGCCGAATTTGAAACCTACATTTCCTTGAGCTGCCAAATCTGCCCAGAAGTGGTGCAAGCGCTCAATATCATGGCGGTGCTCAATCCGCGTATTAAACACACGATGATCGACGGCGCGTTGTTTCAAGACGAAGTGAACAATCGCCAGATCATGGCCGTACCCACCGTGTTTTTGAGCGGCGAACAGTTTGGTCAGGGGCGCATCGAACTTGATGAAATGCTGGCCAAGCTCGACACAAACAGCACTGCCAAAGCCGCCGAAAAAATTGCCGCGAAAGAGGCGTTTGATATGTTGATCGTCGGCGGCGGCCCCGCCGGTGCAGCAGCAGCGGTTTACGCCGCGCGCAAAGGCATACGCACAGGGGTCGTGTCTGAGCGTTTTGGCGGGCAGGTGTTGGACACGATGGCGATAGAAAATTTTATTTCTGTGCCAGAAACCGAAGGCCCCAAAATGGCTGCGGCATTAGAGCAACACGTGCGCACTTACGATGTGGACATCATGAATTTGCAACGCGCTTCCGCCTTAAAAAACAGCAACGGCATGATAGAAATTGCACTCGCCAGCGGCGCATCAGTAAAAAGCAAAACCGTGGTGCTTGCCACAGGTGCACGTTGGCGCGAAATGAATGTGCCAGGTGAAAAAGAATACCGTGGACGCGGTGTAGCCTACTGCCCACACTGCGACGGCCCGCTGTTCAAAGGCAAACGTGTGGCGGTGATCGGCGGCGGCAACTCCGGCATTGAAGCGGCGATTGATTTAGCGGGCGTGGTTTCGCACGTCACCGTATTGGAATTTGATGCACAGTTGCGCGCCGATGCGGTATTGCAGAAAAAACTTGCCAGCTTGCCGAACGTCAACGTCATCACCTCGGCACAAACCACAGAAGTGATCGGCGATGGCAATAAAGTGAACGGTTTGACGTACAAAGATCGCCACAGCGGCGACACACACACAGTCGAACTGGAAGGCATTTTTGTGCAAATCGGCTTAGTACCCAACACTGATTGGCTGAAAGACACTATCGCACTCAGTCCACGCGGTGAAATTGAAATCGACACACGCGGCGCCACCAATATGCCCGGTGTGTTTGCTGCCGGCGATGCCACTACAGTGCCATTCAAGCAAATCATTATTGCGATGGGTGCAGGTGCCACAGCGGCGCTGAGCGCGTTTGATCACATGATTCGCCAGTAACTAAGTTTGTAAAAAAGGAGCACAGCGATGAACTTGCGCGATTTGCAATACTTGGTTGCAGTGGCCGATGTGCGCAATTTCAGTCAGGCGGCTGACAAATGTTTTGTCAGCCAGCCCACGCTGTCCAACCAAATTCGCAAACTGGAAGAAACGCTGGGCATCACCTTGTTTGAACGCAACAACAAGCGCGTGATTCCCACCGAAACCGGCGAGCAAATTGTGGCACTGGCGCGCAAGGTGCTGCATCAAGTCGACACCATGCACGATGTGGCAAAAAGCTCCAAAGATCCATTAGCCGGCAAGTTTCGTCTCGGCGCATTTCCCACATTATCGACTTATATTTTTCCAACACTTGTCCCAAAAATTACTGCCTCACTGCCGCAATTGAAATTGGTATTGATTGAAGAAAAAACACAGCAGCTATTGGAGCGCTTAAAGCGCGGCGAACTGGATGCGGCGCTTTTAGCTTTGCCTATTCATGACGATCAACTGGAAGTGCGTACTTTATTTGACGATGAGTTTTTGCTCGCCACCCCCGCAACACACACTTTAGCAAAACAAAAACAAGTGACGCAGAATCATATCAGTGGAGAAAAACTTTTACTCTTGGAAGAAGGTCACTGCCTGCGCGATCAAGCATTGGCAGTGTGCCAATTGGCCGGCTCGGAAGAAGAACAAGATTTTCGCGCTACCAGTTTGGAAACGCTGCGCCAAATGGTGAAAGCCGGAACAGGCATTACGTTTATGCCGCACATCGCCATACACCCAGACGAACGCGACATTTGTTACATTCCTTTCAAAAAACCTGCACCACACCGCACGATAGGTTTGGTGTGGCGCAAAACTTCCGTGCGACGCGCAGTGATTGAAAAAATACTACCGCTACTCCTCCAGCAGTGAGCGCAACATCCATGCAGTTTGCTCGTGAATAGCGATGCGCTGCGTGAGCAAATCTGCCGTCGGTTCATCACTGGCTTTTTCCACACAGGGAAACAAACTGCGCGCCGTGCGCGCCACGGCTTCATGCCCTTGTGCCAAAATTTTGACCATCTCCAAGGCTTTGGGTGGCTGTGCGGGCGTGTCCGGCAGTGATGCCAATTTACTAAACGCGGCATAACCACTGGGCGCAATGTGACCGAGAGAGCGAATACGCTCGGCAATAGGATCCACCGCATTCCACAACTCGGTGTACTGCTCCATGAACATCACATGCAGGGTATTGAACATCACACCTGTTACATTCCAGTGAAAATTGTGTGTGGTCATGTACAGGGTGTAAGTGTCGGCCAACAAACCGCTCAAGCCTTTCGTGATAGCCGCACGATCTTTTTCGCTAATACCAATATCAATGACAGATTTTTTACTCATAAAACTTTCTCCATTTGGTTGGTGAAAAACATAGTTGCTGGCACCAATACTGCGTTAGCAGGACAGTTCCCACTGCGGCAAGTAACCCACTTCGTTTTCTGCCACGGCGGCCTCTGCGCATATCCACCAATCACCCACTGCTAACAATTGCTGGTCTTGATAAATCAGCGGCGTGCGTTCGCGCAACCACGGTGGAATTGAACATTCTTGAAACAATTTTTTTAAGGTCTGTGAATGTTCGCGACCATGAGGTCGACAGCGCACACCTTCTCGCGCAAAACTGACAGTGAGTGGGCGAGAATTATCCAGTCGCATGCCTTGCCCACACACAGAAGAAAAAGACAGCTGACCGAAACTGGCATTGCTCAACAAATCATCTACGCTACATTGCCATATTCTCTCGCAATCCAACGGCGGTAGTTGTGGCATAACATAAACACGCCCTTGAAAACGGCGACACTGCCAATCTTCCCATTCAATTTGTGGCGAAGAATCCATACGCGAATCCATGACTTGTGCTTGGATCGCATCCAACGTTTTGTGACCTGGGATCGGCACACCACAACGCATAAACCACAAACGCAACACATTGCGGCGGCGTGCGCGCGACAAACCCATGAGATACACATACGACAAAGAAAAACCAAAACGCTCTGCGTGTGGATAACACGCGAAATAATCAATCTCCGCCAATTCATCATTCACAGCATCGGCTTCACCACACCACGCCATACTGCGTGCAATAGACTGACCAGCCTGCGGCCAACGTGCTTGCAACACGGGTAACACATGTTCTCGCAAATAATTGCGATCAAAACTAGGATCACTGTTGGATTCGTCGTCCACCCAACGCAGCTGTTGCTGTTCTGCATACGCGCGCAACTCTGCTTGCGAGCGCGACAACCACGGGCGATAGAGACAGCCGCCGCCTAAAGTACGCCACTCTGGCATGCCGCCCAAGCCACGCACACCAGAGCCACGCAAAAGGCGCAGAAAAAATGTTTCGATTTGATCGTCAGCGTGATGCGCCATCAATAACACATCACCGTAACCCACGCGGCTGGCAAATATGTCATAACGTGCTTGCCTTGCAGCATTTTCCAAACCGCTGCCATTGCGTACCACCGCAATGCGCTCTGCGTAAAATTCCACACCCAATTCGTGCGCAACGGCGGCGCAGTGCGCCTGCCAAGCATCCGCATTGGGGCTCAAGCCATGATTGACGTGCAACGCCAAAATATCCTGTGGCAAGTTCAAAGCAACTACCGCGTGCAGTAGAGCGTGAGAATCTGCGCCTCCGCTATAAGCCACCACAAAGCGCTCCGCATCGTGAAAGCCTTCCAGCTTTTCTCGCAGCAATTCGCGCAGTGCATCACTCATGACAAGATCCTTCTTATTGCAAGCTGACTCATCGTAGGTTGACTTACGGATTACCAAAACTCATCAAACGCTGGTATCGCTGTTCCAACAGCACGTCTGTTGTTTTTTGCAGCAAAACATCGAGCTGCTGCGCCAAGGTTTCACGCAAGCGAGTAGCCATTTCTGCCACGCTGCGGTGTGCACCACCTAAAGGTTCTGGAATCACATGGTCCACAATACCAAGCTCCAGCAGCGTGCTGGACGTTACACCCATCGCCTCAGCCGCTAACGGCGCTTTCTCTGCTGTCTTCCAAATAATATTGGCACAACCTTCTGGTGAAATAACAAAATAAGTGGCGTATTGCAGCATATTGATTTGATCGCCAATACCGATGCCCAACGCGCCGCCTGAACTGCCTTCGCCAATCACGGTGCAAATCATCGGCGTGCGCAAACGCGACATCACCGCAAGATTTTGTGCAATCGCTTCAGAAATACCGCGCTCTTCGGAATCAATGCCTGGATACGCTCCGGGTGTATCAATTAAAGTCAACACCGGCAGGCGAAAACGCTCGGCCATCTCCATCAAACGCAATGCTTTGCGATAACCTTCAGGTTTGGGCATACCAAAATTGCGCGCCACTTTTTCTTGCACGGTGCGACCTTTTTCTTGACCAATCACCATCACCGGTTTGCCTTCTAAACGCGCAACGCCACCGATGATGGATTTGTCGTCACCGAAGCGGCGATCGCCGTGCAATTCATCAAACTCGGTAAACAACAGCGGCAGGTAATCCAAGGTGTAAGGGCGCTGCGGATGGCGCGCCACTTGCACCACCTGCCACGCACTCAAATCGCTGTAAATTTTTTCGGTTTGCTTGCGGCTTTTCTCGCGCAATTTTCCCAATTCATCTGCGATGTTAACGCCTGAATCATTGCCAACCAGTTGCAGCTCTTCGATCTTAGCTTCCAATTCAGCAATGGGCTGTTCAAATTGAAGATAGTTATAGGCCACTGACAACTCCACTAAATATGGCTTTTATTCAACAATGCTCATTCAATACTGCACATGCACAGCGGCAAAACCGAGCCGCGCACGCAAGGCACGCAACAACTCATCGGTGGGGCTGATACACCATGACTCCCCCGCCACGATCTCACCTTTAGCCTGCTGCCCCTGATAGACAAACCGCAAACCGCAACGCCCTGCTTGGCGGTGAGGTTGCACCAACTTGCCCAGCAAGGCCGCCGCTGGCTCGCGCCCTGTTTGTAACTGGCTCAGTGTCTCAGCATCAAGCTGAATCTGCAAATAGCGCGCCTGTTCTTGACGCACCTCGGTAAAGTCGCGCACCTGCGATGCCCGCAGCGCTAACGCGTTGCGATAATCGTCCCGACTCACCACGCCCTCCACCACCAGCAAGCGCCCCAAATCTAACTTGTCGCGCACACGGTCGTATTCCTCGGCAAATACTGTCGCTTCAATGCGACCACTGCGATCATCCAACAGCACCGAAGCCATATTTTTGCCGCTCTTGGTTTTGCGCACACGCACATCCACCACCAAACCGGCCACTTTCTGCACACTGCGCTGCGGCTCAATATCCGCAATGCGGTTTTTTACCAACACGCGCAGCTCGTCTTGATACTCCTCCACCGGATGCCCTGTGAGATACAAACCCAGCGTGTCTTTTTCACCCTGCAAACGGTCGCGCATGGACCACGCAGACACCGAACGGTAATCCGCATACACATCACCGCTAGCTTCCGCTGCTGTCGATACCACATCACCAAATAAATCAGCTATGCCCGCATCTTGGTTTTTGTGTTTTTGGCCTGAGGCCTGCACGGCATCCGGCAGTGCCGTTATCAACACCGCGCGTGCGCGATCAATGTTGTTATCAGCAATCAAATTATCCAAGGCACCGCTGCGCACCAATGCTTCCAGCGCGCGCTTGTTGAGTTTGTGTTGATCCACACGCGCACAAAAATCAAACAAATCTACAAATTTCCCCTGCGCGCGGCGCGAGGCCACAATGGATTCAATCGCACCTTCGCCCAGCCCTTTGATAGCACCTAAACCGTAAACAATGCGCGCTTGCTCATCCACCGTGAAATGAAAATCACCGCTGTTGACATCGGGCGGCAACAGCGTCAAACCCATGGCGCGACATTCTTCGATAAACGTCACTACCTTGTCGGTTTTATCCATATCCGACGACATAGTGGCCGCCATAAACTCAGACGGGTAATGCGTTTTCAACCACGCTGTTTGGTACGACACCAAGGCATACGCTGCGGAATGTGATTTGTTAAACCCGTAACCGGCAAATTTTTCTATCAAATCAAACAAACCACCAGACTGCTGCTCAGGAATACCGCGACTGGCTGCGCCATCAACAAACTTTTGCCGCTCCTCGGCCATTTTTTTCGCATCTTTTTTTCCCATCGCGCGGCGCAACATATCTGCACCGCCCAGCGTGTAATTCGCCATTACCTGCGCGATTTGCATAACCTGCTCTTGATACACGATTACGCCATAAGTGGGGCGCAACACTGGATCGAGATCATCATGGTGCAACTCAATAGTGGGATAAGCCGCTTTGGCTCTGCCATGTTTGCGATCGACGAAATTATCCACCATGCCGGATTCCAAAGGCCCCGGACGATACAGCGCCACCAAGGCAATCAAATCTTCAAAACAATCCGGTTTCAATTTTCCAATCAGCGTTTTCATACCACTGGATTCCAACTGGAATACCGCCGTGGTTTGCGCTTTTTTCAACAATTCGTAGGTAGGTTTATCATCCAGTGGAATATTGGCAATATCGATAGCGGTCTCACCATTTTTCTCACGCACTGCATTAATAATTTTCACTGCCCAGTCAATGATGGTCAGCGTGCGCAAGCCGAGGAAGTCAAACTTCACCAAGCCCGCTTCTTCCACATCATTTTTATCAAACTGCGTCACCAAGCCGCCACCGGATTCATCGCAGTACAGCGGCGAAAAATCAATCAGCCGTGTCGGCGCAATCACGACTCCGCCCGCGTGTTTGCCGACATTGCGCGTCAAGCCTTCCAGTTGCAGCGCCATCTCCCAAATTTCTTTGGCATCTGCATCTTTGGCTAAAAAATCGCGCAATATTTCTTCTTGTTCATAGGCTTTTGCCAGCGTCATACCCACTTCAAACGGAATCATTTTGGATAATTTATCCGCCAAGCCGTATGACTTACCCTGTACGCGTGCCACATCGCGCACTACTGCTTTCGCCGCCATGGTGCCGAAGGTGATGATTTGCGATACCGCATCGCGACCGTAAGTGTCTGCCACATAGCTGATGACGCGATCGCGGCCTTCCGTGCAAAAGTCGATGTCAAAATCTGGCATCGACACCCGCTCTGGATTGAGAAAGCGCTCAAATAGCAAATCGTAAGCCAGCGGATCCAGATCAGTAATTTTCAGCGCATACGCCACAAGAGAACCCGCACCAGAACCCCGCCCAGGCCCCACAGGAATACCGTTATTTTTTGCCCACTGAATAAAATCCATCACCACCAAAAAGTAGCCAGGAAATTGCATTTGGTTGATGACAGATAATTCAAACGCGAGGCGATCTTCGTACACTTTACGCTTGCTGCCATCAGGATCGGCTCCCTCCGGCAACAACTTAAGCAAGCGCTCTGCCAAGCCGTCTCGAGACACTTGTTCAAAAAATTGTTCAATCGTCAAACCAGCAGGCACGGGATAATTGGGCAAGCAAGGTTTGCCCAACTGCAACAACACATTGCAGCGCTTGGCGATTTCGACGGTATTTTCTAATGCTTGCGGCAAGTCAAAAAATAATGCCTGCATTTCTTCGGATGACTTTAGATATTGTTCTTCACTGTAACGGCGCTCTCGACGCGTATCATCCAACGTGCGACCGTCATTGATGCAAACGCGCACTTCATGCGCTTCAAAATCTTCTCGTTCAATAAATCGCACATCATTTGTTGCCACCAAAGGGCATCCTGTTTCAGCAGCCAAGGCAACGGCTGCATGCAGATATTGCTCATCGCCTACTCGGTCTGTGCGTTGCACTTCCAGATAAAAACGATCAGAAAAATCCCGCTGCCACCCGCATAGCAATGCCTGAGCATCGGCCATATGACCTGCCTGTAAAGCGCGCCCAATATCACCATGCCTGCCACCGGACAAAACAATCAAACCTGCGCTCAATTCACGCAGCCACTGCCGCTGCACCACAGCTCTGCCCTGTGATTGCCCTTGTTGATAAGCGCGAGAAATTAACTGCGTCAGGTGGCGGTATCCCGTATCGTTTTGCACCAACACGGTCACCATGGCTGGACTCGACACATCCTCCCCATCGGTCAACCAGAGGTCGCTGCCAACAATTAATTTGATACCCTTGGCCTGCAGTGATTTATAGCATTTGATCAAGCCATAAAAATTGCAAAGATCCGTGATAGCAACAGCCGGCATATTTAATGCAAGCAAGCGATCGACTAACGCATCCGCCGTCACCAACCCATCGACCAGAGAGTATTCCGTGTGTAAGCGCAAGTGGATAAACGTCGAAACAGTCACATTTTTCATCCATATACAATAAGTGCCTGTATACATCAGGCCTCGGCTACGCATTATACTCGACGAACAATTGGCTCAATTCAATTAACACAGCATTGGAATCGCTATGAGCAGCCCATTACCACATAAATTGCAAAAAATCTTTGAACAAACACTGGCGCTTGTACTGCCTACCGCCATCCGAGCCGGCGGCCCTGTTTTAGTCACCATGAAACGCGAAGACGGCGAACCCGCTGTCGACAAACGAGGGATATTTATTCAGCAATTCAAGCGCGGCTTGACCGAGCAGTTTGCTCAAGCAGCTAAAAAGCCCGATGACAAAAACGCAGCTCCTGCAAAAAAAGTAGAAAACACCCGCGAAGCGATGGAAGAACGCATCAGCAAATATTCTTTGGTTGACTCAGAACTGCTAGAAGCACAATTGCTCATTGAACGTATCTGCAACGCACTACAGGCTGAACACCAGTACGACGTTGATTGTCTTGGAATGCGACTCGAGCGCATGGCAGGCATCACTGTCGAACGCAGCAATAATCCACTGAGCGCTAAACACATCACCACTGTGTTTCATCAATGCTGTGACGTTTTGCAACCAACAAAAATGTCTAGCGACGCCGCCATGACCAACTGGGGCAAAGCATTAAAAGAAGCTTACCCTCAATGGCTTAAACAACTCAATCAACTACTTATTAAGCAACACATTTTGCCGCGGCTTGACTTGGACGATATCAATCGCCGCTACGAAAAAAAGAATCAGGATAAAGCGCGTGAAATGCGCAAAAACCTGATCGAAGACATTACAGGGAAACCACAAAGCGCCGACAACGAAATTGATAACGCTGAATTGATGCAGTCACTTAAAGCATTAGTTGCTAATGCTGCCACCATCAATCCAGAATTAAACAAACACATCGTCACCGGCGCCAATGGAGGAGCCTTAGCCACTAAAGAAGATATATTTAACGCCATTAGCAATATCTCAAGCACTCACCAAATCAATACCGAGACAGGTTATCGAGAAGTCTCCGACAACGAACAATCCTTAGCAGAAAAAGTTGCCGCGCTCACTGCGATGCAATCCAAAGCACTAGACAGCCAAACACAGAACTCAATCTCACTGCTGTCCATGATGTTTGACCGCCTGCAAAATGAAGAGCAAATTGCGGAACCCATAAAGCCGCTTATCAACGAGCTACAAATTCCAATCTTAAAAGTTGCCGTACAAAATCAAGATTTCTTTTCAAACCCAGACAATCCTGCACAAGAACTGATTAACGAAATTGCTCAAGTTGGCACGCAATGGACCCCAAAGCAAAACATCAATAAAGACCCGTTTTACAAAAAAATATCTACCATCGTCGATGACATCAACACATCATCAGAATCCATAGAAAACCATGAGGAGTTTTTTGAAGAGAAACTCATCACCCTAAAAGATTTTCTCGAGCGAGAAAAACAACGCTCCGCTTTGCTGGAAGAAAGGATTATCCAAGCAGAATCCATGAAAGCCAGAACAGATGCGGCACGCGCCACAGCTGAAAAAGTCATTCTCAAGAAGATTTCTCGGCACAATGCAAAACCATTTACCGCTACATTTCTGCAAGATTACTGGCAGCAAGTGTTGTTTTTTTACATCAACCGTGATGAAGACTACATCTCCGACGAACAACAAAAAGCCAAACAAATTATAGATGACCTGCTCATCTTTAAACCTGAAACACTGACTGTGGATTTCAATAAAACGTTTGATGCCATTCTGTGGCACTTACACCACATGGGGCTAACCCTAACTGAACAAGAAAGCACACAAAATCAGTTGTGTGTCGAATTCAATGAAGGACAACAAGCCGTCAAGGATCAACTGGCAGCAACAGCAGAGGCTGCAGCCAAAGCAGCCGCTCAAGAACAAGCTGCTGCACGCGCCGCCGCCGAGCTTGCCAGCGCTGTCAACAATATACTTGACCGCCAAGAACCGGCACCCGAACCCATCACAACAGCACCTTCACCCAGCACAGAAATCAACGCGCCCGCACCAAGCACAGATAGCGTGGCATTTACCTCAAGCACGAGCATCTCTGACTCATCCGCCACCGAAGAAATCTCATTTGAGGTTGACTCCATTTCACTGGATAGCACGTTAGATGACGACGATATCGAAGATGCGTTTGTTTTAGAAGAAGATATTTCTGTTGAGGATATTTTTGACAAACAGGCAGACATGTTGCGTGCTGACACCTGGTTTCGCCTCAGCAATGCCACTCATGACAAACTCAAAGTAAAATTAGCAGCGGTTATTAAGCACAACGGAAATTATATTTTCGTGAACCGAGAAGGCGCAAAAATGATCACCGCAAAGAAACCGGAAGTTGCCGAGTTACTGCGCTGCGGTGAACTAAGTATTGTCGATGACTCGGTATTTTTTGATCGTGCGCTGGAATCCGTTATTCAATCCCTGCGGAAATAATGCGCGCCACCGGCGCATACGAGCGCCGATGCAGCGGTGTAATTCCATGCAAGGACAACGCTGCCAAATGCTTAGCCGTGGGATACCCCTTGTGCTCTGCAAATCCATATTGCGGGTATTGCGAATCTAATGCATTCATCTCTCGATCGCGCTGTACTTTGGCCAGAATAGAGGCGGCACTGATCACCGCAACGCGGCTGTCACCCTTGATCACTGCCTCAGACGTATATTTCCACTGCGGCAAGCGGTTACCGTCCACCAACACAAACTCTGGCTGTATAGATAATGCTTCAACGGCTCGCTTCATTGCCAACAAGCTTGCCTGTAAAATATTTAACGTATCAATTTCTTGTGGCGTCGCACGCGCAATAGACCAACACAAAGCTTTGTGCTGAATTTCTTCAAACAAGGCTTCACGCTTTTTTTCGCTGAGCTTTTTAGAATCAGCCAAACCCGCGATAGGTTTGCGTGGATCGAGAATTACTGCCGCAGTAACCACATCCCCCACCAACGGTCCTCGCCCAACTTCATCCACGCCGGCCAATAAATCGCCACGATACGCGCAGATGTGGGCTGCGAGAAGGGGTCCGGCCATTCGCGCTACCAATCTTGCAGCGCCACGATAGCGCGCGCAGCGCAGCGACTGGCATCGCGCTGAATATCTTTATGTATTGTTATAAATTGCTGCTGCATTTCTTGTACCTGTGCCGGATTATTGAATACATTCAACAATGCCTGACCAAGATTTTCTACCGTTGCTGTCTCTTGCAAAAACTCTGGCACTAATTTTTTATTTGCCAACAAATTGGGTAGCGATACATAAGGCACTTTCAATAAACGAGAAATAATGGCATAAGATAACTTTGCCATTTTGTACGCCACTACCATCGGCTTTTTCAGCAGCATAGCTTCCAGCGTAGTTGTGCCTGATGCCATCAACACCACATCACTCGCCGCCATACACAATTGCGATTTGCCATCCACCAACTGCACAGCAAGCTCAGGATAATTTGCCAACATCGTCTGCAATTGCATTTTGCGCGCACGGTTAGCGGCTGGCACCACAAACAACAAGGCTTTTTTTTGCGCTATGCACCAACGCGCCACATCAAAAAACAAACGCCCCATGCGCTCCACTTCACCGGCGCGACTGCCCGGTAGCAACGCAACCACAGGGGATGTCAGAGGGATAGCCAAAGCTGTACGCGCCGCAGCACTATCACTTTGCATAGGAATGCTGTCTGCCAAAGGGTGCCCCACGCATACAGCGCGCAAGTTTGGGTAACTGCTGGCGTGATCCTGATAAAACTTTTCTTCAAAAGGAAAAAGCGTCAACACCAGATCGACTGCACGGGCAATTTTTTTAATCCGCCCCTGTCGCCACGCCCAGACAGATGGGCTGACATAATGCACTGTTTTAATGCCCGCTTTGCGCAGTGATTCTTCCAGAGACAAATTAAAATCTGGTGAATCAATACCGACAAACACATCTGGCGGATTGGCAAGAAAATATTCGCGTAAATAACGACGAATTCGCAATAACTCAGGCAGACGTTTGAGCGGTTCGATCAGACCCATCACCGCCAAGCGATCTTGCGCAAAAAAACTGCGGCAACCTTCCGCTTCCATTAAAGCACCGCCAATGCCTTCCACTTGCAAATCGGGGTAGTGTTCACGCAAGGCGCGAATCAAGCCCGCGCCAAGAATATCGCCAGAGGCTTCACCGGCAACAATACCCACTTTGAATATTTTTTTATTCACGGCACCGCACCGCTCAGTTAGCGCACGATACCGCGCGTTGAACTGCGCAAAGATTCAATAAATACATCAAGTGGCGGGCAATCGGAATGCATCACTTCCAATTCAGACAAGGCCTCTTCCAAGGTCAAACCTTCGCGATACACCGTTTTGTAAGCGCGGTTCAGTACGGTCAGTTGCTCACGCGTAAAACCGCGCCGCTTCAAACCTTCCAAATTGATGCCGCGCGCTTCCGCTGGATTACCGTAAGCCAGCACAAACGCCGGAATATCTTTGCCCACCGCCGTACCCATACCTGTAAACGCATGCGCGCCGATATGCACGCGCTGATGTACCAAGGTGTAGCCGCCAAGCACCGCCCAATCATTGACGTGCACATGCCCCGCCAACGCAGTGTTATTCACTAAAATGGTGTTATTTCCAATTACGCTGTCGTGACCAACATGCACGTACGCCATCAATAAATTGTGATTGCCGATGGTAGTTTCTGCGCGATCTTGAATCGTGCCACGATGAATAGTGACGCCTTCGCGAATCACATTGTGATCGCCAATTACCAGCCGCGTTTCTTCACCGCGATATTTTAGATCTGGCGTATCTTCACCTATGGTCGAAAACTGAAAAATACGATTGTTTTTACCAATCACCGTTGGGCCTTTCAACACACAATGTGACGCAATCTCTGTACCTTCGCCGATCTCTACATGCGGGCCAATAATAGTCCACGGTCCTACCGTGACGTTCTCCGCCAAACGCGCAGCAGGATCAACTATGGCACGCGGATCAATCATTGTTCAGCACTCACACTTTGCGATCGGCGCACAAAATTGTGCCTTCACTGGCCAACTCACCATCCACCAATGCACGGCAAGCAAATTTCCAAATACCGCGCTTTTCAGAAATGATACTGGCTTCCAAGCGCAGGCGATCACCAGGCACCACCGGGCGCTTAAAGCGCACATCATCCGCACCAACAAAATAATAAATGGAACCATCCTGCGGTTTTTTATTCATGGTTTTGAAGCCGAGAATCCCCGCTGCTTGCGCCATCGCCTCAATAATCAGCACGCCAGGAAAAACCGGAATTTCGGGAAAATGCCCGTTAAAAATTGCTTCATTGATGGTGATATTTTTGAAGGCAACAATGGATTCGCCCTCTTTCAACTCCACAACGCGGTCCACCAATAAAAAAGGGTAACGGTGCGGCAAGTATTCACGAATTTCCTTCACATCCATCAACATATTTTTACCTTTTTCTATAGAGCGTTATCACAACCAATGAGTTTACTGTTTTTCTAATGCCCGCACGCGCTGAAATAGCGATTCCAACTGCAAAAAACGCACAGCACTTTTACGCCATGCGGCTGTTTTGGTCAGCGCTGTACCCGAGGAGTAGGAACCCGGCTCGTTAATAGAACCTGTCACCAAGCTTTTAGCAGTGACGTGCACCCTATCTGTAATACGCAGATGCCCTACAATGCCCACCGCGCCGGCAATCGTGCAATGCTGGCCAATTTCCGTGCTACCTGCAATGCCTGTGCACGCAGCAATCGCCGTGTATTTGCCAATTTTTACGTTATGCGCAATTTGCACCAAGTTATCAATAATCACACCATCTTCAATAACTGTGTCACCCAATGCACCGCGATCAATACAGGTATTCGCGCCAATTTCCACGCGATTGCCTATTACCACACCACCCAACTGATGTATTTTCTGCCAACCGCATGCGGTATTGTTCGCAGAAAAATTGGGCGCATAACCAAACCCGTCTGCGCCGATCACTACACCGCTGTGAATTACACTGTGCTCTCCGATTTTTACCCCGTGATAAAGGGTAACGCGTGGATGCACAATGCTGTGCGCGCCAATGGCACTCGATCTGCCTACAACACTACCAGCGCCCAGCACTACACCTTCGCCAATCACCGCATCTGCAGCAACAACACAATGTGCACCGATAGACGCCGAAGCGGCGATATGCGCAGAAGAATCGACTATTGCTGTTGCATGAACACCTGCAGCGTCTGTGTACGACTCTGCAAACAAAGCAGACACCTTGGCATAATCTAAATAGGGGTTTTCTGACACCAAACCAACAACAGGGCAATCGGCTACAGCTTCTGCTTTAAGAATCACTGCCGCCGCTTGTGTTTGCTGCAATTGACTGCGATACGATGCATTAGAAAAAAAACTAATGTGACATTCATTGGCTGCAGCCAATGTGGCGATACCGTGTATATAACGCCCGCGAGCATCAGCTGCCGAACACCCTGAAAGCTTTAGGGAAAAACGCTCAGCGATATCGGCGAGCGTATAGCTTTGCTGCATTATTATCTCTTACTAGAAGATGCGTTTAATCTTTCTGTGACTTTTGCAGTGATATCAAACGTTGCGTCAGCATGAATTACGGCCTTTCTATCTAATAACAGACCAATACCGTCAGAATCCACAATGCTTTTAACCGCGCTTTCCAAGCGTGGACCTATATTGTCCATCAAACGCTTGCCAGCTACTTGACGCTCTGCATTTAGCTTGCGGACAATTAATTCAAAATCAGCCTGCTTAAATTCAACTGTTTTTTGTTTTTCTTGCGCACCACTACCACCTTTCTCAATATCGCCGCGCAAACTCACGATATCTTTTTTTAACTTTTCTGCATCAGCAATCATCTTAGAAATATCAGAACGCGCTTCAAATGCCTTCATTTCCGACTTTGCCATACTGGTATTCAATATAGCTTCTTGCACATCCAACACAGCCACCTTGCCGCTATCTGCCAGCACCCATGGTGCCGATACCAAAGCTGCCACAGCAATCATTGCTTTTATCATCTTTTTCACGGTAAAACTCCACTTTGTGTCAGTTAAAAATTCGATAATGGATATTACATCACCCGCCATCAAAAAATTGTTAATGCACTTAGAAATTTTGCCCCATAGAGAACTGGAACACTTCTGACTGATCGTCGCCGCCTGCATTCAATGGCTTGGCAACACTAAACATTAATGGACCAAAACTGGTCATCCATGTTAAACCCACACCGGTTGAATAGCGCAGATCTCCGGGACTAAAGCTGAGCCCAGTACAATTAATTTGCTTTCCACCCATAGGCTGCACCATCTTACCGCCAACAAATGTAGGCACCGCATCACTGCAATTAGTGCTGTACACGTTGCCAAAATCAAAGAATACAGATGTCTGCATGGATGTCTGATCTTTAACAAATGGCGTAGGCACAATCAGATCAACACTACCGTCCATAACGACATTACCGCCAATAGGATCATCACTACCATTGTAGGAATAGCCTTGTACCAGTTTGTCTCCACTTGGCGTCATTGTTGCTACATATGCCATCTGGCCATTAGGCAAAACCGTGTATTGATACGCACGAGCAGGCGTGCCTCGCGGCCCTAACGTATTGCGTTTGAACCCGCGTACGGAACCAAAACCACCGCCATAGAAGTTTTCAAAAAATGGCAACTCATCCGTACCGCCATACCCCGAGCCAAAACCAAAACGACCACGGAAGCGCAATGTATATTTATCACTGAGTGGTTTAAACACTTGGCCGCGATACATCGCTTTGAAATATTCCAAATCACTGACAGCAGGCGCCGTACCTTCAAACGAAATATTTTGTGAAAAACCGCTGGTCGGCAATTTAGCTTTGTTTAATGTAGATTGGTTCCAGCTCGCCGTCAGTTTGATGTCGTTAAAGCTGTTGCCATTGCGGTCTAAAAAGCCTTTATAAGCAGGCCCAGCAGTCATTCCAGTGTAGGTGCCATTTACCGGCGACTGTAAAATACAGCTACTCGGATTTGAAAGACATATTTGATCCACATACGAAACACTGGGGTCCGGCAATAATGGCGTACCCGAAATTTCTTGCGCAGGTGATGAGCCTACTTTGATGGTGTTGTGTGCGTAACCAATACCAAAACCAAGGCGTTCAATCTCAGAAATTGGGTAACCAAAATTCATGTCCAACCCATAGCTATCCACGGAATAATCCGACACGTTATAGTTGGAAAGATCTCTGGATGAATAGTACAAATTAAAGCCTCGGCTCACGCCATCTACGGTGTAGTAAGGATCTGTGTAGGTAAAGCTAATTTGATCCATGTACGAGCTAGTGCTGACATTGATACCCACTTGCTTACCAGTACCCAAGAAGTTGTCCTGTTGAATACTGCCGCCCAAAATCAAACCTGAACCTTGCGCAAAACCTACGCTGGCGCCGATGCTGCCTGAGGGCTGTTCTTCTACCGCGTATTCCACATCAATTTGATCGCCCGTGCCCGGCACATCCGTGGTTTTGACATCGACTGTTTTGAAATAGCCCAAACGCTCCAAACGTGTTTTGGATTGCTCAATTTTAGAAGAGTCCGCTGTTGCCGATTCCATCTGACGCATCTCACGACGCAACACATCGTCAGCCGTTTTGGTGTTACCTCTAAAATTAATGCGATTGACATACGCACGATGGTGCGGCAACACAGAAAAAGTGATTTTTACGGTTTTATCCGTTTCATTACGCTCAGGCACTGGTTTTACTTCTGCGTAGGTATAACCTTCATTGCCCAAGCGCTTGGTAATAGCTGTCTGCGAATTGGTTAACTTCACCTGCGAAAATGTTTCACCCGGCTTCAAAGATACCAATCCACGCACTTCCTCTTCCGGAATAATTAGCTGGCCAGAAAAATCAATTTCACTAACGGTGTACACAGAACCTTCATGAATATTCACCGTGATAAAGATAGACTCTTTGTTATCTGACAAAGACACTTGTGTAGATTCAATTTCAAAACGCAGATAACCGCGATCCATGTAATAAGAGCGCAACCGTTCGAGGTCGCCCTCCATTTTTTCACGCGCATACTTATCATTGCTGGTAGCCCAAGACAGCCAATTGGAGGTTTCTGACTGGAACAAATTCACTAAATCTTCCGTAGGAAACACGGTATTACCGATGATATTGATCGCCTTGATTCTAGCGACCTCTCCCTCATCAATGCCTATCGAAATACCGACACGGTTGCGCGGCAACTGACGCACTTCTGTTTTTACTTTCGCGCCGTAACGTCCCTGCCCTACATACTGCCTTTCCAACTCTGAGCTCATGGCTTCCAGCGTAGACGGTTTGTAAATTTGTCCTTCTGCTAAACCCGCTTTTTTCAACGCATCATTTAATTCTTCGGTTTTGATGATTTTATTGCCAGAAATACTGATCTCTGCCACGGTTGGGCGCTCGACCACTTTAATGACCAATACATCGTGATCGCGATTGATTTGAATGTCATCAAAATAACCCGTGCGAAATAATGTGCGAGTCAGGTTTTGCAACTGACTGACATCGATTTCATCTCCTGTGTTTACGGGTAATGCCGCAAATACAGAGCCTGGAGAAACGCGCTGCAAACCATCAATACGAATATCGGCAATTCTGAAGGTATCTTCTGCATACGCGGCAGAGCTAATCACCGCCAAAAGCAACCCTGCAAAAAAGACCATCTTTTTGATTACATCAATCACTCAAAATCCCCAACCACTGAATACTTTCGATGTAGAAACTCGCTCGCCTCACAACCGGAGCAAATCGTTATAAATAGCGAACAACATCAACCCAACGATCAAGGTCATCCCTATCTGACTGCCTACCAACTGGATTCTCTCAGGCACCGGACTGCCCTTGGCAGCCTCGATCAAATAGAGCAACAGCAAGCCACCATCCAACACGGGGATGGGCAGCAAATTCACAACACCCAGATTGATACTGAGGATGGCCAGCATACGGCAAAACACCGCCAGACCATGCTCCGCAGAATCGCCGGCCACTTTAGCAATGCCGAGAGGACCACTCAAGTTCTTTGGCGACAGGTTACCTACAAACAGCTTCTGAATCGTTAACAACAGCAGCGCCGACTGATTCACCGTCTCTTGCAGCCCTTGCTGCAGCGCTTGCACAGGCGAATAGTGAATTCGACGAATATATTGATCACCCAAAGGCGGTGAGCCTATTTGCGCGCCAATTTGGCCAATGGCTTTGCCCTGCGAGTCTGTCACCCTAGCAGGAGTGACCGTGATGTCTTGCCACGCGCCACCACGCCGCACACCCAGCACCAGCCGCTGTTCCGGCTGGCTGCGCACCGCATCAAGCCAACTTTCTACGCTGTCTACCGGCTTGCCATCCAACTTCTCAATAACATCTCCCGCCTGCAAGCCAGCCTGCTCAGCACGACTCTGCGGCATGACTCCACTCACCAAAACAAAAGGTGGTAGGTAAAACTGCAGACCCAAGCTGGCGAGAGGATCTGGCATATCAGTACCCGATAACCAACGCGCCAATGGAATCAATAATTCGTAAGAAGTCGTGCTATCGGGGTAACGCACTGTAATAGCCATGTCTCCGGTATCACCAATGCGCGCCAATAGCTTGTCTAAGACCTCAGCGTGCGTGGATGTTGTCACGCCATCCACTGCCACAATCTCTTGCCCCGCCTGCAAGCCGGCATGGGCTGCTGGCGAGTCCGGCACCACTT
This sequence comes from Pseudomonadales bacterium, assembly GCA_046347205.1. Lineage (GTDB taxonomy): Bacteria > Pseudomonadota > Gammaproteobacteria > Pseudomonadales > UBA7239 > UBA7239. The sequence goes on from JAXMGN010000003.1 coordinate 54,607, forward strand.
TGCCAACTACAGGTACCAAGCTCAGTTGATCACCCAAGAACAGCACCCAAAACACGCACGCCGCCAGCAAAAAATTGGCCATAGGTCCTGCCAATACGATGGCACAGCGCTTCCACACCGACTGGCGATTGAAACTGGCGTATTGTTCGGCTTCTGCCACGGGCGCTTCGCGCTCGTCCAGCATTTTGACGTAGCCTCCTAATGGGATCGCTGCGACAACATACTCACAGCCCGTGCTGTCCGTGCGGCTCCACAATGTTTTGCCAAATCCAATAGAAAAACGCAGCACTTTCACGCCCAACTTACGCGCCACCCAAAAGTGCCCAAATTCGTGCACAGCCACCAAAACGGCAATTGCCACCACAAAGGCGCCGGCAGACCACAGAAACCCTATTAGAGATTGCCACATACCATCAGCCATGGTGCTTTACCTCGCGCTCTGCCAAGATTCTCGCCTGCTCATCGACGGCCATCAGCGCAGAAATATCCCGTGGTGCAGGCAGTGCAGCCAAATGCGCCAACGTCTGCTCAACCACTGCAGCAATGTCGGTAAATGGCAACTGCCCCGCCAAAAATGCCGCCACCGCCACTTCGTTAGCCGCATTCAACACCGCAGGCGCGCTGCCATTAGCTTGCAATGCTTCTCGCGCCAAACGCAGTGCTGGAAAACGCACGGTATCCGGCGGTAAAAAATCCAAACGCAAAGCAGAAGCAAAACTCAAACGCTGCACACCGGCATCAATGCGCTCCGGCCAAGCCAAACCGTAAGCAATAGGTGTACGCATATCGGGATTGCCCATCTGCGCCAAGGTCGAGCCGTCTTTGTACTCCACCATCGAATGCACAACACTTTGTGGATGCACCACGATGTCCACACGCTCCGGCGCAACCTCAAACAAGCGACAGGCTTCGATCAATTCCAAACCTTTATTCATCATCGTAGCGGAATCGACAGAAATTTTTTGTCCCATGCTCCAATTGGGATGTGCGCACGCCTGCTGCGGCGTTACCGTGCGCATCGCATCCAACGAAAACTCGCGGAACGGCCCGCCGGATGCGGTCAGAATCAAGCGATTAACACCGGCTTCGTCCATGCTTTTGCCATACGGCAAGCACTGAAAAATAGCATTGTGCTCGCTGTCGATGGGCAACAATTGCGCACCAGATTCACGCACGGCTTGCATCAATAAATGCCCCGCACATACCAAGGCTTCTTTGTTGGCCAATAAAACTTTTTTGCCCGCTTTAGCTGCCGCCAGTGTCGGTGCAAGTCCAGCAAATCCCACGATGGCTGCCATGACGGTGTCCACATCACCGTGAGCCGCAACAAATTCCAAACCAGTGACACCCGACAACACTTCGGTCGCCAAACCCGCTGCACGAATTCCTGCTGCCAATTTTTCTGCCAACATTGCATCGACAACGACAGCGTAGCGTGGCATGAATACTTTGCACTGCGCCAACAACGCATCAACACGACCGTGTGCAGTCAATGCAAAAACGGAATAGCGATTTGGGTGGCGCGCAATCACATCCAGCGTACTCACGCCAATAGAACCCGTGGAGCCCAGCACAGTGATGGCTTGCGTGTGCTTCACTGCCATGCACTCCAAACGAGATATAACGCTGTAAATACCGGCACGGCCGCTGTCCAGCCATCCAATCTATCCAACACACCGCCGTGCCCTGGCAATAAATGACTGCTGTCTTTAATGCCGCGCTCGCGTTTCATCATGCTTTCAAATAAATCACCGAGCACCGAAGCACAAGACACCAACACCATCGCCGCAATAAGCTCCAGCGTTTGCAATAAATTGCATTGCATAACCAGCGCCAGTACAAGTGCGAATACCGCATTTGCCAAAGTGCCGCCCCAAAATCCTTCCCACGTTTTATTCGGGCTAACTTGCGCTGCCAATTTTCGCCGACCAAAACGGCGGCCAGAAAAATACGCACCAATATCAGCCGCCGCAATCACCGCAATCACCAACCACAGCATGCCGCTGTGCGCGACCAAGGGCTGCAAATGCAGCACACCCAACCACGCGGGAATCAACAACCAAACTCCCAGCAGCAACAACACAAAAACATTGTTCGATATTTTTTTAGTGGGATACCGACAAACCACCCGTAATGCAAACAGCCATCCCAACAGAGACAGTATCAAAATAATGTTTAGCAAAATACCCGCATGGTGCGCGCCTAAAAAAAACAGTATACCCATCATGCACGCCATAACAGCGGCATACACGCCTTGCTGCCAGCGCTGTGACAAGCCAGACATATTGGCCCACTCTCCCGCCGCCAATAAAAATACCGCCGAGAAAAACAAGAGAAACACGTTGTATGGCAACAGCAGCAAACCAACACCCAAAGCTGCCAACAAACAAAAGGCGGTAATGATGCGAGTTTTAAGCACCAGCGTTTACCTGATCACCCGATAAACCAAAACGGCGCTGACGCGTGTAGAAATCCGCAATCGCCGCACGCATCGCCTCCGCATCAAAATCAGGCCAAAACAAATCAGAAAAATACAATTCTGCGTAAGCGGCATGCCACAGCAAAAAATTACTGATGCGTTTTTCGCCGCCGGTGCGTATCAACAAATCTACTGGCGGTAAATCTCCCAAACTCATGGTGCGGCTGACCAAGTTTTCATCAATATCTATCGGCGCAATATCACCGCGCACACAGGCTTCTGCCAATTTTTTAGCTGTATTGGCAATATCCCAACGACCGCCGTAATCCGCTGCAATCGACAACACGCGCTCACCACCAGCAGTAAACGCCTCTGCCTCATCAATCAACTTGGCCAGCTTAGGCGAAAAGCGCGTACGATCACCAATGACACGCAAGCTCACGCCTTCTTCTTTCATTTTTTTCTTTTCACCAGACAAATACAGTGAGAACAGCCCCATCAGGGCATCCACTTCTGGCGCGGGGCGCTGCCAATTTTCAGAGCTGAATGCAAACACTGTGACGTAAGGAATATTGGCGTCCTTGGCGGCATGCAACACATCACGCACACGCTCTACGCCTTTTCTATGACCAGCAACACCAGGCAGGCCGCACTGTTTCGCCCAGCGGTTATTGCCATCCATAATCAGGGCGACATGTTGTAGCGCAGAAACTTTAGACACTGGAGGCGGCACAATCAGAACAACACAATTGAAGGAACCTCAAATTTCCATTAAATCTTTTTCTTTAACTGAAAAAGCCTTATCAATTTCAGCAACATACTTATCGGTAATTTTCTGCACTTCATCCTGCGCACGGCGATCATCATCTTCGCTGATGGTTTTTTCTTTGAGCAGATCTTTCAGTTGCGCATTGGCATCACGGCGAATATTGCGCACTGAAACGCGCGCGGTCTCCGCTTCTGCTTTGGCGTGCTTGATAAAATTTTTGCGCGTTTCTTCTGTCAGTGCCGGCATTGGAATACGAATCACCGTACCCGCTGTATTAGGGTTCAACCCCAGATCGGAGGTCATAATCGCTTTTTCAATCGCTGGCACCACGGATTTTTCCCACGGCGTAATCGACAGCGTGCGCGAATCTTCCACATTGATATTGGCCAGTTGTTGCAGCGGCGTATCCGAGCCGTAGTAATTCACCACAATGCCTTCAAGAATACTGGGGTGCGCACGACCGGTGCGTATACGATTCAAGGCATGCGCAAGCGCTTCGATGCTTTTCTTCATGCGCTCTTCGGCTTCTTTTTTGATGTCATTAATCATGCTGGCGTACTCTCTTTAACCTTCTAATCTTCGTTTTTCTCAACCATCAGCGTGCCTTCGTTGCCGCCGACCACAATATTGAGCAGCGCGCCGACTTTAGACATTCTGAAAACACGCACGGGCATATTGTGTTCGCGACACAGGCAAATTGCTGTCAAATCCATCACGCCCAACTTCTTATCCAGCGCCTCGTCATACGTCAAACGCTCGTACATTTTTGCGTTGGGATTTTTCATCGGATCTGCGTCATACACGCCATCCACCTTGGTCGCTTTGAGAACCAATTCGGCATTGACTTCAATACCGCGCAAACACGCGGCTGAATCGGTAGTAAAAAATGGATTGCCGGTACCGGCTGCAAAAATCACCACTTCACCTTGCTCTAAGTAGCGAATCGCGCGACGGCGATCGTAATGTTCCACCACGCCGCTCATGGGTATAGCCGACATCACATGGCTTTGGATATTGCTGCGCTCCAGTGCATCGCGCAGTGCCAGCCCATTCATTACCGTGGCCAGCATGCCCATGTGGTCACCCGTGACGCGATCTAAACCCGCAGCAGACAATGCCGCGCCGCGAAATAAGTTGCCACCGCCGACCACCAAGCCTACCTGTACACCGATACCGACGAGCTGGCCGATCTCCAGCGCCATTTTGTCCAGCACTTTAGGGTCAATGCCGAAGCCCTCTTGCCCCATCAACTCCTCACCGCTGAGCTTGAGCAGGATGCGTTTGTATTTTCTATCCTTGCCAGTGGCCATCTGGTCAATTCCATCAAAGAAAAGTGACGCTCATTCTAAAACAAAAACGGCGAAGCAGGCTTCCCCACTCCGCCGTTCTTCGTGCTGCACTGCAAATTACTTGGCAGCAACAGCCGCTGCCACTTCCGCAGCAAAGTCCACTTCTTTTTTCTCGATACCTTCACCCACTTCCAAACGCACGAAACGCGTGACCTTGGCGCTGTGTTTTGCCAGTAACTGTGCCACTTTCATATCGGGTTCTTTGACATAGGCTTGATCGATCAACGACACCTCAGACAGGTATTTTTTCACCGCGCCTTCCACCATTTTTTCAACGATGTTGGCAGGCTTGCCGGACTCCGCCGCTTTAGCCGCCGCAATTTCGCGCTCTTTAGCGATCACAGCCGGTGACACTTCTTCTGGTGTCACCGCTTCTGGTTTGGCCGCCGCGATATGCATGGCGATATCTTTGGCCAACTCTTCGCTACCACCTTCCATCGCAACCACTACGCCGATTTTAATGCCGTGGCGATACGAAGCCAGCAACGCGCCTTCCACCAATTCCGCGCGACGCACTTGAATGTTTTCGCCAATTTTTTGTACCAGAGCCACACGTGCTTCTTCCACGCTTTGACCACCAAAATCCAGTGCCGCAATTTTTTGCACATCGGTTTCGCGCGCCGCCAATGCCACTTCCGCGACCTTGTTGGCAAACCCAGTGAAATTGTCGTCTTTAGCCACGAAATCGGTCTGGCTGTTTACTTCCAAGAGCAGCGCCGTTTTGCCGTTGCTCGCGATCACAATCGCGCCATCAGCTGCGATATTGCCCGCTTTTTTTGCGGCTTTCGCTTGACCGGATTTACGCAAATTATCAATCGCAGTTTCGATATCACCATTGGCTTCTACCAATGCTTTTTTACATTCCATCATGCCCAAGCCGGTGCGCTCACGCAGTTCTTTAACGCTGGATGCTGAAATCTCTGCCATGATTTTTTCCTCTCAATTTATCAATTTTTCAAAAACCAGAAAGGGGGACGCGCCCCCTTTCTCTCAAACAAACAATGGCTTTGCGAATCAGGCTTGCTCGCTGTCCACTTCAACAAATTCATCTTTGTTGACTGGCGCGCCCGCTGCTTGCTCCAAACCTTCTGCGCAAGCATCGGCCATTGCAGTGACGTACAACTTCACAGCGCGCAAAGCGTCGTCATTCGCAGGGATAACAATATCCACGCCGGATGGATCGCTATTGGTGTCCACGATACCGATCACTGGAATACCCAATTTATTGGCTTCAGTGATCGCAATGCGCTCGTGATCTACGTCGATAACAAACAGCGCGTCTGGCAAGCCGCCCATGTCCTTGATACCACCGATTGCACGCTCCAGTTTTTCCATGTCGCGTGTGCGCATCAGTGCTTCTTTTTTGGTCAGCAGGTTAAACGTGCCGTCTTGCGATTGTTTCTCCAATTCGCGATAACGCTTGATAGAAGTGCGAATGGTTTTGTAGTTGGTCAACATACCACCCAACCAGCGATGGCTGACATACGGCATGCCTACACGCGCCGCTTGCTCAGCAACCACTTTAGCCGCTGCACGCTTAGTGCCGACGAACAAAATTTTGTTGCGTTTAGACGCCAAGTCACGCACCAAGCCCAATGCTTCATTGAAAGCTGGCACGGTGTGCTCAAGGTTGATGATGTGAATTTTATTGCGCGCGCCGAAGATGTATTTGCCCATCTTGGGGTTCCAGTAACGGGTCTGGTGTCCGAAGTGCGCACCTGCTTGCAGCAGGTCTGTCATGCTGATATTGGCCATAGTTTCCTCTCGGGTTAAGCCACCACAGCCCCCATCAATCTACCCCGCAGGGCACCCAGATTGATGTGACGAACTGTGTGAGTCGTTGATCCGCTTCAGCCCCATGCTGAAACGGGCGGGCTTTATACCACAGGGAGGGCTATTTGTCCCGCTTTTTGAAGTGCTGCACCATGCGCTTGCGCTTCTGTAACTGGCGCGGCGTCAAGGTATTGCGCCTGCCTTCATAGGGGTTATCGCCGCCTCGGAACTCGATGCGCAGCGGCGTACCGGCGAGCTGCAACACCTCACGGTAGATGTTTTCGAGGTAGCGGCGGTAGTGATCCGGCACTTTATCCACTTGGTTGCCGTGAATGATGATGATGGGTGGGTTCTGCCCGCCGGCATGGGCATAGCGCAGCTTGATGCGGCGACCGTTGACTAACGGCGGCTGATGGGAAGACACGGCATCTTCCAGAATACGCGTTAAGAAAGGCGTGCTGAGTTTTTGCGTGGCGGATTTGTAGGCTTTTTTGATGGAGTCGTACAAATTGCCTACGCCGCTGCCATGCAGTGCAGAAATAAAATGCGTGGTGGCAAATTTTGTAAATTGCATGCGCCTGTCCAACACGCGCTTCACTTCATTGCGCTGGTCTTCATCGAGGCCATCCCATTTATTGATGGCTACCACCAGAGCGCGACCTTTTTCGATCACATGGCCGAGCAAGTGCAAATCCTGCTCAACGATGCCTTCCTGCGCATCCAGCAACAAAATCACGACATTCGCGTCTTCAATGGCTTGCAGTGTTTTGACGATAGAGAATTTTTCTATCGCTTCGGTGATGTTTTTGCGTTTACGAATACCGGCGGTATCAATCAGCGTAAAATTTTCTTCGTTGCGTTGATAGTCAATATAAATACTGTCACGCGTGGTGCCGGGCAAATCAAACACCACTACACGATCTTCACCCAACATGCGATTCACCAACGTGGATTTCCCAACATTCGGTCTACCGACAATGGCGATTTTTATGCGGCGCGTTTCCGGCTCATTTTCTTGATCTACTTCTTCCTGATCCAGCTCGCTTTCTGCATCCCACAGATCGTCATCGGCAGCTTCGTCACTTTCTGTTTGCTCTGGTGCTGGAAACAGCGTTTGCGCAACTGCCTCCAATAATTGATGCACACCACGACCGTGCGTTGCCGCAATCGGATGCACTTGCTGAAACCCCAGAGAGAAAAAATCGCTGGTGGCGATATCAGGGTCCATGCCATCCGATTTATTCACCACCAAAAAAGTATTTTTGTGATTTTCTCGCAGATGGCGTGCAATTAATTCATCGCCAGCCGACAAACCCGCACGGCAATCCACCAAAAATAAAACCACATCAGCTTCTTCAATCGCTGTCAGTGATTGGTGCGCCATTGCGTCATCAATACCGCGTTCTTCTTCACCGAGACCACCGGTATCCACCACGATGAAACGATGCCCCTCGAACGAAGCTTCACCGTACTGCCTATCGCGTGTCAGCCCAGAAAAATTGGCCACAATCGCATTGCGCGTACGCGTGATGCGATTAAACAGTGTCGATTTACCAACATTAGGGCGACCAACAAGTGCGATAACGGGCAGCACAAAAAATCCGTTACGACTTAATGCTCAAGGCATACAGCTTGCCGCTGGCCGTCAACGCATACAGCGTGTCGCCATCGCTTTGCAAATCCGCTCTCACGCCATTACCACCGATGTTATAACGCCCAACATACGAGCCATCAGCGCGTTTTAATAAATGGATATAGCCGCGCTTATCTGCAACAGCGAGGTATGCACCTAGTACTGCCGGCGACGATAATCCTCGATTATCCAAACCATCTGCCTTCCAAATTTCATTACCCGTGGTCATGCTCAATGCACGCACGGTATCCTTACCTTCTACCAAAAAAATGACATCGTCTGCAGTTGCCATACTGTGCACAACAGACGCTTTTTGCTCCCATTTGATTTGACCACTTTCCTGTGCAATATCAACAATGGCACCTTGATAAGACGCAACAATCACATCGGTTGATGTCAAAACAGGATCCGCTTGCACATCAATAATGCGCTCCAACTCCGTGCGACCATCAGGCACAATAAAACGGCGTTCCCACTGCATTAATCCTGTGCTTGCATTCAATACGGCAATTTTTCCGTTATCAAATGCGACAAAAACCGAACCGGATTGAATCACCGGCGAGCTGTTGCCGCGCAGCGTCAACACCGCTTGCGAGGCTTTGTAAGACCAACGTGCGCGACCCGTATTTGCATCAAATGCCTGCGCACGCGCATCTGTGGATTGCGCCACCACAACATCGCCGTCAGTTGCCACGGCTGCCAATACCTGACTGCTGGTTTGCGCTCGCCAACGCTCAGTTCCACTGGCGGCATCTAGCGCAATAACACCGCCGTTGGCTGGAGAGACAAACACCAAATCAACGCCTGCACCGACTGCACCGACCAATGAGGTATCGACATTCACTTTCCAACGCACGTCACCACTGGCGCGACTGATCGCCAACACACCGCCATCGGCATTCGCTGCATAAATGGTGCCGCCGTTCACTGCCGGCGTTAGCGCCAACAACAAAGCATCGTCACCTTGACTGCCTACACTGCGCGACCATTGTTTTGTCAATGAAATAGCGCCACTAGGTAATTCCTTCAGCGGTGCAACCACATCTTCTTTCTTGGTGTCATTCAGCAAACTGCATGCCGTCAACGCGGTTACCAACGAAGCAGCAACGATACTCTTTATTCCACCTTGCAAAATTGTTTTTATACACTGCTTATTCATGGCTGTTTATCCACCGCATTTTTAGAGGCCGCAGCCGATGGCAAGGTAGACAGTTTTACTTCCAAAGCCGACGTACGCGTTCTATTGCCTGCTGTATCAAAAACTTGTTTGGCTTCTTGATAACTGGCGCGCGCTTCTTCTGTTTTACTTTGTGCCGCAAAAATATCGCCGCGCAATTCCGCCACCTCACCTTCCCAAGCTACACCTCCGCTTTTGATAGCATTGAGCGTAGCCAGTGCTTTATCACTGTCGTTTTGTGCAAATTGCACTTGTGCCAAACGCAAATTGACTAAAGGCTGCAAACTGGCATCCGGTTTTTGTTGTTGCACCCACTCCAAAAACTGCACTGCAGCCGTCAAATTATTCGCTGCCACGGCATCTTTTGCCAAACGCAAACCTGCAAAAGTGCCATACACCGTATGCGGGTATTCTTTGCGCAATTGCTCTGCCAACGCTGTCACTTTCTGCGCGCCATCCACAGCTTCTGTCGCCGTCAGCATTTGTTGAAACAAATCCGATGCTGCTTCAATATTTTTTTTCTGGTAAGCCTGCCACTGCATCCAACCAAAAAACAACACCAGTGCTACACCCACGCCAACAACCGTAGAGCGGCCGTTCTCGCGCCACCATTTTTTAATCAGCTCAATTTGTTCTTCTTCAGTACGATAATCAGCCATCACGCCCTCTCAGCGTTGCAATATCAGTGGATTCACTCGGTTCATGCCAACAAATGTTGGCGTAAAAAGGCGCTCAGTGTACCAAAAGGCACTTCTTGCTGTTCGCGCTCATCGCGCAGAAACTTCGCAGTCACAACCTGCTTGCTCACCTCATCTTCACCTAACACGAGGGCGATGTTGGCACCACTGCGGTCTGCGCGCTTGAATTGATTCTTAAAACTCCCGCCGCCTGTATTCAAAACCACCATAGCGCTGGGCATTGCGTTGCGACATTGTTCAGCCAATACCAAAGCCTCTACCAAGGCATCTTCCGAAAATACAATAAAAATATCAGGCGCAGCAGCAGGCATATCTCTTGTGCTGTTGAGCAACAACACCAAACGCTCCACGCCCATTGCAAAACCAAAGGCCGGTGTGGGTTTGCCGCCCAGCTGCTCTACCAAGCCGTCGTAGCGACCGCCGGCACACACCGTGCCCTGCGCGCCCAATGCGCTCGTCACCCATTCAAATACGGTGGCGTTGTAATAATCCAAGCCGCGCACCAAACGCGAATTGAGCTCAAACGCCACGCCTGCTCGCGTTAGCGCGGCACACAAACGCTCAAAATGCTGTTTCGATTCATCATCTAAATACGCATGCATTTGCGGCGCATCACACAAAATTTTCTGTGTGTTTTCATCTTTGCTATCGAGAATACGCAAGGGATTGCTGTGCAGACGGCGTTTGCTATCCTCATCCAATTCTGCAACATATTTTTCTAAATAATTTACCAATGCCATTCGGTACGCTGCGCGCGCCACATTGGAACCCAAAGAGTTCAGCTGTAGCGTTACCAAATGCGCCAAACCCAATTCGCGCCACAAACGCGCAGTGAGCAACAACATTTCCGCATCAATATCGGGACCAACAAAACCAAACGCTTCCACACCGATTTGATGGAACTGGCGCAAGCGGCCTTTTTGCGGGCGTTCGTGGCGAAACATCGGCCCCGTGTACCACAGCTTTTGCGTCTGGTTGTACAGCAAGCCATTTTGCTCGCAGGCACGCACACAACTGGCTGTGCCTTCTGGGCGCAGCGTCAAGCTGTCGCCGTTGCGATCTTCAAACGTGTACATTTCTTTTTCAACAATATCGGTCACTTCACCGATAGCGCGCTTAAACAACGCCGTCTGTTCAAGAATAGGAAAGCGAATTTCACGATAACCGTAGGCATGCAAAACATCAGCCACGGTGGATTCCACAAACTGCCACACGTGGGACTCGTGCGGCAGCAAATCATTCATACCGCGTATAGATTGAATTTTACTCACGAATAAAAATCCAAATAGAAAATACTTGCAATCAACCTTTGCCGATCACCAACGCCTGTTGCGCGACTCGTTCGCGAATCATTTTTTCCAGCGAATCCACCAACTCTGCGTTATCCAATTTCACACTGGGCTTGCCATCGACAAACACCATATTGCTGGGTGAGCTACCGGTTAAGCCAATATGCGCCACTTTCGCTTCACCCGGGCCATTGACATAGCAGCCGATGATGGCGACATCCAAAGCATCATTGATATCTTCCAAACGCGATTCCAGCGCATTCACCGTTTGAATCACATCGAAGTTCTGTCGCGAGCAACTGGGGCAGGCGATGATATTGATACCCTTTGTTCGCAAATGCAGGCTTTTCAAAATATCAAAACCCACTTTGATTTCTTCGACGGGATCTGCCGCCAGCGAAATACGAATGGTGTCGCCGATGCCATCCATCAACAGCAAACCCAAACCCACGGACGACTTCACCGTACCGGAGCGCAACGCACCCGCCTCGGTGATACCCAAATGCAAGGGCTGCTCAATCTGTGAAGCGATTTTGCGATAAGCCTCAACTGTCAAAAACACATCGGATGCTTTTAGACTTAATTTGAAGTCATGGAAATCCATTTTGTACAGAATATCGATATGCCGAAATGCCGACTCCACCAATGCATCGGCATTGGGCTCACCGTATTTTTTCTGTAAATCTTTTTCCAAAGAACCTGCGTTCACACCGATGCGAATGGGAATATTTTTTTCGCGCGCTTTTTCTACCACAGCGCGCACACGATCTTCGCGACCGATATTGCCTGGGTTGATACGCAAACAATCCACACCGAGATCTGCTACACGCAGTGCAATTTTGTAATCAAAATGAATATCCGCCACTAACGGCACATTGACTTGCTGACGAATAAGACCAAACGCTTCTGCCGCTTCCATCGACGGCACAGAAACACGCACAATATCGGCACCAACATTTTCCAACTGACGAATCTGCGCAACAGTGGCTGCCACATCCGTCGTTTCGGTATTGGTCATGCTCTGCACCGCAATAGGTGCGTTACCACCAACCGGCACACTACCCACCATAATTTGTCGCGACAAACGACGACGAATAGGGCTTTCTGTCAAAGTCATTGGTCGTACCTCACATTACTCGACCCGATTAGATTGCGTATCATCGCCCAACACAAATTGTGCTGTTTTATAGCCAGGCTTTACTGGAACAGAAACTATTGCGCCGTTATAGCTCACATTGGCCGCTTCGACTCTTCCCAGCCAAATGTGTAGCGGTGGTGATGCTGTTAAATCCAGCACTTCCCCTTTGCGGTAATTTTTTGCGTGCAAAATCTTTCCTTCACTATTTTTAATTTGCACCCAACAGTCGTCAGAAAACTCCATATGTAATTCAGAGTCTGCGGCATCTACCTTGTCTTCTTCTGCGGCGTTCGTGGGTGCTTTTTCAACAACCGGCGACTGCAAAGCCAATGGCACCGCCAACGCAGTTGGTGTCGCCATAGCGCCATCCATAGTTATCGAGGATTGCACAGAGGCGTTATCCAGCACAGCATCTACCACATCATCTGCAGCAACCGCTTGATTTGCCGGCACATCACTCGCTTGTGAAGGAAGCGAGTGATCCACCTTTTGTGCAGCCCAACGCCAATATAAAGCAAGCATTAGCGCGACTAAAAAAACCAGCGCAGCACCCAGCCAATATTTTCTTGCCTGATTTGGCGTAGAAATCACCATGCGCTCTGCGTGCAAACTGACCACCGGCGTTAAGGCATCTTCGGACGGCATCACTCGCTCATACGCGGCAACCAACTGATTGCCATCCATGCCATACAACTTTGAGCAAGCTCGCAGATGCCCTTTGACAAATACAGCGCTGTGAAAATCAGAAAATTGTCCACTTTCTAACGCCATAACCTGCCGTAAAGACAGGCGCAATTCTTGTGCAACACGCTCTAATGAAATTTGCTGTTTTTCTCGACACTGCCGCAATGCTGCCCCAATATCAGCAGCACTGGATAACACCATCGACGAACTATCCACAACATTCATCGACGCTTAGCCCATGCTTGGTATTCAGTGTATTGCGGCGACAGTGCAAATTGATTCTTCAGCAACAATGCATAGCTAGCCACTGCATCGGGTTGTTTCATTACATCCGCCAAACGAATACCCAACCACAAAGATTGCGCCGTTTGATTTGAAACCATCAAAAACTTCTCATACAACTGCTTGCTTTGATCAAACTCACCCGTATCAAACTTCAATTCGGCCATCTCCAACAATACCTGCGTGTTGCGTGCATTGTTGATATAACTGCGTCGAAGAGCCTCTTCCGCTTCCTTCATTTTTCCTTGCTTTCTCAAGCAAGATCCATAATTGGAGAATGCGATGTCTCGCTTTGCGTACATCACATCCTCTGTAGCCTTTGCAAACTTCTCACACGCCTCATCAATGCGATTGTGACGAAACAAAAATACACCATAGTTAACATACGTTGCTGTATACCCAGAATCTGAACTCAGCGCTTTTTTGTATTCTTTTTCTGCCAAATCATTTTCGCCATCTGTCATGTAGTAATAAGCCAACACATTGCGCATCTCGGCAGAATCATTATCAATGGCCAAGCCTTTTTTGATGGCGCGCAAAGCTGCATCGCGACGACCATCGCGCATATAACCATTAGCCAAGGTAATGTAATCGGCTAATGCAGATTTCATGTCCACTTTGCTGTCGCTGCGCGGAATAGGTTTGCCAGTGGCATCGTTGATCTCTTCGGTTACGCAGCCCGACACCAAGGCACATCCGCAAACCAGCGCACCAACTAACCAGCGTTTCAATAAACCCATTATGTTTCTCCTTGCACAAAACGTACGACATCACTCGCAAAGCTTAATTCATTGCGCCCGTAGCGTTCACTGCGTCGTGTCCGATCATTGACCATCCCCGCCAGCTGCCCACAAGCCGCGTCTATATCGTCACCACGCGTGGTGCGAATAGTGGTTGTATACCCTGCTTCCACCAAAATGTCACGGAATCGGTACAAACTGTTATTGCTCACCCGCCGATACTCTGACAACGAAAACGGATTAAAAGGAATCAGATTGATTTTGGATGGCACATCGCGCAGCAGTTCCGCTAATTGGTGCGCGTGTTCAGGTCTGTCGTTCACACCATCGATCAGCGTGTATTCGATGGTCGCGCTGCGTTTATCCGGCAAACCCGCCAAGTAGCGTTTAACCGAAGCCAGCAACATAGCGATAGGGTATTTGCGGTTGATCGGCACCAATTCGTCGCGCAGCGCGTCATTGGGGGCATGCAGAGAAACCGCCAGCGAAACGTCCGTGTGTTTGCCCAATTCATCCAACATGGGCACCACACCGGAGGTACTCAGCGTCACGCGCCGCTTCGATAAACCATAGGCGTGATCGTCCATCATCAAATTGACGGCATCTACCACATTCTCAAAATTGAGCAGCGGCTCGCCCATGCCCATCAACACCACGTTGGAAATCACGCGGTCTGCTTGCGGATTCAAACTGCCAAATGAGCGCGCCGCCAACCACAACTGACCGACGATTTCTGCTGTGGTCAAATCGCGCTGAAAACCCTGCTTGCCGGTGGCGCAGAAACTGCAATCGAGCGAGCAGCCAATCTGCGACGACACGCAGAGCGTGCCACGTTTTTTTTCGGGGATAAACACCGTTTCGATGCAACTGCCGCCGGATACACGCGTCAGCCATTTGCGCGTGCCATCAACCGACTCTAACTGCTGCACCAATTCTGGCGGACGCACCTCAGCCACAGTTTCCAGCTTGCTGCGCAGCGCTTTGGAGAGATTGGACATTTGACTGAAATCGTCCACGCCGCATTGGTGTATCCACTGCAATACTTGGCGCGCACGAAATGGCTTCTCGCCTAAATCGGCAAAAAAAGCTTCCATTTTTGCCGGGCTGAGGCCGAGCAGATTCACTTTGTCGGTCATCTCGCTCATTGCGCCTCCGGGCGCCCGGCGTGCAGGGCTTTAACGAGGATAGATATCGGTAGCAGGAAAAAAGTAGGCGATTTCACGCGCCGCAGAAGCTGCTGAATCCGAGCCGTGTACGGCGTTGGCATCAATGCTGGTGGCAAAATCGGCGCGGATAGTGCCCGCTGCGGCTTGTTTAGGATCAGTTGCGCCCATCAGCTCGCGGTTTTTAAGCACTGCATTTTCGCCCACTAACACCTGCACCATCACAGGACCTGAAGTCATGAATGCCACGAGATCTTTGAAAAATCCGCGCTCACGGTGCTCGGCATAAAAGCCTTCCGCTTCCGCTTGGCTCAAGTGTTTCATGCGTGAGGCAGCGATATGCAAGCCCGCCTGCTCAAAGCGGCTGTAAATGGCACCGATAGCATTCTTGGCAACAGCGTCTGGTTTGATGATGGACAAGGTGCTTTCTACAGCCATTACTTCTATCTCCGAAAAGAGGTTACAGGGGCGGGATGCCAAAATCAGGGGCGGCATTATAGGGCAAGCGGCAGCGCTTGCCACTGTGGATGCGGGTTAGTCTTGCTCGTCTATCCAAGCCGCCTGAATGGCCTCTAGAATTTTTTCACCACAGCGCTCGGGCACGTCATCAAAACCCGGTAGAGCCATCACCCAATTGCGCAAGTCCACGAAATTAACATAGCGCGGGTCAACATCAGGCTTGCTCTCAACCAACTCCATCGCGATATGTTGCACGTCTGTCCATTTCATAAGCCCTCCTCAATGACGCTCTGACGCCAAATTGATGGTGTACTTCGGTATCTCGATCACCAAGTCCTCATCCGTTACCAAGGCTTGGCAGCTCAAACGGGAATCCGGCTCCAAACCCCACGCCTTGTCCAACATGTCATCTTCCAGCTCATCCGGTGGTTCCAACGAATCAGCGCCTTCACGCACGATCACATGGCAAGTGGTGCAGGCGCAAGACATCTCGCAGGCGTGTTCAATTTTGATGCCGTGCTTCAACGCGGTGACACAAATACTGTCGCCGATGATCGCTTCCACCACAGCGCCCTCTGGACACAGCGTTTCATGCGGTAAAAAAACAATTTTCGGCATCTCAAACCTCGTTGCTGTCATCGGCAGCAGACAATTCCTGAATATTTTTTCCCGTCAGCACTTTTTGCACAGCAGCATTCATACGGCGCGCGGCGAAAAACTCACTCGCACGCCCTACGCGCTCCACCACTTCAGCAATTGCGCGACTGTCATCATTTTTTTCTTGCTGCTCCAACTCTGTTAGCAAGTGCAGCAATTTTTTATGCTCAGTTTCATCGAGTAAGGCGCTGTCTATTTGTAAAGCCGACTGCAAACTTTCGCGCATACGCCGCGCTTCCACGCGCTGCTCACTCAGCTTGCGCGCTTGCACATCTTCTTTCGCGTAAGTGAAAGAATCTTGCAAAATGCGCACTACATCGCCATCGCTCAAACCGTACGAAGGTTTGACGGTGACATGCGCCTGCACGCCGCTGCTGTTTTCACGCGCACTAACGCTGAGCAAACCGTCTGCATCCACCTGAAAGGTCACGCGAATATGTGCAGCACCGGCCACCATCGGTGGAATATTGCGCAACTCAAATTGCGCCAGTGAACGGCAATCCGCCACCATTTCACGCTCACCCTGCACCACATGAATACTCATTGCGGTTTGACCGTCTTTGAATGTGGTGAACTCCTGCGCTTTAGCAACGGGAATCGTGGTGTTACGCGGAATAATTTTTTCCACCAAACCACCCATGGTTTCAATGCCGAGCGAGAGTGGAATGACATCTAACAATAGCAATTCATTATCAGGGCGATTACCGACAAGTTGATCCGCTTGAATGGCTGCACCCAGCGCAACCACGCAATCAGGGTCAATATCAGTGAGTGGCAGTTGCTGAAAAAAGTCGCCAATTTTTTGGCGCACATACGGACAGCGCGTTGAACCGCCTACCATCACCACGTGCGATACCTCCGCCGCGGTAATCTTTGCATCGCGCAGGGCTTTGCGACAACAGCGCACGCTGCGCTCAACAAACTCTGCAATCAATGCATCATATCTCTCGCGGGTAACACTTCCCAACCAACCATTAAATGCAATCTCGACAGACGATGCGCTGGACAAGGTTTCTTTCGCAGCGCGACAAACATCCAACAAAGCACGGCGATCCGAAAAATCCAATTCTTGAATACCCGCTTGCTGCAACACCCATTGTGCGAGTGCTTGGTCAAAATCATCCCCACCCAAGGCGGTATCACCCACGGTGGCCAACACTTCAAACACGCCGCGCGATAAACGCAAAATGGAAATATCCAAAGTGCCGCCGCCGAGATCGTAAACAGCAATGACGCCTTCTTCACCGCGATCCAAACCGTAGGCAACAGCAGCGGCGGTCGGCTCATTGAGTAAACGCATCACTTTCAAGCCGGCAAGTGTTGCTGCATCTTTTGTCGCTTGACGCTGTGCATCATCAAAATACGCCGGCACGGTAATCACCACACCATCCAGTGCGCCATCTAAAGTTGCGCTGGCGCATGCCGCCAAATGTTTCAGAATTTCTGCTGATGCCTGCACGGGGCTGATTAAACCGGCAACGGTTTCAATCTGCACCATGCCGTCTTTATCAGCGAAACGATACGCAAATCCGCCGCCGAGACTGCTCACATCTTGCAAGCCGCGCCCCATCAATCGCTTCACGGATACCAGCGTATTGAGCGGATCTTGCGCTGCCTGTGCGCGCGCAACACGACCCACATCAATACGACCATCCGCAAAATAATGCACAGCCGATGGCGTAATTTTTTCGCCATTGTCATTCGATAAAATCACCGGCGAACCACTGCGCACTGTGGCTACCAGCGAATGCGTAGTCCCCAAATCAATGCCTACCGCACGCTTGCGCATGTGCGGCGCTGGGCTCATCCCCGGTTCTGATATTTGTAAAAATGCCATACTGTTTGCCGTCAACTATCCAACAAATACGCCTGTCGCTCTTCAATTTCTTGCGACAATTTTGTTGCAAACTGTAATTTGTCTACCGCACTTTGTGCCGATACCCATTCTTGCTTTTGCCACGCTTGCGCAAAAGATTGTTGATGTACAAGTATTTGTTGATGCACATCACTCATCAAATGATCTAGCGCATCCATATCGCCAGCCGCTTCATCCAAGCGTTCGCGCAGCATAATTTGTGCCATCAAAAAACTGGCGTCTTGCACAGTGCGCTCCGCAGGATGCGACTGCCCCGCGCACGCCAACAAGTACTGCGCGCGCAACAGCGGTGATTTTAGCGTGTTGTAGGCCGCATTTACTTGCGCAGCCTGCTGCTGTGCCAAACGCTGCGAACGATCGCATTCATGCACAAAGCGATCGGGATGCACCGCCTGTTGTAATTCGCGGTAGCGTGTTTGCAAATACTTGAGATCTATTTCACAACTGGGCGCAAGGCCAAAAATAGAAAAATAATCTTGCTCTTCACTGAATGAGGGCTTCAGTGTGCAGGCGATAACGTGCTCAGCAGATGTCGCCATAAAACCTCAAACGTGAAAGCTTTCGCCGCAACCGCACTCGGCGCTGACATTAGGGTTATTGAACTGAAAACCTTCGTTCAACCCTTCCTTGGCGTAATCCAGCTCGGTGCCATTGAGATACACCAAGCTCTTCGCATCGACAATAACTTTCACGCCATTGTTATCAAAAACTTCGTCGCCCTCTTGCAACTCATCGACAAATTCCAGCACATAGGAAAGCCCTGAGCAGCCCGCTGTTTTCACACCCAAGCGCACGCCCAAGCCGTGACCACGCTTCTTTAGAAAATTGGACACATGATTGTGCGCAGCCTCTGTCATTGTGATCGCCATGATCAGTCTCCAGCTATTACTCGCCGCGCTTTTGCTTCAAATCATGGATAGCGGCCTTGATGGCATCTTCCGCCAACACGGAGCAGTGAATTTTTACTGGTGGCAGTGCCAACTCTTCGGCAATTTGTACGTTTTTGATCTGCGCAGCTTCATCCAAGGTTTTGCCTTTGACCCATTCCGTCAGCAGCGAACTGGACGCAATTGCCGAACCGCAACCGTAAGTTTTGAACTTGGCGTCTTCAATAACGCCCTGCTCGTTCACCTGAATCTGTAAACGCATCACGTCACCGCAAGCAGGCGCGCCTACCATGCCTGTGCCGACATTGGCAGCCTTGGTATCTAACACGCCGACGTTGCGCGGATTTTCATAATGATCGATAACTTTTTCACTGTATGACATGACTCAACCTCCAACTACAATCAATGCGCAGCCCATTGCACAGAATTCAAATCTATCCCTTCTTTGTACATATCCCACAACGGTGACAATTCACGCAATTTGGTCACAGCGCGACGCAGTTGCGCCACGGCGTGATCAATGTCAGCTTCCGTAGTAAAGCGACCAATGCTAAAACGCAGTGAGCTGTGCGCCAATTCATCGGTCAAGCCCAACGCACGCAAAACATACGAGGGCTCCAGACTGGCAGATGTACAGGCAGACCCAGAAGATAATGCTAAATCTTTCAGCGACATAATCAATGATTCGCCTTCCACAAATGCAAAGCTGATATTCAAATTACTGGCTACGCGATGATCGAGCGAGCCGTTAATAAACACTTGTTCGATATCGCTAACACCCGCCAACAGGCGATTGCGCAAGGCCAGAATGCGCGCATTCTCTGTTGCCATTTCTTCACCGGCAATACGAAATGCTTCACCCATACCCACGATTTGATGCGTAGGCAACGTGCCAGAACGCATGCCGCGCTCGTGTCCACCGCCGTGCATTTGTGCTTCCAAACGCACACGCGGTTTACGACCCACATACAAAGCGCCGATACCTTTTGGACCATAGACTTTATGTGCAGACAGCGAGAGCAAATCCACCGGCATTTCAGCCATATTCAGCGGCACTTTACCTGCACTCTGCGCAGCGTCTACATGATAAAAAACACCTTTGGCGCGACACACAGCACCGATAGCGGCGATGTCGTTGATCGTACCAATTTCATTATTGACGTGCATGATGGACACCAGCGTGGTGTCAGGGCGCAACGCTGCTTCTACTTGCTGCGCGCTGATTAAACCATCCGAGCTCGGATCCAAATAAGTGACTTCAAAACCTTCGCGTTCCAACTGGCGGCAAGTATCCAGCACTGCTTTGTGTTCAATTTTTGACGTGACAATGTGCTTGCCTTTTTTCTCATTGAAATGCGCAACGCCTTTAATTGCCAAGTTGTCAGATTCTGTAGCACCCGAGGTCCACACAATTTCACGCGGGTCCGCACCGATCAATGCAGCCACTTGATGACGCGCTTCCTCCACAGCCTCTTCCGCTTTCCAACCAAACAGATGCGAACGCGACGCAGGGTTACCAAAATTGCCATCCAAAGTGAGGCAATCCATCATTTTTTTTGCTACGCGTGAATCAACTGGCGTGGTAGCGGAATAATCAAAATAAATTGGCAGTTTCATGGTCATTCTCTCTACTGGTAACAACGATCACACGGATGCGTGCGCACTCAATACCGTCACAGGGCGCTCTTCATTCGATTGACGCTGTTGGCGCGCCGACACATCTTGCACGCCTTGGCTACTGACAAGGCCCGCCAAAGTAATGGCAGCAAGGAAATCGTGAATTTTCTCGCTCAACAAGCACCAGAGATCGTGCGTTAAACATTTCTCCCCTTGCTGGCAATCGCCTTCGCCGCCGCAACTGGTGGCATCTACTGACTCATTGACCGCATCGATGATCTGCGCCACGGAAATCAGCGTCGCATCGCGACTCAAACGATAGCCGCCGCCGGGGCCGCGAACACTACTGACTAAATCATTGCTGCGCAACTTGGCAAACAACTGCTCCAAATAGGACAAGGAAATACCCTGCCGACCTGAAATTTCCGCCAAACTGACCGGACCTTTATCCGCACGCAGCGCCAAGTCCAGCATAGCGGTTACCGCATAACGGCCTTTCGTTGTGAGACGCATGAACCATCCACCTCCATCTCATTGACATGCGCCATTGTGCAATAACCAAGTGTTTTTCTCAATCTTTTATCCGATAAATACACTCGGTAATTTCCTCATCGCCAACCCTTTGTTTACGTTGATGGTTTCAATAGCTGATGGTTTCAATAAACACAGGCATCTGGTAGCATGCGCGTCCCGTTTTTCCCTGTTGCCGTGTCAACTTTTCCGTTGATGGCGGCACGACACCCGGAGCGCTCCACCATGAAAACTGACATTCATCCCAAGTACGCGGAAATCACCGCTAAATGCAGCTGCGGCAATACCGTTGCCACGCGCTCAACGCTGTGCCGCGACATCAACCTCGACGTGTGTGCTGCTTGCCACCCGTTCTACACGGGCCGCCAAAAAGTGGCAGAAACTGGTGGTCGCATTGATCGCTTCAAACAACGCTTTGGCGGTCGCGGCCTGAAATAAGCCCCCGTCTACTCGTAGTTTGTTCGCTCTGGGTGGAGGCTCGCGTAGCCTTCGCCATTACTCACCACTGAATACCACCTATCGGCAGGATCTATACGGCATGCATCATGTTCATACGCCGTCAGTTGAAGACATGCGCCAAGCGGCGCTGGATTACCACGCCCTGCCGACACCAGGAAAGCTGGCCACTGTCCTCACCACGCCCGCCGATGACCAGCGCGATTTGTCGCTGGCTTACAGCCCCGGCGTTGCCGAACCGGTGCGTGAAATCGCACAAAACCCTGAGCTTGCCTACCGCTACACCGGCAAGGGCAATCAAGTGGCCGTTATTTCTAACGGCACCGCCATCCTCGGCTTGGGCAATCTCGGCGCTATGGCGAGCAAGCCGGTCATGGAAGGTAAGGCTCTGTTATTCAAGCGTTTTGCTGACATCAACGCCATTGACATTGAAGTAGATACCGAAGACAGCGAGCGTTTTATCGACGCCGTGGCACTGATTGCCAACTCCTTCGGCGGCATCAACTTGGAAGATATTCGTGCGCCAGAGTGCTTTGATATTGAAGCCGAGTTGATTAAACGCTGCGATGTACCCGTTTTTCACGACGACCAACACGGCACCGCCATTGTCGGCTTGGCCGGCTTACTGAATGCGCTGGAAGTGCAGGGCAAGCAACTAGAAACGGTGAAAATCGTTTTCTTAGGCGCTGGTGCCGCAGCAATGGCCAGCTGTGAATTGCTGATGGCAGCCGGCGCGCCGCACGACAATATCCTGATGCTGGACAGCAAAGGCGTGATTCACGACGAGCGCCAAGCTTTGGGCGCCTACAAACAACGCTTTGCCGTTAAAACTGACGCACGCACGCTGGACGATGCCATCAAAGGCGCAGATGTCTTTGTAGGTCTGTCTGGCCCTGACTTACTCAGCCCTGAACAACTGCTCAAAATGGCAGCAAATCCCATTGTTTTCGCCGGATCGAATCCCGATCCAGAAATTCGCCCCGAGGTAGCACTGGCCACACGCAGCGATGTGTTGGTCGCCACCGGTCGCTCAGACTACCCCAATCAAGTGAATAACGTGCTCGGCTTCCCCTTCATTTTTCGTGGCGCATTGGACGTACGCGCAGCCGTCATCAACACCGAAATGAAAATGGCGGCCGTTAAAGCATTGTGCGAAATCACCAAAGAAGCGGTGCCTGCTTCTGTTATCTCTGCTTACGGCGGCAAAGCACTGACTTTTGGACGTGATTACATTTTGCCCAAGCCCACCGACCCACGTTTGTTGTCGCGCGTATCGGCTGCCGTGGCACGCGCAGCGGTAGACAGTGGCGTAGCTCACCTACCCTATCCCGCGCACTATCCGCTGTAAGACTGCCTTGTTTAGAATGGCGGTAATTCTCTGATTGCCTATCGCCATGACTCAACATTCCCTCGACAGTTTTCTTGCTTTTCTCAATGCTTCACCCACGCCGTTTCACGCCGTGCAGCAAATGCAACAAACACTGCTCGCAGCAGGATTTATTGCATTAAACGAAAGTGACGCGTGGCAAATTCAAGCGGGCAAACGCTATGTGGTCACGCGCAATGATTCCTCGCTGATCGCATTTATCACTTCGCAACAAGATCCTACACAAAGTGGCATACGCTTGGTCGGCGCACACACCGACAGCCCCTGCCTAAAACTCAAACCCGAACCGGATTTACAACGACAAGGCTATGCACAACTCGGCGTAGAAGTGTACGGTGGGGTTTTGTTACATCCGTGGTTTGATCGCGATCTCACTCTCGCTGGTCGCGTCAGTTATCGCCAAAATAACGGCGTGCTTGCCACCGCACTTATTAACTTTTCACGCGCGATTGCCTGCATTCCCAGCCTTGCCATTCATTTGGATCGCGATGTGAACAACGGTCGCGCGTTGAATGCGCAAAAAGAATTGCCGCTGTTGCTACACGCACAAACTGCTGACGAAAAAATCGATATTCGACAACTGCTGCTCACGCAATTATTGGATGAACACCCGCACTGCGACGCAGAAGCGGTTTTGGATTTTGAAATCTGCGCTTGCGACACACAACAAGCTAGCGGCATCGGTTTGAAAAAAGATTTTATTGCCAGCGCACGCTTGGATAATTTATTGAGCTGCTACGCCGGCCTGCAAGCACTGCTGGCTTGCGATGGCTTACAACCCGCCATGCTGGTTTGCACCGATCACGAAGAAGTGGGCAGTGTTTCCTGCTGCGGTGCACAAGGCAACTTTCTCACCAGTGTTTTGCAGCGCTGGTTAGGCCGTAGCGAAATGTTGGCGCGCACCACACACCATTCTCTGATGATCTCCGCCGACAATGCACACGGCGTGCATCCCAATTACCCTGAAAAACACGATGAAAAACACGGCCCGCTGTTAAATAGCGGCCCAGTGATTAAAATCAATGCCAATCAACGCTACGCCAGCAACGCCGTCACACAGGCTTTTTTTCGCAATTTATGCGCGCAAAAAAATATCCCCGTGCAAAGTTTTGTCGCGCGCGCTGATATGGGCTGCGGCAGCACCATCGGCCCACTCACCGCCGCAGAAACTGGTATTAAAACTTTGGACATCGGCGTACCAACTTTTGCCATGCACTCCATTCGCGAATTGGCCGGCGCAAAAGACGTTAATTATTTACAGCAGGCACTCACCGCTTTTTTTAATTGCGCGCATTTGCCCAATTGATTTCACCTCCCCTGACAAGGGGAGGATAGGCTTGCTGGCTTCGGTACAGCGGCTACGCCGCCACTCAGCCAGCCTTCGGCAGATGCTCAATGCATCACCCAAGAGGCAGCGCCAATAGGAATAATGTCAATGATTGACAATCTCTGATAGCATTTTCCCGACAATCAGTGGAGCAATCCCCCATGGGCATGAATGTGAATCTCACGCCACAGCTTGAGAATATGGTCAAAGAAAAGGTGGGATCTGGCCTTTACAACTCGGCCAGCGAGGTGGTGCGTGAAGCACTGCGCCTAATGGAAGAACGCGACCGCATGCAGCAGTTGAAGCTGGACGAGCTACGCCGAGAAATCCGCAAAGGGCTGGACAGCGGCTCCGGCGCAGCTTGGGATGCCACGGCGCTTAAACAAAAAGCACGTCAGCGCATCAAGGTCAATGCCTGATGGCGCGGGTCACGCTTCGCCCACAGGCGGAAATCGACGTTCTGGACATCTGGTCTTATATCGCCGAAGACAGTGTGACAGAAGCCGACCACTGGGTGGATCGGCTTGATGAGTGCTTGGCGACTTGGGCTACACAGCCGCTGATGGGTCGCCCTCGCGATGAACTGGCCGCTCAGCTTCGCAGCTTGGCTTTCGGCCACTATGTTCTGTTCGCACTACCCTTGCCAGACGGTATTGATGTGGTTCGTGTACTGCATGGCGCACGAGACATAGATGCTGTGTTTGGTGGATAGCGCTGGTGGTTTTGGTACGGCTGTACTTCCCTGTTATCGAGTGTGCGCGGCGAGCTTTTTTAATTGCGCGCATAATTTTTTATTCTTTCAACACCATGCACGGCGAGCCATCGCACCAAGTAAAGCTGGCAATTGTTTTTACCGTAGAACCGGCAGGCACCAGAAACTTTCCATCTGCCCATTTGTGAAAAGCTGGTTCTGATGGCGTTATACGCTCAAAAATAATTTCGCGATTATTCAACACATAACGCGCCTGATACTTAGCCAATATCTCTGGGTTGCGTAGCATCATGGTCAAAATATTGTTGCGCTCTTTGCTGATATAACCTTTGCGCGCCACAATCACATCCGGTTGCTGCGCCATAATACCGGTGATAATTTCTGCATCCGTTTGCGTGCGTTTTTCCTCCGGCCAAAAAAAGCGCACTACATTGTCCATCACCGTTTCATAGTGGCGATAAAGCCACGACTGCTGTGCCGCCTGATGAAAGCGCGCCAAACCTATCGCTCGGTAGCCCAAGCCCAAATTATCAATAAAGGTCGTTTGTGAACCGGCATACCAGGGCGCTTGACCGATTTGGTCATACACCACCACAGCATTATCGCGATAGTTGAGATGAACAAAATCACCCACTGCCGCAATAAAGTTATAGCGAATATTAAACACGCCTATACCGGCAGGATTCTCTTTGAAATCATCAGGATTGTTGATTAACTGCCCTACGGTTTGCCAATAATCATTTTGATTACTGAGCGCGCGCAGAAAATTCTCTACAAAGACAGATGGGTGCGAATCTTTGAAATGCACATAGCGCGAAGAGGTCAGCGTAAAAACCACCATAACCATCAATAAAACTTTTGTCATTGCTTGTAACCAAGCACGAGGGTTCCACCAACGCGCCAACAACATCAAGGTAAAAATATAGAAAAAAGGCAGCGCAATACCCGTGTGGCGATTAAAGGTTTTATCTTCAAATACAAATACCGTCCACAACAGCGACAACACCAGCGCTCCCGCCAATGCCAAATCGCGCCGCTCCCAACGCTGCAACACACCAGGCAACGCCACCAACAACAGCAACCACCAGCCGGAGTACCAGCCGTAAGTCAGTAAGTTTTTGAAAGATTGCAGATGATCGGGATTGACTTTGAAATAAAACGGATGCGGCACCACATCGTGAAAATACCAAAAACGCCACAGCGTCACGGCAATAAATGACAGAGCCACCAGCGCAGTTCCCCGCCAAAATTTGGCCTCTGTGCGCTGATAAAAAAATAAATACGGCAGAACCGCGACCAACATAAACAGACCTTCCGGTCGCGCGTTGATTAACGCAATAGCTGGCAGCCACCACCAATGCACGCGCTGCGGGTTTGTCACCCAATCCACCAACCAGAGCATCACAAACCAATAAAAAGCGGTTTCCAAGCCGCGCACAGACCAAACATAAAAAGGAATACTCGCCACCATCAAAAAAGCGGGCAGCAGCGAGAGAAATCTGTTGAGAATAAATCGCTGCGACAACACAAACACTTTTTGAATACACAGCACGCCGAATACAAAACACAGCAACTTGGTGGCAAGCACGATATGCAGCGGCAAAAAAGTGAGCAGCGTAATCAACCCCAACCACAGCAAACCGCTGCACGCCTCGATATGCTCACCGCCAATATTCAACACATAGCCGTAGCCGTGCGCGATATTTTCTGCAAAGCGAAAATAAATAAATGCGTCTTCTTCGATGTCATCAAAGCCGATGGCCACCAGCGCAGCATAAAACAGCGCGCAGCCGATAAAGGCTATCCACGGAAAAACTTTGTTGTTATCAGAAAAAATCATTGCACGCGCTTGCGGAAGTTCAGTAAAGCCTGCATCCTCGCAGAATCACTCGCAGGGTAAAAGAGGAAATCACATGCGCTGGCTGCTGTGGCTGTTATTGGCCATGCCTTTGATCGAACTGTGGTTCATTATTCGCGTGGGCTCGTCCATTGGCGGCCTTGCCACCATCGCCCTGCTGCTCGGTGCGGGCATTCTCGGCATGAACTTGCTGCGCCTGCAGGGCTTCAACACCCTAACGAAGTTGGATCAACGCCTACAGCGCGGCGAGTTGCCCGCCGTAGAAA
The DNA here is from genome assembly GCA_046347205.1 of Pseudomonadales bacterium. Lineage (GTDB taxonomy): Bacteria > Pseudomonadota > Gammaproteobacteria > Pseudomonadales > UBA7239 > UBA7239. Next base: position 81,754 of record JAXMGN010000003.1, read on the forward strand.
TTCTGGAGAGCTTCGCGCTCTCCTTTGCCGCCTTTCTGCTCATCATCCCCGGCTTTATCACAGACTTACTCGCCATTCCGCTGCTTATCCCCCCGCTGCGCCGCTGGCTGGTGCGGCGCTTTCTCAGCACGGGGTTTTATACACAGCGCTACACATCTCATCCAAACACATCACCTCATGCGCCTTACCGCTACGACAGCGACATCATTGAGGGTGAATACCGCCGCGAGGACGACTCTCGCCTGCGCTAAGCGGGAAAAATTCTCGCCTGACCATTGAAATACCCGCACCTCCCCCCATAATCCTGCCACCTCTTTTGAACGAAGAGTGAGCAAAGCCGCGAGGCCGCGCTAACTATCTGTTTTAACTCACTAAAACTTTACGGAGAGAACCATGAAGATCCGTCCTTTGCACGATCGCGTCGTTATTCGTCGCGAAGAGAAAGAAGAAAAATCTGCTGGCGGCATCGTGCTGGCATCCACCGCACGCGAAAAGCCCAACAAGGGTGAAGTGATTGCTGTCGGCCCAGGCAAAGCGCTGGACGATGGTCAAGTGCGCGCCCTGCAAGTCAAAGTAGGCGACAAAGTGGTATTTGCCAGCTACGCCGGCAGCCAAACACTGAAAGATGGCGATGAAGAATTCATCATCATGAGCGAAAGCGAAATTCTGGGCGTGTTGGAATAAGTTCCACGCTTTTTTCATCCATTTAAGCAACTGTTAGAGGAAAGATCATGACAGCTAAAGACGTAAAATTCGGCGACAGCGCGCGCCAAAAAATGCTGAAAGGCGTGAATGTATTGGCCGACGCCGTAAAAGTGACACTGGGCCCTAAAGGTCGCAATGTGGTGCTCGATAAATCTTTCGGTGCACCCACCATCACCAAAGATGGCGTTTCTGTAGCGAAAGAAATCGAACTGAAAGACAAGTTCGAAAACATGGGCGCACAACTGCTGAAAGAAGTGGCTTCTAAAGCCAATGACGAAGCGGGCGACGGCACCACCACGGCAACCGTTCTGGCACAAGCCATCGTCAACGAAGGTTTGAAATCCGTTGCCGCCGGCATGAACCCGATGGATCTGAAGCGCGGTATCGACAAAGCCGTTGCTGCAGCCGTGGAAGAAATCAAAAAAATGTCTACGCCTTGCGCAGACACCAAAGCCATCGCACAAGTGGGCACCATTTCTGCCAACAGCGATGACAGCGTTGGTCAGATCATCGCCACCGCCATGGAAAAAGTAGGCAAAGAAGGTGTTATCACCGTAGAAGAAGGCAATGGCCTGGAAAACACGCTGGATGTGGTAGAAGGCATGCAGTTCGATCGCGGCTATATCTCGCCTTACTTCATCAACAACCAAGCCAGCATGAGCGTGGAGTTGGACAACCCGCACATTTTGTTGGTGGATAAAAAAATCTCCAACATCCGTGAAATGTTGCCAGTGTTAGAAGCCGTAGCAAAATCTGGCCGTCCATTAGCGATCATTGCTGAAGATGTAGAAGGCGAAGCCTTGGCAACTTTGGTCGTGAACAACATGCGCGGCATCGTGAAAGTGGCAGCGTGTAAAGCACCGGGCTTCGGCGATCGTCGCAAAGCGATGCTGGAAGACATTGCCATTCTCTCTGGCGGCACTGTGATTGCAGAAGAGATCGGTTTGGAACTGGAAAGCGCCACTCTCGCTCACCTCGGTCACGCCAAGCGCGTCACCATGGACAAAGAAAACACCACCATCATCGACGGCGCTGGCGATGCCAAAGCTATCGAAGCTCGCGTAGCTGCATTGCGTGTACAGATGGAAGAAACCACTTCTGATTACGACCGCGAAAAACTGCAAGAACGCGTAGCGAAACTGGCTGGCGGCGTGGCAGTGATTAAAGTGGGCGCTGGCACTGAAGTGGAAATGAAAGAGAAAAAAGCACGCGTTGAAGACGCGCTGCACGCCACTCGCGCCGCTGTAGAAGAAGGCGTAGTGGCTGGCGGCGGCGTGGCCTTGATTCGCGCAGTACAGGCGCTTGAAGGCCTGCGCGGCGACAACGAAGACCAAACCATCGGTATCACCTTGGCGCGTCGCGCGATGGAAGCACCAATCCGTCAAATCGTCAGCAACGCGGGCGACGAAGCCTCTGTGGTGGTTGATAAGATCAAGCAAAACAAAGGCAACTTCGGCTACAACGCGGCCACCGGCGAGTACGGCGACATGTTGGCGATGGGTATTCTCGACCCTGCCAAAGTGACGCGCGCGGCGCTGCAAGCAGCTGGTTCTGTGGCTGGCTTGATGATCACCACCGAAGCGATGGTTACCGACATCGTAGAAGACAAACCTGCTGGCGGCATGCCAGATATGGGCGGCATGGGTGGTATGGGCGGCATGGGCATGATGTAGCCTTGCCTCTCTCGGTACACAAAAAACCCGTCAGCGATGGCGGGTTTTTTTTACGCTCCGTAAAACTCTGCTAGCATTGATGCAGCCATTAGGAATAGCTCGATCATGCAAACACCGACCGTCAAAGAGACGCTTCACACTGTAGCCAACCAACTGCCAGATAGCGCAACGTGGAACGATGCTTTATACAAATTGCATGTGCACCGCAGTATTGAAGAAGGCATCAAAGAATTGGATACCAAACAGGGTGTTGCACATCAACAAGTTATGCAAAACTTCCCTAAACCCACAGCAAACTAGATTTTTTATTTTCCAAGGATTGGAGATATGCAGTTGGAATGGTCTCCGCGCGCCCAGCGGGATTTACAAGCAATTCATGACTATATCGCCCTTGATTCACCTATGCGCGCATGGAAGTTTATCCAGCGCCTAGGTACGGTCGTCTTGTCGCTGCAAACATTTCCTTTGATGGGACGCCCTGTACCAGAAGTCATCGACAATGCTGACATTATTCTTGAATTAATTTTTTGTAATTACCGAATTATCTACCGTGTAATTCCCGACGAGAGCATTCAAATTATCACCGTGCTGCACGCGAGCCGTGACCTGCATAACCTTCAAAACCAGCCTTGGCTAACAACATAAGAGCCTCCATCACCAGAAACAAAAACGCCCCGACTAGCGGGGCGTTTTCTTATTCGGTAAGCGGTGCTGAATCAGGCCATAGCCTTGATTTGCGCACTCAGGCGGCTCTTATGACGAGCGGCCTTGTTTTTGTGAATCTGGTCTTTGTCAGCAATGCGGTCGATCACTGGTACAGCCGCTGTGTATGCCGCTTTCGCCGCTTCCTTGTTGCCGCTCTCAATGGCCAGCACAACTTTTTTGATGTATGTGCGAACGGTAGAGCGCAGGCTGGCGTTATGGTCACGACGTTTGTCAGCCTGAAGGGCGCGTTTCTTGGCTTGCTTGCTGTTTGCCACTGTAAAACCTCAGAAAATAGTTGCGGATTTCGGGACGCGCAAATATGCCGTCTCACTCGTGTTCTGTCAAGCAAAATCAACGGATTTCACCGCGTTTTCATTGCTTTCAAACAGGGGCTTGTGTACAGTGCCCCTCCCTGATTTTCAGGGTTCTCACGGTGAGATGGCCGAGCGGTTTAAGGCGCACGCCTGGAAAGTGTGTGTACGTTAATAGCGTACCCAGGGTTCAAATCCCTGTCTCACCGCCATTTATTGATCCTTTTTACCGGCTTTTCTTGGGGATTTTATTTTTTATTTCCCCGTAAAATGTAGGGTGTCAGCCTTGACCCTTATCAATAAACTTGCACGCCAACATCTTTAGAATGCTTCGCGCTCGTGCACAAACTTTGGATGCTTCAATGATCAACAATCCCGCCGGTTTTTTGATTTCTCCAAACAAACAATGGCAAAAAGTAGCAAACGCCAGCCTCAATGAACTGCGCACAGCAGCTCTTTATGTCTTTGTGCTGGCAGCTCTGCCCTGCTATGCGTGGTACTACGGCACCACCGTCACTGGCTGGCGCATTCTGGGAGGCGAGCTTGTTTTTCTGTCGCCTGACAGCGCGCTAAAAATTGTGATCGCATTTTACTGTGCAATTATTTTAGCTCTGTGGGGTATTGGCTATGCCATTCATTGGATGGCTGGCACCTACGGCTCCATCACTACTTTCACCAAAGGCTATGCGGTTGCCGCTTACGGGGCTACACCGCTTTTTATCGCGGGTTTGGCCGGTTTTTATCCATTACTTTGGCTTGATCTCGGTCTCGGAACGCTGGCCGTCAGCTGGGCGGTTTATCTGCTCTACACCGGTTTGCCCGTGGTCATGAATATCCCCAAAGAACGTGGCTTTTTATATGCCAGCGCCGTACTCGGCGTGAGCTTGGTTGCCTTGGTGGCCATGATGGGCGCCACGGTTGTTTTATGGGATCTAGGCTTGATGCCTGTATTTGCCGACTAACCGGCAAACCAAGTATTGCTGCCTTCATTTCTCACTACTTTTCCACCCTGACGTTAAAGGCGTTCTATGCAAGCTGAAAACCAAAACTCAACCCCTGTGGTGTACAACTACAAGGTCGTGCAGCAATTTACTGTAATGACCGTGGTGTGGGGCATCGTTGGCATGCTGGTCGGTGTGCTAATTGCCGCACAACTGGTGTGGCCCGACTTGAATTTTGGGCAAGCGTGGTTGTCATTTGGTCGCCTGCGTCCCTTGCACACTAACGCAGTCATTTTTGCGTTTGGTGGCAGTGCGTTGATCGGCACTTCGTTTTATATCGTGCAACGCACCTGCCAAGCGCGACTGATTTCAGACACCTTGGCCGCCATTGTTTTTTGGGGCTGGCAACTTGTTATCGTTCTCGCCGCTATTACGCTCCCCATGGGCATCACCACCAGCAAAGAATACGCAGAGCTGGAATGGCCGATTGATATTTTGATTGCGATTGTTTGGATTCTGTACGCCATTGTGTTTTTCGGGACCATCACCAAGCGCCGCACCTCTCACATTTACGTTGCCAACTGGTTTTACGGTGCTTTTATTATTGCGATTGCGTTTTTACATATTTTAAACAGCGCAGAAATTCCCGTTACATTAACCAAATCGTATTCCGCTTACGCCGGTGCCGTGGATGCCATGGTGCAATGGTGGTACGGACACAACGCCGTTGGCTTTCTGCTCACTGCAGGTTTTCTCGGCATGATGTATTACTTCGTGCCGAAACAAGCCGAACGTCCAGTTTATTCTTATCGTTTATCCATCGTGCATTTTTGGGCTCTGATTGCCACGTATATCTGGGCTGGCCCTCACCATTTGCACTACACCGCACTGCCTGGCTGGGTGCAAAGTTTGGGCATGGTGATGTCTATTATTTTGCTCGCGCCTTCATGGGGCGGCATGATTAACGGCGTGATGACACTTTCTGGCGCATGGGACAAATTGCGCACCGACCCTGTCTTGCGTTTTCTCGTGGTGTCGCTGTCGTTTTATGGCATGTCCACCTTTGAAGGCTCGATGATGTCGATTAAAAGTGTGAACGCCATGTCGCATTACACCGACTGGACCATTGGTCATGTGCACTCTGGTGCACTTGGCTGGGTGGCAATGATTACGATTGGCTCGGTCTATCACTTAGTGCCTGTGTTATTTGGCAAAAAAAGTTTATTCAGCATCAAATTAGTGAGCGTGCATTTTTGGCTCTCAACCGTTGGCACAGTGCTGTATATCGCCTCCATGTGGGTGAACGGCATTATTCAAGCGCTGATGTGGCACGCGTACAACACGGATGGCACATTGACATACAGTTTTGCTGAATCTGTTTCAGCCAGCCACCCTGGTTATATCGTGCGCTTTGCCGGTGGCTCCATGTTCCTACTCGGCATGTTAATCATGGCTTACAACGTATGGAAAACCTCACAGATGCCAGCCGCTACCGTGGAGCAATCATCATGAGTGGACAAGAAAATCTGCACAGCAAAATTGAAAAAAATATCGCCCTAATGATGGTGCTGATTGTTGTTGTGATCAGCTTCAGCGTCTTGGTTGAAATTATTCCGCTAGCCTTTCAAAAAGATGTGGTTGAACCCATCAAAGGACTGAAACCGCTGAATGCATTGCAACTGGAAGGGCGTGATATTTATATCCGCGAAGGCTGCAATACATGCCACTCACAAATGATTCGCCCTTTCCGTGCAGAAACCGAGCGTTATGGTTTTTATTCTGTGGCTGGCGAATCGGTATATGAGCATCCTTTTTTATGGGGCTCCAAGCGCACAGGACCTGACCTGGCACGCGTGGGTGGTCGCTACAGCGACGAATGGCACAGCGCGCATTTGTACAACCCGCGCGACGTAGTACCGGAATCAGTAATGCCTGCTTACACATGGCTGTTTGACAGCACACTCGACGGCAAAGACACCGCTGCCAAAATGCGGGCACTGCGTGAATTGGGCGTACCGTACACCGATGAAGATATTGTAGGCGCACAGGCCGCAGTGGCAGGCAAACTCGAAGTGGATGCTGTCATCGCATATCTACAACAACTCGGCACTTTGATTCCCGCCAACCCAGCTATCAAACAACGCAGCGAAGCACAGGTGCAGCGATGAGTGTCGATATCAACACCGTGCGAGGCCTGATTACGCTAGCTTTGTTCATTCTTTTTATTTGGTTGGTCATTTGGGCATACAGCAAAAAACGTGTAAAAACTTTTAATGAGGCCGCCAACTTGCCTTTTGCTGATGAAAACATCTCGGCGAAGTCTGCGATCAACCCCCGAACAGGAGATTTCTCATGAGCAGTTTCTGGAGTGCATGGGTCATTGTTCTTACCACCATCGTGATTGTTGGCTTGGTATGGGTACTCTTCGGCAATCGCACACGATCTGGCGATCACGACGCCACCACTGGACACATCTACGACGGCATTGAGGAATACGACAACCCTATGCCTGCCTGGTGGTTTTATATGTTTGTGCTGAGTATTGTTTTTAGTATTGGCTACCTGATTTTGTATCCAGGCATGGGGAATTACAAAGGCGCACTGGGCTGGACGCAAAGTGGGCAATGGAAAGAAGAAAGCACAGAAATGGATGAAAAAATCAATAAAGCGTTAGCGCCATATGCCAATATGTCGATAGAAGAACTCGCAAAAAATGAAAAGGCTCACCGCATTGGTCAGCGTTTGTTTGTCTCCAACTGCGCTGTGTGCCACGGGGCGGACGCGGGTGGCAACAAAGGTTTCCCCAACTTACGCGATCACGACTGGCTCTACGGCGGCACACCTGAAAAAATTCTCGAAACCATCACCAAAGGACGCAAAGGCGCGATGCCTGCGTGGAAAGGCGTGCTGACCGAGCAACAAATTGACGATGTAACAGCGTGGATCACCACCAAAGACGCAAGCAAAAAACCCGCAGCGGGCGCGCAAGTTTTTGCTACTTACTGTGCGGCTTGTCACAACCCAGATGCAAAAGGTAATCAACTCATCGGCGCACCCGATTTAACCGACGATATTTGGTTGTATGGCGGCGACGTGGGCGATATTAAATTCACCATACACAACGGTCGCAACGGACAAATGCCAGCACACGAGCATCTGTTGATTCCAGAAAAAATTCGCTTACTGGCTGCCTTTGTATACAGCCTGAGTCAAAACAATGCCACGCAAGGCAACACCATCCAGGAAGGGAAGACATCTAACATGAACCCCTAGCCAGATATAATTGTACCGATGGTATAGATGATGTTGCCTAACGAACCTGAAAAAATTCCTGTCGTCAACGTAACCGTTAACGAATACGCTCCCAAGGAAGTTTCTGAGCTCGATCTGTACCAAAAGCGCGAAAAAATCTACACGCGCAGCATCGAAGGTTTTTTCCAACGTATACGTTTGTTCACCGGCTGGCCTTTGCTGGTCGGTTATTTTTTTCTGCCGTGGACACAATGGCACGGTCATCAAACCGTGTTATTCGATCTTCCCGCCCGCAAATTTTATATTTTTGACTTGGTATTCTGGCCGCAAGATCTGGTCTTGCTGGCATGGACACTCATCATTGCTGCCTTTGCTTTATTTTTCTTCACATCACTGTTTGGACGCATTTGGTGCGGCTACTCCTGTCCACAGACAGTGTGGACCAGCATTTTTATGTGGATGGAACAAAAAGCAGAAGGCAGCCGCAATCAACGCATTAAATTAGATCAAGCACCGTGGTCTGCTGAAAAAATATTGCGCAAAAGTGCAAAGCACGCCATGTGGATAGGTTTTGCTTTTCTCACAGGTTTTACCTTTGTCGGCTATTTCACACCCATCACTGATCTGACTTTTGATTTTTTTACCGGCAAAGCCGAGCTCACGGCTTATGCATGGATAGGCCTGTTCGCGTTTATGACTTACCTCAACGCCGGCTGGCTGCGCGAACAAGTTTGTTTGTATATGTGCCCTTATGCGCGCTTTCAAGCGGCAATGTTTGATAGCGATACCTTGACCGTCACTTACGATAAATTGCGCGGTGAGCCGCGCGGCGCGCGGCGTGTGAACGAAGGTGAAAAACCCAAACACCTCGGGGATTGCATTGATTGCATGCTCTGTGTGCAGGTATGCCCTACCGGCATTGATATACGCGATGGCCTGCAATACGAATGTATCAACTGCGCGCTGTGTGTGGACGCGTGTAATTCGGTGATGGAAAAAGTGGGCTATGCGCCCAACTTAATTGCCTACAGCTCTGAAAATCGTGTTGAGGGAAAACGGTTTCACTGGCTGCGCCTACGCACCGTGGGCTATGGCGGTGTGTTATTGATTATGTGTGCCTTATTTGTCGGTGCTTTAGTCATGCGCGAAACTACCGATGTGAAAGTTTTGCGTGAACGCAATGCGTTATATCAGTTGCGCGACGGTAATATTGAAAACGTCTACACTGTAAAAATTGGCAATCGCGATCGCAACAGCCATCGCTATGCGATTCAAACCGATACCAAGGCAATAAAAATTGTTGGCGAAACTTCTGTACAAGTAGAATCCGGCGAAGAAATTAGCATCCCTATTCGCCTATCACTACCTGCGACTGAATGGAAAAGGCGCAGCTTTAATGTTCAATTCCGCGCATGTTTGGCCGATACCGAATCTCCATTGCACTGCATTCAGCAAAACAGTCGGTTTACAGGACCTATACAATGAATACGCCGTTACATACCGACTCTAAACCTTGGCACAAACAATTTTGGCCTTGGTTCATCCTAGGTTTACTCGCTTTTGCCATCAGTTTTTGCTGCGTCTTTATTTATCTAGCCATTACACATGCTGACCCAGTAGTCGACAGCAACTACTACCAAGATGGTTTGCGGATAAATAAAACGCTCGTACAAAAGGATGCACAGCCGCATCACTAACCTGAGGCCGCGGCACTCGTGATACAACACACCACACATTGTTTTCATTGCCAAGAGGCGTTGCCATACGACAACCCGCAGCGCTTTTCTGCTGTGATAAACCACACAACACAGTATTTCTGCTGCCCAGCCTGTATAGCCGTAGCCGATGCCATACATAACTTGGGCTTGGCACAATATTATCGCCAACGCGACAACAAACCGTTGCGCCCAGCCATCACCGAAGCGACACCAGAAATTATCGCAACCAGTTATCAAGCCACGGTACGCTCACTAACAGACTCAGAGAATGAAGTCCAATTATTCATTCCTGATATTCACTGCACATCTTGTTGCTGGCTGATCGAAAAAAGCTTACTGCAATTGGATGGCATCACAGCCGCACATGCGCAATTTCATTCACAAAAACTCACGGTGCAATGGAACAACAACGCATTATCACTCAGCGATTTATTGCGAACCTTACACAGCATTGGCTATCGCACAGCACCTTGGCAACCGTCTACCCAACAAGTAACCACGCAATCGCAACAAAAAAAATTACTGCAAAGACTAGGCGTTGCCGGCTTGCTGACCATGCAGGTACACATGGTGGCCATGGGCAGCTATTTCGGCGCCGAACCCAACATTCAGCACTGGTTAAATGTGGTAGCACTTCTGCTTTCTCTACCTTTATGGTTTTATTGTGCCGATATTTTTTTTATTAATGCCAAACGCAGCCTGAGTACTTTATTTAGCCGCGATAGACAACGCTTTGCAATTAGCATGGATATTCCTATCGCTCTCGCCATCCTTGCCGCTGCTCTTGCAAGCATTATTGCAGTGATACGCGGCACAGACGATGTGTATTTTGATTCCATCGCCATGTTTGTTTTTCTGTTGCTCGCTGCACGTTTTTTGGAAGCACGCGCGCGCAACCGACTGGCAAAATCGGCACAACAACCCACCCTGCCACAAACCTGTTTGCGTTTTTGCAACGAGGAAACAGAAACCATCAGCATTCAGCAATTAAATCTACACGATTGCGTGATGATAAAAACAGGCATCATCCCTGTAGACGGCACCGTGTTGCACGGCTACGCGTCTGTTGAGCAAGCCATTATCACCGGCGAGTTTTTGTCTGTGCAAAAACAAGTAGGCGACACCGTGATTGCAGGCACTACACTCATCAGCGGTGAATTGTTGGTGCAAGCTGAACACTGGGGCGCAGATAGCCATATCGCGCATTTGCATCAAGGCATGGAGCAGGCACTCAATCACAAACAGCAATTTACCAATACGCAAGCGCTGTACAACACCGTTGCGCAATTTTTCACACCCGCTGTTTTATTGTTGGCACTGGGCAGCGCACTGTTTTGGTGGTGGCTAGATGCTGCGCGCGCACTGCCCAGCTTTCTTGCTGTGCTCGTGGCGAGCTGCCCATGCGCAATTACGCTGGCGCTGCCCACGGCACTCACTGCGGCCACTCTGCAACTGCGCCGCCACGGTATTTTGATTACTAACAACCATGTACTGCAAACGCTGCCCAACATTTTTCAATATGTGTTTGATAAAACCGGCACGCTGACACAGGGTCGCATGCATATTCTTGATATAAAAACGCACGGCAACCTTTCTCGCAACGAATGTTTAGTGCTCGCCAGCGCCATGGAAAAATATTCCACGCACCCTGTTGCCAGCGCCTTTCACAGCCATCCTACATCTACCCAAACTTTTTTTTCACCACCAGAGATAACTACCGTACCGCACTGCGGTATTGAAGCAAAAAATGGGGCAGACACTTACCGACTGGGCAAACGCGAATGGGTTGCTGCGGCAAGCCATTCCTACAACAGCGATGCACAAAATGGTATACCCATATTTCTCGCCAAAAATAGCGAATTACTGGCGGTATTTTTATTGGGAGACACACTCCGAGAAACAACCACACAATGTATTTCGCAACTACAACAACACATCCGTTGTACGATTGCCTCCGGCGACAACTCAAACGCCGTGACACAAATAGCGAACACCTTGTCGATCACTGACACACACCGCAATTGCACACCCGAACAAAAAGTGCAGATCATTGAAAACTTGCGCAAAAAAAATGGCGCTGTATTAATGATTGGTGACGGCGTCAATGATGGACCAGTGCTGGCACACGCCGATATTTCTGTGGCACTCGCCGATGCCAGCCAAACAGCTCAACTCGCCGCCGATGTGATTTTGCTCAACAATCGCTTGGAGGATTTATTGGTTTTACGCCATGTCGCGCTGCGCACACGCAGCGTTGTGCGCCAAAGTTTACTGTGGGCACTGCTGTACAATGTGAGCATACTGCCGTTGGCAGCCATCGGCTGGCTGGCACCTGTGCATGCAGCTATCGGCATGGCACTCAGCTCTCTGCTTGTTACACTCAATGCTCTGCGTTTATTTCCTCGCACAAGGTAAAAAATGGCCAGTTTTTATCTCATCATTCCTGTCGCTATTATTTTTTGTGCCATTGCTATCGTTGCATGGTTGTGGGCCAGTCGCAGTGGGCAATACGAGGATCTCGATCGTGAAGCGCGTCGTATACTCGAAGACGATGATGACAACACCACACACCCATGAACACACTCATTGATTGGCTGCCCGCGCTATCGTCCGCTTTTATTCTCGGCGCGATGAGCAGTGGACATTGCATAGGCATGTGCGGCGGCATCGCCTGCGCACTCGGTTTACAAAACTCACGCTCAATAGGCACGCTGTTGATTTATCACGCTGGCCGCATTACCAGCTATGCATTGCTCGCGTTAATTTTTGGCGCAGCACTGCAACACATCACACACCGCTTTCCTTTTTTTTCGCCTGTATTGCGCACAGTTGCGGGCTTATTGTTACTGGCAATGGCATTACACATTGCGCAGTGGTGGAGCGGCATTACACAACTGGAAAGCCTTGGCACACGCTGGTGGAAACCCCTACAGCAACTCGCCAAACCTTTATTGCCAGCCACTACGCTGCCTAAAATTTTTGCCTTGGGTTTATTGTGGGGATGGCTGCCCTGTGCCTTGGTGTACAGCACGCTGGCATGGAGTGCGAGCAGAGCACAGGCCATTGAATCCGCTGCGTTAATGCTTTTTTTTGGTTTAGGTACTACGCCGGCACTGCTGGCGAGTGGCGCGCTGTCGCAACGTTTGAAAATTATTTTTCAACAGCAACAGTGGCGTTATGCGGCCGCTCTGCTGCTGTGTGTGTATGCGGTATGGACGATAGTCAGCGCATGGTTGCACATGGGGCATCATTAAACACACCAATTTTTTTCAAAAATAAAAAACAGCGCCTGTCTCACTCTGCAAAGCAGTCGGCCGATAGCGCCACACCGCCTCAATCACATCAGGCCGCAAACACGCTTGCGGTGCACCATCGACGGCCAATTTTCCATCGCGCAAAATACACAGTTGATCGCAGTAACGCGCGGCAAAATTAATGTCGTGCAACACAGCCAACACGCCCCATCCTTGTTTGTGCGCAAGGTGATGCGCCAGATGCATGATGGCGTGTTGTTGCATCATATCCTGCGCAGAAATTGGCTCATCCAATAACAACAAGGGCGGCAATTTTGCCTGCGCCAACTGCACCAACACGCGCGCCAATTGCACGCGCTGCTGCTCGCCGCCAGACAATTCAGTGAACAGCGCATTCGCCAACGAGGAGGCGTGCGTGCGCGCCATCGCTTCATCCACCAACACCTGTAATTGTTTGCGATTGATGGTTAAGGGAATGCCGCCCAAGGCCACCACTTCGCGCGCGGTAAACGGCAAACTCAAGCGACTGGCTTGCGGCAACACAGCGAGATGACAGGCCAGCTCGCGTTTATTCCACTGCTGCAATGCGCGTCCGTGAAAAATAATATTGCCCGTGCTGCGCCATTCGCCAGCAAGCAATTTCAACAAAGTAGATTTGCCTGCGCCATTTGGTCCGAGTACACCGACTAACTGCCCTGCTGCTGTATGCCATGCGGGTATTTCCAACACGGTTTTTTCGTGGCGCGAAAAATGCAATTGCTCAACCGCAAGAAAAGTATCGCTAGTCATACGCCATCCGGCTTGCTGCGTTGGCGCAACAATAACGACAAGAAAAAGGGCGCGCCCAATAATGTAGTGACCAAACCCACGGGCAGTTCTGCTGGCGAAACTTGTGTGCGCGCAAATAAATCTGCGCAAGCCAATAACAATGCTCCCGCCAAGGCCGATAAAGGCAACAAGCTGCGATGATCGGGCCCTGTTAATAAACGTACAGCGTGCGGCATCACTAAACCGACAAAACCAATAATGCCAGCCGCTGCCACAGCAATACCCACACCAATCGCCGATAACACAATCAAAAACAACTTTAATTTTTCCACATCAATACCGAGATAGCGCGCTTCGGCTTCACCCAGCGCCAGCGCGTTTAATGCCGCCGCATGGCGTTGAAAAAACATAGCCAATATCAGCAGCGTGATGGTGCTGAGCAAAATATAGGTTGCACTCGCGCCTGCCAGCGAACCCATTTGCCACAACGTAATATCACGCAACACGCGATCACTGGCGGAATAATTTAAAAAACCGATCACCGCGCCGCCAAATGCTGACAGAGCCACGCCCGACAACAACAACATAGAAATTGACGTGCCTTGCGGCGTGCGCGCAAAGCGGTACACCAACAAAGTGGCGAGCAACCCGCCGACAAAAGCAGCAATGGGCGTTATCCACACAGCCATCATCGGCGGCAGCAAAGCGATGCAGGCCACTGCACCCAAGGCTGCACCCGTAGAAACACCGGTAATACCAGGGTCAGCCAGTGGATTGCGAAACAAACCCTGCATCACCACACCGCACTGCGCCAGCAAACCACCCACCAACACCGCCAATAAAAAACGCGGCAGACGTAATTGCAGCACCACGGTTTGTTCGTAGCGCGCCAGCGCTGTGCCCTCTTGCCCTAGTGCTGCATCCCACACGGTTTGTAAACTCGCCAGCGTGGGTAAAGGCATGGGCCCTGTCACAATCGACAACACAGCCACACACAACAGCGCGCTGCAAAAAATCAGTGCTACCCATATAACCGAAAATCGTTTCACAGATTTTTCTGCGCCAACTGTGCGGTATTTTTTTGCATCACTTCGTGCAAGCGCAGAGCTTCATCCAGCGTCAAAATACTCAGCCCTGCCACCAGTGTTTCACTGCGCACGGCGAGAATATTTTTCGCTTGCGCTGCCTTCAGCACAGACAGCGTTGGGTAATCGCGTAAAAAATCCCCCATGGGATTTTGGCTGCCATCTGCTGCTAACAAAATCACATCGGGATTGATCGCCATAATCGCTTCCGCTGAAATGGGCTGATAACTGTTGTGCGTCATCACATTATTTGCGCCCAATAAATGTATCAGTGCATCCCCGCCCGTTCCCACACCGGCTGCGCGCAAACCGCGATTGCCCGCCGATAACAAAAACAAAACGCGACTATTTTTTGGCAATGCCTGCTGCTTGAGTGCAGTTATTTTTTGCTGCACTTGATCTAACACCGGTTTTGCTTGTTCTGGCTGCACCACAACCTTCGCCAACTGACGAATGTTAGACAGCAAACCATCGCCATCTTGTACCGAAGGTAAACGCAGCACGGTAACACCTGCCGCCTCCAAAGTACTGAGCGTACTCGGCGGCCCCATGTGCTCTCCGCCAATCAACAAGGTGGGATGCAAAGCCAACAACCCTTCTGTCGCCAACTGACGGTGATAACCCACCACGGGCAATATTTTTTTATCGGTTTGCACGCTAGTGACGTCAATGCCTACCAAATGGTTATCAGCGCCCAAAGCGCGCAGCACGGCTGTCACACCGGCATCTGCACTCACAATACGCGGTGATGAAGCTTCTGCCACAACACCCGCAGGCAACAAACCCAAACACAATCCCATCATTAAAAATAAATGTTTTACCTGCATTGTTTTCTCTCCACAAAATTACTGAATCACAAATGCCACGGGTACTTGCACGCGCGACAACACCGCCACACCATTCATGCGATACGGCGCTAATTTCCAGTCTGCTACAGCCACTTTGGCGGCTTCATCCAGCGTTTGAAAACCCGAACTGCGCACAACCGACAACTGCATTTGCCTGCCAGATTCTGACAATAGAATTTCTAACCACACCGTGCCCTGCTGTCCGCGACGGCGTGCCACAGCGGGATAAATAGGTTTTGCTGGCGGCGTAAGAAATTGCGGTTTTTTGACGAGCACGGGCGCAGACGGCACAGCCGGTTTACTCGCGGCATTCTCAACAGGTGGTACAGCCTGCGCAGGCGTTGATGGCTGCGTTATAGAACGTAAAGCGCGTGCCGTTTTTTTAACGACTGTCGATGCTTTTTGTTCCACTGTTTTCGGCGCAACTTTTATCGGCGCGGGTATGGGTGCAGGCGTCGGCACGGAAATAGGCGTCGCAGGCGCGGGCTGCACGGCACGCGTTTCCACGGCAAACATTTCCATCACCGGTAGCTGCGTTGTTTTAGCGGATGCCAATCCCGCTGTGAGCGGCCTGTAATACATGAGCAGCGCAGCGTGCAGCAACAATGCCGCCAGCACACTGAGCAACATTCCCATGCGTTCAAGATTGAAGCCGCTGACGAAAGCCCCACTCGCTTCCTGATAAACCATTGCTCTCGCCTGTTCCACTTTTTTGTCAAATGATAACAATTCTTGTTTGCAAATGTTAATGGGAGTGATTACTATTTGCAACCACATTGATACCCATGACACAACGCAGAGGAAAACCCTTGTTATGTTGCTGATTCGTAATGCTTTACCGCTGACTTTGGCACTCTCTGCCGCCCTGCCTGTTTGGGCGAGCGACATCGCCGTACCCAGCAGCGACTTAGAAACCACCACCGTAACCGCCGTGCGCAGCGACGTAGAAGAGAAGCAAGTTGCCCGCCCATTGGCTGTGGTATCCAAAGAAAAAATCCAGCAAAAACAAGCCACTTCCACGGCAGAAGTGTTGAAGGACGAAACGAATATTGAGGCGACTGGCGGTCCGCGTGCCGAAAGTCAATTGGTGAATATTCGCGGCTTGGAAGGTCAGCAAGTGCTGCAAACCGTGGACGGTGTGCGGCAAAACTTTGGCTCCGGCCATCGCCCCAGCTTCTTCCTAGACCCAGTGCTGCTGCGCAGCGTAGAAGCATTGAAAGGCCCTTCGAGCAGCTTGTGGGGCTCTGGTGCGATTGGCGGCGTAGTGGCACAGAACACCGTCAACGCCAGCGATATTTTGAAACCGGATCAA
This sequence comes from Pseudomonadales bacterium, assembly GCA_046347205.1. Taxonomy (GTDB): domain Bacteria; phylum Pseudomonadota; class Gammaproteobacteria; order Pseudomonadales; family UBA7239; genus UBA7239. Next base: position 98,326 of record JAXMGN010000003.1, read on the forward strand.
GACATCGGCGGCTTGATGAAGTACGGCTATAACGACAACGGCGAAGCCAGCGCCACCACACTTGCCGTGGGCGCGCGCACCGACACCGTGGATTTACTGGCTTCTGGCTACTACCGCAACAGCAATGACATCGAGTTAGGACACAAAGGCTATCGCGGCAGTGACACCTTGGAGAACTCCGGCAACCGCAACCAAGGCGTGCTTCTTAAAGGGCAGTGGCAAATCACAGACGCGCAAAGTTTGGCAATCAATTTGCGCAAATCAGAAGCACACGGCAGCGTGCCCGCTAACAGCGCAGCACCAGTTTCCCCCACCGACAATTATTTAATTCAACGCGACACAGAAAACGAAAACATTTCTCTGGATTACCGCATCAAGACCGATTCACCGCTCGTTAATGCACAGGCGATGGTCTATCAAAACAAAACAGAAATGGATGAATCGCGTTTGAGTGATGGCCGCAGCGATAGCACCGAACTCAAAACGCGCGGTTTCGCATTGAACAACAGCTCAGACTTAGGCGGCATCCATTTGCTGTACGGCGTCGACGGTTACCACGATGATTTTTCCACACAACGCGGCGGCACAAACAGACCCACACCACCCGAGGCGACCGTCGATGTGCGCGGCACGTTTGTGCAAGCCACCATTCCACTCGTCAAAGATGTACTGCGCACCGAACTCGGTATTCGCCACGATACATTTGAAACCGAAGCAAAAAACCTAAACGTATCGCGTAAAGACAGCGCCATTTCTCCCTCCGCTGCGCTGGTATTACAAGCCACCGATTGGATGGAAATTGCGGCGCGTTATGATGAAGCCTTTCGTGCACCGAGCACCGAAGAAATGTATACCACCGGCACACACTTCTGTATGTTCCCCGGTTTCTGTAACCGCTTTGTTTCCAACCCAGACTTGGAAGCAGAAGATGCAGCCAACAAAGAATTGTTAACGCGCATGCACTGGGACAACGTCATCGCCAGCGATGACAAATTGGCGTTCAAAGCTTCTGTGTTTCGCAATGATGTCGATAATTTTATTGAGCAAATCGTTACTCCACCGTCATTTGTTGGACCACCACCTGCTTGGAACCCTGGTCACACCACTTGGGTAAACGTGGATAAAGCGCGTATCAAAGGTTATGAATTGGAAGCACGCTACCAGTGGAAAAATCTCGCTACACGCATCAGCTACGGACAAACGCGCGGCACCGATCGTGAAACGGGCGAAGCACTCACCAATATTCCTGCTGATAAATGGATCATCGACAGCAGCTACACCTTTATTCCCGAGCAAAAACTGTTAGCTGGCGTGCGTTTAACGCATGCAGCGGCGCAAAATCGCAAACCCACTTCAACGGCGAACGAATACGACGGCTACAACATTGCCGATGTCTACACGAGTTGGCAACCCGTGGGCGACAACCTCACTCTAGACCTCAGCATCAACAACATCACCGATGAATACTACCGCGTGGCGTTTCAAGAACTGTATCAACCAGGGCGTGAAGTGCGCGCTTCCGTCACCTACCGTTTCTAGTTTTTTATACAGGAGAGTTTTTGATGAACAACCTAGCAGACAGTAACGCCAGCCCAACACTCGCTGGTTCAGAAGCTCTAACGCTGCTGCAACAGATCAGCACTTGGGGCAATACCACCACCATCGTGCTGCACGGCGGCTGTGTATTCGAGTTCAAAGGCGAATTTCCCACTGGCGAAATCGCAGAAGGTTATTACAACTTAAAAGGCAAAACCGGTTTTGAAGGGCATTTGAATTTAGATGCTATCAAAACCATTCAATTCCAAAGTAAAAACCACCGCGGGCGAGAAAGTCATGCGCTGATTTTTACCGATAAAAACGGCGATGCCATTTTCAAAATTTTTCTAGGACGCGATGACAGCGGTGCATTGCTGCAACACCAAATCCACCACTTTGAAACACTCCGCCAGCAAGCCATTGCTGGTTAATTTTTCCACCACGAGGTAACACCATGACCGCATCCAACCTAAAGCAAACCATACAAGACAATTTACAAGGTGAGATTTCTGAGTTCATCAGCACACAAAAAAGTTTAATTTTGTCTTCTATTGATCCACAAGGTCAGCCCTACGCCTCCTACGCGCCCTTTGGCATTGGCGATGCGTGTTTGTACGTTTTGTTGTCTGACATTGCCTTGCACGCTATCAACTTAAAACTCAATCCCACGCCTTCTGTAATGATTATTCAGGACGAAAGTGCCGCAGGTGAATTGTTTGCCCGTTTGCGCGTCACCTATCGCGTTGAAGCTACCGAAATTGCACACGATGCCGGTGCAGCGTATGACGCAGGTATTCAAGCCTTAGTAGCACGACACGGTCAGCGCATCAATGAACTGCGCCAACTGAGCGATTTTCATTTATTCCAGTTGCAGCCGGTCAGCGGGCGTTTTGTAAAAGGCTTCGGCCGCGCTTACGACTTCAGCGGCAAATCCCTCAACGGCAACAGCATCTCGCATCTGCGCGACGGGCACGTCAAACGTCCGGCGGCTTAAAGTAATACCGCGACCAAAGCCCGACTTCATGTCGGGCTTTTTTATGCGTCGCTATCGCATACAATTCTGCTCCTCACGTCTCGGTAAATCTCGGAGCAGCACATGGCAGCCACTACCCCTAGCATTCCTGCATCGCATCACGACATTGTTAAAGGCAATAACTATGCACAAGTGGCGATGGTGATGCCGGACGGTTCGCTGGCCAACAACGTGGTGGCTTTTGTGTGGGATGGCGAATTTGTGCGTTTCAGCACCATCAAATCGCGCCAAAAATATAAAAATCTTGCCAACGATCAGCGCGTGGCATTGTGTATTGTCGATCCAAAAAATCCTTGGCGTTATATAGAAATTCGCGGCACGGTGGAGATTCAAGAAGACAGCGAAAGACGCTTCATCAACAGCATTGCTAAAAAATACATGAATCAAGATCACTACCCCTTCGATCAACCCAACGATGTACGCATAACATTTACTGTGAAGCCCACGCGTATACGCGCTGAATATGTACATGCCGCCGATGGCACACCAGAAAACATTGGCATTCAACGCGGGTAAGGAGAAAAAATGACCGCGCAACCCTCTACACTGAAACGCTGGCTCGTCGTTTTTTTCGGCTGCTTATTTTTATTATTAGCTCTCGCTGGTTATAAAGTTTTTCAAATTCGACAATTGATGGCGGTGGCCGCTTCCTACCCAGAGCCATCCGAAACGGTTGAAGCGGAAACCGTAAAAACAGAAAACTGGCAAGACAGTGTCACCACCGTGGGCGAAGTCTTGGCACCACAAACGGTGGAGTTGCGCAATGAATTGGAAGGCCGTGTGATTGCTGTCGGTTTTCATGCCGGTGACGCCATCAAAAAAGATCAAATGCTGTTGCAGTTGGATGCCAGCGAAGACATCGCGCAACTGCGTGCCGCACAAGCCGATGCGCAACTCGCACAAACGGCACTCACACGCTATGCCAAATTGGTCACGCAAAAATTGGTGAGCCGCGAACAATACGATCAGGCGCGCGCGCAATTTGCCGTCGCCACTGCACATGCGCAGGCTCTGCAAGCCACGATCGACAAAAAAACCATCACCGCGCCGTTTGATGGTCGCGCGGGTTTGCACCATTTGCAGCCTGGGCAATACCTCGCCGCAAACACCGTCATCACACAATTGGTTGGTTCACTGGCAACGGTGTGGGTAGATTTTTCGCTGCCGCAACAGCAGAGCGGTATTGCTTTGGAAACACCTGTCAACATCAATGCCAGCGGCACATTGGCGACGCCGCTTGCCGGAAAAATCATTGCATCGGATTCTGCAATTTCTACGACATCACGCAATAAAAAATGGCGCGCAGCCGTGAGCAATACTGCAGAACAATTGAAACCAGGTATGTTGGTGGATGTGCAAGTGCCTGTCACAGCGGTACACAATGTGATCACCATTCCTGCAACGGCCGTGCAATACAGCGATGCAGGTAACTTTGTCTATGTCATTACACCTGCAGAAAAAAATACGCTGCGTGCCACTGCACGCACAGTCACGCTCGGCACAGAAAAAAATCAACGCGTGGTGATTGAAAGTGGTTTGCACGTCGATGAACGCATCGCCACCAGCGGCTCTTATAAATTGCACAACGGCATGTTGGTCAACATCAAAGATACCGCACAGGAAACCGCGCAATGAGTGATGTTGCACATCGCTCCTCGCCGATGGATATTTTCATCAAGCGCCCCATCATTGCGGTAGTGATTTCACTGGCCTTGATTGCTGTGGGGCTTTACGCCGCACACAAATTGCCCGTGCTGCAATTTCCGCGCATCGAAAGCTCATCATTGGTAGTCACTACCCCGTTTGTCGGCGCATCCGCAGAACGCGTGCAGGGTTTTATTACAGACCCGATTGAGCGCGTCGCTGCTACCGTCCCCGGCGTAGATTATGTGGATTCCACCACCCTCGCCGGCATGAGCACCGTCACCGTGTGGCTCAAGCTCAATGAAAACAGCACGGCGGCATTGGCAGAATTAACGGCGCGCTTGCAACAAATTCGCTACGAATTGCCCGCCGGTGCAGAAGACCCTGCGATTCAAGTGAATCGCGCTGACAAACAAGGCGCCGGTTTTTATTTGGACGTGCCGATTACCGGATCGCACACGCGTGCTTCGATCACCGATTACCTCACACGCAACATCAATCCACGTTTAGCCACCATCCCTGGCGTGCAGCGCATCGGCATTGAAGGCGGTCGCGCACCGGCTATGCGCATTTGGTTGGACCCTTCTAAATTGCAAGCCTTCAATCTCAGCGCCAGTGATATTGACGCGGCGCTGCGCGGCAACAATTTAATTGCCACCATCGGACGCAGTGAAAACAACTGGCAGCGCATTGATTTACTCGCCAACACCACACTGAAAACACCCGAAGATTTTGAACAACTGATTGTGCGCGAAAGCAACGGCGCACAAATTCGCCTGCGCGATGTGGCGCAGATAAAATTGGGCGAGGTGGAAGGCGAAAACAATGCACGCATGGATAACCGCGATGCTGTTTACATTTCGGTTTGGCCACTGCCGGGCGCGAATGAAATTGAAATTGCCGATGCGCTGTACAAAGAGCTCGCATCCATCAACCCCACGCTGCCGCAAGGCATGCACGTCGGCATCGGTTACGACATCACGTTGTATATGCGTTCGGCATTGCGCGAAATTTTTCACACACTGGCAGAAACCATTTTATTGGTCGGCATTGTGGTGTTGGCCTTGATGGGTTCTGCGCGCACCGCACTGGTGCCGCTAGTCACTATTCCTGTTTCACTGCTCGGCGCTATGGCAGCCATGTTGAGCATGGGTTTTTCGCTCAATTTGCTCACGGTACTCGCCATTGTGTTGTCAGTAGGTTTGGTGGTGGATGATGCCATCGTCGTCGTTGAAAACGTGGCGCGACACATGCGCGAAGGCAAGGGCCGCATCGAAGCAGCACTCGCCAGCTCACACCAGTTGGTGGCACCGATTATTGGCATGACCATCACGCTCGCCGCCGTGTACGCACCGATTGGATTTTTATCCGGCTTAACTGGCGTGCTGTTCAAAGAATTTGCTTTTACGCTCGCTGTGGCGGTGCTGATTTCCGGCTTCGTCGCACTCACGCTTTCACCCATCATGAGCGCATACGTTTGCCCTGCACACGGCAAAGAAAGCCGCATGACCGTCAAAGTCAATCAAGCATTTGAGCGATTGCAACAGCGTTACAGCCGCGCTTTAGCACACTGTTTGTTATGGCGACCTCAAGTGTTAACCGCCGCATTATTTTTCTCGCTGTTAGTCATTCCGTTTTTTATTTTTTCACAGCAAGAACTCGCGCCGGTTGAAGACCAGAGCAGCATCAACGTGGTGGTGGAAGCACCGCCGCAAGCCTCGCTCGCTTACACCACACGCTATATGCACGATGTCGTCAATATTCTGAACGCGCTACCCGGCGCGCGTTTTATGTGGCAAGTGGTCACACCACAAGGTGGATTCGGTGGACAGACGTTTGTCGATTTCAAAAAACGTGAACACAGCGTGCAAGAATTATTGCCGCGCGCTTACGGCGAGTTAGGCAAAGTTAGCGGGCTAAAAGCCTTTCCGATTTTGTACCCCGCACTGCCTACTGCCGGTAATTTCGATGTAGAAATGGTGGTGCTGTCGAATGACAGCCCAGAACAAATGAAACCCTATGCGGACAAATTAGTCGCCTATGCCAGAGACAGCAAAAAATTTCTCTACGCCGACACCGATTTGAAAATTGATTTGCCGCAGGCCGAATTTCAATTAAATCGCCAACGCATTGCCGATCTCGGCATGGACCTTGCCAGCGTCAGCCAGCAACTCGGCACGCTGTTATCCGCCAACTACGTCAATCGTTTCGATCTGGATGGCAAAGCCTATGAAGTGATTCCCATGATCGCCTATAGCGATCGCCCTGACCCACAAACCCTACTCAATTTACAACTGCGCACACCGCGCGGCGATTTAGTCCCGCTGTCTGCTATCGCCACCCTGCAACCGCACACAGCACCGCGCATGCTCGGCAAGTTTCAACAAAATAATGCTTTCCGCATTTACGGCGGCGCGATGCCCGGCACCACCAAAGCGCAGGCCTTGTCCGCACTAGAAGAAGGCGTGAAAAAAATCCTCCCCGCTGGTTACAGCATTGATTACGCAGGAGAGTCTCGCCAAATGCGCCACGAAGGCAACACTTTATTTGGTGTGTTATTGATTGCGCTGTTGTTTGTATTTTTTGTGTTGGCGATTCAATTCAACAGCTTCCGCGATCCTCTGGTGGTATTGCTTGGCTCCGTACCTTTGGCGCTTTCAGGCGCGATGCTGATTACCTTTCTCGGTTGGACCACCATCAATATTTTTTCTCAAGTTGGTTTCATCACACTCGTTGGATTGATTTCCAAAAACGGCATTTTGATTGTCGAATTTGCCAACCATTTGCAACAGGAAGGACGCAGCAAGTTTGCAGCGATCACACAGGCCGCCACCACGCGTTTGCGCCCCGTATTGATGACCACTTGCGCCACGGTGTTAGGGCACTTTCCTTTGGTGCTGGTCACAGGGCCTGGCGCAGAAGCGCGCAACAGCATCGGTATTATCTTGGTGGCCGGCATGTTGATCGGCACACTGTTTACCTTATTTGTGCTGCCCGCGGTGTACATGCTAATTGCCTCTGGACATCACGAAGCCGACGAAATTGACCTGCATTTAACGAACGGTGCTTTTTTAACCGCCGATCGCTAAAATACGCGCCAGCTCCACTCTCTCTTCCACACCACGAGGTCATCACCATGGATGTCATGGATCAAATCAAAGACCAGATCGAAAAAAACCCCGTTATTCTCTACATGAAGGGCAGCCCGAATGCGCCACAGTGCGGCTTTTCTGCACGCACCGTTGAAGCGTTGATGAGCTGCGGCGAACGCTTTGCTTTTGTGGACATCCTGTCCAACCCTGAAATTCGCGCCAACCTGCCGCGCTACGGCAACTGGCCGACTTTCCCCCAACTGTGGGTGAAAGGTGAGTTGATCGGCGGCTGCGACATCGTGACGGAAATGCACGCTAAAGGTGAGCTGCTACCACTGATCAAAGAAGCAGCGGCAGGCTAATCCACTCATCCATTCAACAAGGAACGTGAAATGGCTGTTTTAGTCGGTAAACCGGCACCGGATTTCCGCTGTGCCGCGGTGCTGGGCAACGGAGAAATCACTGATAATTTTCACCTTGCCAGCACCATCCACAATAAGTACGCGCTGCTATTTTTTTACCCACTGGATTTTACGCCTCTCTGTTCGTCTGAATTGCTCTCACTGAATGAGCACATAGGTGCGCTGACAGCACGCGGTGTTGAAGTCATTAGCATTTCTGTCGACTCCCATTTCACACATGATGCCTGGCGCAAAGCGACAACAGACCACCATGCTATCGGCACCGTGTGTTACACCATGGCCACCGATCTCACGCATCACATTATTCGCGACTACGACGTACAAGCAGATAGCGGCGTAGCATATCGCGCTACTTTTTTAATTGACCCGCGTGGCGTTGTGCGCAGCCAACTGATCAATGATTTTCCACTCAGCCGCAACATGGATGAAATTTTGCGTTTAATTGATGCACTACAAAATCAAGATCTCGCGGACAGCAACTTGTAATAACTCGATACCTTTATTCAAAAAGAAATTAGCATTGACGCTGATTTTTATCGCTACGGACAGCTTTTTATGCAAATACATTCCATAAACAATCTTCTAAAAAAATCTTTTTCACTCAATGAACTGCTCCAACCATTACTAACCTTCTTTTCCTATCAAGCTCAGCAAAAAGGCTTGATGTTCATGTCATACACACACCCAGACGTTCCAGATTGCTTACATCAAGACGCTGAAAAAATTCAGCAAATATTGAACAATTTATTATCGAACGCTATGCGCTTTACTGAAAGCGGCATCATCAAACTTCATATCCTATTGAAAGCCCACCAGCACCGTACTCCGAGCCTGTGTTTCCGTGTTGTCGATTCCGGCACCGGCATTTCGCGCTCGGCTCTGCCGCATATTTTTGAACCCTATCAGCAAGCTGGCAATGCACAGCAACGTCTGAATGGTACTGGCTTGGGGCTGAGCATTAGCCGACGTTTAGCGCGTGCAATGTCAGGCGATATCACCGTCACCAGCATGGAAGGACGCGGCAGCACGTTTGTTTTCACACTGCCTCTTCGCCTCTCAGCCGCCTCGCCGCATAGCACTGCGCTGCCAATGCAGAACAGACAAATCCATGGGCTTCCCCCCTGCCACGGCACTCGTATATCCTAGGGGACATGAATCACAGCGCCGCCTGCGCTCCGAGCCGCCTTGAACAATCACCTCCGTTCTACCGATTCTCACACCTTGGTGCTGGAACCCGCTGACAACCACAGACTCACCAGCCTTTGCGGGCAGCTTAATGAGCATCTGAAACAAATCGAGCAGCGACTGGGCGTGCAGATCCATGTGCGCGGCAATACTTTTGTGCTGCAAGGTACAACAGATGCCTCCACTGCCGCTGCGGCCGTGTTGCAACAGCTCTATCAAGAAACAGCAGGGCAGCAAGAAATTTCGCCAGAAAAAGTGCATCTCATGTTGCAACACGCCAATATCACCGCACTGCGCGACAACGCACCACAACACAACCACGATCCATCCATCAGCATTCGCACGCGCAAAGGCAACATCAAACCGCGCGGCACTGCGCAAAGTGCTTATGTGCAAGCCATACGCAAATACGACATCAATTTTGGCATTGGCCCCGCCGGCACTGGCAAAACCTATCTCGCCGTTGCCTGCGCTGTAGAAGCCTTACAAAGTGAAAAAGTGGAGCGCTTACTACTGGTGCGACCCGCGGTAGAAGCCGGTGAGAAATTAGGTTTTCTCCCTGGCGATTTGGCACAAAAAATTGATCCTTATTTGCGCCCACTGTACGACGCACTCTATGAAATGATCGGCTTTGAAACCGTTGGCAAATTACTAGAACGACAGATTATTGAAATTGCACCGCTGGCCTATATGCGCGGTCGCACATTAAATAATGCGTTTATTATTTTGGATGAAAGTCAGAACACCACCGAATCACAAATGAAAATGTTTTTGACGCGAATCGGTTTTGGCTCCACCGCCATCATCACCGGCGATGCCACGCAAATTGATTTACCGCGCGGGACGAAATCTGGCTTGCTGCACGCCTGCGAAGTGCTGCGCGATGTCGATGGCATCAGTTTCACGCGTTTTAGCTCACACGATGTCGTGCGTCACCCTTTGGTGCAGCGTATTGTTGACGCTTACGATCGCCACGAAAACAACACTCGCCATGATTGATACTGCCGCAACGGATACTCATGTAGCCATTCAGGTGTTTATCGACAATACCTGTGATGCCGACAACATTCCCGATGCCGCACAATTTACACAATGGGTACAAGCAGCGTTACTGGGTTTGCGTACGCGAGCAGATGTGTCGATAGGTATTCTTACAGAAGAAGATAGCGCAGCACTGAATCAACAATATCGCAGCAAACACTATGCAACCAATGTGCTGTCTTTTCCTAGCGACTTGCCTGAGGATTTTGACCCACCACTGCTGGGCGATTTAGCGCTGTGCGCTGCGGTAATTGAACGCGAAGCGCAAGAACAACACAAAACAGTGATGGCGCACTGGGCACACATGGTTATTCACGGTTGCCTACATCTACTCGGCTTTGATCATATTGAAGACGACGAGGCGGAACACATGGAAGCGCGCGAAATCGCCATTTTATGCAGCCTAGGAATCGACAACCCCTACGAATCTGCCGACAACCCACCCAAAAACTCACCCAAGGAAAGAGCCCACCATCCATGAGCGATGACCAACACAACGAACCGTCCGAAAAATCTTGGCTGGATCGTTTTATGAAAGCCATCGGTATGTCATTGCGTGACAGCAATGACCTGCTCGATATTTTGGACGATGCCCACAAACAAAAATTGCTGGATGATGAAATGTTTTCCATCATGGAAAACGCGTTAAACATTCGCGGCAAAACCGTGGGCGATATCATGGTACCTCGCCGCCAAATGGTGACATTAAAAGCAAGCGATTCACTCGAAGCTATTCTGGCCTCTATTATTGAATCGGAACACTCTCGTTTCCCTGTATTGGGTGATACACCCGATCAAATTGTCGGCATCTTACTTGCCAAAAAATTATTGCCTTTTCTTTTGAAAGACAAAGATAGCTTCAACATTCAAGAACACCTACACAACGCCAACGTCATTCCAGAAACCAAACGCATCAGTGAATTACTGCGCGAATTTCGTCTAAATCGCTATCACATGGGTATCGTGGTGGACGAATACGGCAATGTTGCTGGCTTGGTCACTATTGAAGATGTTTTGGAAGAAATTGTCGGCAACATCGAAGATGAAACCGATATAGAAGAAGACGAGCGTTTTATTCGCCCGCTCTCCAGCCACGACTATTTAGTCAAAGCACTCACACCGATTGAAGATTTCAACGCCGCGTTTGGTGCCACACTATCAGACGCCGAGTTCGACACTATCGGCGGTCTTGTGATGCACACGTTTGGTCACCTACCGCGCCGCAATGAAATGACGACCATCCATCAATTCAATTTTCGCGTACTGAATGCTGACAAACGCCAGATACACATGCTGCGCGTCACTTTGCCCACTAACAGCAACACCGCAGCGGAATAAATACGCATGAAAAATTTATTCTCCGGCAAGTGGGGCGACCTCGCTACACTTCTTACCGGTGCCACGCTGCCGCTGGCATTAGCTCCTTTTCATTGGTGGTGGTTTGCGCCACTGCCGCTGCTGGCTTATCTCGCGTTGTCGCATGGCATTGCTATGCGTCGCCGTTTTTGGCGCAGTTTTTTATTTGGCTTAGGACTTTACGGCACAGGCGCTTCGTGGATTTACGTCAGCGTGCACGATTATGGCCCTGCACCTGCACCGCTCGCCGCCGGATTGATTTTTCTTTTTTCCTGCGGCATGGCGCTGCTATTTTTATTGCCCATGCTGTGCTGGCACCGTTTTTTGCAGGATAAACGCTGGGGTATCGCCCTCGGATTTCCAGCAATATGGATGCTAAACGAATGGTTTCGCAGTTGGGTTTTTACCGGCTTTCCATGGTTATTTATCGGCTACAGTCAAACCGAAACATTTCTCGGCAACTGGGCGCCCGTTACTGGCGTTTACGGCATCAGTTTTTTATTGGCATTCTTGTCATCCACACTGTTTGATTGTCTGCAGCAGCGCCGTTGCACGGTAGCTTTTTTGCTATCACTCTCGCTGCTCTGCGCGGGCAGTGCGCTCTTGGGCAAAGTATCGTGGACGCACACCACAGGCGTGCAACAAGAGTTTGCCTTGATACAAGGCAACGTGCCGCAGCAACTCAAATGGAAACCGGAACAGCGTGAAGCCATTCGCGCACTGTATTGGGATGCCAGCACGCCGCTGCTGAAAAAAAACTTTCTGGTGATCTGGCCTGAAGCTGCCATTCCAGAGCTATACACGCCCAATCATCCTTTTTTTCTACAAGCAGAACGATCTATAGAAAACCGTGGTGGCGCATTGATTACTGGTGTGCCCACACTGCATTACGAAACGGATGGCACGCCGTATTTTCACAACAGCATAATTGGGCTCGGCGAAGCCAATGGCATCTACAACAAACAACGCTTGGTGCCGTTTGGCGAATATGTGCCACTGGAAAACTGGCTGAAAGACTTGCTCGATTTTTTCAAAATGCCGATTTCTGATTTTCGTGTCGGGGATGCGAATCAACCCAATATTAGCAGCGGTTTATTAAATATTGCATCCAGCATTTGTTATGAGGTGGTCTACCCCAAACTGGTGGCAGAGCAAGCAAAAAATGCAGATATTTTGCTCACGGTGAGCAACGACACATGGTTTGGCAACTCCATCGGTCCGCATCAACATTTGCAAATGGCGCAAATGCGCGCGCGTGAAAATGCCAGAGAAATGTTGCGCGCCACCAGCAACGGCATTTCTGCACACATCGACGCATACGGCAAAATCATCAGCCGCTCACCGCAATTTGAATACTATGTACTGCAAGGTACGGTGCAGGCGCGACAAGGTCACACTTTGTATCAATTACTGGGCAACTGGCCGATGCTGTTGATTTGTTTTTTGTTGCTACTCGTCGCGCGTTTTTATCAACCTACTACGCACCAGTAAGCACCGATTTACTCGCCACTTCGTAAACATCTGGCGAGCGTTTGCCGCTATCCAGAATGCGCTGCAACTCACTACGCATCTTTTCTTGCGCACTGGCTGGCATTTTTTGCCAACGCGTCAACGGCGACAACAAGCGTGCAGCAATCTGCGGATTGATGGCATCCAGCTCAATCACTTTATCCGCTAAAAAATGATAGCCGCTGCCGTCTTCTGCATGAAAATGCGCAAGGTTCTGACTACAAAATGCACCAATGACTGCGCGCACTTTGTTTGGATTGCGTATATCAAACGCCTCATGTTGCAACAGTTCTTTGACACGATCCAAAGCACCCGGCAAGGAGCAGGCAGCCTGCCACTGCAACCACAAATTCACCGCCAAGGGTTCATGCTGCCAGCGACGATAAAAAATGCGCAGCGCTTTTTCGCGCACAGCGACAACAAAATCGGCATCGCAATTCAGCAATGCCTGCAAAGATGCACTGGCATCCGTCATATTGGCGGCGTTGTTGTATTGATCGAGACACAACTGCGCCGTTTGTTTATCGTTCAACAAAGCCAAATACGACAAGGCAATATTTTTTAAGCTGCGATGTGCAATAGCAGAAGCCACCGGCTGATAAGTGGCAGGCGGTTGATGGCGGTGGTAGGCAGCTTCCAGCACATGCCGCAATTCATGCGCCAAAGCTTTGCGCGCAAACTGCCGCGCACGATGAATGGCAACCGGATGCGCCACGTCAGATAACTCGGCGAGATACCCTTCCGACGGCAGCTCTAGCATTAATGCCACCATTGCTGGATCCAGTGTTTCATCCAACAACAGCACACGAAATGCGGCAACTAATTTGTGGTCTAACTCTAGCGGTTGTTGACGTAAAACTTTTTCAACCAATTTTTGCAGCACCTGCACACCCAATTGCTGCGCCGCATCCCAGCGGTTAAAGCCATCGCTATCATGGCTCATCAAAAAAGCCAGTTCATCCGCCGTGTACGGATAATCCAATTTCACTGGCGCAGAAAAGCCGCGCAACAGCGACAACACGGGCTGCTCTTCCACATCTTCAAACACAAATTGTTGCATGCTGTCGCGCACTTCTAGCAAATGTTCTGTTTTGACAGCACTCACGTCACCAACACGTTCACTGCGCAAACGCACAGACAACTCACCACCGGCTTTGCCCAACAAACTCACTGCGAAGGGAATGTGAAAAGGCTCTTTATACGACGCCTCTGGCGTAGGCGGGCAGCTTTGCTCCACTGATAAACGCAGCGTTTTTTCACGCGCATTAAACTCGCTGCGCACACGCAACACTGGCGTTCCCGCTTGCGTGTACCAATAGCGAAACTGCTTCAAATCACGATGCGATACAGACTCCATTGCTGCTAGAAATTCATCAATGGTGGCCGCCTGCCCGTCGTGGCGCGAAAAATACAAATCTGTGCCTTTACGAAAAGTCTCTGCACCCAATAAACGATGCAACATCCTCACCACTTCCGCGCCTTTTTCATACACGGTGGCGGTGTAGAAATTAGAAATCTCCATGTAAGACGCCGGCTGCACGGGATGCGCCATGGGCCCCGCGTCTTCGGCGAATTGCGCGGTGCGCAACATATTCACTTCTTCGATGCGCTTGACCGTGCGCGAGCCCATGTCAGCAGAAAACTCGCTATCGCGAAAAACCGTAAAACCTTCTTTCAAACTCAACTGAAACCAATCGCGACAAGTGACGCGATTACCAGACCAGTTATGAAAATATTCATGTGCAACAACGGCTTCTACGCGCTGAAAACCTTTGTCTGTCGTCACTTCTGCGCGCGCCAACACGCAAGAGGTGTTAAAAATATTCAGACCCTTGTTTTCCATCGCGCCCATATTGAAATCATCCACCGCGACGATCATATAAATATCAAGATCGTATTCACGGCCGTAGACTTTTTCATCCCATGCCATTGCGCGCTTCAAGGAGGACATCGCGTGACTGCATTTCGCCAAATCTTTGGCTTCCACATAAATGCGCAGCGTGATGCGCCGCCCAGAGCAGGTTACAAAATAATCTTCAACAAACTTGAGATCTCCCGCTACCAACGCAAATAAATAGCAGGGTTTTTTGAAAGGGTCTTTCCATGTCGCCCAGTGCATGCCGTTGTTGAGCTTGCCGCTCTCCACCAAATTGCCATTGGATAACAACACGGGGTAGCGCTGTTCTTCTGCCAAAATAGTGACAGTGAACAACGACATCACATCCGGCCTATCCAAATACCAAGTGATGCGCCGAAACCCTTCCGCTTCACACTGCGTACAAAACATCGTGCGCGATTTGTACAAGCCTTCCAGCGCCGTATTTAATTGTGGACGTATAGCAACAATGGTTTCCAGCTCAAATGTATCTGGCAGTGCCGTCAAAATATGCAGTTTGCTGTCTTTAATTTCATACGCACTGGCGGCCAGCGGTTTGCCATTTAGTGACACACTGCGCGTTAGCAATTCACTGCCGTCTAACACCAAGCCAGCATCAGCACGCCCCTGTGGATTTCTACGCATTTTCAAGCGTGCATTGACGGTAGTAGCCGTATCCGTCAACTGAAACTTGAGATGCGTTTCATCGATCAAAAAATCTGATACCTGATAGTCTTGCAGCAGCGTTGCCGCCTGTGTGTTGTTACTGTTCATAGCACTGAAAATTCCACTTCATACGCAGTAAATTTGCGAATATTGATCGCGCCAGTATCCAACATTAAATACTGCCCTTTAATACCTAACAGTTCCCCTTCAACCAGCGGCGTTTTATCCAAATTATGCGTACTCACTTTTTCCGCATAACGCTGCACGGGGTATACAAAACACTGCTCACTTTCATCCGACAAAAGATTAACCGACTGCAAACCAAAGGTGTTTTGCAAAACCGTTACCTCTTGCTGAATATCTTGCAACAACCGCTCTCGCACGGCATATAAATCCACCACTTGCGCATCAGTGCGCAACAGTGCGCGCCAATCGGTTTTATCCGCCACGAAGGCTTTACACAACACCTCAAACAAACCCGACAAACGCCGATTCGCCACACGCGCAATAGGCAAAGCCTGCGTTGCACCTTGATCTAACCAGCGCGTCGGCATTTGGCTCACGCGCGTAATGCCCACTTTCACACCCGAAGAATTCGCCAAGTAAACGATATGATCTGTCTGGCAGTGTGTTTCCGCCCAATCCGGTTCGCGACAAGTGCCTAAATGCAAATGGCACTTTTCAGGACTGACAATGCAGCTGTCGCACTGCGCCAATTTTTTAAAACAGGGAAAACAATAGCCTTGATTGAAACTTTTTTTCGTCACGCGCTGACAGTGTGTGCAGCGAATAACGCCCGTGTGTTGCAAACGAATACACTGCCCAATGTATTGATTCATCGGCACGCGTATGTCATTCAAAGGCAAAGCATATTGCGCAGGCGCACCAAGCGTTACCTGCATTTTATCCAAGCAGCCTTTGTGCAACACCGCGCTAGTCGCTGTCATCAACATCTCAATGCCTAGTTTGATTTTGTTCAGACAAATGACGGAACACTAACAACTGCTCTTCATCCCAACGATTATTTTTATGATCGTGTGTTTTATCGCCCTCACTGCCGCAGTGTTCGTGCTCTTGCGGCTGGATGTAGCCCACGCGCTCGTGTTCCGGTTTATGGCGACCGTCGTAGTAAATGACGGCTTGCAAACAGGTCTCGCGCTGCGCGGCAGACAGGCGCGTGCCATCCGCCCATTTGCCTAACTCCACCGCGCGTTTCAATGCTTCGTATGCCGCTGGCGTGATGTTGTCGAGCAGGGTTTGTAAGTCAGGAAAATCGTGCATTTCGGTCATGATTTCACACAGCGTTGTCGGTGTTGATCTGCCCCGCATTCTAGCAGAGCACCAAGAGCGCGCTGCCGCCTTACTCGCCAGTTTTGCTCTATTATCGCGCTGCCTCATCCCCTCGGAGACTGCCATGCCTCTTGCACCCGCCTCACGCCTTGCCACACTGTTTGCCGCACTGCTGCTCACCGCTTGCACGGCGCCGCAGGGCTTGGCAGGCAAGGCAGCTCAGCAGCAAAAACGCGCCGATCAACTGGCCGATGAATACTTAGGCTGCATTGAATCGTTGATAAAAAAAACTGCCAGAGAAAAATACGCCGATCACATCACACGCCGCAACGTGGTGCTGGATAGCTGCCAGTCATCCATCACGCCCTTCACCGTGGTGCAGGAGCAAGCCATCAGCAATGCTTGCATGAATGCGGGCAAAAACAGCCAAATGTGTGACGATGAAGCCGTGCGCAAAGCACAGCGCGACACAGAAAAATTGGAACAAAAAGCGCGCGAGCGGATTGATGCCGCGCCTAGACCTTCGTACTACTGATCGCGGCAAAGTGCCGCTCCTACGGAATTGTGTGTTGATTGGTAGGAGCGGCACTTTGCCGCGACCGATTGAGTAAGACCGTGATTTACATCATCAACGCGCCACTGGCCGCTTGGCGAGTTTGCGTTGCAAGGTGCGGCGGTGCATACCCAGCGCGCGCGCGGTGGCGGAAATATTCTGCTCGTGTTCGGCCAACACGCGCTGGATGTGCTCCCACTCCAATCTGTCCACCGAGAGCGGGTTCTCGGCCACGGCCACCTCCTCACTGGCGGTGGGGTGCAGCAGGGCGTGCAGAATGCTGTCGGTATCGGCCGGTTTGCACAGGTAGTTGATGGCACCGAGCTTCACCGCCTGCACGGCGGTTTGAATGCTGGCGTAGCCGGTGAGTATCAAAATCTGCATATCTGCATTGGCGGCCAGCAGCACGGGGATAAGCGGCAAGCTGGATTCTTGCGCCAGTTTCAAATCCAAAATCGCGTGCGAAAACTGCTGCTGCGCCAAGCAGCTGCGCGCTGCCGCTGCATCCACCGCCCACTGCACGCGATGCCCACGCCGCAGCAGGGAGCGTTGCAGCACGCTGGCGAATACTTCGTCATCTTCCACCAGCAAAATATCCAGCGCGTCACTCATTGGGTACCATCGGCTTTGCTACGGGTAAGACAATGCGTGTGAGTGTGCCGCCAGCAGCGCGCGGTTCCAGCGAGAGCCTGCCACCGGCACGCTCCAAGCTGGCGTGAGACAACAACAGCCCCAGCCCCATGCCCTTCTCACTGGCTTTCACTTGCGCGTGCTTGCGCAGCACATGCTGTTCGATGCCGGGGCCGTCGTCTTCAATCACGATATGCAGCGCCTGCGCATCCCATTGCAAATGCACCCACAAATGGCTGCCGGCATCGGCGGCATTGTTCAGCACGTTAATCACGGCCTGTTCCACCACCAATGGCCACGCCACTGTGCAAGGTGCACCCGCCTGCACCACAAACTCGGCCTGCACTTCTGGGCGTAACACCTGCCAGTGGCCGATCAAACGCTGCACCCACTCGGCCAGCGGCTGACTGCGCTCGCCGCCCTGCTGGTGCTCGCGTGCGGTATTGGCCAACTGCCGCAAGGACTGCTGACAGCGCGCCACTTGGCTCGCCATCAACTGCAAATCGGCCTGTAATTCCGCCTCTGCGCTGTGCGTATGCTGCAAATCACCGAGCAGCACGGCGAGACTCGACAGCGGCGTGCCCATTTCATGCGCGGTGCTGGCAGCGAGTGTGGCTACGGTGAGGATGTTTTCATCCATCAACTGCTGCTCGCGCAAGCGGTTAATCGCTTCGCGCTGACGGCGCACGGTGGCAGCAATCGACGTGACAAAGTAAGTGATTAGCGCGGCGCTGATGCCCACGTTGAGCCACATGCCCGCTACATGCCAGCTCATGCTGCGTGTGCCGTGCATGGCGTGGTGCGACATATCCATGGGTGACAACACAGGCAGCGGCCAGAAATAAAACATCAGCACGCCCGAAGCCAACAGACAAAACGCCGTGAGCAGCGCGGTGTAAGTGCGCGGCAACGTGGCTGCCGCCAAGGCAATCGGCACCAAGTAGTAAGACACAAAAGGATTGGTGGCACCACCCGCCACATACAACAACCCCGACAGCACTACGCAATCAACCAGCAATTGCAGCAGGAACTCGCGCTCATCTGGCATACGGCTCTGACGGCGAAACCATTGCAGACGGTAGCGCCCTGCCAACAGCACCAACAGTGCCGCTGCCAACAAACCCAACAGCGCGTAAAACTGTGCGGCACCGAGCCACTGCCGTCCCAGCAACAGCGAGAGAAATTGCACCAGCCACACCAAGGTGCGCAGCACTTGTAATTGCTGCAAATAATCGACGGCATCTGGCGCCGAAGGCGCAGGATTAAGAGTCATATAAACGAGGAAAAACCATGAAAGCTCCCGACACCTAGGTATCGGGAGCGGAGAGGTCAACGGTGCGCTTTGAGCTTTTCTTTGTGGCGGATCAATTGGCGGTCCAATTTGCCCACCAAGTCATCTATCGCGGCATACATGTCTTCCGCCACTGCATCGGCAAACAAATCTGCGCCGCTCAAAAACACGCGCGCATCAGCTTTCTGTATCAATTTATCAACGGTAAGCGTGACATCCGCACGCGTAATTTTGTCGTGATGACGATCCAACTTCTCCAATTTGCTGGTCACATAGTCTTTGAGGGGAGTAGTGACTTCAACATGGTGCCCACTGATATTCAACTGCATAAAACGCTCCTCGGGTTTCCTGTATGTTGCACCTCCACTGTACGACAGGAAAAAAAAACGTCAACCCAAAAAACGCTTTTAATGCTCGCGTGTGGCACGAAAGCAAAGATCAGACCAGCGCTCCTCGGTTAAAGCCAAATTCACGCGCGTAGGCGCGAGATAGGTGAGATGATCACCACCATCCAAAGCCAAGTTTTCATGCGTTTTAGAGCGGAACTCTTCCAGCTTTTTCGGGTCTTTGGCGGACAACCAACGCGCCGTGTAGATATTGACGTTTTCGTACAAGCACTCCACTTTGTACTCGTCTTTCAAGCGGTAGGCGACCACTTCAAACTGCAACACACCCACCGCGCCCACGATTAAATCGTTGTTATTCAACGGCATAAACACCTGCACCGAACCCTCTTCTGAAAGCTGGCGCAAACCCTTCTGCAACTGCTTGGCTTTCAATGGGTCTTTCAAGCGAATGCGGCGAAATAATTCCGGCGCAAAATGCGGAATGCCGGTGAAACGCAGGCTTTCACCGCTGGTAAAAGTGTCACCAATCTGGATGGTGCCGTGGTTGTGCAAGCCGATGATGTCGCCCGCCAGCGCCTCTTCCACCAATACGCGCTCGCCGGCCATAAACGTCACGGCATCGGCGATGCGTATGTCTTTGCCGATGCGCACATGCTGCATTTTCATGCCCTGCGTGTAACTGCCGGAACAGATGCGCATAAAGGCGATGCGGTCGCGGTGTTTCGGATCCATATTCGCTTGGATTTTGAACACAAAACCGGAAAATTTTTCTTCGTGCGGATCAATCAGCCGCGTTTCCGTGGCGCGCGCTTGCGGTGCCGGCGCCCACTCAACAAAACCGTCCAACATTTCGCGCACGCCGAAGTTGCCCAACGCCGTGCCAAAAAAAGCCGGTGTTAATACACCCGCTAAATATTCTTCCAAATCAAATGGATGCGCCGCGCCGCGCACCAATTCCAGTTCAGCGCGCACATCGTCAGCATAAGGGCCGAGCAATTTAGAAAACTCTTCGCTGTCGATACCCTGAATTTGTACATCGTCTTGAATGGTGTGACCAAAACCTTGTTGATACACATGCACGGTATCGGTGTACAAGTTGTACACGCCTTTGAATTCTTTGCCCATGCCCAGCGGCCAGTTAATGGGCGCGACTTTGATGTGCAGGATACTTTCAATTTCATCCAACACTTCCATCGGATCGCGAATATCGCGGTCCATTTTGTTGACGAAAGTGAGAATCGGCGTATCGCGCAAACGGCACACATCCATCAATTTAATGGTGCGATCTTCCACGCCTTTCGCGCCGTCTATCACCATCAACACCGAATCCACTGCCGTTAAAGTGCGGTAAGTGTCTTCAGAAAAATCTTCGTGACCAGGCGTATCCAACAGGTTGACGGTTTTGCCTTTGTACGGAAATTGCATCACCGACGAGGTGACGGAAATACCGCGCTCCTGCTCCATCGTCATCCAATCCGAGGTGGCGTGGCGATCACCTTTTTTGCCCTTTACCGAACCGGCAACTTGTATCGCCTGCCCGAACAGCAACAGCTTTTCCGTGATGGTGGTTTTACCCGCATCCGGGTGCGAAATAATCGCAAACGTGCGGCGCAGGTTGATGTCGTCTTGCAGGCTCATGGCGGAATGGGATAGCGGCTAATAAGAAGGGAGGCATTATAGTCGCGGCTAAGAGCCGCTCCTACACATACAACACTGGCTCTCTTGTAGGAGCGCCACTTTGGCGCGATCAAACGGCAGACTGACGGCGTAGCGGCGCAGAACCATCACGCGACTGACCCGCAGCGGCAGCAGGCTTAGACTTCGCCGCCTTGGGCTTTTTGGTTGGCATTTTTTTCTCAGAAGATTTTTTATCGGTTTTTTTCTTTTTGCTACCCGCAGCTTTGCCAGAGGCTTTGAGTTTTTTCGGGCCGAGAAAACTGCCTTTGATTTCTTTGATAATGCGTCGCTCAAACTGTTGTTTGAGATAGCGTTCGATGCTCGCCATCAAATTCCATTCCTGCGCGGTGATGAGTGAAATCACCAAACCCACATTGCCCGCACGCCCCGTGCGTCCAGCGCGATGCACATAATCATCACCCTTGCGCGGCATATCAAAATTAATCACCAAATCCATGCCTTCAATATCCAAACCGCGCGCGGCCACATCGGTGGCGATCAACACATTGATATGACCTTGATTGAGGCGCGACACCGCCTGCTTTCTGTCTTTGTGATCTTTTTCGCCGTGCAATACATACACCTTGGCATTACTGGTTCCCGCTTTATGCGCCGCAATCAACACGCTGCCCAAGCGATCGGCCTGCGTGCGCGTATTGGTAAACACAATCGCTTTGTCATAGGTTTCATTACTCAACAACCACAGCACCATTTTTTCTTTGTGCTTGGCATCATCGGCAGGAATAATTTGCTGCACGGTGGCGCTGTTCATCTGACTCACCGGATTCAAACGCAGCACTTGCGGCTCGCGCATCACGCTTGCAGCCAGCTCAAATAACGCGCTGTTACTGGTGGCAGAAAACAGCAGCGTTTGGCGCTCGGTGTTGCAGGCGTGTACCAATTGCATCACATCTTCGCTAAAACCCATGTCGAGCATGCGATCGGCTTCATCCAACACCAATATTTCCAAATCTTGCAGTTCCAAATTTTTGGCATTGAGCTGCTCTAACAAACGCCCCGGTGTGCCGATCACGATGTCTGGGTTTTTGCGCAACGCCGCCATTTGTTTTTTGAAATCTTCGCCGCCGGTAATCAACGCTGCTTTAATAAAGGTGAACTGCGCCAGCAACTCCACTTGCTTTAAGGTTTGCTGCGCCAACTCGCGCGTGGGCAACAAAATCAAAGCGCGCGTGGCAGTGCGTGGCTTGCTGTCTTGTAACAGGCGATGCAGCACCGGCAGCAAAAACGCGGCAGTTTTGCCGCTGCCGGTTTGCGCAATTACGCGTAAATCGGCACCCTGCACCGCCAACGGCACAGCTTCTTTTTGCACCGGCGTCGGCTCGGAAAAGCCCAAAGTTTCTAGCGCCTTTAACAAGCGTTCGTGCAACGACAATTCAGTAAACATACAAAACTCGCAAAAAAAATATTTAAGAAATAAAAAATTACAAACGGCGATGTTGCAGCGCAGGCAAGCTGGCGCGCACAGCTGCCAAACGCGCGGTATCCAACACACCGCTCACCACACCCTCGCCTTCCGGCAACACGGATAACACATCGCCCCACGGATCAATCAGCATACTGTGCCCCCAAGTACGGCGACCATTGCGATGCGTGCCGCTCTGTGCCGCCGCCAACACATAGCACTGATTTTCTATTGCACGCGCACGCAGCAACACGTCCCAGTGCGCCTGCCCTGTGGTGTCTGTAAACGCAGACGGCACAACTATCAGCGCACAATCGCCCAGCGCGCGGTACAACTCAGGAAAGCGCAAGTCATAACACACAGACAAACCCACGCGACCAAACGGCGCAGCAAAATAACCGACGTGATCGCCATGCAAAATAGTGCGTGATTCGTCATAACTCTCGTTGTCTTTTTGAAAACCGAACAAATGCATTTTGTCGTAACGCGCCACGCACGCGCCCTGCGGATCAAACACCAGCGTGGTGTTCAGTACCTTGCCTACCTCTGGTGATTGCAGCGGTATCGTGCCGCCGACCAACCAAATACTGTGCTGCCGCGCCAATTCACGCAGGCAATTTTGCATCGCGCCATCACCCAATTGTTCAGCCTGCGCCACTTTGTCTTTTTCGTGCATGCCGATGATGGGCCAGTACTCCGGCAGCAACACCAGCTCCGCGCCAGCGGCGACCGCATCGCCCACCAAACGCTGCACCGTGGCGATGTTTTCTTCCACGACAGGCGAGGAAGTCATTTGGATAGCTGCAACAATCGTCATGTGTTTTTAATGTCACTCTGCTATTTTTCTAACCTGCACAGCACCCGTGTTTTTCAACAGCGGAGAAGCACTGCCCATGCGAACATTAGCACCGGGCACGCCGATCAAAACCTCCGCTTTACTGTCGGTATCAATATCTCCCGCACCTACAGAAAAACCGAGGAAATCGCGCGTTGCCGCACCGTATATTTTATCCAACTGCGCACCATCACCGCCGTTCAACACTGTAACGCTGCCTGCATATTTCAGCAGCGCAGGTGAACGATCTTTCCACGCACCGACGATCACATCATCAAAGCCATCACCGTTGACATCTGCGGCCACGACGCTATTGCCCAAGGCCGCTTTTGCAACCGTGCCGTATTTTTTCATTAAGGGTTCGCCATCAATTCCTGAAAAAACTGTCACACTGCCAGCGCTTTTCAGTGGACCATCGTCGTCGCCTATCGAACCTGCAATCACATCGTCGTAATCGTCTTGGTTGATGTCGCCACTGGCCACTGTTTTCCCTAATCGCGCCTGCGGCATAGCGCCGTATTTTTTCATTAACTCAGTGCCATCCATTTTGTACGCCGCGACAGAACCTGCATTTTTTAAATTGCCGACAGGATTTGTGTCGCCAGGTGCGCCGACAATAATGTCTTGATTGCCATCGTGATCAATGTCGCCAGATGCCACGCTGGTACCCGCATAAGATTTTCTTTCCGCACCAGAAAACTGCGCCAGTTTTATAGAGAGATTTGCACCTGAATACACGCTGACACTGCCCGCACGCAGATACGCCGTGTTGTCACAGGGCACACCCACAATCACATCTGCAAAACCATCGCCATTCACATCGCCCAACGCCAATGCAGCGCCAAAAAGACCATGCGCTTGGCTGCCGTATAGCGTGTTGCGCCGCACGCCATCCGGTCCGTACAAAACCGTCACCGCACCGTTATCCACCAAACCAAACGCCGAGCTATCTGCTTTAGGAGCGCCGACCACAATATCCGCATAACCATCGCCATCCACATCCGCATTGCCGGCCAGTGCCGTGCCAAACGCACTGTTGATACTCGTGCCGTTGACAGAAAAAAGTCTCGCACCCGTTCTGCCGGAAATCACTTCAACACGCCCCACATTGCGCAACACACTGCGACCTGATGGTGACAACACATCGTAGCCGGGAATACCGACGGCATAATCACCGTAGCCATCCGCATCAACATCACCGGCAAAGGTCACTGCACGCCCCGCTTTATCATTTTTTGTGCCGCCCTGCATGCCAGATAAAATGACAGAGCGCGCCACATCGCACGCATCACCAATATTGTTGTTGTCCGCGTCTGCCTGGTCGGCATTGACCACCAACGGACAGTTGTCCGTTACATCATCAACGCCATCGTTGTCGTCATCGCTATCTATTGCATCTGGCGTGCCATCGCCATCGGTATCCAAACCACCATCGCAAACGTCACCCATTCCGTTGTTATTGTTGTCGCCTTGATCGCTGTTGGCATTGTCAGGGCAGTTATCAGAAACATCAGCAATGCCGTCGCCGTCGCGATCACTGCTTGCTGTTGCCAATTTTTGCAAAGTAAAAGCGTCCTGCACTGTGCCGCTTTCGTCGATGTATTTTGCGTTCAATATAAGATGATCCACATCGATAACCAGCGAACCAATTTTATTAAACGAGCGATACATCACTGGATGATCCAAAGTGCCGCCGTAAGCCGCTGATGATGCACCCGCCACCACATACACCGTGCCACTGTGCGCAACCGCCGGCTGCGCTTTGCTGTAAGCCGATGCACCGGAATACACGTCGCCGCTGCCGGTATTTTTGGCATACAGCGCATCGCTGTAGCTGTCTGAATAGCCGTAATGCCCATCAATAAATTTACTGCGTTCGTAATTGTGGCTGTGTCCATTCAAAACAAGATCCGCGCCATGTTGCTCCAATATCGGCAAAATATTTTCACGCATTTCTACCAATTCAAAATCGCCACCATCAGGATTATCTGAATCGTGCGTGCCTTTGGTGTAAGGCGGATGATGCCAATAAGCAATCAGCCAATCCGACTGATTGGCCGCTAAATCTGCCTCCAACCATTGCGCCATTGCGCCGGTTGCGCTGCGATCTACATCATGCGCATCCAGCACCACAAAATGAATATTGCCGTAGTCATACGAGTAATATGCCTCCGTACCCGAAGCCACACCACCTGCTTCACCGGCCGCAGGCAAGGTAAAGTTTTCGTAATAGGGACCTGTTTGTGCTGGCGTATTAACACTGTATCCATCGTGATTCCCCAGCGTTGGCCACACCACGGTTTGGCGCAATAACGGCGTATAAATATTAAAAAATCTGTCCTGATACTCTTGATACGAACCGGAACCGTATGCGTTATCCCCCAACATCAACCACAAATCGGTATAGCGATCACCGGTAAACTTTTTATAGCCTTCGTACACTTTTATTTGATCCAGATTGCCGCGCCCTGAATCGCCAATGACCCAAATACGCGTTGGCGGTGCACTGCCCACCGGCGGCTGGGTTTTGAAAAAATAATTGTCGCCAGCACTCAGCACATGAGCGCCTGCGCTGTTGTGGTAACCCACGCTGTAGTAATAAGTAGTTGCCGGCGTGAGTCCTGTCAATTTCACTTCATGCTGATAAACCTTGGCGCTGTTTTTAGCGGTGCGATTCAGATTGTTGGGGTCTGTGCCAAAACGCACCACGCTATTGCGCAACGCCGATGTACCCCAACGCACCACAGCAGAATCTGGCGTAATGAGTTGTAAATACGCATCGCGCACAAACGCATTATCGGCAGGCTTGTGGTAATTACCCTGAATCTGTAACGCAAAAAATGCATCTGGGCTCTGCTGGCTAGATTGATGCAACTCCACAGCAACAGTATTGGTACCATCACACAATAGTTTCCGTGAGATGTTTTTAACAATTAGCGCGCCATCTAATGTTGCAGAATCGTATTCACGGGAAGCTGGCGTGTTATAAAAAACTTTTCCGGCAGGCATATTACTGCGCAGCACTTCCTTTCCATTCAAATAAACCACAGCGCCATCATCCCGCGCCAAGAGCAGCGTACAATCATCGAAAGCTTTTACCTTAGGAACGGTAAACGTGTGCCGAAAATAACTTGTGATGTAGTGCGCACTCGGTGGGCCACTGTTAATGACCGTGGTTTCAGCGCCAAAACCGTAACCCATATAGCCCGAACCATTGCGCCAGCTTTGATCGTTAAAAGAGCTTGCGCGCCAAGATGCCCCTTGATCGCTACCATCATCCAAATAACGCCAATTTGCACCAAAAACATCGACCAGTATTGAGCTTTCAGCACTGACCACTGGCGCCAGACACCACAGCAATAAGCCACACAAACCATATCGCAACACGGGTATTCTCATTGTTCTATCTCCTTGCGCTGGCGGCATCCATAAACCTCGCCACCACCATAGCATGATCGCTCACATACGGCTTATTGCTGGCCAGATGTTTGCTGCACACCTCCCACTCGCGCAATTGCCAGCGATGCCCCGCTGCACGCGGATGAAAATGCCAAGAAAAAAACAAATGATCTAAAGCGAGCAATTCATCATCACCGTGAAAAGTAATGTAATTTTTTATATCTGCACGCTGCGCGTCTTTTTCTAAATCCAACAGATGATACAAACCCCAATCGGCGCGACGACCGCTGCGGTTATTGGCACTGCGACGAAAGCGCGCATCACCGCGAATCAAATCGCTTACGCCACTGGGGTGACGATCATTGCAATCACCCGCCACCACCACGGCATCGGTGGATTGCTGCAACTGCTGATTCACCAACAAACGCAACACCGCCGCTTCGGCTAAACGCCGCATGCCAGACAGCGCGCGCCCAATATCGGACCAATCATCGGCGCTGGTGCCGTAATAGCGATCATTACCAGGGGATGTTTGTCGGCGCGATTTCAAATGCGCATTAAAAATCGTGAGCGTGCGTGCATCCGTTCCGCGCAAACGCAATTTCAAAATGGGACGTGAAAAATGTTGGATTTCTACTGCCATGCGATAGCGCGCATCATCGGTGCGCCAATCCAAGGCAGCAGGAAACTGCGTGATCCAATCGACGCTGACAATTTCCCAATCGCGCTGCACCACGGCCGCGACTTGCATTTCACTTTCATCATCCACACACACGATTTGATACTGCGCATCCAAACCCGCAGTTTTTAATACATCTTGTAAGGCTGTTTTGCTCCACACTTCTTGCAGAGCCATCACCGCCACGGGCTGCGCTTTTAATTGCTCAGCTATCCAGCCGACTTTGCGTTGGTATTGCGCAGGTGTCCACGCAAATTCGCCAAACATTTGTTTGTTAGGCAACTGCAAATTGCAGAGATTAAACGTGCTGATAGAAAAGCTCACACCGCCATACCTCTCGCGTGGAGCCATAAAACCGGCGCGCCTGCCAAGTGGGGAAGCCCACTGGTGACGCCGGCGGCTGCGCCGGTATGATGCAAGGCTGTTTGATTCATCAATGGAGAACGCGACATGAGCGAGCAAAAACCGGTAATTGCAGTGGTGGGCGGCACGGGTGACTTGGGTTCCGGCCTTGTTTTTCGCTGGTGCAGAGCAGGCTATCACGTCATTGTCGGCTCACGCAAAGCCGAGAGCGCCACCGAAGCAGCAGCGGCAATGAAAGCGCGCGTACCCAGTGCGCAGATTGAAGGTATGGAAAACAGCGCAGCTGCTGCCAAAGCTGACATCGTGTGCATGACCGTACCTTTTTCTCACCAACAAGACACGCTCGCCGCGATACACGCTGCCGTGCAAGGCAAAATTTTTATCGATGTCACCGTTTCATTGAAGCCGCCCAAAGTGGCCACGGTGCAACTGCCTGCTGAAGGTTCTGCCGGCGTGATTGCACAAAAAACACTGGGGGAAAATGTGCGTGTGGTATCCGCCTTTCAAAACATTGCCGCCGCGCATTTGAATGACGATCACGCAATTCACTGCGATGTCTTGGTGACAGGTGATGACGTAGACGCGCGCGAAACCGTGGTACAACTCGCGCAAGCCGCCGGCATGAAAGCCTGGCATGCGGGACCACTCGCCAACTCCGCAGCCACCGAAGCCCTAACTTCCGTTTTAATTTTTATGAACAAACGCTACAAAATTGCAGGCGGCGCCGGTATTACCATCACCGGCGAAGTGGGCATTTAAGCGCGCATCCGTTTATTACCATGAGCTCACTGCAACTGATTGCGCTGTGCGATTTTCCGCTGGTGAAACCCGGCGACGATCTCGCTGCGCTGATTCAGCAAGCACTGCAACACAATGCGCAAACTTTGTGCGATGGCGATATTCTCGTGCTCGCGCAAAAAATTGTGTCCAAAGCGGAAAATCGCTATCGCGCATTAAACACTGTTACACCCACGACTGAAGCGGAAAAATACGCAGCTGAAACCGGCAAAGATCCGCGCATGATCGAGCTGGTGCTGCAAGAATCCAAGCGTGTGCTGCGCCACCGTTTTGGCTCCATCGTGGTGGAACACAAACTCGGTTTTGTGCATGCCAATGCGGGCATCGACCAATCCAACTTGCCGGATAACAGCGACTCTGAAACCGCGCTACTGTTGCCAGAAAACCCCGATGCCAGCGCCGCTGCACTGCGCGACACTTTGCAAAAAAATCTCCACGCAAAAATTGCCGTAGTGATTAACGACAGTTTTGGTCGCGCGTGGCGTTTAGGCACTTGCGGTATCGCCATCGGCGTAGCCGGTTTTGAGCCGCTGCTGGATTTGCGCGGCGCGCCCGATTTATTCGGCCGCAAGCTGGAAATCACACAAGTGGGCATTGCCGATGAAATCGCCGCTGCTGCATCGCTGTTGATGGGACAAGCGGGCGAAGGCTCGCCGGTGGTGATTGTGCGCGGCTTTTTATGGCAACCGAAAGAAAATGCTTCTGTGCAAACCCTATTGCGCAAACCGCATGAGGATATGTTTCGGTGAAATCTGGCGGCAACACCGCAGAAAAAAAAGTTGTCGCGCTGTGCGGCGGTGTCGGCGGCGCCAAACTCGCTTGGGGTTTGGCGCAGGTTTTATCGCCAGAGCAGCTCACACTCATCGTCAACACCGGCGATGATTTTTCACACTTAGGTTTTGGAAAAACAGGTTTACACATCTCACCCGATCTCGACACGGTGATGTACACCCTCGCCAACCGCAACAACCGCGAACTCGGTTGGGGTTTGCAAGGCGAAACTTGGCAGTGCATGAATGCACTGGAAAACTTTGGTGGCGACACCTGGTTTCGTTTAGGCGACAAAGATCTCGCCACGCATTTTTTTCGCACGCAGCAACTTGCTCAAGGCAAAACACTGACACAAGTTACCGCTGAACTTTGCACGGCATTGAATATCGCCCACCGCATACTGCCGATGTGCAACGAACCTCTACCCACATTGGTGGATACTGAAAAAGGTACACTTGCTTTTCAGCACTATTTTGTGCGCGAGCAGTGCAAACCCGTTGTGCGCGGCGTGCAACACCTCGGTGCAGAAAATTCCACACTGTCGCACGAAGTGCGCGCGGCACTGCAGGATGAAGCACTCACGCACATCATCATCTGCCCGTCCAATCCGCTGCTCAGCATTGCACCGATACTCACCGTTTCCGGCCTGCGTGAATTGCTGCAAACGCTACGCAAAAAAATTATCGTGGTTTCACCGTTGATCGGCGGGCAAGCCGTGAAAGGCCCCACGGCAAAAATGCTGCGCGAATTAAATATCGCCACACACACAGCCAGCATCGCCCATTTTTATCAAGATTTACTCGGCACGCTGCTGATTGATGACAGCGACGCGCACGAAGCAGACACTTTGCAGCAATACAACATCCGCGTACAAACTAGCAAAACGCTGATGCAAACGGATGCAGACAAAATTGCGTTGGCGCGGGCGATTATTTACCCACTTTAGCCACCGCTTTACCCGCCATGCGCCCAGAAAAAGTCGCATCACCCACTGACATACCAGAACCGTAACCGTCACCACGGCGCGGCACGCCGGCTGCAGTTCTACCGGCAGCGTACAAGCCTTTAATCACAGAACCATCGCTGCGCAACACTTCACCGGAAGGCAGGGTATCTAAACCGCCTAGCGTGAAGCAGGGAAAAATGGCGCCGCGCTCCGGCGTGGCATCAATCGCCACCAATGGCGGTTTCATCGGCTTCAACCACTGCGCGGATTTGTGAAACAGCGGATCTTCGCCTTTTGCGGCGTGTTCGTTGTAAAAATTGATGGTGTGCGCGAGTGAATTGGGCGCAAAACCCAACTCCTGTTCCAACTCTTCTGGCGTTTCGCCAGTGCCAACAATATCGCCATTAAAAAACGGTTTTCTATCGACGTTGCCGTAATCTTCCACCGACACAATCATGTACAAACGCTCGCCCGGTTGCTGCGCCGCGTAAGTACCCACGCGACCGTGATAGGCATCCTCATTGATAAAACGCTGTCCCATCGCATTCACAAAAATGCCGTAAGTCATATTGCCCGGCGGGTAGAACGGAATCGTCATAAAACCTTCGTGCATATTGATGGCTGCGCCGCCCACGCTGATGCCCATTTGGATGCCGGTGCCGGTGTCGCCGGGGTTGCCGATAGGAATATTGCCGCGCAACAATTTCGGCGCATATTTTTGCAACATCTCGCGATTCATAATAAAACCGCCCGCACACAACACCACGCCCTTGCGTGCTTTCACAAACCGCTCTTGCATGTCGATGCGCACCACCACACCGTGCACACCACCATTTTCATCAGCGATCAAACACAGCGTGCGCGTGTCGTAATGCACGCGAATATTTTTTTGTTTTTCGATATTTTCTGTGAGTATTTTCATCAACAGCGGACCGCCGTTATCGCCCTCCACTTGCAAGTTGTGGCCGCGCGCCACAGGCTTGGCAATAGCGCGAAACGGCCAAGCTTTTTCGTTGCCGGTGTAAAGCAGGCCGTCGTCGGTCAGCGCCACAATCGCGCGTTTATCGAGAAACGAATCTTTGAACGGCACGCCCTGCGCCACCAACCAATCGAAATGTTCCACTGCGCCTTCGGCATAGGCGCGCACTTTGCTTTCATCCGCTTGCGGACCGTGGCAAGCCATCAAAAAATTGAACATATTGTCGGTGGAATCTTCAAAGCCGCTGGCTTTTTGCACGCGCGTGCCGCCGTTACCACCGAGATACACCTCACCGGACGACATCGCCGTTGAGCCGCCGCTGGCACTCGCCAATTCGAAAATCATCACCTCTGCACCTGCATGCGCCGCTTCCAATGCAGCACAGGCACCCGCGCCACCAAAACCCACCACGGCCACATCGGTTTCAAAATCCCACTGCGGCACATCTTTCAATAAAACAGGGCGTGCTGGTGTGTAGCGCGTTTCGCTCATAAGAAATTCCTTGCTGTAAAAAAATTGAAGGCACGCATGATACTGCGCAGCGCGCATTGTGAGGTCAAGGGCGTGGCGGTATAGTTCGCCGTCACACGAAATCCACAACAATGAGCGGGGACTCGCATGCAAGACAATTATGATGTGATCGTAGTCGGTTCAGGCGCAGGTGCATTTATTTCCGCACTGGCGGCCGCCAAACAGGGCGCTTCGGTATTGATGCTGGAAAAAGGCACGCAATGGGGTGGCACCAGTTCCAAATCGGGCGGCGGCGTGTGGGTACCCAATAACCGCAACATCGCACAAGCGGGCGTGAGCGATTCACCTGAAGACGCCTTCACTTATATGCGCGCCGTGATTCCCGCCAGCGAAGTGCCGGATGCCACCATCAAAAATTACATCGCCTACGCGCCGAAAATGATGGACTTTTTGGAAGCCAACACCTGTCTGAGCTTCACGCCGGTGCCGGGCTACGCCGATTACTACCCCGACATCGCCGGCTGGAAAGCAGGCGGTCGCACCATGGACCCATCGCCTGTCGATGGTCGCAGCATGGACTACAGCATGCTGTCCAACTTGGTGGAATCACCGCGCGCCTCCAAAGCCTTCGGACGCTTCTCCATGAGCATTCTGGAAGGCGTGCAAATACTGGCAAAAACGCCGGGCTGGCAAAAAATCTTTATGGGGATTATCTGGAGTTACATCAAAGATATTCCCGGTCGCTTCAAAGGCGCGCGCGATCGCCGTTTAACACAGGGCAACGCCATCATCGGCGGCTTGTACTACGCCTGCCAACAACAGGGTGTGAAATTATTGCTGGATTCTGCGGTAGCGGAACTGCAACAAGAAGGTGATCGCGTCAGCGGTGTGGTGTTAAAAAACGGCAAAAAATTCAGCGCAAAACAAGCGGTGATTTTGGCTGCCGGCGGTTTTGATCACAACCAACAACTGCGCGAAAAATATTTGCCCAACCCCACCAATGCCGACAACTCCTCTGGCGTAAAAACCAACACTGGCGATTTGCTGTTGGCTGCACAAAAACTCGGCGCAGCTACCGCTTTGATGGGCGAAGCGTGGTGGGCACCCACGGTGATGACACCTTGGGGACCCACGGTATTGTTCTCCGAAAAATCCAAACCTGGCTTGATTATTGTGGACAAAAAAGGCCAGCGTTTTATGAATGAATCCATCACCTATAACTCTTACGGCGATTGCTTTTATCAAGCTGTGCAAAAAGGTCATGACATCTTCCCTGCCTACTGCATTCTGGACTCGCACTACCGCACCAAATACATGTTTGGCGGTATCGTACAGGGCGAAGCCATGCCCGATGCTTTCTGCAAAGCCATGATCGGCGACGACAAAATGCTGGTGAAAGCTGACACACTGCAAGCACTGGCGCAAAAAATCGGCGTGGATTACACCGGCCTGCAAGCAACCATGGTGAAAGTCAAACAGTATGCAGAATCGGGTGTTGATGCCGACTTCGGACGCGGCAGCGATTCACACGACACGCTGTACGGCGACCCAGAGATGAAACCCAACCCCTGCTGGGGAACGATGACGCAAGGTCCTTACTACGCGGCCAAATTGCTGTTGGGTGATTTGGGCACCAAGGGCGGCTTGGTCATCAACGAGCACGGACAAGTGATGCACGAAAGCGGCCAGCCGATTGCAGGACTGTACGCCACCGGCAATATCACGGCCTCCATCATGGGCAGCAAATACCCTGGCGCGGGCTGCACTTTGGGACCATCCATGACCATCGGTTACAAAGCCGGTCATCACGCCACAGGAAAAGCACTGTAAAAACCAGCGTCCATATTGTTTAATGCGCACCCTCCCTTTTTCTCCCGCGCATTGGATTCGACATGAGTCTGCTGGTTCAAAAATTTGGCGGCACCTCGGTGGGCTCGGTAGAGCGCATCGAAGCCGTCGCCGACAAACTGGTGAAGTTTCATCAGCAAGGTCATCAATTGGTGGTGGTGGTTTCAGCCATGAGCGGCGAAACCAACCGCCTGATCGCGCTGGCTAAGGCCATTACCGACTCCCCCGATCAACGCGAGCTGGACGTGCTGGTGTCCACCGGCGAGCAGGTCACCATCGGTCTGTTGGCGATGGCACTGAAAAAACGCGGCGTGGATGCACGCTCTTACACCGGCAGCCAAGTGCGCATCCTCACCGACAGCGCGTTTAACAAAGCGCGTATCGAACATATCGACGATCAGAATATCCGCGCGGATTTAGCCGCCGGCCGCATTGTGGTTGTGGCGGGTTTTCAAGGTGTGGACGAACACGGCAACATCACTACCCTTGGTCGCGGCGGCTCCGACACCACGGGCGTCGCCCTCGCCGCTGCACTCAAAGCTGATGAATGCCAGATCTACACTGACGTAGACGGCGTTTACACCACCGATCCACGCGTGGTGCCAGAGGCGCGCCGCCTCGATCGCATCACTTTTGAAGAAATGCTGGAAATGGCCAGCCTCGGCTCCAAAGTCTTGCAAATTCGCTCGGTGGAATTTGCCGGCAAATACAATGTCCCCCTGCGCGTGCTGCACAGCTTCCAAGAAGGCCCAGGCACGCTGATTACCCTTGAGGATGAGTCCACCATGGAACAACCCATCATTTCCGGTATCGCTTTCACCCGCGACGACGCCAAGCTCACCGTGCGCGGTGTACCCGACAAACCAGGCATTGCCTCGCGCATCCTCGGTCCCGTTAGCGCGGCCAACATCGAAGTGGACGTGATTGTGCAGAACGTGGCCGCCGACAACACGACCGATTTCACCTTTACCGTCGCCAAAAGCGAAATGGCAAAAACAGCCGCCATTCTCGAAAAACTGGCCAAGGAACTTGGTGCGCGCGAAGTCGTCCAAGATGACAAGATCGCCAAAGTCTCCATCGTCGGCGTGGGCATGCGTTCACACGCGGGCGTGGCGGCAAAGATGTTTCAAGCACTAGCGGCACACAACATCAACATCCAGATGATTACCACCTCGGAAATCAAAATCTCGGTGGTGATTGAAGACAAGTTCATGGAGTTGGCCGTGCGCGGACTGCACGAAGCGTTCGGGCTGGAAAAAGCTAGCTAAACCTTCGGTTATTGCTGCTCTGCCACGCTGAAATTTGGCACTACAATGCGTCGAGTGCACGGCTTTTTTTGCACCACCTCGGGTTTTCGCTCTCCCCGAGTTAACACGAGCAGTGGGATGCCTACGGAGTTTCGGTCTTCTCTCTGCTTAAACTTTCGGTGAGCCTTTGCTCGCCACATGGAAAAAGGAGATAAGGCTATGCTTATTTTGACACGCCGTATCGGCGAAACCCTGATGGTCGGTGACGATGTCACTGTTACTGTGCTGGGTGTAAAAGGTAACCAAGTGCGCATCGGCATCAACGCACCGAAAAATGTTTCTGTGCACCGCGAAGAAATTTATCAGCGCATCCAGCAGGAAAAACAAGGCGGTGGCGCTAGCAGCTACAGCAAACCTGCCTACGATGATGACGATTACGGCCACGACGATCACGGCAATCGCTAATCATTTCACTGAACACTGCGCTGGCTGTTTTGCTGTAAAAAAATAGTCGGCGTTTTGTGTGTGCTGTCGGAGCACGGACGCTCAACTTTCCCCTGAGAATACCGCTGCTTTTGCTTTGATTGGCATGGACTTGTTGCTATCATGCCGCCCCTCTGGAGAGGTGGCCGAGAGGCCGAAGGCGCTCCCCTGCTAAGGGAGTATCGGGTCAAAAGCCTGATCGAGGGTTCGAATCCCTCCCTCTCCGCCATTTACACATCCCACAAAATCCCAAGAAGTCCGCAAAGCCCAGTAAACACTGGGCTTTTTAATAACTACAGCAACTGCTTTGTTACATCCATGCGCTTGTGCAGAACACGGGCAATTGAAACTCCGTCTCGCATCTGTGTATAAAAATAACATGGCTTTGATGAGAAAACCGCCTGTAGCCTGCTGCTTCAGACAGCCTATACATCTATTCCTCGCCGTGATTTGGCTGCCTGCCAAACACTATCAACGGTTCGCTCAGAAATGCCGCTGTTTTCTCCTGCAATGAGCGCTTGAATCAATACATCTCTATCGCGCTGCATTGTTTGATCTCGCCGGATTAAATCTCGCATATAATCACTGGCA
The DNA here is from genome assembly GCA_046347205.1 of Pseudomonadales bacterium. Classification (GTDB taxonomy): domain Bacteria; phylum Pseudomonadota; class Gammaproteobacteria; order Pseudomonadales; family UBA7239; genus UBA7239. Next base: position 134,307 of record JAXMGN010000003.1, read on the forward strand.
TTGCTGTAATGCCCCGTGCTGATCTGATCCTCAACCCAGATTTTCATTGGGTCAGGTAGCGATATATTCATGGTTGCCATAGCGAATACCTCCGCCTGCATTGTGGCAATTACTGGCAAAGATTGCCATAACTGCCTCAGTAGCAGAACCTCACACCCCCTGCACCCAGCGCACAGTTTCTTCCCACAACTGCGCGGCAACGGCGCTGTCTTTGCTATCCGCACTCGCTGCGTGCGGTTTGCACTGTTGGTAATACTGCCCGCCGACTGCGACAGGGTTTGTGGCGCAATGCACGCTGGTCTGTGCGCCCTCTTCTGGCGTCAGCAACATGAACTTTTCTAGCGGCGCGAGTGCGTGACGCACAGTTTGCAGCGCGTTATTTCCTGCCAAACCTTTGTCGGCAATATTGGTGTACACCGCCCCCGGATGCAGACAGTACGCCTGCAAGTGATCGCTCTCTGCAAAGCGGCGCTGTATTTCAAATGTTGCGTGCACAACCGCCAGTTTCGACATGCCGTAAGCCGTCCATGAGTTATACGGATAATCACCCAGCAAACCCGCGTTGTAGCCCTTGCTGTGCATTTGCGAGGCAACATTCACGATGCGCGCATCGCCGGTTTTTCTGCCGGTTTCTCGCAACAGCGGCAGCAATAAATGCGTGAGATGCAACACACCTAGGTAATTGGTGCGCCACTGAATTTCAAAACCATCTGCCGTGAGATGCGGCTCCTTCCACTGCGACAGCAAATCAAAATGCACGCCGACGTTGTTCACCAAAATATCCAAACGCTCACCGTGATTTTTTTGAAACCACGCCGAAAATGCTGCCACCGATTCTGCTGAAGTCGTTTCCAACACATGGCCATCAATTTGCCCGCCCTGTGTTGCCGCACGCAAAGCATCCACCAGCTTTTCTGCATTTGTGCGCGTGGTGATGATAACTTTCGCACCCCACAGCGCCAGCGTTTTTGCCGTTGCAAAGCCGATAGAGCCCTGCGCACAGCCCGTCACTATCGCCGTTTTTCCTTGCAGGTTTTGTTTTTCAGCAAATGGTGCTTTCACCAGACAACCGCGCACAGCTTGATACATACCCATCATGTTTTCTCCCTTATTTTTAATTAAATATTTTTACGCACTAGACCTAAATATTTTTGCACCAAGGATGTCGGCGCGGCAAAAATCAGCGCAAATACTTCCCACGCCGCACGGCGATAATGCCGCGTCTTCCATGCGATGCGCACCTGCCAAGCGTGAATTAACACATGCTCGCGCGGCCTGTCATGCCACGCGCGGTGCATGTCGCTCAAGAGTGCCAGTGCCTCTTGCGACTTACCGCCTGCAACCAGTATGCGCACCTCATCAAAATTCATCGTAAAACCCTCCGTGTGGATGCAATGACGTTGGGGCAGCAATGCGAAAAAACAATAGTTAGCGATCTGTCTTGGCAATTCCCAAAAACTTCACTACTTCTTCTTGCATCACCAAGCCAGACTGAGCAATCGCCGCCTCAATATCCTTCGGCTTGTGATCTGCGCCCGGCACTACCCATAATTTGTACTGCGCGCCAGATTTCTCATACACGCGCTGCGTTTGCGCTTCTGCACGAAAACTCACATTAGAAATACCTTTGCTACCGCGCCCACCTGCAATCGGCACGTTTTTATCCTCAGCACCGTGAATCGCCAACACGCGCTTACCACGCTCTGCAGGGCAAGTAGCCACACTCAATTCCAGTGGACCAGAAACCGGCACCGCCGCTTGATAAATACCTGTTTCGCACATCACGCGCTGCGTCATCATTGCGCCATTGGAATGCCCCATGCCGTATACGCGATCTGATTTCACACCATATTTTTGTTCTATTTCGTGTATAGCAGCGGTGATATAGCCCACATCATCTACCTTATCGTGCTGAGCCAAACCGCAGCATTCACCTGCATTCCATGTTTTCATTTTGGCGTTCACACGCGTGGCATTGCCGTTGAGGTACGCGATCAAAAAACCGTATTTATCTGCCATGCCATCCATCTGCAAACTTTGCCGCACGCCATCCGCATTGCCCATGCCGCCGTGCAGCACCACCAACAGTGCGCGTTGCCCCCATGCTGGCAACTTGTGCGGGGCATACATCACCACTTCGCGCCCCTGGAAATCAAAACGCTCCGCCATTCTAGCGTCCGCAGCGTGCGCGACCTCTGCCCAAAACACACTGCACACACTCATCACAGCCCATACCAACATCGCTCTGCTTTTCATTACCAACACATCGTTACTCTCTTGCGTGAATGATGGATTTTTCCGTTACTGCGACAGCTTCCTCACGTTTAAGTGCCATTATTTATCAAATTGGATTGACGCTTTCGCATGCCGCACCTATAGTACGCACCCTCTGCGCGCCCGTAGCTCAGCTGGATAGAGTACCTGGCTACGAACCAGGTGGTCGGGAGTTCGAATCTCTCCGGGCGCGCCATTAAAAACAAAGGCTTAGCGTTAACGCGCTAAGCCTTTTTTTTACTGTCTCAAATATCCTCTTTCTACACCAACATTGCACCAACTGCAGCGGGCAGCAGTTTACTGCCCATAGGAGCGTCCGGAATTATTAGACCACTTCCCTCAAAAAACTGTGCGCACTTCAGATAATCGCGTTACTGGATGTTATAACGCGCCAGCAAGCGTCCCGATGCGTCATACAAAGCATTTTGCTGCAACCGTAAAACCATGCTGCCGCTGGCTGAATAAAACTGTCCTCTCTCAATACGCCCTAAAAATGAGCCGTTAGCCAAGTAGTAACGATCATCATCGCGGCGCGCCAATAAACGTCCACTGCGATCGTATATTGCTTTGCAGTTGCGGATATTGCCTTCCTCGCTACCACTGGCAGACATCAGTCGACCACCCTCTGCCCGCCCCAACAATGAGCCGCTCGCTGTATAAAAATCTACGCGATTTGCATGGCAGGCCACTTCAAACATCCAGACGTCTTCTACGCTGACAATAAACAAGGCATTGGCGCTATTGGTTACTCCCAAAAAACCGCCCAATAACACAGCCAATACTGAACGCATCGTTGTCATTGACATACCCACCACTCCTCCAACCGCTTCCGCGCTGCCAGCGCACCCATAGCATTACCGCAATAAGCGTAATCCATTAAATACCACTAATAAACTGGCACCCATATCGGCAAAAACAGCCATCCACATCGATGCACCATCAAACAAGGCCAGAAATAAAAACACCAATTTGATGCCAAGTGCCAACGTGATGTTTTGCCACAACACGGCATGTGTGCGCTGTGACAATTTAACGGTGTCGGTCAAACGACGAATGTCATCATTCATCACAACCACATCGGCCGCTTCCATGGCAGTGTGTGTGCCCGCCCCTCCCATGGCGAAACCAATATCCGCTTTAGCCAAAGCAGGCGCATCGTTGATGCCATCACCAACCATAGCCGTCACACCAAATTTTTTCTGTAACGCCACAATGGCATTGAGTTTATCTTCTGGTAGCAAGTTGCCACGCGCTTCCGTAATGCCAGCCTGCTCAGCCACAGTCCGAGCCGTTATTGCATTATCGCCAGTCAACATCACTGTGGCGATGTTGAGCGATTTGAGCTCCGCGACAGCCTGAGCAGATGAAGATTTGATCGTGTCGGCGACTGCGCAGACGGCGAGTACCTGTTGGCTATTGGCTAACAACGTCACTGTGCGCCCAGCTTCTTCATGGGTTTTGAGCTGCGCTTCCAATTCTGGCGAGCAGTGACCGCGCTCTTCAATCCAGCGATGATTAGCCAGCACATAAACCTGACCGTTGATAACGCCCTGCACGCCTCGCCCTGATACTGCCTGAAAATCTGCCACATCAACGGTTTGAGGTGAAAGCCCCGCCACCATGGCTTTGGAAACAGGGTGGTCTGAGCGAATGGCAAGGCTTTTTGCCCATTGCTCCAACAACAATTGGCTAACGGTGCTATCAATAGGCTCAAAACTCACTAATCGAGGTTTGCCTTCTGTGATGGTGCCTGTTTTGTCCAATGCGATAACTTTGATTTTACGCGCCGCTTCCAGATACACGCCGCCCTTGATCAGAATACCGCGCCGAGCAGCGGCAGCTAATCCACTGACCACCGTGACCGGTGTTGAAATAACCAAAGCACAAGGACAGGCAATCACCAGCAACACCAGCGCCTTATACAAAGCATCCAACCCTGTCCAACCCATCGCCCACGGCGCAACGATGGCAACGGTAACCGCCAGAAAAAATACGGTCGGCGTGTAAATTTCGGCAAAACGATCAATAAAGCGCTGGGTCGGTGCCCGCGACGTTTGCGCTTGCTCCACCGCATGAATAATGCGTGCAAGTGTGCTGTCGGATGCAGTTGCCGTCACGCGTATTTCCAAGGCGGCTGCCTGATTGATCGTACCGGCGTACACCTCATCCCCCACATTTTTTTCGACAGGCAAGCTTTCGCCGGTAACCGGCGACTGGTCGATGGCACTTTGCCCACGAGTAACGACGCCATCCAAGGGAATGCGCTCACCGGGGCGAACGCGAACCATTGCATCAATCAGTACATCTTTCGCCGCCACACGAACCCAATTGCCATTGGGCTGGTGGACTTCGGCTTCTTCTGGTGCCAGTGCCAACAAATTTTTGATGGCGTTGCGCGCACGATCGGCCGCACGCGCCTCGATAATTTCCGCAATGGCGTACAAAGCCATGACCATTGAAGCTTCCGGCCATTGACCAATTAAAAACGCACCCGTGACAGCAACCGACATCAAGGCATTGATATTGAGACGCCCATTACGCAGCGCTGCTACACCTTTGCCATACACTGAAAACCCAGACAAACCAATCGCAGCGGCAGCCAAAGCCATACCCAGCCATTTAGCCAACCCTGTTGTAGGAAACCCAAAAGCCAATGCCTCAGCCGCGATAGCCAAACACAACGCCAACACGAGCCTGCCCTGCGCGCCCAGCAAGCCTGTAGACTCCGTGACAGGGAGCGTCTGAGCCGTAATAGCCTCCGGCTTAAAACCTGCTCGGCGAATAGCCTCGAGTGCCGCTTGAAGCCCTTTATCGTCCGCATCGATGATCAATTGGCGCTCACCAAGACGGAACTGTAAACCACGAATACCCGCTATGCCATCTATCGCGCGGCGTATTTCACTTTCCTCCGTTGCACAATCCATATTGCTGATACGAAATACCGCACCAACCGCCTGCGCAGCTGGAGGATGTGTTTCGGCGCTACGCTGCTGTAAGCCTTGATCGTGGTCATGCCCGTGGCAGCAGGCATTCCTAGCGTTATCGTGTTCATGTTCATGTTCGTGATGGTCCAATGTGTCTGTATGTTTCATGGCGACCTCCTCGCAGCACACCATTGAAAACCCTGTAGTGACTACAAGGTCAAGCGGACTACAATCGCAACAACCCTCATGGAGCTTGCTATCGATGACAACAGCACTGCGTATCGGCGAACTGTCCCAAGCCACCGGTATTGGCCATGAAACCATCCGCTACTACGAAAAAACGGGATTACTGCCCGCACCCACACGACGCGGCAATGGCTACCGCACTTACGGAACGTCGCACCTTGAGCGACTGGCTTTTATCCGGCATTGTCGGGCGCTGGATATGCCGCTCGCCGATATCAAACGCCTGCTGGAGTGGGTGGATCACCCCACGAGTCATTGCGCCGACATTGACCGATTGATTGATGCACAACTGAGCCGTGTGCGGGCGAGATTGAACAGCATGCAAGCACTGGAACAACAGCTCACCGTATTACGCAGCCAGTGCAATGACCGTCATTCTCAAGAATGCGGCATTCTGCATGAGCTGGTAGCTGCAGCACACGGCGAAGCCTGTGCCTGCCATGAAGGAGGCTTACATGAATAGCGTTTCACAGCAACGCAACAAGCATTCGCTTTTGCCGTTCCACAGACCGCTATGTTATATTCATCGTCGCTGAAAAATTGAACCCTAACGCAATCGCTGAAAGTTCGGAAGGCTTGGTGTAAACACCAAGCCTTTTTTGCGTGTAAATCTTTATGTGCAATACTCCAGCTATACCTATCACACGCTATTTACGAGACCCAACATGAGCAAAAAACCGGACATCACTATTTCCAGCCTTGATGCAGAACGGTTGGAGCAGCTATTGGAATCGCTGCAAAAATCCGATGTAAGCGGCGCAGCATTGGAAGCTGAACTGGCGCGCGCCACCGTACTGGAACCACAGCAAATGCCGCCCAATGTGGTCACCATGAACTCCACCGTGCGCTTTGCCATGTTGTCCGGTGAAGAGTTTGAAATGACCTTGGTGTACCCCAAGGACATGGACAGCAGCGGCAAAACCGTTTCCATCCTCGCACCGGTGGGCAGTGCTTTACTGGGCTTGGCACAAGGCAGTGAAATCGAATGGCCCAACCCCAGCGGTGGTGTGACTACCGTGAGAGTGAAAGAAGTGACTTATCAACCCGAGCGCGCCGGCACTTATCACCGCTAATACCGATTTCCAAGAAAACTTTGCGCCAGCGCAGTTGTTGCAAGAAATAATAAACATTATCATTTGCAACAAGTCACTTCAGGCGATATTCCGCCCTGCGAGCAGTCTCCATGCTGGCTACCGCCATCATTGTTTTTCGTGAAATCCTCGAAGCCGCCTTAATTATCGGCATCGTGGCTGCTGCTACGCGCGGCGTGCTGCGTCGCAGTGCGTGGATCAGCGGTGGCGTGGTGGGCGGCTGTATCGGTGCCGTCGTGCTCGCCCTGCTGGCGGATCAAATCGCCAACCTCGCCGACGGCATGGGACAGGAAGTGTTCAACGCTTCTATTCTCCTGCTCGCTGTGGTGATGTTGGCTTGGCACAACATCTGGATGTCGCGCCACAGCCGTGAGTTAGTGGCGCAGATGAAACAAGTCGGGAAAGACGTGCAAGAAGGCGGGCAAACGCTGTTTGCGCTAGCCTTGGTGGTTGGTTTGGCTGTGCTGCGTGAAGGTGCCGAGATCGTCCTGTTTTTATACGGTCAGAAAATCCAAGGCGTGCAACTCTCAGAAATGTTCCTCGGCGGCATGGGCGGCGTGGCCGGCGGTGTGGCTATGGGTTATGCCTTGTACGCAGGCTTGCTGCGCATCCCGCTGCGCTATTTGTTTCAAGCCACTAGCGGACTGATTTTGCTGCTCGCCGCTGGCATGGCCTCGCAAGCGGCGCGTTTTCTGGTGCAAGCCGACTGGCTGCCCGGCTGGGGACGCTTGTGGGATGTCTCTTGGATACTCAGCAACCAATCCACTCTCGGCCGCCTACTGCACGCATTGATCGGCTATGACGCTGCACCCCTAGGCAGCCAAATGGCGGTTTACGCCGTCACCCTGTTACTCATTTTCACCGGCATGCAGTGGGTCAAAGCACTCGACCAACGCACAGCCGTCTCTGCACACAACACCCAACCCTAACCAAGGAGCTCGACTACATGAAACGTACCGCCCCTTTTATTGCTGGTGCAGCACTGCTCGCCACTGCCATCACCGCGCAAGCACTGGAATTTCCTATCGGTAAGCCAGCCGAGCAAGCGGGCATGGAAATCGCCGCTGTGTATTTGCAACCGATTCGCATGGAACCGGAAGGCATGATGAGGGCCAGTGAAGCCAGCGACATTCATATCGAGGCCGACATCAAAGCCCTTGCCAATAACCCTAACGGCTTCAGTGAAAGCGCGTGGATACCCTATCTCGGCATTCACTACGAGATCACCAAAGAAGGCGGCAAAACCATCAGCGGCGAAATGATGCCGATGGTAGCCAGCGATGGTCCGCACTACGGCGACAACGTCAAACTCGACGGCTACGGCAAATATCACCTGAAATATGTGATTTCTGCACCCATCGACAACCCGATGGGCAAACACTTTGGCCGCCACACCGATAAAGAAACCGGCGTGGGCGCGTGGTTCAAACCCATCACACTGGAGTGGGATTTTGTTTACTCCGGCATCGGCAAAAAAGGCGGCTACTAATGCTGCGCAAACTGCTGTTCGTCATCGCACTCATATTTTCTGTTTTTATTGGAAATGCGTTTGCTGACGATGAAGAAGTGATTGAACGCACCATCACCGCGCGTGATGGGCGTTTCATTCCCGAAGTGGTTGAAGTACCCGCTGGCAAAAAAATTCGTTTGGTGTTGGTGAACGAAGGGCCAGGACCGGAAGAATTTGAAAGCACGGTGCTCGGTTTTGAAAAAGTGATGAACGAAGGCGTAACGCGCAAAGTCATCATTCAACCACTCAAACCGGGTGAATACGCTTTCTTTGGTGAATTCCACATGGACACTGCCAACGGAAAAATTATTGCCCGCTAATACCGTTTTTTTTGTAACCGAGATTTTGTGCAACACAGTGTAATTGCGACAGATAAATCAGTAACAACACGCACTGCGTCATCGTGGTTGGCTGCGCTCGGCCACGCAATGGCAAAATACCGCGGTATTATTCTCGCGCTGCAATGGTTGGTGGTGATCGGCTACGCACTGCTCGTCACCATTCCCGCATTTTTGCCACTGCCTGGCGACGCGCAACACATGTGGAACAACCTCACTCGCGCTGCACAATTTTTGTTTTGGGGCATTTGGTGGCCCTTCGTCATGCTGAGCATGATGTTGATGGGGCGCACATGGTGCGGTGTTTTTTGCCCTGAAGGCGCAATTACAGAATGGGCGAGCCGTCACGGTTTGCAGGGCAGTATTCCACACTGGATACGCTGGAGCGGCTGGCCTTTTGTGGCATTTGTTTCTACCACACTGTTCGGACAATTAATCAGTGTTTATCAATATCCCAAAGCCGCTTTATTGATTTTGGGTGGCTCCACCGTGGGCGCCATTGTTGTCGGTTTTTTGTACGGTAAAAATGTGCGCGTGTGGTGCCGATTTCTCTGTCCTGCCAATGGCGTTTTCACACTGCTCGCCAAATTAGCACCCGTGCATTTTGGCGTGAATAAACAGCAATGGGCGTTAGCGCCGCACAATACGCCGGCCGTGGATTGCCCGCCGATACTCGATGTGCAGCACAAAGCCGGCACCGGTCACTGTCACAGTTGCGGGCGTTGCAGCGGGCACCGCGATGCCGTGAATTTGCAATGGCGCTCCACCGCACAAGAAGTATCAGAGCAAAAAATTACTATTCACGAACGCGTAGAAATTTTCACTTTGTTGTTTGGTTTACTCGGTGTTGCACTCGGCGCATTTCAATGGAGTGGCAGCCCGTGGTTTGTGCAATTAAAACAATTCGCCGCGTGGCAAGTGGTGGAATACGGACAGTTGTGGCTGCTCAATGACAACGCACCGTGGTGGATACTCACCCACTATCCTGAAGCAAATGATGTATTCACTTGGTTAGACGGAATTCTGATTTTGTTTTACATCAGCGCCACCACTTTTTTTGTGGGCGGGTGGGCAACGGCGGTGCTGTGGTTAAGCACAAAAATATTCTTAAATGATGGTGCACGTTTCTGGCGTTTGGCGTACAGCTTAACGCCACTCGGCGGCATCAGTGTTTTTCTCGGTCTGTCGATGCTGACGCTAACGCAGCTCGCACAAGATCGCATCAGCGTGCCTTACGTCAGCGACCTCCGCGCCCTGCTGCTCGCCATTGCAGTGTGTTGGTCGCTGTGGCTTGCGCACCAACTGTGCCGTCGCTGGACGCTCTCCCGTATGCAACAAATCGGCGTACTCGCTGGTGTCACCATCGCCATGTTGCCCGTTCTCACCCTATGGAGCTTGCAGTTTTTTCAGTGGTAGCTCTACCATGAGGCCACCCTCACCTCGTAGGAGAACATCATGAAACTGTACTACTCACCTGGAACCTGCGCACTCGCCTGCCACATCGTACTGGAGTGGACAGGCAAACCCTACGACTTACAAAAAGTCAGCATACATGGACAGAAATCCCCTGAATTATTACAAGTAAATCCGCAAGGTGCGGTGCCTGTTTTAGAAGAAGGCGATTGGGTTTTGACACAAAACCTGTCCATCATGAATTATTTAGCAGACATCTGCGCCGAAGCCAAACTGTGCGGCGATAACAGCGCCAAACAGCGCGCGGAAATCAATCGCTGGTTAGCTTTTTTGAATGCTGATTTACACACCGCATTCAAACCTTTATTTGGCGGCACGATGTACCTCGGCGATGAGGCCGTGATTGAAAAAACCAAAAACAATGCCACGCAAGCTGTCGTGCGCATGCTGACACACACCAACCAACAGCTAGAAAAACAGGACTACCTAGCCGGTGCGCGTTCTATGGCGGATGCGTATTTGTATGTGATTTTGCGCTGGGTTAAATCATTAAAAATTGACATCAGCACTTTATCTGCACTGGCGCGTTTTACCGATCGCATGCAAGCAGATAGCGGCGTACAAAAAGCACTGGCGATGGAAGGCTTGGAAAAAATTTGATGTTGCACGCGCGCGTCAGCGAGTAGCTGGCGCGCACTCCCACAACAACTCAGCCGCACCCTCTTTCCACTGCAAATAGCCGTACTGCTCCGCCCAATCACTCAGCACAATTCTTTCAGCTTGCATGCCATGCGCCAGTGTTATGGCATGACGCGCAGGGCGATGGGTGTGGCCGTGTATCAACACAGTGCATTGATGCTTTTCCAGTGCATCGATTACTTCTGCGGGCGTAACATCCATAATATCTTCCGCTTTGATGCTATTGGCCTCTTTGCTTTTTGCGCGCAGTTGCGCGGCGATTGCACGGCGCTCGGCGAGAGATTTCGCTAAAAATTCACGCTGCCACTGCGGGTTGCGCACCAAGGCTCGAAATTGTTGATACGCCACATCTTGCGTGCAGAACTGATCGCCGTGCGCCAACAAGATGTGCTGCGCGGAATCTTCAATCACAGACAATGCTGGCAGCAACTGCATGCCGCAACGTGCTGCGTACTGTTCACCCAATAAAAAATCGCGGTTGCCGTGTTGGAAAAATATTTTCACGCCGCGTGCGGTAACGGCGTGCAAGGCATTGGCGACGGCTTCAGCCAGCGGGCGATCATCGTCATCGCCTATCCACGCATCAAAAAAATCACCCAAAATGTACAACTGCTCAACGCCGCGTGTTTTCTCTGCCAAAAAAGCAAAAAAGGCCGCAGTGGTATGCGGCCTTTCTTCGGATAAATGCAGATCAGAGATGAACAGCGCGTTCATCTAGCCGCCCTATCACTTCACAGTAACGGAGGTAATGGTGATGGATTCGACTGGCACATCTTGGTGACCGCCTTTAGAGCCGGTTTTCACGCCTTTGATTTTGTTCACCACATCCATGCCGTCGGTCACTTTGCCAAACACGCAGTAGCCCCAACCTTGTGAGGTTTCGCTTTTGAAATTGAGGAAGTCGTTGTCTTTCACGTTGATAAAAAATTGCGCCGTGGCGGAATGTGGATCCATGGTGCGCGCCATGGCGATCGTGCCGGTGTCATTTTTCAAGCCGTTGTTGGCTTCGTTTTTCACCGGCGCATTGGTTTTTTTCTGGCTCATGTTTTCATCCATGCCGCCGCCTTGGATCATGAAGCCGTCGATGACGCGATGGAAAATCGTGCCTGCATAAAAACCGCTGCTGGCGTATTCGAGGAAGCTGGCGACGGTAGCGGGCGCTTTGGCGGCGTCCAGTTCGAGAGTGATATCGCCGTGGGTGGTGTGCAGGGTAACTACGGACATTACGATTTCCTGTGTTTAAGGTGTGTCTGAATGTGAAGGAGTATCTGGGGGGTGGCTATAATACGCGCTCACCGCTACCCTCGCCAAACCTTCAATTCCCTATTTTTTGCCGGATATTATGAGCGCACAGCCCAGCAAACCCACCGAAATCGCCAAGCCCGCCCACTTTATTCGCCAGATCATCGCCGCCGATGTGGCGGCAGGCCTGCCCGCCCAGCAAGTGCAAACCCGCTTTCCACCGGAGCCCAACGGCTACCTGCACATCGGTCACGCGAAATCTATCTGCCTCAACTTTGGCATGGCCGAGGAGTTTGGCGGCCAGTGCAACCTGCGTTTTGACGACACCAATCCAGAAAAAGAAAACGACGAATACATTCAATCGATACAGGAAGATGTGCGTTGGCTCGGCTTTCAATGGAATGGCGAAGTGCGCCACGCCTCCGGCTATTTCCAACAATTACACGACTGGGCCGTGTATTTGATTGAACAGGGCAAGGCCTACGTCTGCCATCTCACGCCAGACGAAGCGCGCGCGCATCGCGGCACACTCACCGAAGCCGGTAAAAACAGTCCATTTCGCGAACGCAGCGTGGCAGAAAATCTCGATTTATTTACGCGTATGAAAAACGGCGAGTTTGCGGACGGTGCTTGCGTGCTGCGCGCCAAAATTGACATGACCAGCCCCAACATGAATTTGCGCGATCCGATCATGTATCGCATACGCCGCGCACATCACCACCAAACTGGCGATGCGTGGTGCATTTATCCCACTTACGATTACACCCACGGCCAATCCGATGCTATCGAAGGCATCACACATTCCATTTGCACACTGGAGTTTGAAGATCACAAACCACTGTACGACTGGTATCTCGACAACTTGCCGGTACCCGCGCGTCCGCGCCAGTACGAATTTGCACGCTTAAATTTGAATTACACCGTCACCAGCAAACGCAAATTAAAACAACTGGTGGATGAAAAACATGTGCAGGGTTGGGATGACCCGCGCATGCCAACGATTGCCGGTTTGCGCCGTCGCGGTGTCACGCCGCAAGCTCTGCGCCAGTTTTGCGAGATGATCGGCGTCACGCGCAGTGATGGCATTGTGGATGTCAGCATGTTGGAGTTTGCGATACGCGACGACCTCGACAAAAACGCCGCACGCGCCATGTGTGTCATCAACCCATTAAAAGTCGTGATTAGCAACTTCGATGCAACGCGCGTTGAACAACTGTCTGCACCCAAACACCCGCAGCGCGAAGACCTCGGCACGCGCGAACTGCCCTTTACGCGCGAATTGTTTATCGACCGCAATGATTTTCGAGAAGTCGCCGAAAAAGATTTCAAACGCCTGGTGTTGGGGCAGGAAGTGCGTTTGCGCAATGCCTATGTGATTCGCGCCGATGAAGTGATTAAAGATGCCAGCGGTGAAATTATCGAATTGCGCTGCAGCTATGACCCAGACACCCACGGCAAAAACCCTGCGGACGGGCGCAAAGTAAAAGGCGTGATCCACTGGGTTTCTGCCACGCAGTGCATGGATGTGGAATTGCGTTTGTACGAGCGTTTATTCACCGCAGAAAATCCAGAAGCTGACAAAGACAAAACCTTTCTCGATTTCATCAACCCGCATTCACTCGCTGTAGTGCAGGCCAAAGCCGAGCCAAGCCTGCGCGGCGTTGCACCAGAAACGCGCTTTCAATTTGAGCGCGAAGGTTATTTCTGCAGTGATCGCTACGATTGCAGTGCAGAAAAACTGGTATTTAATCGCACCATTGGTTTGAAAGATTCTTTCGGCAAGTGAGCGGCTCATGAAAATCTACAACACGCTCACGCGCCAGAAACAAGATTTTGTACCGCTAGTGCCGAATGAAATTCGCATGTATGTCTGCGGCATGACAGTGTACGACTACTGCCACCTCGGTCACGCACGCGTTTTGGTGGCGTTTGATGCCATCACGCGCTATTTGCGCGCGCGCGGTTGGCATGTGACTTATGTGCGCAACATCACCGACATCGACGACAAAATCTTGAAACGCGCCGACGAAAACGGTGAGCCCTACACCGCACTTACCGCGCGTTTTATTCAAGCCATGCACGAAGACGAAGCGCGCCTCGGTGTAGCCAGACCGGACATCGAACCCACCGCCACCGCACACATCGCGCAAATTATTGCGATGACACAACAACTCATCGACAAAGGCTACGCCTATCACGCCAGCAACAACGATGTGTATTACCGCGTGGCCAAGTTTGACGGCTACGGCAAATTGTCTGGCAAAAATCCAGAAGAATTATTGGCTGGCGCACGCATTGAAGTGGATGAAGCGAAAGAAGACCCGCGCGATTTCGCGCTGTGGAAAGCTGCCAAAACCGGCGAAGTGTCTTGGCCTTCGCCTTGGGGCGATGGCAGACCGGGCTGGCATATTGAATGCTCGGCGATGTCTACCTGCTGCTTGGGCGATTCGTTTGATATCCACGGTGGCGGACCGGATTTGCCATTTCCGCACCACGAAAATGAAATCGCGCAATCAGAAGCCGCCACCGGCAAGCATTATGCCAACTACTGGATGCATGCCGGTGCAGTACGCGTGAACAATGAAAAAATGTCGAAATCGCTCGGCAATTTTTTTACTATTCGTGAAATTCTCGATCAATACCACCCCGAAGTGGTGCGCTATTTATTGCTCGCTAGCCACTACCGCAGCGCCATCAACTACTCGGAAGAAAACTTGCACACTGCACGCGGCGCACTGGAGCGTTTTTACACCGCTCTGCGCGGTTTGCACGATGTTCCTGTGTTACCACTTGCACAACTGGATGCCACACAGCCAACTGTTGCGCGTTTTATCGCCGAAATGGACGACGATTTTGGTACACCAGAAGCCATGGCCGCGCTGTTTGAACTGGCGCGACAACTGAATACCGTGCGCGCGGCTGGCAATGCACAGCAAACGATTGAGCTCGCCACGATTTTGAAATCGCTCGGTGCGGTGTTGGGCATTTTGCAAGCAGATGCCGATGTATTTTTACAAGCAGGCAGTAGTGATGGCTTGAGCGCAGAAAATATAGAGCAACTGATCGCCGAGCGCGTGCAAGCCAAACAAAACAAGCAATTTGCGCGCGCCGATCAAATCCGAGACGAACTTAAAGCGCAGGGCATTATCTTGGAAGATGCGCGCAGTGGCACCACATGGCGACGCGAATGAAACCTGTTTTCGAACATGAAGATTTTTTCGTGTTCGACAAACCCGCGGGCAGTAGCTTTCACAGTGAAAACGGCACAGGCTTTTTTGCACAACTGCAAATCTGCCACCCAGCAGAAACACTGTTCCCCGTTCACCGCCTAGATCGCATCACCTCCGGCCTGATAATTGTCGCCAGAAACAAAACAGCTGCCACGGAACTGGGGCAGATGTTTGAATCGCGTCAGATTCAAAAAACCTATGTCGCACTCTCTGATCAAACGCCATCCAAAAAACAAGGCACGGTAACGGGCGATATGCAGCGCACGCGCGACGGCAACTGGAAACTGCTGCGCAGTCGAGAAAATCCGGCCAGCACGCGCTTTTCTTCACGCGCCATTGCACCCAACTTGCGTTTATTTATTTTGAAGCCGCAGACAGGACGCACGCATCAGTTGCGCGTCATGATGAAAGCGCTGGGCAGCCCCATCATCGGCGACGCACGCTACGGTGGCACACCGTCTGATCGCGGCTGCCTGCATGCACTGCAACTGACTTTTGACTGGCGTGGCGAAAACATTAACGTGCATTGCGCGCCGTCTAGCGGCGAATTATTTCATACACTGGACGAATACCTTGCGCATACTCACCATGCGTAATGCGCTATTTTTTCTGCTACTGCTCACATTGCTGCCAACCAGCATGCCGGCACTGGCCGCAGAAAAACTGTCGTGGTCTTTATTAACAACCACACCGCGCGCAGACAACCACTTCACACAGGGCTTGGTGTACGCCAAGCAACAATTATTTGAAAGCACGGGACGCTATGGGCAATCCGCTGTCATTGCTTACGATGCCACAACGCTCACACAACAAAAAAAATACACGCTCCCCGCTGATATTTTTGGTGAAGGTCTGACACTTCTGCACGGCAAACTGTATCAAGCAAGTTGGCAAGAGCAAAAAATATTTATCTACAACACCGCGCTGCAACTCCTGCAAACACTGACAATACAAGGTGAAGGCTGGGGGCTCGCTACCGATGGCATATCGCTAATTCTGAGCAACGGCTCCAACACCTTGCAATTTCTTGATCCGCATACAGGAAAAACTCAGCGCACACTCACCATCCGCGACCAAAAAACCTCATGGAAAAACATTAACGAACTCGAATGGGTAAACGGCTATATTTTGGCCAATGTTTGGCTCAGCAATACGGTGTTATTGATTGACAGCAAAACCGGTGTGGTCGCTGGTTACTATGATTTCAGCGCACTGAGCGCAATGATAAAAAACAAAGGCACAGAGGATGTATTAAATGGGCTGGCATGGAATGCAAGCACACACACGCTATTAATTACTGGAAAAAACTGGCCGCTGTGGTTTAGTGCAACAATCCAACTACCCATCATCTAAACCGCGCCATAGCCATCTCTCCACAAGCGCGTCACTTTCAACCCTATCCATGTGTGGCGCGAGGACACAGGCGACAAGCCCATAGGCACAGCCTACAATAGCCCCCCCCCAGCTGGCGCACGAGCATCCTCATGTCTGTTATTCCCACACAACCATCTTCATCACCTGCTTTTACATTACTACGACAGCAAGAAATTTCCGCTCTTAATATTCGCATTGAAGAATATCGTCATAAAAAAACCGGCGCGCAGCATATCCATATCGCTGCCAACAATGATGAAAATGTTTTTTTAGTGGCATTGCGCACTGTACCGCACGACTCCACCGGCGTAGCACACATTTTGGAGCACACCGCACTATGCGGCAGCGAAAAATATCCCGTGCGCGATCCGTTCTTTTTGATGACGCGCCGCTCGCTCAACACGTTTATGAATGCATTCACCAGCTCAGACTGGACGGCTTACCCTTTTGCCAGCCAAAACAAAAAAGATTTTAACAATTTGATGGATGTGTATCTCGATGCGGTGTTTTTTTCGCGTCTCGACCCGCTGGATTTTGCGCAAGAAGGCCACCGCCTCGAATTTGAAACCATGACCGATGCCACTTCGCCATTGACGTATAAAGGTGTAGTGTTCAACGAAATGAAAGGTGCGATGAGTTCGGTAACATCAACACTCTGGCAAGCGCTGTCCAGCCATCTGTTTCCCACTACCACTTATCACTACAACAGTGGCGGCGAACCTGCTTGCATTCCCGATCTCACTTACGAGCAACTCGTCTCTTTTTATCGCACACACTACCATCCGTCGAATGCCATTTTTATGACGTTTGGCGATATTCCTGCGCATGAACATCAAGAAAAATTTGAAGCGCAAGCACTGTCGCGTTTTGATTTTCTTGATCACACCATCAGCGTACCCAATGAGAAACGCTATTTCGCGCCATTAACGGTGGAAGAAGCCTATGCACTCGATGAAACCGAAACACAAGGTAAAACGCACATCGTAACGGGCTGGCTGCTAGGCAATAGCGCTAACTTAGAAGCCAATCTGCAAGCGCAGTTGCTCACGGCAGTATTACTGGATAATGCCGCTTCTCCACTGCAACAAGCTTTAGAAACATCTGCGCTTGGCACATCACCTTCACCACTGTGCGGCTTGGAAGATTCACAAAAAGAAATGCTGTTTGCCGCCGGTTTAGAAGGCTCGGATCCCGAGCACACCAAAGCGGTAGAAGCTTTAATTTTGGATACGCTAAACCATGTTGCTGAACACGGCGTGCCGCAAGAACAAATCGACGCCTGCTTGCACCAACTGGAATTACAGCAGCGCGAACTCAGCAGCGGCAGCTACCCTTACGGTTTGCAGCTCATCTTACAAGCGCTCAGCAGTGCCACACATCGCGGCGACCCAGTTGCTCTATTGGATTTGGAGCCAGCACTCGCAGCACTGCATACAGCTTCACGCGATCCGAACTTTATTAAACAATTAACCAAAGATTTGCTGCTCAACAATCCACATCGCGTCACACTGACGCTAAAACCGGACACTTCCCTGTCGCAGCAACGCGATGCAGCCGAAGCCGCGCAACTGGCGAACCTTCGCGCGCAATTATCACCCGCTGACTGCCAACAAATTATTGAACAAAGTGTGGCGCTGCAAGCACGACAAGAAGCCGCGCTGGATGAAAACATTTTGCCCTGTGTCACATTGGCCGATGTACCTGCTGACACACACACGCCGCAAGCGGCGGGCGTGGAAACACAAGCCACACCGATTACGCGCTACAACGCCGGCACCAATGGCTTGGTGTATCACCAGTTGGTTGTAAATTTACCCGCGCTCACTGCAGAGGAAGCACAACTGTTGCCCCTGTACAGAGCCTGCTTAACGGAAGTCGGTCATGGTGCGCTGGATTATTTACAAGCACAGCAGCAACAAGCCGCATTGTGTGGCGGCATCAGCGCCCGCGCTTCCATGCGCAGCGCCATTGAAAATACGCAAATTGTGCACGGTTTTTTAGTGCTATCGACGCGTGCATTGGTTCGCAACCAAACCGCAGCTGCGCAGTTGTTGTTTGATACTTGGCATAGCGCCCGCTTCGACGAACACCAACGCTTGCGTGAATTGATTGCACAAATGCGCACGCGCCGCGAACGCAATATAACGGGCAATGGGCACGGATTGGCCATGGCGGCAGCCTGCGCGGGTTTATCTCCGCTCGCGCAACATCAACATCAGGTCAATGGGCTGGCTGGGTTACCTTGGATAAAGCAATTGGATCGCTCGCTGAACGACGCATCTGCCCTAAATACATTTGCGCAACAGCTGCAGCAATTGCATCAAAAATTACAACGACAACCTGCCCAACTATTATTAGTGTCCGAGCAGGAGCGCGATGCAGATTGCACGGCACACTTGCAACAACTATGGTCAAAAAATACCCCTGAAACGAATATAGATTTTGCGCTGCCGTTTACAGCACAACGCGTACAACAACTGTGGCAGACCAGCACACAAGTGAATTTCTGTGCGCGCGCGTGGTCCACCGTAGCCGTTGGACACCCTGATGCCGCTGCACTGAGCGTATTGGGCGGCTACTTGCGCAACGGCTTCTTGCATCGCGCCATTCGCGAGCAAGGCGGAGCCTATGGTGGCGGCGCCAGCCAAGACAGCACCCTCGGCGCGTTCCGCATGTATTCCTACCGTGATCCGCGTCTGTCAGACACCCTGCTCGATTTCGACAAAGCGCTCGACTGGCTGGCCTCCACCACACCAGACGCACAAAAAGTGGAAGAGGCCATCTTGGGCGTCATCGCCTCGCTCGACAAACCCGGCTCACCGGCTGGCGAAGCCAAAACAGCCTTTCACAACCGACTGTTTGGTCGCAGCGATGCCGCGCGGCGCGCATTCCGTGCACAAATCCTCGCTGTTAGCGCGCAAGATTTACAGCGCGTCGGCGCGTTGTATCTCACTCCAGAAAAAGCCAACACCGCCATTTTGAGTGGTGCAGGCAGCACAGATGAAGCGATTCAACTGGGCTTAGATGTCTGCAAGTTGGATGCCTAAAGCCATACAATAAAGCCCACACCACCCGGAACCAGGCACATGCACAGCGACAAGGCAGACACAGCAAAAAGCATGGTGGATTGGTTCCGGCATTCCGCGCCGTATATTCATGCGCATCGCGACAAAACTTTCGTACTGATGTTGCCAGGCGATGCGCTGCTCGACGCTCAATTTGCTAACACCGTTCACGACATAGCTCTGCTCAATAGCCTCGGCGTACGTTTGGTGTTAGCCGTTGGCGCACGCGCACAAATTGAAACTGCGCTGGCACGCCAACACATTACGCCGCGCTTTCATCAAGGCATACGCATCACCGATGCTGAATCCCTGCCTCTGGTGGTGGAAGCGGCCAGTAGCGTGCGCTCGCACGTTGAAGCATTGCTGTCTACGGGTTTAATCAACTCCCCCATGCACGGTGCACAAATTCGCGTCATCGGCGGCAACTTCATCACCGCCAAACCGATAGGCGTGCGCGACGGCGTGGATTTTCATCACACCGGCGAAGTGCGGCGCATTGATGTGGATGCGCTTGATGATGCCTTGGACAGCGACGCTATCGTGGTGCTGCCCTGCTTGGGCTATTCCGCCAGCGGTGAAATTTTTAATCTCAGCATCGAACATGTTGCCGCCACGGTGGCGCAAGCCCTGCACGCCGACAAATTGATTGCCTTTATTGCCGACAAAGGCGTTTGTGATACCAAAGGCACACTGCTGCGCGAATTAAAACCTGCGCAAGCCTTGCAGATGCACAAGAAAAAAAATGTCACCGCCAACACAGCCCTGCTCACCTGCTGCCAAGCAGTAGAAGCCGGCGTGGAGCGCGCGCATCTCATCAGCTTTCAAGAAAACGGCAGCTTGCTGCGTGAATTGTTTACCCGCGAAGGCAGCGGCACTTTGATCGCGCACGACAGCGGCGAAATTGTGCGCGCCGCCACGCTGGACGATGTCAGTGGCATTCTCAACCTCATTCAACCACTGGAAGAAGCCGGCACCTTGGTGCGGCGTTCGCGTGAAATATTGGAATCTGAAATTCACAACTTCACCGTCATCGAACACGAAGGTTTGATCGCCGCCTGTATCGCGCTCTATCCCTACAGCGAGGGGACATCCAAAAGCGTAAAGATGGCAGAAGTCGCCTGCGTCGCCACCCACACGCAGTATCGCAACAACGGTCGCGCCTCGCTGTTGCTGGCACACGCTGAGAAACAAGCCAAAAAAATCGGCATCAAAAAATTATTTGTGCTCACCACACAAACCGCGCACTGGTTTTTAGAAAAAGGCTTTGCTGCGGCAAAAATCGATCAACTACCCGCTAAAAAACAGCAACTCTACAATTATCAGCGCAATTCAAAAATCTTTATTAAAAATATTTAGCAGGACACCGTTATGCCTACCTACCGCTCAAAAACCTCTACCGCCGGTCGCAACATGGCAGGCGCCCGCGCACTGTGGCGCGCCACCGGCATGAAAGATGCTGATTTCAAAAAACCCATCATTGCCGTCGTGAATTCTTTTACACAATTTGTGCCGGGGCATGTGCATTTGAAAGACCTTGGGCAATTAGTGGCGCGCGAAATTGAAAAACACGGCGGCGTGGCAAAAGAGTTCAACACCATCGCGGTAGATGACGGCATCGCGATGGGACATGACGGCATGCTGTATTCCCTGCCCTCGCGCGACATCATCGCCGACTCCGTGGAATACATGGTCAATGCGCACTGCGCGGACGCCATGGTGTGCATTTCCAACTGCGACAAAATCACACCGGGGATGTTGATGGCAGCCATGCGCCTGAATATTCCAGTGGTATTTGTTTCCGGCGGCCCAATGGAAGCGGGAAAAACAAAATTATCTGAACATAAATTGGATTTGGTGGATGCGATGGTGATCGCAGTAGACAGCGCCGCCTCCGATGAACAAGTGGCAGAATACGAACGCTCCGCCTGCCCCACTTGCGGCTCTTGCTCCGGCATGTTTACCGCTAACTCCATGAACTGCTTAACAGAAGCTCTCGGTTTGTCACTGCCGGGCAACGGCTCGCTGTTGGCTACGCACGCCGATCGCAAACATTTATTTTTAGAAGCGGGTCGTGTAATCGTCGAGATTACAAAACGCTATTACGAAGAAGACGACAGTACGGTTTTGCCGCGCTCAATTGCATCGTTCAACGCGTTTGAAAATGCCATGAGCCTCGATATTGCCATGGGCGGCTCCACCAACACTATTTTGCATTTGTTGGCCGCCGCACAAGAAGCGCAAGTGCCTTTCACCATGAAAGACATCGACCGCCTTTCACTGCGCGTGCCGCAGTTGTGCAAAGTCGCGCCCAACACACCGAAATATCACATGGAAGATGTGCACCGCGCCGGCGGCATCATGGGCATACTCGGCGAATTGGATCGCGCCGGTTTGCTGCACAGCGATGCACACACCGTACACAGCAAAAACATGAAAGCGGCGCTGGCGAAATGGGACATCACACAAACACACAACTCGGTGGTGAAAGAGTTTTATCGCGCAGGCCCTGCCGGCATTCCCACACAAGAAGCCTTCAGCCAAAGCACGCGCTGGGACACACTCGACGATGATCGCGCCGAAGGCTGCATCCGTTCACTCGAACACGCCTACTCCACCGAAGGCGGCCTCGCCGTATTGCACGGCAACATTGCAGAAAAAGGTTGCGTAGTAAAAACCTCTGGCGTGGATGAAAGCAATTTCGTGTTTGAAGGCACCGCGTTTGTGTGCGAGAGCCAAGACGAAGCCGTGCACGCCATTTTGGAAGACAAAGTGAAAGCGGGCGATGTAGTGATCGTGCGTTACGAAGGTCCGCGCGGCGGCCCCGGCATGCAAGAAATGCTCTACCCCACCAGCTACATCAAATCCAAAGGTTTGGGCAAAGCCTGCGCCCTGCTCACCGACGGACGCTTCTCCGGCGGCACCTCCGGCTTATCCATCGGCCACGTTTCACCCGAGGCAGCTGCCGGCGGCACGATAGGTTTGGTGCGCAACGGTGATCGCATTCACATTGATATTCCGCAGCGCAGCATCAATGTTTTAGTAAGCGATGAAGAACTGGCGCAACGCCGCAGCGAGCAGGACAAACTGGGCTGGAAACCGGCGCAACCGCGTCCGCGCAAAGTGTCTGCCGCGCTGAAAGCCTACGCTAAATTTGTGATGAGCGCGGATGTCGGCGCGGTGCGCGATTTGAGTTTGCTGGATTAAAGTTCAGAGGTACAACAAGGGCAGCGTGTTGCACGAATCGAAATGCTCGAAATACATTTCGGGCATTCTTTTGTTGTCACTTCTGCTGCTTTTTTCAAACGATTGATCTGCTTCACCAGCATAAAAATCACAAAAGCCACAATCAGAAAATCCAACACGGTATTGATAAATACACCGTAGTTGATACTGACCGCTGCCGCTGTATCTGTTTTTTCTTTCAACACGATAGCAAGGTTGGAAAAATCGACATTACCCAACAACAAGCCAATCGGCGGCATCACCACTTGACTGACCAGCGCCGTGACAATCTTGCCAAATGCCGCGCCGATAATGACGCCCACCGCCATATCGACCACATTGCCTTTCACTGCAAATTCTTTAAATTCTTGCAAGATTTTCATACTTCAATACTCTCCAGTTTCTGATACAGATTAATAAATTGCTGCGTGGCTTTGTGTGCCGGCGCAAAGTACACCAAGGGCGTGTGCTCTTCCCGAGATTCCTTCACTTTGATAGAAGTATTGAGATAAGCGTCTAACACTGGCAAGCCATCGGCAATCAACTGATCAATCAACTCCTGAGGAAACTTAGCCTGTGGATTAAACTGATTCACCACCACACCTTCAATCTTCAAGCCTTCGTTGTGATCTTCACGAATCTCCGCCACGGTATTTACTAAATTATAGAGCGCCTGCCTAGAAAAGCTGTCGCAGTCAAAGGGAATCAACAAGCTATCTGCCGCAATCAAGGCTGCCATGCTGTAAAAATTCAAGGCGGGCGGCGTATCAATATAAATACGATCGTAATGTTTCTCCGCTTCTTTCAAGGCATCGCGAAACTTATAGATTTTATGTTTGCTTTCCAACTCGCGCTCAATATTGCTCAAATCCGAGCTAGCAGGCATGACCGACAGATTTTTAAAATGCGTAGGGTGACAAAAATTGGGTAAGTAGGGTTTGCCACTAAAAACACCAAGAAAAGACTTAAAAAAATCCAGCGAGGTTTTATTTTTTTCTGCGTAGTTTGCGCCAAGCAAATATTCTGAGCTATTGCACTGCGTATCTAAATCAATTAGCAGCGTCTTGTAGCCTTGCTGCGCGCTGATGGCTGCCAAATTGCAACTGATGCTGGTCTTGCCTACGCCACCTTTCTGATTAAAAACCACTCTTTTCATGGATCACTCCTGTAAACTGACATCATGGTAACAGCAAACTCCCCAACGCTCCCTCGCGCAATTTTTTTGATGGGTCCCACAGCCTCCGGCAAAACGGATGTTGCAGTTGAACTGACAAAAAAATTGCCCTGCGACATCATCAGTGTGGACTCTGCACTGGTGTATCGCGGCATGGATATCGGCAGTGCAAAACCTGATAACCGCATTTTAATGCAAGCCCCCCATCTTCTGATCAGTTTTCTTGATCCGTCAGCGTCTTATTCCGCTGCACAATTTCGACGCGATGCTGTGCGCGAAATTCACGACATCGTGCAAGCTGGACGTATTCCTCTGCTCGTCGGCGGCACCATGTTGTATTTCAAAGTGCTACTGGAAGGCATTGCGGATTTGCCCGTCGCCGACCCTGCGCTGCGCGCGACCTTAACCGCAGAGGCTGCGCACATTGGCTGGCCTGCTATGCACCAAAAACTGTCAGTGATCGATCCCATTGCTGCTGCACAGCTGCACCCCAATCACTCGCAACGTATTTTGCGTGCGCTGGAAGTGCACGCCCTCACCGGCACGCCGCTTTCCACCTTGCAACAGCAACAGACAGCGGAACCACTGCCCTTCCATCCTGTGCAGCTGGCACTGATACCCAATGATCGCGATGCCTTGCATCAGCGCATCGAACAGCGCTTTGATCACATGCTGCGTGCCGGGCTGATCGACGAAGTGCGCCAGCTCTATCAACGCGGCGATTTGCACGCTGATTTACCCGCCATACGTGCGGTGGGCTATCGCCAAGTGTGGGAACACTTGGCCGGCAAGCTCACGGAAGCTGAAATGCGCGCAGCGGGCATTGCTGCCACACGGCAACTGGCCAAACGCCAGCTCACCTGGCTGCGAAGCTGGCCGTCACTCCAAACTGTGCCCGTGCAGGAACCTTTCCAACTGGAAAAAGTCACAGAGGCGGTCTTGAAAATCCTGTCTGCTAACGGCATATAGTGATTGGCTCGCGCCATTTCTAATCTCGCCCGGTTTTCGGGTCACTTTCATTTTTTCGAGGAGATCTCCTATGTCCAGAGGGCAAAGTCTACAAGACCCTTACTTGAACGTACTGCGCAAAGAGCGCGTCCCCGTATCTATCTACTTGGTCAACGGTATCAAACTGCAAGGCCAGATCGACTCGTTCGACCAGTTCGTCGTGCTGCTGAAAAACACTGTCAGCCAGATGGTGTACAAGCACGCCATCTCGACCGTCGTGCCATCGCGCCCTGTGCGTCTGCCTATGACCAACCCAACGGGCGGTGCCGCAGGTGGTCAAGGCGGCTATCAAGACCATTACGACGACGATGACGGCTACAACGATTTAGGCAGCTAACCCGCTACTGACGGAAAACATCGCGTTTGTTTTTTGATCGCCCCGCATCCGGTGAACTGGCTGTACTGGTTCACCTGGATTTGCACCGCCCGCACACCCGCGACGATTTGCGCGAGTTCGAAGAACTGGTGCTGTCGGCGGGTGGCGATCCCGTCGCGCTGATTTGCGGCTCCCGCACCTCGCCCAGCGCACGCCATTTTGTCGGCAAAGGAAAGTTAGAAGAAATTCACGCCGCCGTGCAGAAGCACGGTGCGCAACTGGTGATTTTTGATCACGAATTGTCGCCCAGCCAAGAGCGCAATTTGGAAAAAGCGTTGCAATGCCGCGTACTGGATCGCACCGGTTTAATCCTCGATATTTTTGCGCAGCGCGCCCGCACCCACGAAGGCAAACTGCAAGTGGAACTCGCGCAGTTGCAACACATGTCTACGCGCTTGGTGCGCGGCTGGACGCACTTGGAGCGACAAAAAGGCGGTATCGGCATGCGTGGCCCCGGCGAAACCCAGCTGGAAACCGATCGTCGCTTATTGCGCGCGCGCATCAAATTTATTGAAGCGCGTTTGGAAAAAGTGCGCAGCCAGCGCGAGCAAGGACGACGCGGACGCACACGCAGTGCCACGCCCACCGTTTCACTGGCGGGTTACACCAACGCCGGCAAATCCACGCTGTTCAATGCACTCACCGAAGCGGATGTCTACGCCGCCAATCAATTATTTGCCACGCTAGACCCCACCATGCGCCGCATTGCACTGCCCGACACCGGTGTCACCGTATTGGCGGATACCGTGGGTTTTGTGCGCCACTTACCGCACCAATTGGTAGAAGCCTTTCGCAGCACGCTGGAAGAAGTGGCGCGCGCCGATTTACTGCTGCATGTGATCGACGCCGCCAGCGACGAACGCGTCGAACAAATTTATCAAGTAGAAGAAGTATTGAGCGAAATTGGCGCTGCCGACGTGCCACGCTTGGAAGTGTTCAACAAAATTGATTTGTTAGAAATGGCACCGCGCATAGATCGCGACGACAGTGGGCGCGCCATTCGCGTGTGGCTCTCCGCACGCGAAGGCATAGGCCTTGAATTATTGCGGCAAGCCATGGATGAATATTTGGCTGAAGAGCAGTTCAACGGCACATTGCACTTAAAACCAGAGCAAGCAAAATTGCGCGCCCAGCTTTTTTCGCTACGTGCTATCCAGCACGAACACTTCAATGAAGATGGCAGCCAAACCCTCACCGTGCGTCTTGCGCAAAAAGATTGGCAGCGTCTACTCGCCACAGAAAAGCTCAAGGCGGAAGAACTGCTAAAATCACCCACTTCGCGCGGCAGTCGCGCCAAAAAATCAAACGATCGGAGACTCTAATGGCCTGGAATGAACCCGGCAACAAAGGCGGTGGCAACCCTTGGGGCGGCCCACCGAATAGCAAAAACGAACTGGAAGCTCTGTTCAAAAAATTGAACGGGATTTTCGGCAATGGCAGCCCCGGCAACAACCAACCCGTAGGCAAATTGGTGCTGTTAATCGTTACTGCACTCTCTGTGTTGTGGGGAGTGCTGGGTGTTTACCAGTTGGATGAACAGAAACGCGCAGTTGTCTTGCGCTTGGGTGCTTTTCACTCCATTGTCGGTCCTGGCATTCATTGGAATCCGCCATTAATTGACACGGTCATCAAAGAAAATGTCACTCAACAGCGCTCTTACACTACGCAAGGCGCGATGTTGACGGAAGACGAAAACATCGTCGAAGTGCAAGTGTCCGTGCAATACAACATCGGCGATTTGCAAAAATTTACGCTGGGTATTCGCGATCCACAACACGCACTGGAAGAAGCCACCGACAGCGCAGTGCGTCACGCCATTGGCAGCTCAAAAATGGATGATGTGTTGACCACGGGGCGCGACAAAATTGCCGTCGATGTGCAAACGCGTTTGCAAAAATATCTCGACGCTTATCAAACGGGCATCATCGTCAGCACGGTCAATATCGAAAAAACACAACCCCCCACCGCTGTGCAAGCAGCTTTTGACGATGTCATCAAAGCGCGCGAAGACGAACAGCGCGTACAAAACGAAGCACAAACGTATGCCAACACGGTGGTGCCTGAAGCACGTGGACAAGTAAAGCGCGTACACGAAGAAGCATTGGCGTATCGCGATCGCGTAGTCGCGCGTGCACAAGGTGAAGCCGCGCGCTTTGAAGCACTGCTCACCGAATACAGCAAAGCGCCAGAAATCACGCGCAAACGTTTGTACTTGGAAACCATGCAGGCAATCTACGCCGACAACAGCAAGGTGCTGCTCAATACGCAAGCCAATGGCAGCAATGTTTTTTACTTGCCATTAGACAAACTGCAAGCATCCAACAACAACGCTGAGAACTCTACACTGCGTACCGCACCCTCTGTTGCGGAGGACAGCACCATCACCGTACGTGCAGATAACGCACGCGGAAGAACCAGCAATAACAGTAGCAACAACAGCAGTGGCATTGAAAGTAGCCGCCGGGAGGCCCGCCCATGAACCGTATCGGCAATATTTTGCTCGCCATCTTGGCGGTTATTTGGCTGACAGGGCAGTTTGTTTTTGTCGTGTTTGAATTTGATAAAGCGGTGGTTTTGCAGTTCGGCAAATTGGTGAAATCTGACATCAAACCCGGTTTACATTTTCGCGTTCCTTTTGTGGATGAAGTGCGTCGTTTTGATGGGCGCATCCAGACACTTGATACGCGCGCGGAACGCTACCCCACGGTGGAAAAAAAATCGGTGATGGTGGATCTGTACGCACACTGGAAAATCACGGATGTGGCGCGCTACTACACAGCAACGGGTGGCGATGCCATGCGTGCCGAGCTACTGATTTCACAACGCATCAATGAAGGCTTGCGCAATCAATTTGGCGTACGCACTTTGCATGAAGTGGTGTCGGGTGAACGCGATGCACTAATGGTAAACATGACGCAAAAATTAACCGATATCACCAGCAAAGAGCTGGGTATAGAAGTGGTTGATGTGCGCGTTAAACGCATCGAACTGCCAGACGAAGTGAGTGTGGATGTTTACAACCGCATGAACTCCGAACGCGCACGCGAAGCGCGCAAACACCGCTCCGAAGGCAAAGAAGTGGCTGAAGGTATACGCGCTGACGCTGATCGCCAAAAAATTGTCTTAGAAGCAGAAGCCTACGGCGAAGCAGAAAAAATTCGCGGTGAAGGCGACGCCAAAGCCACTGCAATTTATGCAGCAGCTTACGGCAAAAATTCTGAACTGTTTAATTTCACGCGCAGCTTGCAAGCCTATCGTGACAGCTTCAGCAGCGGCACCAATATGTTGGTGCTGGATCCTAACAATAGTTTTTTCAGCTATCTGAAAAACCCCGATGGTAAAGCTCAGTAATTTTATCGCGGCGCTACTGCTGCTCGCCTGCACCACAGCCATTGCAGCGCCCGATATTCGCGTCAACGGCTTGATGCCCAATCAAGCCGTGGTCACCATCGACGGCAAGCAACGCATTCTCAAAGTGGGTACGCCCAGCCCAGAAGGGGTGAATTTAATTGCGTCCGATAGCGAGAAAGCCACACTGGAATGGCAGGGCGAGCGTTTTGAACGCACGCTGACGCGCGAAATTAGTTCGCACTACGCTGATCGCGCCGAAAAAGAAGAAGCGCGCATTCCACGCGGACGCGACAACCACTTCTTCACAACGGGACGCATCAATGGACAGCCCGTGCAGTTCATGGTGGACACCGGCGCGTTCGCCATCGCCATGACACCGGCGGAAGCGGATCGCCTGCGCCTCAACTGGCGACAGGGCGAGCGTTTTGTTGCCGACACGGCGGGTGGTGGCACGCCGAGCTACAAATTTATGCTCGATAGCGTCAGCGTGGGCGACATCACCTTGCGCAACATCACCGCGGCCGTGATCGTGGCTGACTCCTCCACCAATATTCTGCTCGGCATGAGTTTTCTGGAAAAGACAGAAATGCGCGAGGAGAACAACGTTCTCGTGCTGCGCAAAAAATACTGACAGCGCCCCATCCAGAGTAAATGCGCGTAAAATGCGCGGCCTTGATTGAGGGTTTTTTTCGTGTCATTTCGCTTTGTCGCCTCTTCCAGCCTGCCGACCACTTGGGGCGAGTTCACGCTCCACGGCTTCGAAGATGCAGATACCCAGCAGGAACACATTGCATTGACCATGGGTGATGTCGCCGATGGTCAACCCGTATTGGCACGCATCCACTCTGAGTGCTTGACGGGCGATGTCTTGCACAGCCTGCGCTGCGATTGCGGCGCTCAGCTAAATGCTGCCATGCAGGCCATCGCCGCTGAAGGGCGCGGCCTGCTGCTCTACTTGCGCCAAGAAGGGCGCGGCATCGGTCTCGTCAATAAAATTCGCGCCTACCATTTGCAAGACCAAGGTGCGGACACCGTCGAGGCCAATAAACAACTGGGCTTTGATGCCGACTTGCGCCAATACGACATGCTGAAATCCATGCTTGGCCACTTGGGTGTCAGCCGACTGCGCTTGATGACCAACAACCCGCGCAAACTCGCCGCGCTGGAATCTGCCGGCATCCATGTCGAAGAACGCCTGCCTTTGCAAGTGGGTGAAAACCCACACAATCGCCTCTACCTAGACACCAAGGCCGGCAAGCTAGGGCATCTTCTGACCCCTCGTTCATGACTGGAGCCCGCATGCACACTTGCCAACGTGTCAATGACCTGCGCGCGCAACTCGCCCCAGCGCGCTTGGCCAATCAGCGCATCGCCTTGGTAGCCACCATGGGCAATTTGCACGAAGGTCACATGCAACTGATACGCTTGGCAAAAACGCTGGTCGACGTGGTGGTTGCCAGTATTTTTGTGAACCCCCTGCAATTCGGCCTCAATGAAGATTGGGAACAATACCCACGCACGCTAGAGCGCGACAGCGCCATGCTCACTGCCGAGGGCTGCGACGTGCTGTTCTGCCCCACCGAAACGGACATGTACCCCAACGGCATGGAGACACAAACCAAGGTGGAAGTGCCGACCATGACCAACATCTTGTGTGGCGCTTCCCGCCCCGGTCATTTTTTGGGCGTAACCACAGTCGTCGCCAAATTGTTCAATATGGTGCAGCCGGATACCGCTATCTTCGGCATCAAGGATTACCAACAACTCAGCGTCATTCGTCGCATGGTGGAGGATTTGTGTATTCCTGTGCAGATAGTCGCGGCGCCGATTGCCCGTGCTGACGATGGTCTGGCGCTCAGTTCACGCAACAGCTACCTCACTGCTGACGAACGACCGCGAGCGACTGCGCTATACCAAACCCTGTGCCAAGCGCGCGACGCTGTGCAAGCGGGTAAGCGCGACTATGCCGCCATCGAAGCCGCCGCGCAGCAACAACTGGCACAGGCAGGAATGCGCCCCGATTACTTTTCCATCCGTCAGGCTAAAACGCTGGAACCCGCCACTGCCACAGACAGTGATTTAGTGCTGCTCGGCGCGGTGTATCTCGGAAAAACTCGCCTGATAGATAATGTAACCGTATCCATTTAACTGTACGATATACGTCGTATTTTTCACTCCTAGTTCAATCGGAGACCCTCCATGCAACACATCATGCTGAAAGGCAAACTTCACCAAGCCTGTGTGACTCATTCTGTGCTGGAATATGACGGTTCCTGCGCCATTGATAGCGACTTGGTTAAACTCGCTGGGATGCGTGAATTTGAACAAATTCAGATTTACAACATCACCAACGGCGAGCGTTTCACCACTTATGTAATTTTAGGCGGCGCAGGTTCTGGCATTATTTCGGTCAACGGCTCCGCAGCGCACCGCGCAAAACCTGGCGATCGCGTCATCATCTGTGCTTACGGCAATTACAGCGAACAAGAATTGTTGAACCACGCACCTAAACTGGTTTATCTCAATGAAAAAAACCAAGTCGTGCGCACGGCCAATACGATTCCTGTGCAAGCAGCCTGACCGCGCTAGCGATGAAAAAGCCGGCCTTAGGTCGGCTTTTGCGTTTCTGCCGCCACCGTTTTTTTTGAGTACACAACATGCTGGAAATCAATCCGCTTCTGAACACCATCAAAGATCTACGCGAGCGCTCCAATGCGCTGAGGGGGTATCTTTGACTACGCCAACAAGAAAGATCGCCTAACCGAAGTTGAACTGGAACTGGGTGATGCCGGTGTTTGGGATAAGCCCGAGCGCGCACAAGAATTAGGGCGCGAACGCGCCGCACTCTCTGCTGTTGTCAGCACACTGGATGACATGGAAAGCGGTCTCAACGATGTCGCCGATTTACTGGAAATGGCTGCTGCAGAAGACGATACCGACACCGTTGCCGCTGTAGAAACGGATTTAGATACGCTGCGCAAAAAATTAGAGCTGCTCGAATTTCGCCGCATGTTTTCTGGCGAGATGGATCCCAACAGTTGCTTCTTGGATATTCAAGCCGGCTCCGGCGGCACTGAAGCGCAAGATTGGGCAGAAATGCTGCTGCGCATGTATTTGCGCTGGGGCGATGCCAAAGGTTTCAAAACCGAATTGGTGGAAGCCTCGGCTGGCGATGTTGCCGGTATCAAATCAGCCACCATCAGCTTTCAAGGCGAATACGCTTACGGTTGGTTGCGCACAGAAACGGGCGTGCATCGTTTAGTGCGCAAATCGCCTTTTGATTCCGGTAATCGCCGCCACACCTCTTTTTCTTCAGTATTTGTTGCACCAGAAATTGACGACAACATTGAAATTGAAATTAATCCTGCCGATTTGAAAACCGATGTCTATCGCGCCTCTGGCGCCGGTGGTCAGCACGTCAACAAAACTGAATCCGCCGTGCGCATCACCCACATGCCCAGCGGCATCGTGGTGCAATGCCAATCGCAGCGTTCGCAGCACGCCAACCGCGACTTTGCAATGAAGCAGTTAAAAGCCAAACTGTATGAAATGGAAATCAAAAAACAGCAGGCCGAACAGCAAAAACTGGAAGACAGCAAAGCAGACGTGAGCTGGGGCAGCCAAATCCGCTCTTATGTGCTGGATGATTCGCGCATCAAAGATTTGCGCACTGGCGTGGAAACACGCAACACGCAAGCGGTGCTGGATGGCGATTTGGATAAATTTATTGAAGCCAGCTTAAAGAGCGGGCTGTAACACCGCATCACAAAATCATCACGGATAATGACGCCATGACAGACGAAAAAAATATCTCGTTAGAAGAAAATCACCTCATCGCTGAAAGACG
The DNA here is from genome assembly GCA_046347205.1 of Pseudomonadales bacterium. Classification (GTDB taxonomy): domain Bacteria; phylum Pseudomonadota; class Gammaproteobacteria; order Pseudomonadales; family UBA7239; genus UBA7239. The sequence continues at coordinate 166,691 of JAXMGN010000003.1, forward strand.
CACAAAACTCTCTGCTATTCGTCAGCGCGGCAACGCCTTCCCAAATAATTTTCGTCCGGATAGTTTCACGGATGCTCTGCAAACAGAGCTCGGCGCAAAAACCAAAGAAGAATTGGAAGCCCTGCATCGCACAGCATCGGTAGCCGGTCGTATCATGGCCAAGCGCGGACCTTTTCTCGTACTGCAAGACATGGCTGGGCGCATTCAGCTCTACATCGACAAAACGCACGCACAAGCAGAAGAAATCAAAAGCTGGGACATCGGTGATATCGTCGGCGCTACCGGCCCCGTGCACAAATCGGGCAAAGGCGATTTGTATGTATTGATCGAAAGCGCGCAACTGCTCACCAAATCGCTGCGGCCACTGCCCGACAAATGGCACGGTTTGTCTGACACCGAAACGCGCTACCGCCAACGCTATGTTGACTTGATCGTGAACGACGACGTGAAACGCGTATTTCGCATTCGCTCGATTGTCATTGATGCCATCCGCGACTATCTCACCGACCACAATTTTCTCGAAGTGGAAACACCGATGATGCAGGTTATCCCTGGCGGCGCGACGGCGAAACCCTTTGTCACGCATCACAATGCGCTAGATCAGCGCATGTATTTGCGCATTGCACCCGAGTTGTATCTCAAGCGTTTAGTGGTGGGCGGCTTTGATAAAGTGTTTGAAATCAATCGCAACTTCCGCAACGAAGGCCTCTCCACACGCCACAACCCTGAGTTCACTATGCTGGAGTTTTACGAAGCCTATGCAGACTACCGCAACTTAATGGATCGCACCGAGGAAATGCTGCGCTATGTTGCACACCGCGCACTCGGCAGCGCACAGTTTTGCAACACCGTACGCAATGAAGCGGGCGATATCATCGAACAAACCCATTTTGATTTTGACCAGCCGTTTGCACGCCTCAGTGTTTTTGATTCCATTTTGCACTTCAACCCAGATATTACAGCCGAGCAACTGTCCACGCCGGAAGGCGCGCGCGCCATTGCCGGCAAGCTAGGCATCCCGCTAAAAAACTCTTACGGCCTCGGCAAAGTACAAATCGAAATTTTTGAAAAAACCGTTGAACACCGCTTAATTCAACCCACTTTTATTACCGAGTATCCCACCGAAGTGTCACCGCTGGCACGCCGCAACGACAACAACCCTTTCATCACCGATCGTTTTGAATTTTTTGTCGGCGGACGCGAAATTGCCAACGGGTTTTCCGAGCTAAATGACGCTGAAGATCAAGCGGAACGCTTTCGCAAACAAGTGGAAGAAAAAGATGCCGGCGATGAAGAAGCCATGCATTACGATGCCGATTACATCACCGCGCTGGAGTACGGCTTACCGCCCACTGCGGGCGAAGGCATTGGCATTGATCGCCTAGTGATGCTGTTGACGGATTCGCCGTCTATTCGCGATGTGGTGCTATTTCCGCACATGCGTCCACAACATTGATGCGAACACACTGTGAGCGACATCAAACTCCCTACGGAATGGCTGGAAAAATTACAGCCGGAGTTTGATGCGCCTTACATGCGGCAATTGCGCGCATTTCTTGCCGCAGAAAAAGCGACGGGGAAAATGATTTACCCACCCGGCTCGCTGTGGTTTAACGCGTTAAATCACACACCTTTCTCACAAGTGAAAGTGGTCATACTCGGTCAAGACCCCTACCACGGCGCACAGCAAGCGCACGGTCTGTGTTTTTCTGTGCCGGATGGCATTGCGCCACCGCCATCACTGGTGAATATTTTTGCTGAAATTAAACGCGATCTCGGTATTGAACCGCCGCCACATGGCAACCTCACGCGCTGGGCCGATCAGGGCGTGCTGCTGCTCAATTCAGTGCTCACGGTAGAACACGGCAAGGCAGGTGCACACCAAGGAAAGGGATGGGAAATATTTACCGATAAAATCATTGCACTGCTCAATGAACAACGCGAGCACATTGTGTTTTTACTATGGGGCAACTACGCGCAAAAAAAAGGCGCATTGATTGATCGTCAGAAACATCTTGTATTGACTGCGCCGCACCCTTCGCCGCTTTCTGTGTATCGCGGCTTTTCAGGCTGCGGGCATTTTTCAGCCAGCAATACTTATTTGAAAAATAACAACATCCAAGAAATACACTGGTAGCCAACACCAGCAGAGCAAGCCACCTTTACGCTAACGCCAGCACGTCAACCAAATGCTGTATGACGACCATATCCTCATCTGACACATCAATAATCTGACAACCGGACCAATACGCGGCAGATGTTACCGATGCCGAGGGACTGTTCCATAAACAATCCACACCCAAATGCAATTCGCGAATTTTGCCGGCAACACCACCCAGCACGCCTTCATCGACACAAACACTCAGCTGATAGATGCAATCCAGATTGAGAGGCACATTGTCGACAACCATCAAGCCATCCAGTGATAAATTTGCCACCGTACCCACTGATTGTCCTGTTGCTTTATCGATGACACGCACAACATCCTGCAAGTTATGCCTAGGATATTTGCGGCGATTAGCGTAATCGTTATTTGTTTCCATAATATGCACCCATCAATGCGCCACAATAGCTTTCAGACGCACCAAAATATTCTCCAATGCCCGTTCAAAAAATGGCTTACCAGACTCGACCAAAATACGTGCTTGGCTCGCTAAAATCATGCGTGCAATTTCCAAACCGTTTTTTATTGCCATTTGTTTTCCACTGCGATCCACGAGCATAACATTTGACGTATTAGGATTAACCCAAGCGATACGAGCGCGTACCGCACTACCACCATCGACTTGATCAAACTCAAGCCATGTACCAACAGGCGCTTGACTCAATGTTTCCAACATAGCCATTTCTTCCGCTGCCAGTGCCTCTTTATCAATCACATCAACCGTTAACTCCGCGCTAACTTCTGCTTCCATTTCAGCGCGTTTCTCAGGTGATGCAGGTTCGGCAATCAAGTTCTGCAACACCAACATATGAGATTTTGACAAAGCTTCTAACAAACGATTACTTTTCACTTGATCGTGCGCAACCGTTTCCAATCCCCCTTGTACTCGTTGCAACAGTGACTCCTGCACAAACGCCAAACGGTTGCGTTCATTGACATCTGTTTTTTCTTGCACGCTCCAAATCACTTCATCAATAATATCCACGCCTTCTTGCCATTGACTTGAGTGATCACCATAACGCAACAAGGTGAACGTGAGAAAATCCGACCACGGATGCAACAACAACACAATAATGTGTGCCGGCAGCTCATGCCCATCCATACGGCTGCGCACTTCCTGCAATACACGGCGCTTTACCTCACGCAATCTTTCCTCGCCTTCCGCTTTTTCACGCGCTCGACGCTCCATTACGTCCACGCTGCGCGCCACTTTTACATTGAACTCGCGCATTTCCAACAGCAATTCATCAAACAAGCTGGTGTCGTTGTGAAAATCGGTCAATACGCGACGAATAACCGATTTAATTTTAGGGAAAACCTTGAACTGGCTATCACCATCTGTATTGACCCAACGCATACCGGCATCAGCCAAACAGTCCAGAAGTTGCCGCGAGGAGTGCTCCGGTTTCTCAAACAATTTACGCTCAAGAAAAGCCACTTTGAGATACGGCGTATGCAGATAACTCAACACCGCTTTCACTGCATCAGGCAATTGTTCATCGCCCAACATGTATTCAAAAATCATGCCCACTAAATCAATAATGCGACCATCTTCTTCAGCAATGCGTTTGTCATCGCCGAGATGATTCTTCATTTGCTGCGTAACATTTTGGTACTGCTCCACCGTCATCGCCGGCGGCACCGCAATGTAATCCATGGCCTCGGCATGATGCTCCATGGACACTTGTGACAATGCCGTTACCACTTCACTCGACGAGCAAACGGCTGCCGCTGCATTGGTTTGCCCAGAAAAAGCAGGCTGACTGAAATATTGTGGACGAGGCGCAGCCGGTGGTGTCGGCGAGTTTACTGGCAACTCAGCAGCAGCGCCGTGCTGCAAGCGACTAATATCTGCATACAACTGCCGCTCAGCGGCTAAAGATTGTTGAAAAGCAGGATTTTGCAGTGTTTCCATTTCAACGCGCTTGGTCAATTCGATACGCGCTGGATGCGGCACGACATCCGCCTCACTGTCGGCTGCTGCGGCACCTTCTTCTCCCGCCGCTGCCTCCGCTGGCTTCTTTGGCGCTCCTGTCGCTGGCGTAGGCTTCGATAACCCCATGCCAAAACGCAAATTCGGCAGCACACCCTGTCGCTTCAAATATTCATTGGCAGATTGATACAACTCCCCCAAATTCTCCAATAATGCCTTTTCAAAAACACGAAAAAACATCACCGTAAACCGAATATTTAATTTCAACAACTTCAACGATGCTTGCAAGGCCGTTGCAAATTGATTTGCTCCCAAAGGATTGCCGTCATCCGGCAACTTTCGCCCGCCACGCAACACAGCCAAGCGCTGCATGAGTCCAAATAAGTCTTCTGAAAAACGCGTATCTGCTCTTCGAGCAATGGATGACACGGCGATATCCTGCTCCAGCTCTTCATCGGCCAACAGAGACAAATCTCGTGACATGTCTTCTTTGCTAGTATCCTTGCCGCCTAATTGATCTTTTCTAAACAAATTAAAACTTTCAGATAGACTCAACTTAAACCTTGCCGATATGGCAGATTTCTGTTTGCGCAACTCTCGGGATAATTGCATTAACTGCCATTGATCATCGTTATTTTTAGCAGTGTCCATCATTTCCAACAAGCGACTCTCTGCCGCATGAAAAAAAATGTCATACACTTTGTCGCCAAACTGCAGCGTCATATTCTGCAAAGCTGTAATGTGTTTAGCGCTGTTAGCCTTATCCATAAAAAATCTCTTTACTGAAACCGTAAACTATCGATGCGTCAGACGGACAACACAAATAAACTGACCACGCATACCATGGAAGCCACCCACACCAAACTGCGCAACGTCGCTTTGTCACACACATACATCACGCCATACACCAAACGACAGGCAACAAAAGCCACCGCCAAAGCATTCACCGTTGCTTGCGCCACACCTGCACGCTCGGCCAACAAAACAGCAGCAATAAACAAAGGAAAAGTTTCATAGCCATTTTGCACAGCCCAGTGCGCTCGCTTGCGCGCGCCTGCAAGCTGTTCCATGTATTCACGCGGCTTGGCGTTATCAAACCCTTTGCTGGCTTTAGCGTAGATGGTAAAAATAAATGGCACGACCAAGCCTGCCGCCAATAGACACCAATCTGCAACCGTCAACACGGTGATGGATGACATGAGAACCTCCTCTTAAATTGTTTGCTCAGGCGAAAAAATGCCGCCAAATAATGGAACCCCATACTAGCGTGACCAAGGCCAATGAAACAAACACCGCCGCTGAACCCATATCCTTGGCGCGACCTGCCAATGGGTGCTGCGCGGGGCTGGCTAAATCCACCACGGCTTCTACGGCGGAGTTGAGTAATTCGGTGATAAGAACCACCAAACAACTTCCCACGAGCAGTGCTATTTCAACAGCATCACGCCCCAACCAACAGGCGATGGGCAATAACAGCAGCCCCAACACGGCTTCCTGCCGAAAAGCGGCTTCGTGCTGCCAAGCCTGCTGAAAGCCTGCCCATGAATACCCCGCTGCTGCAATCACACGAGCAATTCCTGTGCGACCCGGTTTGCAGGAGCCTTGTTGTTGCTCATTTACGTGGTCATTCATTTTCGCCAATCTCGTCGCCAACTTCGTTCAACTTTTGATCCATATCCAAGGCGGGCTGCGCCTCAGCAGGCTTGCCCACAATTTTGGCCGGCACGCCGGCCGCGGTGCTGTGTGGCGGAATATCGGTCAGCACCACGCTGCCGCCGCCGATCTTGGCACCCTCACCAATTTCCACCGGCCCCAGGATTTTAGCGCCCGTTGCCAGCAACACGCCGCGTCGAATCAAGGGGTGGCGGCGACAGCCGCGCATGCGGCCACTGCCTCCTAAAGTGACTTCGTGCAGCATGGACACATCGTCTTCAATCACGGCCGTTTCACCAATGACCACACCAGTGGCGTGATCCATCAAAATGCCACTGCCAATCACAGCGGCCGGATGAATATCCACCGCAAACACTTCACTCATGCGGCTCTGGATATGCAGCGCCAACATGCGCCGCCCTTGCTGCCACAACCAATGCGCCACACGATAACTTTGCAGCGCGTGAAAGCCTTTGAAATAGAGCAGCGGCATCAAGTAGTGATCGCAAGCGGCATCGCGCTCATAACACGCCACCATGTCGCGGCTCACTTGCTGGATGATCGCAGGCTCTTCGTGAAAAGCCTCTGCACACACTTCGCGCAACAACAGCGCAGGTGCCGCCGTGCTATCCAGCAAACGCGCCAAATGAAAACTCATCACTTCCAGCAAATTGTGGTGGCGCAACACCACACTGTGCACATAGCTCGCCAACACAGGCTCACTGGCTGCAATCGTCTGCGCTTCACTGCGCAGGGTTTGCCACAAAACGTCTGGCTCCATCATCAACCAGTCTCCGTTTCCGTACGCACGCAAACATAACGCTGAAATATTTCATGCCAATACACAGCAATGCGATCTTTTAAGGCGATATTTTGCGTCATCAGCCAATCCAATAATTTTTTTTCATCCAATAACTTTTCATAACGCATAGCGATGGGCTTGCAAGACAAATGCCAAGGCTCCGGCGCAATGCCACCATTATCCCTGCTGTACGGACGAAAAAATACCGCGTCCGGCTCCTGCAGTTTTTTATCCAGCCAACAGTGAAAATTGGCAAACACGCCCTCGCCTACGCATTCCTCTGTGGTGAGTTGCACACGGTAGTCAGCAGGCACTGCGGCAGCATCAAACACATCCAGATCCGTTCCCCAATGATGGCGCGAGCAGCCAGGAATAGCAGACCAGCGCAGCATGGCAAACAGCCATTCGTCTTCAGATAGCGAACCAATATCCAGTGTATTTCCCTGTGCGTCTAAAACGGGGCGCTGACCTGCCGCCTTATCATTCCAGATCAGTTGCTGACGCTCGAAACCGCGCCACGCGCTGGCTATTTGCAAATTAAATCCCGCTGCCGCTGCGCTCGCGACCAAGTGCATCCAGTGCGGCAGCACCTCATTATGCAGCCAATAGGGCGAACCTTCGCACACCCACACCAAAGGCTCACGTGATTGCCCTGTCAGCACTTGCCAGTCTGCCTCCACTATTCACTCTCCAACTCTGCTCTATTTTGTTAGCGCCGATTTCTTTACGCTTTTTATTTTGCTTCGTTTTTTTCTGCGCCGCAGCGCTTGCAGCGGTATTGCGTCACCAGCTTGCCCTGCTTCACATCAAACAGACTGTCTTTCACTACCATCCAGCTGTGAAAACCGTTGCCGCACAAGGTGGATTGCTTGCCTTTTTTCTTCAGCGCCGCTTTTTTGAATTGCTGTAGCGAGACAACTTCGCTCACGCCGTTTGCTCACGACTAATTTTCTGACCGCACCACACAAAATCCACTGGCCATAACTTTTGTTGGCGATCATACGCGCGCCATAAATCGGCATAGGTTTTGTTTTCAACAGGATGCTGTTCGTCGCCAGCAATTTCTGCCAATGGCAATAACACAAACGCATTTTGCAAAATTTCTGCACGTGGCAAGTGAATGCCATCTATCTGTCCCACCGCATTGCCGTAAGTCAGGATGTCGATGTCCAGCGTACGCGCTGAAAAACGCTCGCCGCCGCGCAAACGACCATTGTCATTTTCAATTTTGCGCAAACACTGCGACAACGCGCCCACCGACAAATCCGTATCACAGCCCACCACCAAATTAAAAAAATGGTCGCCGGCAAAACCCACGGCTTCGCTTTCGTATACGGAGGAAACTCGCAAGCCACCAAAAGTATTTTTTAGCGCGTCCAAGGCAGCCGCAATATGCCGCTCACGTTCTACATTGCTGCCTATACCGAGATACACCCTGTTCACGCCGGCTTTTCTCCGCGCTCAATCACCAAGCCCACATCTTGTGCACCGCGCAGTGCGCCAGGCTTGCTGATGCGCAAACGCAACCACGCCACACCAAACTCATCGCGCACAATGTCGGCCACTGCTTCTGCCAAGGCCTCAATCAATTGATAGCGACTTTCGCTGATAAATTGAATCAAACGCTTGGAAATGGTTTTGTAATCCAGCGCATCCACAATATCGTCGCTCTCCGCCGCTGCGTGAATATCGGTCGCCATGTCCAAATCCAAACTCACCACCTGCTGCACTTCGCGCTCCCATGCAAAAATGCCGATGATGGTTTCTATACGCAAATCGCGAATGTAAACAATATCCATCGCAAACTCTCTCTAAATAGCTGGCAAAGTTTCGAGTGACCAGCGCGGAAACGCATTGATCGTCAGCGGTTCGCTTTGCCCTGCCAACAAACGCTGGCAACCAGCAAAAGCAATCATCGCGCCGTTATCGGTACAGAACGCGGGGCGCGGATAAAACACCTCCGCTTTGCCCGCTAAAACCTGCTGCAATTTCTCACGCAGGCGGCGATTGGCACTCACGCCGCCGGCAATCACCAAACGCTGCAAACCGGTTTGTTCAATTGCACGACGGCATTTTATTGTCAGCGTATCCACCACCGCTTCTTGAAAGGCCCATGCAATATCCGCTGATGTTTGTGCATCGGGCAAACCATTGTCACCGGCGTGTTGACGTATCGTCGTCAACGCAAAAGTTTTTAGGCCGCTAAAACTGAAATCCAAACCAGGGCGATCGGTCATCGGGCGCGGAAACAGAAAGCGATCCGGCACACCCTGCTCCGCCAGTTTGCTGATTTGCGGCCCACCCGGATAATCGAGATCGAGTAATTTCGCGGTTTTATCAAAGGCCTCACCGGCCGCATCGTCCAGCGATTCACCCAGCAGCCGATAGCGACCAATGCCCTGCACTTCGACCAACTGCGTGTGGCCACCCGACACCAAGAGCGCCACAAAAGGAAACGCCGGCGCGGGCGACTCCAGCATCGGTGCCAACAAATGCCCTTCCATGTGATGCACGCCGATGGCGGGCACACCCCAACTCCACGCCAGCGTGCGGCCAAAGGTAGCACCTACCAGCAACGCGCCCAGCAAACCGGGGCCGGCGGTGTAGGCAATGCCGTGGATGTCGGCACGACTGGAATGCGACTGCGCCAGCACGTCTTCCACCATCGGCAACAGCTTGCGCACATGGTCGCGCGAGGCCAGTTCCGGCACCACGCCGCCGTATTCGTTGTGTATGGCAATCTGGCTGTGCAACGCCTCAGCCAACAAGCCGTGCTCGCTGTCGTAGACGGCTACGCCCGTCTCATCACAAGAGGTTTCTATGCCCAGAACACGCATGGCACACATAGGGAAATAGCCGCAAAAACAAGGCAGACATGATAGCCGCTTGCACTCGCGGTGGTCTATTGGCGAGCTTGTAATGGCTGGGGGCTTCCCCTAGAATTGCCGCCCCGTTTGCCGGCCAGCTCTGGCGGCTGACGATCCCTTGCTCCACCGGCATTGCTGGGGGGCTTAACCCACAAGGAGTCATCCATGAGACATTACGAAGTCGTATTTCTGGTTCATCCAGATCAATCCGAACAAGTGCCCGCCATGGTGGAACGCTACAAAAGCGCCATCGAAGCCAGCGGCGGCAAAATCCACCGTTTAGAAGATTGGGGTCGCCGCCAACTGGCCTACCCGATCGAAGACATCCATAAGGCGCACTACATCCTGCTGAACATTGAGTGCGGTCAACAAGCACTGGATGAGCTGACCACCAACTTCCGCTACAACGATGCCGTGTTGCGCAACATGGTGATGCGCCGTGACGAAGCTGTCACTGACGAATCGTTGATCATGAAAGCCGAAAACGAAGATCGCCGCCGCAAAGCCGAGCAGCCTGCTCGCGCACCGCGCGCCGAAGAATCTAGCCAAGACGATGCTGCTGATGACAGCAGCGACGACGCTGAATAAGGGAGAGTTGAATCATGTCACGTCAACAACAGCAATTCCGTCGCCGTAAGTTCTGCCGTTTTACCGCTGAGAAAACCGTTGAGATCGATTACAAAGATCTGGACGTACTCAAAGCCTACATCACTGAAACCGGCAAAATTGTTCCTAGCCGCATCACCGGCACCAGCGCGAAATACCAGCGCCAGTTGGCCACTGCCATCAAGCGTGCGCGCTACTTGGCTCTGTTGCCTTACACCGATCAGCACTTCAAATAAGGAGACACACACATGCAAGTTATTCTGCTGGATAAAGTGGGTCGCCTCGGTGGCGTTGGCACACAAGTCAACGTCAAGCCTGGTTTCGCTCGCAACTTTTTGTTCCCTTTCGGCAAGGCTGTACCTGCGACAGCCAGCAACATCGCCGAATTCAACACGCGCCGCGCTGAGTTAGAAGCTGCTGCTGCTGCCAAATTGGCAGAAGCAGAAAAACGCGCTGCTGCACTGGCCACCGTCAGCATCACCATCGCTGCCAATGCCGGTGACGAAGGCAAGCTGTTCGGCTCAATCGGCACACGCGATATCGCCGACGCACTGACTGGCGCCGGTCACGCCACCACCAAAACCGAAGTGCGCATGCCTAACGGCGCAATTCGTGAAATTGGTGAGTTTGAGATCGACATTCAGTTGCACAGCGATGTCACTCAAGCCGTTAAGGTTGTCGTGATTGCGGAGTGATCGCTCACGGCAATTTAAGGTATAAAGACAGGCACTCTCGGGTGCCTGTTTTGTTTTCTGGGATGCACTTTTTCGCGGGATTGACCTGAATGACTACCGCCAGCGACACAGCTTCTCTCTCTATGGTCAGCAACAACGCTGATGCGCGCCTGCGCGTGCCGCCGCATTCGCTAGAAGCGGAACAAGCGGTGCTGGGCGGTCTGCTGCTGGATCACCAAGCCTTGGATCAGGTGCTGGAAGTGCTGCAGGCAGGCGACTTCTACAACCCAGAAAACCGCCTGATTTTCAGCGCCATGCTGCGTTTGTCAGAGCTCGCCAAACCGCTGGACATCATCACCGTTTCTGAATTGTTAGACCAAGACGGCGAACTGCACGCCATTGGCGGCATTGCCCACCTTGCTGAACTCGCACGCCATACTCCTGGCACCAGCAATTTGCTGACTTACGCCAACATCGTGCGCGAACGCGCCACCCTGCGCCAACTGATACGCGCCGCCAGCAATATTACCGATCACGCGCACACACCAGACGGCCGCGACAGCAATGAATTGCTCGCCAGCGCAGAAAAAATTATTGCCGATATTGCAGAAGGCCGCCCCAACAACAAAGGCGGTTTTGAATTTATGAATCCGCTGTTAAAAAGCACGGTGCTACAAATTGATGCACTAAGCCAACTGGATAGTGACATCACCGGCTTGGATACCGGCTATATCAAGCTCAATGAAGAAACTAGCGGCTTACAAAAATCAGATTTAATCATTCTTGCGGCACGCCCTTCGATGGGTAAAACCGCATTTGCAATGAACCTCGTTGAGCACGCAGTGTTGCACCAAGACAAACCTGTACTGGTTTTCAGTCTAGAAATGCCAGCATCCTCAATTATTTTGAGAATGTTGTCGTCCGTTGGTCGTATTGACCAACAGCGCATACGCAAAGGCAAGCTAGTAGGCGACGAGTGGGACAAACTAACCTCTGCCGCAGGACGACTAAAAGATCGCCCGCTATACATCGACGACACCACTGGGCTGTCCCCCGCTGAAATGCGCGCGCGCGTGCGCCGCATACAGCGCGAGCACGGTGAAATCGCGCTGATCGTGGTGGATTATTTACAGCTCATGCACATTCCCGGCGCGAAAGAAGGTCGCACGGCAGAAGTGTCAGAAATTTCGCGCTCACTGAAATCCATCGCGCGCGAATTTAATTGTCCTTTGGTGGCATTATCACAATTGAATCGCTCGGTTGACGGTCGCACCGACAAGCGCCCCAACAACTCAGACCTGCGCGATTCCGGTGCCATTGAGCAGGATGCCGATGTCATCATGTTTATCTACCGCGACGAGGTGTACAACAAGGAAGATAGCCCAGACAAAGGCATTGCTGAAATTATCATCGGCAAACAGCGCAACGGGCCTATTGGAACCGTCAAATTGGCGTTTCAAAAGCATTTCACGCGCTTCGATAATTTAGCAATCAGCCACGAAGAACGTTCGACGCGATAAGCAGCAGATTCCACGCATTACTTTTTAATTGTTAACTTGACTATCAGAGGCACCGCATGAAACTTGGCTTACATCTCGGCTACTGGAACCGCAACCCTTACCCTGGCATTGAAATCGCCAAAGAAGCAGAAAACCTCGGCTACGACTCCATCTGGACAGCCGAAGCCTACGGCTCTGATTGCGTTTCGCCGCTGGCGTGGCTCGGCTCGCACACCAGCAAAATCAAACTCGGCACGTCGGTGATGCAAATTTCTGCGCGCACACCGACTTGTGCCGCAATGACTGCGTTGACGATGGATCATTTATCCAACGGCCGCTTTCAACTCGGCATCGGCGTTTCTGGCCCACAAGTGGTGGAGGGCTGGTACGGTCAAGGTTTCAAAAAACCGCTGGAGCGCACCAAAGAGTGGATGAATATTTTTCGCCAAGTCACGCGCCGCGAACAAGCGCTGGAGTTTCAAGGCAATCAATACCAACTGCCCTACAACGGCCCTAACGCACTTGGCTTGGGTAAACCGCTGAAATCCATCACACATCCACTGCGCCCGCATATTCCTGTATTTATGGGTGCGGAAGGCCCTAAAAATATTGAACTCGCCACGCAAATTGCCGATGGCTGGTTCCCTATTTTTGTTTCGCCCTATCGCATGAATATTTTTGACGAATCACTAAAAAACAAACCGAGCAACTTTGAAATTGCCGCCATGGTGCAAGTGAACGTCAACGACAATCTCAAAGACGCTTTATTTCCCACCAAAATGATGTTGGCGCTGTACGTCGGCGGTATGGGCGCAAAAGATGAAAACTTCCATAAAAATTTAATGGAACGCATGGGTTTTGATGTGCAGGAAGTGCAAGACAAATACCTTGCTGGCGACCACATGGGCGCGTTTGAAGCCGTGCCCGATGCACTGGCGGATGAAATTTCTCTCTCCGGCCCTATCGACCGCATCAAAGAACGCATTGCCGATTGGAAGAAATCGCAAGTCACTACCATTATGATCAGCCGGACGGATGACCCGAACCAAGACATGCAACGCATCCGTCAATTTGCAGAAATGGTGCTATAAAAAAGGAGCGGCCATGCTAGCCGAACAATTTTCGCTGCACGGAAAAATCGCCATTGTCACCGGTAGCGGCAAAGGCATTGGCAAAGCGATAGGCCTAGCGTTTGCCGAAGCGGGAGCGACAGTGGTATTTGCTGCGCGCACACAGACGGATTTGGATGCCGTTGTCGCGCAAGCAAAAACTTTTGGCGGCGATGCCTTGGGGGTGAACTGCGACGTGCTGGTAGAAGCACAGTTACAGCACTTGGTAGACACCACCATCAAACACTTCGGTCGCCTCGATATTTTGGTCAACAATGCCGGCGGCACCATGCCCAAGCCGATGGAAAAAATCAGCGCCGAATCCTTTCGTCGCGCGCTCGATTTCAACCTCACCAGCGCGTTTTTACTTTCACAATATGCATTGCCACATTTACGCGCCAGCAAAGGCAATATCATCAATATTGCTTCCGCCGCAGGGCGTTTAGTGCAGCCACTGTTTACGTCTTACGGCACCGTCAAAGCCGCGTTGATCCACATGACAAAAATGATGGCAGCAGAATTAGCACCAGATGTACGCGTGAATGTCATCAGCCCCGGCTCCATCATGACCGAAGCGTTAGAACATTTTATTGATGCGGACAACCGCGAAAAAATGCGCAAGCTCACGCCACTGCAAGCATTGGGCAAACCGCAAGACATTGCCATGGCAGCACTGTATTTAGCTTCACCCGCCGCACGCTGGGTAACCGGCAAAGATTTGCAGGTGGATGGCGGAACAGAAAATACCAACCTCACAACTTGAGCAGTTTGCGCCGTCAAAAAAACAAAACACACATGAGATTGTCACTTAAATCATATTTCACAGCTTTTCTCTGCATAGCTGCCGCAATCGCCTTGGCTTTATCCGCCATTCACAGCATAAAAAAACTCGCCTTTATCCACTCTCTCGCACAAGCATCCACAACGCCTCAGCTGTACACAGACTTTGTGTTCTACATCAATGCAGGGCAGCGCTATCAGACAACAGGACAGCTATATGAACGCCCAGCAGAGGGAGAAAGCATTGCATCCCGTTACTACCCGATGGCACCTATATTCAAGTTTCCCCCTCCTTTTCAACTACAAATCCTTCCGCTCATAAAACACTGGACACCTGAAACACTCAAATGGCTACGGATCGCTATGATTCTTGGCTATTTTTTCACGTGCATCATGCTGGTGGTGCAATGCTGCGCAATCATGCAGCAACAGAAAAGCTCGCGCATAAAAATATTTTTGTTTCTTGCATTCAGCGGCATTATCGCCCTATTAAATCCCGCCTACTGGGATTGCATCCTGAATACCAACTATGAAATCCCCATCTTCTTGCTATTAACCATTAGCTTCTTTTTACTCGACAAGCACACAAAACTGTCTGCCGCCATTATCAGCTACTTAGCTCTTACCAAAATATATCCTATCTTTATGGCAAGCACGCTATTCATGGCGCCAAGAAAAAAACAATTTACTGCGTCATTCATCGTGTCAGCATTACTTATCTTAATGTTCACGCTTTTGGCATTTGGACTACAGGAAAACATCTACTACGCCACTCGCATACTACCCACGCTGCTGTCAGAAAAAGTAGCCCCCATGCAATTTAGTTTAAGTTTTGGCAGCGAACTGTTCAGACTTACTCAGAACTTGGAATTTTCACGCATTGCATTTCAAATTTTACGCTTAACACTGCTCGCAATCAGTTTCTACGCACTAATCAAATGTCAGCACGCACAACAGAAAATGAATTTTTTTGCATTACTCATGATATTAATGCTGATTTGCATGCCAAACTACTGGATCAGTTATTGGATTTTTTTATTTCCCGCTTTTTGCGTTGCACTTCAGCGTGTTATCACACAACCCAAAATAGCAGAGGTATCTCTGCTATTTTTATGCGCGTTAGTAACCATCATTGAAAGCCAAAGCTGGATGCACTTCCACGCCCCAGCATGGCTCAGCGACACTGCTCGTCTAGATGCAATTGGCAAACAAATCATCTCAGCATACCAGCAAGGTGACGCCTTTTTAGCCTGCCGAATTTTTATATGGCACTACCCTATCACCACCACGCTGTATTTATTAGAACAGATGAAACTTCTTGTTCCATTCGTATTGTGGCTTTTTGTGATCAAAGAAATTGTGCGCACTGCAAAAAGCGCAACACACACGACACTCAACCTACCTCATCAAAACCAGAGCGATAAAGTCTAGCGTAGTAACCCTCCTGCGCCAGCAACTCTGCATGCGTGCCGCGCTCCACAATTTTGCCGTGATCCATCACCAGAATCAGATCAGCATTTTCGATAGTGGATAAACGGTGTGCAATCACCAGCGTGGTACGGTTTTCCATCACGCGCTCCAAGGCCTGCTGAATCTTTGCTTCGGATTCATTATCCAGCGCAGAGGTGGCCTCATCCAAAATTAGCACCGGCGCATCTTTTAGCAATGCGCGCGCAATTGCCAAACGCTGTCGCTGACCACCAGATAATTGCAAACCATTTTCGCCGATCTCTGTATCCAAACCCTTTGGTAACTGCGCAATAAACTCCATGGCATTCGCCGCTTCTGCGGCAGCAATAATTTGTTGGCGCGTGCAATTGGCCAAACTACCATACGCAATATTATTTGCCACCGTATCTTTGAACAACACCACATGCTGCGTTACTAAAGCAATCTGCTCACGCAAACTAGCCAATGTGTACTGCTTGATGGGCACGCCATCTAACAAAATCTCGCCGTTTTCATAGTCATAAAAACGCGGCAACAAGCTCGCAATCGTTGATTTTCCGCTGCCAGAACGCCCTACTAAAGCGACGGTTTTTCCTGCGACAATATCAATATTGATATTGGATAACACAATATCTTGTGAGCCTTTGTAGGAAAAATTTAACTGCTGGATAGAAACATCCCCTTTTGCACGCTGACAAACTAACTCGCCCTCATCACACTCAGACTGCATATCCAAAATTTCAAAAATCTTTTGCGCGCCGGCAATGCCTTTTTGTATCGCACCATTGGTACCGCTTAACTGCCGTATTGGCTTCGGCAACATAGCGACCGCTGTGATATAGGCCACCAAATCAGCGGTGCTGTATTTGGACAACATAGCAGGGCTCAACACCATGTATAAAATAATTGCGATTGCCAAAGAAACAATCAACTGCAATACAGGTGTATTTAATGCGGCAATTTTTTGCATCTTCATATACAACTGAAAGCTGCGATCTGTGGCATCGACAAAGCGCGATTTTTCATACGCTTCACCACCAAAACTACGCATTACGCGGTAGCCAGTAATCATCTCACTAGCCACTTGTAAAGTATCACCGGCGACGTCCTGCATTTTATGGCTGATCTTATGAAAACGACCGCCCACATAACGCACAATCAAACCAATCACTGGCGCAATCACGACAAAGGCCATAGAAAGCAGCCAATTCTGATAAAACACATAGCCAATCATGCCCAACACAACCGTACCTTCACGAATCACAACAATCACTGCACTCGTAATTGCTCCAGTTACCATACCCACACTGCTGGTGATGCGCGAAATACTCTGACCTGTCGGCGTTGTATCAAAATAATGCGAAGGCAGTATTGTCAATTTATTAAAAATATCTTTTTGGATATTCCGCACAATGGTTCCAGCCACCTGCGCCATAAAGAAATTGCCTATAAACGAAGCGACACCTTGTGCGGCAAAAATACCTACCGCCATCAACGGCAATTGCCAACGATGTGAAATATCTTTGACTTCGATGGCCTTCACCATTTGCTTGAGCAGCTCGGGCAGTAGCGGCTGCAACAAACCAAAGGCAACAAATCCCACCATGCTGACTGCAAACAAACCCAACACGGGTTTGGTATAGCGCAGCAATCGCCAATACACGGCGGCATCACTGTCTGGACTGGCTGTAACAATTTTTTGCATAGCGGATAATATCGAGAACGAATGAGATGCAAATTATAGCCCGAACGGGAAACCCGCCATGACACCACCTCTGCGTGGCCTTTACGCCATCACCGACGACCATTTATTAGTGGACCGCCTGCTGCCTGCCGTGCAAGCAGCACTAGCGGGCGGCTGCCGCTGGGTGCAATACCGCAGCAAACACAGCAAACACAGCAACGCACAGCAACGAAAAGCAGAGGCGCAGCAACTGCTAACGCTGTGCCGCACCTACAATGCTTTTCTATTGATCAACGACGACGTCGCGCTGGCAAAAACTGTAGGTGCTGACGGCGTACACCTCGGCCAAGAGGATATGTCGCTGACGGAAGCACGGCGCGTACTGGGCAAGCAGGCGATTATCGGCATCACCTGCCACAATTCGCTCTCGCTCGCGCACACTGCGCAACAAGAAGGCGCAGACTATGTCGCCTTTGGGCGTTTTTTTTCTTCGAGTACCAAGCAATCTGCACCGCCCGCTGATTTGTCTATTCTGCACACAGCCAAACAACAGCTCGCTATTCCTGTGGTGGCGATAGGTGGTATTACGCTGGATAATGCGAAGTCCGTTCTGGATGAAGGTGCCGATATGCTGGCTGTTGTCGGCGATTTATTTTCCGCACACGATGTTACTGCACGCGCACAAGCCTACACCGCGCTGTTTGATTGATGAGTAAAACTATGACGCATTCTGAAGATTTATTTGCCCGCGCCGCACGCAGCATCCCCGGCGGTGTCAACTCACCCGTGCGCGCGTTTCGCGCAGTGGGCGGCACACCTGTTTTTGTCGAGCGCGCTAACGGCGCCTATTTATGGGATGCGGATGGCAAACAATACATGGATTACGTTTTAAGTTGGGGGCCGATGATTGCTGGTCATGCGCATCCACAGGTGCTCGCCGCCGTTGAGAAAAAAATGCGCGATGGCTTAAGTTTTGGCGCACCGACTGAAATAGAAATCACACTCGCCGAAAAAATTTGCTCCATCATGCCCAACATGGATTTGGTACGCATGGTGAGTTCCGGCACGGAAGCCACCATGAGTGCGATTCGCCTCGCACGCGGTTACACCGGTCGCGACAAAATTATCAAATTTGAAGGCTGCTATCACGGCCATTCCGATTCGCTCTTAGTGAAAGCGGGCAGTGGCGCACTCACACTGGGCGTGCCGAGTTCTCCTGGCGTACCTGCCGCACTCGCCGATCACACACTCACACTCACTTACAACGATGCCGACGGTGTGCGCGCAGCATTTGCGCAATACGGCGAACAAATTGCCTGTGTGATTGTTGAGCCCGTTGCCGGCAACATGAATTGCATTCCACCCGTTGCCGGTTTTTTAGAAACACTGCGCGAACAGTGCACAAAATACGGCAGCGTTTTTATTATTGATGAAGTGATGACCGGCTTTCGTCTCGGTTTGCAGGGCGCGCAGGGTTACTACGGCATCGAAGCGGATATCACCTGCTTGGGCAAAGTCATCGGCGGCGGTATGCCGGTCGGTGCTTTCGGCGGCAAACGCAAAATTATGGAAAAAATTGCACCGCTGGGGCCTGTGTACCAAGCGGGCACTTTATCGGGCAATCCGGTGGCAATAGCAGCAGGTTTAGCCACATTAGACATTATTTCTCAGCAGAATTTTTACGAACCCCTGTTCGCCAAAACAGAAACACTGGTCAAGGGTTTACGCGCTGCCGCAGAAAAAAACGGCATCCCCATGACCAGTAACCATGTGGGCAGCATGTGGGGACTATTTTTTACCGCAGAAAAATCCGTCAGCAATTATCAACAAGTGATGGCTTGCGACACGCAGCGCTTTAATCGCTTCTTTCACGGCATGTTGCAAGAAGGCGTTTACTTGGCACCTGCCAGTTACGAAGCGGCCTTTATGTCCAGCGCGCACACGGACGCTGACATAGACAAAACGATTACTGCCGCAGAAAAAGTTTTTGCCAGTTTGAAGGAGTAAATCATGACTTTTCATCTCTCTCGCTCACCCTTTCCCCACACGCGTTTGCGCCGCTTGCGCGCCAATACGTTTGCGCGCGATTTAGTGCGAGAAAATACGCTGAGCGTAAAAGATTTGATCTACCCCATGTTTGT
Organism: Pseudomonadales bacterium; assembly: GCA_046347205.1. Classification (GTDB taxonomy): domain Bacteria; phylum Pseudomonadota; class Gammaproteobacteria; order Pseudomonadales; family UBA7239; genus UBA7239. The sequence continues at coordinate 186,052 of JAXMGN010000003.1, forward strand.
GCTGGAAGGAAAAAATCAGCGCGAAGCGATTGCCTCTATGCCAGGCATCGAACGTTTATCCATTGATCTGTTAGTGAAAGAAGCGAAACAACTGCACAAACTCGGCATTCCTGCCATTGCTTTATTTCCGGTCACACCGGCATCTGCGAAATCACTGGATGCACGCGAAGCGTGGAATCCGGACGGCCTCGCGCAACGCGCCGTCAAAGCCATTAAAAATGCCGTACCGGAATTGGGTGTTATCACGGATGTTGCGCTCGACCCTTTTACCACGCACGGACAAGACGGTTTGATCGACAAAAACGGTTATGTGTTGAACGATGCCACCGTGGAAGCACTGGTGAAGCAAGCGCTGTCACACGCCGTTGCCGGTGCCGATATCGTTGCGCCGTCGGACATGATGGACGGTCGCATCGGTGCTGTGCGCCGCGTGCTGGAAAGCAACGGTTTTGCGAACACCGCCATCCTCGCCTACTCTGCCAAATATGCATCCAGCTATTACGGCCCGTTTCGCGATGCGGTCGGCTCAGCAGGCAATCTCGGTAAAGGCAATAAATACAGCTACCAGATGGATCCCGCCAACAGCGACGAAGCCCTGCACGAATGCGCACTGGATCTCGCCGAAGGTGCCGACATCATCATGGTCAAACCCGGCATGCCGTATTTGGATGTAGTGCGCCGCGTGAAAGATGAATTAAAAGCGCCCACCTTTGTGTATCAAGTCAGTGGCGAATATGCCATGCACTGCGCCGCGTTTGAACACGGCTGGCTGGTGCGCGAAGCGGTGATTTTGGAATCGCTACTCGCCTTCAAACGCGCCGGTGCAGATGCTATTTTGACTTACTTCGCCAAAGAAGCGGCGCAACTATTAGCACAATAGGAGAAATGTCTATGCGTACTCATGTTATCCCCCAACATCAATATCCGCTGTCGAAAAAAATATCTACTTGCAGTTGGCTCGTATTTTTTGCGATATCCACAGCGTGGGCTGCAGGCGGCTTTGCTGCACTTTCAAGCCAAGACGCAACAGCCGGCTTGCGCCAAGCGCTGTCACAAGGTGCAGAAGTGGCGGTGGCACAGCTGGGCAAAAGCAACGGTTACTACGGCAATCCCAAGGTGCGCATTCCACTACCTGGCTCGCTCGAAAAAGGCGCCAGTATGCTGCGCAGAGTCGGCATGGGTTCTCAACTCGATCAATTGGAAGTGACGATGAACAAGGCGGCAGAAGCCGCCGTGGTGGAAGCCAAACCCGTGCTGGTTAATGCGATAAAACAGATGTCTGTGAACGATGCCAAGCAAATTCTCACCGGAGGAAATACTTCCGCCACAGAATATTTTCGTCGCACCACTTCAGCCGATTTAACGACGCGCTTTCTGCCGATTGTCAAAAAATACACCGACAGTTTGGGCGTAACGCAGCAGTACAGCCAGCTCGCCAAACCAGCAGCACAATTTGGTTTGATTGACCAAAAACAGGCAAGCCTTGATGGTTATGTCACACAAAAAGCACTGGATGGTTTGTTTCTGATGGTGGCAGATGAAGAAAAAGCCATTCGCCAGAATCCCGTTAAGCAATCGAGCGCGATTTTGCAGAAAGTGTTTGGCTCTCTCGGGCAGTAAGCTGGCTTTACAACACCAAGCGCCGAATGTCGGAAATTTCTTCCACCAAAAACGTGAAGAAACGCCCGGCATCGGCGCCGTTGATGACACGATGATCGTAAGACAAAGTCAACGGCAGCATTTTGCGTGGTAAAAAATCTTTACCATTCCACACCGGCTTCACCTGCGTTTTGGACACGCCAAGTATCGCCACTTCCGGCGCATTGATAATCGGCGTAAAACCATTGCCGCCGATAGTACCCAAGCTAGAAATAGTGAAACAGCCACCCTGCATATCGGCAGGCATTAATTTTCCGTTGCGCGCTTTATCAGACAACTGCGCCACTTCTGCGCCAAGATCCCACAGCCCTTTTTTATCCACATCGCGAATCACTGGCACCATCAAACCCATTGGCGTATCGACAGCGATACCAATATGCACATAACTTTTTTGCACAAAATGCTCGCCATCTTCATGCAGCGAGCGATTGAATTTTGGATACTCACGCAACGCGTTGGCTGCTGCCTTCAACAAAAACGCCATGGGTGTGAGTTTGATTTTGCGTTTCTCCATATCCGCTTTCATGTCCGCGCGGAATTCTTCTAAATCGGTAACGTCGGCTTCATCCCACTGCGTCACATGCGGCAAATTCACCCACGAGCGATGCATGTTGTCGCGCGTGATTTTGTCGATGCGTGTCATCGGCAGCAGTTCAATGCCGCCAAATTTACTGAAATCTACCGCAGGAATCGGCGGGATGCCGCTACCCTGCACTGCACTGCCGACAGTCGCCATTTTGCCCACTAAATGTTTCACATAGCGGCGCACATCATCTTGCGTCATGCGTCCGCGCGGCCCGCTCGCCTGCACATCGCGCAATTCCACGCCCAATTCACGCGCCAATTGGCGCACAGCAGGACCTGCATAAATCTCCGCATCGGTTTTGGCTGCTGACAAACTTTGAGCAGTTTCGTTTGCTGGTGGTGATGCGTTGTTAGCGGCTGTTGCCGTGACTTTTTCAATTTTTGGTGACAGCGCAGCCACCGGCGCTGGCTCTGCTTTTTGTGGTGGCAGATTTTTTTCTGCAGCAGCACTAACAGCAGCTGTTTCAATTTCTGCAATGACTGTACCACTTCTGACTTTATCGCCGACTTTTACTGTCAATGCCAACACCGTGCCCGCAACCGAACTCGGCACTTCCATGGTTGCTTTTGCGCTTTCCAACACGATTAAAGATTGATCCACCACCACCACATCGCCGGGCTTCACACTCAGCTCAATCACATCCACATCATCGGCATTGCCAAGATCGGGAATAACTACAGATTCCTTCGCCACCACATCACCTATCAGCTATAAATGGGCGGCAAATTGTCCGCCGGGATATTGAATTGCACGCGCGCTTTTTCCACCACATCCGCAGACAGCACACCGTCTTTTTGCAGGGCGTGCAAGGCTGCCAACACAATATGAAAGCGATCCACTTCAAAATGCCGCCGCAATTGCGCACGCGTATCACTGCGACCAAAACCGTCCGTGCCCAACACGTCATAACGACGCGGTACCCAAGGGCTGATTTGGCTGGCAATCATTTTTACATAATCCGTTGCAGCGATAACGGGGCCTTGCGTATCTGCCAACAACGATTCGACATAAGCCACTTGCGGTTTTTCTGTTGGATGCAAACGGTTCCAGCGCTCCACATCAAAACCATCACGACGCAATTCGTTAAAACTGGTGACGCTCCACACGTTCGCTGGCAGATTAAATTGCTCGCGCAAAATCACCGCAGCCGCTTCCACTTCGCGCAAAATCGTACCAGAGCCGAGCAACTGCACTTGCGCGTTTTCTGCGCGCCGCAAACAGTACATACCGCGCACGATGCCTTCTTCTACACCCGCAGGCATTGCTGGCTGCTCATAGTTTTCATTCATTGCTGTGAGGTAGTAGTAGCAATTTTTTTGCTCTACAACCATTTCTTGCAAACCGCGATGAATGATGACTGCCATTTCATAGGCATAACACGGATCATACGTTACACAGTTGGGAATGCTCGCTGCCAGCAGCAAACTGTGGCCATCTTGGTGCTGTAAACCTTCGCCAGCCAAGGTAGTTCTGCCCGCCGTGCCGCCAATTAAAAAACCGCGACAACTGCTATCACCGGCCGCCCACGCCAAATCACCAAAACGCTGAAAACCAAACATCGAGTAATAAATAAAAAACGGAATCATGGGATAATTGTGCGCACTGTATGAAGTAGCACACGCCATCCACGCCGCCATCGAACCGGCTTCATTGATGCCTTCTTCTAAAATTTGCCCCTGCTCAGACTCTTTGTAATACAGCATTTGACTGGCATCCACCGGCGTGTATTTTTGACCGATTGGTGAATAAATCCCAAGTTGGCGAAACATACCTTCCATACCAAAGGTGCGCGCTTCATCCGGCACGATGGGCACCACGCGCTGCCCAATGTTTTTATCTTTTACCAAAATAGACAGCAAACGCACAAAGGCCATCGTTGTGGAAATCGCACGCCCACCGCTACCCGCCAAAATCGGCTCAAAATCTGCCAGCGCAGGAATTGGCAATGTTTCATCCGCTTGCACACGGCGCGCCGGCAAATTTCCACCCAACGCAGAGCGACGCTCACGCATGTATTCCATTTCTGGACTGTCTGTTGGCGGCAAATAAAACGGAATGGTTTCCAATTCTTCATCGGACAGTGGAATATCAAAACGATCACGAAAGAGATGCAGATTTTTTTCATCTAACTCTTTCACGGAATGCGTATCGTTTGTCGCTTCACCAGACGTTCCCATGCCGTAACCTTTGACGGTTTGCGCCAAAATAACGGTAGGTTTTCCGTTGCCGTTATGCACCGCCTCCCAATACGCGGCATACACTTTGTACGGATCGTGACCGCCGCGATTCAGCTCAGCAATATCGTTATCCGACAGATCTTCAACCAGCTTCAACAACTCTGGGTATTTGCCAAAAAAATGTTCGCGCGTGTAAGCGCCGCCCATATTTTTGTAATTTTGTAATTCACCATCGCACACTTCGTCCATGCGTTTTTGTAGCAGACCGGTTTTGTCTTTTTCCAACAGCGGATCCCAATGCCTGCCCCACAACACTTTAATGACGTTCCAACCGGCACCGCGAAAAACGCCCTCCAATTCCTGCACAATTTTGCCGTTGCCGCGCACGGGGCCATCCAAACGCTGCAAATTGCAATTGATAACAAAAATTAAATTGTCGAGTTTTTCACGACCAGCTAACGAAATAGAACCCAGCGATTCTGGTTCGTCACACTCGCCATCCCCCAAAAATGCCCACACTTTGCGATCACTTTGATCGACCAAGCCGCGCAAATGTTGATATTTCATTACATGCGCTTGATAGATTGCCTGTATGGGGCCCAAGCCCATAGATACCGTGGGAAACTGCCAGTAATCCGGCATTAAACGTGGATGCGGATAAGAGGAAAGTCCGTTGCCGCCGACTTCACGGCGAAAATTATCCAACTGCTCTTCCGTCAAGCGGCGCTCTAAAAATGAACGCGCATAAATACCAGGGGCGCTGTGACCTTGGTAATAAATGAGATCCGCTTTTTCACCGCCGCGAAAAAAATAATTGAAACCGATGTCGTACAACATCGCCGCCGAAGAAAATGTGGCGATATGCCCACCCAAACCGTGTTCGCGTTTATTGGTGCGCATCACCATCGCCATGGCATTCCAGCGAATTAACGAACGAATGCGGCGTTCGATGAACACATCGCCCGGCATGCGTTTTTCATCGGTGAAATGAATGGTGTTGCGGTAGGGCGTGGTGATGGCCGAAGGCAGCTTCAAGCCCTGCTCGTACGCTTTGGCGGCCAAAGTGTAGAGAATAAACGCAGCGCGCTCTTTACCGCCGTGCCGCACCAAAGATTCCATGGCATCCAGCCATTCACGGGTTTCCTGCACATCAATATCGTCCACTGCCAGCACCCCTCAATCAGCCAGTTTTCGTAAGAGCAACAGTATATGTAAATTTTTTACAAAACGTGAGAGTCCTGCGATAGATAGATTCCATCTAACTCATCGGAGATTCTATTGTCTATTTTCAAACAAGAACCAATCGCCAGATACCTCGATTAAAGCCACCTCATTTTGATGCCCTCCCAAAACATATACCGCAAACTCGCTTGTTCCTTTTAACACAAAGTAACGATACTGTGTTGCTCCAAGCCTTTCCCAATCAAATGCATCAGGATGCCAGGGGAAAGAATCATCCACAGAAGGCAAATGATCTCTCCGATAAGTCAAATTCAACCCAGGCCAGTAAGCAAAACTAAAATCAGCAACACCATTTTTTTCCGCCTGATACCAAGCCTGGTAATGCAAATAGACAGGTGCGCTATAGAAGGCGCTTTGGGGAGCGTCAATCAACCCCAAAACACGCTGGCCAGGCTTCATAGCTTTAATAATTTTCTGAAATGCTACCGCCTCCTTCTCATAACCAACAACAAAAGCAATGTCACGCGCCAAAAAAAACACCGATAAAAAATATACTAGAAGACACAACAAATTCTTAGCTTTATCAAAAAATTCTTTAGAATTATCATAGTCGAATGCCATAAAATACAGCAAAAACCCAACAACATTAAAACGATTATATGTATAGTAATTTCCCATAAGATAATTAGGGAAAAGCAACATAAACATCAAATAAAACGCAAAAGGACCAATCTTATTTATACGAAAAACAGGCTTGGCATTAAACATAAAAGGAATGGAAAGAAATCCAAATGACAAAAAAACATTACCCAAAGATAGTGGCAGAGAAAAAATATTGCTTGGCAATTGATACAACCTATGAACACCCATTTCCCAAGGACCATCTCCAACTGCAGATGGCTTAAAGTTCAAAAACACCCATACAGCTACCAGAGGAACAACCGCCAGGAATGGCGCCAAATTTATCTGCATCTGCCTTAACGAATACCCCCTACGCAAGGAAGCCAAAAAACAAACAATACCAAAAAAACCAAGAACCAATACATGCGCAAAGAATAGGCAGGAAAAAAGAACGGCAATCCACTGCCAGCGAACTTTACCATCAAGAAACTTTAAGTACTGAAGCAAAGAAAAAACCCCTAACGGCAACGCAACTAAAAAATTCAAAAAACCCCACTCAAATGCAAATCCAAACGACAAAAAAAGCAAAGGCCAATCCATCAAGTCTGGCGCACCAACATATTTGCGCACCTCACGACAAGCCAGAATAAAAGACAGTATCGCTGCCGATACAACAATTTTCGCCCCCCAAACAAAGCCAACTCCCACCCCTGCAAACCAAACTAGCAAATAACCCAGCCAATACGGAGTAATCCAATTAAATTCGAACAAATTTGCATAGGGGTAGCTCTCGCGCAAAATACCATCAATAGAAGCAATCGCAGCAACATGCTGCGGCAAATCAACCATAGGAGGATATGTTGGGTACAACACAGGAAAAGCGCACAGACATAGCGCCAAATACCAGAAAAATCTTTGAATCGACACATCAAACTCCTTAGCTATGCTATCTTTGAGCCGTATCAGAAAAACCACATCCCTAACAATGCACCGGCAGGGTAAACAACATGAAAAAGGTAGCCATCCTGCAATCTAACTATATCCCATGGAAGGGCTACTTTGACATAATTGCAGCCGCAGATGAGTTTATTCTCTTTGACGACATGCAGTACACACGGCGCGATTGGCGCAATAGAAACAGAATCAAAACTCCTCAAGGAATCCAATGGATAACTGTGCCAGTAAAGGCAAAGGGAAAGTACCACCAAAAAATTCGAGATACAGAAATCGACGGAAAGGAGTGGCTTGCGACACACTGGAAAACTTTAAGCCAAAACTATTGTCGCGCACCACATTTCGCAGAAATTGCAGCATGGCTTGAACCCATATACACAAACCAAACCTTCTCTCATTTATCACACTTAAATAGACATCTCATTGAAGCTATTTGTAAATATCTTAATATCAACACAACATTAACAAATTCATGGGATTATCAACTTTCAGATGGCAAAACAGAAAGACTCGTAAGCCTATGCCAGCAAGCCAAAGGAACAGAATATCTCTCTGGATCCACCGCCAAAAACTATATTGAAGAAGAAAAATTTTCCGACGCCAAGATAAAAATCACATGGGTCAACTATTCAGGCTACCCAGAGTACAGGCAACTCTGGGGTGGTTTTACACATGAAGTAACCATTCTGGACTTGCTTTTTAATTGCGGGAAAGAGAGTCGTCTTTATATGAGATATACAAAATGAAACTTTCTATTATAACGACACTATACAAGTCCGCTCACTTTGTTGAAAATTTCCTTAACAAAGCGATTAAGGCAGGCGAAGACTTTGGCGGGGAATTTGAGATCATTATTGTAGATGACGGATCACCAGACCACTCTCTTCAGCTAGCGAAGGCTTATGCCAATACAGACCACCGAATTGTAGTAATCGAATTAGCCAGAAACTTCGGCCATCACCAAGCTTTTTTATGTGGGATGCATTATGCCAGTGGCGAATTATGCTTCTTAATTGACAGCGACCTAGAAGTTGACCCAGAGGTACTACACAAGTTTCACCAAACAATGGAATCATCAAACGCAGATGTTGTTTATGGCGTACAAGCCGTACGGAAAGGCTCAGCAAAAACAAGGCTTCTAGGTGGAATATTTTGGAGAATTTTTAGCGCATTCTCTGAAGTCGATGTTCCTTCTGACATTATGACCGAACGACTGATGCGACGGCGCTATCTGGAAGCATTGCTATCAATGGGAGACAAGAATTTATTCTTGGGAGGCATGTTCTATTGGCCCGGCTTCTATCAGGTACCTTTGAGCATAATAAAAAAACCTCGCATCGGCGCAAGTTCTTATTCTCTCCTTCGTCGCTTAGGCTTATTGGTGGAAGCCATTAGCTCTTTTTCCAGCGCCCCTCTAGCCATAATTTTTTGGATGGGGCTTGGCATATCGTCCATCTGTGCGCTGTATTTCACCTACCTACTGCTACGTCGCCTGTTGTTTCCTGACAGCCTAATAGATGGCTTTGCCTTTTTGGCGCTTGCATCGGTTGGCAGCTCAGGTCTAGTCTTACTGAGCCTAGGGGTGGTGGGTCTCTATATTCATAGAATTTTCAAGCAAGTACAGAATAGACCTTTATTTGTCGTTAAAGAGATACATACAAAACATTAAAAGGAAGTACGCCAATGGAAGACCTGGATCAATACATCAATGCTTACGATGACTCATTTCCTTATGCTCGCGATAACCACGGCGTTCTTATTGCTTACGCCAAAGAGTTAGTTAATGCATGCAAGCAATTTGATAAAAAAATTGATATCTGCAGTCTCGGTATTGGGTATGAAATTGTTAGTCACTACATAAACCTGCACTTGGCCAACAAGATAGCAGAGTACACAGTCATAGAAGGCTCAGCCCAACTAATAGCGCGTTATAACAAAGATCACAACACTCCTTATACATTTAACCTAATACATGATTTTTTTGAAACATACGAAACAGCGCTGCGTTTTGATGTTATTGAAATGGGTTTTATTCTGGAGCACGTAAAAGATCCGGCAATGATTGTCAGTCGTTTCTCTAAGCTTCTAAAACCCAACGGCATTATTTGTGCTGCAGTGCCCAATGCTCTTTCTATGCATAGAGTGCTTGGCGCACGAGCAGGTTTACTAAATGACTTATACGCTCTTAACGAATGGGATATTAAACTCGGACATAGACGCTATTTTGACCGTCACTCATTTTCAAATTTGTTCCATCAGCTAGGTCTTCTTGTTGCTCACGAAAAGGGGCTGATGCTAAAGCCCTTCTCAACACATCAAATGAACCTGCTCAATTTGCCGGATAACACTTGGGACACACTATTTCATTCTGGAGACCTTGCCCCCGACTATGCATACGGTCTTTATGCAGAGGTGTGTATGAGAAAATGTGGGGAGGAAAAGTGAATACCGCCATCGTTGTAGGTGGAGGAGGATTTCAAGGACTGCCTGTCTTGCGAAGCCTCCATGCTATTGACTGGCGGGTCATTATTGCCGACAGCATTCCTGAAAGCCTTAACCGATATGAAGCAGATGCCTTTCATCAGCTACCTCCTGTTAAGGAATACGCCGCATTTAGAACAGCAATACGAAAACTTTGCTTTAGTGCCCAAGCCATATTCCCAACAACTATGCACGACCTCCCTGCCTTAGCCAAACTTCGACCAGAGCTCGAACATATAGGAGTTCGCGTTTTTGTCAGCCCCATAAAGCTTATTGATCTGTTGAGTGATAAAGTTCAAACGGTATCCTTCTTGCTTGAAGCAGGGCTGCCAACACTGCCAGCAGTTGATCCATACTCTCATAATTTTTCTTACCCATTAATTGGAAAACCAAAAAACGGATGGGGCGGACTGGGTATTTTAAAAATACGCACACTCGCGCAGCTAAATACGTCCAACAAGGATGAAATAATCGCGAACTATCTTTGGCAACGAGAGCTAAACGACTTTACAGAGTGGTCCGTTGACTTTGCGATTGGTAACCATGGAGCACTTTCTCCTTTAGTTGCACGTCAGCGGATTCGCTCATCAGGAGGGTTCGCGGTAATTAGCAGAGTTATAGATGCACCTCATGTAGAAAGTTTAGCTAAACGCGTAGCTTTTTGGCTGGTAGAAAATCAAGGATATGGTCTTTTCAATATCCAAATTCTAGAAGATGTCGACGGTACGCTCTGGCTGAGTGACATCAATCCGAGACCTGGAACGTCCTCAATTTGCGCGCTCTCTGCCGGCGTGAACCTTGTGGAATTCCTAATTACTCCACATATAGACACCCCCCATCTTTGCCATGGATTCATCACAAGAACCCTTAAAGAAACTTTCTTTCAAACACCATCAAACAACATTAGCGGTGTTGTTTTTGATTTGGATGAAACTTTAATCTGTCAAAAAAGTTGGATGCAGGAGAAACTGAAGGGGCTGTTGACTGAGCTCTCATCCATGGTTAACAAACTGCAAATAGACCATTTTCAACAGGAGGCTCTGCGACTAATCGATGAGGGACCATGGAACCAGCTCATCGATATTGCCCTGGCTCGATCAGGGCTACCCGCTGACTATGCTCAAGTTTTAATCGATCTATGGAGAAAGATTCACCCTCAAAACATAGTTATTCACCAAGATGCCCTAGCACTTATTCGAGCACTTCAAGCACAAAAAATACCCATAGCTATTCTGAGTGACAATCCAATAGCATCACAGCGCCAAAAAATAGAACGACTGCCCAAAGAAATAATCTTCCAGTCTATTGTATTAACCGATGCAGCCTCGTCACCAAAGCCCGCTTCCAGAGGCTTTTTAGATGCCGCAGCTAGCTTAGCTTTGCCTCCTGAAGCTTTGATCATGATTGGTGACAGCCCCTGGAGAGATGGGATCGGAGCCTTACAAGCAGGCTATGCCCATGCTGTAATTATTCAGCGCAACGGCAGTATGACAAACCCTCTGCGGCGATTAATTGAGCAGGCTCACCCAAATACAATAAATCGCATTAGCTGGCTTAACTCTTTGTTTGGTCTGGAACACCTGTTGGAATTCGCAAAATGAGTCGTTTTCTTGATTATCTATACATTGTTTTCACAATAGCATTTACAGTATTCGGGCAGATAATTTTTAAGTGGCGTATAGCCAAACTTGAGCCAGCACCTATTGATTTTCTTGGCAAAGTGAAATTTCTTTTTTTTGTGATTTTTGATCCTGTGATTTTCTCTGGCTTTGTTGCTGCATTCTTAGCCTCATTTACATGGATGGCAGCCATGACAAAATTTGATTTGAGTCATGCCTACCCGTTTATGAGCCTAAATTTCGCTGTTGTTTTACTGCTAAGCAATCAACTTCTAGGCGAGGCAATTTCAACTCAAAAATTGCTAGGCATCATATTGATTATGATTGGCACAATAATTTCCGCACGTGGCTAGATAGAGAATTACACGCACCATGAAAGAGACGAACAGCCCAATACCCTTCAATCGACCTCATATGACAGGCAAGGAGCTTTTTTATATTGCAGAAGCACACTTCAATGGCATTCTAGCAGGTGACGGTCCTTTTACTAAGCAATGCCATGAATGGTTAAAAATGCACGTTGGTTGTCATAAGGCATTACTAACCCACTCTTGTACTGCAGCACTTGAGATGGCGGCATTATTGATGGACATTCAGCAGGGCGATGAGATTATTTTGCCATCGTATACGTTCGTTTCTACAGCTAATGCCTTTGTATTGCGTGGTGGAATTCCTGTTTTTATAGACATACGCGAAGATACGCTAAACTTAGATGAGTGCTTAATTGAAGCCGCCATAACACCTCGCACGCGAGCTATTGTTCCCGTCCACTATGCTGGCGTGGCCTGTGAAATGGACAGCATTCTAGCCACTGCTGAAGCGCACAACTTAAAAGTTATTGAGGACGCAGCGCAAGGTGTCATGTCTGCCTATAAAGGACGCACACTAGGCAGCATTGGCAGTTTGGGAGCTTACAGTTTCCATGAAACAAAAAATCTTATTTCAGGCGAAGGCGGTGCCCTACTGGTTAACGATCCAAGTCTAGCTGCCCGCGCTGAAGTTATACGTGAAAAAGGCACTGATCGCAGCCGCTTCTTTCGAGGTGAAATCGACAAATATACATGGCAAGAAGTCGGCTCTTCCTTTCTGCCAGGTGAGCTAATAGCTGCTTTTCTTTGGGCGCAACTAGAAGAAGCAGATCGCATCACCAACGAGCGAATAGCTATTTGGCAGCGATACCATGAAATGCTTGCTCCGCTCGAAAAAAAAGGCGTGCTCCGCCGCCCCATCATTCCAGCTGAATGCCAACATAATGCTCACATGTATTATATTCTTTTAGCACCAGACATTAGTCGCCAACATTTACTGCAAGAATTAAAGAAACACAGGATTCATCCCTTGTTTCACTATATCCCCCTACATTCGTCTCCAGGAGGAAAGCGCTATGGTCGAACAAGTGGTTGTTTAACTGTAACAGACCAACTAGCTGAAAGACTTGTGCGATTACCCCTCTGGGTAGGCTTATCAAAAGAACAACAAGCTTACATAGTGACCACACTGAACAATGTACTGAGCTAATTTAAACACCTTTGCTATGTTCTAAATCGACAGACAGCATATGATCTGTTGCCAGCAACCCCGCTACAGTTAAAGAGTCAGTGATTTTTCCTGTGAAAATCCAATCAATCGCTTCTACTAACGGCACGCACAGCACTTCGATGTCTTCCGTTGCCTCCAATGCCATCTCACCTCGCTCCAAGTCACGCGCCAGAAAAATGGCGCCGCTTTCATCGGTGACGGAATTGGAGGTATGCAGATCAAGCAAGTGCTCCCATCGGGCAGCGGTCAATCCTGTTTCTTCTTTCAATTCGCGCTGCGCGGTGGCAAGCATATCTTCCTCCGGCGGCGAACCGCCTTCGGGAATTTCAATACTGTATTGATTCAGCGTGTAACGAAACTGTTTCACCAGCCACACATTGCCGCGCTCATCCAACGGCACCACACCCACCGCACGGCTTTTGAAATGCACCACGCCATAAATACCTTGTGTACCGGCAGGCGTGAGCACGTTTTCATGCGTTACCGTAATCCACGGGTTGTCGTAGACGGCTTGTTGGTCGAGTTGGTGCCAAGAGCCATGTGAACGCTCAAAGTCTCTCATCTAGCATCCTCAAATAAATTCTCTTGCTGGATCCTGCTATCACTCTGTTTATTGTTTACTCAAAGTAAACAATGCTGCCCCTTGGCTTGCTTTTCCATATCGCCAATATGAAGCTCCCCATCACTAAAGAGTTTTTGAGCTTCCTTCTCTGGCATTTTTTTCAACGCCACTACCCAGCAAGCATTAGCTCGTTTTGTCTCACCTTTCTCATTAAGAATTATTCCAAGCAGCATCGCAGACAGATAATCATCAGGAGAATGTTCAAGGATATCGCTCAAAATACCTTCCGCTTCATCATTTCTATGCAACTCATGCAAAGCTGTTGCTTTGATGTACAAAAACTCAGATAACTGACCCTCCTGCCCAATAGGCAAATTCTTAATGTGGGAATCAACAATATACATAGCATCCTGATATTGCTTTTCATTCACAGCAATTGCGGCCAATGTATAATCCCCTAGACGCGTAACCGGAGATAACCGGTTGGCTTCTTCTGCACGTTTTTTAGCATTAGCAAAATCACCATGCAACCGAAGAGCTACAGCCAAATTTGCATTAGCGGATGAGGACAGTGGAGCGCGATGCACCGCCCAAGTCCACAATGAAAGATGGTTTTTCCATATTGGGATAACCACAGCTGTAATAGCACCATTAACGAGCACAAATAAACCAAGAATCAACTCCAGCAAACGATACCGTTTTTTTTCTGCCTTTTGCTCTTGCTGAAGAAAACAGCCATGCAATCCAACAACTAACAATGGGATGGTTACCGCTAAAGGGAAACTCAAAAAACGCTCTTGCACCAAGTCTTCTGCATTAGGCCAAAATACAATATTTAATACAGGCAGCAATGCCGACAAAAAGACAGGTACAACATAACCCAAACGATTACCGCGCCATATCAAAACAAAGCTACCGCCAATAAATATCAAAATAGACGTCAGACTTACCCATGCCGCTTTATCTAACACATTGACGGGGAATACTTCGTAATGTACCGGGCTAGTAAATGCAGCTCCAGCCACACCATACAATAAATATGTCCCTGCTGTTTTCCCTACCAACAGCAAATGCTGTAAAGAATTTCCAAAATGATTCTCTATCACTTGTGCATCAAATGGCTGCTGCAAATACCCTAGCGCCGAATATCGTAAACCCAGATATACCACGCCTGCCAGCACAATGCCGCTCATTACCGTTGCCACACCATCCAAATGCAACTGCTGCCAACGCACACGCCACGTTCCTTGATCTTTAAGCCAAGCCATGCGAATGAGTAAATACACAACAGGAAATGCCACCGCCATTTCTTTACTCAGCGCAGCTAATAAAAAAAGAATAAAGGCAGATATCCACCGGAAAAATAACCGAGAAAGCCATAAATCCAAGTTGATCAACAATAGCAACCAAAATGTAACGTAGGTATCAAAGCGACCAGATATCCAAGCCACTGGCTCCACTAGCATCGGGTGTAGCCCATACAACAAAGCTGCCAACAGAGGATACGCTCTATATTCCAACTTATTAAATTGCCGTAAAAACTGCACGACCAAACAGCCAACCAAGAACGTACTACTAATATGAAACGCCAAGTTATGCCAATGCATGGGTGTTGGCGCGTTACCAAACAACCACATATCCACAACAAACGCTGCTACCACCAAGGGTCGAAAATAGTTTTCAGAAACGGGGAAGTTACTCCAGATTGATGCCAACACCCCCTCGCCTCGATAACGCCCTCCCTCCAACAGCAACGAGGCATCATCCCAAACAAACCCAAAAAACGACACCTGCCAATAAACACCCAGCAAAGCCACCGCAATAAAGAGAGCACCTATGATTAGCTCTTTTTTTTCCATAATTTTTTTGTCCACCAAAAAAATGCCGTGCAAACGAAATTCTGTGTATTACCCCAAAATTATTGGTGCACTTTTTTAATATAAAAAAAGGGAGCCGAAGCCCCCTCTTTTATTCTCTTCTTTGCCTCAAGTATTAACGGCACTTGGATGGACGGTATTTAGCAACCAATGTACCACCAGTACAAGTCCAATCAGTACGATCAGTTGGGATAGTACCGGCAACCAATGCTGGTTGTGGTGCAAAAATTACCGTTCCGTTACCTGCTTTTGCTGAAGTAGTAACAGTAATTTGTCCATCATTAGCAATCGCAACACTGGTAACGTTGTCAGTGGTTGCAGGAGCTGTCCAACCTGAGGCAAATGGCTGACCATTGGCAGCGTTTTCAGAAACTGTTACTTTAGCCGCATCAGCGAACAGCATGGCTTCAGAAACGCGTGAACGCACGGTGTAGTCTTGGTACGCAGGCAGCGCGACGGCAGCCAAAATACCGATAATCGCTACGACGATCATCAATTCGATCAGGGTAAAGCCTTTTTGCAGTTGCTTTTTCATGGTAGTTACCTCAAAAAGTTTAATGTCATTGCCCCAGCGGGACGGAAACGGTAGCCATTCGATCAATCGATAAGCTGCTGCCTCTGCGTATTAGAATACAAATGCCGTGCCAACTTTGGCAACTCTATTAAAATTCAAGCAGTTACACGAAGTAGCACGCTACGACTCACCCATTTGCACAGCCACGAGTGACCAAAATGGTCAGTTGTTGTCGCTTTAGGTGTTGTTGTAGGAGCGGCACCTTGCCGCGACCACGCCACCACGTGCTAGCGTGATTTCACTTCAACTGCGACCGCTATCACATTGTAAAATCTGAATTATTGCGCCGGTAATACTTTGCCGATAGACTCAGGGCGTTTCTGCTACAAACCCACCACTCACCACAGCGCACCCATGAATACAGTTTCAGTCAACGGTCTTGCCAGACGCCTCGTCAACGATGGCCTCATCAATATGGAGCAGGCACAAACGGCGCTGCTGGAATCGCGCAAAGCCAAAATACCCTTGACGCAATGGCTGGTGGAAAACAAAGTGGCTGCCGCGCGCCCTATTGCCCTAGCGGCAATGGAAGAGTTTGGCGTGCCGCTGTATGACATCAGCAGCCACAACACCGCGCAAATGCCCAAAGATGTGGTGAAGCGTGAACTGCTCAGCAAACACCATGTTTTACCGCTGTTTAAGCGCGGTAATCGCCTATTTTTAGGCATGACCGATCCAGCCGACTTGCGCGCGTTGGATGAAGTGAAATTTCAAACGGGCCTCACTACAGAGGCCGTGTTGGTGCAGCAAGATCAGCTCGCCAAAGCCATTGAAAAATTCCTCACCGATACCGAAGAAGACGCCAACGAAGCCTTCAAAGGTTTGGACGAAGACTTCGATCTTGATGTCGAAGCGGTAGACGAAGACGCGCCGAAAGGCGATAGCGGCGAATCGGGCGTGGATGACGCGCCGATTGTGCGCTTTGTGAATAAAATTTTGCTGGATGCCATCAAGGGCGGCTCTTCGGATTTGCACTTTGAGCCTTACGAAAAAGCCTATCGCATCCGCTTCCGCACCGACGGCGTATTGCACGAAGTGGCGCGCCCGCCACTCGCACTCGGCCCAAAACTTTCCGCGCGTTTGAAAGTTATGTCCAAAATGGACATCTCCGAGCGCCGCGTGCCGCAAGACGGCCGGATCAAAATGAAGCTGTCGAAAACGAAAGCGATCGACTTCCGCGTCAACACCCTGCCTACCTTGTGGGGTGAAAAAGTGGTTATGCGGATTCTTGATCCAACCAGTGCGCAAATGGGTATCGACGCACTCGGTTACGAGGATTACCAGAAAGAAATGTACATGAAGGCGCTGATGCAGCCGCAGGGCATGATTCTGGTGACAGGGCCTACCGGTTCCGGCAAAACGGTTTCGCTGTACACCGGCTTGAACATTCTCAACACCGAAGAGCGCAATATTTCTACGGCAGAAGACCCCGTAGAAATTAACTTGGAAGGTATCAACCAAGTTAACGTGAATACCAAAATTGGCCTCGGCTTTTCAGAAGCACTGCGCGCTTTCTTGCGGCAAGATCCAGACATCATCATGGTGGGTGAGATTCGAGATTTGGATACCGCCAGTATTGCCATCAAAGCCGCGCAAACGGGGCACATGGTAATGAGCACACTGCACACCAACTCGGCGCCGGAAACTTTGACGCGCATGCTCAATATGGGTGTGCCATCATTCAACTTGGCCACCTCCGTCAATTTGATCATCGCACAGCGTTTGGCGCGCCGTTTGTGCCCAGCTTGCAAGCAACCCGCCACCGATATTCCAGAATCGGTACTGGAAGAAGAAGGCTTGTTTGATTGCGGCCTAGAACGCAGCGAAGTGACGGTGTTCAAACCCGTGGGTTGTGAATTGTGCAACGGCGGTTATAAAGGGCGCGTGGGCGTTTATGAAGTGGTGCGCATCACACCCAAAATCTCGCAAATTATTATGGAAGAAGGCAATTCTTTACAGATTGCCCAAGCCGCCAAAGAAGAAGGCTTTTTTGATTTGCGCCGCTCCGGCTTGCGCAAATGTGCATGGGGTTTAACCAGCCTCGAAGAAATTAACCGTGTTACCAAGGATTAAAAAACATGGCCACAGCAACGACAACAAAAAAACCCGCAGCCAAACCCGCTGTGAAAAAACCCAAAGTCAAAGAACCCGATATTTTCCTGTGGGAATTCAAAAACCCCAAAGGGCAAATGGTGCGCGGCGAAGTGAAAGCACAAACACTGACCGATGCCAAAGCGCAAATTCGCAAACTGGGCTACAGCAACCCCAAAATCAAGAAAAAACCCAAGCCGCTGTTTGGCGGTGCGGGCAAAGCCATTCAACCGGCCGATATCGCAGTTTTTACACGCCAATTAGCCACCATGATGAAAGCAGGCGTACCACTGGTGCAATCGTTTGAGCTAGTAGCAGATGGGCTGGAAAACCCCAGTATGAAGAAAATGGTACTTAGCATCAGAGACGAAGTGTCTGGCGGTGGTAGTTTTGGTGGTGCACTAAGAAAGTTTCCTAAATTTTTTGACGAACTGTTTTGTAGCTTAGTGGAATCGGGCGAGCAATCTGGCACCTTAGAAACCATGCTAGACCGCGTAGCCACTTATAAAGAAAAAACCGAAGCGCTGAAAAAGAAAATCAAAAAAGCACTGACATACCCTATCGCTGTTTTGGCTGTTGCTTTAATTGTTACAGGTATTTTGTTGGTTAAGGTAGTGCCAGTATTTGCCGAGACCTTTGGTTCATTTGGTGCAAACTTACCTGCCTTTACACTTTTTGTTCTTCACTTATCTCAATTAGCACAAGCTTATTGGTTGCCTATTTTGGCTATTGCTATCGCTGCTGGATTTTCTTTCTCGAAAGCCAAGCAAAATAGTAAACAGTTTGCGGATAACGTCGACAGAATCACACTAAAAGTTCCTGTTGTTGGTGCCATAGTTAATGAAGCAGTCATTGCCCGTATTGCGCGCACGCTATCAACCACTTTCTCTGCCGGTGTGCCGCTCGTGGAAGCTCTGGACTCCGTTTCCGGCGCGGCCGGTAACGCCGTCTATCGCGATGCCGTAAAACGTGTACGAGACGAGGTAACGGGCGGCACCATGATCAACGTCGCTTTTCGCTCTGCTGGCGTATTCCCTACCTTGCTAATTCAGATGTGTGCCATCGGCGAAGAATCCGGCGCGCTGGATACCATGCTTGAGAAAGTAGCTACGCATTACGAAGCTGAAGTGGACAGCAAGGTCGATAACCTGACTGCCCTGCTGGAGCCGATGATTATGTCGGTGCTAGGTATTCTGGTTGGCGGCTTGATGGTGGCCATGTACATGCCTATCTTCCAGCTCGGCTCCGTTGTTTGACGTGGAAGCCGCCAACTTTGCCGCTGGGAATTCCTTCGTTCTCACCGCGCTGATTGCACTGCTCGGCTGTGCAATCGGCAGTTTTCTCAATGTGGTGTGCCTGCGCTTGCCGCGCATGATGGAGCGTGAATGGCGTGCGCAGTGCGCAGAAATTTCTGGCACACCTGCCGCAGAAGAAGAACCGCTGAACCTTGCTTTCCCACCGTCACGCTGCCCGCAGTGCGGGCATGTGATTCGCGCATGGGAAAACATCCCTCTCATCAGCTATCTATTCTTGAAAGGTCGCTGTTCCGGTTGCCAGACAAAAATTTCGGCGCGCTATCCTGTGGTCGAAGCAGCCTGCGGCTTGTTAAGTGCAGCGGTGGCTTGGCATTTTGGTGCCACTTGGCAGTGCGCGGCTGCGCTGGTGTTCACTTGGACGCTGCTGACACTGGCCGTTATTGATTTCGACACGCAACTACTGCCCGACGACATCACGCTGCCGCTGTTGTGGGCAGGCTTGCTGTTATCTCTCGGCAATGTGTTTGTGTCTCTTGAATCCGCCGTTATCGGTGCCGCTGCGGGGTATTTGTCGCTGTGGACGGTGTACTGGCTGTTCAAGTTTGCCACGGGCAAAGAGGGCATGGGCTACGGCGATTTCAAATTGCTGGCCGCACTCGGCGCGTGGATGGGCTGGCAAGCACTGCCACAAATCATTTTGTTGTCGGCCTGCACCGGTGCAGTGTTTGGCATTGCGATGATGATTTTTCGCGGGCGCGATCGGCAAATCCCCATTCCCTTTGGCCCCTATCTCGCCACCGCTGGCTGGATCAGTCTGCTCTGGGGCAGTGATATTACCCGCTGGTACTGGCAATTCAGCGGCATGTCGCTGTGACATTTATTGTTGGGCTCACTGGCGGTATTGGCAGCGGCAAATCGGCAGCTGCGGACTGCTTCAGATCGCTCGGCATCACGGTAGTGGATGCTGATGTGTGTGCGCGCATTGTGGTTGAACCCAATAAACCTGTTCTCAAAACCATCGTCGAACATTTTGGTTCTGAAATTCTTCAAGCAGACGGCACATTGGATCGCGCTGCATTGCGCCAAAAAATTTTTGCTGATGAAGCAGAGCGCAAATGGCTAGAAGCTCTGCTGCATCCGCTGATTTTTGAAGAAATGTGGTCGCAGTTGCAGTCTGCACCCAGCTCTTACGCTATTTTGGAATCACCACTGCTCATTGAAACAGGTCAGCAGGCAATTTGTCAGCGCACTTTAGTGATTGATGCGCCGGAAGCGTTTCAGCTCGCTCGCGCCACAGCGCGTGACAACAATTCCGCCGCGCAAGTGAAAGCTATTATGGCAGCACAGGCATCGCGCGAGCAGCGGCTCGCCAAGGCCGATGATGTGATTGTCAATGATGGCGGCCTAGCCCATCTACATATGCAAGTAGAGGCACTACATCAGAAATATTTGGCACTTGTTAAGCCTCACACCCAATAATTATCTTTTAAAAAAACCAAGTTCCTTTCCAGTCTCTACATCAACTGCCAGATACGCATCCGACTCTTCGCTTGTTTTTACCAAAAAAAATAGAACATTTTTATTTTTTTGAGAAATCTTTTTCATATCTTCACTAGCCTTCTTTAAGTCTTCAACCCTCAACCCTTTCCTCTTCAATTCATCATGCATATCGCCATAAGGCACATAATTTTCCACATTAAATTCAACACCTGTTCCAGCCATGACCCATAGGTTTTTAATCGACTCTTCATCTCCCTGCGGCAGTTTTACTCCCAACCAGACAGGCCAATTTGTGTTTAACAATGGTTGTTGCGAAATATCAATTTTTTGCGATGCATATCCATAGCTATTCACTGTAACGAAAGACCCCGCAGCAAAAACGACTGCTATAGGTCGTGTTTTCCATACACTCCACATCCCGCCGCTTAAACATAGCAGCTGAAATAAAGCAATACACACCATATCAAATACCATGCCTTTTTTACCGATCTTATAAACACACAACGTCAATACGGGGCCAATAAAAAAATCGACGCCTGCAATCAACTTCATGCCATCAATGCCACCATCGTGTAAAAACAAAAAACCTGGATACCACCAAAAGCAAATAATGGATGCCAGCACCAAAAACAAAAACAGGCTGACAAGAGCATGGATGCCAAAAGCTTGCCAACGATTAGCAGGACGAACGAACATAGCAGCTACCTCTATTGAATTGCGGATGTTTTACCATTAAAAAACGGTTTCAAGCAAACGCCAATACAACCACAAGAAGGATGTGACTATGCGACTACTCTCGCGTTTATTTGTTCCCACCTGTTTCCTGCTGTTGCCGTATTTGGCGCTGGCGAATACGCAGGTGACGTCGATGGAGACTGCACCGACTGGCAGCGCAGGTGGCCTCGTTCTGTTCAACGGCTTTATGCTCACCATGTACGCATTCGGCCTGCTAGGTCTCGCTTGGCCTTTGTGGGGCGTATGGCGCTGGCGGGGTTGCTGGCGGCTTGCTGCTGCGCTGCCCTGCGCGGGAGGTGCATTTGTGGTGCTGCGCATTATTATCGACACCGTACGCGACCCCACTTCGCACAACCTATGGCCGTTTGAAATTGTGATGTGGTGCGGCTTGAGCGTGCTGTGGATGTTTGCGCTGAATCTGATTAAGCGGCTGCTGCAACGCAAGCAGTAGGCATAAAAAAACCCTGGCAACAAGTGACAGCGGCAGAAAAAAAAGAAGATTAGAAATCATTTACATGGATGCTGTGTATCCGTTAATTTAATCGTATGATTGCATCCTTCGGCGACAGGGCTACTGAAGAGCTGTTTCACGGCATTTCAAGCCGTTACAGTCGCCAACTGCCCAACCAGATCCATGAAACGGCGCTGCACAAGCTCGATTTGCTGAATGCAGCGCAGGCGCTGGAAGATCTGCTCTCACCGCCCGGCAACCGACTGGAGCCTTTACGCGGTGATTTGAAGGGTTTTCACAGCATTCGCATCAATGCCCAATGGCGCATCATTTTTCGTTGGACTGGCAATAGCGCCCACGATGTGCAGATTGTTGATTACCACTGACGGAGGTATGCCATGATTCCCAGTAACAGGACAGCTACTCATCCAGGCAAAATTCTGCAGAAAGAATTTCTCGAACCAATGGGCATTACTCAAACAGGACTGGCTGCGCATATCGGCATTTCTGTTCAGCGCGTGAATGAAATCGTGCGCGGAAAGCGCGGCATCACGCCGGAAACCGCTTGGCTGCTGTCCGATGCTTTCCGCACGACACCGGAGTTATGGCTCAATCTGCAATCCGCTCATGATCTATCGGTCAATCGCCCCGAACATCATGTGCAGCCATTGGCGGCTACGGGTTGAGTGCTTCGCTATTGTTAATTAGATTTCTTCAGCCCCTGCTGATGCTCGCGTCTACGCCCTCATTACACACTGGATGCCCCCGATTTCAGGCGGACGACTACGGACTATTTAGGCATAAAAAAACCCGCAATTACGCGGGTTTCAGGACTTTCTTGGACTACCGTGGATCTCGAAATGGTGGGGTAAGCTCCCTCGAACAGCACACATAACTCATTGTAAATACTAGATTTTTAAATTTCAAAAAAATGAGTTACTGTAAAAGTTACTGCATTATACAACCACAACAGCCTTGTTAATTTGGGACTCAGTGCCCACACGCCTTATAAAATTCTTTTTTTTGAAACACCAGCTTGCTTAATCATGGAGTTGAGAAGTTCTCTGTGAAAAGGTTCGTGGTGTTTACTCACCGTAACCTTTCTAAATGGATCACCGGCCTCCCACTGCTCATGGGAAGTTCCTTTCTGTGGCCTCTGAGTAAACCCTAATGCTTTTAATCCTATTACTACATCCCTATAGGATAAGGGCGGATATTTACCGCTCACTTAGCTATGAGATAGCGGTGCAGCCAATGGCAACGGCAACGGCAACGGTACTGAAAAAAGTTTCACAAAACCATTTTTCATAACATGCAGCTTATCGAGAGCAAGCAAACCATAATAAGTCGCCCACTGAGACAACGGTGCTGAACGATTAAGCAGATATTCAATGTGCTCCTTATCTTGACCACTTACTGCGTCATACACATATTCCTTTATCTGCAAGTGTAAATTTTCCATTGTTTCTTCAAGGCTATTTCCCTGAGAGGCCAGACAAAAATCCAGACAAACGGCATACCAAAGACCGCTTTCTTCGCGTCTTGCATAGCCCCTGAGGATCAAATTCACTGGTTTCATTTTATATAGACCTCAAAAAACCCTTAAAACATAGACGAAAAAAGCAACATTAGGTTCCGGCCTAATGCTGCTCTGTGTCACGAGTATACCTAGAAAGTAAAACCTTGGGGCGGCTTACGAAAAAATACGCACTGTCTATTTAACCAGCCAATCATCCAAACACTCGCCCTGCTCCCGTAGCAACGCATTCAACTGCCTGATGGTTTCCCGTAACGCTGGTCTGTGGCCACCTTTGAAAGCATTGCGACTCGATCGCGCTTTGCCTTCAGCCGTTTTTGCGCCGGTGGCTTTTGTCCACGGTTGCCATTGCCTGATCAGCTCTGCCTGCTTTGCTCGCCGTTCCGGTGTCCAACCATTGCTTTTCATTTGTATCTGCCTCCAATAGTTCGTTTGGCGAAGTTTGATTTTTTTCCGCGTGCGAGGCGGTAGCAGTACCGTTATTCACTTGCTGGTGGCCATGGGCGATGTTGGCTTGCTTGGCGTAAACCACAGGCGGATTTTTGATAGTGGCCAGCGTTTCCAATGTCATTCGGCACTGATTCTGTGCTTTCAACGCTATGCGCAAATAGGTATCAAGGTGTTTCATGTACTCTTGGCTGATAGCTCGCCGTGAAAAATTGGTGAATATAGATTGCAAAGCATGCGCTTGTGCAAACAACATATTTTCACAGTGAGCAAGATTATTGTTTTTTAGCTCACCCATACTTTTACGCAAACTATTAACTAGCTCTTGCAAATTTTGTTCAGCATAAATTTTTCCGTATTGCTCCATAACCGCTGCTGCATTCACACTAGAGCTTGTGGACATTTCCGCCGGCGTAAGATTTCTATTTTCTTTCCCTTCTGAATTGTTCTTTTCTAATTTTTTGGATTTAACGGCCATATTGAATACCTCAATGAATTGACGACTAGCGTAAAGATGCGGAAGAAAATGCTGGCGCAGAAGTCTTGAATGTCCTGATGTCCTGACTGGATTCGCCAGCATCAAGACTTGCAGGACTTACAGGACTTGCCGCTGATGATTTATCTCGCGGCTTGATCTCCCAGCGGATAACACCGCCTAGTTTTGGCAAGGCTCTACATTCGATACCCATTTGGCGAAGTGATGGTGCGGCACGGCGCAATGCGTCACCCAGTCCTTTTGGTGTTTTTGGCCAAGCGTCTGAATAAGGTGGTTTGAAATAATCCAGTGCGTTCATCCACTCTTTTACAGTTATCGTTCTGCCATCAGGATTTTTATCAAACCACTCCACCACGGCAGTGGCCACTGGGCTGGCATCAATGGTGCGCGCTATAGATTCTTGTCGCCGTGCGGAAAATTGCCGCATAAACAGCTCTGGCGGTTGGTGCATGGCTTTTGCTACCGCCATACCAAACCGAGCAAATTCTGCCAAGCGCGGCCTATCCACTTTTGGTAAATGTGTTTCCGGCAGGTATTGCAATGCGCTAGCCATCACATCCAGCAACGCGCCCAATATCTTGCCGTGATGCTGCTCAAAATCGCGCCATAAATCTGGCATTTCCATGCGCTCGGTGATGGTGGGCGTATCAATAGTGATTGCCCTGTCCACCAAATCCTGTGCGGTGATCGCCACACTGATTCCATTCGTAACAACGGGGCGTTTGACGGTGATCACCGTTTCATCCGCATCCGAATACAGTTTGCGCTTGGCATGCCCACCGCCAGTGGCCAGCACGCAAAAAGCATCCTGCATAGGTGCTGATAAATGTGAAATGTTTTCGTAACTCACCAACCAATTTACGCCGGCGCTCACATAAACATCTTCCACAGTTTTGGGTGCGGCGCGCAAATCACAGGCATTGGGGTCTATCAATTTTCGCAAAGCGGTTTGCGTGGTGCTTTTTGCACTGCCCTGTTCACCTATCAGTTCCAATACCGGAAATGGCGTATCAAGTCGCAAGCATTCACACAGCCACGCCACCACCAATACTTGGCAATCTTTTGGAATGTTTACCGCTTGCCACAGCAAGGAAAGATCACCGCCAGATTCTGGCATGGGCAATGCTCGCTGCGATTCTGGGCGAAGAAACATCACCGGCGCATCACTGATGACTTCCCAATTTCCCGCACGGATTTTGACAATACTGGCTTTGCTTTTCTCACCTAAATCCAGAAAGTAGCAGTCATCCAACATAGCCACGCGCACATACACATCACGGCATTCACCTTGAATGCGGCCACGCCCCGCCATGGTGGATAACGCTTCACGAAACGATTGGTCGCGCACGGATTTTCCCGTTGCGCCAAAGAACATTGCTTGCAGCCAATCCTTGAACGCACGGCTTTCAATGCGCCAAGTTGTGCGGCTGTTTTTTTCATGCGCGTACACATCGCCATTCTGATCGTGGAACAGCTCGGCATGCGCCTCCACAAATGTCACCAGTTGTGATGCTTGGCTCACCTTTTCTTTTTCGTCACCAGCAGAAGCCGATTCCGCTGTTGTTTCTGCCACCACCACAGGCAGCGCAAAAATATCCATTGCCGTGGTTTCCAAGCAAGTTTCCACGCGAGTTTCCAGCCAATCCATTGCATCGCCCTTGCTGGGCAACCCCAATGCCGCCACATCCACCACAAATACCGCGCAACCCAAGCCTTGCAGCAAAGCCTTCGCTGCCTTGGCGTAACCTGCACCGGCTTCATCATTGTCTGGCCATATCCAAACCGTGCGACCAGCCAGCGGCTGCCAATGTGCTTTGCTCACTGAATTGGCTGCCCCGCTGGTGGTAACCAACACACCCAGCTTGGCCAAGCCATCAGCACACCACTCACCCTCCACCAACCACACTGGCTCGGTAGGGCGCAATGCCAATTCATACAGCCGGTACAGCGGTTTTCCTTCATCAAAAACCGGCTCTTTCAAACTGTATTTCTCATCCACCAATGACAAGGGGCGCAACCATTTTTCACCTGTTGTCATATTTTTCAGGCGAATACGCCAATACAGTGGCGAGCCATCAGCAGCGGTATAGGTGTGCAGCGCCTGCAAGGTGTAACCTTCATCACGAACCTTCTTAGCCGCCAACCGCTGTGCTGCCTGTTCCGGTGATTCAAGCGTATTCATAGCCCAGCCCCCCATGCGCCCAATGCCTTGGCTGCATCAATAAAGCCCAGCCCAGTTTTCAGCCGATGAAATGCCAGCACATCGCCACCATGCGCTCCGCATACCATGCAGCGGAAAGCGCCGGTATCTAGCCGCAAGCGCAAGCTAGGTTTTGTATCGTTATGAAAAGGGCAAATGGCATCTTTCCATTCACCACCCCCCTTGAACGCCACACCCTGATTTTTGAAATAGTCGGCCGGTTGCGGCAGATGCTGACGATTAAAACGCGACTGTGCAGCGGGCATCGGTTTCATCACGCCACCGCCTTGCGTGCGGCTTCCAGCTTTTGCACCAGTACGCGGATGGCCTCATCCGGCTGGCCGGCAATGCGCGCAGCGTTGAGTGCCGCCACTTCACAGGCTGGCCAACCTACGGTGCGACCGCCCAAAGAAATGGGTTTAGTCCACAAGCCCTGTGCAATGCGCAGGTACAGCGTGGAACGAGAAAGACCAGATTCGGTTTTGACGGCAGGAAGCCGGTAGATGACTTTAGGCATGTTTGCATCCCCCTGATGCGATTGAACATGCCGCCATTGGATCAGATCAAAATGCCCCACAAAGAGGAAGAAAATGCAGGAAATATCAAAAAACCCGCCGGGGAAGATTTTCTGAAAAATCCAGAAAAAACCTCCTTGCTTTTACCCTTTTACAATCTTTCTAACATAAGCCTCATCGCAGTTTTCAAGACCAAAAATAACCGATGTAGTTATGGCTACAACTTGATGAAGTGGCTGACCATAAACACTACTGCAATAATGTGACAGAATGTTTATAAAGTAATGCGCGCCAGCATTTTGTGAATTTGGTTTTTTTATCAAAACAGGATCATCGCGATTTTTTTTGGCAATACGGGCAATTTCCGCCATGCAATCATCTACAGATGGTAAAACTTCCGAGAGACAGAAACGCACATAATTAACTTCCATTTTTTTACCTGCCGAATAAATATCCGGCATTTCAAGCGTCTCTCTCACCCACTCGATAGATTCATCTTGAATTAGCTCACAAATCGACAGATTGTCAAATGCACTTGCCTTTTGCATCAGTGATTGTAGGTTGGCAACCGTATCGTATATCTCTTGGTAAAACTCCCTTTTTTCTACCCCAGTTTGTTTTTGATCTCCGCGCCATCCTGTAATACCACGCTGACAAGCAAAGTAAAAATTTCTCTGCTCTTGATCTTCATCTTTGTATCGTTTTGATAATGAACTCCAAACACTTTTCATGTTTTTGTCAGTGATCAATTTTTCTAGCATGGATATTTCATCATCCTTCGGCATTATGCCAGGCAACATACTCCGATAAAGTTGCCGACGAACATTTTCAATGTTTTCATCAGATATTTTTAATTCGTGATTTTTCACCATTTTTGCAACAATG
Organism: Pseudomonadales bacterium; assembly: GCA_046347205.1. GTDB lineage: Bacteria > Pseudomonadota > Gammaproteobacteria > Pseudomonadales > UBA7239 > UBA7239. The sequence goes on from JAXMGN010000003.1 coordinate 213,996, forward strand.
GATTCAGGATCACGCCCACCAGAACCTTCATCAGAGCTTATTATTTTCTTGTGCCAATCAATTAAGAGTTTTGGCGCCCACTCAGGGTAATTCATGAGTCAATACCTGAAGAACTTGGCTTGTCCGCATCATTCAGCCCCATCAACCGATAAAACTCCAACACCACCGGATCCGCTTTCACATCTTTCATGGCTATTGGCTTCACCAGCGTAATGCCTGCTAGCGACTTAGCGCGGGACAGCGCCACATAAAGCTGGCCACTCGCAAAAGCGCCGCCACCCAAATCCAGCGTTAAATGCTCCAGCGTCAAACCTTGCGATTTATGGATGGTAATAGCCCAACCCAATGCCAGTGGAAACTGCTCAAAAGTACCAACCGGTTCTTGTTCAATTTTCTTGAGCGCATGGTTGTAGGTGTATTTGAGTTTGTGCCAAGTCTCCTTGCCCACCACCACCACATTGTCGCCTTTGTGTATTTTTACGCGGATATGGTCAGCCTCCAGTCCCACCACTTCGCCGGTGTCACCATTGATCCAGTGCGGTTTGTTATTTTTCAGAAAAATAACCTGCGCACCCACTTTTAATTCAAGGCGATCAGACACCGGCAATTTCCATTTATTGACGGGAATTTCACCCGTTATTTTTGCCTCATACAAATGCAGCTCACCGGGTAACGCATCCAACTCCCGCGTGTTGATGGTTTTCGCTGCCGCATTGGTTGGCACTAAATAAATCCCTTTGGGCGCATCTTTCAGCTTATCGCGGAAACAACTGCGGTTGAGCAGTGCTACCGCATCCCGACAATCATCATCCTGTAAACGGATATGGTTCAGCGCCGCAATAAATTCGGCATCCGATTGTCGGCGCACCTTGGTGAGATGCACAGGGATGACCTGTTGATCTTGAAATATATCGGCTGAAAAAAAATAAGGTGTTTTGTAACGATGGGTGAAAAATACTGCCAGCTCCTCGCTATCCACTACTGGTGGAAGCTGTAGCAAATCACCAATAAAAATAGTGGGGACACCGCCAAAAGGTATGTTATTGCGGCGCACTTTTTTCAGGATAGTGCTCATGGCATCCACGATATTGGGCAACACCATGGAGACTTCATCCACGATCAGATAACGAACATTCTCCAGCACCATCCGTTTCTTTTCTTGAACAATGAAATTGCCATCTGGGTCGATATGACTGGGAGGCAACCCAAAAAAAGAATGGATGGTATCGCCGTGTGCATTGACGGCAGCAACGGCTGTGGGCGCCACCACGGCACAGCCCTGTAACTGCTGGCACAGCCACTGGATCAGGGTGGATTTACCCGTACCCGCTTTACCCGTGACAAAAATAGACGGGCAGCCCGCTTGCAATGCCTGCAAAATAAAATCGTATTCCGGCAGAACCTCTATGCCTTCCAGTGGCGGCTGATAAGAAGTGAAGGTCTTGTCTTGCCGTTGCCCCTGTTCGGGGATGATCGCATTTTCCAGCGCCGGAAAATGCTGCGGGGTAGGCGCAGCGTCGCCAAGCACATCCTTCGCAAGTCCCGCAATTTTGTCCCAAACGGTCATGGTTCTTTGTCCGGCGTATCGCTGCCACCCGCCAGCTCGCGTTCTATCTGCTCAATACTCGGCAAGCTGGTTTGCAATTCAGCAGGCAGGGATTCCACCAACTGGTATTCCGCCACGCCTATCGGTTGTGCGTTATTGCGCAAGGCATATTCCGCCACCACTTGGTTCTGGTTTTTGCACAGCAGCAGGCCGATGGTCGGGTTATCTTGCGGGTGTTTGATCTGCTCATCCACGGCCGTGAGATAGAAACCCAACTGCCCCAGATGTTCCGGTTTGAATTTGCCTGCCTTGAGTTCAATTACCACATAGCAGCGCAATTTGAGGTGGTAGAACAACAGGTCAATGAAAAACTCATCGCCGCCCACATCCAGCAGCACTTGTCGCCCCACAAACGCAAAGCCCGCACCCAGCTCCAGCAGAAAGTCGGTGACATGCTTCACCAAGGCATCTTCAATTTCGCGCTCTTGCGCCTCATTGCCCAGCCCCAAGAAATCCAGCCGGTACGGGTCTTTCAATGATTCCCGCGCCAAATCCGATTGCGGGGCGGGCAAGTTGGCCTCGAAATTGGTGACGGCCTTGCCAGTGCGCTCCAGCAACCGCATTTCAATTTGCATCACCAGCACATTGCGTGACCAGTTGTGTTCAATGGCTTTGGCGGCATACCAGCGGCGAGTTTCAGGGTTGGGCAGCCTGTCTAACAACACCAAATTGTGACCCCACGGCAATTGTGCAACAGCCTGCTGCACAAATTCGGCATCCGGCCACGCTTCGGCAAAGGCGCGCATGTATTTGAGGTTGCGGGGTGAAAAGCCCTTCATGTCTGGGAAGGCAGCGCGCAGATCATGCGCCAGCCGGTCAATGACCTTTGCGCCCCAGCCCTGTACCGCTTGCCGCGCCAAAATGTCTTGCCCAAGTTGCCAGTACAGCAACACCAGCTCGCGGTTTACCGCCAGCGCCGCCCGTTGTTGGGCGGTGTGGATGCGGCCTTTCAATTCAGCCAGCCAATCGGCATAACCTGTTGGCGGTGCGGTGAGGCTAGCGGGTGGTTCGGTCATGGTCAGCACTCCTTGCTGCTCAAATATCCAACTTCGGCAAGCCATTCACAATTTTCATGGTTTCAAGGCTCACGGTAATCACGCGCTGGAACAGCTCCAGCGGGTATTTGGCATTGCCCACGGTTTCGGTTGCCCAGTCATTGGCATCGTTCACAATGCCGCTGTCTTTGTCAGTTTTCACGCATTGGCGTTCCACTACCCAATCCAGTGCGGGTTTGCCGTTCACCACATAATCGTAAGCCTCCAGCGGGATGCCGGTGAGGGTGATGCGGTGGTTATAGATCAAGGTGCTTAAATCTTTTTCTTTTCCGTTTTTGCCGTATTTCATTTTTTCGACGCGGTAGTCATCGTCGGTTAATGCAGTTTTACCCGCCACTGCCATTTTCACGGGGTAGGGTTTTACGGTTTCGTAATGCAAATGCAGCTCGGCTAAATCACGCCCCGCTTGGCTGAAGTGCCAAAAATCTTTGGCGGTTTTTACGGCGGGAATGCGCGGCAGTTCTTTGCTCAGGTTGTCGGCATAACGCTCGCGGTAATCGGGGGAATGCAGCAAGCCGTACACATAATAAAACAGGTCTTCTTTGCTGATGGTTTCGCCGGCGTAGGCATCTTGAAAATGCTTTAAGCCGCTATCGGTGATGGCATCGCGGCGGGTGTAGCCGCCTTTACCAGCGGCAGGCTTGCTCGCTTTCGCGGCAAATAGATCGCCCGTGCCTTCAACATCAATTTTGTCGCTTTCTTCGGTGGATTCGTACAAATACAGCGGGAAGCATTGACCATTGGCTAATAACTGTTTTTCTGGAAGAATATTAGAAGCAAGAGCCGAGAACTCCTTGCTGACGCCAACTCCATGCACACAAATTACAATATTTTCAGTTGATGGCGTAGGAAAAAAACGAGGCATTAAGTGGTGTGACCAATTCCACATTTTACTTGAATAATGCCAGTATTTTGAAAATGGCCTATATTGCCACACCCTAAGAACACTGGGATCAAAAGAGTAATCTACTCCTTTTGCTAGTTTCTTTATGACATCTGAAGACCATTTAACTCTAGGGTCTTGGCGGTTAATTCTTTTTTCAACTTCTTCTACTGGAAGACCAGTACAGCGAGACAATTCTTCCCTATAGGCAGCCACTGTTCCATTCACTATTTCCTCAAGTAATTTTTTAGACGAGTTATAAACCCATGGATCTCTATTGCTGAGAACCCCTATAGAATAAGTGCTGAAGATTTCAATTTCTACGCCTGATGATTTATCGCCCATGGCAATATGGGCATTGAAGGACATATCTCTTTGACTAATCCAATCGCCATGCTGGTCTGGCGTAATTGACTGCCAACCATTGAATTCTGTTATGCCACCAATACTCGCAAAGCTGCTGATTTTTTCTAGCTTTTCTTCACGGCTTAAATAGTCACCAATGTCGTGCCAATAAATCTGACCATACTGTTTGGCATCGGGATTTTTGACCAGCAAAGAAATGGCAATCGGTGCGCGGCTGCCACTACCAAAAATCTTGCCGCCTTCCTTGCGTGATAGCTCGCCTTGTGTGCGCTGGTTACCGCGCAAATGAAACACATAGATATTGGAGAACTCCTCTGCCAAACATTTTCGCAACCCGTCTGTTGTATTGGCTTCCAGAAATCCTGCATTGGTGACAAAGCCAATCACGCCTGCATTTCCTATCCTATCTGCAGCCCAGCGAATAGCGCGAATGTATGAGTCATAAGCTTTGCTTTTTCCCATTTCATTTGATGATTTATCAACATATGTTTCTTCAATACGCTTATCCAAGGATGGGTAACTTATGTTAGCTGCATCATCATTCTCGCTTTTCTGCCCAGCCGAATACGGCGGATTGCCCATAATCACCCGAATATCCAGCTTCTTCTGGCGCTTACGCCGCGCACTGTTTTTTACCAGAATTTGATCCACCAAATCTTCTTTTTCATACAACTGAAAAGTATCGGTTAAGCAAATGCCCTCAAACGGCTGATACTCTTTATTCAGTGCATCGCCACCCACAATGCTGTGATACACCGCCTCGATATTGATGGCGGCAATGTAATAAGCCAGCAACACAATTTCATTGGCGTGAATTTCATTTTTGTATTTGTGCGGCAATTCTTCCGGCTTTATCAAACCGCTTTGCAAGAGGCGCGTGATAAAAGTGCCGGTGCCAGTGAAGGGATCAAGAATATGCACGCCTTTGCTGCCCAGCGTTTGGCCAAACTCGGTTTGCAAAATGTGGTTCACGCTGTGGATGATGAAATCCACCACTTCCACGGGCGTGTAGACAATACCTAAGCGTTCCGTCATTTTCGGGAAGGCATTGCGGAAAAACTTGTCATACAGTTCCACCACAATTTTCTGTTTGCCTTCGGCATTGTCGATACCGGAAGCCCGCAGTTTTACGCTGGCATAGAATTTTTCCAGTGTGTCGGCTTCTTTATCTAAATGGTGTTCTTGCAAAGCATCCAGCACGCCTTGCATGGCTTGGCTCATGGGGTTGTGCTGGGCAAAGCTGTAGCCTTCAAACAAGGCATCAAACACTGGTTTGGTAATTAAGTGCTGCGCCAGCATTTCCACTATTTCGGCATCGGTGATGCTGTCATTCAAATCATCACGCAATTCATGCGCAAAATGCTTAAAAGCTTCGCGCTCTTTGTGGTTGTTTTCGTTTTCCAGAATGCCGGTGATGCGATCAATGTGTGTGCGGGCAATTTTGGCAATGTCATTCGCCCAATCTTCCCAGTGGTTACGGTTGCCGCATTTCTCCACCACTTTGGCATACAGAGCGCGTTCAATATCGCCCACTTCAAATTGCAATGCCCCCTGCTCTGGCTTGCTCGGCTTTTCAATATCTACACCAATGGTGTAATTGCCAGCGCCCGTTTTGCCTTTGGGCTTGGTGGTTTTCTTTTGGATTTTATCGGTGACGGCAATCACTTCCATTTTGGCTTTGTCATTGCCCGCCAAATCCAGTTTGTTAATCATCGCGTCAAAGCGATCATCGTGTGAGCGCAAGGCTTGCAACACTTGCCACACCACTTTGTAGGTTTTGTTGTCATCCAGTGCTTTTTCTGGTGTAACGTCAGCGGGAATCACCACCGGCAGAATCACATAACCGCGTTTTTTACCGGCAGCATTGCGCATTACGCGGCCAACGGATTGCACCACATCCACTTGTGAATTGCGCGGGGTGAGAAACAACACGGCATCCAGTGCCGGCACATCCACGCCTTCACTCAAGCAGCGCACATTGCTCAAAATGCGGCAAGTGTTGGCGGGCGTTTCTGCTTTCAGCCAATTTAACTTGGCTTCTTTTTCACTGGCGTTCATGCCGCCATCCACATGCTCGGCTTCACAAATTAAATGCACGCCGTCTTCCACATCTTCCGCTTGCTGGTAGGCCTCCACCACGCGCTGAAACATGCCGGCAATTTGTTTGGAGCTGACTTTGTGCGTTTTACCACCGGGCTTTTGTGTTTCGATCACTTGGCAAAACGCCACGGCGCGGCGCATGGGGTCTGTGTCGCCCTGCAAGGCTTCTTGCGTGCCAATTTTCGCCAGTGCCTTCCAGCAACCGACAATTTTGGCCGCATCATCTACTTTCAGGGTATTGGCTTCGTCTTTCCAAATTTCCGTTAAGCGTTTGTTGATATGCGATTCTTCTACCGCCAGCACCATCACTTTGTAATCACACAACAGGCCGCGCTTCACCGCTTCCGAAAAGGTAATCACAAACAATTCTTTGCCGTACAGGGTTTCATCATCCATGGAACACAAAGCCACTTCGCCTTTGTCGGCTCTGGCTTTGGCTTGCTCGCCGTAAATGCGCGGGGTGGCTGTCATGTACAGGCGTTTGGCGGCTTTGATGAAGGCGCCATCGTGTACTTTTACAAAATTGCTTTCGTCATCATTGTCAAAAGTTGCGCCGGTGGTGCGGTGTGCTTCATCACAAATAATCAAATCAAAATCTACTAATTTATTTTCTTTCTGCGCTTTACTGATGACATCAATGGAATGGTAGGTGCTGAACACCACGCTCATGTGTTGTGCGTCATGGCGATTTTCCATTTCCACAGCCAAGCGTTTGGCTTCCGTGGTGGCTGGGTAGCGCAATTCATGGGCAAAGGTTTGCACGGCATCATCATCACCCTTGCCTTTTTTCTTGCCGATCTCACTATCGGAACACACGGCAAAGCTGTGCAGCGGTGTTTCGCTTTCTTGTGTCCACTCGGTCAAAGTTTGTGACAGCAGGGAAAGGCTAGGCACTAAAAACAATACGCGCTTGCCTTTGCCTGCCAGTGTTTCGGCAATTTTCAAACTGGTAAAAGTTTTGCCCGTGCCGCAGGCCATAATCAATTTGCCGCGTGCTGCCTCTTGCAAGCCAGCTTGCACTGCCGCCAGCGCCGTTTTCTGGTGGTCGCGCAGGCTTTTTTTGGTCTTCAGTTTTACGGCAGTATTCGGCTGGTATTTTTCCCAATCAATCTGGCTGGTTTCCAGATCATGCAAATCAATTTTACTGACCGGCGGTTGCTGATCAAACAACATCACTTCGGCATTATCTGCCCAGTTATTGGTGGTTGTGATGATGATTCGATGTGAGAATATTTTTTTGCCGGAAGCGGCAAAGAAGCTATCAATGTCTTTTTTAACGAGCCGGTGGTCTTCCGCGTAAAACTTGCATTGGATGGCGTGAAATTCATCGGTGCCTTGCGTTTTGGCTACCAGATCAATACCGAGGTCTTTTTTGTCCAGCCCTTGCAGGCCAGCCCAATCGGCGTATGTCCACACATCGCTGTAAAGATCACGGTAGGTGGCTTCATTGCGCAGATATTGAATGCACAGTTCTTCAAAGTAAGTGCCTTTTTCGCGCTCGGTGACGGCGGCGTTGCGGAAGGTAGTGAGCAGGGTTTGGAGGGCGGTGTTCATGTAGCGGGAATCCTTGTTTTTAGCTTTGACTGGCGGCAAGTGGTATCACGGCTGCGCCGTTTCTTAGGGTATCCAAATAATCCGCCCAAGTTTGCATCATCTTCTTCCGCTCTGGCAGGTGTTTGGTGCGGTTATAGGCTGTGCCGTTGGCATCTTTTACGGCGTGTGCGAGTTGGTGTTCTATCAATTCCACGCGACAGCCCAGCACTTCATCCAACACGGTGCGTGCCATTGCGCGAAAACCATGGCCACACATTTGCTCTTTGGTATAACCCATACGACGCAAAGCCATCAAAACGGCGGCATCACTCATGGGGCTATCATTGGTGCGCGCGCACGGAAAGACATAGCGCCCCGTGCCGGTGAGTGCCTGTAGCTCTTGCAAAATGGCAACCGCCTGCGCAGACAATGGCACAAGATGCGGTTCACTCATTTTCATTTTGCTGGCTGGGATATTCCATTCCGCTTTTTCCCAATCTATTTCCGCCCACTCTGCATAACGCAATTCGCCGGGGCGCACAAACACTAAAGGTGCGAGGCGCAAAGCACACCGGGTAACAAAATAGCCTTCATAAGCATCAATCGCGCGCAACAACTCACCAATGGCTTTAGGTTCGGTAATCGCTGGGTAATGCTTTTGTTTTACCGCTGGCAATGCGCCACGCAAATCTGGGCAGGGGTTGTACTTAGCGCGCCCTGTGGCGATGGCGTAGCGAAATATCTGCCCGCAATTCTGGTGCGCTCTGTGTGCGGTATCCAGTGCGCCACGCGCTTCAATGCGGCGCAACACTTGCAACACATCCATGGCTTCAATATTGGCAATGGGCATTCTGCCCAGCCACGGAAATACATCCACCTCCAGCCGCCGAATGATTTTGCTGGAATGTGTTACCGCCCAGTTGGGTGAAAACTTGGCAAACCATTCTCGCGCTACATCCTCAAAAGAATCCACGAGCGGCAAGCCTTCGGCTATGCGTTTATCCGCCTCCAGTATTTTTGCTTGTTCCACTTTGCTGGCTTTGCGCAGGTCACTGGGGTCTATACCCGCTGCCACTTGCTGCCGTGCTTCGGCGGCTTTGTCACGCGCTGCTTTTAAGCCGGTATCAGGGTAAGTGCCAAGGGAGAGCGTTTTGCGTTTGCCGCCGATGCTGTAATCCAGCCGCCACCAATGTGAACCGCTGGGCTTCAGTAGCAGGTAGAGGCCATCGCCATCCTTGAGGCGCGGAGTAGCTTCTGGTTTGGCTGTGCGGATAGCCATATCAGACTTGATCAAATGCCTTGCCATACCAGTAACTCCCGTCAGAAATGCAGTAACTTTTCTTGTCAAAAGCAGTAACAAGGGGTGTTACTGTAAAAGTTACTGCATAAACCGCCGGATTTCTATAGATGTTACTGTATTCCTTTGGACATAAAAAAAGCCGGAACCCTTGATTTCATTAGGTGTTCCGGCCTTTCTAGTACTTCCTAGTACCTCGTATTGGTGGAGGTAAGCGGGATCGAACCGCTGACCTCTTGCATGCCATGCAAGCGCTCTCCCAGCTGAGCTATACCCCCAAAATCAAGGAGGCGGCATTCTACCTACCATCCGCCTGCCGATCAACGCTCGATCAAACCCAAAGCACGATAATCCTTCTCCCACTGCTTGCCTTCTTTCTTGGAAACACCACCGGCGATTTGCAGCGCTTCGCGCAAACGCGCGCGCACCAAATCCGCTCCCAGCAACGCCATGGAGTCAAACAGCGGCGGCGCAGAGGTGGAGCCGGTGAGCGCAACAAACAACGGCGGCAAAAAGTTTTTGATTTTTAACTGCATGGCATCCGCCAGCCCCTTGAGCGCGGTGTACAAATCATCGCGCTGCCAACTGCGCTGCGCGTCCAACATCCAACTACTGTACTGCAACACGCGGCGCAACTGTTCGTCGTCCATTTTCAAGGCATCAAAATCTGCTTTGCTGATCGCAGGCGCGCCAGAAAAAAAGAAACTCAGCAAAGCGGGCAGTTGTGAAAAATGTTCGATGCGCGTTTGAATCAGCGGAATCATCGCCTTCAAATACTCAGGGTTCAGCGCCCACTGTTGCACGCGTGCGGCGAAGGCATCCGCATCCAAGTTTTCGCGTATCCAGCAGCCGTTCAACCAATTGAGTTTTTCCACATCAAACACAGGGCCGCCGAGCGTGATGTTTTGCAAATCAAAATGCTGCAACATTTCATCCAAGGTAAATTTTTCCGCTTCATTGGGCATAGACCAACCCATGCGCGCCAAATAATTGAGCAGCGCTTCCGGCAGATAACCCATGCGACGATAGTAATTGATGCTGGTGGGGTTTTTACGTTTGCTGAGTTTCGATTTATCAGGGTTGCGCAGCAGCGGCAAATGGCACAACACCGGCGCTTGCCAGCCGAAATACTCGTACAGCAGCAAATGTTTCGGCGCGGAATTGATCCACTCTTCACCGCGTATCACATGCGTAATTTGCATCAAATGGTCATCGACCACATTCGCCAAATGATAGGTCGGCATACCATCGGCTTTCACCAACACTTGCATGTCAACTTGTTGCCAATCAATCAAAATTTTTCCGCGCAGCAAGTCATTAATTTCACACTGCCCTTCCGGCGGAATTTTCATGCGAATCACATACGGCTCGCCCGCTGCTAAACGCTGAGCAACTTTTTCTTGCGATAACAGCAAACCGCGACCGTCATATTTTGGCGTTTCACCGCGCGCCTGTTGCTCGGCGCGCATTTGATCCAATTCTTCCGGCGTGGCAAAACAATAAAACGCGTGACCTTTTTCGATCAGTTGCAACGCGTAATCTTTGTAGATCGCCATGCGCTCGCTTTGGCGATACGGCCCGTGCGGGCCGCCGACATCTGGGCCTTCATCCCAATGCAAACCCAGCCAGCGCAGCGCATCAAAAATCGCCTGTTCGGATTCTGGCGTGCTGCGCGCTTGATCCGTATCTTCAATGCGCAAAATAAACTGCCCGCCGTGTTGACGCGCAAAACACAAATTAAACAAAGCGATATACGCCGTGCCAACGTGAGGGTCGCCCGTGGGCGAGGGAGCAATGCGAGTGCGAACAGTCGTCATGAGAAGCAACAAAAAGGAAACAGGGGCGTGAATTATAGATTAAGCCGTTGCCATATCCGCTTCGGAATACTTGTCATTGCCCAGAATGTGCAAGTGCAAGTGAAATACCGTCTGCCCTGCACCTTCGCCGTTGTTGACTAATAAGCGAAAGGAATTGCCTACACCGTGTTGCTCTGCCAGCTTGCCTGCCACCAACAGCAAGTGACCGAGCAGAGTTTGATCCTCTGCCTTGGCATCCACCAAACGGGGAATCGCTTTTTTGGGAATGACGAGAATATGAACAGGTGCACGTGGATGAATGTCATTGATCGCAATGCAATGCTCATCTTCGTACAGCTTAGTCGCAGGAATTTCACCGCGAATGATTTTGCCAAAAATTGTGTCGGACATGGTGCAAGCCTCCTAGAGGAAAGCACCATTGTCCGACAAAAAAGCCGCAACACATACCCTTCGGGGAAAAATATTGCGGCAGCGGAGCGATATTACGCTGCTTTATTCATGATGCGGGCAATGTCTTCTCGCGCATCACCAATAGGGCGCAACGCAAATTTTTCCACCAACACATTCAACAAATTTGGCGTAAGGAAATGTGGCAATGTAGGTCCAAGATGGATATTTCGAATCCCCAGTGCCAAGGTAGTCAACAACACGGCCGCTGCTTTTTGCTCAAACCAAGACACAATTAACGTCAGCGGCAAATCATTCACACCACAGTCAAATGCTTTTGATAAAGCAATCGCAACCTGAATCGCAGAATAGCTGTCATTGCACTGCCCCAAATCCAGTAGCCGTGGAATACCATCAATGTCACCAAAGTTGTGGCGGTTAAAGCGGTACTTACCACAACCCAATGTCATCACGACGCTGGTATCCGGCGCGTTGGTCGCAAAATCTGTGTAGTAATTACGCCCTGGAGCCGCACCATCACAACCACCGATCATAAAGAAATGCTCAATCGCTCCGCTTTTTACGGCATCTACGACTTTATCGGCCACACTCAAAATTGTTTCACGACCAAACCCGATGGTGACAAATTGCTCAACCTGATCTTCAGTAAACCCTGGCTGTTGCAACGCACAATCCATGACAGCGGAATAATCTTTTTGGCCATCGTTACCGATTTCAATGTGCGGTACGCCGCTCCAGCCCACGGGTCCGGTGGTAAAAATACGATCGCCGTATCCGTTCATGTTCGGGTCAATCAAACAATTGGATGTCATTAAAATTGCGCCTGGGAATGCCGCAAATTCAGTTTGCTGGTTCTGCCAAGCCGTACCAAAATTGCCAATCAAATGTTTGAATTGCTTCAATTTTGGATAGCTATGCGCAGGAATCATTTCACCGTGCGTGTAGACATTCACGCCTTTGCCTTCGGTTTGCTTCAGCAGATTAAATAAATCCACAATATCGTGACCGCTGACCAGAATGGCTTTGCCTTTCACTGGCGTGACGCGCACAGACGTTGGCTCTGGAACACCGAAATTATCGCGATGCCCCGCATCCAATAATTCCATTACTTTTAAGTTCATTTCACCAATTTTCAAACAGACATCCAACAAGGCTGCAATATCTGACGGCTTACTCGACATAAAATCCAAATACTGATGGAACAGGCCAAAGACCTCTTCGCTTTCCTTGCCCAACATCATGGCGTGCTCGCAATACGCTGCCGTTCCCTTCAAACCGTACAACGCCAAGCAATTCAAACCAAAAACATCTGGATCATCGCGCTTAATTGAAGCTTCAGGTGCCTTCTCCAACAAACCCTCTAGTGTTTTGGCTGGCTGAAACACCGCCGGCCCTGTCAATATTTCTGGTTTGATGCCTTTTTTCTCGCAAGAGGCAAGATACATGGCTTTTGCCCAATCACGCACTTTCTCTGCGTCTGCAATCAACTGTAAAAATCGCTGACCATCAAAGTTAACATTTGTTAGCGTGGTAAATAATGCTGTTGGCACAAAACGGTCAACAGCCAAATCTGCTGCCCCCATGGCTCGTGCACGGTGCGCGTACTGCCCAATACCTTGCAGCAAATAAATTAAAATATCCTGAAGATCAGCCGTTTCTGCTTCCTTTCCACATTTGCCTTTTTTGAACTGACAACCGGTGACTTTTTCATTGACAAGCGTTTGTTCACATTGAATACAAAACATTCAGTTATTCTCCGATAGGATTGGGTAACGCAGGGGAAAATGTATCTGTAAAGTATTTTCAAAAAATTGATCTGAATTATTTTTTTATCACATCATCCAAAGTGTATTGCTCCAACTCCATGTAAAACGCTGCTTGTGCGCGTCGCAAAGCACGCGGCAACCCACAAACAGGTCGCGCCACGCAGTCCATCCCAGCGCAATTCACCAACGACTCGCGCCCTTCAAATTCAGCCACGACATTTCCTATATTGATGTCCGCTGCTGCGCGTTGCAGACACAGCCCGCCGCCCTTGCCGCGCGCAGTTTTGAGATAACCCAACTTGCCAAGCTTGTGTACCACTTTGCGCAAATGCGCGAGAGAAATACCATAAAAATCAGACATTTCTTGCAATGTCACCAAACGCGCAGGGTGCATTGCACTGTAAATCAGCACGCGCACAGCGTAATCCGTAAATCGACTCAAACGCATCACTACGCTCTCAAACAAATGTCTCAAATTTCATGCTGACGAACTGCGGCTTGCCGCGTATAGTTCCGGCGACACAGGACAACAAACACACGGAGCTCGCCGTGAACCACACCGCCACATCACCAAACACTGCCACCATACCCACCGCCAAGGGGCTGCCACTTATTGGCTCACTGCTACAAATGGTGCGCAACCCACTAACGGCTCTCATGGTAATGACGCAAGAAAACGGCTCCATGTTCTTCGTCAAGATTTTGCATAAAAAATTGCTGGTAATGGGCGGGGTGGATGTGAACCGCTTCCTCAGCGAGGAGGGCAAGGACTGCATCATCTCCGAGGAACAGTGGAAAGACCTAAGTGCTTACTGGCAGTGCCCGCACATGTTGATTGCCATAGACGGTCAACCACACATCGATGAGCGCCGACAGTGGAAGCGTTATATCTCGCGTGAGGTGGCGCATGGCGAGCAAGACAAATTGTTTGATGTGATTCGTCAATTTATGGATGAACACACTGAAAAAGACAATGTAGCCGTGAACCCCTTTTGTCGCTCACTGATTACACGCGAATTATCTTATTTATTCACCCATGAAATTTTTCAACTGCCGCCAGACCTTGCAGAATCCATCGGCGAATACCTAAAAATGCTACTCGTTGTCAAACTCAATAAAAGCCTACCTGCTTTTGTGCTACGTCTGCCTTTTTTTCGTCGCCACGAAAAACGCGTGCAAGCTTTTGGGGCGGATTTATTGCGGCGTGCACGCACTAAACTGGATGAAGACAGTTTGTTTTCTATGGCGATCAAACGCGTGGACGCCGACCCCGCGCGCAATGAAGCCGAGTTGCTCCCTATTTTGCTCACACCATTTATTGCTGGGCTGGACACCCTCGCCAGTTCACTGACGTTTTTGTTTCAGGAATTACTGAACAACCCCATGCTGACGGCGCGTGTGCGCGCCGATGTGGATGCTGCCTGCGCCGCCAACAACGGCCAATTACCTCCGCCAGAAAATATGCGCGCCATTCCCTCGCTGTTTGGCTTGTGCCAAGAAGTGTTGCGCTACTACCCCGTGGCTTTTGGCACACTGCGTCACGCCGCCAAAGATTTTTCTTACCGAGGCCGCGCGGTACAAAAAGGCCAGCAGATTATGTTTTTCACTGCCGCACCACATTTTGATGAACGCTATTTTCGCAGCGCGGATCAATTCGACATCGACCGTTTTCTCGAACCGCGTATGGAACAACGCGCCCGCTACGCGTTTTCCCCTTACGGACGCGGCCCGCATATTTGTTTAGGCGCGGCATTGGCAGAAAGTATTTTCTTATCAACCACCGCGTGCCTGCTGCGCGATTACGAATTTACCGCTACGGAAAACGGCAAACGCTACCCGATGATTTTTAATCCGGGGCCGAGCTTGCCCAATCGGTTTCGTATGCTGATTCGCAGGCGTACCTCCACTTAAATCTCAAAAAAACGGATGCGCGTTTCTGTGTAATCTGCACCAACAAAATACATATTGACTGTTGCCTGACGAAATGCGCCTGAACGATTCAACGCTTTTGCCGTCGCTTCTGCTTCATCGCTAGACAAACCGCGCAAGGTCAGCATGAACCCACCGTCTTGTGGCTGTATACCCTGCACGAGTGCGTGTGCAGGCAACAACGACCGCACGCGATCCATTATCGACATGGTTGATGTTGCCGATGCACGCGGCTTTAATCCAACACGAATTTTCATGCGCCAGAACTGCGCATTAGCGCGTTCCAGAGACAGCACTTCCACGCTGGTGAAACGATAAGATTTTTGGAGCGCTTCAACAAAATGCGCAAAACCACCCGTTTCCATACTGCTAACAACCAATACTGCAGAATGCCCCACTGTCTGCACATCACCCAATGAAACATTAGCGAGTAACAACGGCTTCACCAGATCACTCGCTTCGCTGGCGCGCCCCACGCTGTAGCTATCATAAGTTGCGCCTAAAGATGCAGGATGCAACGTCGATGCGCGCTGAAAAGATTCCGCCCATGGGCGTTTTATTTCTCCTTGCCAAGCCGGCTTAGCTGGCTGCCAGCGTTTCCAGTCATATTTATTTCCAGAACCCAAAGAAATTCCCTTACATCCATCTCCACACCAGATCGAAAATGAATACGCTACCTTATAAATAGCTACTGAAACCAAAGTGCCGTCTTGGCTTTTACCAAAACGCACCACACCGTCTGACACATCGGCGCGCGGCGCATTTCTATCCGATCCCGGATCATGCTCAAAACGCCCTCCTGTGAGCCACCCACCCTCACAGGTGTAATCCTTGCCATTTTTCAAGGTAAATTTCTTAACCGAACTCAGAAACAACGCTGTCAGATTGTCGGCATATTCGTCATCCGTCATGCGTGCAAATCCACCGCTCCAACGGGTTTCAGCACTGTGCATATTTTCATATTGCTTTTGGTAATACCCTTGGCCGCCTTTAGCAAACAACTGCTTGCGGTAGTTATCCAGCGTTTGCTCACTGCGCATGAGAGTGATTTGTAATGCCACATTGGGATCACCTTCAATACTCATAGTTTCCCAATGCCAACGCTGCGCTTTCCGAGATGGCAATTCACTCCTAAATATTTCAGAGTCATACATGCCGTGACTAAAACCAACTCCCTCTTCGTTATTGCTACCAATCAGATAAGTACCTTGCAAATTAGGGCAACTGGAAAACCACGGTCTACTAACCCGCGACCAATCTTCTGGGTAGCCATCGCACCCCACCAACATCACTAACGCTAGGACACCCAAACAACAACGCCACATAACATTCCAACTCCACGCATTCGCTGGAAATGATAACCTGCCCTCATTCTTTTACTCACTCACCAATCACAGGGAGTACTCCGCATGAACAAATGGCAAATCACTTTACTGGTCTTACTACTGCTGGGCGGTTTGGTTTACTGGTTTGTTGCCATCCCAGCCAAGGTGCTGCCGGAAGGCAGTGCGAGCAAACAATGGTTTACGAAGGGAGAGTATCCCGTCATCACCGAAGCGTTCAAAGCAGTGGATGAAACGCGCAAAACACAAGCCAACAATGATTTTGCAGGGCGCGATGTGCGTGTATTGAAAGGCAAAATCTGGCGACCGCAAGGTTTGCAAAAACCGGGGCCACTGCTGGTTTACAGCCACGGTTTTATGTCTTTCCATCAAGAAGGTTTGTATCTTGTGCGTTTTTTGGCGAGCCACGGTTACACCGTCGTCGCTGTGGATTTTCCGCTGACTAACTTTTTCGCGCCGGGCAAGCCATTACTCAGCGATGTAGTGAATCAACCAGGGGATGTGAGTTTTCTGATTAGCGCACTGTTGCAACGCAACGCAGATGCCAACGATGTTTTACACAACACCATTGATACGAAAAAAATTGCCGTCGCCGGTGTGTCGCTGGGCGGCATGACGTCCACCCTCGTCACCTTTCACCGCCAAGTGCGCGACCCGCGCATTACAGCGGCGATTTCGATTGCCGGCCCTTCCACCATGTTCACCGCTGATTTTTTCACCAGCACCAACACGCCGTTTTTAATGATCGCTGGTGATGGCGATGCCATTCTGCCTTTTGACAAAAATGCCGCACCGATTCCACAAAAAGATCCGGGCAGTGTGTTGGTCAATTTGAAAAATGCCTCACACGCTGGCTTTGCACAGCCCGCATCAACTTTCATGCGCTTTATGGATAATCCCGACACCTTGGGCTGCCGCGAAGTGATGAAAGGATTAAAAAACAAACCCGCAGGCGCTACAGAGCCGGAATTTCTGCCAGGGCTGGATGCCGCTGAAGACGGCATTGATGTCAGCGATCGCAGCCTGCCCTGCCAAGGTGACATCCCCGCCAACGCCATGCCCGCCGCGCAACAACACATGCTCACCACGCTGGCCGCCTACAGCTTTTTGCAGAGCGTGTTTGCCGACGACGCCACTGCACGCGCAGCCGCCAGAAATTATTTATTGCACACTCTGCCCGCAGAAAACAGCAGCGCAGTGGCGGTTACCACGGAACCGTCAGCGCAATAGCTAACTTGTTTGCCCTTGGCTCGCCCTCTACCGTACTGGCATCGCCTGATGGGTAACCGCTTTCTTTTTTTACTTTAGGAGTGCCGCACCATGACTGAGAAATGCCCGTTTCAGTTTGATTTGATGAACGCCGAACGCATGGCGAAAGGCGTGCCGTTTGAAGATTTCAAAACTTTGCGCGAAAAATGCCCCGTGTCTTGGCAGGATGACACCATCCGCAACACCAGTTTTTGGGCAGTGACCAAACGCGACGATCTCGATTTTGTTTCTAAAAATCCAGAATTGTTTTCTTCCAGTGAAAATCTCGCGCATCCACAGCCGGGTGGCGACGACCCTGAAGCACTAGAAATCATGCGCCAGCTCATCATCAATATGGATCCGCCGGATCACATCAAATACCGCCGCGTGGTGCGCAATGCTTTCACAGCAAAAGCGGTGGATGCACTGGAGCCAATGATGCGCAAAAATGCAAAAGAAATTATCGACAAAATTGTAAAAAAAGGTGAGTGCGAATTTGTCAGTGAAGTGGCAGCTGAAATGCCGCTGTTTGTTATTTGTGCCTTGATGGAAATGCCAACCGAAGACCGACAAAAGTTTTCTGATTTGGTCGACATCATGATCGGCATGGACGATCCAGAAATTGGTCAAACGCCAGAAATGGGGCAAGCGGCCGCCGCGCAGTTGTTTGAAATTGCGATGACGCTGGCTGTGCAGCACAAAATCAACCCCACACCCGGCTCAGTGTTGGACGCATTACTCAACGGCGCGGTGGACGGCGAAGCACTCAATGAATTTGAGTTCTGTACTTTCTTTTTAATTTTAATTGCCGGTGGTGTAGAAACCACGCGCACTGCCACTAGCCAAGGTATACGTTTGTTGATGAAGCACCCTGAGCAGTTGCAAAAATTGGTGGATGACCCAACGCTGATTCCCGATGCCATCGAAGAAATTTTGCGCTTCTACCCTTCTTTCAATTTTATGCAGCGCACCGCCAAGCAAGATGTAAAAGTGGGTGATATGGAGGTGAAAAAAGGCGACATCCTGCGCATGTACTACCCTTCCGTGAATCACCAAGACGATATTTTTGGTGCAGACGCAGAGGTATTTGATGTCACACGCGCGCGCCGCATGCCGAACTTGCGCAACGAACACCGCACCTTTGGTGTTGGCCAGCATTTCTGCATCGGCTCGCACTTGGCGCGCAAAGAATTGCTGGTAATGTTCGAAGAGATGATTCCGCGTATTCGCAACCCACGCTTGGTGAGCGAGCCGCACTACCTCGTCTCCAACTTTATTCCTGCCATCAAATCCATGCATATTGCTTTTGATGTTGAAAAATAAATTCTTTACCTATTAAACATCTACAAGGAGATCAGCATGGCCACTTTTCACCCGATGAAAGCCATCGACGAGAGTTTTTTTCGCAGTGCCAACTTAATTGCCAGTGCTTCCATGGAAGCTAACTGCCCGCCTGAGCGTTTGATGGAAACGCTCGCCGGTGATGTAGTGTGGACGCAGTGGGCACCGCCGCTAAAAAAAGTGGAATGGATGACACCTGCACCACACGGGCAAGGTTCCAAACGCACTGTGACACTCGCTGGCGGGCAAATGGTGAAAGAAAACTTTTTTATCTGGAAGCCGAGTCAACAAGTGGCTTTTTATGTGGAAGAAGGCACGATCGCTGGCATTGAAGCGTTTGCGGAAAACTACGACATCAGCGTACACAACAACGGGCAGAGCACACATTTGACGTGGACCGTCGCTATCCAAGTGACCGGCATCGGCGCACTATTTATTCCCGTGTCGCGCTTTTTTATGAATTTATTGTTCAAACGCTGGCTGCAAAATTACAAACGCATTTTGGAAAATATGGCCTAAGAGTACGCCTGTAATGAGCACACTTCCCTCCTGCCCCAACTGCCAATCCAGTTTCACTTACGAAGACCGCGGCCTGCTGGTCTGCCCTGAATGCGCACACGAATGGCACGCGGGGGAAGTCGTCTCTTCAGACAGCGAACGCGTAATCAAAGATGCCAACGGCAATGTGCTGGCAGACGGCGACACCATCACCGTCATCAAAGACCTGAAAGTGAAGGGCTCGTCGCTGGTGGTGAAGGTGGGTACCAAGGTGAAAAACATTCGCTTGGTGGACGGCGATCACGATATCGACTGCAAAATCGACGGCATCGGTGCGATGAAACTCAAGTCGGAGTTCGTGCGCAAGGTCTGAGCTGGCAGCCCGCTTGCCGCTCACCTGCAACCGTCATACACTGCATCGCACATGCAATGCATTGAGGTGGCGCGATGAAAACCACAACCATTCCCTCACTGAGAGTTACGCCAGAATTTCGCCTCGATGCAGAAAGCGTGTTGCAGGACGGCGAAACGCTCAGTGCGTTTGTGGAAACGGCTGTGCGCGCACAAATTGATCGTCGCAAGGTGCAAAGCGAATTTATCGCACGCGGATTAGCGGCGCGCGATGCGGCAAAAACCACCGGACAGTACGCATCCAAGGATGATGTGATGCACTCCCTAAAATCCCTCCTCAATACAGCCAAAAGTCGAGTGCCGAGCGCGTCCGTGTGAGCTTTCGCGTTCAATTCACCCTTGAAGCCAAAGCAGACCTTGAACGACTGTACCGCTTTCTGCTGGAACACGATCTCATCGCTGCAGAAAACGCACTCGCTGCCATTGATCGGGCTTGGTTGCTGCTGGAAGAGTTTCCGTTTTCTTGCCGAAAAATCGACGAAACCAATCCTTTTTTGCGTGAGTTGATTATTCCTTTTGGCGAGGCGGGCTATGTCGCTTTATTCGACATTGAAGACCAGCACACCGTGACGGTATTGGCTGTGCGCCACCAGCGGGAAGACGATTACCACTAAGCAATACACGCAGCGAGAAACCTAGTTTGCACCGCAGCGCAAGCCCTTTTTGCGCTGCCGTAGCCCAAGCCTTTCCGGTATCATTCCGCCTCTTTTCCACACGGCCAGCCCGCCTGCGAGGTGATGAACCATGACGCCCGATGAACAAAAAAAAGCCTTTGAAGCCGAACTCTACACTTGGGTCGGCAAGGAAATCGCGCCGCCTACACCTGGGCTGGATTTGGTGAACGAGGCGATGATTCGCCACTGGTGTGAAGTAATGGGCGACACCAACCCCGTCTACACCGATGCGGCCGCCGCCGCGAAAACCACCAAAGGTGGATTGATTGCCCCGCCCACCATGTTGCAAGCGTGGAGCATGGAAGGCTACCCAATGGCGTTTGCTGATAGCCAGGATCCATCCACGATGGACGGCCAGCGCAAGCTGCACCGTTACATGGAAGACCACGGCTTTACCGGCGTGCTTGGCACCAACTGCGATCAGGAATATTTCCGCGATCTGAAACCGGGCGACACCGTCATCGCACACACCAAAATTCATTCCATCTCGGAAGAAAAAGCCACCGGCATGGGCACGGGCTATTTCATCGAAACGCGCACTGAATTCACCGATCAAAATAAAGAATTGGTCGGCACCATGTTGTTCCGCGTGTTGAAATTCAAACCCGCGCAAGCCGCCAAACCGGTTGCTGAAAATGCGCAGGAAGAAAACAAAGCACCGACGCGTGCGAAGTCTGTGCGCGGTCACGACAATGCGTGGTGGTGGGAGCAATTAGAAAAAAATAAAGTGGTGACGATTCAACGCTGCAAATCGTGTTCCACACTGCGCCATCCACCGCGTCCGTTCTGCAACCAGTGCCAGAGCGGTGAATGGGATTTCGTCACTTCAAAACTCGACGGCGAAATTTTCAGTTTTGTGGAATTGCACTACCCAGAAATCCCCGGTTACACCTATCCACTGATGTGCGCGGTCATCACGCTCGATGAAGGCACGCGCATCTTGTCCAACATCATTGATTGCAAACCGGAAGACGTGCAAATCGGCAAGCGCGTGAAAGGCGAAGTGATGCAAGTGGATGCAGACAATGTGCTGCCGCAATTCCGTTTGGTGTGAGGTGAAACCATGACTACTTTGAAATTTTCCAGCGTCAATGTGGGCGATAAATTACCCAACATGGATATCGACATCAATGTGAGCTTCATCGTCGCCGGCGCGGTCGCTTCGCGCGATTTCACCCCCGTGCATCACAACAAAGGCGCGGCCAATGCGTCCGGTTTGGCGAATGTGTTCCCGAACATTCTCACCGACAACGGTTTAGTCGGTCGCTTCGTTACCGATTGGGCCGGCCCCGACAGCACGCTGAAACGCGTCAACATCAAACTCGGCGCGCCCGTGCAACCGGGCGAAGTATTGAAATTTACCGGCGAAGTGGCTGCCAAAGACGATGCCAGCGGCATTGTGGATGTGAAAGTCACCGCCAAAGGCAACTGGGGCATGCATCTTGATGGCATCGCCCGCGTGCAACTGCCGCAGTGAGGAATGAAAAAATGAAAATTGCAGACTTAAAAAACAAAGCCGCCATCGTCGGCGCAGGCAACACCGAATTTTCTAAAAACTCTGGCCGCAGTGAATTGTCACTCGCCTGCGAAGCAATACTCGCCGCATTAAATGATGCGGGATTAAAACCCTCGGATGTCGATGGCATGGTGACTTACACCATGGACAACAACGACGAAATCGAAATTGCGCGCGCGATCGGCTGCAACGATTTGTCGTACTACTCGCGCGTGCCACACGGCGGCGGCGCAGGCACTGGCACCATTCAACAAGCGGCGATGGCAATTGCCACCGGCGCAGCGGAAGTGGTGGTGTGCTGGCGTGCGCTGAACGGCCGCTCTGGTCACCGCTATTCCGGCGGTGTGTCGGGCGATATCGTCACCGGCGACATGATTCACTACGGCTGGTACATTCCTTACGGCTTGCTCACGCCGGCTTCGTGGGTGTCTATGTATCACAAACGCTACGAACATTTGTTCGGTTGCACACGCGATGCACTGGCAGAAATTGCCATCACCACGCGCCAATACGCCACCAGCAATCCCAACGCGTTTTTTCACAACCGTCCGCTCACGCGCGCGGAATACGACAACGCAAAAGCGATTTCACTGCCGTTCAGATTGTATGACTGCTGCCAAGAATCCGATGGCGGCAGCGCGGTGATTCTCACCACCCCTGAGCGCGCCAAGCATTTGAATAAAATGCCGGTGTTTGTGAAAGGCGTGGGGGCGTATGCGGATAAAAATACCGAAGCGATGACCAACTTTTACGCCGATGAAATTGCACAAATTCCTGCGATGGATTTGGCGGCGAAACAGGCGTACGCACAAGCCGGCATGACGCCGGATGACATCGACGCCGCGATTATTTACGACGCCTTCACCGCGATTGTGATGTGGCAGTTGGAAAGCTGGGGCTTTGCACCACAGGGCAAATCAGCAGAGTTCATCAATGCAGGTAGCTTGCGCCCCGACGGTCGCCTGCCCACCAACACCCACGGCGGTCAGTTGAGCGAAGCCTACATCCACGGCATGAACGGCATTGTGGAGGGCGTGCGCCTAGTACGCGGTGAATCGCTGAATCAGCCGAAAAAAGCCGTCAACAATGTGGTGGTGACTTCCGGTGTCGGCGTGCCGACGGGCGGCATGATTATCGGCAAGTAACCGATCACTGCGGATAAAATCGAAAAGGCACCTGCGGGTGCCTTTTTTGTATGATGGGCTTTTGACAATTCAGCAAATATCACACTATGGGCAAACTTCTCATTTTATTATTTTCTACTGCCAAACTCGGCAAGTTGCTGTCCACCGGCGGCACGATGATTTTGTCGATGGTGGCTTACTCATGGATTTTTGGTTGGCCGTATGCCGTGGGTTTTGTGCTGCTGCTGTTTTGTCACGAAATGGGACACTACCTCGCCGCCAAACAGCGCGGCCTAAATGTTGGCGCACCGACATTTATTCCATTTGTCGGCGCCTGGATACAAATGAAAGACCTGCCGCACAATGTAGAAACCGAGGCTTATGTCGGTTTTGCTGGACCTATTGTCGGCAGCGCAGCGGCGATGGTGTGTTTTGTGTTGGCGCGCGAATACCACAGCGAATTACTGCTGGCGCTCGCCTACTCCGGTTTTATGTTGAACTTATTTAATTTGATTCCGGTTTCACCTTTAGACGGCGGACGCATCACCGCCATTATTTCTCCCGTGGTATGGTTGCTCGGTATCCCGTTGCTCGTCGCATTATTTTTTTATCATCCCAGTCCGATGCTGTTATTGATTGCGCTGCTCGCTTATCCGCAACTGCGCCAAGCGTGGCAACAATTGCGTCACGGACACGCCACCGAAGAGCAACAGCAATACTATGAAACGCCGCTAACCACGCGCGTTAACTACGGCGCGCTGTATCTCGGTTTGATTATTTTTTTATCCATGATGGTGTACAGCCTGCATGAGCAGTTGGGGCGGTGATGCAAAACTTTCAGCCTTGTTTGCTCATTCCTGTTTACAACCATGGCACATTGCTTGAAGCCACATGGTCGCGACTGCGCGCCTTTAATCTGCCGTGTATTTTGGTGGATGACGGCAGCGATGTTGCCACGGCAGACGCACTAGAAAATCTTGCACATACGGAACCGCTCATCACCCTACTGCGTTTACCGCACAACAGTGGCAAAGGCGCAGCCGTAATGCGCGGCATTGCCGAAGCGCACCAACGGGGTTACACACACACACTGCAAATTGATGCGGACGGGCAGCACAACACTGACGATATTCCCGCTTTGCTCGCCTTGGCAGAAAAAAATCCCAGTGCTTTAATCAGCGGCGCGCCGCAATATGGCAACGACATTCCCAAAGCGCGTTTGTATGGGCGCTACCTCACGCACTTTTGGGTATGGGTGGAAACGCTGTCATTCGATATTGTGGATTCCATGTGCGGTTTTCGCGTTTACCCAATCGTACCAACACGCAACTTAATGCAGCACACTGCCATTGGGCAGCGCATGACGTTTGATATAGACATTATGGTGCGCCTATACCGCGCTGGAACACCTGTGCATTTTTTGCCTACGCGCGTAACGTACCCAGAAAATGGCATTTCGCATTTTCGACCACTGCAAGACAATTTGGCTATCAGTTGGATGCACACACGTTTGACCTGCAACATGTTGTGCAGCTTGCCGCAACTGCTGTGGAAAAAAATTGCAGCCACGCAAAGCGGTGCACACTGGTCACAGCAAAGCGAACGCGGCAGTGAACGGGGTATGCGTTTTTGTTTGTGGTGTTATCGCACGCTGGGCAAGCGCGCGCTCCACGTTTTGTTATATCCCATCATCGGCTGGTTTTTCTTGTTTGCTGCCAATGCGCGTCGTGAATCTCGGCGCTATTTGCAACGCGCACTGCCACACTCACCATCGCACAAAGATATTTTTCAACATTTCATGGCATTTGGTCGCGCCGTAGTGGATAAATTTTCTGCGTGGAGTGGCGATATTCAACGAGAAGACATTGCCTTCGCCAATCGCGAATTATTATTGCAACAAGTAGCCAGTCAGCGCGGCGCGGTGATTTTTACTTCGCACCTCGGCAATGCGGATATGTGTCGCGCCTTGGTGCACAGCGCACCGAATATTCGCTTGAATGTGCTGCTGTTCACACAGCACGCTGAAAGCATCAACCGGGTGTTGCAGGAAGCCAATCCCTCAGCCGGCTTTGAAATTATTCAAATAGGCGAAGTAGGACCCGATACCGCCATGCGTCTGCATGAAAAAATCCAGCGCGGCGAATTGATCGTCATTGCCGCAGATCGCACCTCGCCAACCGCAACGCAACGCGTGTCCTGTGTGCCGTTTTTTGGCGAAAACGCGGCCTTTCCACAAGGCCCTTTTATTCTGGCGGCACTGATGGAGTGTCCGGTGTACCTGCTGTTTGCCCTGCGCATACGGCAGAAATATGAAATTTTTCTGGAACCTTTTGCCGGTCAACTCACGTTCCCGCGCCGCCAGCGCGAAGCACTACTGTCTGTCGCTATTGCCCGCTATGCCGCAAGGCTGGAGCACTATTGCCGACTGGCTCCGTTACAATGGTTCAATTTTTACAATTTCTGGCAACGCCATGACTGATAAACCCCTGTTGTTTGGTGAAACGCATATCACCATCGAAAACATTGTCGCCATTGCGGAAGGCAAACTGTCCGTCGCACTGTCCAACGAGAAAAATTTTCGCGAGCGCGTCGATAAAGGCGTCTGTTTTCTGGAAAGTTTATTGCGCGAAGACGGCGTGATCTACGGCGTTACCACAGGCTATGGCGATTCTTGCACCGTGCAAGTGCCTGCACATCGCGTGGAAGAATTGCCTTTGCATCTCTCACGTTTTCACGGCTGTGGCTTGGGCGAGGTATTCAATGAACAGCAAGGGCGCGCCATACTCGCTGCGCGTTTGGCATCGCTCACACAAGGATATTCTGGCGTCACACCTGCGCTGCTCGAACGCCTCGTATTATTTATCAACGACAACATTGTGCCGGTCATTCCGCAAGAAGGCTCTGTGGGCGCGAGTGGCGATCTCACGCCGCTGTCTTATATCGCCGCTGCACTGATGGGCGAGCGCGATGTGTGGTACGGCGGCGAGCGTCGACCGGCGCTGCATGTATTGAATGAATTGGCACTCGCCCCACTTACGCTGCGCCCCAAAGAAGGTTTGGCGCTGATGAACGGCACAGCGGTGATGACAGCGCTCGCCTGTCTCGCTTTTGTACGCGCCAATTATTTAGCACAACTCGCGGCGCGCATCACGTCGATGATGTCGATAGCACTGCAAGGCAACGCCAATCACTTTGATGAAAAATTATTTTCGGTGAAACCGCATCCGGGGCAAAATCAAGTGGCGGCGTGGATACGCAGTGATTTGCCGCACAACGAAGTGGCGCGCAACGCCAAACGCTTGCAAGATCGCTACTCCATACGCTGCGCACCGCACATCATCGGCGTGTTGGTGGATAGTTTGCCGTGGCTGCGCCAATTTATTGAAACAGAGCTCAACAGCGCGAATGACAACCCCATCATTGATGGCATAGGCGAACATGTGTTGCACGGCGGTCATTTTTACGGCGGCCATATCGCGTTTGCAATGGATGCACTGAAAAATGCTGTCGCCAATATTGCGGATTTGTTAGACAGACAAATGGCGCTATTGATGGACACCAAATTTAATCACGGCTTGCCCGCCAATGTTTCCGGTGCCAGCCCTGAACGCGCAATGATTAACCACGGTTTCAAAGCCGTGCAAATCGGTTGCTCCGCGTGGACAGCCGAAGCGCTGAAATTAACCATGCCTGCATCGGTTTTTTCGCGTTCCACTGAATGCCACAACCAAGACAAAGTGAGCATGGGCACCATCGCCGCACGTGACTGCCTGCGCGTATTGCAACTCACCGAGCAAGTCGCTGCCGCCAGCGTGCTCGCCGCCACACAAGCACTGGCATTGCGCAAAAAACAGGGCGAATTGCGCGACGAGCAACTCACTAAAGCTGTGCGAGCCATGCAAGACAGCGTGCTGACCGAGTTTGAGTTTGTGGACGAAGACAGACCGCTGGAAGCTGATCTGCGTCATACCATTGCGCGCATTCAGCGCCGAGAATGGCAACTGTTTATTTAACATATAGCTATTAAGGAGAGAGAAATGCACACGATAGAAAACCCTGATGTGATTGTTATTGGCGCAGGCCCTTCCGGTGCTATTGCTTCTGCACTCTTGGTGCAAAAAGGGCATTCCGTTTTGGTGTTGGAGCGCGAACAATTTCCACGTTTTTCTATCGGCGAAAGTTTACTACCGCAGTGCATGGCTTTTATTGAAGAAGCCGGTATGTTGCCAGCCGTGCAAGCAGGGAATTTTCAATTCAAAAATGGTGCGGCTTTTTATCACAATGGCAAGCACACGCACTTTGATTTCACTAAAAAATTCTCGCCAGGTCATGGCACTACTTTTCAAGTACAGCGTGCACATTTTGACAAAATTTTGGCCGATGAAGCCGCACGCTTTGGCGTTGACTTGCGCTATCGTCATGAAATTACTGCTGTAGATATCAACAGCGAACAACCGCGCGTCACCTACCGCACACCCGAAGGTGAAGTGCGTGAAGCCACGGCAAAATTTTTGTTAGATGCCAGTGGCTTTGGTCGCGTGTTGCCGCGTTTGCTCAACTTGGAATATCCCTCCGATTTTCCTGTACGCCAAGCCTGCTTTGCCACTGTGCGCGACAATATTACCGACGAGAAATTTGATCGCAATAAAATTTTAATTACCACACACCCTGTACACCATGACATATGGTACTGGACAATTCCGTTTTCTAACGGTCAATGCTCCATGGGCGTTATCGCGCGCCAAGAGTTTTTCTCTGCTTACTCAGAAAATCTGGATGAGCGCGTGATGCAAATCTTCAATGAAGACGCTTATCTAAAAGAATTATTGAAAAATTCAGAAATTGTACGAAATGCCATGCAAATCACTGGCTACTCCTGCAATGTTAAATCACTGCACGGCAAGGGCTTCGCCCTGCTCGGCAATGCAGGTGAATTTTTGGATCCTGTATTTTCTTCTGGCGTCACCATCGCCATGAAGTCAGCCAGCTTGGCAGCCGCATTATTAGACAGACAGTTGCGCGGCGAAACCGTGGATTGGGAAGCTGATTTTGCCGTGCCACTAAAAAAAGGGGTAAAAACATTCCATACTTTTGTCAGCGCGTGGTACGACTACCGCTTCCAAGATGTTGTGTATCACGACAAACACAACGACGACATCAAAGCCATGATTAGCTCTGTACTTGCCGGTTATGCGTGGGATGAAAATAACCCCTATGTCAAAGACAGCGAACGCCGCATGAATGTGTTGGCGGAAATTTGTCGCAGCACATGAAACCAATTTTATCTGCACTCGGCCTCATCAATGCCTTGGGCAGCAGCAAAGAGGAAGTGTTGAATCACTTTCTCTCTGGCTGTGCGCCAGGGATGCAAGCACAAAACAATTTCTGGACAGGTCGTGTAACGGCAACACTGCCTGCCGTTCCAAAAGCATTGACAATGTTCGACTGCCGCAACAACCGTTTATTGCTGGCTGCACTCGCGCAAATACAAACAGAAATTGACACAGCGATTACACAGTACGGCGCGCAGCGCATTGCGGTGGTGATCGGCTCCAGCACTTCCGGCATTGCCGAAGGTGAAGCGGCGCTGGCAGAAAAATTGTGTAACGGCACTTGGTCACTGGATTTTGATTACCGCCAGCAAGAAATTGGCACGGCAGCCGAGTTTGTGGCGCGGTTTCTTGATCTCACTGGCGTGGCGATGACGGTTTCTACCGCGTGTTCCTCCAGCGCCAAAGCGCTGGGCAGCGCGCGGCGTTTGCTGGAACTGGATTTATGTGACGCGGTGATTTGCGGCGGCAGCGATTCGCTGTGCCAATTAACGCTGCAAGGATTTTCCGCATTGGAATCAGTTTCGCCGCAGGTGTGCGAGCCGTTTGCCGAAGGGCGCGATGGCATCACCATTGGCGAAGGCGCTGCATTATTTTTAATGCAAAAAAAAACCGATAACGCCAACGCCATTGTTTTTTCCGGCATTGGTGAATCCGCCGATGCGCACCATATTTCTGCACCACACCCCGATGGCATAGGCGCAGAGGCTGCTATGCGTGCTGCACTGGCCGATGCCAATATGCAGCCCGCAGAGATTGCCTATATCAATTTGCACGGCACAGCGACACCGCTCAACGACGCGATGGAAAGTGCAGCGATACAACGCATTTTTGGCAACAACACGCCGTGCAGCTCCACCAAACCGCTCACCGGTCACACACTGGGTGCAGCCGGCGCCACAGAAGCAGCACTGTGTTGGCTCTTGCTTTCAGATTTCAACGAAAAAAGAATATTGCCTGCGCAATGCAATCAAAAACCACCGGATACAGCACTGGCTGCTATTGCCATTTTGCGTGACACACAAAAATTGCCTGATCAAAAAAATGCCGCCATGTTGAGCAATTCTTTTGCTTTTGGTGGCAGCAATGCGGCCGTGATTTTGTCGAGGCTGACATGACAGAAAAAACACTTGATTTGGAAACTTTACTACCACATCGCGCACCGATGATTCTGCTAAGTCGCGCGGTGGATTACAGCGACGATGCTGCGCAAGCTATCGTAGAGATTAGCGCGCAATCGGCTTTTTTTGACACTGCGCTCGACGGCGTACCCACTTGGGTGGGCATGGAATACATGGCGCAAACCATCGGCGTTTGGGCCGGACACCAACAACTGTCGCGCAACAAAACTGTGCAAGCCGGTTTTTTGCTCGGCTGCCGTAGCTACACCTGCAACAGCGCCGTTTTCCCCCTTGGCTGCACGCTGCAATTATTCGCCAAACCCGTTTACACCGATGAAAGTGGTCTCGGCGCATTTGATTGTGAGATTCGCGGCGATAATATTCTCGCCACCGCGCAAATCAAAGCGTTTCGCCCAGAGCAACCGCGCAATTTCGTGCGCTCTTTTTCACTGCAACAAACCACAGGAATATCGTCATGACACGCAGCGTACTTGTCACCGGCTCCAGTCGCGGCATCGGTCGCGCTGTAGCGATCGCTCTCGCGCACAGTGGTTTTGACATAGTGCTGCATTGCCGCACGCGCATGGAAGAATTGCACGCCGTGCGCGATGCCATCACAGCACTCAGTCGCAACGTGCGCTGTTTACAATTTGACATTGCCAACCGCGAACAAACGCAACGTGTTTTATTAGATGATGTCGAAAAATACGGCGCCTACTATGGCGTGGTGTGCAACGCCGGCATCACACGCGACAACGCTTTTCCCGCCATCAGTGGTGAAGATTGGGATGCGGTGATTCACACCAATCTCGACGGTTTTTACAATGTACTAAACCCGTTGGTGATGCCAATGATTCGCGCAAAAAAAGGCGGTCGCATTGTGGCAATGTCGTCGGTGTCTGGTGTGATGGGCAATCGCGGGCAGGTGAATTACAGCGCCTCCAAAGCCGGCTTGATCGGCGCGTGCAAAGCTCTAGCGGTGGAATTGGCCTCGCGTAAAATCACCGTCAACTGCGTAGCACCTGGTTTGATAGAAACTGAAATGGCAATGGAAGCGCAGGTATTAGAACACGCGCTAAAAATTATTCCTGCCGCGCGCATGGGAACTGCCAACGAAGTAGCGAGTTTAGTGGCGTATTTATTTTCGGATGCCGCCGCCTACATCACGCGGCAAGTGATTTCCGTCAACGGCGGCATGACGGGTTAACGCCATGCCGTATTTTTTATTTGCACTCGGCAGCGCGCTGCTGATTTTTATCTCACGCCGCAATCTGCACGCGGTACAGTCGCACGGTTTTTATCGCCTGCTCGCATGGGAGTGCATGTTGCTACTGTTGCTGCGGCAATACCCGTTTTGGTTTGCTGATCGCTTTGCGTGGTATCAATGTGTTTCTTGGCTGCTGCTGTTTACCTCCCTTCCCGTACTGGTGTTCGCTGTACGCGGCTTAAAGCAGGCAGGCACTGATCAACAAGCGCGCGCCGATGCCACGCTGCTGGCGTTTGAAAAAACCGCGCAACTCATCACAAGTGGTATTTATCGCCACATTCGCCACCCCATGTACAGTTCGCTGTTGTTGCTGAACTGGGGGTTGTTGTTCAAGCAACCGTTCTCTGTGTTGAACATCGTGCTCGCGCTCGCCGCCACGGTGCTGTTAGCGTTGACCGCCAAACAAGAAGAACAGGAAAATCTTGCCTACTTTGGCACGGCCTATGGCGATTACATGACGCGCAGCAAGCGTTTTCTGCCTGCGCTATGGTAGAACTGCTACGCCGAGTTTCACTGGTTACAATAAACGTCCTTTGCCAACCCCGAATGCGACACCGGATACCCGCATGAACACCCCGCACACTTCCAACACCTTGCCACGCCGCGTAGTGGTTACTGGCATGAGCGGCATCACTTCGCTGGGGCAGGATTGGGCAAGCATCGAAGCGGCGCTGCGCGCGGGGCGTACCGGCATTCAGCACATGGATGACTACGCCAAGATTGATGGCTTGATGACGCAACTGGCAGGCCCTGTCACTGATTTCGTGCGTCCGCCGCACTACTCGCGCAAACAAGTACGCAGCATGGGACGCGTGGCACTGATGGCCACCCGCTGCACCGAGGTGGCGTTGGAGCAGGCGGGTTTGTTGGACGATGCCAGCATCTGCGACGGACGCATGGGCGTAGCCTACGGCTCTTGCAACGGCAGCACCGAAGCCACCATCAACTTTGGTCGCCTGTACGCAGAACATTCCACCAAGGCCATGACCGCAACCACCTATGTCGAAATGATGAGCCACACCTGCGCGGTGAACATCGGTCTGTTTTTTGGCCTCAAGGGGCGCATCATCCCCACTGCCAGTGCCTGCACCTCCGGCAGCCAAGGCATCGGCTACGCCTACGAAGCCATCCGCTTCGGCATGCAAGAGTTGATGGTGGCGGGCGGTGCGGAAGAGCTGTGCGCAGCGCACTCGGCGGTATTCGACACCCTGTTCGCCGCCAGCCTGAAAAACGACACACCGAGCAAAACGCCGCGCCCGTTTGACCGTGACCGCGACGGCTTGGTGATTGGCGAAGGCGCCGGCACATTGATTCTGGAAGAGCTGGCACACGCGCAAGCGCGCGGGGCGAACATCCTCGCGGAAGTGGTGGGCTACGCCACCAACTCCGACGGTGCACACATCACACAGCCCACGGCCACTACCATGCAAGTGGTGATGGAACAGGCACTCGCCGATGCCGGTTTGCCACCCGCCGCTATCGGCTACGTCAACGCACACGGCACCGCCACCGAGCACGGCGACATCGCCGAAACCACTGCCACACACGCCGTATTCGGCGCACGCATGCCGATCAGCTCGCTGAAAAGTTATTTTGGTCACACGCTGGGCGCCTGCGGTGCGTTGGAGGCTTGGCACAGCATCGAGATGCTGAACCGCGATTGGTACGCGCCCACCGCCAATCTCGAACATCTCGACCCGCGCTGCGGCGAGCTGGATTACATCACTGGCAGCAGTCGCACGCTGCACAACGAATACGTCATGAGCAACAACTTCGCTTTTGGCGGCATCAACACTTCGCTTATTTTTCGACGCTGGAATTAATACCCGTCATGCAAATTTTTAACAATTTTATTTTGCGCTACATCCGTTTTTTTGAAATGCTCGGCGTGTTGATGCGCATTTTCAGTTTTAGTTTGGTCAGTTGGATGGGGCCTGCCAGCCCATTCATGTTTGTGTGGGTGCTGAACACCATTGATGCAGCCATTCTGTCGTGGTGCTCCGTGCTGCGCAAAGATGCCGCCTATTCGCTGCTGAACACGTTCTGGATCCTGGTCGGCGTGGTAGGCATACTGCGTGCAGGCAATTTTATTTCTCACTGACAAACTTCTTTTTTCATTCGTATTTTTTCACCCACAAGGAAGCATCACCATGAAAAAAACACTGCAAACTTTGTTAGTTGTCACCCTGATGGGGCTTGCCGGCTCAGCGTTGGCACTCGATGCCGCCGAGCAACGCTACGTTGATATGCTCACCGATGGCAGCATGCGCAGCGTAAAAAGCGCTTCACAAGATATTTTTAACACCGGCGAAGACAATCCCGCCGTGTTGGATTACTTAGCAGAAGCACTGCTGAAAAATTATGCCAACGCACCTGCCGGTGATATTGATGCGCTGTCTTGGGCAGCCAAAGCCTTGGGAAAATCGCGCAACCCGCGCTATCGCAACACACTCAACACCGTTGCCAACAGCAGCAGCGCCAATAAAAAATTGCGCAAATACGCCAGCCAAGCACTGGAAAGTTTGAGTGACAGCTCCGTGCCGCAATACCAACATGGCGGCGTTTCTGCTGTGAAAAAATCCAACAACAGCGCATCAAAATCCTCCTCGCACAACCGCAGCACCAGCGCTGCAAACACAGGGCAATCACTGAGCGCCGTGAAAAAAGGCATGAGTATGGCGGAAGCCTATGCCTTGGTGGGCGAACCCACCTCCAGCACCGGCCATGTCACGGGCAAAGCGTGGATTCCTTTTAACTTCAGAGGCTCGGACACCGCGCGCCAATACTCGCTGTACAAAGGCAGAGGCCGCATTATTTTCACCAACCGTTCGTACTACGATCACGCATGGCAAGTGTACGAAGTACAAATCGATGCCAACGAACCTGGCTACCCTTGAGCCGATTGTCGGCATTGCATAAGCATGATGACTGCTGACCCTGTCATACCCGATTGGCGCAACATAGAGCTGCCGGACGCGTGGCCGGACAGCCTCAACTTGCTCCATCCGCGCGATCTGTGGCGTTTTGTGCAACATTTATTGGGCTGGAATATCCAGCCCATACAACTACCCAATGATTTGCCTTACGCAGAAAATATTCCCAAATATATTTTGCAAGAGTTTCACAACTTGCCTAACGGCAATTATTCGCGGCGATTCACGCGCGGCTACATCACTGGCTTTAACAAAGTGATGCTCGGTGAAATTGGAAAAAGCCACACCAAAATTGCCGCACAACTCACCCAAGACTCTGCCGTGTGTGCAGGTAGTGCGCTAGATGTGGGCTGCGGTGGCGGCGGTTTAGCAGGTGCGTTGCACGCAGCAGGCATTCCCGATGTGTGGGGCTTAGACGCTTCACCTTATTTACTCAAACACGCTGCACACGATTGGCCATCGGTTAATTTTGTACACAGCATTGCTGAAAATACCGGCTTTCTTGACGCACGTTTCAATGCCATCACCGCTTGCTTTTTGCTGCATGAAATTCCACCGCGCTACATCGAACACTGTTTGCAAGAATGGGCGCGCATATTAAAACCGCAAGGCTGGTTGGCGTTTTGTGAACCATCGCCCCTTCAAATTCAACAAAAACCACTCACGCTGCTGCGCGAATACGGTTGGCGCGGTCTGTATTTTTATGTGCTGGCAAAAAAATTACACGAACCTTTTTTGATGGCTTGGCACAAACAAGATATTCCTGCCTTACTCAGGCAACACGGCTTTGAAGTGGTCAGCCATGAAATCGGCGTGCCGATGCGTCATGTTTTAGCGCGAAAAATTGCGTGAACGCCATCACCGCCAGCAACATAGGCTTCACGTATCCCGCGACCAGTCAAGCCGCATTGAACGATGTATCCATCACCATCCCCACCGGCAGTTGCTTTGGCTTGCTCGGACCCAATGGCGCGGGCAAAAGCACGCTACTCGCCTTATTAACTGGCCTTCTTCCGCTGCAACAAGGCGAAGTCATTTTTTCTAGCCAAAGCACATCCAGCGCTTTAGTGCCACAAGATTTTGCGTTCTACCCCAGTTTGACTGTGCAAGAAAATTTATCCTGCTTTGCTGGCTTGTACGGTTTTTCTGGCGCACGCAAACAAGCGCAGATTGCTTTTGCGGTGCATGCTTGCGGACTGGAAGATGCACTCAAGAAGCGCGCCGCACAATGTTCTGGCGGTGTGCGGCGGCGACTCAATCTCGCTATCGGCCTACTCAATCAACCACAGGTTTTATTTCTCGACGAACCCACTGTAGGCATCGACGCGCAATCGCGCCATTTTATTCTCAACACCATTCACCAGCTACAACAAAGCGGCACAACCATTGTTTACACCTCGCACTACATGGAAGAAATTCAAAGTATCTGTGATGTATTAGCCATTATCGACCACGGCAAATTGCTGCTACAGGATACGCTGGCTAGCATCTTGCAACGCGCAGAAACACTCCCTATTGCAATAGCGAAAAAAAACGCACAGCGACTGGAAGATTTTTACTTGTCGCTCACCAACACCGCACTGCGTGATTGACATGACTGCGCTGCTCGCCACCATTCAAAAAGAATTGCTGCTGCTCAGGCGAGATATTCACGGCCTATTGCTGCTCTTTATCATGCCGATGGCATTTATTTTGATTATGTCGCTGGCACTGCAAGATCAATTTACCGGCACACGCACTCCGCACATTGTCGTGCAACTGCGCGATCAAACACAGAGCGCCGCCACGCAGCGCGTTATTGCGCTACTGCAACAACAAAAAAACTTTACGTGGCAGACAACTGACAACTCACACGCTGCTTTTTTGCTCACGCTGACACAAGGCGACGACGCAGTGCAGGCAGATATTTTAGTAGCACCCGATACCAGCGCCACCAGCGAAGCATTATTCACCGCCACGGTTAATGAAGCACTGATGCGGCAGCGCATAGAATCACTGCTGCTCACGGCAAAAATGCAGCAGGTCATGAACAGTGATTTCTCAACATCTGCTGCACTCGACGATAAGTTGCTACAAAAAAATACCGTCAATGTGCGCTACCGTTACCAAG
Source organism: Pseudomonadales bacterium (assembly GCA_046347205.1). Classification (GTDB taxonomy): domain Bacteria; phylum Pseudomonadota; class Gammaproteobacteria; order Pseudomonadales; family UBA7239; genus UBA7239. The sequence goes on from JAXMGN010000003.1 coordinate 249,672, forward strand.
CTGCACAAGATGCCGTGCGTCCATCTGCTGTGCAACAAAACGTCCCCGCGTGGTTAGTGTTTGCCATGTTTTTTTCTGTCGTGCCACTGTCTAACACACTGATTACCGAGCGGCAGCAAGGCACGCTGCGCCGCCTGCGCACGCTGCCAATATCCACTGCATTGCCTATCATCGGCAAACTGATTCCGTATTTTTTTATCAATCAAATTCAAGTGCTGCTGATGCTGGCGGTGGGTGTGTATGCCATGCCGCTATTCGGCGCAGAGTCTTTAACTCTTGGTCATTCCGTTGCAGGATTAGCCTTGATGTCGATAGCACTCAGCGCCGCCGCACTCGGTTACGGCATGTTGATTGCGGCACTGGCACGCACTACCGAGCAAGCCACTACGCTGGGCGGTGTGGGCAATATTTTGCTCGCTGCCTTGGGCGGCATTATGGTGCCGCGCTTTGTGATGCCAGAAACCATGCAACGCATTGCTGATTTTTCGCCGATGGCTTGGGGTTTGGACGGTTTTCTCGCTATTTTTTTACGCAACGGCAATGCCTATACCGTATTACCGCAAGCAGGTTTACTGTTGCTCTTTGGCAGCATCACGCTGCTACTCGCTATGCACTTACACAAACGGCAACGATATGATTGATCGCGAAACACTAAAACAAGCATTAAAAAAATTGATTGTGGTGGAGTGCGATAAAGACATCGCGCCGGAAACGATTGCTGATGATGCTGTGTTGATCGGCGGTGACTTGGAGTTGGATTCACTCGACGCACTGCAAATTGCGATGGCGATTAAAACGCAATACGGCGTACGCATAGAAGACGGCCCCTCGGCGCGGCGCGCCATGCAATCCATCAACACATTGGCTGACACTATTTTGAATTATCAACCGGACTAGTGCGCTGTTTTTTATGTCACAACCCGCCGCCAACTCTGCCTGTTTTCTCGCCGCTGGCATCACCAGTTCGCTGGGCACAGGCATCGCTGCGCATTTAGCCGCCCTGCAAAATCCACCCACGCCGCCGCAATTGTTGCAGCGCACTCTCGGCAACACGCAAGAATCCGTGCCGTACAAATTGCTGACCGATGTGCCGCTCGCCGACATCGACACCCGCTTACTGCGCAGCATTGATAGCGCGGTGCAGCAGGCACTGAACGATGCAGGATTGAGCGCACGCGAGCAGCGCGAAATGGCGCTGTTTGTCGGCTCGTCTTCGTTTGATATTTCCGTGTCCGAACACCACTACCAGCAGGCGCATAGCGTGAGCGACTCGGCGATTCCACTCGGCGGCTCACCGTCTTTCGGCAAATTGGCCAGCACGCTGCGCCAGCACTACGGTCTGCACGGCTCTGAATTCAGCTTCAACACCGCCTGCACCAGCAGCGCCAACGCGCTGTGGTACGCCTCGCGCCTGCTCGCCACTGGCACGATTCGACATGCACTGGTCATTGGCGTCGAACTCATCAACGACATCACTGCACTGGGCTTTCATGGTCTGGGATTGCTCACTCCCTCAGTCATGCGCCCCTTCGATGCCGCGCGCAACGGGCTGGTGTTGGGCGAAGCGGTGAGCGCACTGGTGCTGGGTGCGGGCGATGCAAGCGACTTCCGTTTATGGGGCGGCGCGAACCTGTGCGATACCCACAGCATGTCAGCCGCCAACGCTGACGGCTCCAGCGTGGCGCGCGTCATCCGGCAAGCACTGACTGCAGCGCAGATCAGCCCTGAGCACATCGGCAGCGTCAAAGTCCACGGCACCGCCAGCCTGTTGAACGACGAAGCGGAAGCCGCCGGCTTACTGCAAGTTTTCGAGCAAATGCCGCCCGTATGCGCGCTCAAACCTTTTCTCGGCCACACCCTCGGCGCCTGCGGACTGAGCGAGTTGATTCTGATGTGGCAAGCTCTCGCGGCCAAAACACCTTTTCTGCCCGCTACACCCGGTATCGGCAGCGATGCCCGCGAACTCGGCTTGGCACTCAATCAATCCTGTATTGCGCCCAGTAACAGCACCTGCCTGCTCAACTATTTTGGTTTTGGCGGCAACAACACCGCCTTGGTGATTGGACGCGGTCAGCCTGAGGCGCGCGCTGCATGAAGATACTTGCCCACGGTCATTACAGTGCCGCCATTCACGACGATGCGCTGCCGCCGCTGAAAGATTTGGTGAAAGAAACCACCGGCGAAACTGTGCGCCGCGTGGGGCGTTTTATTCAACTGGCACTGATCGGCGCGGGGCGCTGCTTGCAACAACATGCAGCGCCAGCAGACACAGCGGTTTATATCACCTCTGGACGCGGTGATTTAGAAACCACACTAGAGGTGTTGACGCAAATGGTGGAACACGGCTTGCCGCCCAAGCCACTCAGTTTTATCAACACCGTGAGTAATTCCGCGTGTTTTTATGTCGCGAAACAATTTGCTTTGCAGGGGCGCAGTCAATTTGTCACGCGCTGCTACGCGCCGCTGGAAAGCGCATTGCAACTAGCGATGCTGGATTTACAAACTCATGCCGTGCGCACCGCCTTGGTTGGCTCGGTGGATATTTGCACACAACCGCTGTGCGACCATCGCCAACGCATTGATGTAGCGCAAGACACTCTCGTCGGTGAAGGCAGCCATTGGTTTTTATTGGCGCAGCACGATGCAGCAGACAGTGCACTCGCCACCATCGACCGCGTTGTCACTCTCGCAGATCGCAACGCACTCACGCACTGGCTGCAACAACACACAGCGCCACACACTTCACTCGCGCTGGCCTGTGGGCAGCACCTTGATGCCGGCACGATGCAATGGCTGCGCACGCAAATCGAGCATCACATCTTGTTTACTGTGCCGCATACACCGTGGTACGACAGCCATTGCGGCAACACACTGGGCGCATTTTTGCAGCAGAAACTTGCGCAGACTTTATTGCATATCGACTGCGATCCAGATGGTCGCTTCACGGTGTTGCAGGTGTCGCAATGAAAAAAACTCTGTTCGTGACACTGCTTTTGCTAAGCATCAATGCCTGCCAACATTTGCCATATGATGCAAATCGTAACCGCATCACTGTTGGTCAAGGCATCACTCTGCAACTGTTATTGCCAAAAAACCGTTTTACCGCCACGCAAAAAATCACCGCACGCTATCGCAACCCACAGAGCGACGCAGCACCTGCACAAGAAACGCAACATACACTGTTGATGCAAGTGCAAGCCTCACCGCAAAACATTGTGCTAGCGGGGTTGGCGCCCAGCGGCACGCGCTTGTTTAGCTTGCAGTTTGATGGCAACAAAACAGAAGTTTGGCAATCGCCACTGTTTTCTCTGCAACAAATAGCCACCACATCTTTCGATGCACGCTACGCACTGGCTGATTTTGAACTGACCAGCTTTCCGCAAGCACAATTACAATCAGCACTATCGCGCCAAGCACAACTCATCGACAACACGAAAAACGGCATACGCACTCGCGAGTTGCGTCGCCAGAACGGCGACACCGTGATACACATTGAATATCGCGCCACGCAAACAGAATACTGCCACCGCGAACGCCACTACTGTTTGTTGATTGAAAATTTACCTTGAGGAGTGTGCCATGAGTGATCCACTCTTGCCCATCAGCACCAGCACAGAAATTGACATTCCCTTCCAAGACATTGATGCCATGGAAATTGTGTGGCACGGCAATTACCCGCGCTATTTAGAAATTGCGCGCTGTGCACTGCTCGACTGCATCAACTATGACTACCCACAAATGCGCGCTTCCGGCTACGCCTGGCCTGTGATCGACATGCGCATCAAATACATCAAACCACTGCATTTCAAACAACGCATTCGTGTACGCAGCGAGTTAAAAGAATACGAAAACCGCCTGAAGATAGATTTTCTTATCAGCGATGCCATCAGTGGCGAAAAGCTGTGCAAGGCCTATACCATACAAGTCGCCGTGGATATGAAAACACAGGAAATGTGTTTTGTTTCACCTCCCGTGATACGAGAAAAACTGGCCACTTATCAGCAAGCCAAACACACCATCAACCAAGAACCCACATCAGGAACGCTGGCATGAAATTCTCCTCACGTCTTCTTGCCTGTTGCGCCGTTTTTTTGATCTTGCTTGCTGCGCCCTACCACGCCGCACACGCCGATGACACCGCACTGCGAGACAGCATACTGAGGCAACTTTCCAAGCAAAAAAATCGCCACTTTCATTTCGTACAAGAGAAAAAATTGGCGGTATTAGACAAACCTTTAATCACCGAAGGTGAACTGCTGCTGGATGAACAACAAACCGTGACCTGGGATATTCAAAAGCCTTTTGCGCTGCGCTATGTGCTCACACCCAACAGCATTCGCGAAATAGACGCACAAGGTGAACGCACACTGCAAACGGGGCAAAACCCACTCGCGACAGCGCTGACACAGGCCATGACCACCACCTTCAGCGGACAATGGCGCGATAACAACACGCTTGCCAGCGTCACCGCTACCGGCAATACGCAGCAGTGGCAGTTGCACATCACTCCGCAGTCTGCCGAGTTACAGCCATTGATAAAAACGATGGTGGTGAACGGTGAGCACGGCAGCATCACAACCGTCACCATCGCCGAGAGCAATGGCGACAGCACCGTCATCCACCTTCAAACGCTTGCACAATAAATATGCGCCGTGACGCGGGCAACACAATAAAAAAATGGGGCTTGCGCCTATGGCTAGCGTTGCTGGCAACACTGGGTAGCGCGGTATTGTTTGGCATTGTGACGGACGAGTGGCCGGGTATTCCCGTGCACAGCAATGTCATGGAATTACTGCCAGCATTGCGCGATGACCCCGTACTGATGCAGGCATTGCAACGAAGCAATCAGGCATTCAGTCGTAAATTACTGATTCTCGTCGGCGACACCGATGACAAAAAAACAAACGCCGCTGCCGCACAAGTCATCACCAGTTTGCAACAGCAGGATTTTTTCTCTGCACCGCTGACAGGAATAAACGCAACACAGGCAAAGGAAATCGGTCAGTTTTACTACAACTGGCGCGGTGGTCTGCTTTCTGAACAGCAACGAAATTGGCTGAAAAACAATAACTTTTCCGCATTGGAAAAACAGTTGACAGAAACAGTATACAGTCCAATCAGCGGTGTAAATGCCACACTGCTCAACAATGATCCACTACTGACTTTCTATCAATTCATGCGCGCTCTGCTGCCCACGCAGGGAAAAATAAGCAGCGCAAATGGCAACTTGCAAGTGCATGGCAAAGACCGCGACTACCGTGTGATTGTGGTCGATATCCAACAAGATGTTTTTGATATGTCATTACACCCACGCTATGAAGCTTGGCGTGAAAACTTGCAACAGACATTGCGACAACAGTTTCCCGATACACAGTTATTGCTAATGGGAGCCGTGCAACATGCGGTCTGGGGCGCAAGCAGTGCCAAACGCGAAGTGTCCATCATTGGCAACGGGTCTCTGCTCGGTGTGATTCTGCTGGTGGTAATAGTATTTCGCGGCACACGCGCATTGTTTGCTTCACTATTGCCATTGTGCGCAGGTGTGCTTGCCGGACTTATCGCGACCTTGTTGTGCTATGGAGAAATTCACCTGATAACACTGGTGTTCGGCGGCAGTGTGATTGGTGTTGCAATGGATTACAGCCTGCACTACCTCGCCGAACACTACAAAAACAGTCATCGCTCCAGTGTCGCGCAATGTTTGCAGCAGGTTTTTCCCGGTATCACGATGGCAATGATTACCAGCACCATCGCATACGCCGCCATCGGTTTTGCACCATTCCCTGTGTTGCGGCAAATTGCCTTATTTTCCTGCGTCGGTCTGTTCACGGCATGGTTGAGCGTTGTGGCTTTATATCCAAGTCTGATGTCCACTGCACTGTTTAGCAGCACACGTTATCTGCGCTGGAGCAATGCCATTGATCATTTTCTGCGCCATCTTTTTGACAGCCGCTACAGCCGTATTGCGCTGACATTAGCAGCACTGGCCATGATCCCCGGCGCGCTACACATCCACGCCAATGATGATTTGCGATTGTTGCAAACGCCAGAACCTAGTATCACTAACATGGAAAAACAGGTACAAGCATTGACTGGCTTACAACAAAACGGACGCTTTTTTCTCATCGAAGGAAAAACACAAGAACAATTATTGCAACGCAGCGAACAACTCGGTGACTGGCTAGCACAAACACAACCTGTAGCAACCAGCGATTTATTGACACATTATTTGCCATCGCAACAGCGTCAGCGTGAAAATTTTTCCGCACAGCGCACTCTGTATAAAAACTTTGCACCGCACTGGCGTGACACACTGGGTCTACCCGATGCGGTTATCACACGCGCTGCCGATATTTTTACACACACACCGGAACACTGGCTCACGGCAGATAACATCATGGCAACACCGCTGGCCAATACACTCGAACGCTTCCAGTTGATGCAAACATCTCGCGGTTGGATTGCTGCCGGTTTTATCAACAACAGCAATGATTTTTCTGTATTGAAAAACTATGCAGCCACACACGATGGTGTGCACTGGATGGATCCCGTCAGTGACATTTCCAACTTATTTCGTCACTATCGCGAACAAACCGGTTGGATGATGTTGGTGGCTTACGCGGTTATTGCTGCGCTATTATGGTGGCGTTACCGCATGGCACAAGCATGGCGCGTAATGCTCGCCCCCTTACTGGCTGCATGGTTCACGCTCGGTCTGCTCGGGTATGCCGGCGCAGAACTAAACTTATTCCATGTTCTCGCATTGCTATTGGTACTCGGCGTTGGCATCGACTACAGCATTTTCTTTGCAGAAAGCGATACACACCGTGACACCACGATGCTCGCTGTCATCTTATCTACACTCACTACTCTGCTATCTTTTGGTCTACTTGCATTGAGTCAAACAGCCGCCATCAGCTCGTTTGGTGTCGTAATCAGTATTGGACTAGTGTGTTCATTGCTATTCTCGCCACTAGCACAACATCACGCATTCAAACCGTAAAAACTAATGCGCATATTGCGCCAATATTCGCCAAGTAATCGCCTCACGGTCCGCACAACCATTGAGCAGTGCATTCAGCAGACCGACATCCATTGCTTCGCGCCCTTTGCACATCTTGCTAGCATGCAATGCAAATAACCGCCAATGATCGCCCGCTTCCGTCATAGCCGTTGCAGCCTCTTTCAATACTGCACTTTCAAGTAACCGTGAAGATTCGCGCAAAAAAGCTGCATAAATAAAGCGAAAACCCGCGCCACCCGTGCCAATTTCTTCTTGCATACGCACGATATGACCAAGATACAGCGGCAAATATTGCGCACGTTTTTCTGCATCGCGCTCCAACTTCAGCAATTGTCTGCCCATATAGCGTATGCCTCGCACACCAACAAACGGCAGCGGCGCGCCGGTCATCACGCGCACATTGCGTTTAATCGCAGAAGGAATGGCTTTTGCGTAATCAATGGTTTGCGGAATATGGGTCGGAAAATACTGCAGACCTTTGGCCGCCAGCGCACCTTTGGCAAAGCGCGCTTTCATTAAAGACGCACGATCACAGCGCACTGGCGTTTCAAATACAGGGTCGCTGATTAAATAATCATCGCCTTCGCGACCGTACACCACGACATTGTGGGCATTGAAATGAAAACGCATGCCTTCGGGAAAATACGGCAGCCAAAAAACAGAGGTTTGCAAACCAACAATTTTTCCTGCATCCAACGCCGCATCCAACGCATCCATGCCGCGCTCAGCATTGTTAAACGTAGAAAATGCCATGCGTGTGCCGGTGCTTTTTTGCACACCGCGAATAATGGCACGCGGTGGCATACGATACGCCACCAGCGGCAAACCGGAAATTTTTACTAGCGGAATCAGTGCAAAACTCGCCGCCGCTGCCAAACCAAAAGCCATCGGCTCGCTCATTGGAAGGCCGTGATGCGTGAGCAGGGCTGACATCACACCGCTCTCACAGTGCGCCGCTTGTCGATGCGAAAAATTGTTCACGGTTTTTGCACCAAGTTTTTTAGGGCCTGTATATCTATACCTAAAGCCTCGGCATAACGCTGCAATATTTTTTCTGGCAAACGCGCATAAATAGCTGGGCGAAAATGGCGACGTATGCGCCAGCGAAACAGGCCGCTGGTTTGCGCCAACAGAGAGAGATCCATACGGCGATACACCATGTAGTATTCCAGCGGCGAAGTTTCACCGCGCCGTGCACGCTGCCAAGCCAGCTCTTGTTGCTGCGCCAACACTTCAAGCGCGGAATCGGTTGCCAGTGTTTCGGCTTCCCAACCGGAAGAAGTCACACCGATGTAATCGCCCTGCGCATCGGTGGCGTACAGCAATTTTTTATGACCGCCGTAAGTGTGGCTATTGTCTTGCGGCACTTGTGTGTGATCCACGTTTACACCACCGTCAAATGCATAAACGCGGTAGAAAAACGCCCACTCTCCGGCACATAACACAACAGGCGCTCGCCTTTTTGTAAACGCCCACTGCGAAACAAGGCATTCAACATGATGTAGATAGAAGCCGAACCGGTGTTGCCGCAAGTGCTGAGATTGGTAAACCAGCGCGACTGTGGAATATCTAAACCCACACGCTGCAAACCAGTCTGCACTTTGTCACGAAAAAATTGTGAGGAGTAATGTGGCAGAAAGTAGTCAATGTTTTCTGCTTGTAAAGCATATTTTTTAATCAGTGTTTGCAGCGGTTTTTCTACCGTGTAGTGAATCACCTGCTCATTTAGCAGTTTGACATCCTGCTTCACCGCCATGACAGAAGCTTGATCGCGCTGCTGGGCAGAAAATTGCTGCCAACCCTGCAATTCGCCGTTTGTATTTTTTACTGCACCGGCATACATGCAGGTTTCCATGTCGCCGGCGTAAGACAACACGTCTAACCAATCCACGCGCAGCGAAAGTCCCTGCGCCACCGGCTGATTTTCTAACAGCACCGCGCCAGCGCCATCAGATAGCATCCAACGCAAAAAATCTTTTTCAAACGCCAGCTCCGGCTGTTTCTCCAGCGCATCCACGCAACTGTCAATTTCCGGCGAAAAGTTTTGCGCGCGCATACTGGCTGACGACAACTCTGAGCCCGTCGCCACTGCACACGCACTGTCACCACAGCGCACCGCATTTAGCGCATAGCGCAGCGCCGTCATACCCGCCACACACACGCCGCTGGTGCTCGCCACATCGCAGGCGGGCAAACCCAATTCGCCCTGTACCATGCTGGCGTGCCCTGGCATCAGTTGATCGGCAATCGACGTGCCGCAGGCCAAACAATCAATTTTTTTTTGCTGTAGCGACAACGCGCGCACTGCTTCCGCCGCGAGCTGCGCATTGCTGTGCGTGCACTGCAAGGTGTTAGGGTCGATGGCGTAATGGCGACTCACAATACCATTGCTGCGCAAAATGGTGCGCCGTGCGCGCGAAGGTTTCGCACCCACTTGACCAAGCACGCGTTCCATCTCCTCATTATTCACTGGCGCATGCGGCAAAAAAGCAGCAGTAGCAGTGATGTAAGCCGTGTGCGTCATGGCAACCACTCCTCACCCGAAGGCTGCTCAAAATACTGGCGCTGCCGCGCAATACGCGCGCGCGTGAAGGGCGCTAACAAGCGTTTAATCACGGCGGAAATGGGCACTACGGTCAAAATCATCGCTACCAAAAAAACAATGTACAAGCACAACACTGCTCGACGTACTGGCGATGTTGCATCACCTAAAGCGCGCAATAATTTTCCCCAAATCACAAAGCTGCGCCGCGCAATTTTTTCGGAGGCAATCAAACGCTCGTTGAGCGTCACCGCACCCAAACCTTTCAGCATAGGCGCATTATCTTCCACTGTACGCACAGGCAGTTGTACGGCAATGGCTGCACCAAAACGCGCGGCGGCAGTAATTTCATCAGCAGGAATACCAGCCGCTGGCACTCTGCCACCGAGAAACGGGCCGCGCTTGCCGGTCAACATCCACAACGGCGTAGAAATAAACGTAGCGGCTGGATGCGCGCGATCCACCAAGGCAATATTGTCGATCAAGCGTGCACCAAGAGCAGAAAGTTTTTCTTTCATCACTTCTTGTGCCATCAACCACATATTGCGACAGGCAATAAGAGTGATAACCGGTTTATCGCGCAATAAATTCGCCGCTTGCTCGCTCTGCAAAAACGCCATCATCGGCTGCGCTGGCGACAAAAACCAAACCGGATACGCCAAAATTATCAAATCAAATGCACTGTTTGCATCCACTTGCACAGCGCGCAATGGTGCAGGCTTTTCATGCACCGTTTCAGGAAAAGTATTGAAAAATTGTAGAAACGGCCAAGGGAAGGGATACGGGGTTTCCGGCTGCAACCATTCAAATACCACTTCAATATTATTTGATGTTTGCAAAGGCGCAGTGACTGCGTGCACCACGTCGGCAAGCTGCCCTGTTTGCGAGTAGGCCACTACCAAGACGCGCTTCTTCATGCCGTTTCCAACAACAGATTGCCTTCTGCAATACGCTGCCCTTCACACACACAAAAAAAACGCACTTGTGCAGCTTCTGCAACCGATGCACGCACAGCACCCCACTGCACTTCACACACTTGTTCTGGCAACACAGGCTGCAAAAATTTTATTTTGCGCATACCGCACACACGCTGCGTAGGCAGCGCAGATTTTGCTGTCGCTAAAATGTGATCTAACAACACCACACCCGGCACCACGGGGTTGCCAGGAAAATGTCCGACGAGCGATGGATGATGAGAAGCAATACAAAACAACATCAGCAGTAATCAGAAATGATCAGAAAAGTAGCCATGAATTATAATACAGCCCTACACACGCACTTCGCTTACACGCTGCTGGAACATTTGTGTCACTGACCGACATCCACATCGCCACCTTAATTCCTCACGCCGGCAGCATGTGCCTGCTCGATGCTATTGATACTTACGATCAGCAGCACATTGTGTGTCGCGCCAGCAGCCATCGCGCTGTGCACAACCCGCTGCGCCACGCCGATCAACTATCAGTGCAGGCAGGCATTGAATACGCCGCGCAAGCCGTTGCCGTGCACGGCAGCTTGCTCGCACGCCAACACAGCCCACAGGCTGCGCCGCGCAGCGGCATGATCGCCGTGTTGACCGATGTGCAATGGCAGGTTGAGCGCTTGGATACACTCACCGAAGATTTGTTGGTGTTCGCCGAACGCTTGGCCGAACTGCCGCAAGGCCTGCAGTACCGCTTTGCCCTGCACGCCGCTGAACGTGAACTGTTGTGCGGCGAAATGATTATCGCGCTGCAAACGGCGGAGAGCGCCACATGAACAGTGCTATGTCTTGCTCACTGCTGCACTGGGCGGGTTGGATGCCAGGCGTTGCCACACTGGACGAGTGGCGTGCGTGGGCGACCGGCGATCTGCCTGCCGCCATGACCGAAGAAAACCCCTCTGTCGATTTCATACCCGCCATGCAGCGCCGCAGACTGTCGCGCCTCTCGCGTTTTGCCCTTGCCGCCGCGCAGGCCTGCGCGGGCGACCAGACACTGCCCACGGTGTTTGCTTCGCGCCACGGTGAAATTCACCGCACCGTCGGTCTGCTCAAAGACTTGGCGCGACAGGAGCCGCTATCCCCCATGGCGTTCAGCCTCTCGGTACACAACACCGCCTCCGGCCTGTACTCCATTGCCAGCGGCAACACCGCGCCCTCCACTGCCATTGCTGCGGGCGCAGACACCCTGCCCACGGCGTTCATCGAAGCCATGGGTCAACTGCAATATCACGAGCGTGTGCTGCTGGTGTACGCCGAAGAGCCGCTGCCGGAGGACTACCGCGCCTTTGCCACAGACTGCATACCGTTAGGTTTGGCGCTGCTGCTCGGTCACTCCAGCACAGCTCACACACCGCAACTGCACCTCACTATTGATCGCGCGGTGAGCAACACAAACATCGAGCACAACACGCTGTCTTGGTTACGCTGGCTCGTCGCAAACGAAGGTGAACTCCATACCCGCGGCGAACGCTTTGCATGGCACTGGGCATGGCGCAATACCTGATGCAACGCTTAGCCGCATACGCACATTGGCTCTGGCGCGTACTCGCCACTGGTCACTGCTTCGCATTTTTATTTGGCGGCGGTTTTTTATTGGCAATCAGCGCCCTACCACTCACGCGCCTGCTCGGCAACACGCCAGAAGAAAAAAATGCACGAGCGCGCCGTTTAATTCATCACACATTTCGTTTTTATCTGTGGCAGATGCAGGCACTGGGTTTAATGCAATTGGTGATACGCGGGCGCGAACATTTGGCGCAAGCACGCGGCAAATTGGTGATAGCCAATCACCCTTCGCTGCTAGATGTGGTGATTTTGATTTCTCTGCTGCCTGATTGCGACTGCGTAGTGAAAGGTAGCTTGCGTCGCAGTTTGGTCAGCGGCGTAATACGCGCCACTGGCTACACCGACAACAGCAACGGAGACGCACTACTCGCGCGCAGTGCCAACAGCCTGCACGCAGGATTTCCCTTAATTGTTTTTCCGGAAGGCACGCGCAGCACGCCAGGGAAGCCGCTCGTGTTTCAGCGCGGTGCGGCCAATATCGCTATACGCTGCAACGCCGATATTTTGCCGGTACTGATTACCGTGGAGCCACCCACGCTGCTCAAGGGAGAGCCGTGGTATAAAATACCCGCGCGCCGCCCTGTGTTCACTGTCACAGCGCTGCCTACGCTCAACACACAACATTGCATTGAGCCGTCTGCACCACCCGCATTGGCGACACGACAACTCAATCGCTTTTTACTCGATTTTTTTCAACCACTATTACGCCACTAAACAAATGGAACAGCAGCCCTATGTCAGATTTAAGCCTTGAAATCAAACAACTCATCATCGACTGTTTGGATTTGGAAGACATTACCCCTGCCGACATCGACAACGACGCACCACTGTTTGTCGACGGCCTCGGTCTAGACTCCATCGATGCACTGGAACTCGGCCTGCATATCCAGAAAAAATATCACATCAAACTGGATTCTAACTCTGAAGATACGCGAAAACACTTCGCTTCTGTCAATGCACTCAAAGCCTTGATTGAAAGCCAACAGCCATAACACCACAAAAAACCACCAGAGAATTTTTTATGACACGCGACGACTTATTTAAAAAACTGCAACAAATTCTGTTTGATAACTTTGAAATTGCACCCGAAAGAATTACACCAGACTCCAACCTCTATGCCGAATTGGAACTCGACAGCATTGACGCTGTTGATTTGGTGATTCAAGTACAGGAACTCATCGGCAAAAAAATAGGTCCTGACGAGTTCAAAGCAGCGCGCACTGTGAACGATGTGCTCGACGTGGTAGAAAAATTACTGGCCGCACCACAAACCTGACGCATGCCCACCGCGCTGCTGGCTGTACTGACACTGATTTATCCACTACTGGTCTACTACGGCCTGCTGCATTTTTCAGCACAATGGGTAGGCTTGGCACTGGTGGTCATACTCGCGCTGCGTTTGTTGCTACTGCGCAAAAAACTGGGGACGCAATCACAAACCTCGCTGTTGCCCGCCCTGCTACTTGCTATCGTCTGCGCGTTGATCTCTACCCTGCTCAACCATGCCGGTGCATTAAAACTCATTCCAGTTGTTATCAACTTAGCGTGCTGCATTGGATTTGTCAGCACGCTGCGTTATCCACCCTCCATGATCGAACGCTTTGCGCGCCTGCAAGAGCCACACTTAAGCGAGACAGCCATTCGCTACACGCGGCAGGTCACCATCGTATGGTGTGTGTTTTTTGTTCTCAACGGCAGCATCGCACTGTACACCGCTCTGTTTTGCGAGATGAAAACTTGGGCGCTGTACAACGGTTTGATCGCCTATGTCTTGATGGGCGCGCTGTTTGCCGGTGAATACCTCGTGCGCCTGCGCGTGAAAGCGCACGAACGGCAGCGGTAGTTTTTTGCATGACACTGCGCAGCCTCGCTCACTTACTTGCCGCACCTGCGGACAATTCGCGCATTGCGTGGGATGGCAGCACGCAATACACCCGCGCCGATTTTTTGCACGCGGCTGCACAAAAACGCCAAGCGTTGCTAACGCGCAAAGAACAGCGCTGGTTATTGCACAACAACAACAGCTATCACTTTGCGGTAGATTTTTTTGCTTTGCTGGCAGCGAGCAAACACATCGTGCTACCACCCAATACCCAAGCAGGCACACTGACTGAACTCGCCGTTTTTTTTGATGCCGATCTCACTGCGCTTGCAGCAACAGAAATAGCGAACACCGATGCAGAAACCCTGCACAATATCACTCTGGACATAGACACACTCACCGTCACCCTGCTCACCTCTGGTAGCACTGGTACGGCCAAAGCGATTACGAAAACCCTGCGTTGTTTGGATGCAGAAATTCAAACACTAGAAACGCTGTGGGGAACAACGCTCAGCCGTGCAGATATTTTTGCCACCGTTTCACATCAACACATTTACGGCCTACTGTTTCGCCTGCTGTGGCCGCTGTGTGCGGGGCGCGCGTTTGCCGCCACATCACACAATTATCCCGAGCCTTTAGTTGCCGAGCTGCAACAACGGCCACACACTGTTCTAATTTCCAGCCCTGCACAACTCAAACGTTTTCCGCCGGCGATTGATTTGTCATCGCTCAATACTTCACTGTGCGCCGTATTTTCTTCCGGCGGTCTTTTACCCGCTACTGCGGCGCAAGAGTGGCAGCAGCATTTAGGCAAAACACCGATAGAAGTTTTAGGCAGCACCGAAACCGGCGGCGTGGCGTGGCGACAACAAACCATGGTTGATGCGCCGTGGCAAACACTACCCATGGTGAATATTTCTGTAGACAGCGCGCAGCAATTATTCGTGCAATCCCCATTTACGGGTGAACAAAATGCGATTGCGATGGGAGATTGCGCCACACAGCTCGACGCGCAGCATTTTTTATTGCACGGTCGCGCTGATCGCATCGTAAAAATCGAAGAAAAGCGTTTATCGCTCACAGCCATGGAACGCTGTTTGCACACTTCACCGTGGATAGACGAAGCGCACGTACTGCTGTTGCCACACACGAGTGGCAGACTGGGCGTGGTGGCCGCGCTAACACCAGCAGGACAGCAGCAACTTGCCGCACACGGCAAACGTGCGCTCACGCAACAACTGCGCGAGCAGTTGAGTGCGCAGTTTGAGCGCGTGCTGCTGCCGCGCAAATGGCGTTTTGTTGCTACGCTGCCGCTGGATGCGCAGGGAAAATCTTCGCAAGCGGCACTTACCGCATTATTTGATGAGCCAGCTATGCATTTGTGCGTCTTGCATGAGAGCAATACACAGCGCGTGCTGGAAATACATTTCCCACAAAGCTCAACGCTTTTTTCTGGCCATTTTCCTGATCTACCCATCCTCCCTGGCGTGGTGCAATTTGATATTGCCGTGCGTCAATGCAGTGCGTGGCATACCCACACCCACTTTCGTAAAATTGAAAAGCTAAAATTTTCTGAACCTATCGTGCCGGATGATCGCGTGATTCTCACCCTGCAACACCTAGGCCAAGGGCAGGTGCAATTCAGTTACACGCTGAATAAACAGCCGCTATCATCTGGGCGTATTATTTTTGAACCCTAAACAGGAGCGCGCGATGAGCAACGACAACAGCACCAACGATCCAGAAAATATTCTCGGTTTTATGCAAGACCACATACGCCGCTATCTCGCCACTGACGGCGAAGACGGGCATTTAATGAACGGTTTTCCCTGCTTGGTGCTCACCACCACCGGCAAAAAATCAGGCGAAAAAAGACAAGCGGCAGTGATCTACGGCAAACACGGTGCGAGCCACGTCATCATCGCTTCCAAAGGCGGCAGCGACACACCGCCGGCGTGGTTTGTGAATTTAGAAGCCAGCGGCACCGGTCACATACAAGTAAAAGCCGAAAAAATGGACGTAAAAATGCGCGTGGCGGAAGGCGCAGAGCGCGCGCAACTGTGGGACATGATGACAAAAATTTTTCCCACGTATCTCGAATACCAACAAAAAACCGCGCGCACCATTCCGGTGGTGGTGCTAGACCCCGTGTAACGCGCCGCCAACCGGTGTAAGCTCAGACCAAGCAAACTCATTAACAAGGAGCAGACGCATGAAACCGGTCAAAAAAATGCGCGGTGTGAATCTCGGCAGTTGGTTGGTATTGGAAAAATGGATGGTGCCGAGCTTGTTTGAAGGCACAGCCGCCACCGATGAAACCACTTGGTGTGCAGAACTCGGCCCTGCTGCTGCGGAAAAACTGCGCGCGCACTGGAACAGTTGGATTACCGAAAGCGATTTTGCGTGGCTGGCCGCGCGCGGCATCAACACCGTGCGCATTCCACTCGGTCACTGGATTTTCGGTGCCGACTACCCTTATCACCCCAAATACGAACCCTACTTGCACCCGTTTGTTACAGGCGGCATCAATATCCTTGATCGCGCCTTTGACTGGGCGGAGGCGCACGGCATCGACATCATGCTGGATTTGCACGCCGCCGCTGGCTGCCAAAACGGTTTCGACAACGGCGGCATGCACGGCGTGTGCGAATGGCACACCAAGCCGGAATATTTTGATCACTCCATCAGCGTGCTAGAGCGTTTAGCCGCGCGCTACAACGGCAGAAAAGCCTTGATTGCGATTGAGGTGTTGAACGAGCCGCGTTGGGATGTGCCGACGGATTATCTCAAGCGTTACAACGAGGCCGCCTATCACGCAATACGTCAACACTGCGCGGCGGAAAAAGTGGCTGTAGTTTTTCACGATGGTTTTCGGGATTTCCGTGAATATTTAGGCTTCATGCAAGCGCCGGAATTTCAAAATGTGATTTTTGATATACACCGCTACCAATGTTTTGCGCGCGAAGATATCGACATGGATATTTACGGTCACATTCAAAAAGCGGCGATTGAATGGAAAAATGAAGCCGATGCTATCAACAGCGAACTCAAGCTGCCCACGATTTGTGGCGAATGGAGTTTGGGGCTGGATTTGAAAGTGGTGTCGCTGTGGGCAGAAGGGCCGTACAACCACGCACTACAACAGATGGATGGTTTTCAGGAACACACCGCGTTTCGCGCTTACGCCGCCGCACAGTTAATGGCGTTTGAAAAATATCGCGGCTGGTTTTTCTGGAATTACAAAACCGAAACCACTGCCGCGTGGAGCCTACGCGCCAGCGTGGAAAATGGCTGGCTGCCAGCGCATTTCGATGGCGAGCGCGTGACGAGGGATGGCGAGTAGGGGCGCTGCTGGCTGCGCCCAAAACCTCCCCTGACAAGGGGAGGTGATTCGCGTAGCGAATCGGAGGGGTTAACCGCCTCCTAGCTACGGCACAGCATCGCAAGGGAAAACTCCCTCCCCGCTACGCGGGACTCCCCCTTGTCAGGGGGAGAAACTACGCATCAGAGCGCCGTGGCGTTAAGAACT
>JAXMGN010000004.1:0-104429 GCA_046347205.1 Pseudomonadales bacterium
ATTGCGTCACCGCATCGTAAATGTGTGCGCTGCTGGCACTACCGTGAAGACGTAGGTGCGCACAAGGATGATCCAGAGTTGTGCGGGCGCTGTGTAGAAAATGTCAACGGCGCTGGTGAGCAGCGTCGCTTTGCTTGAGGTGTGTGGTGATTTTTAATCCAAAAAATGCAGTGTGGTTGTTGTTGTCTGTGTTCGTGTTTGTGGTGGATCAGTGGACTAAGCAGCTGATTACCGCGCATTTTGAATATCGCGAAGTGCTGCCCATTTTTTCTGTGGGTGATGGCGGGTTTAATCTCACGTTGGCGCACAACTACGGTGCTTCATTTAGTTTTTTGGCAGATCAATCGGGTTGGCAGCGCTGGTTGTTTGCGGGTATTGCTTCTGTGGTGGGCGTGGGTTTGGTGGTGTGGTTGCTGCGTTTACCCAAAGGCAGTGTGCTGTTGTCTTTGGCGCTGGCATTGTTGATCGGCGGTGCGTTTGGCAATTTGTATGACCGTCTTGTGCACGGTTTTGTGATTGATTTTTTAGATGCGTTTTACGGTGCATATCACTGGCCTGCCTTCAACGTGGCAGATTCGGCTATTTGCGCAGGTGCGGCATTGCTGTTGTGGGATAGTTTTTTTCTAAACAAGGCGCAAGGTAAGTCGGCGTGAGCGAACAAGCTGTTTCGGCGCAAACGCGCGCGACATTTTTTTTCTCGCTGTCTTTGACTGACGGGCAAGTCGTGGATTCTTGCTTTGGCAAACAGCCTGCGCAGTGTGTGCCAGGCGATGGCAATTTGTTGCCTGCCTTTGATGCCTGCCTATTAGGTTTAACAGTCGGCGACAAAAAACAATTTACCGTCACCGCAGAAGATGCCTTTGGTGTGCGCCGCGATGACAACCTCAAACGTGTGCCGCGTAATCGTTTTGCAAAAGATATTGAGCTGACTGAAGGTTTAGTGCTGTCATTCGGTGCAGCGGAAGGCGGCGAATTGCCCGGCATCGTGCATCGTTTGATGGGTGACATGGTGGAGATTGATTTCAATCATCCCTTGGCGGGGCGTGATATTGTTTTTGATGTGGAAATCGTTGGTGTCGAAATAGTGGGTGCTGAGAATGCAAATTAAATTGGCTAACCCGCGCGGTTTTTGTGCCGGTGTGGATCGTGCGATAGAAATTGTCAGTCGCGCGTTAGATGTATTTGGCGCGCCAATTTATGTGCGGCACGAAGTGGTGCACAACCGTTTTGTGGTGGATGGCTTGCGCAATCGCGGCGCGGTGTTTGTGGATGAATTGAGTGATGTGCCAGATAGCGGCATTGTGATTTTCAGCGCGCACGGTGTCTCGCGTGAAGTGCAAGACGAAGCGGCGCGGCGTGCGCTAAAAGTGTTTGATGCCACTTGTCCTCTGGTGACAAAGGTACACATGGAAGTGTTGCGCTACGGGCGCGAAGGCGTTGATTGCATCTTGATTGGCCACGAAGGGCATCCCGAAGTGGAAGGCACGATGGGGCAGTACGATGGCAGTCAAGGCGGCTCTATTTATTTGGTGGAGGACGAAGTGGATGTGGCGGCGCTGCAAGTGCGCGATCCGCAAAAACTCGCTTTTGTTACGCAAACCACCTTGTCGATGGATGACACGGCCAAAGTGATAGACGCGCTGCGCGCGCGCTTTCCGGCTATCCAAGGTCCGCGCAAGAATGACATCTGCTACGCCACCCAGAATCGGCAAGATGCCGTCAAGCAGTTGGCGCTGGAGTGCGACCTTGTATTGGTGGTAGGTTCCCCCAACAGTTCCAACTCCAACCGCTTGCGCGAGTTGGCTAGCCGCATCGGTGCGGAGAGTCATCTCATTGATGCGGCGGCGGATATAAACCCTGCTTGGCTTTCCAGCAAGCGAGCCATCGGTGTGACTGCCGGTGCCTCGGCGCCAGAGAACTTGGTGTTGGATGTGGTGAAGCGTTTGCAGCAGTTGGGTGCAGAGCCACCCAGTGAAATGGACGGCGTTGTAGAAACCATTCATTTTTCCATGCCCAAGGAATTGCGTTAGCAGGGAGTGATGCGAGCATTGGAAATGTGAACAGGATCAAAGTGTTAAACCGCTTGGGTTCGTTTGTTTGCCGCCTGTCCACTGCCTCTGGTATTGATTCAAGACATTCACTACCTTCAGCCCTAGGTAAAAGCGGGAGTTGGGTTGTGAAGAATGTCGAGCAAGGCTTTACGTTGATTGAGCTGCTGACCACAGTAACGATGCTGGCTATTTTGGTATCGCTGGCGGCGCCATCGTTCAATAGCAATATTCGCGATAACCGCGTACTGACCCAAGCCAATTCCATGATTGCCGCTGTGGCGAATGCGCGCTCTGAAGCGTTGAAACGCGGGCGCATGGTGTCTATATGCCCTTCGTCCAATGGCACAAGCTGTGGCGCTGATTGGAGTCAAGGTTGGATGGTGTATGTGGAAAAACCCACGGTAGTAGCCAATGGCGCGCCTGATCCAGAAGTAGGCGGGGTTCTTTTGGTGGAGGGGGCTGCCAAAAACATGACCTTGGCACAGCCTGCCGGCAACAAGTGGATACGTTTTTCTTCGCGCGGTTTGGCAGAGGCGGCTGTCACCGTCACTGTAAAACCCAGCACTTGTAACACGGGGTACAAATTTCAATCGGTGGCGTTTGCTATTACAGGTCGCGCCACGTTAACCAAATCAACATGCTGAGGAGTTAGTTATGAAGCCTAGCATTTGTTCTTCATCTTCTTGTCGCAGCCAGCGCGGTGTCGCCATGCTGGAGGTGCTGATCGCTTTCTTCGTGCTTTCCATTGGTCTGTTGGGGTTGGCGGGTTTGCAAATGAAAGCATTGCAATTCAATCAGTCGGCTTTTCAGCAGTCGCAAGCAATGGTGTCTGTGTACGACATGCTGGACAGAATGCGTATGAATCGTGCAGCGGCTACGGGGGGCAGCTATGACACGGGCGGTTGGGTGGGGAGCCATAGCGCTGGCAATTTGGCGGATAACGATTTGAATGCATGGTTGGTTTCTGTGAGCGGCAATTTGCCCGACGGACAAGGCTCCGTAGATTGTGATGCCAATTTGATTTGTACCGTTGAGGTGCGTTGGACTAATCGCTTCAACGTCAACAATGACCCAGACGAAGTGTATGAAACCGTTTCCATGTCGAGCCAGATGTGATGCGAGGAGTGTTTGCAATGAATAGCACACGGGTGCCTGCCAAAACGATTCGGTTTGCTTTGCGCCGCCAGAGTGGTTTGACTTTGGTCGAGTTGATGGTGGCGATAGCGCTAGGGCTGTTTTTGTCTTGGGGTGCCATTAAGGCTTTTTTGACAGGCAAACAAAATTACACCACTCAGCAAGCGCTGTCGCGTATTCAAGAAAATGCGCGTACGGCACAAGAATTGATGGGGTATGACATTCGTTCTTCGGGCGGTTATGGCTGCGCCTCTGGCAAGAATGTTGGAACATACACTGAAAGACCTATTTCAGCAGCCGATTACGCCACAGGCGTTCGCTCGGCGCCTATTAAGTATGTGTGGGTAAATGGCTTGACGGGCACGAGCCACACGCCGATATTGGGCGAATCTAACCCCACAGCGGAGCGCAATTTTGCTGCTGCAACATTTGCAGTGAATAACGTCTCAGGCGCTGCAAACGCAGACACCACCTTGCTGGCCAATCTAAACCCTGCACCACTGGCAGGTACTGACGTGCTAATTACGCAAAATGCCGCCAACGTGGGCGCATATGTGTTGAGCGGCTCAACAAAAACACAATTGACCGTCCCCAACCGTAATTTTTTACAGACTGACCTTCTGGCACTGACCGATGCCAACTGTCGTCAGTTGTTTATCTTTCAGCCCACGGCTCCTGTTACAACTGCGGGGGGTAATAATGTGGTGACGTACACTACGCCGTCTCCAACGCTGGCGGGGTTTCCTGACCCTGTTTGGGGGGGTAAAAACTTGTGGGATGCCGGAGCCACATTAATGCGGTTGAGCTCCACGATTTACTACATTGCCAACAATGCAGCGGGTGTTCCCTCGCTGTATAGACGTGTGTGGAATGGCACTCCAGCAGTTCCAGTGGGCGCTTCAGATGAATTGCTGAATGGCGTGGAAAACTTGCAAATCGATGTGGGTATCGACACCAACAACGACGGTGTGGTGGATACTTATGCAACACCCAATGCAGTGACAGCGGCGCAGTGGAATGCTTGGAATGATTCCAATCAAGATGGTGATATTCAGGAAGGCGACAGGGTGTTGCCCGATGTCTCTCCGCACGTCGAACAAAACGTTGTGGCTATTCGCTATTCGCTCTTGCTGCGCAGTGAAGACCAGTTACTAGAAACGCCGCAGGCATACACCTATAACGGTGTAATTACCACACCGCCAGCCACCGATCGTCGCTTGCGTCAGGTGGTGACCAGCACCATCAGCATTCGCAGCCGCTTGAATTGATGGGCGAGGAGAAAAAATGATGAAACATACAATGCGCTCACAACCCACCCAAGCTGCCCAGCGCGGAGCGGCTTTGATTGTCGGGCTGATTATGCTGTTACTGCTCACGTTGATTGGCGTAGCCGGCATGAGAGACACCCTGCTGCAACAAAAAATGGTGGCGAACAGCAAAGACAGAGAGGCGGCATTGCAGTCAGCCGAATCCGCATTGCGCGCCGCAGAAGATGCGCTGGGCAAACCTAGCGTCCTGGCGATGACAGGCTCAGGCGGCTTGTACAACGTAGGCGTTGCAACTCCCCCCACAATTTTGCAGCGTGGTACTTATGAGGAATCAGCATTTTGGAGGCAGTGGAACTGGGCGGCAAACTCCATTGCTTACGGCTTTTCCTTGGTGGGTGTAGACCCAAGCAACCCGCCGCGTTATGTGGTGGAGCAGTTGCCTAAAGGCAGTGCCGTGAGTGGTGGCAGCAGTGGCAGTGGGTCCAGTGGTGTTACAGCAGAGGATTGGCGTGGTGATGATGGTACGGGCAGTGGCGCAGGCGTGGATTACACGCAGTACCGCATTACAGCACGAGGAATTGGGCGCACGACGGATGCGGTGGTGTTCTTGCAGTCCACCTTTCGCCGTGGCGACACAATAAGCAGCGGACCTTAGTGTATAACGGGTTACGGTAAGGCACGGGCATTAACGAATATCAGCGAGGGTAGTGTTATGAACACGTCAACCAGCAAAATAGGGTTTATCAAACGCATACGCTTCGGTGCCTTGGGCGCACTGCTGGGCGCGGCAGTGCTCATGCCCACCACTGCACTGGGGTGGAATTATTCCAACGTGCCGCTGTTTTGGGTGCAGGGTATCAAGCCCAATGTGGCTTTGATGATGGATAACTCGGGGAGTATGAACGCTATTACCACTAACGAGTCGTTTCAGAGAGCAAAAATCACTGGCACTTTATCAACAACCGAGTGGTACTGGTGTAATGGTGATTACAACAGTGCGACTAACAAGTGCGCGTCCAAGAACTCTTCGGCGCTGCGTGGTTTTACAGTGGAGGATTGGAATCCGACCAGTACATCCACCATGGCGATTCCAACCATTAGTCGTAGATGGTTTAACGGGTACGCCAGCCCAAGTAGCTGTACCAGTGGCGGTGGATCTGGCTTCTACCGAACCACAGCGGGAGCTCCCGTTAGCCCCAATACCACTGCTTATTTAGCGCAGGGGATTTGTTTGCCCGGTCATGGCCTGCCAAATGGCACGCGTATTGATTTGAACTTTGCGTCTACCAGTGGTTCCGCTAGCCCTGCAGGTCCATTGTATGTGATGAATGCCACAGCAAATGGCTTCCAAGTGTCTTCCATGTTGGGTGGTGCTCCGGTCAATATCAACGTGAAGTTGGGCACATCGGGTAGCTTTGGCTATAACGGCTATCAAACAACATTGCCAACTTATATTGATCAAACCGCTGCGCTGTGTGATGTAACAAAAACACCAGGAGCTCCACGTTTTTATACAGGGGTTTCCGGTAATAGCGTGTGGTTAAACAGCAATACGGTGGCCTCTGCTACCAATATCCCGACCAGAGACACGGTGGGTGTGCTGATCAGTAATACTTCCAGCTCTGGTACAGGAACGAGGGATTCTTGCGTGCGCTGGAAAATGGCTACTACTAAGCGCTATCAAGGCAATCCAACCAATGGCTATGACTATACGCGTTGGGATAATGGCACTTTGTACTACACGCCGGACACAGGAACGGTTTCCACGGATGAGGCCAATTCCGTTACCTCGCTGTATCCTCGGCATTTGCTCAATACATTATTGCCATCTAGCGGTAATGCTAGTGTCAATTTCGATGACAACACCACTTACCCTGATAACGACAGCGACCCTGCTTCTTGGAATCCCGCAACCGATATTTATGTCATTCCAAATGCGACGCGTATGGAAGCGGCACGTGAAGCAGGGCAAAAAGTGGTGCTGGATTTTTATGACAAGTTGAACATTGGTCTGTTTACCTTGAAAAACAACACGACGCAGGCACCGGTTTATGCCATTCCCAATGG
The DNA here is from genome assembly GCA_046347205.1 of Pseudomonadales bacterium. Taxonomy (GTDB): domain Bacteria; phylum Pseudomonadota; class Gammaproteobacteria; order Pseudomonadales; family UBA7239; genus UBA7239. Next base: position 6,521 of record JAXMGN010000004.1, read on the forward strand.
TGCTGCACCATTAACAGCCAAAACCGATTTGATCAGCACGACCGAGGGTTTATTGCCTGCTGATCTTCCGCTCAGTGTTTTGGATGGAAAAATTGGCAAGTTTGCAGATACGCAGTCATCAGGCACGCCACTCTCTGCGACCCAAGCGGCTATCAATAATTACTACAAAGGCGGTAGCAGTCCTATTCAATACCGATGCCAGAAAAACTACGCGGTGGTCATGACCGACGGTGATCCAACCAGCGATGAAAGTGGCAACACCATGGATAACCGTGCACAAGAAGGCTATGACACCGATGCCAAGACCAGCGGCAATGATGCCGACGGCAAATCTTGGGATGATCCAACTGACAGCAATAAGTGGAAAATTCAGAACGTTATTACATATACAGTGGGTTTGGGTTTGGAAAACAACTTGCTCAAACGCACTCCGCTGGTTAACAAAATCAATGTGGCGAAATCAAATGTCAATATTGGCGGCAACAACACCATCAAGCTAGATAAACACGGCCTGACCACCGGTGATTATGTGCATGTGGTGAGCAATGCGGCTGGTGGATTAACGAGTGGAAATTATTACTATGCCGTGGTGGTGGATGCCAATAACTTTAAGTTGGCGAGTGTGCGTACCAGCAGTTCCAGTTTTGGTGATGATTCCTCCAGTCCTGGCACGAACACCAGAAAAGCGGTGGATAACTGCGTAGCGGGTACCAATGCCACTACTAATGGTGCTTTAGGCTGCATGATGGTCACCAATAACGGCGGCTCTAGCATGGTGTTGAGCACGGGTCCTGGTAAAGCCTTCTTCTCGTTCACGCCTGACCAGTTGGCATCAGACATGGGCAAGGTGTTTAACAGCATCAACAACCTTACATCATCAGCTTCTGCGGTATCGACCAATACCAAACAGTTTGGTGGTGGTGGTGGTGGCAAGGAGCTGGTGTATCAAGCACGGTTTAACACCGAAGATTGGAGCGGTGAAGTTGCAGCGTATGAAGTGTCGATCGTGGGCGGCAAAGCCACGGTAGATACCTCCGATACAGCAACACCCTTCTGGACTACCAAAGACACTTTGACCAACGCATCCAAGCGCTTGCCGAGCAAAATGTTTACATGGAACCCAGCCACTCCTGCAGGCGTGAGTTTTGCTTGGGGCAGCTTGTCTGCCGCGCAACAAACAGCTTTGGGCGGTGCCACCAATGGTCCCAATGTGGTGAGCTGGCTACAAGGTAATAATGTTTCAGGCTTGCGTTCACACTCTGCAAAATACGGCTTACTGGGTGATATTTTGGGTGCAGACCCCGTGTTCTTTAACTATGCCCGCAATCGCTATTCCAAACTGCCCGCTTCCGCTGGCTCTTGTACCATTGCCGGTGATAACAAAAGTGCCAGCGGCACAGGTTGTACCGGTGCGGAAATCTATAGCCAGTATGTGGCAGATGGTAAAGCCAATCGCACGCCGATGATCTATGTGGGCTCGAACGACGGCATGCTGCACGCTTTTGAGGCAATGACCGGCAACGAGAAGATGACATTTATTCCCAACGCGGTTTACACCGATGGCACAGAGAAGAAATTCGTCAACTTGACCGATCCAAACTATGACCACCGCTATTTTGTGGATGGCAGTGCCAGTGTGTCCGATGCGTTTGATGGTAGCGTTTGGCAGTCTTACTTGCTGTTTGGCTTGGGGCGTGGCGGTAAGAGTGTCTCTGCTATTAACGTGACAGACACCACTTACACAGCCAGCGACATCCAATGGGAATTCAGCAACGCAGAGCTGGGCTACACCTATGGCACGCCTGTGGTGGCACGCTTTGCCGACAACAAGTGGTACGCCATTTTCCCTAATGGCTTGGATAGTACCAGCCAGCAGGCCAGTGTGTTTGTGGTCAACATAAACAACGCGGCTGACTACCACTTGCTCACCACAGGTGTGGGCAGCGTAGGCACGCCTAACGGCATGATGGCCATCCAACCGAAGTTGAGCGCCGATCGTACCGTGACCGATATTTATGCCGGTGATATACGCGGCAATGTGTGGAAGTTTGACGTGTACAACGAAGGCACAAGCAGCGTGCAATGGAACAACGGTGTGAAACTGTTCACCACCGGCAATGCCTCCACGGGTACCCCGCAGTCCATCACCGGTGGGTTGCGTGTAGGCAAACACCCTAGCGGCTTGGGCTCTATCATTTACTTTGGCACAGGTAAGTATTTTGAAGTGGGTGATAACAGCTACTCCGGTTCCAGTGTGCCGCAAGTTGACACGTTCTATGCGGTGTTGGACGACGGTTCTACCACAAACCTTACACGCGGTCAGTTAAAGCCACAGACATTCACTATGGTTGGCAACAATAGAACCGCGAGCCAAAACTCGGTCTCTTATTCAGGCAGTGAAATGGGTTGGTATATCGACCTACTGGACGGAGCCACCAAGCGCGGCGAACGTGTTAACAGCACGCCGTTGCTCTCAGGAGGGCGTGTGATTTTTGCTTCCATTATCCCGTCGTCCGGTGCGTCTTGTGGTGGTGAAGGCAGCAGTTACTTGAATGAATTGGATGCGCTGACCGGCGGCATGTTGAATGACAAAGTATTGGATACCAACAATGACGGCAAAATAGACAGCAGTGATACGCAAGTCGCTTCAGTGCAGTTGAATGGTTTGATCAGTGATCCATCCATTGTTGGCGGTCAGGATCGAGATTACAAAATCATTGGTTCAACCAGCTCGGGTGGTTCGGTGCAAATCTTGTCTGAAACAAAAACCGGCAGTGGCGACGACAACGGCATTCCAAAGGGCAGAGTCTCTTGGCAGCAGTTGCAGTAAGATGTGGCGGTGGGTTGGGGTGCTAGCGCCTCAACCCAGTTTGCTTGAAGCGGTATTCAGGCAGTAACCACCAATCAGGAGTGATTATGAAAAACACTATGCGTGGCTTTACCTTGATCGAGCTGATGATTGTGGTGGCGATAATTGCCATTATTTCAGCCATCGCTTACCCGTCTTACCAAAATAGCGTACGCAAAGCCAATCGCGCCGATGCTATGGATGCCATGCTGGATACCGCTCAGCGTTTAGAGCGTTGCTACACCGCATTTGGTTCTTACAACAACGGCGGCTGCTCTGTGCCGGCGAGTGTGACATCCACAAAAGGGTATTACACAGTGGCAGTTACCACCGCCGCGGCGACCTACAGCTTGACTGGCACGCCGGTAGCTGGCACGCCTCAAGCGCAAGATGCGCAGTGCACATCCTTCACGCTCACCAACACCGGGCAAAAAACATCAACCGGAACAAGTGCAACGTGTTGGTAAGACCTTTATAGCGGTTTTTCACGAAGGGCAGCGCACAGGCTGCCCTTCGGCGTTTTCGGGTGGCTACTTATGTGCGGCGGCGGTTGCATGCAGCTCAACACCAAGCGCGCGCACCAATTTCAGCACGGTGTCATACCTTGGTTTGGCTCCGGGGGTTAGCGCCTTGTAGAGGCTTTCTCGGCCAAGCCCTGTGTCTCTCGCTAGTTGTGTCATTCCTCTGGCTTTAGCGACATCGGCCACAGCAACCAAAAATACATCGGGGTTTTTGTCTTCGAGAGCAGCGCTTAAATACTCTGCAATGACTTCTTCATTCTCAAGGTAGTCCGCAGCGTCAAATGGTGCATTCATTTTCATGCCTCAATCCTCTTGCCGTGCATGGAGTCTTTTTGCTTGCTTAATATCTTTGCTCTGGTTGGTTTTGTTTCCACCACACAGCAGAAGATAAGTCACATCACCTTTGCGCGAGTAGTACACGCGATAACCTGGACCGCAGTGAATCTTCATCTCAAAAACACCATTGCCAACTGGCTCACAGTCTCCCCAATACCCTTGCTCTGCAGAACGAATGCGACTGATGATGCGTGCCTTGCCAATGGGGTCTCGCAGAGCTTTTAGCCATACATCAAATTCAGGTGTGCGAATAAAGGTAGTCATGGATGATTGTATCCAATGAGATACTGTTTATCAAAATACTGACTGGGTTGGAGGTGTAGAGTTAGAGCGGGCAGCGCACAGGCTGCCCTTCGGCGTTTTCGGGGATGCCGTCGCGGTTGCGGTCATAGCCCAAACGCATTCTCCCTGTGCGATTGAAAATTACATTGCGTGCCTCGCGCTCCGTGGCGTGTGCGGGGCAGTAAATAAAACTGCCGGCGGTGTTCTCTAACATGCCGTTGTCCATGTAACGTAAATACTGTTTGTTCAGTGCCGCTTTCATCACCAGCGTGCTGCCCTCGGGTGGAGGCGGTAGCACAGCCAGTACAGGCTCATCGTTGTCTACTGTGCGGTTGTCGTTTGGGTCGGCGAAGACCATCGCGCCTTCTGTCCAGTCGTTGCCGCACGTTCGTTGGTCGGCGCTGGCACAAAACACCACGGATTGCTGGCGCATCACGGCACTGCTGCGCGCCAGTTGTGCGGCATTGACCAGCGCGTACACCTGCGTGTCGCTTTGTGTGCGGCGCACAATGTTGGAGAAACTCGGCAGTGCCAGCGTGGTGAGAATCAGTAAAACCGTCAGAGCTGTTAGCAATTCCAGCAGGGTGTAGCCGCGTTGGTGCGTGTAGGCGTTGGTGTTCATAAGAGGCAATCCTTTGCCAAAAAACGCGCGCATCATCCTACAGAGTGGGTTGTGTGTTATGTCAGCCTTGGCGACAAAGCTTGTCAGCGATAGCGTATTTTTGTGTCAGCCCAGTGGCGTTCTTGCGTAAAATACGCGCCAGCTAACTGTTGTGATACGAGGTAAAACCGATGGGTAGGGCGTACCAAAACCGCAAAGAATCGATGGCGAAAACAGCCGGCATGAAAACACGGATTTATTCCAAATACGGCAAAGAGATTTATGTGGCGGCCAAGAACGGCGGCGGCGATCCGAGCGCGAATCTTGCGCTGCGGCGTTTGATCGAGCGTGCCAAAGGCGACCAAGTGCCTACGCACGTTATCGAAAAAGCGATAGATAAAGCCAGCGGCGTGGGTGGTGAAAATTATTCTTTGGTGCGCTATGAAGGTTTTGGTCCAGGCAACTGCATGGTGATCGTGGATTGCCTCACCAACAACAACAACCGCACTTTTGGTGATGTGCGTCTGTGCTTCACCAAAACCAAAGCGAAAATCGGTGTGTCCGGTTCTGTAGCACATATGTTCGATCACGTCGGCATTTTTGTTTTCAAACACGACAATGAAGAAGCGGTGTTAGAGACACTGCTGAATGCGGATGTCGATGTAACCGATGTGGAAAATGAAGATGGCATGATTTCGGTGTATGTGCCGCCTGCTGAATTCATCAAAGCGCAAAAAGCGTTAACGGATGCCATGCCTGATTTGGTGTTTGAAACCGAGGAAATCACTTTCTTGCCACAAACCACCACGACAATTACCGGTGATGAAGCGCCGCTGTTCCAAAAATTTCTTGATATGCTCGATGAACTCGATGATGTGCAAGAGGTGTATCACAACGCCGAGTTGTGAGGTCTGATTATTGCACCACAAAAACATCCACGCCGTTTGGCGGTGTGATGACTGTCATGGGTAAGTGAGCGCCTTGTTGCCAACGCAGCAAGGCGTTTTGTTTTTTTGCGCCGCTCACCAAATACCACAAATGCCGTGTTTGGCTTAAACGCCGCGCGCTGAGTGTGATGCGCTGTGCCGGCGCAAAAGGTGCATTGCTCACGGCAAGTACGGATGCTGCATTTTTTTCTGTGCCCCAGTCGTTGTTGGGAAATAAACTGGCGGTGTGGCCGTCTTCACCGATGCCGAGCAAAACCAAATCAAATTGTGCAGTGTTTTTTATGGTGTCGGTGTATTGGGTGACGGCTTCTGGTTGCGGTAATTCGCTGGGGATGCTGTGTATTTGCGCAGCGGGAACCGCGACATGCGATAGCCACGCATCAAAAGCCATTTTGTCATTGCGGCCTTCAGTGTTGGCAGGCAGGCAGCGTTCGTCGCCAAAATAAATATGCCAGTGCGACCAATCGGTTTTTATATCGCGCAACAATGTGTAGAGATTGCGTGGCGTATTGCCGCCGGACAACACAAGAGAAAACTGTTTTTTTTGCGCGATACATTCATGTGCCAGCGCCGTAATACGTTCGGCTAGCTCGCGGTTCATGGTGCTTTCGTCGTGGTAATAATGAAAGCGCATATCAGTTGTTGCGCCACTGCTGGTCTTCACGATCAAACAAGCGGCTGGATTCCTCTGGTCCCCAGCTACCCGCCGGATAGGTATGAATAAACTCTGGTGTGGCTGCCCATTGGCGCAGAATCGGATCAACCACATGCCATGCCATTTCCACTTCATCGAAACGAATAAATAAACTGCGATCGTTTTGAATCACGTCGAGCAACAGTGTTTCGTAGGCTTCCAGTGCAGGCTCGTTCGGTTGACGATACGGCGCTTGCAATTCTGCAATGCGCGTAATCATTTCTAAGCCGGGCTGTTTGGCATGAATTTCCATGCGCATCACTTCATTGGGATAGAGGGAAAAAATAATCCAGTTGGGTTCTATCCACTCCAGCGCTGTTTCGCGAAATAATTGTTGCGGTGGCTGTTTGAAGCGTATGGCAATAGACGACATTTTTTCTGCCATGCGTTTACCGGTGCGCAAATAAAAAGGCACGCCTTTCCAACGCCAGTTGTCGACATAAAATTTGGCGGCGACAAAGGTTTCTGTGGTGGAATGTGGCGCCACATTGGGTTCTTCGCGATAACTGGGTACGGGTTGCCCATTGATGCTGCCCGCTGCGTACTGTGCGCGAAACGCCATGGCTTGCACGGATTGCTGCGGAATGGGGCGTATGGAGCGCAACACCTTGACTTTTTCATCGCGCAGTGCATCGGCATTGAGGGTGGCGGGCGGTTCCATGGCGGTGACAGTTAATAGTTGCAGCAAGTGATTTTGCAGCATGTCGCGCAGCGTGCCGGCGTTATCAAAATAACTGGCGCGATTCTCTACTCCGTACTGTTCTGCCACAGTAATTTGCACATGGTCGATATAGTTTCTGTTCCATATGGGTTCTATCAATGTATTGGCAAAACGAAACACTAGCATATTTTGTACGGTTTCTTTGCCAAGGTAATGGTCGATACGGAAAATCTGGTTCTCGTCAAAATATTGATGGAGATGTTGGTTGAGTATTTGTGCGCTGTCCAAGTTTTCGCCAAAAGGTTTTTCAATCACGATGCGGTGCTTGAGTGCGCCGCCAGCAAATCCTGCTTCATGCAATTGTGTGGCGACCACGAGGTAATCCGCAGGGCGGATGGCGAGATAGAAAGCAAGGTTTTCACAAGTGCTGCCGGCGGGAAGGTCGCGTGGCGCGGCAAGGCAGTCTTTTAAGGCTTGGTAGGTGCTGGCTTGTGTGTAATCGCCATCCACAAAATCAAAACGCTGCGATAATTTTTGTGCAATATCGGCGTCGCATGATGTTTTTTTTAAGTGTTCATTCAGCGATTGCAGCAAGTAGTGTTGCCACTGATCTTGTGACCAGTCGCGACGCGCAACAGCAACAAAGCGCAGTGCAGGTGGTAGTCGTTGAGCGGCTTCCAGTGCATACAGCGCTGGAAATAATTTTTCGGCAGCGAGGTTGCCGGTGGCACCAAAGATAATAAAAAAACAGGGCGTGTGCTGAGTGAGAGAGGGGCTTTGTTTGCCGAGCATGTTGTGCTCCTGAATGTAGCCGTGTTGTCTTATGGTACTACTGAAATTACAGTGGCTACAGGGCGATACAAAAAGGTAGGCAAGGCATGAGCGATATGGAATATATTTTGCGTAGTTTGGAGCGGTTGGCTGAGGACGATATTGATGTGGTTCCTGAGGTGTATGCGCAATTTTTTGCCGCATGCCCAGAGGCAAAGCCGCTATTTGCTACGCGTGAAGCGCAGGCCGTACAAGGCAAAATGGTGAATGAGCTCATTCAAACGGTTGTTGAACGTTTGGAAGGAAAGCCTTATAGCGCCGTTATGGTGCAGACCATGGTGAGTGATCACGATGGTTGGGGTGTGCGCATCGCTATGTACGATGCGTTTTTGGATGCTTTTGTCGCAGCGGTGCGCGATGCGTTGCAGTGGACGGAAGCTGCGCCGGAAGTCATCGCGTGGCGGCGGCAGCTGGCTGCGTTGCGGCAAGATATTGCCGCGCAGTTGGCAACATCGACAGCACCGGCTTAAAAGTGGTCGATGGGTAAATCCATAATGGCATCAGGACCACTGCGCACGGCGGCATCCAATGCGCGAATTTGTGGCAGTAAACGAGAAAAATAAAAGCGTCCAACCACGCGGCGATCAGGATCTGCAGGATTGGCAGAAATCATTTTTAGCCAAAGCCATGCATAAATCGTGTGACCGACAATATGCAAGTAGTCGCACGCAGCACTGCTGCATAAATCCGCATCGCGTTTGTCTTGTTTCACTAACCACAAAGTTAATTCGCGCAAAGTGGAGCAGGCCCCCAACACGGCATCTTCTTCCGTGGCAAAAATGGGCGGCGTGCCCAGCGTGTCTTGTTCCATTTCTAAAATAAAATCGCGCATGGCTTTGCCGTTATTGGGCAGTGCTTTGCGTTTGAGTAAATCCAGCGCCTGAATGCCATTCGTGCCTTCGTAAATCTGCGCAATGCGCACATCGCGCACCAACTGTTCTTGACCGTTGTCGCGTATATAACCGTGACCGCCAAACACTTGCTGACCCAGTACGCAGGCATCAAAACCTTTGTCAGTAAAAAAGGCTTTGGCAACAGGTGTGAGCAGAGCAACGCGCTGTGCGGCGCGCTCAAAGATAGTTTTGTCTGGATGATGATTGGCTTGATCGAGTTGCAAGCCGATATAAACCGCCAGTGCGCGACTGCCGCTGTTGTAAGCGCGTTGTGTGAGCAACATGCGCCGCACATCGGCGTGGTGAATGATCGGATCCGCTACGCCTTGTGGATTGGCAGCGCCGTGCGCCGCGCGACCTTGCAAGCGTTCTTTTGCATAGCGCACCGCGTTTTGATATGACATTTCACCGCAGCCCAAACCTTGCAAGCCGATGGAGAGCCGCTCGTAATTCATCATGGTAAACATGGCGGCGAGCCCTTGATGCGGTTCGCCCACCAACCAGCCTGTTGCGCCATCGAAATTCATCACACAAGTAGAGGAGGCTTTGATGCCCATTTTGTGTTCCAGCGAGCTGGCAGTGACAGCATTGCGCTGTGCAACTTTTCCATCCGTATCCAGCAAAAATTTTGGCACTAAAAACAGTGAAATGCCTTTGGCGCCGGCTGGCGCGTCGGGTAGCTTTGCCAGCACCAAATGCACAATGTTTTCGGTGAGATCGTGATCGCCGCCGGTGATAAAAATTTTGGTGCCGGTAATTTTGTACGTGTTGTCGTTTTGCGGCACGGCACGCGTGGTCATGATGCCAAGATCAGAGCCTGCATGCGCTTCGGTCATGCACATCGCGCCCGTCCATTCGCCGCTGTACATTTTTGGCAGCCAGATTTTTTTTAGTGCTTCGCTGGCGTGTGCGTGAATGGCGAGAGCCGCGCCACTGGTGAGCGCGGGGTACAGGGTGAACGCGCTGTTGGCGCTGAACAACATTTCTTCAAACAAGACGGTGAGCATTTTCGGCAGGCCTTGTCCGCCAAACGCGGGGTCGCCCGTCAAACCCACCCAGCCGCCTTCGGCTAACTGGCGATAGGCCGCCGGAAAACCTTGCGGTGTACGCACTGTGCCATCCAGCAGTTGCGCGCCTTCCTCATCGCCGCTGCGATTGAGCGGCGCAATCACTTCACTACACAGTTTGGCACCTTCATCGAGAATGGCATCGACAGTGCCGCTGTCAATCTGCGCAAACGCCGGCATTTGTGCCCAGTGCTCTTGTGCTTTGAAGACATCATTTAACAAATAACGCATGTGGTCTAGCGGTGCGGCGTATGGCATGACGGGCTCCCTGTTGTGCAAATTGGATGGCGGTGGTCTTTGTACGGTAATCCACGGATAATCGCACGCCATTGTCTAGCGTCCAGATTCCTGCTCCATGATATTCAGCTCCTATATTTTTGTCCTCGCTTTTTTGCCCATTGCAGTGTGCGGCTATTGGCTAATTCAGCGCTGGCGCGGACTGGAATGGTCAATGGTATGGCTCACGGGTTGTTCGCTGTTTTATTACGGCTGGTGGAACCCTATTTATTTGTTGTTGATTGGCACGCTGATGCTGGTCAACTACGGCTTGGGTTTGGCCATTTATCAGCGCCGTTTTGCACCGCGACTTTTAATGATAGCGGGCGTGACATTCAACTTGGCGGTGTTGGGCTATTTCAAGTACATGGACTTTTTTATCAGCACCATCAATGGTGTGGCGGATACCAACTACCATTTGTTGCACATCATCCTACCTTTGGGTATTTCATTTTTTACGTTTCAGAAGATTGCCTTTTTGGTGGACAGCTACCACCGAAAAATTGAGCACTACAGTTTTCTGCATTACTGCTTATTTGTGACTTTTTTCCCGCAGTTGATCGCAGGGCCTATCGTGCATTACCGCGAATTGATGCCGGAGTTTTTGCGTATTCGACTGAATGGTTTGACGTTCCGTCATTTGGCTGTTGGGCTGTCCATTTTTGCGGTGGGTCTGTTCAAGAAAGCCGTTATTGCGGACAACGTATCCGCGCCGGTTGGCCCCATTTTTTCAGCAGTAGATCGCGGTGTGCCTATTTCTTTTTTTGAGGCATGGGGCGGCTTACTGGCATATACCGCGCAGTTGTATTTTGATTTTTCTGGGTACTCCGATATGGCGATCGGCTTGGCACTATTGTTTGGTGTGCGCCTGCCGCTCAATTTTTTCTCGCCGTATAAGTCGCGCAATATCATTGAGTTTTGGCGGCGCTGGCACATCACACTCAGTAGTTTTTTGCGTGATTATCTTTACTTTACCTTGGGGGGTAATCGCCATGGTAAATTTAATCGTTACCGCAATTTGTTTCTCACCATGTTGATTGGCGGTTTGTGGCACGGCGCGGCGTGGACCTTTGTGGTGTGGGGCGCATTGCACGGCGCGTACTTGATGATTTGTCATGGCTGGAACGCTGTTGTGGATGGCTATAAGCGTTGCCCGCGTTTTGGCATGGCAATGAAGCCGGTGGCGTATGTCATTACATTTTTAAGCATCGTGGTGTCGATGGCTTTTTTTCGTGCCGACAGTTTGACTGCGGCGTGGTTGATGATCAAAGGTCTGTGCGGCCTGCATGGCATGTATTTGGATCCCAGTGAACACAGTTTTTATGCAGCACTGACAGCTATTGGTTTGCCAGTGGAGTATTCGCCTTATGCTGTTCGTTACGTTGACAAAGATGTATTGCATCATTTGTTGTTGGTGTACGGCATTATTTGGTGCATGCCAAACGTGGCGCAGTTATTTTCTGCGCAGCATCCTGTTATTACAGGTGGGGAATTGATACGCGCATTTCCAGCGCGTATTCAGTGGCACGCTTCTTGGCGTTGGGGTGTTTTGGTGGCTGTTTTGTTGTTGGTATCGCTGATGAGTTTGAATAATGTCAGTGAATTTCTCTATTTCCGGTTTTGATCATGCGCCTTCGTACTTATTTTTTTGTTGTGCTGTCGGTGTTGTTATTGTTGATAGTGTCGGTGGTGACAGTTAATACCCTGGTTGATCCGCTGGATGTTTATCGTGTGGTGAGAAAGGAAGGTTTTAACTGGTTCAAACCTTCTTATATACCGTATGCGCGTTTAGCAAAACCTTCACAGATTGAGCGCGGTCAGTACGATCGTTTAGGGATTGGTTCTTCGCGCATGTTGATGGGTGTTCCCGTGGCAAACGCTGCTTGGGCGCAATATGGCAAGGGATTTAATGCGGGTATCCAAGGCGCAGATCTCGTGCAGATTCACGATTTGTTTGAGCACGCCGTGGTGGTGAGTCACGTTAAAAGTGTGGTGATTGATCTCGATTTATTTATGTTCAATGCGTGGATGCCATCGGGAGAGTACCCGTACCCTGTGGCGCGTCTGAATGAAACACCGCGTGAGCGTTTTGTGCGTGAGCGCGACACGGCCATGCTGTTGCTGTTTAGTCCAGGTGTGACGTTGGCCAGTGTGGATACATTGCGCAAACAGGATGGCAGTCGAGGCAAGGTCACTATCGATGGCACAACCAATCCTGAAAAAGAGCAGCGACAAGTCTTGGAAGACGGGTATGAAGTGCGTTTCCGTCAATTTGAAGACAGAATGGTGCGTTCAGGTTGGAGTATTTGCAGCGATAACCGCTATGCTTTTGTGCGTGGAAAAACCAATAAGATGAACGTGTTTCGCGATATTTTGCAAATCGCCAAAGCGCACAATATCGAGGTGAAGTTTTTTATTCCACCACTGCATGTGCGCCTGCAAGAGGTGATGCAGGCAGCGGGTTTGGATCCGTATTCAGATGAAATGAAGCGCCGCTTATTGGCTGAAATTTTTGCTGTGTATGGCGATCATGCGCAGAGTGTAGCGCTGTGGGATTTCAGCGGTTATCACCACTATGCACAGGAAGTCGTGCCGCAGCAGGCCGGCGTGCCGATGCAGTGGTATTTGGATGCTTCCCACTTTTCGCAAGCGCTCGGTCAAAAAATGTTGGACGTGATGTTTGCTGCGCCGCATGCAGAGAAAGACTTCGGCGTGCAGCTCAGTGCAGGCAATCTTGATGCAGTATTAGCGGCGCAGCATGCCGAGCAGCGCGCTTTTCAGCAAACGCATTCGGCTATGTCGCGCGATTTACACGAGCGAGCCGCAGCAGTTTTGCGCGATAAACAAATAAACGGTATCGCTTGTGGTAAAACAGAATAAATAGTGGAGGAAGAGTTTATGACGGAACACGCACTACCTATAAATGCCATGATTGATGGTGATTCAGATCGTGTCGCATCAGCGCTGCGGCGGCTTAACCATGCGTTGGTGCAAAAACAATTGCCAGAAGAATTGGTGCATCGTTTTGCGGCGGCGCTGGAATTGCTCGCCGATGATATGGAAAACATAGAAGCACCGCTGCGCACACGACCTTTCGGTACGGTGGAATCTGGCGAAAGTGAATCCGGCAGTGCTTACGATTACGGCGCTGAAAACTCGCTGTCGTACCGCCCAATCAGCGGCAACTGCAATGCCTTGGCCGCGCCAGCAAAATATTTCAAAGGCAAAGATTATTTGAGCGCCGTGGTGACATTTGGCCCTGCGTTTGAAGGGCCGCCAGGTTTGGTGCACGGTGGTTATGTCGCGGCTTATATGGATGAAGCTTTTGGTATTGGCATTGCGCACAGCGGTTTGAGTGTGCCGGCGATGACGGGTACTTTGAAAACGATTTATCGCTTGCCAGTGCCATTGCATCGCGAGTTGGTTTACCAAGTGCGAATGACAGGCGAAGAACGCCGCAAAGTGTTTATGCAATGTACGGTAAAAGATCGCGATGGCACTTTGTACGCAGAAGGCGAAGCCATTTTTTTGAAAATTGATCCAGAGCTATACGCCAAAATGGGCGGATAAATACGGCAAAACACAGCGAATACGGAGCATAAAAAAAGCACCTCGAAAGGTGCTTTTTTTGTAGTCAGAGTGTAGCGGTGTATCAGTCGTAGTAGGCGCGTTCGCCGTGTGAGCTGACATCCAAGCCGATCACTTCTTGCTCGTCGCTGACGCGTAGACCGATCAACAAATCCACTACTTTGTAAGCGATCACAGAAACTACGCCTGAGATCACCACAGTTACCAAGACGCCTTGCGCTTGGATCAGCAGTTGTGAGCTGATGGAGTAATCCGGTGCTACGCCGTTGGCAACGTAATCCCAAATGCCGGTGCCGCCCAGTGAAGGCGCAGCAAATACGCCGGTCATCAACGCGCCGAAAATACCGCCGATGCCGTGTACGCCGAAAACGTCCAGCGCATCATCAGCACCCAATAGTTTTTTCAGACCAGTGACACCCCACAAGCAGAGCAAACCTGCCAGCAAACCGATCACCAATGCGCCGCCTACACCGACAAAACCGCAAGCAGGTGTGATGGCAACCAAGCCGGCAACTGCGCCGGAAGCCGCGCCCAACAGTGAAGGGTGTTTTTTCAGCACCCATTCAGCCAACAACCAAGACATAGCGGCAGCAGCCGTGGCCAACCAAGTGTTGATAAAGGCCAAACCTGCGATGCCATTGGCTTCCAGTGCAGAGCCTGCATTGAAACCGAACCAGCCGAACCACAACAGAGAGGCGCCGATCATGGTCATGGTCAAGCTGTGTGGGTACATGGCTTCTTTGCCAAAACCGCGGCGTTTGCCTACGAAGTACGCGCCGAGCAAACCAGCGATAGCTGCGTTGATATGCACCACGGTGCCGCCGGCAAAATCCAGCGCGCCTTTTTGGAACATGAAGCCTGCTTTCGCGGTTGCAGTGGCGGCAGCAGCGGCGTCGGTGTAGCCGTTCGGGCCGTCCCAATACCAAACGATGTGTGCAATCGGCAAATAAGCAAACGTGAACCAAATGATGCTAAACAACAGCACGGCAGAAAATTTCACACGCTCGGCAAAAGAACCAATAATCAAACAGCAAGTGATGGCGGCAAATGCGCCTTGGAAAGCGACATAAATAAACTCATGAATAAACGTCGCTTTATTCCAAGTGGCAGCGAGTGAATCCGCGGTAACGCCGTGCAACAACACTTTCGAGAAAGAGCCGACAAACGCGTTGCCTTCAGTGAATGCCAAGCTGTAGCCATACACCACCCACAGCACAGTAATCATCGAAAAAATCGTGAATACTTGCATCAATACAGACAGCATATTTTTCTTGCGCACCAAACCGCCGTAGAACAGTGCGAGACCTGGCAGCGACATCAAAATAACAAAAGCGGATGACATCATCAGAAATGCGTCATCACCTTTGACAGCGGCAGGTGCGGCAGTATCAGCCCAAGCGGGTAGCGCGAGCATGCTGCCCACTACTCCCAAAGTCATCAGTCGTTTTTTCACAGTAAACCTCCAGTAATGATTGAGTAGGCGATGGCGATCAAACGGCAGCGTTGCCGGTTTCACCGGTACGAATGCGAATGACTTGTTCCAGCGCGGTGACAAAGATTTTTCCATCGCCAATTTTGCCGGTGTTGGCGGCGTGAGAAACCGCTTCAATCACGGCATCCACTTGCTCATCGGCCACGGCAATTTCCAGTTTGACTTTAGGTAGGAAATCGACAACGTATTCCGCGCCGCGATACAACTCGGTATGGCCTTTTTGTCGGCCGAAACCTTTCACTTCGCTGGCGGTAATGCCTTGTACGCCGATGTCAGACAGTGCTTCACGCACATCATCCAATTTGAAGGGTTTGATAATGGCTGTAACCAGTTTCATAAATTGCCTCCGTTTTTTTGCGCGTTATTTAAAAGTTTTAACAGCGGACAACACCAGTGCGCCGCCGCAGTAGCTGTCGCCACCGGCAAACACGCTACAGTTGCTTTCGTCGATGTTGGTGTCGGTGTACGCCAAGCCTACATTGATGCCGTAAAACTCTTTTGCTACACCGATGTTGTAGTAAGAGTATTTGGAATCGGTGCCGCCAACCCAGCCGGAATCTTTGAAATCATATTGACCGAGCGTGGCAGTTAAACCGACGCCAGCAGGCAGTGCGTAGGTGTAAGTGCCGTAGTAGTGAATGGAGCTGTCGGTGTGAACAATTGGCGTATCTTTTGAATAATCAACACCTACCGCAAACGTGCCGAGATCACCGGCGGCATAGCTTACTTGCGCGTGTGTTTCGTTGAAGTTCAACGCGCTGGCGTTGTCATACATGTACTTGGTGTGTTTGAAATCGAAGGCGAAATCGCCCACAGAAAAACCGTAACCGGCGTAAATGTCTTGCTCGGTGTGCGCTTTGGGTGCGAGTTTGAAATCAACATTCGACAGCCAAGTGCCCATATAAAAACCGGACGAATGCGTGAGATCTAAGCCGCCTTGTACGGCCACGCCATTGCGCGTTTGGCTTACACCGCGCCACATGTAATTGCTCGCGAGGCCGATATTGGCACTGCCTTCAAAACCGGCACCCAATTCCAGCGACATGGCTTGTGAACCGACCAGCATGAGCGCGCTAGTGGTGGCTGCTTTGACTACGTTGTTGATTTTCATCAGACACACTCCAGAGTGAGGGTTGGAACAGATACTTGTTCACTGATCTCACTATCAATAACCGTGCCAATTCGTTTTTTTCTTTTATAAACAAATGCTTAGTGTTTTGATGCCGAGAAAGCACCAAGGGATCGCGAAATGCCAACTCTGTGGATGCGCTTAATTTGTGCGGGCGTGCTTCGTGATGGTGCGTGGCGGATGGTGAGTGAGGGTTTCTGGTGTATGCCAGCGCCTTTATAGTAAGCACCCCTTCCGTGCGGTGAGTGCTCAACCATGGCCTTCAACATCCCTGTCGATCTACTCAATAAATTGGCTGCCCAACTGAACGGGCAGTTGGCAAGTGGGCCGCTGCCGCCGCCGGAAGAATTGGAAAAGATTTTGCACGCGTTGTTGCAATCAGCGCTGTCGCGTTTGGATTTGGTGAATCGCGCGGAGTTTGATGCGCAGTGCAAAGTGCTGGCGCGCACACGCGAACGCTTGGAGCAGGCCGAGCAGCAGTTGGCGGCTTTGCAATAAAAAGGAAAATGCAAAATGAAAGTGCATGTATTGCAGCATGTGGCCAATGAAGGTTTGGGCAGCATTGCGCGGTGGTTGGCGACACAAAATGCGACGGTGACGTTTACCTATTTCTTCGATCAAACCTCGGTGCTGCCATCGCCTGATGGTTTTGATTTGGTGATTGCGCTCGGTGGGCCGATGAGTGTGAACAACGAAGTGCAACTGCCTTGGCTCGTCGCCGAAAAACAATTCTTGCGCGCGGTGATGCAGCGCGGCACGGCAGTGTTGGGGATTTGTCTCGGCGCGCAGTTGATTGCCAGTGCGCTAGGTGCGCTGGTGTATGCCAACACGGAGAAAGAAATTGGCTGGTTTCCCGTGCAGGGTATTCCGCAAGCTGAAAATATTTTTCAATTTCCTGCGCAAACGGATGTGTTTCACTGGCATGGCGAAACCTTTGCTCTGCCGCAGGGCGCAGTGCATTTGGCACGCAGTGCAGCCTGTGAAAATCAAGCTTTTCAGCTAGGAAAAAACATTATCGGCTTGCAATTTCATTTGGAAACAGATGCAGAGAGCGCAAAATCTTTTGTAGATGCAGATAACGCAGAAGCACCGGAAAAACGCGAGTTGGTGAGCGGTAAGCCGTACATCCAATCGGCAGAAAGTATTTTGCGCGCGCCGGCAAAAAAATACGCCGACATCAATGCCTTGATGGAAAACGTGCTGCGTTTTTTGTTGCGCGTTTGAGTGCTCAGTGTGGAATCAGTGCTACCGCTTTCACTTGTGCATGCACGATCATATTGGGTGCGAGTTGCAGTTGATCGACGGCGCGGCGTGTGATGCGCGCCAGCAGTACCGCATCGTCTACGGCCAAGCGCACCAGTGCGTAAGGCGCATCGTTTTGCATTTGAATATCCAGCACGCGCGCCGGTAAATCATTTTGAATGCTGCTGTGTTGCGGTGATTCCAGCGCAATGCTGACATCGCGCGCCAAAATGCGGATGCGTGTGCGGCTGCCCACCGGCAGGGCAGACAACGGCACGCGCAAGGAAGCATCGCCTACAGAAAGCTGCGTGAGTTGGTAGTGCGTATCGTGTGCGGCGATAACGGCATCCAGCACGGCGGCGGCTTCCTGATGCTGCGCGAGCGGCAGGTTGGCATTGGTCAGCACCTCGTTCAGCGCGCCCTGCGCCAGCACGCGACCGCTGTCCATCAACACCAGTTGATCCGCGAGGCGGCTCATTTCATCCGGCGCGTGGGTGACGTAGATGACGGGAATGCCCAAATGCGAACGCAGGCGTTCGAGGTAGGGCAGGATGTCGAGCTTGCTGTCGCTGTCGAGACTCGCCAGCGGCTCATCCATCAACAGCAGTTCGGGGTTTGCCAGCAGGGCGCGCGCCACGGCCACGCGCTGTTGTTGCCCGCCAGACAAAGCTGCTGGTTTGTGTTCTAGCAAAGCTGCCAGGCCCAGCCAATTCACCGCATCGTCAAACTGGATGCGACGCGCAGCGGGCGGCACGCGCTTGAGTGCAAACAGCAGATTGCCGCGCACCGTGAGATGCGGAAACAGCGTCGGCTGCTGAAACACATAAGCTACAGGGCGCTGCCAAGGGGGAAGATGGTGCTTGGCGTCCTGCCAGCGGGTGCCGCGAAACCGCGCGCTGCCGCTATTCGGTACAAGCCCTGCGATGCAGCGCAGCAGCGTGGTTTTGCCGCAGCCAGAACGCCCGCAGATTACGGTGAAGCCGCTGGTGGGCAGGTCGAGCTGGCATTGCAGGGAGAAGGCGCCGAGCGCGAGCTGGATATCCAGTTGCAGCAAATTGGCCGCCTCAGACACGCAAGCCTCCACTTTTGCGCAAACCGTACAGCGCAGACAGCACCGCGAAGCTGAACAGCATCAAACCGCCCGCCAGCCAGTGCGCGTGGCTGTATTGCAGAGCTTCCACATGGTTGTAGATCTGCACCGACAGCACTTGTGTCGCACCCGGAATGTTGCCACCCAACATCAATACCACGCCGAATTCGCCCACCGTGTGGGCAAAGCCGAGGATGGTGGCTGTAATGTAAGCGGGCGCAGAGAGCGGCAGCACGATGTGCAGGAAACAGTCGAGTGGGCGCGCGCGCAGCAGAGCAGCGGCATCGAGTAAGGATTCATCCAGCGACTCAAAAGCGTTATGCAGAGGCTGCACCACGAAGGGCATGGAGTACAGCACCGAGGCCACTACCAAGCCGGTGAAGCTAAAGGGCAAGAGACCAATGCCCAGCGTTTGCGTCAGTTGCCCCACAAAACCGTGCGGCCCCATCAGCAGCAGCAGATAAAAGCCGATCACGGTAGGCGGCAGCACCAAGGGCATCGCCACCAACACATGCACCGCGCCAGCCCAGCGCGCGCGAGTGCGCGCCAGCCACCATGCCAGCGGCGTGCCGATCAGCAGCAGCAAGAGCGTGGTGAGAGTGGCCAGTTTTAGCGTTAGCCAAATGGCGGTGAGATCGGCGGGGTTCACGGGTGTTAGATGTCGTAACCGTAGCGGTGAATAATGTGTTTCGCTGCATCGCCTTTTAGAAAATCGAATAACGCTTTGGCGGCGGGTTTGCTGCTGCCTTGGTTCAACAGCACAGCGTCTTGATGCAGCGGTTCATACAGCGACGGCGTCACTATCCACGCGGAGCCGCTGGTGATTTTTCCGTCTTTGTACACTTGCGATAAAGCCACAAAACCCAATTCCGCATTGCCGGTGCTGACGAATTGAAATGTCTGCGTGATGTTGTCGCCCTGCACCAATTTAGCTTGTACAGTCGTCAACAAATGCAGTTTTTTTAGCGTTTCGATAGCCGCAACGCCGTAGGGTGCAGTCGCAGGGTTGGCGATTGCCAGATGCGAAAACTGCCCGTTTTTGAGTGCAGTTGCTTGCTCATCCACAACATTAGGTTTGGCAGACCACAACACCAATTTCCCAGTGGCGTAGGTGAAGTGGCTGTCAATCACCGCTTGTCCTTTTTTTTCCAAAAGAAGGACTGTTGTGTTGTCGGCGCTGAGAAAAATATCAAACGGCGCGCCGTTTTTGATTTGTGCGTAGAGCTTGCCGGTGGATGCGGGTGATAGCTGTACTTTATGGCCCGTGTTTTTCTCGAAGGTGGTGGCAATTTCCTGCATCGGTTCAGCAAAGTTGGAGGCTACAGCGACGGAGATGTTGTCTGCTATCGCCAATGGCGCACTCAAGGTGAGGCACAAACTAACTAGCAGTTTGCGGTAAATGTGGGTCGCTAGCTTCATTCATCATTCCTGAAAAAATACATGTCATGGTGGAGGATTTTGACAGCTTTGGTGGCTCGCCCGCTACAATGCGCGTCTCGGAGCAGTTTATTCACCAAGGAAGGAGTTTGCCATGTCATTGGCTGTTGTTCGTTCGCGTGCGCAATTGGGTGTGCACGCACCTCTTGTTACCGTTGAAACACATTTGTCGAATGGTATGCCGCAGTTGTCGATTGTCGGCTTGCCGGAAACGGCGGTGAAAGAGAGCAAAGACCGCGTGCGCAGTGCGCTGCTCAACGCCGGTTTTGATTTTCCACCCAAGCGCATCACCATCAATCTCGCGCCAGCTGATTTACCCAAAGAAGGCGGGCGTTACGATTTGGCGATTGCGCTCGGTATTCTTGCCGCGTCTGGTCAAATTCCTGCGGAAGCGTTGGAAAATTTGGAGTGCATCGGCGAGTTGGCGTTATCGGGAGAATTGCGCGCGGTGAGCGGCGCATTGACGGCGGCGATGGCCTGCGCAAAAGACCAACGCACTTTGCTGCTGCCGCACGCCAATAGCGAAGAGGCTGCGCAATACAGCGGCTGCACCATGCACGTCGCCAAACATTTGTTGGACGTGTGTGCGCATTTGCACGATCAAGAAAAGTTGCCGCTGTTGTCGCGCAAAAAAACAGAAATGGTTACAGCGCATGCGCAGTGGGATCTCGCCGATGTGCGCGGTCAAATCGCCGCCAAGCGCGCTCTGGAAGTGGCTGCTGCCGGCGGACATAACTTGCTATTTTGCGGGCCGCCCGGCACGGGAAAAACCATGTTGGCACAGCGCTTGCCCGCTTTGTTGCCGCCACTGCGCGATGAGGAGATGCTGGAAATTGCGTCGATTTATTCGGTGGCGGGGCGCGGACAAGCGGCGCTACAGGGGCGACCTTTTCGTCAGCCGCACCACACTGCTTCGGCGGTGGCGCTGGTGGGCGGCGGCAGCCAGCCGCGTCCGGGTGAAATTTCGCTGGCGCATCACGGCGTGCTGTTTCTCGATGAATTGCCGGAGTTTTCGCGCACGGTGTTGGAAGTGCTGCGTGAGCCGCTGGAGTACGGTGAAATTTTGATCGCGCGCGCCAACGCACAGGTGCAGTACCCCGCGCGCTTTCAGTTGGTGGCGGCGATGAACCCTTGCCCCTGTGGTCACGCGGGCGATACGCGCGTGCAGTGCCGCTGCAAGCCGGAGCAAATTCGGCGCTACCGCGATCGTTTGTCGGGGCCGCTGTTGGATCGCATCGACATGCACGTCATGGTGCCGGCGCTGCCGCAAGGCGAAGTGCTGTCGCCTGCTGCTGCGGGCGAGAGTTCGCAGACTGTGCGTGAGCGTGTGTGTGCGGCGCGTGAACGCCAATGGCAGCGGCAAGCTAAAAACAATGCCGCTTTGGGTACGCGAGAAATCGAACAATACTGCACACTGAATGAGGAGCAGCGTGAACTGATGGCGCGTGCGATGGAGAAGCTGGGGTTGTCAGCGCGGGCGTATCATCGCGTGTTAAAAGTGTCGCGCACGATTGCCGATTTGGCGAGCAGCGAATGTATTCAAACAGCGCATCTGCGCGAGGCACTGAGTTATCGCAATATGGATCGCGGTGTGATGTAGCGGCGCTGCAGCTTTGATTCTTTCCGCTACAATGGAACGCTAAGTTGTAGGTGGGCAGGCGAGTGGATATCCAACAATACATGAATGATGTGGGGAGGCGTGCTCGCACAGCGGCGCGGCAGGTGGCGCGTGCCTCTACAGGTGAAAAAAACGCAGCATTGTTGGCTATTGCCGAGGTTTTGCAGAGTCGGCGCGCACAAGTGTTGCAAGCCAACGCAGACGATGTGGCAGCGGGTCGTGCCAATGGTTTGGACGCGGCGCTGCTGGATCGCTTGAGTATCAATGACAAAACATTTGACGGCATGCTGGAAGGCTTGCGACAGGTGACTGCGCTGCCAGACCCTATCGGCACCATCACGGACATGAGTTATCGCCCCTCCGGTATTCAAGTGGGCAAGATGCGTGCGCCGCTGGGCGTGGTGGGCATTATTTATGAATCGCGCCCCAATGTGACGGTGGAAGCGGCGAGCCTGTGTCTGAAAAGCGGCAATGCCTGCATTTTGCGCGGCGGCTCAGAGGCGATTCGCGCCAATCGCGTGATTGCCCAGTGCGTGCGTGACGGCTTAAAACAAGTGGGATTGCCCGAGGATGCGGTGCAAGTGATCGACACCACCGACCGCACTGCGGTGGGTTTGCTGGTGGCAATGCCGGAGTTTGTGGATGTGATTGTGCCGCGCGGTGGCAAGGGTTTGATTGAGCGCGTAGCGGCGGAAGCTAAAGTGCCGGTAATTAAGCACTTGGACGGCATTTGCCATGTGTATGTGGATGACGAGGCGGATTTGCAAAAAGCGGAAGCGATTGCTTTCAATGCCAAATGCCATCGCTACGGCGTGTGCAACGCCATGGAAACGCTGTTGGTGCATGAAAAAGTAGCGGCCATGTTTTTGCCTGCGATCAAAAAGCGTTATGACACGCAGCAAGTGGAGCTGCGCGGTTGTGAGAACACGCAAAAAATTCTCACGAATATTGCTGTCGCCACGGTGGAAGATTGGTCTACAGAATATCTGGCGCCGGTGTTGGCGATAAAAATTGTGCAGAATCTTGATGAAGCCATGACGCATATCAATGACTACGGCTCGCATCACACCGACAGTATCGTCACAGAGAATTTCACCAAGGCGCGGCGCTTCATCAACGAAGTCGATTCCAGCAGTGTGATGGTGAATGCGTCCACCCGTTTTGCGGATGGTTTTGAATACGGTTTGGGTGCAGAAATTGGTATCTCTACCGATAAGTTTCACGCGCGCGGCCCCGTCGGTTTAGAGGGGCTGACCTCGCAGAAATATGTGGTGTTGGGTGACGGGCATATTCGTCAATAAAATTTTTCATCGAGTTATTTTTTAAGGAGAGCAGGGCATGAGCAAAATTAAATCTTTGGGTTATTTGGGTTTTGGTGCGCCAGATCCGTCGCAGTGGATGAAATACGGCACGGATATTATCGGCGCGATGCCGGCGCGTGCGCTGCCCGGTGAATCATTTGGTGTGCCGATGGATCCCACGTCTGGCCCTGCCAGCAAAGGCTCAGGTGTTGGTCCTGACGGCTCTGTGTATTTGAAACTGGATCATCGTCAGTGGCGCATTGCTGTGCATCCACATCAAACCAATGCCGGTATTTTGTATATCGGTTTGGAAGTGGCGAGCCAAGAAGATTTGGAAGCCGTGGTAGCAAGATTGCAAGCCGAAGGCGTGGAAGCGCGCATGGGTACGGCAGAAGAAGCGCGCGCGCGTTCTGTCAGTGGTATTGCACACAGCAAAGACCCAGCGGGCAACGCCATCGAATTTTTCTGGGGCGCAGTGGAAGATTTCAAATTTGTCTCGCCACAAGGTATGCAATTCAAAACCGGCCAACTGGGCATGGGTCACATGAACTTGTTTGTGTCGGATTTGCAAGCCTCGATTGATTTCTACTCACGCGTGCTGGAATTCCGCATGAGCGATTACATCGAATTTGGTCCCGGCATGTCGGCCAACTTTTTCTATTGCAACCCCCGTCACCACACCGTGGGTTTGACGCGCGTAGGACCTATCAATGGTTTGCACCACTTGATGTTGGAATGCAAAACCATCGACGATGTTTTGAAATGCTATGAACGTGTGAATGATGCCGGTATTCGCGTCACCTCAACACTGGGTCGCCACACTAACGACAACATGCTGTCGTTCTACATGAGCAGCCCTTTCGGTTTTGAAATTGAAATCGGTTGGGATGGTTTGTGTGTAGACGAGGATTGGCTGCCGCGTCAATTCTGCGAGGGGGATTTCTGGGGGCATCGCGGTCTCGATCCAGAAACCATCACGCAATCGGCCGAGCAAATTAAACAGAAATAAGCTCGCGAAAATCATCAATCAACCCGTCGGGGTTTGTCGCAGCGACAGCCCCGCCGTGGTTATAGCCATAAGACACGCACAACACTTTCATCCCTGCATTTCTCGCACTTTTTACATCGGTTTCTGAGTCGCCAATCATCAGTGTGCGCTCAATAGGTGTGGTGAGTTTTTCACAGCAGTACAGCAGTGCAACTGGATCCGGTTTGCGCTGCGGAAAAGTGTCACCACCGATCACGATAGAAAAATAACTGTCCAAGTTGAGTTGTTGCAGCAGGGCTTTAGCCAGCAGTTCCGGTTTATTGGTAATGCAGGCCATTTTTTTATTGATGGCTTGGCAGTGTTGCAGAAATTCGCGCACACCTGGAAAAAGGCTGGTGTTTGCGCCGTTATGTTGCGTGTAGTGCGCCAAAAAATCATTGTGTACGGCGTTCAGCAATTCTGCGTCGCTGCTGTTGGCAGCGAACAGCACGGCACGTTCGATGAGTTTGCGTGAACCGTTGCCTACCCAACTGCGCACGCGCTCCACGCCGGCGGCAGGCCAGTTTCTTGCCAGCAACGTGTCATCCACAGCGGCGGCGATGTCCGCTGCGCTGTCTACCAAGGTGCCGTCGAGATCGAACAACAATAAATCAAAAGCGGATAGTTGAATGGCGTTGCGTGTCATGGGTTTTTATCAGTCGTCATTGGCTGCGTGTATGCAGCAGTTTTTGTATTTTTTTCCACTGCTGCAGAAGCAGGGATCGTTGCGACCAATTTTAGGTTGCTCGCGGCGATAGGGCTCTTGTGGCTCTTGCAGCATGTCTGATAACAGGCAGCCGCATTCGGCGTAATTCATCATGATCCACGGCAGTTGCTCGGCAATTTCTGCCATGGAAGCGAGAAAAATTTCGGCCGATTCTTCGCTGTCTTCTAACGCACCAGCAATGTCTGCAAACAGCGCGGCGATGCTCAGTGTGCTATCGACTTCTTCCACAATATCAAACATGCCGTCTTCGGTTTCTACCGGCTCGGTTTCTTCCAACAGCATATTCCACGCCTCTTCTTGCCAGTAGTGCGCTTTTAACAAGCCGCTGCACCATGCCGTCAGCGGCCAGCGTTGTTCTTCTGCCTCGTGCCAGTGGTAGTCGCTACCGGACAATTCAGAATCATCGTCTTCTATGCGTTGATATTGTTCGTCTAGCAAATCAAAAAATAGATTGGTAATGGTTTCTTCTTCGGCATCGTCCGCAAAATTGGCATCGTCACCTTCAAATACAAAAGGCAACCAATCGTCGATTTCAATATCGGTGGGTGTACTGGCCACGGCCCACAGAAAACCGCGCACTTCATGCAGCGTCATGGTGTTCACTGGGCGTGCTGTGGCATCTAAAAAATCACTGAGGGTTTTGAGTTGTGCAGTGGTGAGGTAAGCCATAAAAACTCGCTCTTAAAAAATTGGAATTAAATTAAAGATGCCCAAAGATCGTATTCGTCGGCTGCATCGACACGCACGCGTACAATTTGCCCCGCCTGTAGGTGCGTAGCGTCATTGAGATACACAGCGCCATCAATTTCTGGTGCGTCAGCTTTGCTGCGCCCAATGGCGCCATCTTCATCCACTTCATCAATCAATACATCAATTTCGCGACCAATTTTTTGCTGCATTTTTGCTGCAGAAATTTTTTGCGCGGTGGCCATAAACCGTTCCCAGCGCTCTTGTTTGATGTCATCCGGCACGGCATTGGGCAGTGCATTCGCTGCGGCGCCTTCCACGGGTGAATATTGAAAGCAGCCGACGCGATCTAACTGCGCCGCTTCCAGCCATTGCAGCAGTTGTTGGAAATCGTCTTCGGTTTCGCCGGGGAAGCCGACGATAAATGTAGAGCGCAAGGTGAGATCAGGACAAATACTGCGCCAACGCTGAATGCGCTCCAGCGTTTTCTCGCCGTGCGCGGGGCGCTTCATGGCTTTTAACACCGCAGGCGAGGCGTGCTGAAACGGAATATCGAGATAGGGCAGAATTTTTTCTTGCGCCATCAGCGGAATCACGTCGTCGACATGCGGATACGGGTAGACGTAGTGCAGGCGCGTCCACACGCCGAGCGAGCCGAGCGCCTCGCACAATTCCAGCATGCGCGTTTTGATCGGCTGTCCCTGCCAAAAGCCGGTGCGATATTTCACATCCACGCCGTAGGCCGAAGTGTCTTGTGAGATCACCAGCAACTCTTTTACGCCGGCTTGTACTAAGCGCTCGGCTTCATTCATCACGTCGCCTATCGGTCGGCTCACTAAATCGCCGCGCATGGAAGGGATGATGCAGAACGTGCAGCGATGGTTGCAGCCTTCGGAAATTTTTAGATAGGCGTAGTGACGTGGTGTGAGTTTGATGCCCTGCGGCGGCACTAAATCTATCAGTGGATTGTGCGTTTTTGGCGGTGGCACATATTCGTGCACAGCGGCCATCACCGGCTCGTACTGCGCCGCGCCGGAGATCGACAAAATATGGGGGTGTGCCTGCTTGATGCGTTCGGCATCTGCGCCGTTGCCCATGCAGCCGGTGACGATCACGCGGCCGTTGGCGCTCATGGCTTCGCTGATGGCATCCAACGATTCCTGTTTGGCGCTGTCGATAAAGCCACAGGTGTTCACCACCACCACGTCGGCGGCCTCGTAGGTTGGCACCACGTCGTAGCCTTCGAGTTTTAATTGCGTGAGGATGCGTTCAGAGTCCACCAATGCCTTGGGGCAGCCGAGACTGACAAAACCGACTGTGGGGTTGGACATGGAGAATACCGGTGTGGAGCGGGAGGGCAGTTTAACCGATGCACCTGTGTTGCCCGAAACGAAAACACCCCAGCGAGCTGGGGTGTTGGTTGGTAAGGCCTAGAAGGGAGTGGCGATCACTTCTTGCCGCAGGTGTCCTTCATGTATTTTTCCAGTTCGAGCACTTTGGCCGCCTGCTCTTCAGGGGTTAGTACGCGCTCTTTGCCGTCTTTATCCACCATGCGCACACGGCCGCGTTCTTTAAGCGTTTTGAGCTGTGCGTCAACTTTGTCGCATTTTTCTTTTTCTTGTTTTTCTAACTGCTGGGCTTGATCAGCCATTTCTTTTTTGTGTGCTTGTTCTTGTTTGCCTTCTTCCGTATTGGCAATGGCGGCATTGGGATCATAGACCGTGCTGCTGCCGCCGTAGGTGCTGACTTTTTCCGCCTTGACGCCCAGTGGGGGCTGTTCGGCATAGCGTGTGATGCCAGCGTCATCTACCCACTTGTAGTAGTCCTTGGCGAAAGCGGGGCTAGCCACCCATGTAATGGCAAGACCGATGAGAATAAGTGCGCGTTTCATGTGAGGTCTGTCTCCGTGCATAGCATAGGTAAGGTGTTGATTCGTCCGGGATAATACGCTGTGATTTTGGAAAGTTAAAGAAGGAAACAGCGAAAGAGTGCTGTCAGCGCGCCAGCATTTGTTTCAATGCGAGTCGAATCAATTCTTCGCTGCTGCTGACAGTCTGCTCTTTGAGTACGGCTCGCACCATTTTCTCGGCTTCTTGCGGTTTGTAGCCCAGTGCCAACAGTGCGCTTTCGGCGTCTGTGCGCAGTGTGGGTGCCGTTGCAGAGGATACGGCTGCAGCGCGTGTATCTGCCAGTGTCTCGGCATTGTTGCCGTGCTGGAGCGTAATGCGGTCGCGCATTTCCACCAGCAGTCGCTCGGCAGTTTTGCGACCTATGCCCGGTACTTTGGTGAGGGTGTTGAGTTGATTGTTTTGGATGCAGAGCACCAGCTCGCTGGCATCCAGTGCCGACAAAATCGCCAGTGCCATTTTGGGGCCGAGGCCATTGACGCGTATCAGCTCGCGAAATAATTCGCGCGTGGATTTGTCGATAAAACCGTACAGCAACTGCGCGTCTTCGCGCACCACAAAATGGGTGTGCAGGTGGATATCGCTACCCAGTGCGGGCAATTGATAAAACGTGGTCATCGGCGCATGCACTTCGTAACCCACGCCTTGTACATCCACGAGCAGGAGAGGTGGATGCTTTTCCAGCAGCGTGCCGCGCAGTGATCCGATCATTTATTTTTTCCTTGTGCGAAACAGATGGCTGCTCATCGTATGCGACCGCGCCGAAATTTTCCTGCCGATTCTGCTGTATGAATGAGGTTTTTTTGCGTGTGCGCGTGACACAGCGCTACCGCTAAAGCATCGGCTGCATCTTCTTGTGGATCGCCTGCAAGTGACAGCAGTGTTTTCACCATGTGCTGCACTTGTAGCTTGGTCGCGGCGCCTGTGCCAACAACCGATTGCTTCACTTTACGCGCTTCGTATTCGGCTACCGGTAAATGGTGGCTGACGGCGGCAACAATTGCCGCACCGCGCGCCTGTCCCAGTTTTAGAGCAGAGCCTGCGCTCTTGGCCATGAATACATTTTCCACCGCGACTTCTTGCGGTTGAAATTGCTGAATGATTTCATTGAGCGATGCAAAAATAATTTTCAGACGCTCCGGCAGTGCAGTGTCGGGAATGCGAATCACGCCGCTGCTGACGTAATGCGTGCGTGAACCATCCAAGCGAATGATCCCGAACCCTGTTTTGCGCGAGCCGGGATCAATGCCGAGGATGATGGTCATGCGCGTCGAACATCATCAACGTCGTGGTTATGCTTTTTCGTCGGCTTTGGGTTTTTCGCGCAGACGAATATGTAGCTCGCGCAACTGCGTGTTGTCCACAGTGCCCGGCGCATCGGTCATCACGCAAGCAGCGGTTTGCGTTTTCGGAAAGGCGATCACTTCACGAATCGATTGCGCGCCGAGCATCAACATAATCAAGCGATCCAAACCAAACGCCAAGCCGCCGTGCGGCGGACAGCCGTATTTCAGCGCGTCGAGCAGAAAGCCAAATTTTTGTCGCTGTTCGTCTTCGCTGATGCCGAGTATGCGAAACACATTTTGCTGCATGTCTTGATCGTGAATACGAATCGAGCCACCGCCGAGTTCAGTGCCGTTCAACACCATGTCGTAAGCACGCGACAGCGCCGTTGCAGGGTTGGCAGCGAGTTCTTCAGTGCTGCAAGAAGGCTGCGTGAAGGGGTGGTGTAGCGCGGCGAGGCGGCCTTCGTCGGCTTCAAACATCGGGAAATCCACCACCCACAGCGGCGCCCACTGACAGGTGTACAAATTCAAATCTGCGCCGAGTTTGCCGCGCAGCGCGCCGAGGGCATCGCACACGATTTTGGTTTTGTCCGCGCCGAAGAAAATCACATCGCCGTTTTGTGCACCGAGGCGTTCAATCACACCTTGCAGTGCTTCATTGGACAAGTTTTTCACGATAGGCGATTGCAGGCCGCTGCCTTCGCCGTTGTGAATATTGCTCACGTCGTTGACTTTAATCCACGCCAGCCCTTTGGCGCCGTAAATCTCAACAAACTTTCCGTATTCGTCGATTTGTTTGCGCGTGAGTTTTTCACCGCCGCCCGGCACTTTCATTGCCGCCACGCGGCTGCCGGCATCGTTGGCGGGACCGGAAAATACTTTGAACGCAACGTCTTTCATCAAATCAGCGACATCGACAATTTCCAGCGGGATACGCATATCCGGTTTGTCGCTGCCGTATTTGCTCATCGCCACGCTGTAAGGCATAGAGGGAAAGTCGCCCAGATCCACCAACAACACTTCGCGGAATAAATCGCGGATCATGGTTTCTGCGATGCGCATGATGTCTTTTTCGTCGATGAAAGACGCTTCAATATCGATTTGCGTAAATTCGGGTTGGCGATCGGCGCGCAAATCTTCATCGCGGAAACATTTGGCAATTTGGTAGTAGCGATCCATGCCCGCCACCATCAACAGCTGTTTGAACAACTGCGGCGATTGCGGCAGCGCGAAAAACTTGCTGTCGTGCGTGCGGCTGGGCACGAGATAATCGCGTGCGCCTTCCGGTGTGGCGCGGGTGAGTATGGGTGTTTCAATGTCGAGAAAGCCTTGTTTTTCTAGGCTCTGGCGCACGATGGACGTGACTTTGGCACGAAATTGCAGGTTGCGCGCCATATCGGGGCGGCGCAGGTCGAGGTAGCGGTAGCGCAGGCGCACGTCTTCGCCAACTTGGGTGTAGGTGTCGAGTTGGAACGGCGGTGTTTCGGCGCTGTTCAAAATCGCTAGCGCGGTGGCGTAAATTTCGATTTCGCCTGTGGGCATATTGGTGTTGATAGTGCCAGCTGAACGCTCGCGCACTTTGCCCGTCACTTGCAAAACAAATTCGCCGCGCACGCGGTCGGCTAATTGAAAATATTCGCCGGCGTCTGGATCGAACACGATTTGCACAATGCCGGCGCGGTCACGCAGATCGACAAAAATCACACCGCCGTGATCGCGGCGGCGATCAGCCCAGCCGCACAAGGTGATGGTTTGGCCGACATGAGTCTTGTTGATATCGCCGCAATAGTGGCTACGCATGGTGCAAATTCTCCGGTGGATGGACGCTGCGGTTCGTGGCGCAGTGGGGCAAAAATTATACCTGAGAAACCGTGTAGCCCAAGGTTGCTGCACATCGAAGTTATCAATGACAGCATGGGCAAAAGCAGCGGTAAAAACAGGTTTTTTGTGTGATAAGGCTTACATAGGGCGTTTTTTATAGGGTTTTTTACAAAATGCGCAGAATAAGCCTTGCGGGGTTGTGGGGAATCTTATATATATACGAGCCATCGCGAACGCCTACCCTGTTTTTTAAGGTGTTTTCGGTGAAAGCAGTGAGAAGTATAAAAAAACAAACGAGTGAAACATCCATCCATAAATCAACGCACGTTGAGAGGAACTGAACATGGCCGCTAAAAAAGCCCCAGCCAAGAAAGCCGCTGCTAAACCAGCTGCGAAAAAAGCCCCAGCCAAGAAAGCCGCTGCTAAACCAGCTGCGAAAAAAGCTCCAGCCAAGAAAGTGGTAGCGAAGAAAGCCGCTGCGCCTAAAGTGGCCGCTAAACCAGCGGGTCCAGTGAAGGCTCGCTATAACAAAAGCCAGATCGTGCAAGAGATTGCAGACTTCACCGAAGTAGCCCGTAAAGAAGTAGGCAAAGTATTGGCGCATCTCGAAGATATCATCGCGCGTCACGTGTCGCCTAAAGGTCCGGGCGAGTTCGTGTTGCCAGGTATCTTGAAGATCAATGCTGTTAAGAAGCCTGCCAAAAAAGCGCGCAAAGGCGTCAATCCATTCACTGGCGAAGAAGTGATGTTCAAAGCCAAGCCAGCGAGCACGGCGGTTAAAGTGCGTCCGCTGAAAAAACTGAAGGAAATGGCTGCCAAGTAACAGCTAGCCTTCAAAACAAAAGCCGGAATAGCTAAGCTGTTCCGGCTTTTTTATTGCCCTCGACAGATCTCTCGGATTTCAACTATGCGCGCCAGCCAGTACTTGCTCCCCACCTTGAAAGAAACACCCGCCGATGCCTCGGTGGTCAGTCATCAGTTGATGCTGCGTGCAGGCATGATCCGCAGGTTGGCTTCGGGCTTGTATACATGGCTGCCGCTGGGCTTGCGTGTGCTGCGCAAAGTGGAGCGCATTGTGCGCGAGGAAATGGATAAAAGCGGTGCGCAGGAAGTGTTGATGCCCGTGGTGCAGCCTGCGGAGTTGTGGCAAGAATCTGCGCGCTGGGAGCAGTACGGACCAGAATTGCTACGCGTGCGCGATCGCCACGACAACGCGTTTTGTCTTGGTCCTACGCATGAAGAAGTGATCACCGATTTGATTCGTAACGAGGTTAGTAGTTATAAGCAACTGCCTGCCAATTTTTATCAAATCCAAACCAAATTTCGCGATGAAATTCGCCCGCGTTTTGGCTTGATGCGCGCGCGTGAATTTTTGATGAAAGATGCCTACTCTTTTCACAGTTCACAGGAGTCTCTGCAAGCAACTTACGATGTGATGCACGCCACTTATTCGGCTATTTTTACGCGCTTGGGTTTGGATTTCCGCCCCGTGTTGGCGGATACCGGTTCCATCGGCGGCAACAGCTCGCACGAATTTCATGTGTTAGCAGAATCGGGCGAAGATGCCATTGCATTTAGTGATAGCAGTGATTACGCCGCCAATATTGAAAAAGCAGAAGCTTTGGCGCCTTCAGGTCAGCGTGCAGCACCAACACAGGCTCTGCAAAAAGTTGCCACGCCCAATCAACACAGCATTGCGGAAGTCAGCGCATTTTTGAAAGTAGACGCTGCACAAACAGTTAAAACACTGCTGGTGCTGGCCGACACAGAAGAAGGCAAGCCTGCGCAATTGGTGGCATTGGTGTTGCGCGGCGATCATGCACTGAATGAAATCAAAGCAGAAAAATTGTCTGGCGTAAAAGCGCCTTTGACGATGGCGAGCGATGCGCAAATTGTGGCGGCAGTGGGCTGCAAAGCGGGCTCTATTGGCCCGGTAGGTTTGTCGCTTCCTGTCATTGTGGATCGCAGTGCCGCACAGTTAGTCGATTTTGTGTGCGGCGCAAACGAAGACGGCTTTCATTTGACTGGCGTGAATTGGGAGCGTGATGCGCCGCTGGCGCGCGTGGAAGATATGCGCAATGTGGTGGAGGGTGATCCTAGTCCTGACGGCAAAGGCAACTTGGTAATCAAACGTGGCATCGAAGTCGGGCATATTTTTCAATTGGGCACAAAATATTCCGCAGCATTAAAAGCGACGTATCTCGACGATCAAGGCAAAGAACAGATCATGACCATGGGCTGCTACGGCATCGGTGTGTCACGC
Organism: Pseudomonadales bacterium; assembly: GCA_046347205.1. GTDB lineage: Bacteria > Pseudomonadota > Gammaproteobacteria > Pseudomonadales > UBA7239 > UBA7239. The sequence continues at coordinate 39,093 of JAXMGN010000004.1, forward strand.
GTGGTGGCATCAGCGATTGAGCAAAACAACGACGAGCGCGGCATTATTTGGCCGGAATCTATCGCACCATTTCAAATTGCGCTGATCCCAATTAATAAACACAAATCACCAGAAGTTAGCGATGCTTGCGAAAAATTGTATGTGGATTTGCAAGCCGCCGGTTTTGACGTGTTGTACATGGATGAAGACAAAGCGCGCTTGGGTGTGATGCTGGCTGATGTGGAATTGATCGGTATTCCGCATCGCCTCGTGGTGGGTGATCGCGGCTTGCAAGATGGACAAGTGGAATACCGTCATCGCCGCGCGAGCGACAACGAAATGCTGGAACTGGCAAGCGTGGTGGAGATGCTCAAGCGGCGCAGTGTGGTTTGAGGTTAAGAAATATCTACCGCGTTCACTAACTGCGGTCGCGCAACACTGCGATCCAGTAATAAATCGGTGAAGTTGAACAGTGTGGTGTCGCCCAGTTGTGACGGGGCGACATTACAAATTGCTGAAAAAATAGATTCTACGCGCCCAGGAAATTTTTTATCCCAGCCGCGCAGCATTTCTTTAATCGCCTGCCGCTGCATGTTTTCTTGCGAACCGCACAAGTTGCAAGGAATGATGGGGAAGGCTTTGATGGTGGCAAACTCTTCAATATCGGCTTCGTGGCAATAGGCGAGTGGACGTATCACGATATTGCGTTTGTCGTCTGATAATAATTTGGGCGGCATGGCTTTTAACTTGCCGCCGTAAAACAAATTCAAGAATAAGGTTTCGATAATGTCATCGCGGTGGTGGCCGAGCGCAATTTTGGTCGCGCCAATTTCTTCAGCAAAACCGTACAGCGAGCCGCGACGCAAACGCGAACACAAGCCGCAGTAAGTTTTCCCTTCCGGCACAATGTCAGTGACGATGCTGTAAGTGTCTTTTTCCAGAATGTGAAATGGCACGCCGATAGACGACAAATAAGCGGGCAACACATCTTCAGGAAAGCCAGGCTGTTTTTGATCGAGATTGACGGCGATCACTTCAAATTTTACCGGCGCAGTTTTTTGTAAATTGAGCAAAATATCGAGCAGGGTGTAGGAATCTTTGCCGCCAGACAAACACACCATGACACGGTCGCCGTCTTCGATCATGTTGTAATCGGCAATGGCTTGTCCCACCTGACGGCGCAGGCGTTTTTGCAACTTGTTGAATTCGACGCGATGGGGGCGTGGGTCTGCTGTCATGGCTACCTCCGCAGGGGCGGCTATTTTACGGGCTGGACAGCGCATTTCCATTACAATCGCGCCCAGTTTCCTGCTTTTAACCGAACCCTATGATCAATATTCGTGCTGCACTGGCTCAAATGAACCCCGTGGTGGGGGATATCCTTGGTAACACATGCCGCGTGCTGGACAGTATTGCGACGGCGCGCGAGCAAGGTGCGCGTGCGATTGTGTTTCCAGAGTTGGTGCTGACAGGTTATCCGCCAGAGGATTTATTGCTGCGCCCCAGCTTGCAGCCGCGCCTAGAAAAAGCCTTAGCGAAAGTTGCGCAAGCGGCGACAGATATTTATGTCATCGTCGGTTATCCATGGGCAAGTGATGAAAAATTATTCAACGCTGCCGGTGTGTTTTTTAATGGCAAAAAAATAGCAGAATATTGCAAACAAGAGCTACCGAATTACCGCGTATTTGATGAAAAGCGTTATTTTACAGCGGGTGAGAAAACCTGTGTGTTTGATCTCGATGGTGTTCAAACGGCTTTATTAATTTGCGAGGATATTTGGCAGGAAAAACCCGCGCAAGCAGCGCGCGATGCGGGTGCAGAATGTTTGCTGGTACTGAATGCGTCGCCGTTTCATGTAGATAAGCAGCATGAGCGCGAAGCGATGTTGGCGGCGCGTGCACAAGAAGTGGCTCTACCGATTTTGTATTGCAATGCCGTCGGCGGGCAGGATGAGCTGGTGTTTGATGGCGGCTCCTGCGCGGTATCAGCGCAAGGCGAAGTGATAGCGCGTGCAGCGTTGTTTGCAGAAACGCATTTGTCTGTTGTCATCGACAAAAAAACAAAGGGCGTGCAGTTGTCTGCACCAGCGCCGCTGGCGACGATTCCAAACACCGATGCGGCAATTTACAAGGCACTGGTGTGCAGCGTGCGCGACTATGTGAATAAAAATGGTTTTCGCGGTGTGCTGCTCGGTTTGTCGGGTGGCATTGATTCGGCATTGACGTTGGCAATTGCGGTGGATGCGCTCGGCGCAGAGTGTGTGGAGGCGGTGATGATGCCGTATCACTACACCGCGTCTATCAGTGTGGAAGATGCAGAAACAGAAGCGCGCATACTCGGCGTGAAATATTCTGTGATGCCGATAGAAACAGCGGTGCATGCGTTTACGACTATGTTAGCGAGCAGTTTTGCGGAACTGCCAGCCACAGCACATGACACCACCGAGCAAAATTTGCAGGCGCGCTGTCGCGGTGTCACCTTGATGGCGTTATCGAATCGCAGAGGCAGTTTGGTGTTGACCACCGGCAATAAAAGTGAAGTGGCCGTGGGTTATTGCACGTTGTATGGCGATATGGCGGGCGGCTTTGATGTGCTGAAAGATGTGTTGAAAACGCGTGTCTACGCACTGTGCCGTTACCGCAACAGCATTGCGCCTGTAATTCCGCAGCGCGTGATTGATCGACCGCCGTCTGCTGAATTGGCGCCAGGGCAAACCGATCAAGACAATTTGCCGGCGTATGAAATACTCGATGCCATTTTGCAGTGCTACGTTGAGCGCGATGAAAGTGCGGAGCAAATTATTGCGGCAGGATTTTCAGAGCAGGATGTGAACCGCGTGATTCGTTTGGTTGATCTCAGCGAATACAAACGCCGTCAGGCGGCGATAGGTCCGCGTATTACTGAGAGAGGTTTTGGTCGTGATCGGCGCTACCCGATCACAAACAGTTGGAAGCTAACAGATTGAGTCGCGCCGAGGCGGCGCTCCTACAAAGATGACATATGGGTTGTTGTAGGAGCGGCACCTTGCCGCGACGGATGGATCAATCGCCGCGATAACTCAGCGCTTCTTTGCCGTAAAACTTGCGCGTATCAAAACCGATGGGCGCTTGGCTACCCAATAAACCGGCAGTAGCGACGTTCAGCCAAGAGCGGCGTTCGTTTTCCATGTTGGTTTGGTATTGGAAAGTGCCGTCTTTGTTGAGAGAAGGATAGTCGGGATAGTTAGCTTTCAACACAGACAGCGCTTTATCTGACAGTTCATCCAGCTCCATCAAATAATAGGCTTCCACCATGACCGCCAGCGCATCGGGCATCGCGGGCGCGCCTTGGAAATTTTCCACTACATAGCGACCGCGATTCGCTGCGGCTAACCACGCACCGCGTTTGAATAAATAATTGGCAACGTGAATTTCATAGCGCGCCAATAAATTACGCAAATACACCATGCGTTTGCGTGCGTCGGGCGCGTATTGACTGTTGGGAAAGCGCGTCAACAAATCATTAAATTCGGCAAAAGATTTGCGCGCAGCACCGGGGTCACGGCGTGTCATGTCGGTAGGCATAAAGCGTTCCAATACGCCTTGGTTTTCTACAAACGAGGACAAACCGCGCATGTAGTAAGCATAGTCAACGCGCGGGTGTTGTGGATGCAGGCGTACAAAACGATCTGCCGCTGCACCAGCCGCTTCATGTTCGCCACTTTCATAGTAGGCGTAGATGATATTGAGCTGTGCTTCGTCGGAGTAAGAACCAAAAGGATAGCGCGCTTCAAGCGCTTGGTAATATTCAACCGATTTGTCGTAGCGCCCGCCTTGCATATTGCTGTTGGCTTTTTGGTACAGCTCCGCTTCGGTCAAATTGGGATCTATGGCTTTGTCATTGCCGGAGCAGGCACTGAGTAGAAAGGTGAGCAGCAGGGTCGTGGCGATCTTGTACATAAAGGGTCGTCGAGGCAGTCTTTTCAGGAAGCGGCTATTTAACCACACAGCTGCTACTGGGGAGTATGGTTCTCGCGTGCAGCTTGTACGCGAGCGAGGTAGGCATTCAGCCAGTGGTCGTAGAGGCCGAGGTGGAAGGCAAGGATGGCGCTGAGTCTTTCTCGCGAAAACAGGGGTTCGGCACTGGTGAGGAGCCGGAGTTTGCTGTAGTACAAGGCAAGGTCGGGATCAGTGATGCGGTTTTCGCCACTGGCAACGGTGTTGATGTAGCCGTCGGGCATGATGCGATTCACGCCGCCAGACGACCAGCGTGCCTCTGGGTTTTGCGGCATGCGTGCGAGCAAGGGGTCGGTAAGGGCTTTGATGTCGATGGCGATTTTGTCGATGCCCATGCAATAGCCGATGATGCCGTCCAGCCCAATCACGGCGATGTTGGGTTGTGCTGCGCCTTCATAACACCACGGGTGATCGGGAAATAATTTCTGTGGGTCGCGATTTATCCACGCGTACAGCGAAGTCCAGTGGTAAATGAAGTAGCGTTCGCGCGACACATTGTTCAAATTCCACCACATATCAAAATCGCTATTCTTTCCCCAGTTTTTGTAATGCGTTTGCCATGGGCTGTCAAATTGTTGCGTGGAAAATAGCAGTACGCCGATGAGTAAAGTTTTGCTGATTTTTTGGGTGATATTTTTGGATGAAATGCTGAGAGCAAAAAGTAAAATGCCGCATACGGCGATAACCATGAAAAAGGTGTTGGGTGTTGGTGTTCTCCACTGTAATGTTTTGAATAGCCAGTCGATTTGCGGCAGGCTAAGCAATAAAACGTAATACACCAAATACGCGAGGCACAGGCCAATGGTGATGCGAACAGGCAGGGCGAGTGTCGGTTTTAGCCATGCTTGTTGCACAAACAATAAAGCGGCGACTAAATAGAGCGGCGCGTAAAAACGCCCCAACATGTAATCGCCGCCCACCCAAAAAATATACGTCGTGGCGAGTGCGAGTCCTGCGCTAACGGCACGCTGCACCGTATCGCGCGTGCAAAAGCCACGCACGACGGCCAACAAAATCAGCATGGGTGTGATGGGATCTAGCTGCAGGCTTTTACTGAGGTAAATCCATCCGCGCGCTAGTCTGTCCCAGTGCGTCACGCCATCAATATTGAGTTTGCCGTAAGCGGTGTTGGGCAGCGGCATGCCGTAGTACAGCAGTGAAAACAGCGTCCACAGCGTCAACGGTGCAGCCAATAAAGTAAGTGCGATGAGTTTTTGGCGCAGTGGTAATTGTTTGTGAAATTGCCAAGCCAAATGTATGAGTATGGGCGCGATTAAAAACAACGTGTCGTGCCGCGTAATCAGCAGCAACCCCGCGCTGAGTGCCAACGTGTATTTATCGTGCAGGTGTTGCTGGCGCAGATACAGCAGTGCAAAAACGCTCAATAAAAAATAAATGAGCGGATATTCGAGACCGGAGGCGGTGAAATCAAAAAACGCTTGTGAAAACGTGAGTAGAAAAACAAACAGCAGCCATTGTCGAATATTGTTCAGCAGCTTCGCGCTTGCCCAGAGCAGCAGCGCGTGTAAAGCCAGTGACAGCCCGATGAGATTGAGATAAAGCATTTTGCAAAATACGGTGCTGGCGATAATCAGCAAATACCACAGTGGGCTGGTAAATACTTGTACGCGTTCGTGCGGATTCCAGCGAAAACCGTGACCAGCCAGAAATTGCTCGACGCTGCGCAAGATAATGAAAGCATCTTCCGCGACCCAAGCATTTTTCAGAAACAAACTCAGCGAGAAAGCGCTCACCAGTGCATACAGCGCCCAGCGCGCGTGCTTGTTTTGTAAAAGAGAGGCGATCATCAGGATAAGAGCTTGTTAGACTAGGCACAGGAACGCCGCATTTAAGCACACAGCCTCCGATCATCAAACATGAGTGAACGCATTCAACAGTCAGCAGCCGTGCGCAACGAGCAATCCGGCTTGCGCGTGGATCAAGTAGCGGCAGAATTATTTGCCGAGTTTTCGCGCGCGCGTTTACAAATGTGGATAAAAACGGGCGAGTTGCTGGTGGATGGCGCGACGGTGCGCGCCAAAGACAAAGTGCTGTATGGCAGCGTGATGACGCTGAATGCGGCAGTGCCGATCAGTGAAAATTGGTCCGCACAGGCGATCGCGCTGGATATTGTGTATGAAGACGAGGCGCTGCTGGTCATCAACAAACCCGCTGGTTTGGTGGTGCATCCAGGGGCGGGTTCGCCGGATGGCACGCTGCTGAATGCGCTGCTGTTTCACGATCCGCAATTGGCGGCAGTGCCACGTGCGGGCATTGTGCATCGCTTGGATAAAGACACCACAGGCTTGCTGGTGGTGGCGCGCACTCTGCAAGCGCACACGGAGTTGGTGCGGCAGTTGCAGGCGCGCAGCATGAAGCGCGAGTACGAGGCCGTGCTGTGTGGTGTGTTGACGGCGGGCGGCACGGTGGATGCGCCTATCGGGCGTCATCCGCGCGACCGCGTGAAAATGGCGGTGGTGGCCACAGGCAAACCGGCAGTGACGCACTACCGTGTGTTGCAACGCTTTGAAACCCTGAGCCACGTGCGCTGCCAGTTAGAAAGCGGGCGCACCCATCAAATTCGCGTACACATGGCACATATCGGCCACCCGCTGCTGGGTGATGCGGTCTACGGCGCGCGCTTGCGTTTGCCCAAGCAGGCGACTGAGCCTACGCGCAAATTATTGCAACAGTTTCCGCGCCAAGCCCTGCATGCGGCACAACTGGGCTTGGAGCATCCGGTGACGGGTGAAAATATGCAGTGGCAAGCACCTTTACCCGAAGATATGCAGGCACTGCTGCAAGCCCTGCGCGAGGAGGTGGTGGCATGAGTGCCATCACCTGCCTCACACCCGATTGGCCTGCACCAGCCAATATCCGCGCAGCCGTGACCACCCGCGCTGGCGGCGTTTCACACGCTCCGTATGACAGTTTCAACTTGGCGAGCCATGTGGGTGATGACATTCAGGCAGTAATCAGAAATCGTGAATTATTGGTGCAGCATTTGTCACTGCCAGAACAGCCGCCGTGGTTGACGCAAGTGCACGGCGTGGACGTGCTGCGGCACGATGGTAAGAATATTCCTGATATTTCAAAGTCCTACGACGCCTGCTACAGCAATCAACCCAATACGGTGTGCGCCGTGTTAACAGCCGATTGCCTGCCCGTGTTGTTTTGCAGTCGCGATGGCCGGGAAATTGCAGCCGCACATGCCGGTTGGCGCGGTTTAGCGGCCGGCGTGTTGGAGGCAGCCGTGGCGCAATTTTCCTGCCCGCCAGCGGAAATACTCGCATGGTTGGGGCCTGCAATCGGGCCGCAAAGTTTTGAGGTGGGTGCGGAAGTGCGTGAGCGGTTTCTTGAATGGCATCACGATCGCAATGAGCAGGCGTTGGTAGATTGTTTTGTAAAAGGCGCAGACGATGCACATTGGCTGTGTGATATTTACGCGTTGGCGCGTTGGCGGCTACAGATCTTGGGAGTTGCTGCGGTGTACGGCGGCGGCGAAGATACTCTGACGGATGCGCGGCGTTTTTATTCCTACCGCCGTGAGGGGAATACAGGGCGCATGGCCTCGTTGGTTTGGCGAATACCTGCCTAGGTAGTATTCTCCCGACTGTAACGTGAATCAGAGATGGAATGGGTTAGAAGAATTATGAAAGGAGTCAGCGCAATACAAGCCTGCTTTCGATTGCTTTTGGCAGCGATCCTGCTCTGTTTTGTTGTCGCCACACAGGCGGCAAGTTTCGACCTCGTGGCGATAGACGCTACAGCAGTGGATGCAGGTTCAGGTGTTATTCAGCGTTATTTAATCAAGCCGTTTGTTGGTCAATATGTTGGTCAACAACAGCCCGCTAATGCACAACAAGCGGCACAGTTACCCAACAGTGCATTCGAGTTGGTGGGAAAGGGTGCGCCTTATCTCGCGGCTAAAACGCATTGGTTTCGTTTTTATTTGCACAATGATTCCCATGTTGCGCGTTCCTTTGTGCTGAATTTGGATCAAGCACTGTTTAATGAAGTGGTGCTGCAAGCCAGTGTTAACGGCGTGGTCGTCAAACAGGTTGTTACAGGGCAGGATTATCCACTCGCTAGTCGAGATATTGATTACGATTTCTTTGCTTTTCGCTTGGATGTACCTGCAGGTGAAACCCTAAAGGTGGATTTCTCCATCAAAACATATTTTGCCGCCATTTTTATTCCGTCTTTGGTGAGTGCAGATAAGTTTTCGCGACAGATAGCTTTCGATGGTCGCTTTGTCGGCGGCGTAATGGGAATGCTGTACGCGCTGGTTTTCTTTTTGTGTGTTTATGTGCTGTATGTGCGCAAGTTGGGTGTTGAATGTGCAATGTGGCTGTTTGCGCTAACGAGCTTGGGTTCGGCTATGTACATGGCAGGCATCTTTCAGCGTTTAATTCCCGATGCCTATGGCGATTGGCGCAATATTATCTATTTATTTATTCACGCGCCGCAGGGCATGGCTTTTGCGTGGCTGCTGTGCAGTTACTATCAAGTGGCCAAAAAATATCTGGCAATTTATTACAGCTGCATTATTTTGTGTGCAATCAATGCTTTTACTTTTGTAGCAGCGCCGTGGCTGCCAATGAAACTGCTGATGCAAATTACTTTGGCCTCCAATACGTTGTTGATGTCGGTAGGCTTGATGTTTTCTATCTGGCTATTGCTCGCGCGCAGAGAAGAAAAAAAGCTGTTTAGTGTTGGCTTGGTGTTGTTCGTGGTGATGGCAATGCTCTCTATATTCGCATCGTTTGGTTTTTCCATTCCGTATGTGTTTGGGCGCTACAGTTACGAGTTGGGCTTGACGCTGGAGTTGGATTTTATGGCGGTGGCTGTCATTCTGCGTGTTATGAGTGTGGAGCGAGAGCGAATAGCGGCACAAGGCTTGGTGTTAAAGCTCAATGCTGAAATGGCGGCGCGCAGTGAGTTTGTGGACAGGGTGACGCATGACGTGAAATCGCCGCTCTCGGCGGTGGTGGGTGCGGTGCATTTGCTGCGAGAGCCGGTATCACCTGAGCAGCAGAAAAAATATCTGGATGTGATTCAGCAGTCGTGCAATACCGTTATCAATATTATTGATGGCATTCTCAGTTACTCGCGGTTGAAATCAGGTCAAGCGGTGTTGCATAAGCAAGTATTTAGCATAGCTTCCTTGCTTACGGAACTGGAAAACGCCATTCAGGTAACGTATCGCCAAAAAAATATAGCATTTTCTGTCACCGGTACAAAGGAGCTGCCTTTGTGGGTATTGGGCGACAGAAATCGCTTACAACAGTTGTTAAATAATTTGTTGACCAATGCGTTCAAATTTACCGATCAAGGCAGCATTCAGTTGTCGGTATCTGTGGCTGCGCAGCAAGCAAACCAAGTGCTGCTGCATATTTCCGTGAAGGACACGGGAGTCGGTATGTCGCCTGAGTTTGTCAGTCGCGCTTTTGAGCCTTATGCGCGCGAAGAAACACATGCCGGTTATCGTCAAGGGTTTGGTTTGGGTTTGCCTATCTGTAAACAGCTTGTGGAAATCATGCACGGCACGATACGTGTGTCCAGTACGTTGGGTGTAGGCAGTGAGTTTGTGGTTGAGCTGCCCTTTGATCTGCCGCATTAAAATGAGCAAAGAGGCGGCTTGATCCGCTTGAACTGCAGAGCAGTATCCCCATCATGTGTTCATTGATAAAACGATTTAAGAGGTTTTGAACACATGAGAATGGATAAATTAACCAGCCAACTCCAGAACGCACTGTCTGATGCGCAGTCTTTGGCTGTGGGTCGCGATCACACGCAAATTGCGCCCGTGCATTTGTTGCAGGCGCTACTCGATCAACAGGGCGGCAGTGTCAGCCCGTTACTGCGCAAAGCGCGTTTTGATATCGCCGCTCTGCGCCGTGCTTTAGAGGAAGAATTGCAAAAACAAGCCACCGTAAGCAGCCCAACGGGCGATGTGGCGATGTCGCAAGAATTGGTCAAGCTGTTGAATTTGGCGGATAAATACGCACAGCAGCAGGGCGATCAATACATTGCCAGCGAGTCGGTGCTGTTGGCTGCTGCGCAAGACGGCGGCAGTTTGGGCGCGCTGTTGAAGAAATTTGGCCAAGTGTCGCAGTTGCAACAGGCTGTGACCGAGTTGCGCGCAGGGCAGTCGGTCGATGATCCAAACGCAGAGTCGGCGCGACAGGCACTCGATAAATACACTATCGACATGACCGAGCGCGCCGAGAGTGGCAAGCTCGATCCCGTGATTGGGCGCGACGATGAAATTCGCCGCACCATTCAAGTGTTGCAACGCCGCACCAAAAATAATCCGGTGCTAATCGGTGAGCCAGGTGTGGGCAAAACCGCCATTGTTGAAGGTTTGGCGCAGCGCATTGTGAATGGCGAAGTGCCGGAAGGATTAAAAAACAAACGCCTGTTGTCGCTGGATCTCGGCGCACTGTTGGCGGGCGCCAAGTTTCGTGGTGATTTTGAAGAGCGATTGAAAGCGGTATTAAATGAATTGGCGAAGCAGGAAGGTAACGTCATTTTATTTATTGATGAATTGCACACCATGGTTGGCGCAGGCAAAGCCGAAGGCGCGATGGATGCCGGCAATATGTTGAAGCCTGCATTGGCGCGCGGTGAGTTGCACTGCGTGGGCGCGACTACGCTGGATGAGTATCGCCAGTTCATTGAAAAAGATGCGGCACTGGAGCGGCGTTTTCAAAAAGTCATCGTCGATCAACCTTCGGAAGAAGATACCATCGCTATTTTGCGCGGCTTGAAAGAACGCTACGAAGTGCATCACGGCGTGGATATTACCGACAGCGCGATTATCGCTGCAGCAAAATTATCGCAGCGTTACATCACCGATCGCCAACTGCCGGATAAAGCCATCGACTTGATCGACGAAGCCGCTTCGCGTATTCGCATGGAAATTGATTCCAAACCAGAGGAAATGGATAAATTAGAGCGACGTTTGATTCAGTTAAAAATTCAGCGCGAAGCGGTGAAGAAAGACGATGACGAGTCCGCCAAAAAATCCTTGGAAATCCTCAATGAGCAAATTGCCAAAGTAGAAAAAGAATTTGCAGATTTAGAGGAAATCTGGAAGGCGGAAAAAGCCTCCTTGATGGGCTCGCAGCAGATCAAAGCCGATTTGGAAAAAGCGCGCATTGATATGGATGCCGCACGCCGCGCTGGCGATCTCACACGCATGTCAGAATTGCAATACGGCGTGATTCCCGCGCTGGAAAAGCAGTTGGCGGCTGCCGATCAACCGCAACAAGTGGAGCATCAGCTGCTGCGCAATCGCGTTACCGATGAAGAAATTGCTGAAGTGGTATCCAAGTGGACGGGGATTCCTGTCTCAAAAATGTTGGAGGGCGAGCGCGAAAAATTGCTGCGCATGGAAGATGCCTTGCATAAGCGTGTGGTGGGGCAGAAAGAAGCAGTAGTCGCCGTTTCCAATGCTGTGCGCCGCTCGCGCGCTGGTTTGTCAGACCCCAATCGTCCCAACGGTTCATTTTTATTTCTTGGCCCCACCGGTGTAGGTAAAACAGAATTGTGCAAAGCACTGGCGATGTTTTTGTTCGACACCGAAGAGGCGATGGTGCGTTTGGATATGTCGGAGTTCATGGAAAAACATTCCGTCGCACGTTTGATCGGCGCGCCTCCTGGCTATGTTGGGCATGAGGATGGCGGTTATTTAACCGAGGCTGTGCGCCGTAAACCGTACTCTGTATTGTTGTTGGATGAGGTGGAAAAAGCGCACCCCGATGTGTTCAATATTTTGTTGCAAGTGTTGGATGATGGTCGCTTAACGGACAGCCAAGGGCGCACGGTGGATTTTCGCAATACCGTGGTGGTGATGACCTCTAACTTGGGTTCTGATCGCATACAAGATTTAGCCAGCGATCGTTCGTTTGATTCTGTCAGCTTTGACGGTTTGGAATTGCAGGATGATTCCACGCGCAATGAAAATCGCTACGAAGCAATGAAGGCGGCGGTGATGGAAGTGGTCGGCAGCCATTTTCGTCCTGAGTTCATCAATCGTATTGATGAAGTGGTGGTGTTTCATCCACTGGGCAAAGAGCAAATTCGCAATATTGCGGATATTCAATTGGCGCTGCTGCGCAAACGCTTGCGCGAACGCGAAATGGCGATCACGTTTAGCGATGCCGTGATGCAAGAATTGGTCGAGGTGGGTTTTGATCCTGTGTACGGTGCGCGCCCGCTGAAACGCGCTATTCAGCAGTTGATCGAAAATCCGCTGGCGAATGAAATTCTCGCAGGGCATTTTGTGGTGGAGGATACAATCGCAGTGGATTTGTCTGCTGATCATCGCGCTTGTTTTACCAAAGCGGTTGCGGTGTAACGCAATACGCGTTTATGATGCGGGCATCAACCTTGTGTATGTATGACATGAACCAGATCTTGTTTATTAAAGCCGTCTCTGTACGACTGTGGCATCGCCCACTGTCGCGGCTTTTTGTGTCTGGTTGATCGCTAAACTTGTTTTAGTCCCCGCTCAAAGCCGCTTCTAGCGGCTTTTTTGTTTTTAACTCTTCCAAAACGTAAAGCCACTGAATCTGCTGAAAAGCGTTGTTTGTTTTGCTGTGTTTTGTTTTGTTTTGTTTGGGAGTGATGTGATGTTGGCTAAAGCCTTGATGGGAAACAAAAAACGATTACAGCGCGATGCCGGTTTATGGCTGGTGGGCGTTGCCGCGCTGTTGTTCGCGTGTAAAGGCACAGTCATCAAATTGATGTACGCGCAAGGTGCAAGCGTGGCGGATGTGATGTTGCTGCGCATGCTGTTTTCTGTGCCCATTTATGTGTGGGTTGCTGTAACGCGCATTCGTTACGAAGCGAAAGCCTTATTAAAAAAATTACTGATTTTGGTGGTGGGCATCGGCGTGCTAGGCTACTACGTCGCGAGTTATTTGGATTTATTGGGCTTGCAAACCATCAGCGCAGGGTTGGAGAGAATCATTCTCTACACGTATCCTGTTTTCGTATTGCTGTTGTCCGTGCCTTTGCTGCATAAAAAAATATCTTGGTCTGTCGGTGTCTGTGCAGCAATTATTTATGTGGGTTTGTTGATGGTGTTTTTTGCAGATATTCGCATGCAGCCTCATGTGTCGCTGACAGAAACCGGCAAAGGTGCGCTGTGGGTTTTGTTGAGTGCCTTGTCATTTTCTTTGTATGTGATAGGCAGTGATTACTGCATGCGCGTGTTGTCCAGCGCGCTGTTTACCGCAGTGGCTATGTTGTCAGCGAGCGGCATGATTGTGTTGCACTACGCCTTCACACAGTCGTCATTCGTCGCGATATTGTATTTGCCACCCACGATATACGGTTTGGCAGCCATCACCGCAATTTTCTTTACCGTGTTGCCTTCTTTCATGATGTCGGCAGGCATCAAACAAATCGGACCTGATAAGGCTGGCGCAGTCGGCATGATCGGCCCTGTGGCCACGGTGTTGATTGCAGGTTTGGTGTTGGGCGAAGCGGTGAGCGTGTTGCAAATGGCGGGTTTGGCCGTGGTGATGCTCGGTGTGCAGCGGCTGCGCCACAGTTGATCTGTGGCAAAATGCCAACTCCTATCGCGACACATTTCTGTGGAGATTGCCATGCCTTTGTCGCCCGCGCCGTTTAATACAGCGCAGTTTTTGCCATGCGCCGAGAGCATTGTGGCCGCCAGCCGCACGATATACAGTCGCGGTTGGTCGCCTGCCACATCCAGTAATTATTCCGTGCGTTTGAATGCGAGCTGCTGTGCTGTCACTGTTTCCGGCAAGCACAAAGGCGAGCTGACTGTTGATGATGTGATGGTGGTGGATTTAGATGGCAAGCCCTTGGTGGAAAAAAAACCATCGGCTGAAACTTTATTGCACACACAGTTATACAAACGCGATGCCAATATTGGTGCCGTGTTGCACACGCATTCTGTGTGCGCCACGGTGTTGACGATGGCGCAACCGAGGGTTGATACCTTGGTGCTGCGCGGCTATGAATTATTGAAAGCGTTTAACGGTGTGCAAACGCACAACACCGAATTGCATGTCCCGATTTTTGACAATACACAGGACATGGTGGAACTGTCACAGCGTGTGGAAAAACACATGCAGCGCGAAGGTATGGGTGTGGCGTATTTAATTCGTGGACACGGGCTTTACACCTGGGCGGAAGATTTGGCGTCGTGCATGCGTCATCTGGAAGCGTTAGAGTTTTTGCTCGACTGTGAATGGCGCCGCTACAGCGCGCACTCATAAAACAACGAGAAGTAGGAAAAAATAATGAGTGAATTGATGATTTATTCTGAAAATGGTGAGCGGCAAGCGCAAACACGCGACGCGTCGCAAATAGCGCAAGCCTTGCAGCAGGTGGGTATTCGCTTTGAGCAGTGGCAGCCCAGCGCCCCCGTGCAGGCGGGCGATACGCAAGAAGCCATTTTGCAGGCGTATCGCAGCGATGTAGACAAAATTGTTGCCGAATGCGGTTTTGTTACGGTGGATGTCATCAGTATCAGCAGCAGTAATCCCAATAAACAAGCACTGCGCGAAAAGTTTTTGAGTGAGCATATTCACACCGAAGACGAGGTGCGGTTTTTTGTTGATGGCTGCGGTCTTTTCTATCTGCATATTGGTGACAAGGTGTATAGCGTGTTGTGCGAGAAGGGCGATTTTCTCAGCGTGCCAGCCAACACGAAACACTGGTTTGATTTAGGTGGTGCGCCCAATTTGGCAGCGATTCGTTTTTTTAACAACGAGGCGGGTTGGGTGGCGCAGTACACAGGCAGCGAGATTGCTAAACAGTTTCCTAAATTGGATGTTTGATGCACATGTTCAAAGCCAAAGCCATACTCACCGATATTGAAGGCACCACCAGTTCTATTTCTTTTGTGCGCGATGTGTTGTTTCCCTATGCGGCGCAACATTTGTCGATGTTTGTGCGCGCCAACGCGCAAGACCCTGCTGTGTTGACGCAAATGCGTGCAGTGGCGCAAGAAGTTGGTGTAGCAGAAAACAATTACGAGGCGATTATCGCCACGCTGTTGCAGTGGATTGCAGAAGACCGCAAAGCGACGCCGCTAAAAGCTCTGCAAGGCATGCTGTGGGAACACGGCTATAAAAATCAGGCTTACAGCGCGCATGTGTATGAAGATGCGGTTAAACAGTTGCAAGCGTGGCACACAGCAGGCATTCCATTGTTTGTGTATTCCAGTGGCTCGATTCAGGCACAGAAATTATTTTTTGGCTACAGCGAGTTTGGCGATATGACGCCGCTGTTTGCCGATTATTTCGACACCACATCGGGTGCGAAACAAGAAGCTGCTTCGTATCAGCGTATCGCAGAGGCGATGCATCTATCGCCAGAAAATACTTTGTTTTTGTCGGATATTGCCGCCGAGTTGGATGCGGCCAAAGCGGCAGGTATGCAAACTTGCTGGTTGGTGCGCCCGCAAGACAATGCGGCGGATGACGCGGCCATTGCCAGTAGTCAGCATCCTGCCGTGCGCAGTTTTTCTGAGATTGCGATCAGTCTGTAATCCGTTGTTTATGGTGTGGGATTGCGCAGGCGCTCTATTACGACTTCAGGTAACACAACAAACGGACAACTGCTCAAATTGCTTGCTGTTTGAGTGGGCTGACTCAATACATGCATGCGCGCAGTTACCAGCTCTTCATTGAATGCACCAGTGTTGATTTGCCAAATTGCCTGCAGTCTCTCTTTGCTAAATAAGGGTTCGCTTTGTGTGATTAAGCGCAAACTGTCGTAGTAGCGTGCAATGATGGGGTCAACAATTTCATTGCTGTTGTGCAGCACGCTGCTGCAATAACCCTCTGGTACTACGCGCAAAAAGTGTCCGGCACGCCAATTTTTTTGTGCGGGATTGTGTGGCATGCGCGCTAACAGTGGGTCGGTAATGCCCAATAAATCCACCACTTTGCCTTCGGTGCCTAAGCAAAAGCCGTGCATGCCCACGGTGTTACTAGCGGTCAGAGTAATGCCTTGTTTGCGCTGTTCGATGCCATCTTGGCACCAGCCAAAATCGTGTATACCTTCATCACCGCGTTGCAGATAACGGGTGAAACGCGTGAACCAAAAAAAGAAATAGCGCTCTTGTGTTACGCCGTCGGCGCTGTCACCCATGCGAAACGGCTCTGCGCCCCAGTGCACAGGAGTAGCCAGTGGCGGTGTCCAGAAAAACCAACTAACTCCAGCTGCTATCACAAAGCCAAGCGTAATTTTTTTTGGATGTGTGCGCCATTGCAATAATACAATCACACACAGTAAATAATCCCAGCCGAAAAAGCGGCCGCGCATAAAATCGCCGCCTATCCACACCACATAAAAGAGATGTAGCAAGATGCCGAGCGCAATGACGCGCACCTGAGATTTTTTGTGACACAAACCGGCGATAACACCGCCAGCTAAAATCGCCAAACTGATGAAATCGCGTAAAAAAGAGGTGGTGAAATAAGTTAATCCGCGCTGCAGCAATAACTCGCGCGGCATCACATCGCCCAATTTGGCGTAGGCGGTGTTGGGAAACGGAAAGCCGTAGTAGAGCAGAGAAAATAATGTCCAAGCGAGCAGAGGCAAACCTGCGGCTAACAGCAGCGTCGCGCTGTGTTGGCGGTGGCGGATGACGTTGTGAATGAGCAGGGGCAATACAAACAACACGGCATCGTGGCGCGTCATCAATAACAACCCGATGGCGATACCGGTGTACAACCGTTTTTGCTTTTCAGCGAGTTGTTCGTCGAGATAAAAACGCAGCACAAATGTGAGCAGGCAGTACACCAGCGAGTTTTCTAAACCGGAGGTGGTGAAATCAAAATAGGCCTGCGAAAAAACCAACATCACCACGGCCAGCAGCCAGAGCCGTGCGTCTTGCAGGATTCTTTGCAGGTTCCACAGCAGCAGGGCGTTGCAGATGGCGCTCAGGATGATGCTGTTCAGGTAGTGGTTGCGGTGCAGCCAGCCCATGCCAGCCAGCAGCCAGTACCACAGCGGGCAAGTGAAGACTTGCACGCGCTCGTGGGGGTTCCAGCGCGGGCCGTGGCCGCTGAGGAGTTGGTCGAGGCTGCGAAACAGGATGTAAGCATCATCGCTGACCCATGCGTTCTTGAAAAAGACGAATCCGTACAACGCGAATCCAAGAATGAAAAGAAAGCGTGGGGACTGCCAGAATTGCCTGAAAAACACAGCAAGTTTTCCTTGACCAGTGTGGGGTGGCTTTATAACATACGCCGCCTCGAAAGAGGCCGTTCCGACTTAGCTCAGCGGTAGAGCAGTTGACTGTTAATCAATTGGTCGGTGGTTCGATCCCACCAGTCGGAGCCATATTTACGGGGTACTTGTCACCATATTGAGACAGTGCCCCTTTTTTTTCTGGCAAGGTAGCTCAGCAGGTTAGAGCACAACACTCATAATGTTGGGGTCCCCAGTTCGATTCTGGGCCTTGCTACCATATTCCTCCCTCAGCTGATGGCGTTGCGCAGATGACATCAGAATTACCCAAGCCAGAACACAAGCCCTTTGTCGTGGAATCGCGCTTCGCACCTGCTGGCGATCAGCCGTCGGCGATTGCGGCCTTGGTCAACGGCATTCAATCGGGTTTGATGGCGCAGACGCTGTTGGGTGTGACCGGTTCCGGTAAAACATTCACCATCGCCAATGTCATTGAACGCGTGCAGCGCCCAACCATCGTACTCGCGCCCAACCGCACCTTGGCCGCACAGTTGTACGGCGAGTTCCGTGAATTTTTTCCACATAACGCAGTGGAATATTTTGTTTCGTATTACGACTACTACCAGCCGGAGGCGTATGTGCCTTCGTCAGATACGTTTATCGAAAAAGATGCATCGGTAAATGAGCATATCGAACAGATGCGTTTGTCGGCAACCAAAGCATTGTTGGAGCGATCTGACGTTATTGTGGTTGCCACGGTGTCGTCGATTTACGGCTTGGGTGATCCTGAGCAGTATTTCAGTATGGTGCTGCATCTCAGTCGCGGCGAGCGCATAGATCAGCGCGAATTGCTGCGCAAATTGGCGGAATTGCAATATCGCCGCAACGATATTGATTTTCAGCGCGCCACTTATCGCTGTCGCGGCGATGTGATTGATGTGTATCCAGCCGATTCGGATATGGAAGCCATTCGCATCACGCTGTTTGATGAAGAAGTGGAAAATATTGCCGCGTTTGATCCGCTGACGGGACAAATACTGCGCAAGCTGCCGCGCGTTACCATTTTTCCTAAAAGCCATTACGTCACGCCGCGCGATACGGTGTTGTCGCGTATTGATGATATTAAAGAAGAGTTGCGCGATCGCTTGGCACAGTTTCGCCACTTGGAAAAACATGTGGAGTTCCAGCGCCTTGAGCAGCGCACGCAGTACGACATCGAAATGATTGTTGAGTTGGGTTACTGCAACGGCATTGAAAACTACTCGCGCTATTTGTCGGGCCGTGCGCCGGGTGAGCCGCCGCCCACACTGTTTGATTATTTGCCGGAAAATGCGCTGCTGGTGATTGATGAATCGCATGTCACCATTCCGCAGTTGGGTGCGATGTATAAAGGCGATCGCTCGCGCAAAGAGACGCTGGTGGAATACGGGTTTCGTTTGCCGTCGGCTTTAGATAATCGTCCCATGCGTTTTGATGAGTGGGAAAAAATTGCACCGCAGATGATTTATGTTTCGGCCACACCCAGTGCTTATGAAGAAGCACACAACGGGCAGGTGGTAGAGCAGGTGGTGCGCCCCACGGGTTTGGTAGACCCTGAAATTGAAGTGCGCCCTGCGACGACGCAGGTGGATGATTTACTGTCCGAGATTCGCTTGCGTGTGAAAAGTGGCGATCGCGTGTTAGTCACCACCTTGACTAAACGCATGTCCGAAGATTTAACCGATTATTTGATGGAACATGGCGTGAAAGTGCGCTATTTGCATTCCGATATTGATACGGTCGAGCGCGTAGAAATTATTCGCGATTTGCGTCTTGGCGAGTTTGATGTGTTGGTAGGCATCAACTTGCTGCGCGAAGGTTTGGATATGCCGGAAGTCTCTCTGGTGGCGATTTTGGATGCAGACAAGGAAGGTTTTTTGCGTTCAGAGCGTTCACTGATACAAACCATCGGTCGTGCGGCGCGCAATATAAACGGCAAAGCAATCCTATATGCCGATCGTATCACCGGCTCCATGCAGCGCGCGATGGATGAAACCCAGCGCCGCCGCGAAAAGCAAATAGCGTTTAACGCTGAGCATGGCATCGTGCCGAAAGGTGTGCAGAAGTCCGTCGTTGATATCATGGAAGGTGCTGTGCCTGGTGCGCGCAGCAAGAGCAAAAAGCGCGAGCAGAAAGTGGCAGAGAGTCGCGGCAAGTACAGCGTCAATATCGAGGAAATGACGCTAGAGCAGATGACAAAAACTATCCAAAAATTGGAAAAACAAATGTTGCAGCACGCTAAAAACCTAGAGTTTGAGGAAGCGGCGGCGGTGCGTGATGAAATAGCGAGGGTGCGTGAGCGTGCGTTTAAATAGAGCGAGTCAGTGTGATGAATAAAAGAAGTATTTCTGCGTGGGTGGTTTTGGTCATCAGTATTTTGATCTGGCTCCCAGCCAGTCCCGTCATCAAACTTATTATTGAGAATGATCCTGTTATTCTCAGTCGCTATTCGGCAGGGCATTTTGGTGCGCTGTTGTTGTTGACGGTTATTTTGTGGATCGCAGCGGCGGTGTTGTTTTCGACACGCAACAAGGCCAAAGGCGAAACAGTTTTTGCGCTGGTGATGGTGTATTTGTCTGCTGGTTTGAGTGGTTTTGTGCTGGTGGTGGGCTCCGGTATGGTCAACAAGCCGCGTTTTATTGAACAGCCCATTCATGGTGTGGATGCTGATACGGGCATTATGTTGAGTGGCATTGTGCGCCACCGCCCGCCGAGTGAGCGTTTTGATTTAGTGCAGAAAGATGTGCCGGAGCAAGTGCGTTCTTATCCCAATGCGCCAGCGGGTTATCCTGAGTTTTCGTTAGTGTTGACCAGCGATAGCCGAGGATTTCGCAACGCAGATCGTCTTGAACAATACGATGTGGTTGCCGTGGGGGATTCTTTTGTAGCAGGTTCGCATGTTTCAGATGGTCAGGAGTGGGTGGATTTGCTGCGAAAATCTACAGAAAAAACCATCTATAACATTGGCGTATCTGGCACCGATCCGCTGACGTATTTGAATAACTTTATTACGGTTGGACGCGCATTAAAACCAAAAACGGTGTTGTTGATGTTGTACGAAGGCAACGATTTTCGCGATGCGCCGCCACTGCCCACACCAACAGGTGCAGCACCGCCAGCCTCTGCAGAAACGCGTTCAGAAAGTATGGGTTTTTATGCCAAAGCCTCGCCAGTGACAAAAGGTTTACGGCGTTTGGCAGAAGAAGTGTTGGCGCAAGTGGGTAGTCAGCGACCGGTATCGGGTTATGCCGAAAAAGTAGGCTTCATGCCTTTGCGTTTGAATGGCAACGGAAAACAAGTCGCTTACAGTTTTGAGCCAAAACGTCTGCACTATTTGGTGGATGACAGCGAGCAACAATTTGCCAATTCTAGCGACTGGAAAAATGTGAGTGATGTGTTGGAAAAGTTTTTGCTGCTGTCGCAAAAAGATGGCTTTCGTTTGGTGATGGTGTATGCACCCAGCACCCCGCATGTCATTTTGCCTTTGATGGAAAATGAAATTCCTGCCGAACAGTTGCGCAACTTTATGGAAATTAAAAAGAAAAAAACGGATGCCATGGATGCAGAAGCGTTTAAGCAGCAAGTGTTCTCGCGTTTGGATGCCAATGAAAATACTTGGATGGCGTGGTGTAAAGCGCGTGGCGTTGCCTGCGTCAGCACCACAGCGGCACTGCGCCAAGCGGCAGCTAACGGGCAGCAGGTGTACTACACCTACGACCAACACTGGACGCCAGAAGGCAACGCTGTCACCGCGGCGGTGGTGAATGCTTTTCTGCGCCAAAACCCTTGAAATCAACCGGTAAAGTCTAGAAAACGGCCAGCTTTGTAGGCGCTCTGGTGTAAAATGCTCGCCCCGTTTCTTCGCAAGGTCGAGGTGCGACAGTGGCCGCTAAAACGCTTTATGACAAACTTTGGGATATGCATCTCGTGCAGCAGCGCGACGATGGCACGGCGCTCATTTATATCGACTGTCAGTTGCTACATGAAGTGACTTCGCCGCAAGCGTTTGACGGTTTGCGTATGGCAGGGCGCAAACCTTGGCGTTTGGATGGCAGCATTGCCACGCCCGATCACAACGTGCCGACCACGCTGAAAGAGCGTGCTGCAGGTGTTGCGGGTATCGAAGATGAAACGTCGCGCATTCAAGTACAAACATTGGATAGCAACTGCGACACGTTTGGCATCACCGAATTCAAAATCAACGATGCGCACCAAGGCATTGTGCATGTCATCGGGCCAGAAACTGGCGCGACTTTGCCGGGCATGACGATTGTGTGCGGTGATTCACACACGTCTACCCACGGTGCGCTCGGTGCTTTGGCGCATGGCATCGGCACATCGGAAGTAGAACATGTGTTGGCGACGCAGTGTTTGATTCAGAAAAAAATGAAAAACATGCTGATAAAAATTGACGGCCAGTTGGGCGTGGGTGTTACAGCAAAAGATGTGGTGTTAGCCGTGATTGGCAAAATTGGCACGGCAGGTGGCACGGGTTACGCGATGGAATTTGGCGGTGACGTGATGCGCGCCATGTCGATGGAAGGGCGCATGACGGTGTGCAACATGGCAATCGAAGCCGGTGCGCGCGCTGGCATGGTGGCGGTGGATGACATCACCATCAATTATGTTCGCGACCGTATGTATGCACCCAAAGCAGAGCAGTGGGATGCGGCGGTCGCAGCGTGGCGCAATTTGCACAGCGATGCCGATGCGCATTTTGATGCGGTTATTGAATTGCGCGGCGAAGACATCAAGCCGCAAGTGAGTTGGGGTACCTCACCTGAAATGGTGTTGCCGGTGGATGCCAATGTGCCAGACCCTGCGCGCGAAAATGATGCAGTGAAACGCGAAGGTTATGAACGTGCGCTGCACTACATGGGTTTGCAAGCCAATCAGCCGATTACATCTATCAAGCTGGATCGTGTATTTATCGGTTCGTGCACCAATTCGCGCATTGAAGATTTGCGCGAAGCCGCCAGCATTGCCAAAGGTCGCAAAGTGGCGGCGAATGTCAAACAAGTGTTGATTGTCCCTGGTTCGCAGCAAGTAAAAAAACAAGCAGAAGCCGAAGGTTTGGACAAAATCTTTTTGGCAGCAGGTATGGAATGGCGCGAACCCGGCTGCTCCATGTGTTTGGCAATGAATGCGGATCGTTTGGGCAATGGTGAGCACTGCGCATCCACCTCCAATCGTAATTTTGAAGGGCGACAGGGCTTTGGTGGGCGCACGCATTTGGTGAGTCCGGCGATGGCAGCGGCGGCAGCGGTGACAGGACATTTTGTCGATGTGCGCGAGATGATGAGCGGAGGTGCAGCATGAAAGCATTTGAAAAACATGAAGGCATCGCTGCGCCGATGGATCGCGCGAATGTCGATACCGACATGATTATTCCGAAACAATTTTTGAAATCTATTCATCGCACGGGTTTCGGTCCCAACTTGTTTGATGAGCTGCGCTATTTGGATGTGGGGCAGCCCGGTATGGACAACAGCCAGCGCCCGCTGAACAAAGACTTCCCGTTGAATCAAGCGCGTTATCAAGGTGCATCGATTTTGTTGGCGCGCGAAAACTTTGGTTGTGGTTCTTCGCGTGAGCACGCGCCGTGGGCGCTGGACGATTACGGTTTTCGTGCCATTATCGCGCCGAGTTTTGCTGATATTTTCTTCAACAACTGTTTCAAAAATGGCATGTTGCCGATTGTGTTGTCGCACGAGGTGGTGAGCCAGTTGTTTGATGAAATGTATGCGCGGGAAGGCTATCGTTTGACGATTGATCTGCCTGCACAGCAAGTCGTCACGCCTTCTGGTCAGTCATTTGCTTTTGAAGTGGATGCGTTTCGCAAACACTGCTTGCTGCATGGTTTGGATGATATTGGCCTGACCTTGCAGCAAGCGGATGCTATTCGCACATTCGAAGAAAAATACAAACAGTCGTCGCCTTGGTTGTTTGGGCGTTGGTGAACTCCTACCTACCTCATCAAAGTAGAGAAAACTATGAGTAAGAAAGTATTAATTTTGCCCGGCGATGGCATCGGTCCTGAAATTGTTGAGCAGGCCGTGGCCGTGTTGGATGTCGTTAATAAAAAATTTGCACTGAATTTGCAGTGTGAAAACGGTTTGCTGGGTGGCGCGGCGATAGACGCACACGGTGTACCGTACCCTGATGCCACACATGAGCAAGCGCAGAAAGCAGATGCGATTTTGTTGGGTGCAGTCGGTGGGCCAAAGTGGGATCAATTAGATACAGCGATCCGTCCAGAAAAAGGTTTGTTGGCAATTCGTTCAAAACTCGGCTTGTTCGGCAATTTGCGTCCAGCAATTTTGTATCCGCAGTTGGCAGAAGCATCCTCATTGAAGCCGGAGATTGTGGCGGGCTTGGATATTCTGATCGTGCGTGAACTGACGGGCGGTTTGTATTTCGGCGCGCCGCGTGGTGTGCGTGTGTTGGAAAACGGCGAGCGCGAAGGTTATAACTCGGCGGTGTATCGCGAGAGTGAAATTGAACGCATCGGCAAACTGGCTTTTGAATTAGCGCGCAAGCGCAATAAAAAATTGTGTTCGATTGATAAAGCCAATGTGTTGGAAGTGACCGTGCTGTGGCGCGAAGTGATGGAGCGTTTGGCGAAGAACTATCCCGATGTGCAGTTGTCGCACATGTATGTAGACAACGCGGCGATGCAGTTGGTGCGCGCGCCGAAACAATTTGATGTGATGGTCACGGGCAACATGTTTGGCGATATTTTGTCGGATGAAGCGGCGATGCTGACTGGCTCTATCGGCATGCTGCCTTCCGCCTCGCTGGATGTGAACGGCAAGGGGCTGTACGAGCCCTGCCATGGCTCCGCGCCGGATATTGCGGGGCAGGGTATTGCCAATCCGTTGGCGACGATTTTGTCGGTTGCCATGATGTTGCGCTACTCCTTGGCAGCGCCAGCGGCGGCGGATGCCATCGAGCAGGCTGTAGGCAAGGTGTTGGATCAGGGCTTGCGCACGGGCGACATCATGAGCGCGGGCATGCAGAAAGTGGGTACGCGTGAAATGGGTGCGGCGGTAGTCAACGCGCTCGCGTAAATTAAAATAGGCAACGAACTTTTGAAGTGGTGATGGTATGAACAAAGTAGGGTTTGTCGGTTGGCGCGGTATGGTCGGTTCGGTGCTGATGCAGCGCATGCAGGAAGAAGGGGATTTTGCAGACATCCATCCCTACTTCTTCACAACTTCTCAGGTGGGGCAGCCTGCGCCGATGGTGGGTAAGCCGGTGGATGCGCTACTGGATGCCAATAACATCGAAGCATTGAAGGCGATGGACGTGATCGTCACTTGTCAGGGCGGCGACTACACCAAAGCGGTTTTTCCGAAACTGGAAGCAGCGGGCTGGAAGGGTTATTGGATTGATGCGGCCTCCGCGCTGCGTATGGATCCTGATGCCGTGATTGTGTTGGATCCGGTCAACAACAGCGTGATTGAGCGCGCCTTGGACCACGGCCAGCGCAAGTTTGTTGGCGGCAACTGCACCGTGAGTTTGATGTTGATGGCGCTGGGTGGTCTGTTCCGTGAAGGTTTGATCGAGTGGGTGTCATCCATGACGTACCAAGCGGCTTCCGGCGCGGGCGCGCAGAATATGCGCGAGCTGCTGAAACAAATGCAGGTTCTGGGCAACAGCGTGGCCAATGAATTGAACGATCCAGCGGCGGCCATTTTAGACATCGACCGCAAGGCGATTGCCGCCATGCGTTCTGCGGAGTTTCCGGCGCAGTTGTTTGGCGCACCCTTGGCGGGCAGCTTGATTCCGTGGATAGACACACAGTTGGACAACGGCCAGAGCCGTGAGGAATGGAAAGGTCAAGCTGAGACTAACAAGATCCTCGGTTTGGAGGGCAAAGATATCGTGCCTATCGACGGCTTGTGCGTGCGCGTGGGTGCCATGCGCTGCCACAGCCAAGCATTGACCATCAAGTTGAAAAAAACCGTTTCGCCGGTTGAGGTCGAAGCGATCCTTGCCTCGGCTAACGACTGGGTAAAAGTCGTGCCTAACGACAAGGCTCTGACAGTGAAAGAGCTGACTCCAACAGCGGTTACCGGCACCTTGGGTATTCCAGTGGGTCGCGTGCGCACGTTGAACATGGGCAAGGAGTATTTGTCTGCGTTTACCGTGGGTGACCAGCTCTTATGGGGTGCGGCCGAGCCTGTGCGCCGCATGTTGAGGATCCTTGTGGAAGGTTAATACCGTACTAGGCGGGGCACTTAGCCCCGCTATTTGTGCGTCAGATCCCAAAATAATCAAAAAAACCATGTTTGCCAGTAAGTTACATAGATAATTGAATCCATATTCTAGTTTTTTCCTTTTCTATCCTGTAAAGTCGCTCGAGCTTGGTGTAGTGGGTGTGCCTTAAGAGCCCCTGCAGTCATGCGCCAATAGTGAGCAATATTGATTTAGATAAATAAAAAAGGGCAATGTCTATGGATCGTAAACTGGTTGTTGCGCTCTCGTCTTTAGTGGGCAGTATGGTGCTGAGTGAAACTGCTCAGGCCATTGGATTGGGAGACATCAAACTGCGCAGTGCGCTAAATGAGCCGCTACGTGCAGAAATCAAGCTGGTTCAGGTAAAGGATCTGACAGAAAACCAGATCATCGTGAACCTGGCACCGCCAGAAGATTTTGCTAATGCGCACGTGGACAGAGAATTCCTGTTGAACAGTCTGCGTTTTCGTTTGGATTTGGATGATCCGTCCAACCCCAAGGTGGTGGTGACTACGCAGCAGCCTATTCGTGAGCCCTTCCTTAACTTTTTGGTGGAAATCCAGTGGCCTAGCGGTCGCCTGTTGCGTGAATACACCTTGTTGATGGATTTGCCAACGTACGCCGAAACGCCAGTATCAAGTGGTTTTGAAGCACCTATAGCGACAGAGACGAGAGTGGTGCATCGCGCAAAAAAAAACAGGGCTGTCGAACCCGCCGCTGAACCTGTTCGCGCTATAGAACCCTCAGTAACCGCACCTTCGCATACAGCCAAAAAGGCGAAAGAGTCTGCGGCTGCTCCTCCAGCGCCATCACCAGCGCCACAGTCTGCGACAGCCGTGGCGGAACAAACCAAACCAGCTTCGGTAGAAAAGGCGAACAGTCCTGAACCGTCTGCACATTCTTACGGACCAACGCGCACAAACGATACTTTGTGGCGTATTGCACGCAGTGTGCGTGGCAGTGGCAGCATTCAACAGAAGTTACTGGCAATTCAGCGTTTGAATCCAGAAGCATTTAATCGCAATAACGTCAACTTGCTTAAAACGGGCAAGGTGCTGAGATTGCCTAGCCAAGAAGAAATTACCAGCATTGGTCGTGCCGAAGCGCTGGTCAAAATGAAAGAACAGGAAGCCGCGTGGAAGTCTGGCGTCTCCTTGCCGCCGCCAGCAGGCGCGCAGGTGGATGCGACAGGTCGCGTGCAGCCGCCTGTGGTCGTTGCTCCGCCAGCTGAAGGTCAGCTGAAATTGGCAACACCTGCACCCGCTGAAGTGACTGACAGCAAGGCTACTCAAAGTGCTGGCGATCAAGACGCTGCTGGCAGAGCAGCCGACATTTCTGCGTTGAAAAATGATCTTGCTGTCAACATGGAAGAATTGAATCGTGTGCAGCGTGAAAATCAGGATGTCTCTTCGCGCATCAAAGACATTGACGCACAGAAGGCCAGTGCCGATAAATTGTTGGAACTGCAAAGTGGTGAGTTGGCGGCGCTGCAGGCAAAACTAGCGGCAGAACGTCAAGCGAAAGCCGCGGCCGATGCCGCAGCAGAGCCTGTTGCAGCCAATCCCGCAGAGACAACGGCTGCACCAACTCCTGCTACACCAACTCCTGCTGAGCAGCCACCACAGCAAGCCACGACAGAGCCTCCTCAAGCAGCGGTAGCAGCACCTCCAGCACCGTCAGCGGAGCCTAATCCCGCGCCGGCACCAGCACCAGCACAGCCGGAGCCTTCGTTACAGGATCGTTTGATGGCAAACCCTGCTATCGCGGGTGCTGTGGCGGTGATTTTGATGCTGCTAGCTTTGGTGGGCTATCGCAAACGAGCGACCTCCCGTACTGCGGATGAAGCGGATGAAGTGGAAGAGGCAGATATTGAGCCCTCAATTTCCATCGAAAAAGTGGATGATGAAGAAGCGGAATGGCATATAGATGACGCGATGGAATCTTTGCAAAAAGATGTTCAGCCCATCGATTTGCCGGACGAAACGCTCGCAGAGGTGATTGCGCCAGAGCCGGTGTTGCAGTCAGAGTCTGGCGATGTGTTGGGCGAGGCGGATATCTACATTTCCTTCGGCAACTATGACAAAGGCGAAGCCTTGTTGAAGTCAGCCATCAGCACAGAGCCTCAGCGCGCAGATTACCGTTTGAAACTGCTGGAGTTGCATAAAGAGGCCGGCAATCTCGCTGGCTTTGATAAAGCGTACAAAGAGCTGATCGATCTCGATGACGACGCAGCTATCGCTAAAGCGGGTGCGCTGCGTGCAGCTATTCCGGGCGCGGCAGACACCCCGTTTGCCTTTGGTGTCACCTCGGCTGCTGCAGAGGCTGGCATCAGCGATGAGCCAGATTTTGATCTGGATTTTGATTTGGATGCCATGCTTGAGCCACCTGCTGCTGAAGCGCCAGTACAAACACCCGCGCCAGAGCCAGAGCCAGAACCTGTATTGGATTTGGACGAAATGGATTTTGCAGCACAGCCAGAAGAACAGTTCGATGTCAGCTTTGATTTGGATGACGCGGCAGATGTGGCGGAATTGCAGGCAGTGGATGTGGCTCAGCCTGCTGCTGTCGCCGAGGCTGATCCTGTAGCGGAAGATGGCGCATTTGATTTGGATTTTGATCTGGATCTCACCGCGTCTGCTGCTGAACCAGAGCCAGAGTTTGATCTCGCCGATATCACCGCACCTGCTGCGCCGGAGTTGGATGCTGAAAGCACGGCAATGTTGGGAGCCGTCACGGCTGATGCGGGTGAAATTGATGAGGAGCTGGGCTTTTTGTCCGATGCCGATGAAGCCGCGACTAAGCTGGATTTAGCGCGCGCTTACATTGATATGGGCGATAAAGACGGTGCGCGCGACATCCTTGCCGAAGTGTTAGACGAAGGCAGGGACGAGCAAAAACGCGAAGCACAGGCGCTGCTTGATAGCATCAGTTGAATACCGTCGCAATGCTGAAATCATGCCCGGAGGGAGTCTTCCCCCGGGCATTTCTCGTTTTGCACTGGCGATAGAGTATTGCGGTAGCTGCTACCACGGCTGGCAGCGTTTAGCGGGTCGATCAGAGCCGACTGTGCAGGCAGCGTTAGAGCAAGCACTGAGCTTTGTTGCAGCGGAACCTATCACGGTAGTGTGCGCGGGCAGAACCGATGCTGGCGTGCATGCCAGCAATCAAATTGTGCATTTCGATACCATCGCGCAGCGCGACGAAAAGGCGTGGGTGATGGGTGTGAATTCGCAACTGCCTGCGGATATTCGCGTGCGCTGGGCGCGCCCTGTAACAGCTACATTTCATGCGCGTTTTTCTGCGCGCGCGCGCACCTATCGCTACTTGGTTGCCAATACCTCAGCGCAGCCTGCGATTGCAGCAGGGCGGTGCTTGTGGGTGCGTAAACCGCTGGATATTGTCGCCATGCAGCACGCAGCCAATTTTTGTTTGGGTGAGCATGATTTTTCTTCCGTGCGCGGGTCGAGTTGTCAGGCAAAAAGCCCTGTGCGCACCCTGCATCAGTTTGAATTTTCTCGCGTGAATGATTGGGTGATTGCCGAATTGCGCGGCAATGCTTTTTTGCATCATATGGTGCGCAATTTAATGGGCTTAATTCTGCCGGTGGGTTTGGGCTATAAAAAACCGGAGTGGGTGCGCGATGTGCTGGCGCTGCGCGATCGCAAGCAGGGTGGAAAAACAGAAGCACCGGGTGCGTTGTATTTGGTGAAAGTGGATTATGACCAAGACTACGGGTTTCCTGTGTCCAGCAAAGGCCCGTTCATGTTGTCTGACTAGCGCCACGATTGATGAA
This sequence comes from Pseudomonadales bacterium, assembly GCA_046347205.1. Lineage (GTDB taxonomy): Bacteria > Pseudomonadota > Gammaproteobacteria > Pseudomonadales > UBA7239 > UBA7239. Next base: position 68,328 of record JAXMGN010000004.1, read on the forward strand.
ACAGTAAAAACAAAAAAAGCCGGAGTTTTTGCTCCGGCTTTTTTATTTGCGCAGATGAAGAGGACTTTTATTGCACAAGACCTGCGTTGGACAGCGCGTAATCTTTTGCCCATTTGTAGTCAGGCTTGCCCGATGGTGAGCGCGCTACTTCGCTAGCGATGTGCAATTCACGCGGCACTTTGTAGCCGGCAATATGCTGACGCGCTTTTTCTTGCACATCGGCCAGTGTCAGTTTTCTGTTGTCGCGCACAGAAACCACGGCAGTGACTTTGCTGCCAAAACGCGGGTCTGGCGTGGCGACAACCAGCGCATCAAAAATATCAGGATGTGCTTTCAATGCCTGCTCGACTTCTTCGGGGAAGATTTTTTCACCGCCGGAGTTGATGCAGTTGCTGCCGCGACCAAAAACAGAAATCGAATTGTCGTCTTCCAATTTTGCGGCATCGCCTGTCAGTAGCCAGCGTTTGCCGTCGATCATCACAAAAGTTTTATCGGTTTTCACGGGGTCATTGTAGTAACCGGCAGGAATGTGACCGGCGCGTGAGAAAATACCCACTTCACCGGGTTTGGCGTGGCGCATCGGTGTTTCTGTGTCGATGATGACATCCATGAAATCGCTTTTTGCCACATTACCCAAGCCGCCTTCCGATTTTTTGTTGCCACCGTCCATGCCCATTTGGCCGGATTCAGAAGAGCCAAATGCGTTGGTGATGAAACAGTTGGGAAAGTGTTTTTTGAATTCATTTTGTTTGGCTTCAGAAAATACTGCGCCACCTGAACCCACGTTGAATACGCTGGAAAGATCCCATCTGCCAGCGTTTTCTTCCAGTGAATCCAAAAGAGGAATTGCCATCGCATCGCCAACAATTTGCACAGCGTTACATTTTTCGCGCTCGACAATGTCCCACACTTGCGCGCCGTTAAATGAGCGGTGATGGTTTAGTACCAATTTATTGCCCGCCAATAACTGGATGCAGGCATACCACCAAGAAGCGCCGTGCATCAGTGGTGCAAGTGCAATGCCGCACAGTGGAAATTCAGTGATGCGCGTTTTGATGTCTTCTGGTTTTTCGCATTTGCCGTGCGGGCTGAAGTGGCCGCCGCCGCCCATCGCTGCAAAGAAAACATTTTCGTGCGGCCACATCACGCCTTTGGGCATGCCGGTGGTGCCGCCGGTGTAGAGAATGAATAAATCGTCGCCAGCGCGTTGTGCAAAATCGCGCGCAGAAGAGCCTTGGTGTACGGCGGCTTCGTATTCAAACGAGCCGATGCTGCCCAAATCGTGATGCGTGCCGTCTTCCACCGCGACAAACAATTTCAAGCCAGGGGCAGCTTGGCGCACTTCGGCAATGGCGGGTGTGAATTCACGGTGATGAACACAGGCCACCATGTCGGAGTTATCAAAAATATAGAGCAACTCATCTTTCACATAGCGGTAGTTCACGTTCACAGGAACGGCGCGAATTTTGAAGCAGGCCAACATGGCTTCCATGTATTCAGCGCAGTTGTACATGTAGAGGCCAACGTGGTCGCCAGCTTTGATGCCTTGGCCTTGCAAGAAGTGCGCAAAACGGTTCGCGCGTTCGTCCAGTTGAGCGAAGGTCACGCGCGAATTGCCGCACACCAGCGCCTCGCGGTCTGGCACGGTGTCCGCCACCATTTCGTACAAATCGGCGATATTGAATGTTGGCGTGGTCATGCAGGCATCCTCTAGCAATACGGAAATCGGAAAGCCGCTGATTCTAGCAGGAGACAGGCAAGTGGGCGGTACGAGTAACGTAGTAGGGGCGCTGCTGGCTGCGCCCTTGTCAATTAGTCGCGGCAAAGTGCCGCTCCTACCAATCAACACACAATTCCGTAGGAGCGGCACTTTGCCGCGATACGTAAAGGGCAATCCATCCAATCCGCCGCGCGTGGGTTTCATCCTTTCCCTCGCTGGCGCCATTTCTTACAATACGCGCCCGCCGGACGGGCTTGCTGCCGTTCATCCCTGTTTTTTTTCTGTGAGGTATCCACCGTGCTTGAAGCCTATCGTAAACATGTCGAAGAACGTGCCGCTGAGGGCGTTGTGCCTAAGCCATTGTCCGCCGAGCAGGTATCGGGGTTGGTTGATCTCCTGAAGAATCCTCCCAAAGGTGAAGAGCAATTTTTGTTGGAATTGATGACACACCGCGTACCGGCCGGTGTTGATCCTGCAGCCTATGTCAAAGCCGGTTTTTTGACCGCAATTGTGAAAGGCGAAGCCAGCTCGCCGTTGATTGATAAAAAGCACGCCGTGAAATTGTTGGGCACCATGTTGGGTGGTTACAACATCACCACGTTGGTGCAGTTATTAGATAACGCCGAGCTGGCAGAAGCAGCGGCGGCTGAGTTAAAGCACACACTGTTGATGTTTGATGCCTTCCGCGATGTGGCTGAAAAAGCAAAATCAGGCAATGCACAAGCGAAAGCTGTGATGCAAAGTTGGGCAGATGCCGAGTGGTTTACTTCGCGCCCCGACGTGCCACAACAAATTACCGCCACCGTGTTCAAAGTAACCGGCGAAACTAACACGGATGATTTGTCGCCAGCACCGGATGCGTGGAGCCGCCCCGACATCCCGCTGCACGCCAAAGCGATGTACAAAAATCCGCGCGAAGGCATCACCAACACAGAACAGCAGATCAACGCGTTGAAGCAAAAAGGTCATCCGGTTGCGTTCGTGGGTGATGTCGTCGGCACCGGCTCTTCGCGCAAATCAGCCACTAACTCGGTGATTTGGTATACCGGCGACGACATTCCGTTTGTGCCGAATAAACGCTTTGGCGGTATTTGCATCGGTGGAAAAATTGCGCCGATTTTCTTTAACACGATGGAAGATGCCGGCGCGCTGCCGTTTGAATGCGATGTATCAAAACTCAATATGGGTGATGTGATCGTTATCAAACCGTACGAAGGAAAAATTACCAATCAAAATGGTGAAGTGCTGGCGGATTTCAGTTTGAAGACTGATGTGTTGTTGGATGAAGTGCGCGCAGGTGGCCGCATCAATTTGATTATCGGTCGCGGCTTAACAGATAAAGCGCGCGCCGAGTTGGGCTTGGAACCTTCTGTGACTTTCCGTCGTCCGCATCCACCGGCGGATAGCACAAAAGGTTTTACCTTGGCGCAAAAAATGGTGGGCAAAGCCTGCGGCGTGAAAGGTGTGCGCCCCGGCACTTATTGCGAACCAAAAATGACCACGGTTGGCTCGCAAGACACCACCGGCCCGATGACGCGCGATGAATTAAAAGATTTGGCGTGCTTGGGTTTTTCTGCGGACTTGGTGATGCAATCTTTCTGTCACACGGCGGCGTATCCCAAGCCGGTGGATGTAGAAACGCATCACACACTGCCTGATTTCATCATGACGCGCGGCGGTGTTGCGCTGCGTCCGGGCGACGGCATTATTCACTCATGGCTCAACCGCATGTTACTGCCGGATACCGTGGGCACCGGCGGCGATTCGCACACACGCTTCCCAATTGGCATTTCATTTCCTGCGGGTTCCGGTTTGGTGGCCTTTGCTGCTGCTACGGGCGTGATGCCTTTGGATATGCCGGAATCGGTATTGGTGCGCTTCAAAGGTGAAATGCAGCCCGGCATTACTTTGCGCGATTTGGTGAATGCCATTCCGTATGCAGCGATTCAAAAAGGTTTGTTGACCGTTGAGAAAAAAGGTAAGAAAAATATTTTCTCTGGTCGCATTTTGGAAATCGAAGGCTTGCCTAAATTGAAAGTGGAGCAGGCGTTTGAAATTTCCGATGCTTCTGCTGAGCGTTCTGCCGCAGGTTGCACCATTAAATTGGATAAAGAACCGATCATCGAATACTTAACCTCGAACATCACCATGTTGCGTTGGATGATTAAAGAAGGTTACGGCGATGCACGCACGCTGGAGCATCGCGCCAAAGCGATGGAAGCGTGGCTGGCGAATCCGCAATTGATGGAAGCCGATAAAGACGCCGAGTACGCAGAAATTATCGACATCGATTTGAATGACATCAAAGAGCCGCTGCTAGCTTGTCCGAATGATCCAGACGATGTGAAAAAACTGAGCGATGTGCAAAACACAAAAATCGACGAAGTGTTTATCGGTTCTTGTATGACGAACATTGGCCACTACCGCGCCGCCGGTAAATTGCTGAAAAATGTAAAAGACGGTTCACTGCCCACGACACTGTGGATTGCGCCGCCGACGCGCATGGATGAGTTTCAGCTTAAAGAAGAAGGCTACTACGGCATCTTTGGTGCCAGCGGTGCGCGCACAGAAATGCCTGGCTGCTCGCTGTGCATGGGTAACCAAGCGCGTGTAAAACCCGGTGCTACCGTGGTTTCCACGTCAACGCGCAACTTCCCCAACCGTTTGGGCGATAACACCAATGTGTTCTTGTCGTCTGCAGAGTTGGCGGCCGTCGCTTCCGTATTGGGTAAGCTGCCCACACCGGCGGAATACTTGGAATACGCCGGCAAGCTGAACACCATGGGCGAAGAAATTTATCGCTACTTGAACTTCAATGAAATTGAATCGTTCCAGCACGCGGCGGAGAAAGTGAAAGCAATCAAAGTGACGCATGTGCAGGAAGTGGTGTTGTAACACCATGAGAGCGGACGGTTGTTAGAAAACACAAACCCGCTTCGGCGGGTTTTGTTTTCTTAGAGTAGGAGAAATGTATGTCACTGAATAATGAGGCGCTTGTTGCGTTGCAGAAAATAGCAGCCGTGTTGGAGGCGCAGTTCCCATTGCCGGCTGCGGTGCCAGATTTGTTTGCTGCTTACGCTTTTCGTTGGCTGGTGCAACGCGGTGTGGGGCGACTGGAGCCGGTGATACATTTGTCACCTCTGCAACTCGACGACTTATTAGGTATTGATCGTCAGAAAACTGAAGTGGAGCGAAATACGCGGCAATTTTTGCGCAGGTTGCCTGCTAATAATGTTTTGCTGACCGGCGCGCGCGGCACAGGTAAATCTTCTTTAATGCGTGCATTGTTAAACCGTTATGCGGCAGACGGTTTACGCATTATTGAAGTACAGCGCGATCATTTGATTGATTTGCCAGATATTCTGCAAGCCATTCGCAGCGATGAACGTTATGCGGCATTGCGCTTTATTATTTTCTGTGACGATTTGACATTTTCTGACGAAGAGCCGGCGTACAAAGCCTTAAAAACAGCGCTGGACGGTTCGTTGGCTGCGCCTGATGGCAATGTGTTGATCTATGCAACCTCTAATCGTCGGCATTTATTGCCTGAATACATGCAAGACAATCTTGCTGCGCAAATGGTGGGCGATGAACTGCATCCCAGTGAGGCTATTGAAGAAAAAATCTCACTCTCTGAGCGCTTTGGCTTGTGGTTGGCGTTTTATCCGTTTACGCAAGATGAATATCTTGCGGCGGTTAAACATTGGCTAGAAAAATACAATGTGGCTATTAACGAGGAAATGCGCGTTGAGGCTTGCGCTTTTGCGACACAGCGCGGCTCGCGTTCTGGTCGTGTAGCTGTGCAGTTTGCACGCGATGTGGCAGGGCGATTGTCGCTGAAATAAAGCCGGTTTGTTTGCTGTTATGGGTGATTTTGTTTTAGCTGCCAAGGGTATTTGTCTTTGGTCACTGCGCCAAAATACAACACGCCAGCGTTGCGCCAGGCGTCTAGCACAATACCGCTCTGCCACGGCTGATTTTTGCCAACAATAACAATGGCGTTGTGCTCTAAAAGTTGTTTGGGTCTGGCTTGCACGCGGTACATTTGCCAGTACGGCGCCAGTGCAGGTTGCACAGCAACGGCCAAGTCTTTCGCGTATTGGTAGCACAGGCCGCGCTGTTTTATTCCAGAATTCACTTCAATATTGTGTAGCCAAGGTGCAAGCGTCACTTGGTAATTTTCACGCAACTGCTCGGCAGTATTGACGGCCGTTTCTGCTAGCTGCTGTGCGGCTTGCGGCGTGCTGTTGGGCGCTAATTGTTGTAACGCGGCGCGTAAATTGTGGATGCGCTGCGTTTTTTCTGTGAGATTTTCTGTGCGGTGAGCGCAGCTTGTGATTAACTCTAGGCAAATAACAAGAAAAAAACGTCTAGCGAACATAGTTGTGCGGCCAACGAGAAGTCAGCGGCAGTTCCTTGTAGTTGAAGACGCGCAGTGTGGGGTTGTTAAGCAGCGGCAGTAAATCATTGCGTACAAAAATCATATTGGGTGCTAGCAAGCGGTTGTAGGGCAGGTTGGTGTTGTTGACAACCGGCCAGCCGCCTTCGCGGTGAATCAGTGTGTAGCCGAAAGGTGCGATCATTTTGTCAAGGGTTTGCGACATATCGCTGGAGTCGTAAATGGCAATGTCGTAAATAATGTCCGGCGCAGCGATATTGCAGGCTTTTTGCAGGTTAGGCAGTTGTTCAAAAAAGTTGCGGTAGTTCCATGCCAATCCTTGTGATGAGCGCGGCAAGTGACGCAGTTCAGGGCAGAGCGTTAAGCTGCTTTCTACAAGACCGCGCAGGTCGCGAAAAATAACTTTTCCATAAAACTGCTGTGCGGTGTAGTAGAAAACCATACCAGCTTGTCCTGACATCAACACTACAGGTCTTTTTAGTTCTTCATGTAGCGTGGGAATTATTTCTGCGAGATGGTCGATGACGGCAAAATCACGTACATGTTCCTGATTAATTTTTTCAAAGGCGTTGTAGCGCACTGCGTGCTCTGGCGAAATGCGGCTTTGTACCCATACGGGTGTGCCGCGCGATTGTTGTGCGACAACCGGATATTGCAGAGCAAATTGCGCGCCAACCAGTAGTGTGATAACGGCGTGAGTCAATATGCGATACGGCAGTGCTTGCAGTGCGCACAGTAATACCAGTGTGGCGAGTGGAATAATGGGCACAAAAAAACGGGATGCTTGCATCCAATCGCCACCGGCTGCCCAGACAAAGCCGCCGTAGGCAAAAAATCCGCATAAAGTAATGGCGAGCAAATAATTAAGAGGTTGCAGTGTTTTTTTCCACCAGGATTTCCCAGTTAAAAACAACATGGGCAGTGATAGCAACACTGCCAGTGCTGCCATTGGGTTCAGGGCGCCTCCAAAAATTACATAGTAAGTGCCGCGCTGTAACTGCGCGCTAAAACTGCCACCTTGTTTGGCAATGGCAGGTATGGGGAGCCAAGAATCAAAATACCATTGCTGCCATACAAAGAGTGCAGCCGCTGCGCTGGTGGTAATGGCAAATAAAATCCACGCACGTTGGCGCTGTTCGCGGTTGAAAAAAAACACAGCAATAAGCGATGCGGTGATGGCAGTAATGACCACAGGCATCTCTGGACGCACTAACACCAGCGCGATGGTGATGCATAAGATTTGCCAGAAGTGTGTGCCAAATGTTAACCAACGCCACCAACAAAAAACGCCAGCCAATAAACAGAGGGCAGTGAGTGGTGCGCCCATGCCGCCAAAGGACCACAACAAGAAACTGGCACTGCTCAAGATAAGTGGCGATGCCCAGTTGGCGAGCGCAGGTGCAAGCTGCCTTGCTAATACTGTTGATAGCCAGCAGCAGCCCAATGCAGCGGCAATATCAACGAGATAGCCCAGCGTAACGATGTCGGCGCGTGTAATGATGACGAGTGCAGCAGTGATGAAGTCTTGCAATAAGCTCGTGGTTTGTTCGACGCGCTCGCCGTTGTAATTTACCAGCTCGCCCTGTGTGAGCAGGGTGTGCACATTCCAAAAGTTGATGTGCGAGTCGTCGTGGCCGGTGGAACCGTAGATAAAAAAACCAATCGCCAACCAGAGAGCGCAGAATGTGGACAGTGCAAGTTGGCGAGTCATGATTTTGCTGTTACAAGACGCGAATAGCGTCCTGTTGTTCACGCAGCTTTTGCAGCGTGCGTTCGTTGTCAGCCAGTTTTTCGCGCTCTTTGGCAATCACATCCGGCGGTGCTTTGGCAACAAAACTGTCATTGGATAATTTGCCTTGCTGTCGCTCACAATCTTTTTGCAATTTGTCGATTTCTTTTTGCAAGCGAGCGAGTTCTGCATTTTTGTCGATTAGATCGCTCATAGGAATGAGGATTTCTAAAGCGCCGACCAGTGCTGTTGCTGCCAGTGGTGCTGTGGCATCAGCGGTGAGCCAGTCAATGCAGGCGATATTGGCGAGCTTCATCAGGAATAATGGATAGGCGGCGAGTCGAGTGCGATCGTCGTCATTGCCGTTGCGCAATAAAACAGGCAGCGGTTTGCCTGGTGGGATGTTCATCTCGCCACGGATATTGCGAATACCGAGAATCACTTGTTGCAACCAAGCAATGTCCGTTTCGGCTTGCACGTCAGTTTTTTGTGCGTCGAATTGCGGATAGTGTGCCAGCATGATGCTGTCACCTGCTGTGCCAGCGAGTGCTTTAACGCGCTGCCAAATTTCTTCGGTGATGAACGGCATCATCGGGTGCATCAAGCGCAAGCTGGCTTCCAGTACACGAATCAGTGTGCGGCGCGTACCAGTTTTCTGTGCAGCCGTGGCATGGGTATCGTTCAAAACGGGTTTGGACAATTCCAAATACCAATCGCAATACTCATTCCAGAAAAATTCGTAAACCGCTTGTGTGGCTAAGTCAAAACGGTATTGCGCGATAGCTTCGGCAACGGATTTTTCTGCTTGTTGCAGGCGTGAAATAATCCAGCGGTCGGCGAGTGAAAGCTCGTAATCGGTAGTGCCGTCTTGCCCGCAATTCTGCTCCTCGCAGTTCATCAACACATAGCGCGAAGCGTTCCATATTTTGTTGCAGAAATTGCGGAAGCCTTCGATGCGCCCCACATCAAACTTAATATCGCGTCCGGTGGATGCTAACGACAAGAAAGTGAAGCGCAGCGCGTCAGTGCCGTAGGCGTTGAGTCCGTCTGGAAATTCTTTGCGTGTGACTTTGGCAATTTTTTCTGCCATTTGCGGCTGCATCATGCCGGCAGTGCGTTTGGCAACCAGCGCTTCTAAATCAATGCCGTCGATCAAGTCGATAGGGTCAATCACATTGCCTTTCGATTTCGACATTTTTTGGCCTTGAGCATCGCGCACCAAGCCGTGGACATACACAGTTTTGAACGGCATTTGTGGCGTGCCATCTTCATTTTTCATGAAGTGCGTGCTCATCATGATCATTCTGGCTACCCAGAAGAAAATAATGTCGAAACCTGTCACTAAAACATCCGTTGGGTGGAATGTTTTTAATTCTGGTGTTTGTTGCGGCCAGCCCAGTGTAGAAAAAGTCCACAGTGCCGAAGAAAACCAAGTGTCGAGTACGTCTTCATCTTGACGCAACGCAACATCGCTGCCGAGTGCATGTTTGCTGCGCACTTCCTGCTCGTTGCGGCCAACGTATACCTTGCCGTTCTCGTCATACCAAGCAGGAATGCGATGTCCCCACCACAACTGACGCGAGATACACCAATCTTGAATATCGCGCATCCATGAAAAATACATATTTTCGTACTGCTTGGGTACGAATTGGATATGACCGTTCTCCACCGCTGCTATTGCTTCTTTGGCGAGTGGTTGCGTGGAGACATACCATTGATCGGTGAGCCACGGCTCAATGACCACGCCAGAGCGATCACCGCGCGGCACTTTTAAATGATGCGGTTCGATTTTTTCTAACCAAGCTTCTGCTTCTGCTTGCGCAACGATTTTTTTGCGCGCAGCAAAACGATCCAGTCCTTGATAGTCGTCAGGGATGCCGAGATCGACCGCAGCAATAGCGGCGTCGCGATCAAAAATATTGAACAGCGGCAAATTGTGACGCTTGCCGACTTCGTAGTCATTGAAATCGTGTGCAGGTGTGATTTTGACCACACCGGTGCCAAATTCTTTATCGACATAATCATCGGCAATGATTGGCACCAAGCGGCCAGTAATCGGTAGTTTGACTTGTTTGCCAATTAAATGCTGATAGCGTTCATCTTCTGGATGCACGGCTACCGCAGAATCGCCGAGCATGGTTTCTGGTCGCGTGGTGGCGACGACCAACACATCGTTGCTACCTTCGACGGGGTAACGCAAATGCCACAGTGAGCCGTTTTCTTCTTCGCTGAGCACTTCCAAATCTGAAATCGCCGTGTGCAATTTGGGATCCCAATTCACCAAGCGTTTGCCGCGGTAAATTAAACCGTCTTCATGCAAACGCACGAAGGCTTCTTGCACCGCTTCCGATAAACCTTCATCCATGGTGAAGCGTTCGCGCGACCAATCCACCGATGAACCGAGCCTGCGAATTTGTTGTGTAATCGTGCCGCCGCTTTCTGCTTTCCACTCCCACACTTTTTCTAGAAATTTTTCGCGACCGAGATCGTGGCGGGTGATGTTTTGTGCGGCGAGCTGGCGCTCTACCACCATTTGTGTCGCGATGCCGGCATGGTCTGTGCCGGGCTGCCACAGCGTGTTGTGTCCCAGCATGCGGTGGTAGCGGGTGAGGGTGTCCATCACTGCGTTGTTAAAGCCGTGCCCCATGTGCAGGCTGCCGGTGACATTCGGCGGCGGAATCATGATGGTGTAGGGCGCGCCAGAGCCAGACGGCTTGAAGTAGCCTTGCTGCTCCCACTTGGCGTACCAGCGGGCTTCAATGGCGTTGGGTTGGTAAGTTTTATCCATGATAGCAGTGGTAAATAAAGGCAAAAAATGGTCGGTGATTATACACGGGCACTTGTGGTGGGCTGCTTACCGCCCTGCGTGCGTTTGCACCAATTCTCGAATCACAAACCGCGCAGGAGCCAAGGCTTGCTGTATGTCGCGCGGCAGCGGTCGCGGTTCATGCAGCAATTGTGTCGCTAATAATTCGGCAGCCAGTGGGATGTAACACAGCCCGCGTCCGCCAAAGCCGGTAAAAATCCACAGACTATTTACATAGCTGCCGGTGTTGTTGATAACAGCTTTGGCGTTATGACGCAGTGCGGCATAGTCGCGTAGAAATATTTCACGATCGGGCAGCGCGCCGACCAGCGGCAAATGATCGGGCGTGGTGCAGCGCAATGCAGCGCGACCGTGCAATTTTTCGTTGTGCCATCTGTTGTGCAGCGCGGGTGAAATAGCGTTGAGCAGGCTCATATTGTGTTGCTGTTCGTTGCTGCGCAAATCGGTAGTGGTGTCATCGGGAATAAAACTGGCGCCGAGACAATGTTGCTGCTGATGTGCGGGCGTGAGGTAGCCTTCATCGCATACCACACAGCGCAACGTTTCGCTCGTGGTATTGGTGGGTAACTGCGTAATTTGCCCGCGCACAGGGCGCAGTGGCAGCCAGCTGGTTTGTAAAAATTGTTTGGAGGCATTGGCGCAGGCAATGATGATGTGCGCATTGTCGCGCTGTAATTGAGTGATATTGCAATTAAATTGTGTGTCGATATTGGAATGATCTAACAGTGCCTTGCACAATTGTTGTGGATCAATCCAGCCAGATTGCGGCAGCCACCAACCGCCGCGTGATAGAGCAATGCCACTGATTTGAGATGCCTGTTCTGCGTCGAGCCACTGCGCCAGTTGTGCGTTATTTTTCATCAAATCTAACAAAGCTGAATCGGGGTTTTCTTGCAGTTGCAGTAGCCCGCAATGGTGAAATGCAGTTTTGAGATGGGGTTGCTGGTAGTGCTGTAGTGCAAATTGCAAGCTGGACAAACTAAAGCGCGTCAGCGAGGCATTGTTGGCAGAGAGTTTGGTGTACAGCGCGCCTTGAGGATTGCCGGAGGCTTCTTGCGCGGCTTGCGCGTGTTGCTCTAAAACAGTGACGTGTATTCCGCGTTCAGCCAGCGCGCGTGCAATGTGGCAGCCCGCTAAACCGGCGCCAATCACGGTGACGTGTTGCACTTTTTTGTGTGGCTCGGTGTGCAGCAACCACGGCGTTTTGTTGGTGGTATGCGTTTTTTTTGATTCGGTGAGCGTGGCAACCAGCATTTCGCGTTTGCTGCCGTAACCGCGTATTTTTTGGACAGAAAATCCGGCTGCAGCTAAATCACGGCGCACTTGCCCTGCGGCAGTAAAAGTGGCGAGTGTGGTGCCTGTTGTTGAGAGCGCGGCAATGTGTTCAATCAGTGTGTTTTGCCACAGTTGTGGATTTTTGGCTGGCGCAAAGCCGTCTAAAAACCAGGCGTCCACATGCCATGGGTTTTGTACAAAAAAATCGCCGTGTTGGCTGTCCAAAAGCTGCGGCAGTGTTTCCTGTGCGTCGCCGAATAACAGCAACAGCGTGACGCGCCCTTGCGCCAAGCGTAAAACATGAAAACCGGGCAACAAATGGGGATAGTGTTGCAAAAATTCTGCACTGAGCGGAGATAGCGCATCCCAATGTGATAACGCGCGCTGTAAATCATTGTGCGTGAGTGGATGCAATTCGGTGGAAATAAAAAATAAAGTGGCATCGGGTGGTGCTGTTTCCAGCCACAACTGCCATGCCAATAAAAAATTTAAGCCGGTGCCAAAGCCTGTTTCAGCAATCACAAAATTTGATGATGACGGCAGTTGCAGCCAGCGATCGCGCAAATTGTTGCCATCGAGAAATACATGGCGCGACTCCGCTACACCGTTGTCGCGTGAGAAGTAAATATCACCAAAATCAATGGCTTCTGGTGTGTCATCGCACCAGTGCAGTTGTGCGGGTATCAAGGGCTTGCATGTATTCACAGGGTTTTGCTTGGCATAGAGAAAAAGGGCTGGTATGGTCGAACAGTACCTACAGCGAATAACAATACTTTAGATAGCGAGGTGTCTGCCATGAAAAAGCCATTTTGGGTCGGTGTTTTCTCCAGCTTGTTGCCTGTGTGTGCGTTGGCGGCTGCGCCCGGTGACATGGATTTGAGTTTCAATCGTCTGGGTTATGTCGCCACTGCGCCGCTCAAAGCAGGAACCGGCTTTAACGGCAATGGCATTATTCAGCAGGTGGATGGCAAGTTAGTTGCTGTCGGCAATACATACGATAAAAAGGGTATGAAGCAGTTTGCGTTGCTGCGCTACAACTTGGACGGCACGCTGGACACCACCTTCAATGGCACTGGCATGGTGATTACCAAAATCAGCGACCTAAAGGTGCCTGTGGACGATGCCAAGGCCGTCATCCAGCAGAGCAATGGGCGTTTGGTGGTGGTGGGCGTTACGGCCAGCGGCGTGAACAATGACTGCGCCTTGGTGCGCTACAACAAAGACGGCTCGCTGGATGAAACCTTTGGCGAGAAGGGTATTGTCACGATGGGGTTTGGCACTAAAGACGACACTTGCCTCTCCATCATTCAGCAAGCAGACGGCAAGTTAGTGGTCGCTGGTGAGGCGGCAATGAGTAATGGCAATGACAAGGCAGATTTCGCCTTGGCAAGGTTTAATGCTGACGGCTCGCTGGATTCGAGCTTTGGCACAGGCGGTAAGGTGACCACCGACTTTAATGGCACCGTCAATAACGGTCGTTCAGTTATTCAATTGGCAGATGGCAAACTGCTGATGGTGGGATACAGCGATTACAACTTCGCCCTCACACGCTACAACACCGACGGCTCGCTCGACACGACTTTCGACACCGACGGCAAGCTGTTTGTGGATATTGCATCGGATCGCGATTACGCCATTTCCGTGTTGCAGCAGGCAGATGGCCAGTTGGTGCTGGCGGGATACACCAACGTCAACCCTGGCAATAAAACCAATTTTGTCGTGGTACGTTTGAATCTGGATGGCAGCTTTGACACCTCCTTTAACAGTACCGGCAAGCTGGTGTTATCGGTCGATTCCAACAACAACACCGCCGCTAAAGTGATACAGCAGGCTGACGGCAAACTGGTGTTGGCAGGCAGTACCATCACCAGCAGCAAGCACATGGCGCTGGTGCGCCTCAATACCGACGGCTCACTGGACACCGGCTTTGGTGGGGGCGGCAAGGTCATTGCCAACATCGGCACCGTTTCCGACGAGGCGGTGTCGGTGGTGCAGCAGGCTGATGGCAAGCTGACGGTGGCTGGCACCGGCAATAACGGCAAGTTCAACTACATGATGCTGGCGCGCTTCAACGGCGAGGCAGACACCGACGGTGATGGTGTACCAGACGCAACAGATGCCTTCCCTAACAATGCAGCCGCGGCGGTGGATACCGATGGTGACGGCAAGCCGGACGCTTGGCTACCTAACAATACATTGAATTGCGCTGCGAATGCGCCCACCTGTAACGGGCTTACACTCGACGATGATAATGATAACGATGGCGTGCTAAATGCCGTTGATAACTGCCCGCAGGTAGCCAACCCGACACAGGACGACACCAACGGCGACGGCTACGGTGACGCCTGTGCCAGCGACGCACCCGCATTGAATATGACGCGCGGCATAAAAGCCAAAATTGGAGCGGGCGCTGTGGTGGCGTTTGCTGGCGATGTGGATGAAGACGGTTTTGGGGATTACATCGTCGGCTATCCTACCTATGACCCCGTGGGCAAAACGGATGCAGGACGTGCTGAGGTGATTTCTGGAAAGACAGGTGCACCTATTGCGGGAATGTCGATTGAAGGCAATGCGGCTAAAGACAACATGGGGTTTGCAGTCGCGGGCAATGCCGATGTGGATGGTGACGGCCATCTCGACGTGGTGGTGGGCGCGCCCAAGGCCGATCCGAATGGCTTGATCGATGCAGGCACGGTCACGGTGATTTATGGACCTCATGGCGCAAAACCTAAAACGGTACTGTCAGGCGCGCGCGCCAAAGCCTTGATGGGCTCATCGGTGGCGCTGGGTGACACCAACGGCGACAGTTTTGCCGACATCGTGGCTGGCGCACCCAAAGACAACGATCGGGTGACCAATCCACAGGCACCAGTAGTGGGTGCTGGCTCTGTCACTGTGTTTTCTGGCGCGTCCGGCAACGCCGTGCTGCATACATTCTACGGATTTCTGCCCAAATCTTATGCTGGCACCAGCGTGGCAACGGGAGACTTTGACGGTGACGGCAATGCTGACATCGTGATTGGTGTGCCCAACGACGACGATGACAGTGATCCTGATGCCATCATCAAAGACACTGGCAGCGTGGCGGTTTACAGCATTGATGGAACCCAACTGATGTACGAATACGGTGCCACATCTAAAGCGTATTTGGGCAAATCTGTTGCTTCAGCAGACATGGATGGGGATGGTTATGCTGAAGTTTTAGCGGGTGCGCCAGGGGACAGTGTGCTGGATAGCATTAGTGGTAAGCCCACGAAAACAGGAAAAAACGCTGGCAGTATCAGTCTTTATTCATCGGCTGGGGGAGGCTCGGTTCTCTACTACGGACGCTCAGCCAAGGCAGGGTTGGGTAACAGTGTGGCGTTTGGTGATGTGGATGGCGACGGCTTGAAGGACATCATTGCCGGTGCAGCCAAGGACAGTAAACCGGCCAAAAAGCCTATCAAAAATGCCGGCAGTGTGTCGGTGTGGAGTGGTGACGATTTGGGTTTGATTGCCAGAATTTACGGCAGTGTCAGTAAAGATATGCTCGGTGCGGCGGTGGCAGCGGGTGATGTGAATGGTGATGGCAGTGATGATCTGATCATCGGTGTAACCGGCGCTGACACGCCTGCCGTGGCACCAGCAAAACCTGTCAAAGATACAGGTGCTGTACAGGTGTTATCGGGAGCGACGTTGTAAATCAGCGGTTGAATGAGGCGGTTGGCAAATCAGCAGGCAGAGATTTTCCAGCGCATCCCACGGGTCGCGGTTGACCATGCCTTTCACGGCTTGGTCAATGCTTCCCATCAACGCAATCATCTGGCGCGTTTGTTGCGCAGTTAAGCGTTGCAGCGCGCGCTGAAATACCGGCTGGCGTTTTTCCCACACACCCAACTGGCGCATCACGGCATTGGCGGGCGTGCCTTGTGCCACCGCCTCGCTGGCAGAAGCCAATTGCCGCAACTCTCGCGTCAGCGCACCCAACAGTGCCAGTGCATTGCTGCCTTCTTGCCGCAGTGTGTGCAAGATTTTTAATGCCTGCGGTGTATTGCCGCTGAACAGTGCATCGTTCAGCGCAAACACATCGTAGTGCGCATTATTTTCTGTGTCGATTTGCTCGGCACCGATGGTGCTTGAGCCAAATTGCAGCGCCAGTTTTTCCAATTCCTGCACGGCGGCGAGCAAATTGCCCTCGGTGCGATCAGCCAGCATTTTTAATGCATCGGCAGATAAATTGAGGGATTTACTGTGCGCACGCTCGGCTAACCACGCGGGGAAGCGGCTGTTATCCAGTGGTGCAATCGGAACAAAAGCGCAGACTTGTTCCATGGTCTTGAACCACTGCGTTTTTTGTGTGGTGCTGTCGACTTTGTCTGTGCGAATTAACAAAAAACTGTCGCGATTAGGGTGTTGCAGGTATTCCATCAACAGGGTGTGGTCAAACTTGCCGGTGCTGGTGCGGATGTCGAGAAAGCATTTATCAGCAAACAGTGATAAAGCATTGGCTTCGGCAATCACTTCCTGCCAATGTTCTTTTTTTTCTGGGTTGAAAATCTTGCGCTCGGTGAAGCCTGCTTTTAATGCAGCAGTGCGTGCGGTGTCACAAGCTTCTTGCACCAATAGTGGCTCATCACCAGCAATCCAGTACAGAGCTGCCGGTGATTTTTCTATGTGCTGTGCCAGTTTTTCAGGGTAGACGCGCACGATAAGAAATTAATCAGCGTGTTTTTTTTCGTTGACGATAAAGTTAATGCGGCGAAGAATGTTGGTGGCTATTTCGTGGTAAGCCTCTTTTTTCATGAGGTCGGCTTCGCGATCTGTGGCTAGTGCGCGGTTGCTGCTAGGCTCGTAAGGGCGCACGACGCGCTCGGTATTGGGTGCAATCAGTGTCTCGCCTTTAGCATTGGTCACGGTGAACTGCGCAGTTAATTCAATTTCAAACATGGCAGCATTGATGCTGTCGTTATAGGCAAGCAAGTTTTGGCGAAGGTTTTGACTGAGGATGGTCAGTGTCAAACCGTCTGCGCCGCCTTCTTCAATGTGTTGTGCGCGCATTTCAGCACGTAAGGCACGCTCCAGTTTGCCGTAGCCTTGTGCCGAGGCAATGTTCAGTGTTTTGATGTTCGCGCCAGTACTGTCGCTACCGCGCAGATGCCAGCCGCAGCCTGCAAGCAATACGCAGAAAAAAATGCCGATGAGATTGCGTGTTTTCATGTGTGATTCCACCTTGAGTTTTATTGGGCAACAACAATATTGAGAAGTTTTCCTGGCACAAAAATAATTTTGCGGATTTCTTTGCCGTCGATAAATTTACGCACGTTTTCATTTTGCTGAGCGGCCAGCTCGGCATCGGCTTGTTTGGCTTCCGGCGCTATAGTAACAGTGCCGCGCAATTTGCCGTTGACCTGTACGGCAATTTCCACGCTAGTTTTGGCTAGAGCCTCCGTGTCTACAGTGGGCCACGGCGCATCGATAATGGCTGTTGCGTGACCGAGCGTATGCCACAGTGTATGCGTAATGTGAGGCGCAACTGGCGATAACAACAATACAGCCGCTTCCAACGCTTCGCGTTCCACCGCCAAGTTTTGCGCGTCGGTACGGTCGCTGAGTTTGCCCACTTCATTGAGTAATTCCATCACAGCGGCAATCGCGGTATTAAAGGTTTGTCGCTCGCTGTAGTCATTGCTAATTTTGGCGATGGTCTCGTGCGTTTTGCGGCGTAAATCTTTTTGAGATTCCGTCAGCGCGCTGGTATCTAATGCAGCAGGCGTGCCGGTTTGCACATGTGTGTACACCGCTTTCCATAAACGCCGCAGAAAACGGTGCGCACCTTCCACACCCGCATCGCTCCACTCCAGTGATTGTTCGGGCGGTGCAGCAAACATGATGAATAGACGCACGGTGTCCGCACCGTATTGTTCGATCAGCGCTTGCGGATCCACGGTATTGCCTTTGGATTTCGACATCTTGCTGCCGTCTTTCAACACCATGCCCTGACACAGCAGACGTTGAAACGGTTCGTCGCACTGCACCAAACCTTCATCGCGCATCAATTTGTGAAAGAAGCGCGCATACAGCAAATGCAAAATCGCGTGCTCAATGCCGCCAATATATTGATCGACCGGCAGCCAATAATTCGCGGCATTCGGGTCGAGCATGCCTTCGGTAAAATTGGGGCAGGTGTAGCGCGCGTAATACCACGACGATTCCATGAACGTGTCGAAAGTATCCGTTTCGTGTTCAAGATTTTTGCCATCAAACGTCGTTTTGCGCCAGTTGGCATCGGATTTAATCGGCGAATTCACGCCATCCATCACCACATCTTCCGGCAATAAAACCGGCAGGCGATCCAGCGGTACGGGAATTTCGCCGCCTTCCGGTAAATTGAACATGGGAATTGGTGCGCCCCAATAGCGTTGGCGTGAAACACCCCAATCGCGCAGGCGATAATTCAGCGTGATACGGCCTTTGCCGAGATTTTCTAATTTAGTGGCGATGGCATCAAAGGCTGCATCAAAATCCAAACCATCAAATTCACCAGAGTTGATGAGCGTGCCTTTTTCTGTAAAAGCCAACCCCTCCCCATCCCTCCCCTTGTCAGGGGAGGGGGTTAACGTCCCCCCTGATAAGGGGGGGGTGAGGGGGGTTATGACTTGCTCAACCGCCAGTGAATATTTTTTGGCAAATTCGTAATCGCGTTGATCGTGCGCGGGTACGGCCATCACCGCGCCGGAGCCGTAATCCATCAATACATAATTGGCGACCCACACCGGCACTTCGCGACCGCTGATTGGATGCAGCGCCGTTAAACCGGTGTCAAAACCTTTTTTCTCCATCGTCGCCATATCGGCTTCGGCAACGGATTGCAATTTACATTCGGCGAGAAACTGTTGCAGGGCAGGGTTATTTTTCGCGGCCGCTTGCGCAATCGGGTGTTCAGCCGCAAGGCTGACGTAAGTCACGCCCATCAAGGTGTCGGGGCGTGTGGTGTAAATTTCAAAACTGTTGTGGTCGGCAATTTCAGCGGTTAAATCAAAACGCATGGTGACGCCGCGCGATTTGCCGATCCAATTGCGCTGCATGGTTTTCACTTGCTCGGGCCAGTGCGGCAATTTTTCTAAATCGGCGAGCAGTTGTTCAGCATAAGCGGTAATTTTAATAAACCATTGCGGAATTTCTTTGCGTTCTACCAATGCGCCAGAGCGCCAGCCGCGACCGTCGATCACTTGCTCATTGGCGAGTACGGTGCAATCCACCGGATCCCAATTCACGGTCGCCATTTTTTTGTACACCAAACCTTTTTCATACAGGCGCGTAAAAAACCACTGCTCCCATTTGTAGTAGTCGGGGCGGCAAGTGGCCATTTCACGCGACCAATCGTAAGCGAAGCCCAACGATTGCAATTGACCCTTCATGTATTCGATATTTTCGTAGGTCCATTTTGCTGGCGCGGAATTATTTTTAATCGCGGCATTTTCAGCCGGTAAACCAAAAGCATCCCAGCCCATTGGCTGCAACACATTTTTGCCCTGCATGCGTTGAAAGCGGCTGATGACATCACCGATGGTGTAATTGCGCACATGCCCCATGTGCAGCTTGCCGCTGGGGTAGGGGAACATCGACAAGCAGTAGAACTTGGGTTTGTTGTGGTTTTCAGTGACACAAAAACTGTTGTTAGCGCGCCAGTATTGCTGCGCCTCGGCTTCGATGTCTTGGTGTTGGTACTGCTCGTGCATGGTGCGGGTTGTCCGGTCGAGAAAGGCAAGGGGCGAATTATAGAGGATTGGCGCTGCCGTAAAGGCGCTATATCAGCAGCAAACTCCCCTGATTTACTAGAGCCAACACCAGTTGTTGCTCGGTATCGCTTGGGCAATCAGCGGCGGTGATGCAGCCGTGACAAACGGCTTTGGCGAGTGCGGCGGTGGTGTGCAGTGTGCCGCCATCTACATACAAGGTGGCGTTGCCTGCTTCAGTCAGGCGGTAAGAAAAACGGCTGGCAGGGTGGTGTTCAACCCGTAATCCCGCATTGGATTGCAGATGTTTTTGCAGTGATTTGCGCGTGAGGTTTTTTTCTGGCGCTTTGTCTTCGCTGTGCTGTGTTTCTGTGGCGAGTTCGCCCAGTGCATCGGCCAGTGCGGTGCGAATGGTGTCGCGAGGCAAGGTGTCCCACAGCGTGAGCAGGTTATCAATGGCGGCTTCGTTGATGCAAAAGCTATCAGTGGCAATCGCGGAGGGCGTGTCGGTATAGCGCAAATGTGCGGGCAGTGTTTCGGCAATATTTTCTAAGGCAGTTTGCAGTAATTCGCGTTGAGATGCGGCACGAAAACCAACAGAAATGGTGATGCAATCATCGCCAACAGCTGTGCCCCAGTGCGCAAGACCTGCGGGTACATAGAGCATATCGCCTGGCGCTAATACTTGATCGCTCTCGCTGTGAAAATCTTGCAGCAAGCGCAATGGCTCTCCTTCGCGCAGTGCTGAGTTTTCGTCACAGCGTTGACCGGTTTGCCAGCGACGCTGCCCCGATGCTTGAATCAAAAACACGTCGTAATAATCGAAGTGTGGTCCCACGCCGCCGCCATCAACTGCGTAGCTGATCATGATGTCGTCCAATCGCCAGCGCGGTAAAAACAGGAAGTGTTGCAGTAGTGCCTGCACTTCGGGAATCCAGTGATCGACCGATTGCACCAATAAAGTCCAGTGCGAAGTGGGCAAAGTTTTGAAGCGTTTGCTTTTGAAAGGAGCGGATTCACACTGCCAATGGGTTTGTTCGGGTGTGCTGATGACCAACCGCGCATCGCTGTCCGGTTCGCAGGCGATACCGGCAAGATCGTTGCCATCGACAATATCAATCGCAGCGGGGAGCGCGTTGCGTATTAACCAAGGCTGCTGTTGCCAAATGGTGTCAATAAATTGCTGCGGTGTGAGTGAGCCGAGCAGAGAGGCGTGTGTGTTCATGGTGTGCAACAGAGTGAGAAAATGGGCGAGCGGCTTTGTATCATGCGCGCCGCGTTAGGGGAAACGGTATGAACGTAAACGGCGCAGATATTGCGCGCACAGACACTTGGCATCGCTACCGCAAAGGCCTGTGCGATAGCTGTATGGCGGGCTGCTGCCAGTTGCCGGTAGAGGTGCGCGTGGCTGATTTGGTGCGTTTAGAGGTGATCGACGCGTTTGATCGTGATGAGTCTGCAAAAAACATTGGCAAGCGTTTATTGAAGGCGGGCGTGATTCAACATGTGCATCAACGCGACGGCATTTTTACGCTCACGCAGCATTCCAGCGGCGATTGTCTGTATTTGGATCGTGTGTCACGCCGCTGCACGGTGTATGACAAACGCCCTGACACTTGCCGTCAGCACCCTGTCGTGGGGCCGCGTCCCGGTTTCTGTGCGTATCGCGCTCAGTGATGTGCGTCGGAAATGTGCATCCCACCGCTGTGAAAAATGCCAAATAAAAACACTTGGCTGTAGTCCACTGCGGTGGCTTTAGCCGCTCTTAAAAAGGTGGCGTAAATGACCAGTTCGAGTGCATGACTGCCCACGAGAAACACCAATAAACCGATGCCGATGGTGTGAAAAGTGGAGCCAGCGTCGACCAACAAGAAGCCAGCAAAGCCAATCAGCCAGCCGATACCGACAGCAATTTTTCCAGCGAGCAGTGCTTGGGGGGGTAGCGCAGGGGGTGTCAACATGTGTGGCTCCTTGTTATGCGTTGTTATAGAGAGTGTGCTGCGCACGAATAGTAAAACAATTAGTGCGCGATAAGGATGCGCTTGCCAATCAGAAAACGATTTTTCCAGTAATCGCTGGCTAGTGAGTCAATACGCACGGCACCACCGCTGCTGGGTGCATGCACAAAACGCTGCTCGCCCACATAGATGCCGGCGTGATCCGGTGTGTTGCGCCAGCCGGTGGCAAAAATCACCACGTCACCGCCTTGCAGTTGGCTTTTTTCAATTTGAGGGTAGGGCGCGGCGTACAGAGATTTCACAGTGCGCGGTACGGCTACAGCGGTAGCATTTTGATAGGCGTAGTGAATCAGGCCGCTGCAATCAAAACCTGTTTGCGGCGAACTGCCGCCGTAGCGATACGGCTTGCCCACTTGTTGCATGGCATTGAAAACCACTTCACTAGCGAGTGGGGATGTTGCTTCTGGCGCAGTTTGTTGGCTAGAACAACCCGCGAGAAATAGTGCGTGCAGAAAAATACAGGCAATAAAAAACCCGCGAGCGGTGGGTGCTGCGGGTTTTTTTATTGTCGCCATCACCAATTATTTTTTCTTGTGCTGCGCTGCTTTTTTCTGTGCGGCTTCTTCCGCTTTTGCTTTGGCTGCAGCTTCTTGTTCCGCTATTTTTTGTGCCAGTGCATCAGCAGCAGGTTTGGCTTCTGGTTGACCTTGCGCTGCAGATTTAGCATAGAGATCAGCAGCCTTTTTATAATTTTGTTTGACGCCTCGACCATTTTCGTACAGCACGCCAAGCAAAAATTCAGAGCGAGCATGTTTTTTTGCTACTGCTTTTGAATACCAAAGTGCGGCAGTGGCGTAATTTTGTTTGACGCCTTGACCAAGGTCATAGAGAACGCCTAGGTTGTACTGTGCATCGGCGTTGCCCTTCTCGGCAGATTTCAAAAACCAACTTCTGGCCGTGTCGTAGTTGGCGGTAACACCTTGGCCGTACAGGTAAGCGCTGCCTACAGTTAATTGCGCAGTGGCATCACCTTTTTTGGCTTTGGCGAGGTTGTCGTCAAAGGCTTGGTCTGCAAAAGCGAATTGGCAAGTGGCAGTCAGAAGAGCAATCAAGGCGAGCTTGCGAATCATAAACATCTCCGTGTGTGGGTATGGGGTGTGGTGCGGTGGCGAAAATACTGCTGTCTGTGTTGGCTGTCTACAGGTAATTGATAGGCAGGTTGCAAATAAGAGTTTGGCAGCGCAGCAATGGTTCCTTGGGGCTACACAAACTTCAGCAACATTTCCTCGCAGTCAGAAAAGTCTCGCACGCAGCCAGCCGTACGCACGCCGTGTTCAATGGCGGGGTGGCTGTAGGTATAGCAGGCGCCGCCCATGCCTTCTTGGCTGGCGAGAGCGGGTTCGCCAGCCATTTGCTCCACATCAAAAAAGCGCGCCAGCGACACGAAATAGCCTTTTTGCAGGATGAAAGCAGCCTCCAGTTCATCGCCCTCAAAACATTTGGTTGCCCATTTGCCAAAGCCCAAATAGAACGGATTGCCGGCAAATTCAGTGGGTTGTGTCAGTTGTAGATCGCGCGCCTGCCACTGAAAAATCTGTTTGCCGTCGCGCAGTACGGTGCAAATTGCATCGCGCGCTTCGGTTTGATCGGTCACGGTGATGTCCCATTGCCGCACGGGGTTGGTACTGGCGGCGTGGCGTATCGCCATCACCGTTAAATCCAGCAAATGCGTGCAGTTGGAAGAAGGTGGCATATGGAAATTGAGATCGCGCAGGCTGGCGTGAATGCTGGTGCCGACGTAGCCCTTGATAGGCTCCACCGCGCCAGGGCAACTGGTGTAGGGTATGCGCTTGGTCTGTGCGTCGATGGCCGTGACGCGCTCGCCATCGTGCGTTACGGTGACGGTGAAGCCGTGGTTGGTGTCTTCCAGCGCACCGAACACCGCGCCATCGCGCTGCTCAAGGCGAATGCGGCGGCGGTAAGCGCCGGTGCCGTAGTGTGGATTGCGTGGGTAGTCGGGGAGTGCCATGGCGTGTATCCAAACAAAAAAGCCCGCAGCTGCGGGCTTTAGTGTAGAGCTGTTGGAGCATTAATTGGTGCGGAAGAGCGAACCAAATCAGCATACTAATACTTTGATCTACAAACTAAAACAAAAAATTATGGAAAATTGATACCGTAAAAAATACCGTAAACAGGAGTCGTAACTCCTTTTCTTAGCGGGTTGTACCCCTTTAGACTGCTATGGACAGTATCGGACTTTGAGCAGTTTGTCCAAATAATTGTTTCTGCATTTTTTTGAAACATGCGCGTGTTTGCACAAAGCAAACAGCAAAAGATGCTCCCCAAAAATAAAAAAACTATTTCCCCTGCCCCGCAAACGCCACAATCACTTCCTTGATTATTTTTTTCTTGGCTATTGGCAGAGACAGCAAAGAATCCACTAAATCCCTATCTTCGGGAGCCATCGTAGCCCAGCGGTCTTTCTTGGCTTTCACTGCACGAATGGTTTCTTCACCATAGCGTAGAGCCTGAGGTTCAACCGCCAACCACTCCGCCAACACTTGCAGTTTTTCTTGAGAGGGAATGGCTTGGCCATTCAGCCAACGAGACACCGCCTGAAATGTCAGTGACTTTCCCCAATACCGACTGTTGAACTGTTTTTCCAGCACGGCAGGCCGGGGTTCGTACCCTGCAGCGATCATGGCCTTCTTGAGGCGGGCTGAAAATGCGGCTTTTTCGTCCATAGGGAGCAACCTTAAATTCTGGTTACATACCTGATTGAACATATAGTTGCGTTTATGGTGAAACTATTAGTTTAATTGTTAGGCGTTCTAGGCTGACCCAGAGATGTTGGCGACCGTAGTGAGATGTGCGTTGGTTTTAAGGGCGTACATGAGAATAACAGTCAGGAGATTAGAGAATGAAAAGATTTTGCTGGATGCCAGTTGTTTTGGTGGTCATTGGATTATTTGGGTGCGGTAAAGAAGTTGATTACAGGGAAATACAATCTGTTAACGGATTAATGTACAAACTGAACGACTCTGATCCATATACGGGTATTATCAAAGATGATCCTTTGTTGATGTCTGAAATTTATGAGGACTCGTTTACATATAAAGCCATTTTAGACGTTCAATCAGGCAGTATATGCACCTCTGAAGTGGTGCACGGAAAATACGATGGAAAAAAAGTCTGCCAATTAAAAGGAAATAAGGTGGCTGAAATTGAATACAAAAATGGATTGCTAAATGGGGTAAGAAAGTTATGGAGTGATAAGAATGGAAAATTGATTTTTGAGACAAGCCTCAAAGATGGGAAAAAGGATGGGGAAAATGTTGTTTTTAATCCTGAGACAGGAGAGAAAGCAGTGGTTGAAAATTATGCAGCTGGAAAGCTGCATGGACAGCAAAAAATATTTATGGCAAATGAAATTAAAAATCCCATCTTATTGAAATTATTTGCGCCGGATGAGGTTATTTCAGATCTTGATTGGAAAGATGGAAAGAAGACTGGAAAAACTTCCACATTTCTTACGGCCGGAATAGAAGAAAAGGATGGAGGGAAGTCTGGTTTTGTTGGCAAGGGTACGATTATAGAAGAAAATTGGAAAGCTGGTTTGCTAGACGGCTCTAAAAAGGTGTACTTGTTTTCTGCTGACAATCCAAAGGATCGCACTTTGCGAAATGAATCTGCGTTCAAGGAAGGAAAGCCAATAGGTATCCACACAGAATTCTATAGCGGGGATCAGATTTTAAGGCAAAAAAAATATGATGACGATGGAGTTCCAAAAGGTGGATTTGATAGAGTTTACTATAAAGGTAAGGTGCTAAGTGAGGTGTCTCTGGTTCCTGTGATGTCGGGAGGAAAAATAAAATTTGGAAAAAATGGATTGGAAAAAAATGAATATACCGATGAAATTGGCAATAGTGTTATGTCAGAGACAACTTGGAAAAATGGGTACATTATTGAAAGGCTAGTAAAGAAAACAAAAGGAGGCGTTCCCGTATCTGAATCTAGGGTGGTAATCCGGAAAAGCTCTACAGGGGAAGCAGTAATGCCGGATCTTGATACGTTATATGCGGATCAGGCAGATAACCTTGTTTTTGATGGGCCGCAAAAAGAATATAGTGGCGGAGTGTTGTTGCATGAAATTATTTACAGTAATGGAGTGGTGGTCGATAAAAGTTATAATTCCGCTACTGGTGTTTTAAGCGAAAAATCTATGTCTTCTGTTGATGACAGCAAAGTTGACGAGCGGCCATTTGGCCAGACTACCGCATCAGAATCTTTACAAATTAAGTCAGACAAAGAGCCTAGTAGCGTGATTTTACCTGGGCCAAGTTTTGATTGTGCGAAGGCGGCAACCAGCATTGAGAAGATGATTTGTTCTGATACTTACATTGGAAATTTGGATGGAATATTGAGCCATAACTACAAAGCTCTGTTCGGTGATGAATATGGCTTTGATGAGGCAGGAAAGAAATCGACAAAAGATGAGCAAAAAGCTTGGATGGTAAAGCGCAATGCTTGTGCTACTAAGGAGTGTGTCATTGATGCCTATAAATCTAGGATTGATGAGATTTGTGAGATCCCTGTTGCAAGCGGTGTTAATGATTGCCAGTCATGGACATCACTTAGTGATGGTTTTAGCGAATAAAATCTTATTGAAATGAAAATTCGTTTAAATATATATCACCACATTGAATAGCAAGCTTCGCGCTTGCTATTTTTTTGTCCGAATCAGTTTCTCATCTTTCATAGCTAGTGCGACTTGTATTGTCGCTTTGAGGTGGGAAGCTGTCTTTATCCAAAAAGAGGATTTGCCGATGAAAAAAGCAATAGCAGCAATCGTATTACTAGGATTTTCTGTGGCGGTATATGCAGAGCCAGTCGCAAAAGGTGTTAACGACGATGTTGTTGATATCGAATGTATGCCGGGATCCGCTGTATGTGATGTCACATTGACAGATGGCCGTGTTATGAGCGAAGAACAAGGAATGCTTTATCGTTACCTCCCTGTTGCCAACGATAAAGGCGCTAGTGAAACGCCATTATTTGTATACAACGCAAATGGTGAAATTATTGGTCTAAACCCTAAAACATTTAATCAAACGCAGCCAGAGCAGCAGCAACAGCCTTCTCAGCAATCATCCGAACCGCCTTACCAAGTGGCTACAGCAACAGAAGTGGAAGGCACTGACGTGCATCCAATCGTTTACAACGTAATGCGCATCATTTCTAAAGTAAATGGGCTACAGGTGTATAAAGTCACAGTTAATGAAGGCAGCAATAAGTGCTTTCACTTTGATGCAAGCACTTCGAGAGATGGCAAAAAACGCAGCAATCTTAATATGGGTGATGCATTGACGATTCCGCTGTTAAAAAATTGCAACTTTATCAAGATGGATGTTGAAACCAATATGGGTGCTTGGACTCATGGTCAACGTTAATGGGAGGCAATCATGGGCGTTTTAAAAGTATTGGGAAAGCTATTTTCGATTTGGCTTTGCTTCATAGGCATTCTAGCGGTAGCTGTTTTAGTTGTCGTGGCTATCGCGATGATCATCCGTTTTAGGCTGCTCTTTGCTGTTGCGTTGGTGTTCTTCGGTCTGGCTTACTTGTTTACGAAAACAGCTGGCATTGAAGTGAAAACCAAAACACCGCGCTACCGCAAAATCATTACCTCTACCGGTGAAGAAGTGTATGTCAGGATGGAGGACGACGATCTGCGCAGTGGCACGGTGCTGTCGTAAAAATTTTTGAAATATTTCTCAGGATGCACTCGAAATAATTTCAGGCATATATCACAGCAATGACATTCACTCACAGGGAGACTTTTTATGTCATTGCTATGCCCTCAATGCCAATCAGAGCAAATCGTTACCCGCAACTATGCGCGTCGCACGGGTGGCGCTATTGGTGCGGTGGCGGGTGGTTATGGCGGTTATTCGGCAGCACTCAGCGGCGCGCGTCTCGGTAGTGTCGCTGCCAGCATGATTGCAGGGCCGCCAGGCACAGTCATCGGCGGTATTGCCGGCGCCATCATCGGCGGTTTTATCGGTGCGCTAGCAGGTGGCTCTGCGGGTATTGCGCTCGGTGAAGCCATCGATAACAACGTGCTGGATAACTATCAATGCTTGTCGTGTCAGTTTGTTTTTAGCTTGCACGACGATCCACCGTCATTTCCGTTCGAACCCTAATCAATCTTTTTACATCAACAACACCTTGCTGGAATGGTCCGGTGAGGTTTTTTTGCGTGTTTCATTTTTGGAGAAATTCTTATGGCACATCTCGTAGAAAACATGGCCTATGTCGGTCAAACGCCTTGGCATGGTTTAGGTAATGCTTTGGCTCCTCGTCAATCCTTGGATGTATGGGCAAAACAAGCTGGCATGGATTGGGATATTTTGGATTCCCCCGTGCGTTTTGTCACAGGCAAACAAGGCAATCGCTTTGGTGAAATCTTGTCGTTTGATGACAACAAAGTGTTGTATCGCTCAGATACACACGCACCACTTTCTGTCGTAAGCAATCGTTACCAAGTGGTGCAACCGCGTGAGATTTTGGAGTTTTATCGTGATCTCACCGAAGTGTCTGGTTTTGAACTGGAAACAGCCGGTGTTTTAAAAGGCGGCAAGAAATTTTGGGCGTTGGCTAAAACCGGTCAGGATTTTGCACTCAAAGGCAAAGATGTCACCAACGGCTATATTTTGTTGGCGACCGCTTGCGATGGCACGCTGGCAACAACGGCGCAGTTCACGAGTATTCGCGTGGTGTGCAATAACACTTTAGCGGTGGCTTTGGGTGATAACCGTGGCTGCGTCAAAGTCCCACACAACACGAAGTTTGATGCACAAGCGGTGAAACAACAGTTGGGGATTTCGGTATCCGGTTGGGATCAATTCATGTACCGCATGAAAACGTTAGCTGAACGCAAAGTCAGCGCCAAAGAAGCAGAAAACTTTTTCTTGCGCGTCTTCAGTGAACCCAGCAAATCCACACACAAACCGGTGTTCGCCAAAACCAATG
Source organism: Pseudomonadales bacterium (assembly GCA_046347205.1). Taxonomy (GTDB): domain Bacteria; phylum Pseudomonadota; class Gammaproteobacteria; order Pseudomonadales; family UBA7239; genus UBA7239. Next base: position 96,980 of record JAXMGN010000004.1, read on the forward strand.
AACGCGCCATGGCTAAAGCACTGGAGTTGTTTGACGGGCGTGGGCGCGGGGCGGAAATGGTATCTGCCAAAGGCACGGCTTACGGCTTGCTCAATGCCGTGACAGAGTTTGTCGATCACGAACGCCGCGCTCACAGTGCCGATAACCGTTTGGATTCCGCGTGGTTTGGCGCCGGTGCGGTAATTAAACAAAATGCATTGGACTTGGCTTATGCCATGGCGGCATGAGTACCTGTCATCAACAAAAACGGAACCCCAGTTGAGTTCGCTCACTGGGGTTTATTTTTTCAGGAGAGAACCATGGAAAAACTAAAACCCATTCCCGCCAATGTGGCGGCGATCTGGGGTGCTTTTTTGTACGAAGGTGTATGGGTGTGTGCAAAAAATACCACCAGAGAAACGGAAGTGTTGCGGCATTGGAATCAAGGCCGCGTTGATTTAATGGCAGCCGTGTGTGCGTATTTGCCGGAAGTGTGGCGACAAATTGAACCGCGTTGGTATGAAGCGCAATTTCCTGGCGTATTTGAGTACGAAGTGATTGCACCCTTGGGTACCATCCTTGGCGATTATTTATTACTCAACCAAGGCAGCTTGCCACCACGGGATTTTGTACAAACCTTTGTGCGCGATTTGATTGACGACTTTTTTCACAGCGAACAGCACGCACGCATACACCGTCACACTCACATCGACCACAGTGCAGGGTTGCACTAAGAAACATAGCTTAACCACATCACATCCACCCCAAGCCCGACTGAGCCATCAGCGGGCTTTTTTTATGTTGAGGAAACACATGATGCAAACGCAACAAATAAAACGGCATCGACACGGTGCTTTGCAGTTAGTCTCCACACAAGCCATGCCGCGCGAAACATGGCTCGATGTACGCAAACAAGGCATTGGTGCCAGTGATGCCGCAGCAGCGGTGGGCATTAGCCCGTACCAATCGCCTTTAGAACTGTGGTTGATCAAAACCGGTCGCGACAGCGATATGCCAAAACCCAATCCCGATGATGAATCGTCGCCGATGTATTGGGGCAATATCCTCGAGCCGATTGTGGCGCAGCATTACACTAAACGCACCGGCAACAAAGTGCGCAAAGTGAATGCCGTGTTGCAACACCCCGATGCCGACAAACACTGGATGCTGGCGAATTTGGATTACACCGTCACGCACAACAGTGATGTACAAATTTTGGAATGCAAAACAGCGGGTGAGTGGGGAGCCAAACATTGGCGCGATGGTGTGCCGGAATATGTGCAGTGCCAAGTGCAACACCAACTGGCCGTGACAGGAAAACAAGCCGCCGATGTGTGCGTGTTGCTTTGCGGACAGGAAATCAAAATTTATCGCATTGAACGCGATGAAGCCTTGATTGAAAAACTGATCGCACTGGAACGGCAATTTTGGCATTGCGTCGAAACGGATACACCGCCACCCGTGGATGGCTCTGATTCCTCCGGCAGAGCGCTCAAATACCTCTACCCGAACGACAGCGGTGATGTATTGGATCTCACGGAAGATTCACACCTGTGCCAAGTGTTTACTGATTTGTTAGCAGCACGCGACACCATTGCACAAGCCCAGCAGCGGGAAGATCTGTACAAGCAAACCTTGCAAGAAAAAATGGGCGAAGCGAGCAGAAGTGTGTTTACTGCGGGTGAAGTGTCTTGGAAGAAAAACAAGGCAGGGAGTAGGCGGTTTGTGGTGCACGCCTAACGGTAAGCAGCAGAGCAGCACCTACCCAGTAAAGCGGGGTAGGTGGCTGTTTTTTTTGCTTGTCATAAATCGTCAGTCGTCTTCGACCAGTTCCCAATCTCTCTTCCCGCATCGCGGACAGTTATAGCCCTTATCCGTGATCCACTTAACAATTTTATCTTTGTAGACGAGCATCCCCACACCACCAGCGACCATAGCCAAACAAATAGGCATCGCCAGCCCGGTGCCTGCAAAGAAGAAGGTTACCCACGCCCAAAAGCCACCGACGGGTGCAGCAGCCCCAATCAGTTTGACCCAAAAATCCTTGTTCGTGGTTTCAGAATGACCGCAAGACTTGCACCATATTTTCATTTCATTTCTCCGAGACTGTTACTGCTGTGCTGCGTGTATCAAATAATGTTTTAATGATTGTGGGTTTTATGCTGACTGGAGGATTGCATGGAAAAACATAAAGTAAGTGTCGGTTCGATCTTGTTGGGATTGAATTTGACGGTTGTAATCTTTTTCTTCTCGCTGTTTGTGGTAAGTATTTTCAGAAATTTTCATACGGAAGAAGTGTTGGCGCTCTTCCAAACGGGGCATGCACTTGAAAGTCTTGTGGGCAAGGTTCAGGATCTGATTGAGCTGATTGTATTCATACTGCCTTACCTAAGTACCGTCGTTGCTATAAAACTAAAAAAACAATTGGGCTACACCTTGGCCAGCGCTTCATGTTTTGCGTGGTGTTTTTTACCGATCTATTACTTCATTGTTCACGGATCACAAATATCTATAGCTCCACTTGATACCATAATTGAGTATTTGCAAGGCGGCATCATGTTTTTCTTTATCCCTGCTGCCAGTGGTGTGTACTGTGCTATTGCTTGTGTAAAATCTGTTTTTAAAGCAGAACACTGACACTAAAAGAAGTTAATTATGAGGAAAACAAACCGGCCTTGTGGTTGTGGTGAGTAACAGCAGCTCATCGACGGGAAAAGCTGAATCGACGCTGTTAAAAAATTGTATTTATTGCTTGCAGGAAGAATCGCTTGTTAGGTTGCTTACATGTAAAGGCATGACGCCCCCATTATCGCAACTTTCCATGTTCTACCCTGCTGATCTTCACCTACTGAGGGAAAAGCATTTAAATAAGGCATTGATAACTCAATGATGCTAGCTTGCCCTTGTGCCCAAAAAATGACCACATACTTTGAATAGGGTTGGTAATCAAATGTTTGTGTAGCTACATTTAATTCGTTGCCCAACATGAGGTTAGCTTCAACTGTGTAGATCTTTGACCAGCCATATTTCTGCATATATGTTGCACAAATTTCGACTCGCTGACCAGCGCTAGCATTGAATGCACTTATTATCAGTATTGCCAATAACACGAATCGTTTCATGGTAATTTCCGCAACTTAACGCTGGAAAGCAGGGAGGATTACTAGAGGGCTTTGCTGATTCTACTTTTAACTCGAACAGTCTAATAGGCCTCGAATCCGAATGTCGCAAGGGTGAGTTATGAACTCAGCAGTCAACAGCAACATAGAGCGCAGTGAAAGAAATGTTGGCGTGGATATTGGTAAAAATACGCTTGTTAGTAACGCTTTTATTTGTGATGATTCTGCCACCACTCAGTAGCCAAAGCCTGCGCCTGCTCGATCTGTTGATGGGACATTTTTAGCTCAATTGACTGAATGTCTTCATCTAGCTTCTCTTTTGCTCCATTGGCCTTAGCTAAGTAGAGCCATTTGGCAGCTTGAACATAATCCTCGGGAACCCCTGTGCCAGCTTCATACATGACTCCCAGTATGAACTGCGCATTAGCGTTTCCCTGCTCGGCGGCCTTGTGATACCAGCCCGCCGCCTGTGAAGTGTCCTTGAGAACCACTGCACCAGTGATATACATGCCTCCAAGGAGGTACTGCGCTTCAGCGTCTCCCTGCTCGGCGGCCTTGCGATACCACGCTACCGCCTGTGATGCGTCCTTGGTAACCCCTTCGCCAGTCTCATACATGCCTCCAAGGAGGTACTGCGCTTCAGCGTCTCCCTGCTCGGCGGCTTTGCGATACCACGCTACCGCCTGCGAGGCGTCCTTGGTAACCCCTTCGCCAGTCTCATACATGGCTCCAAGTTGGATTTGCGCTTTGGCATTTCCCTGCTCGGCGGCCCTGCGATACCACGCTACAGCCTGTGAGGCGTCCTTACTAACCCCTTCGCCAGCCTTATACATGGCTCCAAGGGCGTACTGTGCGTCGACGTCTCCCTGCTTGGCGGCCTTGTGATACCACGCCGCCGCCAGTGAGGTGTCCTTGAGCCCCCCTTTGCCAGTCTCATACATGCCTCCAAGTGCGAACTGCGCTTCAGCGTCTCCCTGCTCGGCGGCTTTGCGAAGCCACGCCATCGCCTGTGAGGTGTTCCTGGGAACCCCTTCGCCAAGAAAATACATGAGTCCAAGATAGCTTTGCGCTTTGGCATTTCCCTGCTCGGCTGATTCCGTAAAAGCCTTAAATGCGACCGAGTAATTTTTATCGTCGTAAGCGGATAAACCTGATTGATACAAACTTGCTGAGCTGTCAGCTGAATGGTAATCACAACCAGAGCCAACCAAAGAACCTACAAGGGTTATTAATATCGCTATCTGTTTCATTCTTGTGTTATCGCCTGCAACAGAGATGTTCGATGAGAGAGATGCAGTTTTCCAAGCGTAGTGCGGCATGCTTGAATGCTGTAGTAGACTCCTCTTGCACTATTTTTAATGCAATCATACTGTCAACATTGTAAAAAAGTTTATTCATCACTTGTAGGAGGAATTCACAGGTATATTGTTAGAATTCGACACGAGACTGAATTGCGTAACTATAACTATCTGGGTGGCGCTCAATCACTGGCTGCCAGTTTACTGACGGGGAGATTGAACAGACATCATTATTGCTGGCAGCAAGCTGCTTAGTAATATTGGGATAATAACGACAATACATTTCCCATGATGCTGCATATTTTTTCCGAACGGTTTCACAAAATTTTGTGTTCATAGAGCCTGACAGCATACAGGATAAATGTGATATTTCAGGGTAAACATTCCACTCAGATCCTGCGTGGCTAATTAGCTCTGCCGGTAGTGGATATCCATCAGTTCCAAAATATTCGATTTCTGTCAGAGTTTTTGTCACGTAGACGAAGTGATAGTTTTCATTAAATTCAAGGAATTTAAAAATATCGCAACTACTAGAAATATCTTTATGGATAAAAAGACCAATAGCTTTAAGTTCTTTTTCCGACCGAAAGGCCTCAATAAGAGTATTTCCAAAAAAACACGGAATACCATTTAGTTCGTAGTGCGTAAAATCCCCGTAGTTTATAACCGCCCTAAAAAATATCCCTCGCCCAGTAAGTCTATACATTAAGTCTTTGACAAACTCGCACAAAAACATGATGAAATATCGAGAGTCTTCGATATCATTACCGTTGTTAATGTTATAAACGATAACAGTATCAGAAAAAACAATCACTTTAAAAGCATTATGTCGATGAGCATTGATGCTGGCAATCACTTCATAAAGATCATGAATAACAGATCCATTTTTCTCTTTTACCAAGTCAGAGAATCCCAATATATCTAGATATAAAAAATATCGATTGCGTGTCATGGAGTTATAGGGCGAGTTTGCCGGAGCGGAGCGAAGGCCGTCCGCAGGAGCACCTTGTTGATCATCATCTCCTTTTTAACCAGAAAGTGAGTATTATGACCACGATGACCATGGCAGAGCCAGCCAACAATAAAATAAGAAGCTGACCCTTTGTTATACCCATGTATGCTGCTATTGGAGTCATCGCCACAACAGCAACAGGTGTCCAAGACTGATCATTGCTGTGTTGTTCAGCTTCATGCCTTTCTTCCTCATGCCTTTCTTCCTCATGCCTTTCCTCTTTGGCACGTGGGGAGAATAGTGACATGTAGGAATACCACCCCACGCCAAGACTAAAGATTAGCTGACACAACAAGACTTCCCACAGCCAGGAATCAGTGGCTATTTGAATTGAAATCCATAACATAGACCCCACCGCGATGCAGAACAGAAGCAAGAACCACATCCTCTTCAACCTGAACCACATGTGTTTCAACATGAGTGCGATTCTCCTATAGATTCTCGGGCAATTGGCTAAGGCTGGTGAATCTGTCGTCAATAAAGGAAATTTTCCCAGCACTGTAAATGCATTGTGGTGAATTTGACAAGGGACGTATTTCAAGTGGCGAAAGCGGCGCGCGACGACAACTCGGCAGTATTAGCCGACAAGGCAACACTGTTACTCACGCACGGTGCGCGATCCGCGCTGCTGGCAGCGAAACGCTGTGCCACACGAACGCCAGAGAAACTCACCGTGTTGCAACACTGGGCGGTACAGTGTGCTGACCGCATCGGCTTCAACAAAGCCACAGTCGCGCTGGCCACTAAAATGGTGCGCATCTGTTGGGCAGTGTGGTGCCACGAGCGCCGCTTCAACGGTAATTTTGCACTGACATTAAAAAGTAAGTTAATTAAGAGAAAAACAATGCCGTGTTCTTGTGGTTGTGGTGAACAACAACAGTCTGTCGAAACGGCGAGTCCGTCGATGGGAAAAGCCGATAACAATTCTGATCCTTGTGATCGCTTGAGCGCTTGGCTCCCGTCGTGCGAATTACAGAATGGCCAGCGTGTATGACATGCAACCGCTACATCGACGCTGTTAAAAAGGTTTTATTCACCGCTTGCAGGAGAAGTCCATATACGACTTGTTAGAGTACTTTATTAAATTCATTCTTAAATGGAGAAAAAAACATAATTGCGATAACTGCCCCATTACACCATGTAGAAAAGTCACTGAAAATTTTTTCGACTGGACTTGATACAGAAATACCAGATAGAAAATAGAATGGAATTACAAAAACCAAAAGACCTAAATAAAGATAGCGCGCCCAATTTTTAAGAAAAAACAGACCAAAAAAACTAATGAGCATTAGAATTAATGCCAATAATAGATATGCTAGAAAAAGCAATTCTTGTGTTTCGCTTAACACCGGATCAAAAGTTTCCGCATAATCATAAACTTCCATCAAGCTCGGACTTGCAAACCAACTGAACAAACCACTAATCAAACTGCTTGATAGTTCCAGCACCAAAAGAATTCTAAATTTCAGTATGCTCATACTGCTCCCACCCTAATACCTAAGCTTACGCGCGCAGATCAGGCGAAGCCTGACACTGCATCCTACTGGAAAATTGTTATTCATCCCATCTTCACAGTTCTCAAAAGTAGAGCGTTTGACCATCTTATCTGCTTAATAATAGTTTAAAAATATAAGATGTTGCAGATTGTAAACTGTCAAGTGGATTTTGTTTGCAATAATTGTAAATCAACAAATTTCTTGCTGCTGAATCTGTTTCGTTTGCTACATTTTCTCCTAGATATAGATGTTCGTTTATCGCTGTAAAATAGCCTCCAACCCAGGCACTGTTAATTAGTTTTCCCCACCCGTCTTCCTGGTAATCTTCTACAAAAGCCCCGCAACTTTTGGTTCCTGCGCCCAAGGCTCTAAAATTACCATTTTTATCTAGTGAGAAAGCTATTAGCACTAAATATTTCATAAGATCTCCGAATTGATTGCCTAACGCTTGAGGTAACCGGCGCGAACCCGCGCAGCGGGTGAGCGTCCGGTTGATTGGGTAGAAGTGACGCGCTCCATTGTATGTATGTCATTCAATAGACTGAA